>JBFWRU010000002.1:0-499451 GCA_050248735.1 Nitrospirales bacterium | reverse complement strand
TCGCTCGATGACCTGCTTGACCGCTTCTTCTTTGAACTCGTCCGCAAATTTTCCCTTGGTCATTCCGAATCCTCCTCTGCTTTAATTTAAAGCTTAGGAGTGTCCACCGATATAGAGCAAGTTCACTCCTGGTGATACCGCTCAACAAACCGCCTGGGGGCTACTCCCTGGGTAAAGGAGTGGCTCCGTTGGCCGTTATAAAATCCCTCGATATAGTCAAAGACATCCGCCCGGGCTTCGGCTCGAGTCTGATAGCGGCGTCGGTGGACTCGTTCTCGCTTCAATAACCCAAAGAAACTTTCCGCCACGGCATTGTCATAGCAGTTCCCGACTCCACTCATACTGCTCACAATCCCATGCGTCTTCAAGAAGGCTTGAAACTCCTCTGCCGTATACTGTGTTCCACGGTCTGAGTGCAAAACCACGACGGCTGTGGTCGTTCGTTGCCCGACCGCCATCCGCACCGCTTGGATAGCCAGCTCACGCCCCAGATGTGGTTGCATCGCCCAGCCAATCACCTGCCGGGAGAATAAATCAAGCCCGACCGCGAGATACAGCCAGCCTTCGTCTGTGCGGATATAGGTGATGTCGGTGCCCCATTTGGTATTCGCGGTCTCTGCTCCAAAGTCACGAGCCAAATGATTCATCACATCCTGAGGACGGTCCCCAGACTTTCGGTGTCGCCACCGTTTCCGCGACGGAATCCCTTGAAGCCCCTCCCGTTTCATAAGTCGGGCTACCCGATGTGGGCCGCACGGCTGTCCCCGTGTTTGCAACTCCTGCCACATCTTCGGGCTGCCATAGATTCCGTCATGTTCGGTATAGATGGCATGGAGCTCCTGTCCCAATTGTGCATTCGCCTTGGCCCGTAGGCTGAGTCCACGCCGTTGTTTCGCATAGTAGCCACTGGGCGAAACCCGTAGGAGCCGACACATCATCCGGATCGGAAAGCGGGTGCGCAGCGTTGAATCATGGCATACCTGGCTGCGACTCCTTGGCAAAGAACGCCGCCGCGTCTTTTAAAAAATCCCGTTCTCGCTTTACACAGGCTAACTCTCGCTTTAGCCGGACCAGCTCCTCATCCCGAGGGATGCCTTGGCCACGAAAGGCCCTGGGCCCATCCTGTTCCTGTTCCCGGCACCAACGATTTAACACATGCGCGTGAAGGCCCAAATCTGCCGCCACGTGTGTAACCGACACGTCGGCCCCTCTGGTCATCTGGACGGCCTCACGCTTGAATTCCTTCGAGAATCTTCTCCGTTTTTGCATACACACCTCCTGGCTCATTATGAACCTTTTCGAATGTGTTCACAAAATCAGGGGAAGACCAGTTAACCCCCTAAAAAATAAACCACTACGGGTTTAGGTTGTAGTTTCTCTCTATAATTCAAGATTCTCTTGTTCAACTTTGGCGGAACCACTTCATCGACAGTCTAACGCCCGCGGCATTGCGTTGGTGAAATTAAAAATGATTAAAATGAATTACTCAATAAGTTTATTGACGCCTTTGCTTTTTATCATCTCGTGTAGTGGTAATGGTTTAAGCTTGTACCCGGAAACTGACGAAGCAAGAGTTATGAAAGCTGCCGATCTTACCAACGAGAGTGGAGAGCTTATCCGTGAAGGCAAGCCCCATTGTAAGCTTCCCCGTCAAGCGGACAGTTTGATCTTTCAGAGTCGGCGTTTTCGGCGGGCGTGTAGGGACTATCGTCTCCAGCAGGAGTTCATTACGCCGTATACACCGGAACAGAATGGGCTCATTGAACGGTTCTTTCGCAGTTTGAAAGAGGAATGTGTGTGGCAATACCACTTTGCGGGATTTGAGGATGCGCGCCAGGCGATCTCAACCTGGATGCAGTGGTACAACGAGGAGTGGCCGCATCAGGCCCTACAGTATCGAAGTCCGCGGAGATATCGGCGTGAACAAGGAGCAAAGGTGGCTTGATTTCGGGGGAGCATTACATTTAATGAGTACCCTTTTGAGAAATCGCCCGACCTAAGGCTTCCCCCAGGGTATGAGCCAAATCAGCCATGAGCACGGGTTTAATAAGGTATGCATGAATTCCCATTGACTTGGCTTTTCGTTCACTCATCGTATAGCTAAATCCCGAACACAATATTACAGGGAATTCTGGCCGAATTTCTAGAACCTGCTGGGCGAGTTGCTCTCCTGTCATCCCAGGCATGGTTTGGTCAGTAATCAATGCATCATAATCATTAGAATGCAATGTAAAATCCCGTATGGCTTCCTGACCGTTGGTATGTATAACAACTTGATAGCCTAATTCTTCCAACATGTCTTTAGCCCATCGGGTAATTGGGACCTCATCATCCACAAACATAACTCGACCTTGGCCATAAAAGGTTTCCGGAAGCCGACCCAGGTCAGGATCTCCCACAGATTTATCAGAACTGGGAAAATATAAGACAAAATTACTGCCGACGCCTTCCTGACTTTCGACCTGAATCGCCCCCCCATGGCCTCTGACAATCCCATGAATAACTGCCAACCCCATCCCGGTTCCCTGTCCAACATCTTTTGTCGTAAAAAACGGATCAAATATTCGTTTTTTCACACTCGAAGTCATTCCCAATCCTGAATCCATGACTTGAAGTCGCATAAACCGTCCTGCACCAAGTCCCTGGTGGATCATAGGCGACAATCCATCAATTGTTACCTCATTTAACAATATTCGTAATGTTCCACCAGTCTCACGCATGGCATACTCTGCATTAGCCCCTAAATTCATTATGACCTGGTGAATTTGTGTAGCATCTGCAAAGACAGGAGAGGTGGAAGCCTGCAACTCATGAGTCACGGTAATCGTTGAGGGAAGAGAGGCCCGAAGCAGCGTCAACGCTTCCTCGATCACAGGCTGAAGGAATATAATCTTTTTCCCTGAAGTATCCTGGCGGCTAAACGTGAGAATTTGCCTAATCAAATTTTTGGCTCGGTATCCAGCCCTCAAAACTTCCTGTAATTTCGGCAAAATGGTGCTACCGACACCCACCTGCGACATTGCCAATTCCGTATACCCAATAATGGCAGAAAGTATATTATTAAAATCATGGGCGATTCCTCCAGCCAGGGTCCCAATCGCTTCCATTTTTTGAGCCTGGCGAAGCTGCTCTTCACTCTTTAACAGAGCCTCTTCTGCCTGCCGACGTTCAGTTAAATCACGAAGAAATCCGTTAAAGATCACTCGTCCCTTAAATCGCACCGCAGTAATTGCCAGCTCTAAAGGAATTACCTGACCATCACGCCGAAGACCCATCATTTCAAAACGGGTATTCAAAATATGACTTTCGCCTAATTCCACATATCGTTGTATTCCTTTTGAATGAGCTTCACGAAATTGTGGAGGCACAATAGTTGCTGCCAGAGACTTTCCAAGAATTTCTTCCCTAGTCCAACCGAAGACCTGTTCAGCCTGACGATTCCACTCCATGATATTCCCCTGGTCATCCAGAGTAATTACCGAATCAAGGGCTGAATCCAGCACTGACCGAGTTTGTTCTTCACGGGCGCGCAAGGACACTTCCGTTTCAATTCGCTGCATAAATTGTCCGATTTGGCTTCCCAAGGCCACCATTTGATGTAGAAGCGCTTCATCCGGTTCTTGGATTTCCCTGTTAAAAAATTCCATTACCCCAAAAGTAACATCGCCCAAACGAATGGGGAATCCAAAAGCTGCATGGAGCCCCTCCTTCGCGGCCATAGGAGCCCTTGGAAAATTTGCGTCTTTCACAGCATCCGGGATCCAGATGGCCTCTCCTTTTTCCCATACCCGGCCTGGCAAACCCACCCCCTGAAGAAAGGAAGTCCCTTGGGTCAAGGCGATAAATTCAGAAAACCGTCCGGTAGATGCCCCCCAAATTTCGACACAATTGAGGCAGTTCCGAGCAGAATCCACCTGCCAGAGCGTGCCTAATTGCCAACCTAAACTTTCACAAATCGCTCGAAGAATTTCCGGTGTTGCTTCCTGAATGGAGGTACATTTGGCCAAGACTTGCGCGACCGCATATTGTGCAGCTAACCGGCGTTCAACCATTTTTTTTTGTGTAATGTCCTGGACTAAGGCGGTAAAGAGGCGGTGCCCCCAAATCGGCGCTTCCGTCAACGTCAACACCACCACAAATTGAGTACCATCCCTCCTTTTCCCGATTAGTTCTTTTAGAGAAACAGGTATTCGTTTGACCCCGGACGGCCGGTAGGTGGTCAGAAAGGTATCCCAATTCTCCAATTCATCTGAAACCATAAGAAGGTGAACCGGTCTTCCAAGAACCTCCTTTTCCATATAACCAAACATTTGCTCCGCCGTTTCATTAAATGATTCAATGAGACCAAATTCATTAAAGGTCACAATCCCTTCACCTGCGGAGGACACAATCGCGCGAATTTTCGCTTCGCGGCTTTGAAGTTCCTTTTCCGTAGCAGCATTGGAACGATTGAAAATAACCCACCCCAGGACAAGAAGGCCCCCCTGAAACAAGAAGGCCATCAGACCTGCTCTCACATAAGGACCTTGCACCGCCTTCAAGTCCTGTAGGCCAAGAACCCAAAACGGTGTACCCTTGAGTGATGAATAAACAACGATCTCTGCGCGACTATCGTTGTCCCATGCAATGAATGCTTTGGATGGTCCCGAAAGTATCGGGAATCTAATGGGTGGAGTGACATTCTTCTGTGCTAAATGGACGGTCCCTTGAGGATTACCTGAAGACCGAGTTTTATTAAGCCAGACAGGCAATGCTTGAACAAGAGAAACACTGCTTCCTTCTTTGAACGAATATGACACATTTTGAAAAGGCAAAACCTCTGAAAATTGAAGAGAGAAATTCTCGATTGGTGCGGATGATTTTGCGGAAGCCCCCGACAGCATCCTTTCAAAGTGAAGAGTTTGAATCTTTACCAAGCCTTCTAAATTGTTTCCCTCTACTTCAACGGCCTGATTATAAAGCCCCACTAAGGTGAGGGCGGTCATGATCAACATCAAAAGGCCCACGCATCCCAACATAACGACTGCCCTTGGACCCTTAGGCCACATGGATTGCCTCAAGATTGAACTTTAAAGAAATGACCGAAGAAAAACCGAAAAGAACAGTTTGAATGGTCGGGCATTCTCCCAAAAACCAAGCACCCATATTCTCTCCTCTGGCAGGCCAATAACGGAGGATTTCAGAAAATTTCCAGGAGAAATACAGTATGCTTCTTTGTCAGGAAAGTCTATATGGGAAGTTGAGTGAACGAGGAACAAACTAAACGAAAAATGCCAACAATCCCCTTCCTTAGACTGTGATAGCCCCTTTAATATTTACGAATACCGCGGGATTTTCGGGAAATACGTGAGACTGCAATCGGCCCTATAAGGTCAAAGAGGGCCAATCATCACAGATGACTTTTCGCCCAAGCTGCACTGAATTTAACTCAATGTAAAGGAAAAATATCCACAATAATTATGCGATATTGGTTTATTGAGTGCGAAAATGAACCCGGATATTTACCTCACCATCTATAGCATCATCACCATTCATTTGTGGGAGAAATGTCCAGCGACTGAGAGCTTCTAAACTCATGAGATTTAATTCACGATGGGAAGCTGGTTGCAGAATCACAACGGTAGGCTCCCCTGCCTTTGAAACAAGAATCCTCGCCTTCAGCCAGTCATCCAACTCTTGTCCCTCCAAGGAGGGAGGAATTGTCGGCCAGGGTGTTTTTTGAGGTACCGGCCCTTGTTGTTGATCTTTATTCAACCGAAGCCCGTGAACATGGACCGTGGGAAGAGTCTCGATTTGTGCGTCTTCATCATGATCCGAGTGGTGTGATGAAAGATCGGAAAGACTTACTGCGCCAGCTACGGAATTTAATACGACACAGGCTGCCAAAAGCCCTATGCATGGACAGGCCGTGTTCCAGAATCTATTAAACCGGTGTCTCATGAGATATCCTCTCGGCAACACTCATCCTCCAAAAAAGAATTGTCCCCGAAAGAAAAAGGAACGTGGCAAATTCGCATGTGATACTCCAAGTCCAATACTCCCCTCCCCTTGATTGAGAAAGACCTGCTGATCGAGAAGGTTGATAATATCAAAGCCCAAAACGACTTTATAACCATCCCACAGCGGGACCACCTGATCAAGGGAAAGATTATAGGTGGTGTGTGAGGCGCTATGTGTGGAATTAGTTTTTCCCCCTGGGTCAGCCGTTCGTAACCCCGATCCAAATAACATCTGCCCGGTTAGGGTCGTATGAAGAAAAGGGCGATAGGTGAGGATGGCTGAACTGGTCACCAATTGCATATGGTCGCAGAAAACCCCGCTGGATGTGTTGATATCATCAATTTCATCCTGTTCGAGTAAAAAGAAGCCGGATTGAAGCTTTTTACCCCGGCACTGCCCCCAGCTCACATTGCCTCGCCCATATAACGTATCAGAAAATTTGGCTTTAATAGCCAAATCAACTCCCCGTTGCCATCCTCGTTTAAATGCAAAGAAATTCAGCATCGGAGTACTACCAAATTGCCCCGCATCGGAAAGATTCTTGCTCAGCTTATAAAATCCCGTAATCTCAACCGTCACGGCCTCACCCAGAGCATGCGATGAGCCGACTTCAAAGTAATGGGCTCGTTCGGGCTTCACAGTGCGGTTCGTCAAATTTTCAGGTTCTGCGGTAGTGCCAATGGTGTTGAGTTGCAGAAATGGCACCGCCTCCAGATTCGGTGGAGTGAACAACCTTCCATAATAAGCATGAAACACATGGTTAGAAGTCAGCGCATAGGTGGCCCCTACTCGTGGACTAATCTGCCCATCATTCGTTAACGCTTGAATTTGATCAAACCGGAGACCCAGATTAAAGGTCCAGCGATCCCAGGGAGTCCATTGGTCTTGGATCCAAAACTCTTCTCTCCAGCCAATCGTCCGGTTATCGGCATTGCGGGCGATGACATTACCCGTGGGGTTGCCAAGTCCATCCCGATTAAATGCCGATAGTCGGGTTTTATTCACCGCTTGCGTTCGGTCGAGTTGGAATCCGGTTTTGATCAGATGATCGGCATTCAACCGGTGAGTGTAATCAAACCGAAAGCCTCCCGAATAGGCAAATCGATCCTGGTTAGATGCAGAAAATGGTTCATCCAGGTCTTCCGCATAAGACAACACATTGAACGGATCGGTGTTAAAGGTCGCCCGGTTATGCCGAAAGTACCCGGCCAGACTGAAATACCGATCATGACTCCAATCATGCCGCCAGACCACATGACTGTACTGACTGGTTTCCTTTTGAGTTTCATCAATATTCTGGGACGAATCGGGGGTGAAACCGGGATTCTGGGCCTGAATAAGGCCCACAATTGTGGGATTGGGCAGAAGGTCCGGACGGGTGGGAATTTGAAACTTGGCAAGGGAATTCAAAAACAATCCTGTTACCGTGTTCCGATTATCCATCTGCCAATCCCCGCGAATGAATGTCTGGTTGCGATTACTCTGATCATGGAAAATGGTCTTCCCTAACGTTGGCGGATTAATGCCCCGGTTGGTAGAGGTAAAACTGTTTTGAAAATAAAACCGGAATGTGGACCCTAGAGTGCCTCCATATTCAAAAGAGGGATTAAGGGTCTCATTAGATCCCCCAAAAACCTGGACTGATCCAAACCCCGGCTGGGTACCGCTTTTGGTTGTCACATCGATCACCGCCGCCGTTCTATTGCCAAATTGGGCTTCGGGACCCCCAAGAATAATATCAGCTCGCTCCCAGGTCCTGGGAGATATCACATCCGTAAAAACCGAGGAAACACTATCGGGGATAGGCACTCCGTCAAGGCGAAATTGCAAGTTGGCATGATCTTGCCGAATATGCACCTGCTTGAGGCCTCCATCTACGGCACTTGGAAGCGTCAACAACAGGTCTTGCAGTTCAATATTATTGCCACGCGGTAACTCTTCAATATCTTTCCGACTGAGGGAAATGATTTCACTTGAAGCTTTATGTTGAATCGGGGGCAAGGGGGCCACCACTTCAAGTGTAATCTCCTGTCGATTGGCCAGAGTGAGGGTGACCTGGGTGATGGGTTCCACGTCCACCCTGATGATCACCGATTCACTGGATAGAGTAGATTGAATCGCACGAATGGAATAAATTCCGGGCTTAGGGGGTGCGACAATAAACTCTCCGTTACTGTTGCTCAGGTGGCTTTGGAGTAATTGGCCTTCCTGATCACGGAGCTCTACTTGGGCCTGTCCAATTCGACGCAAATCTTCTTGTTGAACGACCCCTGTTATAATCCACACCCTATCCGAGACCTGCCCGCTTGATGCAGTTACTCCTTCAGACCCCCAGAACCCCAAAACTAATAATATTCCCAGAGCCATGGCCCATAACGTTTTCTTCATAATAAGGAACCCACCTTCCTGAAATAAGTCCAATCCAGATGCCTAAGGCTAAATTTCGCAAGGAGGAGACATGACCTCTCTCCAAACATCAGTCAAGACACCACTTTAGTTGTAATTTGGAACGACTTAGATCAATAAGGAAGATGGAGGCCCACGCGAACCAGCGAGAAAATGGGCCAAAAAGGAAAACACGGAAAGGGATGGAAAGGAAAGGACACCAACCAGATATCCGCCACGATCCATTAACGGATCTTCACCCACCAGCGAATGGGCGGTATGCGATTGCACCCACTGACAAAGATCAAAATCTGAATGCTGATGCCCATCATGATCCACTGCCGCAAACGCATGATGAATCTCGAGGGCATACCCCATAGAGGCGGAAGCCAGCACAATCAGAATCAGTACTCCGAAGGCGAGAACCGGCTTTCGACTAACTTCTCGTGTGATCATGTTTTTTTGAATCCATTCCACGTCGAAAAGTAGCAAAAGGAAATAATCCTGTCAATATAATTGCAATTAATTTGCAATAATAAATCTAATCAAGCAGCCTAGACTCCCAACCGAAGAATACAGCAGGGGAAAACTCCTGAATAGCCATATGCTATCAATCTCTGGAGCCTGATCATGGGATTTCTGAGCCGAACAGTCGCCTTGTTTGCCATATCTATCATTGTCATAGTTGTGGGCACACAATCCCTCTTTAAAGACTATTCACTTGAACAAATGGTCGCCGCCGGGAAAAATAGCATTTCACAACCTGGTCGCATTTCGACAGATTCGGAAGATACCGTAATTCCTTTGGAGCAATTAGGTGGGGTTTGGGTGGCACGGGTGGAATTCAATGATCTCCATCAGGCGCATTTGATTGTGGACACCGGAGCAACATTCACGACGATATCAGAAGATCTGGCTTTCGATGCGGGAATCAGCCAGGCCCCCGGTCGGTCAGGTGTACGATTATTTACTGCAGGGGGAAACGTCCAAGCAGAAATGGCATTGGCAAAAAAAATTAGAGTGGGAAACGCCGGACGGGATAACGTTCGAGTCGTCATCCATACCATCCCCAATTTACCCAAAGGAATAGACGGCCTACTTGGCCTAAGCTTTTTCGACCGCTTTCTTGTCCGACTCGACCACTCGGCCAAGGAAATGCATTTGACCCCGAAACTCTAAACCTAATCTTCCGCATCCCAACACCTCGAGCTTTCCTCGTTTTCTCTATTTTATTCTTTCTCCTTGACAGTTTCCGAAGGCTGTGTGGTAATACTAGGTCTCTTTACTATCATTTTACGTAGGACGGTCCTATGCATTTTTTCATTTATGCCGACAATCTGAACCCTACCCAGCTCAAAAAACGGGCGCCCGAACACCAATTTCTCTTTCATGCCTATCTGCCAGACCATACGATCAAGTTTGGGCGCTGGTCGAACCAATGGCGATGCGGTTTAGCCACCGTGGCCCCTTCGCAGGGGGAACGGGTATGGGGTGTGGTCTTCAATCTCACCGAGGAAGATGTCAAAGAACTGGATAAGTTCGAATCTGATCTTCCGGAAGAGGCATTTCGCCATGTGGAAGTGAATGTATTTCACGAAGATGGGCAAAAAGAATTTGTCACGACCCATGTGGCCCACACGATTGGCAAATTCAAACCCAAGGAGCATTATTTAGATTGGATTGTGACCGGCGTCAAGCATTGGAAGTTACCCGATGAATGTTTAGAAATGTGGAACCTCTTCCGTCATTCGTAACCCGATCGTTTCTTTTAGACCGAACTCCCCATTTGGATACTGCTTAAAATTCACAAGGAGGATGTATGCCAAAACCCAAATTTCATATTTTAGTTTGCACCAATTCCCGACCTCCTGGACATCCCAAGCCGTCTTGCGGAGCAGCCGGAGCCCAAAACTTGCTCATGGCCCTCAATATGGGACTCATTGAACGGGGTATTCAACCCGGGGAGGTGCTCGTCACAGGAACAACCTGCCTTGGCCCTTGCGAACAAGGCCCCAATGTAGTCGTGTATCCTACCGGCACTTGGTATTCCCAGGTGAAGGATACCGATGTCCCTGTCATTCTCGACGAACACATTAAAAAAGGGCAACCCGCAACTCAACTGAAACCAGATTCAGTCTGGTCCTAATCTCTATCTATTGGTTAGCACTAGATCCATGAATGATCCTGACCATTCACATGGGCATGAGGGACACCATGCCCAGCCTTCGCATATTTCCCATAAGGCCCAAGACACCCCCTCATTGGGATGTGTCGTCATAACCTGCAGCGACACCCGGACACGCGACACGGATACCAGTGGAAAATTGATTTGCCATCTGCTGAAAAGCCAAGGCCACACCATCGTCGACTATCAAATTCTGAAAGACGAACCGGCAGACATCACGAAACTCCTTCATCAGACCGCCCTCGAGGCCACAAGTCATGTCATTATCATCAATGGAGGCACAGGAATTTCGAAGCGAGATTCGACGTTTGAGGCAGTCGACGGATTTTTGGAGAAACGGTTGGAAGGATTCGGTGAACTGTTTCGTTACTTGTCCTATAAGGACATCGGATCAGCCGCAATGTTGAGCAGGGCTACGGCAGGAATTCGAGGCCATCATGTCATTTTTTCAATCCCCGGATCACAAGGCGCAATACAATTGGCCATGGAACAACTCATCCTTCCAGAAATTGGACATCTCGTCGGAGAGCTAACCAAGCCATAATGCTTCACCTGCTAGGACCTCTCCCAGGGGTCAATACATCATCTTTCCTTCCGCGACCATGATGACCTGTCCACCGACTTTAATGGTTTTAATCACATCATCGTCAGAGTAGACCTGAACCAGGATTCTAGAAGGCCGGTCAATTTCATACCCCTGTTCAATGACCAACTCGGTGGTCGGCCCCACTTCCACTACCCCGTTTTTCACCAAATATGCGCCTAAGGCTCCCCCTGCACTTCCCGTAGCCGGATCTTCAGGAATACCAATCGGATCAGCAAACATCCGAGCATGGACACTGGCATCTTCTTCCACAGTCATGGTTGAAAAGACCATAATCCCATTCACTCCCCAACGCGAACAGACTTCAAGAATCGCCGAATGATTTACCTCAATGGATTTAACCGCCGTCAGGGATTTTAAGGGAATAATTAAAACTGGCAGTCCTGTGGAGACTACTTCTAGAGGAAACAATTGATCCAAAATCAGGGACTTCTGAATGCCCAAGGCTTTGGCCACCTCATATACCGCCTCGGCCGGCTTTACAATATCAATAAACTCCGGATGGGGTTGGGACATAATGACCTGCTCGATTTGCCCTTTCAACACAATCACTTCCAAGGGAAACACACCCAAATTGCACTCATAGAAAATTTTCGTCATGGGCTCCTGGAGTTCAAGAAACTTCAGAAGACCGAGAATATAAAACGTCCCCAAAACCGGATGGCCCGCGAATGGAATTTCTCGAGTCGGGGTAAAGATTCGAAGCTTGGCTGAAGCTTTGAGATCCGTGGGAGGCAAGACGAATACGGTTTCAGACAAATTCATTTCGCGAGCAATTTGCTGAAACTCTCGTTCAGTTAAATCATCTGCCGAAGGAAACACCGCTAACGGATTTCCTCCAAATGGCTCATCCGTGAACACATCAGCCTGATAAAATTGCAACCAGCGCTTTGAGGAATCCATCGTCCAGTGGGATTAAAATGACGTGAATGAAACATGTGCCAAGCAGGGCCACCAAAACAACCGCCCTGTTTCGACGATGATTTTAAGCTGACAACGGGAAATTTTCATAGTGTCGAGCCAGGGGATTTCGAACATAATCTTCAACATAATTTTGCAATGAGCCGTTTCGATATAAGCGATTATTCGCAAACTTCGTGTTAATTTTTCTTAGGAGTCGTACTTTCACTCCTGTTTTTTTGACAAAATCCTCTACGGTGACTCCTGCGATATCTTTATCGGTTCCCCGCCCGGATTCCACGACACATTGCGGAATATACACATATTTCTCGCCGGTCACTCGAAGCGCAATATCGCTCAACGTGAGCAAAACCGTACAATCGGAATCGCCGCCAAGCGTTGCGTTTGGAACAAACACAAATTTTGCGCGATTTCTTCGAAACATCGTCAAAACTTTACACACGCTCCGAGCCATCACCACCGGATCTTTTCGTTCTAATTCTAGGCTATCAAAAATACTGAGTATTCGTTTCCGATTTAAAAAAGCCGTGACATAGGCCTCGGTATGAATTGTCGTCAAATTGGGCAGGCCAGCATCATACACTTTTTCCGCTTCGGTGGGCAGATGTGTCCGTCCCTGCCTCATTACAGCTCCAGTTTCTTCTTTAATTCCCTTCACGGGTGTCAGGCATCCCATCCAAAGCACACATTTCGAATTGATTTTGGAAATGGCTACCGCATCCTCAGACATGGTATCTCGATCAAACGCATAAAAATTCGCAGAGGAGACAGCAGGGCCATCCAGCACTTTCATCAAATGTTTCACCGAAGGAGCATGAGGCATTAATTGCTGGCGATATTTACCCAATGTAATCACGGAAAGCTCAAAATTAATTCGCCCGGGATATTGCAGAAACAATTGATGGATTTTGGGAACATGCACAAAGCCAACCGTAAAAAATTGAATGCTCTTGTCTGTGTACTTTAAAAAATCCTCGACCCATTCCATGGCTTTAGGGTGAAGGAATAAATCAGTCCATTCCATATATTCATTCCCTCCCAAACACCAGTACTGTAGAGGGTCGGTAGGCTTGGAATTGATATAGTTCAAGATGAACTCCCAGTCCTCTTGAGTGGTTTTAGGTGGATCAAGGGTTTCACGATACGAATGATCCAATTCATAACAAAACTCACACTTGACCGGGCATTCCTTTCCCAAGCTAAGGGGAATTTTCCCTCCGTCCATTTCTCGCTTCAATACCTCCCGATAATCAGTTGGTGAAAAGATTCTGGGAGCTTGCAAAAGTGGAAGATCAGCCAACATAGACGTTATCCATCCCTCCCCGGAGTGTAATTGACACCGATCCTCTCATTTTGAAAAACTTGCAGTGAGTCGGCCAGAGAAACGGAACCTTTTACTAAACAATTATACTCTTATATATGCTCTCAACTATATACTCTCAACCGGATTTCAAATGAGCCAGGAGCCTTCATCGATACCCCAGTCGGTCAAGAATGCCATGCACGCTCTCCATCTGAAAGAGCCATTTACTTCTGAAGACTTACTTCATCAGTACCAGGAAGCTTGCCGAACATGGAATCCAGCCCGCTATGCTGGACATACCAACAACCCTGGGAAATATATGCAAATGTACAAAAAAGGCGAGTCGAAAACCAAGGAAATCCAGTCGGCGTTTGAAATACTCCAACAGTTTCTCGAAACGAAAAGAAAAACTAAACCACCGGATTAATTTTCAGGCAACCCGGATTCCACGTAACTTGAAAATTTCTCTTAGGCTCAGAAAGTACAATAAAGGGCGCCGCAAGCAACCGAAAAAATCAGAGGGTTAAAAATTATTGAGGCGTGGAATGACTCACCACTCGCGACATGCCTCCCTCATTCTTGAGATGCTTCTCCGAAGGTGCATGCGCCACAGGCCAGGTAATTAACCCCTGAACCCCATCGGTGCGAGGAATATCCTTGCCAGCTTTCATGGCATAAATTTGAGGGAGAAAATTGGTCCCATACCGAGAAATATAGAGGAAGACATGTTCTCGAGCATTGACGCGAACAGCCCAAGAGTCAAAATCCTTTTGATAAAATTCCTCGGCCAATTGCATAGCCTCCAAACAACTAATTCCTCCAGGCTCATTCAAGGTGTAATAGTAGTCTAAGGGCATGTCATATTCGTCTTGTTTATGAATGGTAATTCCAAATTTTTCGGGGTTTCTAACCATAGGAGTATGCCGATAAGCGACAAAATAAAACAACTCCACCGAATGAACAAAGCGTTTATTATCTAATAAAAACTGCCTGGTCTCCTCGGCTTCTTCCCGTGTTTCTCCGGGAAATCCATAAAAGGCCATGACGTGGTTCCAAATTCCGGCCTTGGCCGCTTCACGTAAATTATTTTCAATAACCGATTTCCTCGCATGCTTATCCATCAATTCCAGCACCCGCTCATTAGCGGATTCCATTCCGTAATACAAGGTACAACAGCCGGATTCGACCGCTTGTTTCCAGATCTGGGGATCTTGAAGCGACTCCTCAAACCGAATTAATGTGGTCCATTTAATGTTGACCTGTTCATCAATTAATAATTGAGTCACCTTTTTAAACAAGGCCGGGGGATACGATTCATCGGCAAACAAGAAATGATTCGCTCCGTATTTTTCCTTTAACGCCTTTATCTCACGAACTACATCCTGCCCGGGCTTGCCACGATATTGATCAAAATACCCCTGGCCATGATCACAAAATGTACATTTCCCCCAATAACACCCTCGTGTCGCCAGGTAGGGAAGAATCCGCACAGGGACAAAGTAGGAGTCTAAAGGTAGGCCATCGAAATCCGGCAAAGGCAACGATGTCGTTTTTTCAGTGTAAATATCAGGATTAACCTGTACGGTTTCATTCCGTGACCACATCAAATTGGGAACCTGCTCCCAGGTTCGTTCTCCAGCCAAGGCTTCCAGCAGCCATAACAGGGCATGTTCTCCCTCATAAAGAATAGCAGTATCGAAAATCTGGTTAAAAAATTCATGATGTTGGGGCCATTCCTCCTGCAACCTGGTAATAACATTCCCACCCACGGTGACATGAATATCGGGAAATTCAGATTTAATCATTTTGCAAAAAGTCAGCCCCGCAAACAGCTGCATCTGAGTCCCGATGGAAATGCCCACCACCTCGGGTTGTTCCCTCTGAATGGCAGGGAGTACCAACTGGCGACACACATCACGATAGACGTTCACCTGTTCATCATCAAGACAATCCAACACCTCACGGGAGACACCTGACCGATAACCCAAATTACTTTCCATCGGATAAAAGACTAACGAGGCTGGAAAATAGGCTGCGGAAATAAACTGCATGACGTCCCGAAACACATTGAGCGCCCATTCTAACCGTTCGGCGTCATAAAATTCTTCTCCACGAACCACTTGCTTGGCTTCAAGAACTTTTTCAGCCAGATCAATGACATCCACATCCACCTGTAGCCGAAGACAAGTGAGTTGGTCACGCTCTTTATCCGAGAGAGGATGGTGAGCTTCCCGTTCCTCCAACCGTTTTCGCTGTTGATCCATCCGCAATTTGACCCAGATCAGAAAACTGTCACTGAAAAACCAATCATACATTTCAATATTGACGTCTTTTTGAATGACGGTATGACCATGGACCCTCAGCACAGCGGTAAGACTTGGGAGAGCAAGATATGGGGCGGTAGGAACCCATTCCGGGGGGAACAACAACATGGTCCGGAACTTCCTTCTGGATGTGCTCCCGTTCCCAGAAGACTCAATCGTGATTAAGGAATCTGACATAACTGGTATACAAAAAGAGATTCACCTGTGGCTAAACGGTGGTCAGTTTGGTTGAAGGTGTGGAACCAGCAAATTTAAATTGTAAAGAGGGCAATTGGTTGGTCCCAAAATGTGCCACGTACAGAAAAACATACTCCCTGATAAAAATCCTGAGGTCCCATCCTTCATAATGGTTTTGCTCAAATTCTTCAAACACCCGCTCGGCGTCTTCAATACTCAGCCCATCCTTGACCGTATAATAGTAATCCAAGGCTAAATCCCATTCAGGATTCTTATAGTACGTCACCCCAAATTTTTCGGGTTGTTTGGCCACCGGGGTATGACGGCTCAGATCAAACGTCCCGAATCCAATGGAATGAACGTGCTGCCGATTATCTTCCAGAAATTGGATCGAAAATTTTGCATCCTGGTAACGTTCACCGGGAAACCCAAAGAACCCCATAATGTGATTCCATACCCCATGCTTGGAGGATAATTCCAAGCTCTGCTGAATCACGTCCGTGGTCGTGGCCTTGTCCATTAATTGAAGTACCCGTTCACTACCGGACTCATACCCCATATGCAAAAACTTACAGCCCGACTCTTGAGCGTCCCGCCACACTTCTTCGTCCAGCAGACTTTTTTCAAATCGAATATGCGTGGTCCAGGCAATGTCCAACTTGGCTGCTAAGAGTTGCTTGGTGAGTTTTCGAAAAAGGGCAGGAGGATAGGATTCATCGGTAAAATGGAAATGGCGGGCACCATACTTTTCCTTTAAGAATCGAATTTCCTCGATAATCGGGCCGATTTTCTTGGTCCGATAGCCAGCGGTATACCCTTCCCCATGATCGCAAAACTCACATCGGCCCCAATAGCACCCTCGCGTGGCCAAATAGGGCAAGATCGGGTCAGGCACAAAATATTTGTCCATGGGTAACCCATCGAAATCCGGTGGAGGCAATTCCGCCATATCCTCGGCGTAGGTGGCTTCATTCACATGAATCCCTTTTGAATCCTTGAACAGCAAATTGGGAACCTGCGATAAATCTCCGCCGGCACTCACCGCCTCTACTAATCGGAGCAAGGCGGTTTCCCCTTCATATACGATGGCACTATCAAAGTGTTCAAATAGGTTCTGAGTCTCAGGGAGCACATCCCGTAGACGAGTCACCGTATTACCTCCTACCACAACATGGATATGGGGGAACTGCTCTTTGATCAGGGCACAAAAGGTCATGGAAGAAAATAATTGCTGGCGCAAGACAATGGAAATCCCAATGATCTCCGGTTGTGCTTCCTCAATCGCAGGCTTGAGGATCGCTTCAAATACATCCCGGTACACATTCACCTGCGTATCCTCAACTGCCGCTAGCACTTCGGAAGACACAAACAATTTGTACGAGAGATCTGTTTCCATGGGCGGCATGCAAATCCGAGCCGGCGCATAGACGAGAGATATCGTACTGGTTACTTCCCGGAACACATTGATGGCCCATTCCAACTTATCCCCGTCATAAAAGTCCGGGCTCCGGACAATGCGTTTGGCTTCTTCGGCTTTGGCAGTCAAATCTCCGATTCGCCCCCTCGTGCATTCGCACAGGGCAAGCTGCAAATCAACCTCGGCATCGGTTAATTCTCTGACTTTGGCAAGTTTTTTCAACCGATCCAATTGTTGAGGAACTTTTTTGAGGACCTTCCGCAAAAAATCGGCGCTAAAAAACCAATCGTACATTTCCAAATTGACGTCCTTTTGCACAACATCATGGCCAGCCTCTCGCAAAAATGCCGTTAAGGTGGGCAAACTCAAATAGGGCTCAGAGGGGTACCAGTCTGGCGGAAAGACCAGCATGACCTTAGCCTGTTTCTTTGGAACGACTGAATTTGCGGTTTCTTGGGATGGAATACGACTCGGGGTAATCAGCCCGCCTTTGTCATAATTAATTCTCATCTCAAATTCCTAGGTAAAAATAATTATTAACACATATCTTCAATTTACCGAACAGTAGGGTAACGTGCAAGGGAACAAAGAAAAACAACCTATTGATTTCTCGATTTTTTTTGATATCCAGAATCAGCATTCTAAGTCCTGGAAAAATGGATGGTCAAGAGCAAATGCATAAGATGAACTTCGTCTACCCGCAAAGCTTTATTCCTTTTTTAATAATTTGACCCTTATCCATTCATAGATTATCATGTGAGTCGGAATTAAAATCCCGCCCAAATAGCTGATCCATTCATTATCAACTACGTGCCTTTCTGCCATTTAGCTGGCGGGAAGATGTGTGAGGACGTTTTCATGAACTCTGCCAACATGACGGAAACACGGAACTGGATGTCGTATTTGCTCGATTCGTTAGTCAATTCAGGAGCCATGCCTGCTTGGGAAGCTGTTGATTACCTGACTGGCAACCTGGTTGGTGAAGCACCAAACTCTAACTTACATCAGGCTAAATCGCCTTATGAAGCTATTCAACAATTTTTGCATCGAGTCTATGGACCAATCGTAGAAGCCGCATCCCGAACCGTGGAACTCCCTCCCCAATCCATGATTCATATGTTCACGGATGTCAGCCTTATGGGCAAATCGGCGGTCCTGGTTGTTTACTATCCAGGGCAAAACCAGCCCCATCAGTTGTTGCTGTTGGACGCCGTTCCAGCCTGGGACTTGACATTTGAAACCTCCACGGCCTTTGACCAATGGGCTGAAGAACGATATGGTTGGATCGTTTCAGCTCTCCAAACTGTTTGCCGGCAGGCTCATCAACACACCATCTCAAGCGCCACTGAAGATTTACAGCCCGTCTAGGTAGATACTCCCATCTGATCCTGCTAGGCTGGACAGCGAGGTTCATATGCCCATTAATGCACTCCACAAAGATACGCCACGAGGCCGAGGCCCTGAGCCAAGTCTTTCCCTTCCTACTACAGGGAGAAAAGACCAACCGCTGGGAGAGGAGGAAAAGGTTAAGGAAAGGGATCTTGCAGCCCAAGAAATCCAGGCCCTATGGGAATCACAAGAGGTTGGGAACACGAGCTGGTCTGGAGAAAGTGGCACCCGCTACTCAGACCCAGAATGAGAGAGAGGTCACTCTCTCCCCCTTTCTACCAAATTGATGAGGCTTTCAGGTTCTATCATCCTCTAGTTGGCGGCAAAAGGGAAAGGCCTAAAATTTAAATCACAACGAGCCGGCCAGAGGAGCCACCGCTCGGGGTTTTTTAAATTTCTCCCCGCGCCAAGCTTAAGATGTACGGCTCATCATCACTCTCACAGGTAAACCTCTTAAAAACTCCCTTCACACCTGCCTCACGTTCATCTTGCCCTAGTTTTCCAAAGAGTACTCAGATATCTGTCCTGTCCGTTAAAATAGAGCATCTCAAAAGTTCAAATTAGAAATCCTTCTAGCCATTTAGGGATTGAAAAACAGTCCGTCAAGCTGAGAAAGTCGCTATTCCTTCTTTACATAAAATCGGCCATTCATTCTTTTGAGAATTTATGAAAATGAAAAATTTAGGCCAAAGCCTATAGTAACAATTCTTTCAAGATTGTTAATTCACAAGAGGAGGACAGTAAAAGCTATGCCTAAAGATAACAAAGTTTCGACGCTTTTAGCATTGGCATTCTCAAGCTTTATACTTATCCTAAGCATGGGTTCTGCCGCGGCAAGAGGAGGGGGAAATAGTCATTTCCAAACATGAGCTTTGTATCAAAAAAAACGGAATACATATTGACCCAACCTTCACATCAGGTCCTATGGTGGAAAATGGCGGAAAAAATAAGAAAAGCCCAAACCGGTCATGACACCGAAATATGAGGATATTGAATAAACCTGCGGTACACCAGGGGATGCCCGCTGGTATACGTGTAAACAGGGGTCGAGTGAAAAGACAGTGCAGTGCGGTTGTAAGGGTGGGAGTTCCCCCAGTAGTCCGCCAAATCCACCAACGACTCAAGGAGGTGCCTTTTAAGGACCTGCAGACCTCATTCACAGGGATTCGGTTCCAGACAACAATTACGAATCTGTATTTATGAATTGAACCAGATACCCGGCCAGGTGGTTGGTCTCCCATAGAATTATTTTATACCCGAATATCAATACAGATTGGGGACCATGACATAATTCTATAGTGGGGAAAGACGTGGCTGTCTGTGCTATTCGTATCAAACAACATCAAGCTCAAATTTACATCGTGGGCTACCTATCACACTTCGCTGACCAGAATTATTTATAGTCTAAAGGGTACGCACTCAAACCGTATCAGGATTATACCCGAGGTTGGGAGAAAGCCAACGCTCGACCACTGAGACGTCCATACCTTTTCTCTTCGCATAGTCTTGAATTTGATCGTGCTTTAATTTTCCGACCGAAAAATATTTGGCTTGGGGATGTGAAAAGTAAAAGCCACTCACGGAAGCAGCCGGGTACATGGCGTATGTCTCAGTGAGGTGAATGCCAATAGACTTTTCCACCTGTAGCAACTCAAACAGGTGTTGCTTTTCGGTATGGTCCGGACATGCGGGATACCCCGGGGCCGGACGGATCCCACGATATTTCTCTTGAATGAGCTCCTGGTTGCTCAGTTGCTCATCCTGCCCATAGCCCCATTCCCGACGCACTTCCCGATGCAGCCATTCGGCAAACGCCTCCGCTAAGCGATCGGCTAAGGCCTTGGTCATAATGGCATTATAATCGTCATGATCTTGCTCAAATCGCTGGCAGATGGCTTCGATGCCGATGCCTGCCGTGACGGCAAATCCCCCGATATGATCAGCCTTGCCGCTTGATTGTGGCGCTATAAAATCCGCAAGGGCATAATTCGATTCCCCTTTGGATTTTTCCAGTTGCTGTCGAAGGGTATGAAAAACGGAAATGGCATCCGAACGGGTCTCGGTAGCGTAAATCATGATGTCATCCCCTTGACTGTTTGCAGGAAATAACCCATAGACCCCTTTGGCCGTAAGCAGTTTTTGTCCAATGATCTCTTGCAAAAGTTTTTGGGCATCATCAAAAAGTTCTTTGGCTTTAGGGCCCACCACGGGATCTTCAAATATCTTGGGATATTTCCCTCGTAGCTCCCAGGCATGAAAGAAGGGCGACCAATCGATGAACGGGACCAGCAGATCAAGCGACAAGTCCGCAAGAATTTTGGTGCCGAGAAAATTGGGCCTGGGGAAAGCTGTCGTCTCCCAATCAATGGATACCCGCCGTTTTCTGGCCTCCTCTAAGGTCAACAGGGGCTTCGACGTGATTTTGCTTTCATAGGCCTCCCGGGCCTTCTGTTGTTGAGCCCGCACATCTTTGACGTAGGCTTCCTTATCCTCTGGGCTCATTAACTTCCGAACCACATTCACCGCTAAGGAAGCATCCAATACATGGACCACGGGGTTGGTATAGCCCGGAGCAATTTTCACTGCAGTATGCGCCTTACTGGTGGTAGCTCCTCCAATGAGTAAGGGAATGGAAAAACCTTCTCGATTCATTTCTCTGGCATTATGGGCCATTTCATCCAGGGAAGGCGTGATCAACCCGCTGAGCCCAATCATATCGACCTTTTCCTGACGAGCGGTTTGTAAGATCTTGTCACAAGGCACCATGACCCCCAAATCAAGAATCTCATAGTTATTGCAGGCCAAAACCACTCCGACGATATTCTTCCCGATATCATGGACATCTCCTTTGACGGTCGCCAGGAGAATTTTCCCCTGGGTGCCTTTTCCCGATTGGGCTTTTTCTTTTTCCATAAAAGGCAAAAGGTAGGCGACCGCTTTTTTCATCACCCGGGCACTTTTCACGACTTGAGGTAGAAACATTTTTCCCGATCCGAACAGTTCCCCCACGATATTCATCCCATCCATCAAGGGACCTTCAATCACCTTCAGCGGCTTAGGATATTTTTGACGGGCCTCTTCCACATCCAAGTCGATAAAATCGACGATGCCTTTGACCAAGGCATGGGAAAGCCGCTCTTCTACCGATCCCTGCCGCCAGACATCATCTTTCACCGCGGCTTTTCCCTGTTGCTTCACCGTATCCGCAAAGACCACTAATTCTTCAGTCGCTTCAGGTCTTCGATTCAACAGCACATCTTCGACTAATTTGAGTAAATTTTTGGGAATTTCTTCATACACTCCCAATTGCCCCGCATTCACAATGCCCATATCCAAGCCCGCCTTAATGGCATGATAAAGAAAGGCGGTATGCATGGCTTCACGCACAATATTATTGCCACGAAAGGAAAAAGAAATATTACTGACGCCCCCACTGACTTTGCAGAAGGGCAAGGTCGCTTTGATTTGCCTTGTGGCCTCGATGAAATTGACTGCGTAGGCATTATGCTCTTCCATGCCGGTGGCCACGGTGAGAATATTCGGATCAAAAATAATGTCCTCGGGGGGGAAGTCCAGCCGTTCAGTGAGCAGACAATAGGCTCTTGTACATATTTCCACTTTGCGTTCAAGCGTATCGGCCTGACCGGTTTCGTCAAACGCCATCACAACCACTGCGGCCCCATAGCGTCGAACAAGGCGGGCCTGTTCGAGAAATTTGTCTTCCCCTTCTTTGAGACTGATGGAATTGACGACACCTTTACCTTGAATACACTTGAGCCCCGCTTCAATGACGGACCACCTGGAACTGTCAATCATGATCGGCACACGGGCAATGTCAGGTTCGGAACCAATCAGGTGCAAAAATTCCACCATCGCCTTCTCCGAATCCAGAAGCCCTTCATCCATATTCACATCGATGATTTGCGCGCCTCCTTCGACTTGCTGACGCGCCACAACCAGGGCTGCTTCTGTGTTTCCACTCAAAATTAATTTGGCAAATTTGGGAGAGCCAGTCACATTGGTGCGTTCACCAATATTGACGAAATTGGTTTCAGGTCGAATGGTTAAAGGTTCAAACCCGCTTAACCGTGTCACCCGCGCCACATGCGTTTTTTTGTGCGGAGCGCAATCCTTCACCCCGGCTGCAATCGCTCGAATATGATCTGGCGTACTCCCACAACACCCACCTACGATATTCAACCATCCCTGGCTGGCAAAATCCCGCAGATCAGCCCCCATTCGTTCTGGAGTTTCATCAAAACCACCAAAGGCATTTGGTAACCCCGCATTTGGATAGCAACTAATATAAATGGGGGCCACACGGGCCAGTTCCTCCATATATGGCCGCATTTGTTTGGCCCCTAACGCACAATTGATCCCCACACTCAGGAGATTGACATGGGAAATAGAATTCCAAAATGCCTCAATCAGCTGACCCGATAAGGTTCGACCACTGAGATCGGTGATCGTCACAGAGGCCATGATGGGAATCGTGCGTTGGACTTCTTCAAAATATTGGGCAATGGCATAAAAAGCCGCTTTGGCATTCAGCGTATCAAAGATGGTTTCGACTAAGAGAAGATCCGCGCCCCCTTCCATCAGCCCTCTGACTTGATCATAGTAGGCTCGAGCCAAGTCATCGAACGTCACCGCGCGAAAAGCGGGATTATTCACATCAGGCGACATGGAGGCGGTTCGATTGGTAGGACCCAACGCCCCAGCCACCCAGCAAATCCGATCGGGTTGTGTGGCTTGTACCCGTGCCACTGCCCGCTTTGCTACTTGCGCCCCGGTTACATTTAAGTCGTAGGCCAAGTCTTCCATGTGATAGTCGGCCAAGGAAATGGCATTCGAATTAAAGGTATTTGTCTCAATAATATCCGCCCCAGCCTCGAGGTATTGCACATGAATGTCTTCAATGATCTGTGGCTGAGTCAGGGAAAGCAGATCGTTATTGCCTTTGACATCACATCCATGATCTTTAAACTGTACTCCTCGAAACTCCCCCTCCCCTAATTGGTGAGTTTGAATCATCGTTCCCATGGCGCCATCCATGATTACGATTCGAGATTGGAGGGTATCTTCTAATCTGTTCATTCGTCCGGTCCTTTCCAGGCTATTAAGATAATCCTGCAACTAACATTCATTGATCATTGGAGATTCTGGTTAAGCGCCTACCGAAATAGCATGCATTCCTTGACTTCCAGGATTTTAAGGAAATAGGATGAGAAATTATCTCTAAACCTTTTCTTTATGACATTTTTCCCATTCATTTGTAAAAATTTTTTTCGTCGCTTTGTCCTGGGTTTCCTCATTGTCGGATTTGTCATACCTGGCTGCCTCTCCCGCGATGCCCATGCCGAACCGTATTTTGAAGATGGCTACCTGGGCCTTACTCAAGAGGAACTTCGAGAAAAATTAGGGGTTCCGATGGCCGTCAGGTCCCGAAAGGCCGCTCTGCGGGTATTCAGTTATTATTCATTTCCGGAATGGGAAAAATACTTCAAAAATCTGGTATCCCCAGAAAACGGGGAAGACGTATATACGTTTACCCGAGGGGAAACCAGTGTCCGGTATTCCTTTGTCTATACCCCTGATTTAAACGAAGGAAAGGATTTTCCTACCTTGTATGTTCAGCGATGTGAAATCGAATTCACTCCGGCCGTGCCAATAGAATCCATTCCATCCCTGGTCCCTGAATTTATCCCTTCACTCGAAGGAGCCACACCGGCTTTTCGTTCAAACCTATGGGTGTTGGTCTTTAAAGGTCCTCCAGCGCCAGAAGCTCCCTTTATCGTAAAAGAACAGGGAAAAGAAAAATTCTCCTGGTCATTGGCTTATCAAATGTTTTCGGTAAATGGAATTCCCGACTACCTGACCCTTCATGCTCCCATCGACCGCCTGGAAATCACGGCCCAAAGCCTCCAGGTAGTGAAAGCCCGGCAACGCCTGACCCACGAACCAATTCTTAATCCTTTTTCCCAGGAGTTTGCCAAACGCCCAGACTCACGAACTCCTCAACGGAAGACCATTCCACTTCCCCATTATGAAGACTAGCTAGACACTGAACCAAATCGAAGGTCCCGGACATCGCCTATTAGCAAATATCCTTCGCCCCATTGCTGAGAGTCATACAAATCCCACTGGCCTGCACTTTTTTCCGGTTTTAAGCGAATACCCCAATTCCCTCCAAAAACAAGAAAACTGGCCCCAGCACCCGAATCTTCGACCGATTGAGCGTAAGCAGGCACCTGAGGGGATTCTGGATCATCGCACCATCCAGTCACCTCACACCATTCTCCTTGGGATTGGCGGTCATATAATTTTACGTGAGTCACTACACGTGCCGACCCTATTTCATTAAAGCGGAGAAAATAGGATCCGTCAAAGTTCGGATTATTTTCAACTTCAAAAAACACGATCCCTCCATTTTCTTGACCCTATGAGAAATCCACTGATAGACTTGCTCTCTAGAATAATTATGTTAACACATGATACTCCCAAGACATCGCCCGCCTGCCCACCGCCCCATGGGGAAACATCTGGTATAGGCCCCAGTACAGACAACAGTTCCTCATCCGTAAATTCGACTGTCCCTTTTATCTGCCGCCGCCCTGTTCGCGTTACCATCTATGTGTTTCTTGCGGGCTTTGTACTTTGGATGATTGCCTGGGGAGTAGTACCCCGGTGGCTGGATCCTAACTTCGAACAACATCTAAAGGATAAAAATGTGATGGTCGGCATGACGCGCGAACAAGTCATGGATGCTTGGGGCTCTCCCTACCAAATGAATGTAAGTTACACCGACAAAGGCATTAGGCGGGAAGAGTGGGTTTATGAAGATTGGCTAGATGCCAGCACGATAAAACATCGCTATCTCTACTTCGAAGAAGGAAAATTAACCGGCGGATGGCATTAACCTATTCAGGTGCTCGATACATAAAATGGACCTTCCGTCTAGGGAGTTTCCGTAATTTGAGCCCGCCTATCACGGCCTGCTCCGCCTGAAATAATGAGGACCCGCTTCCACTCGCGGATTTGATAGACCCCCCAAGCGGATGGCTGCCCGAGATAATAGGCCTCCGGGTCTTCCCCTTTTGCACTGAGATAGATTGGTTCGGTAAACCCTTCATCTAACACATATTCCAAGAGGTTTTCGGTTGTGACCCCTTTTCCACGAAGGGCAATTTTTCCTAAAAACTCCAAGATCGCATTAGGATCGGCGAGATTCACTGGTTCCATGGTTACAGGTTCTCTCACAATGTGATATAATGGTTTATTATCTTAGATCTTCAGCCTGCAATCTATTTTTTTGGTCGGATACGATTCTGACCATCCGATTTTCTATCTAATCTTCATCCCCGGATCCCTATCATGCCACGAAAGCTTTCCCCTGAACAATTTCGTGACCGTTTATTTGACATTCTTCGAAAAAAACATCATTGGGCCACACCGTACATTAATAGCAATGCGGTCACGAAAGAGCAACTCAACATTTATTTTCATCAGGAATATGTGGTGTATGTCCGGGACTTTGCCGTACTTCTCGCTCAATCTCTCGGGAAAAATCCGCCATGGGAAGCCAGGCGGGCTTTGGCTACCACGATCTATGAAGAAGAAACCGGTGGTTTTTCTCTTGGGAAACCGCACCAGGAACTTTTTCTACACATGATGAATGGCCTCGGATTTGATCGAGCGGGGTTTCGGGATGTTGAATTATTGGCACCCAGTCGGGTCTACCGCGAATGGCTTGATCAAATTTGCCTTGAAGAAGAATGGATGGTCAGTGCCGCAATGCTTACCATATTCATTAAAGGCCATGCCAATGATCCGGAAGAAGTCCTGTATCCCAAGCCTGCGCAAAACTCGGAAGAAATCGAAGATATCATTCGGAAACATCCCTTGGTCCAACACCAGGGCCTTCCTCATGAATTTATGGATTACATTAGGGCCCAGTATATGTTTGCCCCAGGATCCCGCAAAGTCATATACGACATGATCACCCATCAAACGGAAGAAGCCGCACAACAACAACAGGTGCTAGTTCGCCTGGAAGAATCCATGAATGTCTGGACCCGATACCAGGATGGAATTGCCCGGGCCTGCGGAATCCGCCAAACCTAGATAACCCATTTGTCTTTTCTGTATCTTCCTCACATTACCCCCATTCGCTCTCTCCTCAAGTCCATTTTTCAGGCTAGACGGGGAAATAAACTTGCAATGGTTTTGACAATTTCTCCATGGGGCCGAGCCATCAGAATGTGGATACCCGGGTTAAGGATTGGAGCCATCATCTTGTGCCTGACTCAAATCCAATGCACATGGACTCCCGAGGTAGAAACCCCAATTTTCTCCAGCGAACGGGGCACCGTAGCCTTACGCACTTCCCACAATTTTCATAGGCCTCCCGCACACCCTGCCAACCTCTCGCATTCTCTTCTTTACGACATTTTTAACGGGCTCAGGCACACTCAAGAAGCGGGAATACTCCAAGAACTTCTTAATTCGTCGTCCTCTCAACCCTCTCAGCCTTTTTCTCAGGCACAAATCGATTTTTTGATTCCACAGATTTCCTTGGCATTATCACAAGCCACCACGGAGGAATTAGTAGAGTTTTCCTGTTTCTCAGTAGAGGCATCTGAATCCTGGATCAAAGGAAGCATTGGGGTTTTTGATTCACAGGTAATCCTTCTTGCCATTGAAATATCAAAAAAGCCATCAGGTCCCCACTCGGCTCGACCTTCAAAATCAACCGCTTTTCGGGATATAGCTACCCTAAGTTTCCTGAAGCCGGAGGCCATCGTCCCTCGCACTAAAATCCAAACCCTGGTGGATCTGCCTCGGCATCCACGCTGGATAGCTATAGATTTTGGAAAACTTTTACCAAGACACGCACCGGATGAAGGAACGAACCGCACCAACTATCCAGAGAAACCGCTGAATTCTCCGAATGAAGAAGACCCCAGAATCCAAAAACTAGAAAAGAAAACGCGATTATCCCATTTACATACGTAAGCCATTTCGCTATACTCTCCTCATACAACAAAGGAGAGACCGATGGCCTACACTGTTCAAGAGTTTTTCAAGCACTTTCCCACCGATGAATCCTGCTTGCTGCACCTGATGAAAGTCCGCTTTGGTGAATCGTTGAATTGCCCGAAGTGCCAGAAGCATGGCCGATTTTCCAAACTCAAAGATATGCCTGCCTTTGCCTGTGCGTGGTGCGGTCATCATATTCACCCGATGGCTGGAACTCCCTTTCAGGCGTCCCATACCCCACTGCAAAAATGGTTTTACGCCATGTATCTCTTTACGACTTCTCGGCATGGGGTGCCTGCCAAGGAATTGCAACGGCAACTTGGGGTCACCTACAAAACCGCTTGGCGGATGGGTCATGAAATACGGAAATACATGGGCAAGATTGACGGCAACGCCCCATTGAATGGAACTGTTGAAGCCGATGAGACTTACATTGGCGGGAAGCGACCGGGAAAGCGTGGACGTGGAGCCAGCGGCAAAACCGTGGTGTTTGGGATGCTGGAACGCGAAGGCAATGTGATGACGCATGTGGTTCCTGATGTGAAGCGAAAGACCCTTCATCCGCACCTTGAAGCTCATATCGAAAAAGGTTCAACCATCCATACCGATGAATTGCCGTCCTATGAAACCATTAAAGACAAGGGCTATACCCATGAGACGGTGAATCATGGGGCAGGGCAGTATGTTCAGAATGGTGTCCATGTGAACGGCTTGGAAGGGTTTTGGAGCCAAATTAAGCGATCTATCAAAGGTACACACGTTCATATCTCTAAACAACACACCGCTAAGTATCTGGGGGAATTTGAATTCCGCTACAACCTTCGTAAAACCCCTAGCCTGATGTGGCCCCGCCTGTTGGCCTCTTTTTAGATTTTTGGCTTTTGGGTGGTTCACCTTTAGCCATCCCCTGAAGCAATTGGTCAAATTGCTTCTTGTTGCCTTTCGACTCATGCTCTTTCGCAAACTGATCCAATCTATCCTTGCCTTGCTTGTCCTTTTTTCTGGCCTCTTCGAGGCTCAAATATTTTCCACGTGACATAATCTCTCCATTTTGTATTTTAAGCCTAGGGAGGGAAGCGTAGGATATCTCCTTAAATCGGCAATAACGTCATTTCTGTACGTCCATTCTCCAACCCTAGGGCTAGAGTCCGAACATCGCCGGTAGCATTACTACTGGTCACTTGAATCGTTATATGATAGGACGTATTAGGTAATGGTAAAGGAATCGTCATCGGACTATGATTGCCTCTATGAAACTCAAAATATTCCTTTACTCCACCGCCGACTCTTACTGGGATCACCCGTCCCACATTTATAAACACCGAATCAGTCCCGTTTAGGTGAAAAGATTTATCGGGCGAATCTTCGTCATCCTTTCTTGTCAAAAAGATAGGAAGATGTCCGCTAATAGAATCTGGACACGGAACAATGTACAACAGGTTTACCGTGATATCGTCTGCCCTCCGCAAGCCGATATTTTTGATGCAGATGCGATAGCGTTCAAAGGTTCCTTTGAGAACAGTGGCTGAAACAGGGGTTGAATAGGATGGGTTGAGAGGATCAAAGAGAATTTTAAGCTGAGCAGACTGAAATAATTCTAGCTTTTCCTTGAGCGCATTGTTTTCTTTTCTGACCATTTTAATAACGGCATCTTTTTTGTTCATCCATCTATTAAGATATAAAAATGGTGCCCTTGCGAGATTCCAAAGGAAAATTGCTACAGTGGCCACCCCCATAGCAGCAAGCATAGTCACCACGGGAGAGATTTCTTCCATTACAGACTCCCACCCCTTCCATCTGTGTAGGAGAAACCAATTGACCGGCACAAGAATAAACCAAATAAGCGTTCGGTTGTTCCACCCCCAAAAATGTATTGTTTTTGAGCAAGCGATGCGAAGGACCATCCCAAAATATCGCCAACCAGACATTCCCATCCCGCAATCCTAGCACACCTCCATGTACGTATTTCAAGGGGATAGTTACGAAAGAAAATGGATCGGTTGCTTGAGAAGATCGAGGAACAAAACCAAGAAATTCAACGACTTCAGGGGGGAACACCCTAAGCATTGGACGGTTAATCCACGCAGATACATTCCGCGCGGCCAAGGATGGATTCCAGAGGCTGGACTTCTCGATAGGTCATTCGGCAATAACAAGCATACGTGACATACGTATCCTGAAGACAATACAAAGCCACATCTTTTCCATTTTGATTAGCCCACATCTCTGCCACCTGAGACCCACTCCCTGATTTCGTCGGAACCTGTAAGGCACGCGCCAACACATCCAATTTGACCCACCCTCTTGTGTCCCAATTACTCCAGACGGCCATGGTATCGTATACGGGGTCGGTTCGGAATCTGGCTAAATTCAGTTCAAACGGTGGCCTGATTTGATGGATGACGGAACGCTTTTTCAGAAAAGGCAGATCAAACCCCAATCCGTTATGAGTAACCCACAAAGAGGGACGTAATTCCCCAATTTTTCGCCAAAACTGGCGTAACAACTCACTTTCATTCTCTCCATACCATGAGAGCGACTCCTGAGGTTCCATTGCATCTGAAAAGACCAACAAGCCAATGACCACTATCCGGCTAAAGGTTCCATCGAATGCTGCCCGCTGATACAACTCCTCCTCTTTTTGACGTCGTACCTCCTGCTCTGAATAGTCAAAAAGATCATCAGGGAGGGACTTCAAACTCTTCTCTCCTGGTTCAGGAGCTATCCCAACCAAATCTGCCCAATGCTCCCATGAGGCCTGCAAGGTTTCAATATCCAGAACAACTTTCATGAAAAAGACACCTCCTTTTGTAAAGTTGGCAGTAAGCAGAAACCTCAACCCTCTGTCATTGGGAAATTTCGCGATGAAGCTTTTCGATAACTTTTTGGTCGGCAACAGGGAAGGAAAAATTATGAAGTTCTTCCTTTCTCACCCAAGCTATTTCAGAACAGCCTATGGGCTGTGGAATCCCGGAAACCAGAAAACATCTAAAAAAATGCAATTCCACCATTTTTTCGGGATATTGATGCCTCACCGTTGCATAAGGTCTGGGAGCACTGACCGTAATAGCCAATTCCTCCAAAATCTCCCTTCTTAAACACTCGACTAACGATTCTCCAACTTCTTTTTTTCCTCCGGGAAACTCCCAGGCTCCCTCTAAATGGGTCCCAGCTTTTCTTTTCGTTATGAGTAGTTTGCCATGATTTTCAATGATTCCGGCGGACACCAAAACGATGGAATTGGGAGGGAGGCCCACCCTATTGCAATCCATCAGGAATGAATCCGACAAATATCCCTCATGGGACAAATAAGGCAGGTTGGTTTTCTAGCCGAACAGACCATCGCACCAAAGTCCATGAGAGCTTGATTAAAATCATATCCTCGGCCTCGAGGAATTAGGTGCTTGGATACAATCCATAATTGATTTTTATGTTTTTTGGGATCCCCTGCCCCGCAAAACACCCGAAACAGAACCCGCATCACATTCGTATCGAGGATAGGAGCATCTTGATTATAGGCAAATGACCGGATGGCTCCAGCCGTATATCGGCCGATTCCTTTCATGGATAACAACTCGTGTTCTTTACGAGGAATATTTCCTCCATACCGCTCCACAGACTCACAAGCGATTTCTCGCAAACGGTAGGGCCTGATGTTATATCCCAGTGGATACCAGGTTTTCCTGACCTCTTCGGGAGACGCCTGAGAAAGCGCATGAATACTCGGATATTTTGTTAAAAACTCATGGAACTTCGGAATGACGCGATCAACCTGGGTTTGTTGGAGCATAATTTCAGAAACCAGTATTTTATAGGGGTCTGCAGTTCTTCGCCAGGGTAAGTCACGTCCAAATTCCTCATACCATTTCAATAACCTTTTTTGAAACTTTTGTTTTTTTCCTCTGGAAATTTTAATTTCCTTAGACGAAACAGGGAAGGAATTGATCTTAGGCATAAGGTTTTCTCACCTAAACACGTGGATCGTTCTGACGACATTTTCGGATCGAAGGCTCAATATCAGCACGACCGTAAACCTACAAATTCTGCAAGATGGGCCGAACCTCTTCATTTGACCTTTATTTCCGGGAATCTTTAGCAATCGAAAAATCAAATGCATTAGTTTAGATTTTAGCGTTTAACTTGCAAAATTTAGTTTTTGGCCCAATAAAACATGGACTTCCACGACCTTCTTTAGGTAATGTCCCTCAACTTTTAGAGGGTCATCATATTCCTTTTCATGTGCACTCCCCCCGCATGCTTCCCCACTATTAATTATTATTAGGAGGAATAGTGACCCATTAAAATCAATTAAAAAACTTCCCCCTCTAACACATTCCTTCATTCCGGGGCTTTTGTCCAACTATGCGGACGAAATCCGGTTTAATCCGTCTCGATAAACCTCACCTTCCGATTTTCGGATTTCCACTTTTTTTGTTTTTTTTCATGAATAGCAAAATATTCTTTAATATCTCTTCCAAAAATTACCTTTTCCATTCCCCCTTAAATCTCAATCATAAGTTTAACTTTCAACCAATTCAAAGAGGTGAATTATGTCAAGCTCATCAGCCCCGTTAGTCAACCATTCTTTTCCTGATTCAACGACCGTTCAGATCCTCACACGTGAAATCACTGAATTTCTTTCTTGTATAGTAAAGAAAGGTGGACCGACTCCCGCTGAATATCCAATTCTCAATCATCACTTGGCACATTTTGCCAACCCACAATTCTTCAATCTCTTGAACTCAGAACAAATTTGGGAAATTCGAAACTCCCTCGGAATTGCCCTGTCCCCTGAGACTATTCAAGGCTGGGCCTACCACAAACCATTAGGCTACGCAGGAGACTATCTTCTGATAGAAAAGATATATAAAAATTTTGTGTCCCCTAACCCGTGTTTACGGAAATGGGATCTTTTTTCCCATACTCAAAAAGCTACCAAAGCCATTCGAAACAGAATCTCCTTTTTTCTTGAACAGATGTGGAAAACACACACTGAAGCCCCCTTAAGATCTCACGTTTTAAATTTGGCTTCTGGACCAGGGCGGGACTTGAATGAAGCGTTGAAAGTTTTGGGATCACCAACCATTTATGTAGACTGTATTGAACAAGATGAACGAGCAATTGAGTATGCCAAGAAACTTTGCGGTCAATTTTTGCCTCAAATTCAATTCATCAATAAAAACGTTCTTAGATTTACCTCCCAAAACGCGTATCACTTGATTTGGTCCGGGGGGTTATTTGATTACTTCAATGACAGCATATTCAAACGGATGATTAAACGCCTTTACCCTTTACTTCAACGAGAAGGGCGCCTCATCATCGGAAACTTTTCATCGGAAAATCCTTCGAAAGGATACATGGATTTATTTTCATGGAACCTGTTTCACCGAAGTCACGATCAATTACGAACCTTGGCAGAGGAATCCGGAATTCCCCCTCATCAAATCAGCATTGAGCAAGAACCCGAGGGAATCAATTTGTTTCTGATTATCAGGAATTCCTCCAAGTCTTAGGCCTTCCATGAGAAAACCCATCACGGAAAAGATCCGAGGAATAGCCAAGGGTCTTTTCCGTATGGATTCCAAAACCCTTTTGAGAAAACCTCTTCCTCTCCTGGAAGCATAGTCCCGGAGAAAACGATTGAGTGCAAGGATCCCCTATCACCATCTCTTAATCCGTTAGGACAGGCATTATCGGACTCTTCGTGAACCTCGGGCACAACATGAAAAAATGTCGTTGCCAATTTTCTTTAATTAAGAATCATTCAGGACAGCATTCAACACATTACTTAAATCCACGAGATTGAAGGGTTTGGCGACTCGTCCTTTGAATCCATATTCCTTAAAATGCGCCAACACGGGATCATTGGAATATCCGCTCACGACAATCCCTTTTACATGCGGGTCCAATTCTCTTAGCTCCCCAATAACTTCTTTGCCTCCCATCCCCCCTGGGACCGTAAGGTCTAAAATGACAGCCGAAAATGGGGTACCCCTTTCCAAAGCTTCATGAAAGACTTGCAACGCCTCTCTGCCGTCCTTAGCCGTTTGATAACTATATCCGCACGTTTCCACCATTTCTCCAAGGACTCGCCTGATTTGCAATTCATCATCCATAATGAGAATTTTCCCATCTCCACGATGAAACTGGTCGGGAACCATCTCCTGGGTCACTTCACTTCCCACAATAGCCGGCAACAACATGGAAAACTTGGCTCCAGATCCCACTTGTGAGTCCACAAGCAACATTCCCCCATGATTTCGCATAATAGAATAGGAAGTGGCCAATCCTAACCCGGACCCGGTTGCCTTAGTGGTAAAGTAGGGATCAAAGATTTTATCAAGATGATCAGGAGAAACTCCAATTCCTTGATCCACAATATCAATTCGAACCCATTGAGAATGGCGCGGCTCTTGATGCACAAAGTCCGCATGAGGCAGTTCGTCAGAAGAAATATTATACGCATGAATTGTACATTCTCCGCCCTGCCCCATGGCTTGCCTGGCATTGATCACCAAATTATGAATAACCTGGCAAATTTGACCAGCATCCACGCTGACGTAAGCTAAGGGTTCATAAATATGAAAAACGGGCCTGACATTTGATCCGGCCAGGACCAATCGAACATTGTCTTCAATGAGACTTCCAAGAGTCAAAACTCTTTTTATAGGGACACCACCCTTTGAAAAAGTTAACAGTTGCCCCGCAATTTCCTGAGCTCGGGTAGAAGCCTTTTCAGCCTCGATCAATCGAACGTACAACGGATGTGAAGGATCAAGGCCAAACTTGGCAAGGGAAACCTGCCCTAAAATGGTTGTCAACAAATTATTAAAATCATGAGCCAACCCTCCTGCCAATAATCCCAAGGATTCAAGTTTGGCACTGCGCAATCGCTCTTCTTCCCATTTTTTTCTTTCAGTCACATCTTGGGCAATTCCCATAACCCGGTTTTTGGGGCCATCGACTCCGTGCATAGGAAACGTTCGGTTATGAATCCACCGGATATCAGATTGCTTGGGGCTTATACGGTATTCGATATCCAAGGATTTAAGCCCCATCCGCTTGAGAAACAAATTTTCCACTCGTCCGCGATCATCTGGAACTACCATACTGAGCCAATCAAAGGGATTATTCATCAGCTTCTCGGCATTGCCCCCCCACAGCTTTTCATACGCTGGGCTGACATAGATGATCCGCTGAATCTCCGCATCCCAAATCCAAAACACACTATCGATGGTCTCCGCCAATTGTCGGAATTTTTCTTCACTTTCCTGAAAGGCCAATCGATGTGTGCGTGCCTCAGTAATATCTCGACACACCACTAAAACCGTCTTGATTCTTCCGGTTTCCATGGACTCTGGAAACAGACGAAATTCAAAAATTCTAGAGTTTTGTCCGATCGGTTGAGAAATTTCGAATACGATCGGATCACCAAGGTCAAAGACTCCCCTTATTTTTTCCTCAAAAATGCCCATCACTGCAGAAGATAATCCAAACTCCCCCAATGGTTTACCAAGGTACTTTTCTGGAGGAAGAATCTCAAGACTATCCCATGCCCGATTCAGATATAGAAGACGCATCTGTCGATCCACTCTACCAACAATGTCTGGAAGATTTTCGGTGAGAGACTTTATTTCATGATCCCAACGATCCAGCTCTTGAGAAACTCGATCAGGAGCACCTTCCCCCATCAACACGCCTTGAAAGACCTTTTCATGCTGCTCATTAACCATCGACACCAAGCTTTCTTCACGAACCCAAACATACGCTCCCTTTTCCGTTAAGAGTCGATACTCCAACGAAACCATATATGGGACTTCCAGGGATTGATACTCCCATTCCCGTATAAACAAATTACGATCTTCCGGGTGTATCGTGGCAAAAAAGGCCCGGAAATCCGACTGAAAATATTCCGGTGAAAATCCGAGGAGTGATTCGATGGATGGACTCAGAGAAATAAATTTTCGATCAACTCCTTTTTGCAGCCCTTGATAAACAATCAAGGGTGATCGATCAAAAGATGGTGGAAGGGACAGGTCAAGACTATCCATAACTTTAAGTCACCTTACTTCGCCTAGATGTGTCTCAACACCATCCATGTCGTTTCAAATCATCACGGTAAGACACACCGGCCCCCGGGAGAGGCTTGCCTCCATTTGAACACACAATGTACCAACAATAGACCCATAATTCCTAATTCTGCCCTCCTTTGTTTCACAGGGAATCGCTAGGGCTTACATGCAAACCGACCGTTAACGCCTGCTTGCCCTTCTATAAGAATGGCAAGAATCCAAAAAGGCAAACGTAAAAAATTCCTCAGGCTTGCTGATTGGGAAATTCAGGGTTAGGAAAACTAAATTTTGCGGAAATTGATGATTCGAGGACGGATGTTGAAGCGCAACCTCCAGCAGGCACAGGTCCGATAGGCAATTGAATTTGGAAGCCCCAGATAACGTCTCCTGCAGTCAATATTCTGAAATCGGCGGAATATTGCTGTAGGATTCTACTACCAACAACCAACCCCTGAAACAGGGAGGAATTAGACAAATTTTCCAGCGTCTCCTCCCAAGTCTCCCCTTCAAGAGAAAGAGAGGAAAGAGGAATGAGGGCGGGACTCCCCTTCCACGCAATACGAATCTCGACTCTCCTTTTATCAGATAGTTGCAATTCGTTCAGGATATCAACTTGCAGCGTCCCCGAGATATCATTTTTACTTTTCAATAAGAACAGCAATCCATTAAATACCGCTTGGATGAGTCCCTGCCGATCGATTAGGACTTTGGGAATCGGGGAAAGATAATTTTTCTCGACCATCACTGAATGGTACACCGGATTATGGGAAAAGAATAACAAGCAGGAATCAATCACTTCCTCGACGCAAATGGAGGTAGGAAAGGAATGAGAGACTTGCGTGACATAACCTCGAATTTCCTGTGAAAGTTGCTTCAAATTGGCGAGATCCTGTCCTACAACATCCTGCAATCGTCCCGCAAATTCTGAGCTATTCCTTCTCATGCCGGCCATCTGAACAAAGGCTTTCATTGACCCCAGGGGATAATCTAATTCGCGAGTCAGTCCATTGGTCATAATCTCCAAGGACCGAATTCGGTCTGCCTGACATAGTAGTTTTTGTGAACGAAGGACCTCGTCCCGTAGAACAGCATTTTCCAATGCCAAAGTCGCTTCCTGGATAATCGTATTCCAAACGGCTTCTCCCCCTAAAATATGAAAAAATTCCCGATCAATTGGTCCAATCACCAAAAATCCCAGAAGGTGACTGTTGCTAAAAAACGGGAAACACCATTCAATCTCCAATTGTTCAAACTGTCTGGCGATTTCTTGTTCCCATTGGTCTGACACACGACTCATTTTCAGCTCTTCCAAAACTACCCGATTTTGATGAAACATTAACATTTGAGGCAGATCGTCAGAAAACGCCCATCCCTGCTTCAGAGCTGAGTGATTCTCAGGAAAACCAAAACTTGAGACCACTCGGTAATGGTTTTCGTGATGCTTCAAAACAAAGACGGCAGCCTGAGACGCTCCGATCCCTTTCCCCAACGTCTCCAGGATTCCTGTTCCTAATTGGTCGAGGCTTTGAAGACTCGAAACCTTGGAGGAGAATTTATTGATGTTATGAACCTTGAGTTCCCTTCCTTTCAAAATTGTTCTCGCCAATGCTCCCTTGGAACCAACTTTCATATGATAGGCTCCGACTAAGGTGAAAATATGAGCCAACAATTGGATTAAAGAAAACCGAAGATTAATCGATCCTAAAAATGATTTTTGGGCCAGAAGCAAAACGGGGTAGACCGGTTGGGAAATCAATAATAGAAGGGTAAAGTATGACAAGCCCCTTTCCACATAAACTGAAAAATCCAGCCAATGGAATCGTAACAAGGCATACGCCACAAGCGAAATATAGAGAGTAAAAGCCACAGTTCCATAAGGAAGAATTTCAATGCCGTACCAAAGGGGAAAATTTGTAGCCCCACCAAGGAACCCTATCGCTGACCCCACCATAATATTAAGGATTTGTCTCCGTCGAATGCCTTTTTCTTTTTGGTACGCTTGAAACAGGAACCATTCCGTCAGTATCACCAGTCCAAACCACCAGATTAAACAGATATGGAACCCGAAACCCGGAATTCCCCAGAATGGAAAAATTGAAATCGCCTGAACATCTTGGACGAAATATGGGGTGAAATCCAAAATTAAAAATACGATCCCAATAAGGTAGTTCGCCTTAATGATGGACTGAAAAACATCATAGGTATTTAATAAATACGTGACATGATGTAAAAATGCGATGGGAATAAAAATGGCTCCAGCCATAAGAAGGCGGAGTAAATAGAGTGCCATCACTTCGGTAGAAGCCAGTTGCCATGCAAAATATCCAAAACTCCAAACGGCCGTGGAAAGCCCCACTAATCCAAAACTCCAATGCCGTGGGTCTTGAGGAGCACGAAAATAAATAAAGACAGTTAACCCAAGGGCTGCAAGCCCATTGAGCAGTCCGCTGAGAGCAAAAAGTTCCACTAGGAAAATGTTTGATTTAATGTTTGATTTGAGGGCAGGCTATGGCTAAAACACGAAGATCCTTGTCCCTCAAACTCCGCACAAGTTATAAGGGGGCCACAAAGATGGTTAACAGTACGCTGAAAGAACAAAATGGTCAAGTGTTTTTGTACCTTGTAGGCAGGAAAAGGCAGACACCTTGGGAGAGGCCCACCAAAGAGAAATGTCTGCTATTTTGAATTGATGGTGGAAGCGAATACCGGGATGACCAATTGGCTGTTAGCCTCCATCCGTTCACTTCTCAAGAGTTAGATGACGGGGCAAATCCCGCAAATCCGGAAAAACACCATTCCCCCATGCCTTTTTTTGAGCACGGTCCACGTGAAAGGCATGAAGGCCAGCACCAAGGGCTCCCTGAAAATCTTCCTGCTCGTGGTCCCCAACATGCACCGCTTCCTGTGGCAACACGCAATGTTGATCTAAAGCATATTGAAAAATTCTTGGTGATGGTTTGGCTGCCCCGGCCAAACTTGAAATAGTCAACGTATCAAAGAAATGGCTTAGTTCCAAAGCCCGTATAATCTGAAAGAACCGGGTATCAAAATTGGAGATCACGCCCAACTCAAATCCCATCCGCTTCAATTCAGTCAGCACTCCAACCGTTTCGGGATAAATATCCCAATGTCTGGCAGATTCAAAGGCTTCGAAAACTTCATCAAAATACTCATCAAATCCCTCAAACATCCCAACACGATAAAAAACGGCATGCACCACGTCAAACCACCACAACCGTTCACATTGCTTCAGCTTTTCAGGACCCTGGACGGAAAAAATCGGAGGAGGTACTTTTTGAAAAACATCCCTAAAGGCCGAATTGATTGCCTCTTCCATATTCAGGGAATCATCCACGCCATACTTTTGTGCATAGTGTAAATATATTGTTCCGACCGATCCTTTCACATGAAAGAGGGTGCCAACAGCATCAAAAAATACAGTTTTAACAGGGATAGGGCTCATGAAACGTGCCCCGCATGCCAAGTCATTCACAGTCCTCAAAGGACTTACCCATTATCATGGGTTCAGCTTAAAATGAGAGGAGCAGGGCTATTCAGGATGTGATCATACACTGAAGATTTATGAACGGAAGGAAAGCGGGAAGCAAGGTATATTCTCATCACATTCTCAAAAGAAACGATGTCTCCACGCGAAGTTACTTTTTACTTTTTGACCGTCGGGAAGTTTCCAAATTTTTCATACGTTGTTGATTTTTCCTGTGCTTCCGTCGTAACTCCCGGTCTTTTTCCCTACCACGTGGCATACGCAACTCCTTTAAATTAGACACCCATAATAGCAAAGTAGCCTTTTACCATATTCTCTATGGTGGAACAAGAGAAACCACCATGGTATTGCAGGGACCCAAACTGCATGCTAACATCGAGCCGCCTTTTTTACGCATATCTTCCGCATGTCCCAATCCCCATTAGATAAAACCTATAATCCGACCCAGGTGGAGACCCGGTGGGGAAGCTACTGGATTGAGCATCAGCTCTTCCAACCTTCAGGATCAACATCCGCTCCTCATTATTCCATCGTCATTCCACCACCTAATGTCACGGGATCCCTCCACATTGGTCACGCCCTGAATAATACCCTTCAGGACATCCTCATCAGATGGCGCCGCATGCAGGGGTATCGAACCCGTTGGGTCCCGGGAACCGATCATGCTGGGATTGCCACACAAAATGTCGTAGAACGCCAACTGGCCCAGGAAGGTACCTCACGGGAGGCTTTGGGCCGTCAAGCCTTCATCCAGCGTGTGTGGGAATGGCGCCAACGGTCCGGAGATACGATTATCGGACAACTAAAGCAATTAGGCGCTTCCTGCGATTGGAGTCGCATTTTCTTCACTATGGATCAGGATTTATCCGTCGCTGTCCGGGAAGTGTTCGTTCGGCTCCATCAGGAAGGCCTCATATACCGCGGGGAACGCCTGATTAATTGGTGCCCACGCTGTCTGACGGCTCTCTCAGACATTGAAGTCGAGCACGAGCAAATTAAAGGAAAGCTTTACCATATTCGCTACCCACTCACGGATCGTCCAGACCGTCATTTAGTAGTAGCCACCACTCGTCCTGAAACTCTGCTAGGGGATACAGCCGTAGCCGTTCATCCTGAGGACCCGCGTTACCAACAGTTCATCGGTGCATCGGTTACCCTCCCCCTGGCACGAAGAAAGATTTTCGTAGTCGGGGATTCCATTTTGGTTGATAGAGAGTTTGGAACTGGAGCGGTCAAAATCACTCCCGCTCATGATTTCAATGACTTTGAAGCGGGAGAACGTCATAACCTTCAGCGGCTACCCCTTCTTGACCACCAGGGACGAATGTCCCCGTTAGGGCTACAGGCCGCAGGGGTGGAACCAAGCCTCATTCAAACCCTACAAGGTAAAACCGCTTTCGAAGCACGGCCAATTGTAATCCAGGAACTAGAGGACAAGGAATATCTATTAAAAGCCGAAGACCATCAAATGGCCGTGGGCAAATGTTACCGTTGTAAAACCACGGTCGAGCCCTTTCTTTCCCCACAATGGTTCGTCAAGATTCAGCCATTGGCCGACCCGGCAATTGAGGCGGTGGAATCAGAGAAAATCCGCATCCATCCGGAAGGCTGGAAAAATAACTACCTGGGATGGATGAAACAGATCAAGGATTGGTGTATCTCACGCCAAATCTGGTGGGGCCACCAGATACCTGCCTGGTATTGCCGAACCTGCAACAAGGGCCATCTACTGGAAAGTGGACACGGGGTTGGATCCACTGCCGAAGGCGGCCCCTTGCCTTCGATGACTAAAATGAGTTGCCTCATTTCTTCAGAAGCGGTTCCTATTGTCTCCAGATCCCCGCCCGAAAGCTGTCCCAGTTGCGGAGGTACCGCCTTTCTCCAGGATCCCGATGTGTTGGATACCTGGTTTTCATCGGCTCTGTGGCCGTTCTCGACTCTGGGCTGGCCAAACGATCCAGAGGCTTTGAATAAATTTTATCCCACCTCCACGCTGGTCACCGGCCTCGATATTTTATTTTTCTGGGTAGCCCGCATGATCATGATGGGCATCAAATTTACCGGGCAAGTCCCGTTTCGGGATGTCTATATCCATGCGTTGGTTCGTGACGCCGAAGGCCAAAAAATGAGTAAATCCAAAGGCAATGTCATTGATCCCTTAACCAAAATGAGCCAATACGGAACGGACGCCTTGCGATTTACCCTTACGTCCATGGCTTCCCCAGGGCGTGATATCAGGCTGGCGGAAGAACGCATTGAAGGCTATCGAAATTTTGTCACAAAGATCTGGAATGCCGCCAGGTTTATCCAACTTCACACCCATGAAGTGAAGGAGCCCAAACCCCTGCCCCAGCGGTCCCTGCCGGATCGTTGGATCTTTAGCAGGCTCAACCGGACCATCGGAGCCGTCAATCAATCATTGGAAGAATTTCGTTTTGACCAGGCTGCTTCGCACCTTTATCAGTTCCTCTGGCATGAATACTGTGATTGGTATATTGAATTCGCCAAACCCAGCCTTCAAAAGCCTGACCACGCCCATGGTCATTCCACCCGTCAAAGCATGTTAGAGTCATTTGAAATCATTCAACGATTACTCCATCCGATTATGCCTTTTATCACCGAAGAACTATGGCAGACATTCCCGCATCAGGGACAATCCATCGTGACTCAACTCTTTCCAACCGAACAGCCCGATTGGGAAGATCAGGAAGCCGAACAGAGCATTCAACTGGTTCAAACCTTTGTCACGACAGCGCGAACCAGCCGCGCCATGCTCGGACTCTCCCCCTCCGGGTCCCTCCCCGTCTGGGGCACCATTGGCACATCCCCAGTGTCGAACCTTCTTCCAGACCTTATTCCCTATCTGGAATTTCTCCTGCGTTCGCCCGTCCATTTTGAACCCAAGGAGGATTGGCCAAAGACACGCATGCTCACGCTAGTTTCAGGGCCGTTCACGGTTGGAACTCCCGTGGAATCTCACATTGATCTGGCTGAAGTCGTCAAAAAAATTCAGAAGCAACGAGCCGAAAAGGAAAAAGAACGCTCAAGGCTTCAAGGTCGGCTGGCCTCAACTGATTTTCGTGAAAAGGCTGAACCGGCTGTCATTAAGGATTCAGAGGATCGCCTAGCCACGATCCGGCAGGAATTGGAAGTCCTCACCAGCAGCCAACAACAACTGACCACGATGTTATCCTAATGGCCAGAGCGACCCCGGTCTTTCCTCCTCCTTGTCAGGCTCTTCAGGAGATTGTCCGTACGGCCTTGGCTGAGGACCTTTCAGATGGCGACATCACGTCAAATCTCCTGATTGACCATTCCTTTCAAGCCAAAGCCCGGATTATCGCAAAACAACCTATGGTCTTGGCTGGTGTTCTGGTAGCCCTAGAAGCTTTTGATCAAGTCGACTCATCACTTCGGAGCATCGTTCACACAAAAGACGGCCAATGGGTATCGAAAGCGACACCAGTGATTACCATTACCGGATCAGCTCACTCTTTACTCCAGGGTGAGCGAGTGGCCCTCAATTTTCTCCAGCGCCTTTCAGGAATCAGTACACTCACCCACCGTTGTTGCCAGGCCATCAAAGGATCACCAACCATCCTGACCGACACACGAAAAACCACCCCCGGGCTTCGAATACTGGAAAAATGGGCCGTTCGTTTGGGGGGAGGACACAACCATCGCTCTTCGCTTCATGATGGTGTACTGATAAAAGACAACCACCTGGCCATCCTGAAAGCTCACCATATCGGGATTACCCAGGCCTGCCTTCAGGCCAAGGCCCGGGCTCCACATGGGTTGAAAATTAGCGTGGAGGTTGAGAATCTCCAGCAGGTCAACCAAGCCCTTCTCGGCAAGGCCGACATCATTCTCCTTGATAACATGTCCCCGTCCAATGTGACCCAAGCCATCGCCAAAATACGTGGACGGGCCATCACCGAAGTATCCGGGGGCGTTACCTTGGACAACCTCCAAACCATGGCTAGTGCCCATCCTGATTTTATTTCAATCGGAGCCTTAACCCATTCAGCTCCTGCGATGGATTTCACTATGGAGATTTTCCCTCTGCCTCATAAACCTCGATCTACCAAACCCCAACGCGCATCTAACAGTTAACAGATCGGTCCACCCTCGTGTTTCCCTCTGCCCAGTTGACTTCCACGTTCCCTTCCAAACAATTAGGAACCACCCTCTTCGCCTTTGAAGACATTTCCAGCACCAACTCGTTTGCCCTTGAACTCATTCGCAAAAATCCCCGAGACGGCACCTTGATATGGGCCGATCGTCAGACGGATGGCCGAGGAAGATTGGATCGCAGTTGGTTTTCCCCACCTGATCTGAATATTTATGCATCCTTGATTAAGATGTTACCGCGCACCACACCGATTCAGAACGCTGGTTGGGTTCCATTGCTGGTTGGATTAGCTATCGTACGGGCCATTGAAGACTTCACGAAAATATCCCCTTCCTTGAAATGGCCAAATGATGTCCTCATTCGGGAAAGAAAATTAGGTGGGATTCTCTGTGAAACGGCAACAGATTTCGTGGGAACGCGTTGGGTGGTTATTGGATTTGGAGTCAATGTCAATCAGGCCTGGGGTTCCCTACCCGTCGACCTGCAAGAAACAGCCACTTCGCTTCAAGAGGAGAGTGGTCGAAAATGGGACAGACTCTCCCTACTCCAGTGCATAACCACCTTGGTAGAACGCCTCTTTTCGGACTCAGATCCCCAAAACCTCCTTATATGGGAAAAGGCCTATCAGGATCGGTGCAGCACCATCGGACAGGTAATTCAAGTCAAATTTCCGGATGGATCGAATTTAACCGGCGTGGCCCGGTCTATTGGCGCAAAGGGACAACTCCAGGTTTGCCCCATCTCTTCCCTTGCCAAACCACAATCCGATAGGATTGTGGACATTCACTCAGGGGATATTTTGCATATTCGTCCGGCTCTCTCAACCTGATCAATCCGTTCTCTGCCAAAGAGGATCTTCCGGCATGCTACTGGCTATTGATATTGGCAATTCCCACATTGTCTGCGGCATCTTTGAGCACAATCGATTAATTGCAGACTGGCGTTTGGCGAGCAGCCACACTCAAACCTCAGATGAGTATGGCACCATGCTACGCTCTCTGTTGTTTTTTAGAAATTTGACTCCTGAAAATATCTCCGGCTGTATTATGAGCAGTGTGGTTCCTCCCCTTACCCCTGTATTTGAGGCACTGGTTCATTCCTTCTTCCATATGACGCCTATCGTCGTGACGACCAAATCCCCCCATGGACTCACCCTCCGATATGACAATCCCGAGGAAATTGGTAGCGATCGGCTGGTGAATGCCATTGCCGCCTTTACCTATTACCAACGAAGTTTGATCGTGGTGGATTTCGGGACCGCCACCACATTTTGCACTATCTCCCCAAAAGGCGAATATCTAGGAGGGGCTATCGCCCCCGGCCTCAAAAGTGCTGCAGATTCACTACATCTTAAAACGGCGAAGCTGCCCAAAGTAGACCTGGTGACTCCCTCTTCAGTTATTGGCAAAGATACGGTCAGCAGCATGCAGTCCGGCCTCATGTTCGGATATGCCGGATTGGTTGATGCCATTGTTACCGGGATTCAACGGGAAGTTCACGAACCGGCCTTTGTGGTTGCGACAGGCGGCTTATCTCCATCCATTGTCAAAATTTCAAAGACTATTCAAGAAGTTAGGCCACACTTAACTCTCGAAGGGTTAGCTATCCTCTATTCTCGCCATTCAGAGGTCTGTGGATAACCAAGATCTCGCACTTCACTCTATCACTTGGAATAACAACGAGATTTTTTCCAAGAGTGGGTTGACTTACCCATGGATGTGACTATCTGTCCCAAATGGCACTCAATCAACTCAAGGACCGTCGGTAAATGGGAAATTGTTCGGAAGAATCCCAAGCTGAAAACTCAGAACGAGAAGATCTCCGAAACCTGTCCGAGAGCTCTACCTTTGAAGAGCAAACATCGGATAGCTGCTCATCCGCCGATTCCGAAACCGCCACACTACCTGATCTCCAGGAAGAATTATTGGCGGCGCAGGACAAATACCTCCGGTTGGCCGCAGAATTTGAAAATTACAAACGACGCATTCAGCGTGACTTGAGCGAGTCCACTAAGTTTGCGAATGAATCTTTATTGAAAAATTTATTGCCCGTCATTGATAACCTGGAACGGGCCATCAAATGCGGCAAAGATGCCGGAATGGTCAACGCGGTCATGGAAGGAGTGGAACTGACACACAAATCCTTTTTAGAGACGGTGGAAAAATTTGGAGTACGCCAAATCTCCAGTGCAGGCCAACCGTTTGATCCCAGAAGGCATCAGGCCGTTGCCCAAGTGGAATCTGACACCCTTGATTCCAATATGGTCGTTGAGGAATTCCAAAAAGGTTATTTTCTTCATGACCGGATTTTACGACCGGCCATGGTAACCGTTTCAAAAGAACCGTCAAGTGATACAACGCAATGATAGAAAACGAACCGGATGAAAAGGGAGGGATATAACAATGGGTAAAATTATCGGAATTGATTTGGGCACCACCAATTCTTGCGTGGCCATTATGAGCGGAGGGGATCCCACGGTCATTGCCAATTCGGAAGGGGGACGCACCACGCCTTCGGTTGTCGGCATTACCGATAAGGATGAGCGGTTAGTCGGCCAAATTGCCAAACGGCAAGCCATCACAAATCCCGAAAATACCATATATTCGGTCAAACGCTTGATGGGAAGGCGGCATGACGCCCCAGAAGTACAAAATGCTTTGAAACGCCTCCCCTATAAAGTTACCAAAGCCGATAATGGGGATGCTCATGTGGAAATTCGTGGCAAGCAATTCAGCCCGCCACAAGTGTCTGCCATGATCCTTCAAAAAATGAGACAAACCGCTGAAGACTACCTTGGTGAAAAAGTAACGGATGCCGTCATCACCGTGCCGGCCTATTTTGATGACAGTCAACGTCAGGCGACCAAGGATGCCGGTCAAATTGCCGGACTAAACGTTTTGAGAATTATCAACGAACCCACTGCGGCCTCTCTTGCCTACGGCCTCGACAAGAAAAAAGATGAACGAATCGCCGTGTATGACCTGGGAGGGGGAACCTTTGATATTTCCATTTTGGAAATTGGGGATGGCGTGTTTGAGGTAAAATCCACCAACGGAGATACGTTCTTAGGTGGAGACGACTTCGACCTGCGCATCATGGATTGGCTGGTTGATGAATTCAAGAAAGATCAGGGGATTGACCTTCGCAATGATCGTATGGCCTTACAACGCCTCAAAGAAGCGGCTGAACGGGCTAAGATTGAGTTGTCCTCTTCTCCCGAAACGGAAATCAATTTACCCTTTATCACAGCCGACGCAAGTGGCCCCAAACATCTGGTCCTGAAACTTTCACGTTCCAAGCTGGAACAACTTGTAGGCGACCTCATTGAACGGTCCATCGAGCCATGCAAAAAAGCGTTGGCTGATGCCGACATGACTACCAGCGACATCAATGAAATTGTGCTGGTCGGAGGCATGACCCGCATGCCCAAAGTCATTGAACGGGTCAAGCAATTTTTCGGGAAAGAACCACATCGCGGAGTAAATCCCGACGAAGTGGTTGCGATCGGTGCCGCCATTCAGGGCGGGGTATTGAAAGGGGAAGTGAAGGATGTCCTGTTATTGGATGTCACGCCGCTATCGTTAGGCATTGAAACGCTGGGGGGAATTTTCACAAGACTCATTGAACGAAACACGACCATCCCCAGCAAAAAAAGCCAGATCTTTTCAACGGCAGCAGACAATCAAACCGCCGTCACGATTCGAGTGTTCCAGGGAGAGCGAGAAATGGCGGCAGACAACAAATTGCTTGGGCAATTTGATTTAGTCGGCATTCCGCCCGCTCCTCGTGGTATGCCTCAAGTGGAGGTGACATTTGACATTGATGCCAATGGCATCGTCCATGTATCGGCGAAAGATATGGCGACCCAAAAAGAGCAGTCCATTAAAATCACGGCATCCAGCGGCCTGAGCAAGGAGGAAGTCGAACGATTAGTCAAGGATGCTCAAAGCCATACCGAAGAAGACAAAAAGAAACGGGAACTGGTTGAACTAAAGAACCAAGCGGATTCGTTAATCTACAGTACCGAAAAGAATTTGACGGAACATGGAGATAAAATCGACCCTGCGGAAAAAACCAAAATTACAGAAGCTATTGACGATCTGAAAAAAGCCATCGAAGGCGCAGAGATCGAAACGATTAAAACCTCCATACAAAATTTAACCACCGCCTCGCATAAACTGGCTGAAGAAATGTACAAAAAAGCTTCCACCGACGGCCAAGGCGGAGGAGACTCCGGGGGAAGTGCAGGCTCTGAAGCATCCGGGGATGGTAGTTCACCAGAAAACGAAAAGGTCGTTGATGCGGAATTCGAAGAAGTGGATAAGGGAAAAGGATAACTCTTTCAGAGATTGTCAATGAACATGCACGTAATCAATCCCACTACTCGTCGGCATCACTGATGGCCCAAGCAGGAAAGCGTGACTATTACGAGGTGCTCGGTATAGACCGAAATGCCACGGATGATGACATCAAAAAGGCATTCAGAAAACTGGCACGTCAATTTCATCCTGACCTTCAATCTGACCCCCATCAAAAAAAGGTCGTAGAGGAAAAGTTCAAAGAGGCCGGGGAGGCCTACGAAGTCCTCAGCGATGCCGAACGACGAAAAAAATACGACATGTTCGGACATGCCGCTGCCGGCCAGGGATTTAGTGGCCCTGAGGGATTTGATTTTGGCCGAGGGTTCGGCGATGTGTTTGGGGACATTTTTGAAGATTTTTTCGGTGGAGGACGTGGAGGACGATCACGGGCCGAACAGGGCAATGACCTCCAATATAATCTGGAAATCTCCTTTGAAGAGGCCATAAACGGCAAAGAAACCAAACTCAGAATTCCGCGATGGGAAATCTGTGAAACCTGTCGAGGCTCAGGGGCCAAATCTGACAAAGCAATTCAAACCTGCTCCGGTTGCAGAGGGTCTGGGCACATCCGCCTTCAGCAGGGTTTCTTTACTATCAATCGTCCCTGCGGCCAATGCCAGGGCTCTGGGCAGGTCATTTCTGAACCATGCAAAACATGCCGGGGACAGAAACGTATTCATAAAGAGCGCATGCTATCCGTGACCATTCCTGCTGGCGTAGAAACCGGAATGCGGTTACGGCTGGCGAATGAAGGCGAACATGGGATGAATGGGGGGCCACCCGGTGACCTCTATGTCGCTCTGAACGTCCGTCCTCATCCGCATTTTATCCGCAAAGGGCAAGAAATCCTGTATGACCTTCACTTGAATTTTGTCACAGCCACTCTAGGCGGCCGCATAGAAGTACCCACGCTGAAGGGCCCCACCATGGTGAAAATTCCTGAAGGAACCCAGCATGATCAAATTCTCCGATTGAAAGGGCTCGGTGCTCCAGGATTGAAATCTCAAACCCTTGGCGACCAGTTAATTCGTATAAAGATAGACATACCGACCAAACTGACTCCCAAACAACGGGAACTCTTGAATGCTTTCGCCCAGGAAAGTGGCATTGACATCGACTCACAGGGTGAAGGACTGTTCGATAAAGTCAAAAATCTTTTTGACTAACCTGCAATCAAATCCCCGATTCTAAACGGGTCAAAAATTCCCATGCCAGTGTTTTTCATTCAAGCCACGGACCTTGTGGATGGGATGATTCTCGTTCGCGGGGAATTGTTCCACCATCTCGTCAAAAGTCTACGAACAAGACCCACTGAGTCCCTCATTTTCAATGATGAAGCAGAGACTCGATATTACACATCGGTTCAAGAGATCACGAAAGACGTTCTACATGCGAAAATCGAACGGACTGAGACGGATCAACACCCATCCCGTCCCTCTATCATTCTGGGCCAAGCCATTTTAAAAGGTGACAAAATGAGCTGGGTGATTCAAAAAGCCACCGAATTGGGCGTCCATACCATCGTTCCTCTTCAGACAGAACGAGTCATTGCCAAAATTCATCACACTCAATCCATGGAAAAACGATGGGATCGTATCGGATTGGAAGCAGCCCAGCAGAGTGAACGATGGACACCGCCCACCATACAACCCGTCTGCCCTTTCAGCCAATTCCTTACCCGTTACGGAAAACTCCCTGACAAACTGATCCTTGCCGAACGCTCGGACGGCTTTCGAATTTCCCAACTGCCATTGCCCACGAATGCCAACAGTCAGATCGTGGTCGCCGTTGGGCCTGAAGGGGGCTGGTCATCAGAGGAACTCACTGCCGCTGACGCTGCACGATTTTCTTTTGCCACCTTAGGCCAACACATTCTTCGTGCGGAAACGGCCAGCCTTGCCACACTGGCCATTCTACAATCGCGGCTACAGGAGTTGTGAGGAAAAATGGTCAGAGACCAGGAGAGGATATAATTTCCAACACTGTACCATGATCGCCCACGGCGAATCCTTGGTGGGGACCCGGCATGGATAAGCCGTACAGATTTTCAGAATTGATCGCTTCAAGTTCTGCCCAGGAAAACCCGGCATCTTCCGTCATCAAAACCGTGCCACGTTCGCCAACAATCCACCCGTACAAGGGAGAAGGAAAAGAAATTTCCACGAGGTCAGCAGGCTTGATACACGGGCTCCCGCAAGGGCGGGTTCGATCCACCCAGCTTTCTCCTCCATTCAGAGTTTGAAAAATGGTCCCCTGGGTTCCGATAGCCCACCCGGCATTCTTATCGCTAAAAAACACGTCGAAGAACGTGGCAGGGTTATTGGTTTCCTGGATCTTCCAGGTGCCCCCTCCATCGGATGTCACAAGAATCACGCCCAACGCACCAACTGCCCATCCGTGCTGTTCATCGATAAATCGCACGCCAAACAAATCAGCGGTCGTGCCACTCACCTGATCGTTCCAAGTATCTCCTCCATCTTGCGTCTTCAAGATGACCCCGCGAGAACCTACTACCCAACCCGAGTCCGGGTTGAGAAACATGACCCCGTAAAGCGACCCATTGGTTCCACTCACTTGCGGGACCCAATGTGCTCCTCGATCCTTGGTATGCAAAATCGTTCCATTTTGCCCGAGAATCCACCCATGCGTACCATCCACAAAACGAATGGCCGTCAACAGGGCATTGGTCCGACGAGGATACGGTTTCCAGGTTACGCCTCCATCTTGAGTTTGTAGGACTGTTCCCCCTGCTCCCACGGCCCACCCTTCCTTCGCATCCAGAAAATGTACGCCAAGAAGAGTCGCATGCGAACCACTCTCGATCAGCTTTAGAGAAGGCACGGTACCTGGGGCCTGGGACTGTGACCAAGATGGATCCATCAGCATCCAACACAACAGAATCGTGAAAATAAAAATGGAAACCCGTGGTTTTTGAAGGGTAGCTGTCGTTTGAATAGGCATAGAAATATTTAATCTCTTCGTGGATTAGGGTCTGAAAAATAGTCGGGATTCGGCAACCCTCGTTGCAGAATTTTAAAAGACCCGGCCGGAATAGTAATCCATTTTTTTGGGGTACAACAGGCACCTGACTCCAGCATATCCCATGATCCACGCTTCACCACCAACTCTCCCACGGTGACATCGTGATCAAACCCTTCTGGACTTCCAATCCCAAAGGCAGGCCGGCGGGGGACTTTCACCTGAATTTCCTTATCCGACCAGGAAACCACCAGAGCGGCAATCCCATTAATCAAGACTTCGGTTCGAGAAACATCCTGGCCTAAACGATAATTCTGCCAATCATGGGCCTGTGTATGGAGTGACAGCCTAGCCATTTCAGAAATCTTCAAAAAATCTCCAAATCCACTCCCGGAAATGGTGACCACTTCATCCAGTCCCGCCTCTTTAGGATCGTACGAGGTAATGGCGGGCTGAACCACGCTAAACTCCCCGGCCTTGATAGACACCACCTCTTTTCGCTCACAGCAGGTGCCGTCCGATTTTGGAATACCCCCGCCCCGCTTCACCACCACCGAACCACTTTTGGCGCTAAAGGGTACCCAGACATCGATTTGAGTATCCAGCCAACGGTGAATCACAGCCGGAACTCCTCCAATTTCCACTCCATTTCCTCCGGAATGAAAATCAAACGCATAGGCCGTGCTGCCACCCTCGGAATAGACACCGAAATTCCGCCCTTTAATAATGATCAGGGTGCCAATTGGACCGCTGGGAGGGGTCATGCTGGTAACCTGAGATTCCACAACTTCAAAGTTCCCGAGATTTCGGTCCTGGCCGTTTTGCCTCAAGACCAACGGTCCGGACTTGGCATTGAGAGGAACATGGACGACAATCGTACGATTGGACCATTGAGCAATGGTGCTGGGCTGTCCCCCAAACAAGACCATGCCGTCAGCAGGCTTTTGGTCGCCAAAGCCCTCACCGGACAAAATTAATTTGCTTCCGATCGGACCGGTAGGTGGATCAAACGCAATCGGAGGAATGACCGTCAACGGCATTCGATTACTCAGAGCATATTCGACGGGAGCGCAACAGGACCCATCGGGCAATGGATCACTGGATGCCAGGCGGACCTCTACCTCTCCCGTCTGGGCATTGGCAGGGATCAAAACTTCGATTTTATTGGGCCGCCACCGTCTTACTTCTGCCCGAATACCGTTAATCAATACTTGATTCACCCCGAACATCGTATTCGGATCTCGAGAGCCGGCCGTGTTCCCAAAATTTTCACCATGAACGCTCAGCAGTGAGCCGGCCTCCGCCTCTATTGGCTCCAATCGGGTAATCCGCACACTCTGGACCGTGAACGTTCCGACTGACATCTGGCGGCTGCCGTTGGTCATGACAACAGGCCCGGAACGCGCCTGCAAGGGCACTTTCACCAGAACAAAATCTGGCTCCCAGGATTGGATCAGAGCCGAAACACCATCAAACTCAACCCGGTTTTCCTGAGTACTCCGGAAATCGCCAAACCCCTCACCGCTAATGGTAACCGTGGTTCCGACCGGACCGCCTGCCGGAAATAATTCAGCAAGGACCAGTGAAGGCAGCACCGAAGACAACAGGAGCAACGTGCAGACAACCAGCATGTTCAAAAATTTCATAAAAAGACCTTATGATTTTAGAGGACAACAATACCATTCCTCAGGAATGACGTTCCCAATCTCATCACAATTCTGACAGGGAAAATGGCGACCAACCTAACCGCGGACAAACCAATCGTCGGAATAGAACCGATCAGTGAGGATGGCACATAGGACTATATCAAGCAGTCTTTTTAGGCGTCAATTTACAGAAAAATTCTGGAGTCTTCGCCGGATTTGCGGTAAATATTTTCTTGACTTTTGCCTCTGTAATGGATTGGAGGACGAGCCGGAGTGAAACCTAAGAAGAGGGGCAGCGGGAGACAAACAGTTGGGCCTGCGTACGTACCTCTAGATCGTCATCTTGTTCCGCCATCCCTTTCAAACGGGTACAAGACTCAAAATCCTCTGCCTGTGCCAACAATTGCACGGCCTGTAATCGTAAAGCCCTGGCGGGAGACAAGAGAACTTTTCTGGCCATGGGAACCAAAGCTTCTTCGGAAAAATCTTGCCGACGTAATTCATCAAACGCCCGCTGAAACGCCAAATCCTGGTACACGACATTGGAAGATTCCATGAAGTGGTCCTGAGCCGTCGCGCCATCGCGCCGCACAGAGGACGGAGGATAAGCCCAGGTAATCCGTTGTTCCAAGGCTTTCAGTAGTCCCTCCTCCATCTGTCCATCCTGTTCGACCACATACCGCAAGACATCGCCGAGAAAAAAATAATACGGATGGGTTTCAAATTTCATTAAGGCATCCAGATACGGAGGGGAACCAAATTCGATATTTCGGGAATATTCCACGATAGTCCAACTGGCGGGATGAGAAAGAGCCATCCCGGAGAATCGAAAATCTCCCCGAATGGTCGTGCCCCAGGAATCAATGCGATATTGTTCTCCCCGTTCCTCACGATAGACCACCAATAACTCACATTCATGAGGCTGTGTCACCTCACGAACCACTTGAAACCCGGCCAAACTCACTTTCTTCAGGATCGTGCCTTCCAGGTCGTAAAGGAAACGCCCACGCGTTTTCCAGGTTGTCGCATCAATATTCACATAAATGGTGGGCTTAAACACAAAGCCCTCATCCGGAAATTGAGCCAGACTTCGCTCACCACCCTCCAGGCACAACACCAGGCTGCACAGGATCAAAGCCAGCTTCATGGATTGTTTCGCAGGAACGATCCGCATAAATTTTCGGGAACCAGTCATGGCTCAAAGTAGGCTCTTCATCCAGGATGCACGTGCACAATTAATTCCAATTCGACTGCCGCATGCAGAGGCAGCTCAAAGGCTCCGAGGGCCAACCGGGCATGTCGCCCGGCTTCCCCGAAAATCTCAACCAATAAATCGGACGCCCCGTTCAACACAGCCGGCTGATCCACAAAACCTTCCGCAGAAGCCACGTGCCCCGTCAAACGCACAATCGACTTGACCCGATCCAGAGCCCCTAATTCCTGTTGTAAAATCGCCAATGCATTCAACAGAGCCAGCCTGGCCGCCTCGGCCCCGTCGGCCACGGTTAAGGCGCCCCCCAGCTTCCCCGGTTTCTGAACCTTTCCGTCTTTAAACGGCAGCACGCCGCTCACGAACACCAGATCCCCGGCCTGCTTGGCCGGCACATAGGAACCCACCGGCCGCGGAGCCGCCGGCAACGTCAAACCCAACCGCACAAGATTTTCTTGAATCGCCATAGTCCTCCCTCAATCCTGAGACCTTACCACCCATTCAAAACAGATCGCCAGAGTGCGAGCCCTGGTTGTTTCAGTCGCGAAGCCTACCCTATTGCAGTTAAAGAAATTTTTGGATATGGCTGAAGGTGAAAAGTTATTCCGGGAATAATTTCTCAAATTCTTGCAGACAATGGGTCACGACATTCTGAATTTGGATTCGAATGTTAGCGCCTTGCTGGTCAATTAATTCAGGAACGGACATGGCATTTTCCCAAGTTGGTACATCCAGAAGGGATGAGGCTTCCGGTTGTAACCATTGTCCCACATGCTCGGTTTTTGATGGATAATAGCATGAATGCTGGTGGATGACAGAAACCGTATCGAGATCCACAAAACGAATAAATCCCGAATATTGAAATTGATAAGACGTTTCTTCGGGATTAAGAGATTGACGACTATAGGTAGGGAAAAGGTGCCAAAAATCCGTTTTAATTTCGATTACCTTCCCCGGACCTAGCATTTTTTAAGATTCATTGGGTTATCATTCATGAAGGAATTGGAAGTATGTTTAATGTTTGTGAAGCCTATTTGCGTTTTGGCAAAATCCGATACCTTTTGCCTAAGAGTTATGGCTGGGTCATCCAAATTAAAGAAGAAGGATTTGTTCAATCTTTCCTTGGCTTCCTTGAGACTGTATTTTCGATCACCTCCCGAAGGAAATGGAAAATATCCAGAATTATGGAACCACCACGCAAACTCGGGTGATGGATAGTCCACGATATAAACCTGAGATGCGTTTTTCAGGTTGGTAACATCTTCAGGCGTCAATTGGATCTTGGCGTTTCCTTTGCCGCAGGCAGAAATGCCAAAAAGAAAAAGGATTAGCAGAATAAACCTGAGTGTGCCGGTCATTCTAGCCTGCCATATCCCTGCTGAAATAAGCGGTGAACGCGGCATCCTGTGTTCGTGGAAAGTTTACTGACGTGGATTAGGAGGCCTGTTTGGCCTTACCCTTACGCTGATATTTTTCGACCGCCCGGTTGTGCTCATCTAAAGTGGCTGAGAATTCATGGCTTCCATCGTTCCGCGATACAAAATAGACAAAATCGGTGGGCGTGGGATCCAGAACCGCCTTGATGGCATCCAACCCCGGATTGGCGATGGGGCCAGGCGGCAGGCCGCGCACCCGGTAGGTATTGTACGGGCTGTTGATAGACAGATCGGCTTTCCGGATATTGCCATCGAAATTTTCAATAGCATAAATGACGGTGGGATCGCTTTGGAGGGGAATGTTTTTTTTGAGACGGTTATGAAAGACCCCGGCCACCAGGGGGCGTTCCACCGGTAATCCTGTTTCTTTTTCGACCACCGAGGCCAGCGTCAGCAGTTCCTGAAGTGTCATTCCCATCTTGGCCGCTTGATTGCGAATATCGGTGGTCACGACTTCCTGAAACCGGCTGACCATGGCTTTGAGGATGGCATCGGCAGGCGTATACCGGGCAAATTGATAGGTATCGGGAAACAAATAGCCTTCCAGCGTGGGCACGGACAGGTGCAGGCTGCGGATAAAGAGTTGGTCCTCGTTAAGCTGGAGCACTTCGTCTATTTTGGCCAGCCCCTTTTGGGACAAGACACCGGCAATCTGCGCCACGGAATATCCTTCAGGAATGGTGACGGCATGCTGAACCAGTTCACCTTTTGCCAGTTTGTCTAAAACTTCCATGGTGCTCATGCCTGCATGGAACTCATACTCGCCGGGAAAGATTTTACGATCCAGATTCTGGAAACGGCCAAGAATGGAAAACACCCATTTGGCGCGAATCAAGCGTTGGTCGTAAAGCAGATGAGCGACCTGGTTGAACGTCGTCCCTGGCGGGATATCAACCAAACGAACCGTGGAGGGATTTCCAGGGGGTTGGTTTAACAAAAAACCTGCCACCCCAAACACCCCCAGAAGACCGCCTAAAAGAATAGCGGCCATAAATTTGAGAAACACACTCATGCCTGTTCGCCCTCTCTGTTCATCCTCTTCGGCACATAACAGGGCAATTATGACATCAATCTAGATCAGGTCTCCCCTCTCTCAGGATTTTACCATCATCCACCTAATTGGGAGGCCACATAGGGATACACGCTTTCCAGAGCTGCATCCAGATTTTCGGGCTGGTTTCCGCCGGCCTGTGCCATCTCCGGTCGCCCTCCGCCCGATCCTCCAACCTGTTGTGCCACATGTTGAGCCAGTTTCCACGCAGGCACTTTGCCCGACACCGCCTTATCCGCAATAACCAAGAACGACACCTTTCCCTCAAGGACCGTTCCCAAGACCAGCAGTCCGGCAGGGACTTTGTGCCGGGCCTTATCGGAGTAGGTCCGAAGCTCGTTGATGCTCAACCCATCAACCCGCTGCACCAGAACCGGTACACCTTGGATTTCACGAATGGCCGCCTCATTTCCCGTGCCTTCCAGCTCCAGTATCTTTTGTTTGGCCCGCTCCAGATCCTTTTCGGTTTCCCTAAGGGTGACCAGCAGTTTTTTTGTCTTATCCAGGACTTCCGTAGGAGCGGCTTTCAACAGACCGGCCAATTCCCTCCATTCAGTATCCTTTTGCTGTGCCGAGCGGATCGCGCTTTCTCCGGTTAATGCCTCGATTCGCCGGACACCCGCAGCCACACCACTTTCCGAGGCAATGCGGAATAGCCCGATTTCTCCCGTATGACGGCAATGCGTGCCTCCACATAATTCCTTGCTGAAATCCCCGATTTCCACAACTCGAACCTGATCGCCATATTTATCCCCGAAGAAGGCCAGGGCTCCCCGCTTGAGGGCTTCCTGAATCGCCATCTCTCCCGTTTGGACGGGGGTGTCATGGCGGATTTGGGCGTTCACCAGATTTTCAATGTCTTCGATATGCCGGGAAGTCAACCCCTTAAAATGCGTGAAATCAAATCGAAGCCGGTTGGGGGCGACCAACGACCCCTGTTGTTTCACATGGGGTCCCAACACCTCTCGCAGGGCAGCATGCATCAAATGTGTGGCCGTATGATTTTTGGCGGCATTCTGGCGAAGCGCATGGGCCACGGAAGTCTTCAATCGATCTCCCACGCGCACCTGCCCTTCCAGAACCTGCCCCTTGTGCAGCCACCATCCCTTACCCACTTTGACGGTATCCTGAACCTGAATTCGCGAGGATGGGCCAACAAATGTTCCATGATCGCCAACCTGTCCTCCTCCTTCCGGATAAAACGGGGTCGTATCCAGCACAAACTCCAATATTTCTCCTTGAACGGCTTCCTTGACCAATTGTTCATCCTTAATCATGGCCAACAACATCCCTTCCCCTTGCTCAAGGGAATATCCCGCAAATTGTGTCAAAGGAAATGGCTCAAGGACCGTCAATAATCCGGTTCGAACTTCACCCGAAGAAAATTTCGCGGTTTTCCGTGCCCGATCACGCTGTACATCCAGCGCCTGATTATAGGCGGCATGATCCAGAGTCAGCCCCTCTTCCCTGGCAGCATCCTCCACCAGATCCACCGGAAAACCATAGGTATCGTAAAGCTTAAAGATCGCCTCTCCATCGACCTGGGTTCGCCCCTGACGTTTGGTCTCAGCCAGAAGTTGAATCAAGAGAGGGAGGGCCTGCTCCAAGGTCCCAATGAACCGCTCCTCTTCCACCTTCACAACTTCCGCCACCGTTTGTCCCATGTGGTGCAATTCGGGATAGACCGTTTCCATTTGGCTAACGACCGTTGGCACCACATTGAACAGAAATTCGCGTTCGACCCCCAGCAAGCGTCCATGCCGTGACGCTCTTCGCAGGATCCGCCTCAAGACATAGCCACGGCCTTCATTGGACGGCAGGACCCCATCGGTAATGAGGAACGTCATGGCACGGACGTGATCTGCAATGACCCGCATGGATCGATCCGGCGTGAGGTCGGTCCCATAGGTCCGTCCACACTGCTCCCCGATCACGCTCAATAACGGCAGAAAAATATCACTGTCATAATTGGAAGAAACCTGTTGGGTCACAGCGGCCAACCGTTCCAACCCCATTCCCGTATCAATGCTTGGCTTAGGCAACGGATTTAAATGCCCGGAGGCATCCCGGTCAAACTGCATAAACACCAGGTTCCAGATTTCCAAATACCGGTCGCAATCGCACCCCACGGCGCACGTGCTTCGGCCACACCCGAAGGCCTCTCCCTGATCAATGAGAATTTCCGAACAGGGGCCGCAGGGACCGGTTTCGCCCATCTGCCAGAAGTTATCTTTTTCCCCCAACCGGACAAGACGATCCACCGCCACGCCCACCCGTTTGCTCCACAGCTCATGAGCCTCGTCATCATCCCGGAACACGGTCACCCACAACCGATCGTGTGGCAGTCCGGCCACTTTGGTGAGGAATTCCCACCCGAATACAATTGCGTCTTCTTTGAAATAATCCCCGAAGGAAAAGTTTCCCAGCATCTCAAAAAACGTATGGTGTCGCCTGGTAAAGCCGACATTTTCGAGGTCGTTGTGCTTGCCCCCCGCCCTCATACATTTTTGGATGGACACCGCCCGCACGTAGGGTCTGATCTCCTCGCCCAGAAACACTCGCTTGAATTGATTCATCCCCGCATTCGTAAACAGCAGGCTGGGATCGGCCTGAGGAATCAGCGAGGCACTGGGCACCGGAGTATGGCCGCGATCTGCGAAGTACTCCACAAAAGCCCGGCGTAAGTCTTGAGAATTGGAAATCATAATATATCGGCTAGGATAGCAACATGAATCCGTTAGGCTTTTCCCCCGATAGACTTTTTGGGATCGGCCTTACCGGAAGGAACCGCTTCGTTGTTGGCTGAGTCGACTTTAATGCCAAAGCTCAGACGAATCTCTTCCTCAATGGTTTTGGCAAGATCAGGGTTGTTTTTCAAAAACACCTTGACCGCCTCTCTTCCCTGACCCAGTCGTTCCTCTTTATAGGAATACCACGCGCCGGCTTTCTCAATAATTCGTCGATCGACACCCAAATCCACAATTTCCCCCGGTCTGGAAATCCCTTCGGCAAACATGACATCGAATTCGGCCTGTTTGAAGGGCGGCGCCATTTTATTTTTGACGACTTTGACCCGGACACGACTCCCCGTTACTTCCTGCCCCTCTTTGATAGATTCGATCCGACGGATATCCAGCCGGACAGAGGAATAAAATTTAAGGGCATTGCCACCTGTGGTGGTCTCAGGATTGCCGAACATCACACCGATTTTCATTCTGATCTGGTTGATAAAAATAATGGAGGCATGCGACTTGGAAATCGCACCGGTTAACTTCCGTAACGCCTGGGACATGAGTCGGGCTTGTAAACCCATATGGGAATCACCCATTTCGCCTTCGATCTCCGCACGAGGCACCAGGGCAGCCACCGAATCGATAACGATAATGTCTAACGCACCGCTCCGAACAAGGGTCTCGGCAATCTCCAGGGCCTGTTCGCCCGTATCAGGTTGGGCCACCAACAAATCGTCGGTCTGGACGCCGAGTTTTTTCGCGTAGGAAATATCCAGGGCATGTTCCGCATCAATAAAGGCTGCGGCTCCACCAGCCTTTTGGGCTTCGGCTATGGCATGCAAACAGAGAGTGGTTTTCCCAGAGGATTCCGGCCCAAATATTTCGATCACCCGACCCCGCGGAAGCCCCCCGACCCCCAACGCCATATCCAGGGCAATCGAACCGGTCGGGATAGACTGAACGTCTTGAGAAATCTCGTCCGTGCCCAATTTCATAATGGCGCCCTTCCCAAATTGTTTTTCAATTTGAGTCAGCGCCAAATCCAGCGCACGCTTTTTCCCTTCTTTCTGGTTATCCTTTTGAGAATCTTTCGATTGGGCAACACGTTCGGCCATAAACAATCCTTTTGTTGGAATTCGGCAATATGCCTGATAGTGGAGGCTATCTTACCCGACGGTCCTTAACAGGTAAATGGCTGTAACCCCTCTTCCTTGGCTTTCCGGTCTCAAGGGCAAACATTAACTGCAGGCGGCATTACAACTTCAACCTCTTTGGTTGTGAACTCACCTCTGGAGACCAACCAAATGAGATGCTCCAAAGCGCTTCATAGCGTGGTCCGGAAGAGGATAATTCGCTCCGGTATAACACCATTCGATCGACGACCAAGGAACTCACGACTTCTCCGGATTCCAGGAAGCCTCCCGCTGTCAGAGCTTTTCCAACTTTGCCCCAATCGGATTTGATGCGGGCCAGCGTCACATGAGGATGGAACGGTTTTTCGTCGACGGGAAATCCTAATGGCTCGAGAGTAATCTGTATGTGCTCATGTAAATCGATCAGCCTATCCGCAGACCCGGTTAATCCCGCCCACAGAACCCGAGGAGACCGAGAGTGAGGAAATACGCCTATTCCTTGAATATTCAACGAAAAGGGCGAAAGCTGTGAAGCAATGTCCCGTAACGCTTCAAAAAGTTGCTCTACCAGCGCAGGCGTGATCGATCCAAAAAACTTTAGCGTGACATGGATATTTTCGGACCGAACCCAACTGACCGGTGGAAGAAAAGGGCGAAGCCTCTGCTGCAAGAGATTGAGGTGTTCTCGCACTTCAGGAGGAAAGGATAGGGCTAGAAACGCACGAATATGGCCCATAGGCCTACTTCCCCTGGTTGACGAGATAACGGCGAAGCAAATCCAACGCTGCTTGGGATGAACGGAATTTAATTTCCGTCCGGGTTCCCCAAAATTGGAATCGCCTGGAATGCCGTCCCCAGGGCCCGTCAATGGCCATGCACACTGTTCCCACCGGTTTTGTCTTGGTTCCACCACCAGGGCCGGCAATACCGGTAATGCTTAATCCGATATCGACGCCACTCCGCTTTTTCATCCCGCAGGCCATGGCCTGCGCAACTTGAAGGCTCACGGCTCCAAATTGACGTAACACCGAAGGGCGAACTCCCAGGAGTTGTTGTTTGGCCCGATTGCTATACGACACGATTCCCCGATCTAAATAGACTGAACTTCCAGGAATTTCCGTTAACCGGTGAGTTACCAGTCCACCGGTACAGGATTCGGCAACGGCCAGAGTGAATGACCGGGAAGCCAGCAATCTTCCCACAACCTCTTCTATTCCTTCCTCACCTTCGGCAAAGAGCCAGGGGCTCAATACCGTTCGAATGCGTTTGCTCAATTCCAGTCCCTCGTGAAAATGACTGAGTCTTATAAACCCTGGGCGCTCAGGCTTCCGAGTCCGCCAACAACTGAGCGTCACCTTCACTCCTTTGGTCGAGGCCAACAACCCGATCTGTATCGATGGATAATTTTCTAGAAGGGGCAATACATGCGCTTGCACATCGGTTTCTGCAATCCCGCAAGTGTTAAACGAATGCGTCCAAAGCTGCCTGCCATTTCCCATCTGCTTTTTATGGAGCATGGCCGGGATGTGCACTTTGGCCATTTCGTGAGCCTCCCGAGGTACACCCGGCAGAATAAAAAGGTGGGCCTTTCCAACCTGCAGATAAAACCCTGGTGCCGTCCCCACAGAATTATCCAGGATTTGAGTTCCGACCGGCAGAACGGCTTGACGAGCGATTAATGGGGTCACCGGGCGGTCACGTTTATGAAGTTGGATTTGCACCATTTCAAGGGCTTTTTTCCTGAGGCGTAATTTCAGTCCAAACGCTGCGGCAACAGCCTCACGCGTACAGTCATCAAGCGTCGATCCCAACCCTCCTGTGGACACAATGACCTCAACTTGTTTTGCCGAACTGACCAATTGAGACCGGATGTCCTCAGGACGATCGCTAATGGCCATTTTCTGCGTGACTTCAATGCCACATTGGGCCAACACATCCGCAATAAATAGAGAATTACTATCTACACGACCTCCATGAAGTAGTTCGGAGCCGATGGCGATGATATGTGCTGATGGATATTTCATTGTGATTACCGACCTGGGTTGGATTAATTATAAGGCGGTATGCTTATGGGATGCTGGAAAAGTCCAGAAGGAAATTGACTTCTCCCCCCACGCCAGGAAACACCGAGATGATCGTTTGCCCTTCCGGATCAAAGCTGCCATAGGCAAAGGAGGCCACAATTTTGGCACGAAAAGTTGGCCGGCTTGACAATGGTTCAATGGCCGCCGCCAGCCCATCCGCCCGAATACGTGTCGGCTTAATAAGATTGTTTCCCTGTTTTAAAAGAAGATAACTATCCTTCGCAAAGGTCGGTGAGTCGCCAAATACGGTCACCACGATCTGTAGGACATCTTCGGCCAGTATTCGCTCAACATCTCCAGAAGAGGGCTTTTCGCCTCGCAATGCGAAGTGGCCGCTTAGAACGGCCACTCCCCCTAATTTGGTCATCACAATTCCATATGGAGACAATTCTTCAGCGTTACCGAAATGGGCGTATAAATTTATGGGAGGCTGACGCTCTTGTGCGACTGCCTCCCCTCTCCTTAAAGCCTGCTCAATCTGCTTGGATGACGGGCTGGGAACGACGGCCTCAACTGGAGCCGATGGACTCATAAGAACAAGGAGCAAGGGCACCACGGTGAGAGCATGTCTCCACGACCAAGCTTTCCTGGGGAACCTCCGGTATTTCTCATTTATATTTTCCATTTTTTTAACGTAGATATTTCAGTCAGATTTGCGGACGATAGAACAAACCAACATTCTATTCTGTTCCAAATCATCTCCTGAAAATCCCATCCACATTGACAATCCTCCATCAGCGATGTTAATACATTTTTTTTAAGTTGTTCAAATTTCACAGGTTTTACTCTACGGAGGTTCTACCATGGCCGGTGCTGAAGAAGCGGTCAGACGTCAATTTGTCAATTTCAGTTATTATAAGGTTGATCCGCAATGGAGACGCCTACCTAAGGATGAACGGGAGGCCGGCAAACAGGAATTTATTCGGGCAGCCGAGGAATTTAACGGAAAAGTCATTACAGTTCCCTATACCACGACCGGAATCCGTGGCGACTGCGACTTTATGCTCTGGCGCATCAGCTACGAACTGGAAATGTTTCAGGAAATGAGTTCGAAGCTTCTGGCCACCGGATTGGGAAACTACCTTACCACTCCTTACTCTTACCTTTCCATGACCAAACGATCCGTTTATGTGGATCATCATGTGCACGAGGGCCAGGACAGCCGGCGGTTAAAGATTACTCCCGGGCGTGCTAAATATATATTTGTCTATCCCTTCGAGAAAACCCGTGAATGGTACCTCCTAACCAAAGCTGCACGGCAAGGCATGATGGATGAACATATTGCCATCGGCCACAAGTATCCTTCCGTGAAACTCAACACCACCTACTCATTCGGACTCGACGACCAGGAGTTTGTGGTCGCGTTTGAAACAGACTCACCGTCAGATTTTTTGGATTTGGTGATGGACCTTCGTGAAACCGAGGGAAGCCGGTATACTAAACGGGATATTCCCATCTTTACGTGCATCATGAAAAGTCTCAAAGAGGTGGTTGAAACGCTCGGGGGATAACTTTTCCTGACAACAAGCATCAATTTATTCCCCTGACAATTTTCATGACCTGAACTTTTATGCCATGGGGAATCGTTTCCCCCACATGGGCGCTGTTTTCTGTGTCCCTCGCCATACCCTGCAGGTTCTTTTACTTTGGCATTACTACCTACTTATAGCCCAAAACCCTTCTCTTGGCCGGAGTGGTCACTCTTTTCACCTTTCTAGGTAGCAAGCTTGCCGGGTTAGGAGCCGGAATATTTTCCGGAATCCTTTTGCTTTTTCCCTGATGATTGTTCCAAGTCCATAAAAGCTCTCTCGCCCTTCCCGGTTCGCTCGGTCAGACGTTGAGGCTCATTTGGCCTCATGCCCATGACATTCGAATGATAGGCCTGATGTTCGGAATCGCCGCCGCCACCGATATTTGGATTATTTTCCAAAATCCCGACTACCGTTTGAATGTCTTCTGCTCCCGCCCAACCGACATGCTCGATTTTCTCTCGAAAGTCTAATCGCCCCTGTTTCATATCGCCATCGGATATGGGTTTTTTCATCTTCTAAAGTGGAGCCTTTTTGCCTACCTGACTTATGCGGGGTTATGATGCCACGATCAATTGGATCTGCGAGGGATATGATCGAATCCGCACAGTGTTTATCGTGTCTCTCCTTAATCTTTACGGTCCATATCCTCATCCGAAGAAATCGGTTTGGTACGGAACCATTTCCCTCTCAAACCTCCGGCCTGTGAACTTTGACAGCCTTCCAGATGGTATGTTATCAAAAATGCAGGTTTTTAAGGATTTTTGAGGGGAGCAGGTTATGGATTCCGACAAAGATATTTTATACGTTCGGCGGGAAAAGGACGGTGCAGTGACTTTATATGTGGATGAAGACTGGGCAGCAGAGCGAGGAGTGGATCCTTCCCTGCTGGTGAAAGTCGAGATTCCAAGGGAATTATACGCCAACGGCACAGTCCAGCAACTGAGAGAGTATGCCGCTAATTATCTTGAATCCCTGGATGAACGCAAGCTTTCTTCGTCTTAACCTTTCACCAATCAAGAAACGAATATTCCAACTATGGCCACAGCTCTGACATTTGAACATATTGAATCGACCATTCAATCTTTACCCATCCAAAGCCGGACTATGCTCCGACTGCTGTTGCTGCAGTATTTTGATCTCCAGCAGGATGAAATAAATTTTATGGCCACAGATCAGCCTGATTCGCGATTTATGGCGGGGAATCAGCCAAAAGGCATAAAAATCCTGGGGCTCGAAGCCATAAGAAACATCACCTCACGGGCGGACCAATACAGGACGTTTTATCGCCAAAAACGAGAACGTCCAGGGATGCACCTTCAATTTATTGAACAGACGCTTGCCTGGATCGAACGAAGCCTACGGATTACTCAACGTCTTCTGATCGAAGACATGGAAGCCACCAAGGAAGAATTGGAAGAAGCTCGATCCCAGGCCCTCCTGGTACTCATCCGCCAGGAAATTCGAAAACTTTCCAGAGCCTGGGAAGCTCAAGAAATCTCAGCCAAAGAATATCAACACAAACGTTTACTTCTTGAGTTTCAATCCTTATTGAGGAAACAGAATCTACTCCGTCGTCGGCTCAAGATTTCCAAGCAGGAATTTTTGACGAACGGAAACGCTCCTCTCAAAGATCATGAAATTGCCCATATCTGGGGAATTCCCATGGGGAGCCTGGCTGCAAGAAAAGTCAAAGCTCTCCAGCAATTCTTAACGGGGATTCAATCGAGAGTCGCAGACTCTTCGCCGGAAAATGGTGCAGCTCAACCCGTCGACTTTTGGCGAGAGACGTTTCAAGTTTTGGCCAACCGCCCTTTTGACCGATCGATTGTAGAGTATGACGGACTAGAACGAACCGAAGATAAACTCATGGAAAAACTTAGTTTTTTCATTTCCGGTTCGATGACAGAACAAGAAGAATCCAAATTCTGGACGAGCATTAGCAAAGTCAATGACTCCGAATTTTCCGGAAGCTGGCGGTCACATGGCAGATCCATTCTCGCCTTTCAACGACTTCAAGCCCTTCTGCACGATATGGATATGTCCGATGAGGCTTTGGAGGATGAAATTCTTGCCAGGGTCACACCCAAGGCACTGGATGACCAGCTGGCTACCCCTGATACCGAGGAAAAACCCGTTGAGCTTGGCGAGGTCGGTCTAGGAGTTTTAAGTGCCTTTGCCGGGGAAATCGATGACAAACGGAGCTTTTAAAGCCGTCTCAGTCTATAATGCAGCCCTTGCCTAACGGAACGCTTTAAGCACCTGGTCGGTCCATCCGATGCTTTGCCAATAGAGGTTTCTCAACAGAGCAAGAGTCATATCCCCATCGGTGAGATCATCCCATCGATTCTGTTCATACGCCATCACGTTCTCCAAGACCATCCCGAGTTCTCCTTTTCGTTCCAGCAAGGCCAACTGGATGGGCTCGGACAGAGGCAATTTTTCCATCAATTGACTCATGTCACAATCAAAAAACGCATCCAAGACGGAAAAAAGCCCTACGGTAAACCCAGGGCCGGATGAGATCGATTGTGCCTGGCACACTTCCTCGCACATTTTGGCCCTGATAAGAGCCACCCGCATGAGTTCTAACGGCTTGGTGTCAAAATTCGCCAAAACCATGACGGAGGCCCATTGGCGCATACGGTCGGTCCCTACCATGCAAATGGCCTGGGAAATCGTCCCCACGGACTTGGGTAGACCGACAAAAGCCGAATTTACATATCGTAGGAGTTTTACACTCAGAGCCAAGTCTGTCTTAATCAGTTCTTCCAATTCAGGAATCGGAATATTCTCCTGTTGAAGTTTAGCCAGAAGCAAGACCAAGGACATGCGATTATTGGACAGTCGAGCCCCTTTAATAATCTCGGGTTTGCAAAAGTAATATCCCTGAAACAATTCAAAGCCCAATTTCTGACAACGAAGAAACACGTCGAGACTTTCCACTTTTTCGGCAAGAAAGCGCAGTGGATATGCCTTTAATTTCTTCACCTGACTTTCCAATTCGGCAGGGTTGAGTGCCATGACATCAAACTTGATAATATGAGCCAGTTCGACAAGTTTTCGATACTCTTCCCCAAACACGAAATCATCCAGAGCAACCAGATAGCCCTTCTGACGAACTCTCTTCAATGACTGAATCAATTCCGGGGTCGGCTTCACCGTCTCCAAAACCTCGAGCACAACCTGTTCAGGGGGAAGTATTTCATATAAATGATCAAGAAAGAGCGTATCAGTCATATTGATGAACGCTTTGGCAGTCCCGACGATTTGGTCAAAACCCAATTCACAAAAGGTATTCACCAGCACCCTGGCTGTGGCTTCATTTCCATCCAGAACCTGAGCACTGTTTTGATTTCCATCACGGTAAAGCAGTTCGTACCCAAAGACTTGCTGATCCGTCTCAAAAATAGGTTGCCGACCGATTAAAGCCGAATGCAAGGGACTATGCTCGAGTGTGGCAGACATCTTTCCTCTTTATAAAATCACGTTAAATTTCAAAAACCTTTTGGAGATAGGGCTCGCAACAGAGTATTCTTCATAGGATAATGGGCACCAAGGAAAAATTCGTTGAAAGGAATTGTGGGCTTGTCTCCCCCTATGGTATAGATGGAGCAAATTGGGTAAGGCAACAGGAGAATCATCGTTTTCCGTTCTCAGTCTTTGTACTGGCGGTGTAGCTCAGTTGGTAGAGCAGCGGACTCATAAGCCGCGGGTCACCCGTTCAATCCGGGTCACCGCCACCATTTCCCCCACATCCAAGCTTCCATTCACCTGCCCCTCTGCATCCTAATGGTGCATCTTCGGTCCAAGCTGAATAATCATTCCTTAGCCGTATTTTCTCTTCTTCGGTTCTTTCATCCTTCCGGTTAACCCCCTTTGAAATCGGTTATCAAACGGCCTTATGCAAAACATGCCCCCTTGCCAAAATGAATAACTCCAGTGATTGCCCGGCAATGCCTGGCTGAACAGAAATGCTAGAGCAAACCGTTTCATTTTTCGTGTCCTGCATTGGAAATTCCTCATTTATTGAGATCCTGCTGAATGGATGAAAATCATCCAGAACACATAAACAAAGATTCCATCCGATTTAAAGGTAAAAGATGAGAAAAAATGGAGATGCAAGATCTTCATTGAGGAGGTACCTCGTTTAGGCAAACTGCGGTTCGCTGAAACGGATCCGCTATTGTTTTTCCTTGGCATGCACTGCCAACAATTCTTTTCATAACGCCCAGGCAAGCATGCCGAACGTTTTTCATTCCGATTACTTTGCTCCGACAGCGTGACGGTTTTTTTCTGCAGAAGAACTTTGTTTTGAATGATAGGCCCCATTGGAGGAATCATCCTTAAAGGGCACTTCGATCAACACCGTTGTTCCTTTATTAAGCTGACTTTGCACTTTCAACCGGGCATCAATCTTCCTGGCCCTCGCCACCATATTGCCCAGGCCATGTCCTTGAGCACCCACCAAGTCCACCTCAAAGCCCTTGCCTTTATCGGAAATTTCCAGAATTCTGGCTGACTCGGTTTTTTTGACTATTACCCAGATTTTTTTGGATTGGGAATGTTCGATGCAGTTTTTCACAGCCTCCCGCACGATATGCAACAGTTCGCATCCCAAATCATACGACATATGTTCTACCCCTGAGGGGTCGACCTGAATGGTCATGGAAAAGGAGGCATCCGGACTTAAATCCTCCACTAATGTTTTAAGAGCCACCTCAAACTTATTTCCCAAAAGTACTCCTGCTTTCAAATCATCCAAAAACACCTGGAGAATTCTCGATAGATCTGCGACCTGCTCAATAATAAATTGAATAGGTTTACCTATTTCCATGGCAATTTGTACCTGCCGTAATGCGCCGGCGATTCGCTCATGAAAATTATGAATTATCACGTTTCGTTCTTCGATCACATCTAGCAATTCACGATTCCGCCTAGGTAAAAGGAGAAATGGAGAGACCAAGATAGCACTACATAACAAACAAAAGGCGACCAAGAGGCTCAACCCTTCGGTGACCACACTTAAAGACGGAATGGGCTCCACCATGATCTGAAGATACCACTTAAAACTCGACTGTAAGGCCAAAATACCAATGGCCACACCCCACAAATTCCATATCAGTGGTTTCTCCGAATGACGTATTCGATACATCAACAGGGCTAAAGTGACGACGTACATCATCCCACTGACTGTTAACAGCCAAAATGCGATGAAATCGAAGTTCATGCCATTTTCCATTTTTTAGATGCAATCCGATTCATAGCAAGAACCTAAGACGAATTACTCATTCCTCTTAAGTCCTGAAAATTTGCCCAAGAAGCCCTAGGCTCTTTTGATAGTATTCAGTTGTCTTGTTTTTCGGAATATTCTTGTCGGACTTAATGAAATCTCTCCGTAGTTGGGAAATTTCAAACAATCAAAACCCCGCCAAACAGTTCACGCCAAATTTTCTTTTGTATATTCAATGATTTACGGCACCCCTTTTTGGGGAATAGGCACATCTGTCATCTTTCCTCATACTGCCCTCAAATCTTTCGGGTTCAATTTTATGCGTCTGACTCTGATAATAGTTTTGACCCTAATTCTATGGAGCGGTTCTGTTTCTCTTCGGGTTAGGCCACAAACAATTCTCCCGGAGCCGTCCCCGTCGGAATGCCTGGAGCTCAGAAATGGAGAGCCTCTCCTTCAAACCATGAGCAACGGTACTATTTCAGGAATTCATGATAATGGCAGGGAGTTGATTATTGGTCTCCCCGGAAACTGGGCCGATTACTCTCTAGAAGACAAAAGAACAACCATTCAGCAGATTCATTGCTATGCCAAGGAATTGCATCGTCAAATTCAATTCGTAGAAATCCCAAGTCCAGACGCTTCGCTCTACGACCTGACGCTTGAAAAATAAGCCCTAAGAGGAGAATCCGTCATTTGGATGTGGAACGAGACAGCAAAGGAGAGAGGAAAATGACAAATCAGGAAGCCTGGGACTTCAAATCTCGAAGTGTGTCTTCAAAATACATTCGAAGCATCTTTTCCCCGGATTGATCGACTAGCACCAACTGACGCTGATCAAAGGTATTGGCCCAGTAAAAATACCAAAGGGACATCGTTTGCCCGAACTCAAGATGCATCGATTTTCCTTCTTCCCCGGCCAACGTGAATTCTTTCTCAACCATTTTTAAAGGAAGGGCCATATACACCGCTTGGGCGGAAGAGGCATGATTTTCATATCCAGGCCGTTCTTCCTCATTCGATTCATTGAGGAGAGCCCCCCACGTTTCAGAAATGAACTGATCAACCTGTTCCGCAGAACTGCTCCTGAGTTGCTCAAAGATATCTCTGAGGAGCGAGAGTTCGATCAATCCCCCAACCAGAAGTGCCGAGACGCCTGAGGTCGACTCAAAACGTAACCAAGCCAAAGCCTCGCACCATTTTCCTAAAGAAATTCGACCGACTCCCCACTGAATGCTTTTCAATTGTTGATGTTCACAATTCTCATTACCTACCAAAATTGAACCCATTTGTCGGGCCACTCGTCCCCCACAGCCATAGAGTGAATCTCCAGGACCTTGGTTGGGCGCTTCGTTCCATAAAGCAGCATTCCCCTCAATAGATTGAGAAACTTCATAGATCGGCCCATCAATAACCTGCTCATCGATTGAGCGATAAATAATGGGCAAGGGTTCTTGAACAGGATAAAACCCCCGTCGGGATAAGGCCCGCTGGAAAAGAATGCGTCGGCCAAGGTGGCCGGTCTTTTCAAAAAGAATCATCCGGCCGTTGTCTTGTAAAACAGCCTGCAGAGCATCTAACCTCGATGCAAGACCCAATCGCGTTTCCAAAGCCACTTGCTCTTGAAGGTTATACGGGCGATGAAAGGTCTGCCACTCCATACTGGGCAATCCAGGATGATTTTCAGACTGGAATACGGCCTGAGTAGAAAGAATTAAATTATAGCTACCTGGCGGAGGTTCGGATGGAATATGCCGAACGAAATAAGAAACATTATTGACATGACGTCTGCGGGCTTCTTGTTCAGCAAAAAAAATAGATTGAGCTGAGCGATCAATTCCTATGAATTCAATGTGGGGGAATTCTCGTGCAAAAAAAGTGGTGAGAATACCCACACCGCAACCAAAATCCAACACCCGGCTTCCCTCTGAAATTCTGGGACACAGGGCGGGCCCGAGCTTTCGGTAATAATCATATCTTTGGCTGTAGAGCACCGGAAGAATAGTTGGTTGCGCCAACAGATCATAAAACTCGATATCCGCATCACCCAGGCCTTCCGTTGTCCTCCGTTTCAGCACATCCTCAAAAGTCAGGAGTTGGTCTCGGCTCAGACAGGTGCGCTGCCATTGATAATATGATGATTCATCATGAAATTCACGCAGCCCCCAGGAGTGCAAATACTGTTCAAGACGGGCAACCAAACTATGTACGATTGGATCAGTCAACAGCATCCCCTCGGTGTTGAGGGTTTAATGGCCGCCCCGCGCAATAGACTCAAGAAATCCGACGCCAGGAGATTTCTGGTCCGGCCAATCTCAAACCATCATCGCGGGAGCATCGGGTGGGTTAAAACTTCGACGACAACATCATGGCATCTTGATAGGCTTGGGGAACGGGGTGGGGTTGCTTCAATTGCCCACTTCCCAAAACGACAAATTTTTCCAGGGTTAAGTCTATCAAACTCAAAGGCCCACGATGATGTACATGAGGACTATTACTCCCCAAATCAGGGCCCAAACCAAACGATTCACATTCGTTCAGACGGGTGGAAGCATTGACCAGGACTCCGCTTGAATCCACTTCCCGAACAAATCGCATCGCTAAGTCATAATTCCGTGTCACAATCGTATCGGTATGGCCTGGGGCATATTTCGCAATATGATCCAGCGCTTCCTGAAAATCTTTCACGACCTTGATATTTAAAGTTAAGGATTGATATTTCGTTCCCCAATCTGCTTCCGTGGCAGGTTGAATGCCCAAATGCCCGGTCATTTCCTGCATCCCCAACATCGATTCCGTAATCGGGCACCCTTTCAACGTCACCCGATATTCCTGCAATAGGCGCCGGATCAGACCAGGCAACAGATGCCGGGAAGGTGCCTGATGCACTAACAGAGTATCCAGAGCATTCGCAGCCAAGGGCTCTTGAACTTTTCCATTGACCACGATGGTTTGAGCCAGTGGAAGGTCCACATCCCGGTCAACATACGTATGGCACAACCCCCCATCATAGCCTATGACCGGAACTTTGGCCTGATCTAAGATACCCTTACGCAACCCGGATTTGCCTCGTGGAATCACTGCATTCACATATTGAGGATGCTTAACCAGTTCCAGTGCAGCCTCAGGAGAAGGACGATCCAGAAAAACAAAACCGCCTGATGGAAGGCCGTGTGCCTCCGCAACTTTCTTCAAGCACCCAACAATGACTCCATTGGTAGCTAACCATTCCCCTCCACCACGAAAAACACACACATTACTGGTTTTCACGCACATGCCAAACGAGCTGACCGTAATCAACGGACCCATGTCGGAAATAACAGCAAGCACCCCCAAAGGTGAACGAACTCGCTGGACTTGCATCCCGTCTGGGGTAACCCAGGCCTGACTGACCTCCCCAATGGGATCAGGCAAACCGGCCAACGTGAGAAGACCTGACGTCATTTGCTCAACGGTTTCCTCCGAAATCCTGACCTTCTCCAGCATGGCCCGATAGGCCTGTTGATCAAGATCCTTCGATATATTTTCTAAATCGCGTTCATTTGCTTCCAGAATTTCCAAGGATTGAGATTGCAACGCTTCGGCCATGGACTCTAAGACCTGACCTTTGGAACGACTAGATAGACAGGACATTGCTCGAACCGACTCTTTGGCTTGTTTCAAGATACCCTGAACGAACATTTTAACCGGAAGTTCAACCATATCCATCACTCCTCATGAAATTTATATAGGTCAGAGCGAATTGACTATAGCCATGGTGTCTCATACGAGTCAAAAAGAGTGAATCATCCATCCCCGTCAAGAGGTAGAAACCAAAGAGGCTAATAGATTACCTGATTGCCACGACTTCTTTTTGTCTACGTAAACTTGAACTAAGAGTAAGACTTATGCTAACGTTGGTTGGTTTTAGGGAAAATATTAACCTTTATCCATTGCATGAATGTTCCAAATTCAGTCATAGCCTGCCAGTTTAGACATGTCCCAGGCATTGTCTCCTGCCGGTCAAGTTTAGGTCCTGATTTTTCATTGATACAACAGTACGCTCAATTCGGTTTAACACAATGAACTATTTGAAAGGGGGTGGGAAGGTCTCTCATGGTCAACATTAAATCCTTACTAGAAGCTGGGGTGCATTTTGGTCATCAAACCAATCGATGGAACCCCAAGATGAAACGATATATCTTTGGCGAAAAAAACGGCATATACATCATTGATCTCCAAATAACACTTCAATGTTATCAAAAAGCCTATGAGTTTACCCGCGATGTGGTCGCGGATGGTGAATCCGTGCTCTTTGTCGGCACAAAGCGCCAAGCCATGGATATTGTGGAAGAAGAGGCTAAACGTTGCGGGATGTTTTTTGTCAACCAACGGTGGTTGGGCGGCATGCTCACAAACTTCCAGACTCTTCGCAGAAGTATCAACCAGCTCAAAAAACTGGAAGCCGCAGAAACCGACGGAACGTATGACCGTCTCAAGAAAAAAGAAATCGTGCTCATGAAAAAAGAACAAGCAAAACTGGAAAAATACCTGAGCGGCATCAAGGGTATGAATGCCATACCTGGCTGTATATATATCCTGGATACGCGCATTCAACACATTACGGTCAAAGAAGCCAACCGATTGGGCATTCCTGTCATTGCTCTCGTGGATACCAATTGCGACCCTGATGGAATCGACCTTCCCATTCCAGGCAATGACGATGCGATTCGATCATTAAAACTGTTCACGTCTCAAATTGCCGATGCCTGCATTGAAGGACTCGAACTTCGAAAAAAACGGCAAGGTGCCGGAAATGGCGATGGGCAAACGGACGAACAGGAATCATCCATGGCCACCATAGGAATTTCGGAAAACACCCAAACCGTATAACCGGCCAGCGTTCAGATTGCCTTCGATACTATTCACTAACCCGCCAGCGTAGGAGAGTACGTGTATGTCTAGCTTGAGTGCCCTGGTCAAAGAATTACGAATCAAAACCGGGGCTGGAATCCTTGATTGCCAAAAAGCCCTTCAAGAAACCCAAAGTGACGTTGAGAAAGCCATTGACCTGTTACGTCAAAAGGGATTGGCCGCGGCTCAAAAGAAAGCCGGACGGGAGACTAAAGAAGGGTTGATATCCGCCTATATTCACCCCGGCAGTAAAATCGGAGTCCTGCTTGAAGTCAATTGCGAAACAGATTTTGTTGCACGCAATGAAGAATTCCAGGCCTTTGTCAAAGAACTGGCCCTTCAGATTGCGGCATCCCAACCCTCATTTATTAAACGGGAAGATGTCCCCGCCGACCTCATTGAACGGGAAAAGAATGTGTATTTAGGTCAGGTCAAGGAATCAGGAAAACCGGAGGCCGCGTGGGAAAAAATCATGAACGGAAAGTTGGAAAAGTATTTCCAGGAACAATGCCTCGTGGAGCAACCCTTCATTAAAGACCCCAGCGTGACTATCCAGGATTTGATTTCTCAAAAAATCTCCAAATTAGGGGAAAATATCTCCATTAGCCGCTTCACGCGCTATCAACTCGGCCAAGACTAATGCCCCTGAAATATCGCCGCGTCCTCTTGAAAATAAGTGGGGAAATGTTAGCAGGCGACCAAGGGTATGGTATCCAGCCCTCCGTCCTGACCAATCTCGCACAGGAACTGGCCGAAATCATCCGACTGCAGGTGGAAGTGGCCATTGTGATCGGAGGAGGGAACATCTTCCGAGGCCTCGCTGCGAGCTCATCAGGGATGGAACGCGCTTCGGCTGATTATATGGGCATGTTGGCCACCATGCTAAATGCATTAGCGCTACAAAACGCATTGGAAAGGAACGGTGTCCAAACCCGGGTATTATCGGCCATTGAAATGCGTCAATTAGCCGAAAGCTACATTCGACGACGGGCCATCCGTCATCTTGAAAAAAAACGAGTAGTCATTTTTGCGGCAGGAACCGGCAATCCCTATTTCACAACCGATACGGCTGCAGCCCTTCGAGCCATGGAAATCGGCGCCCAGGTTATCTTAAAGGGAACCAAAGTCGATGGAATATATGATGCCGACCCCGTCACCCATCCATCCGCCAAGCGGTTTACGGAACTCCCCTTCTTGGCCGTTCTGAATAAAAGCCTGAGGGTTATGGATGCGACCGCCATCACCTTATGCATGGATAACGACCTGCCCATTATTGTCTTTAATCTGACCTCTCGGGGTAATATCCAAAAAATCCTGGAGGGCGAACCGATTGGAACCCTCGTTTCCAAACATGCTATTCTACAAGAATGAGAGTCGGCCATGAGCGATCCCAGCATTGAAAAAGTCACTCAAAAAATGGAAGGGGCCCTGGAGCATTTAAAAAGGGAATACCTGTCTTTGCGAACGGGGCGAGCCTCCGTTAATCTACTTGACCACATCTCCGTAAGCTATTATGGCACCCCCACCCCACTCAAGCAGGTCGCCAACCTGGCCGTTCCCGAAAACCGACTTATCACGATTCAACCGTGGGATACGAGCCAAATCAAGGAAATCGAAAAAGCGATTATTGCTTCCGAGTTGGGCCTGACGCCTTCTAATGATGGAAAAATCATTCGACTCCCCATTCCTCCTTTGAGCGAAGAACGCCGAAGGGACCTTGTCAAACTGTGTAAAAAATATGGAGAAGAGAGTAAAGTTCAAATTCGCGGATTCCGGCGTGACGGGAATGAAGAGAACAAAAAGCGTCAAAAAGAGGGAACCTTGACCGAGGATGCCCTTCGACGCCTCGAAGCCGAAATCCAAAAATTAACGGATAAATACGTGCACCACGTGGATGAACTCATCAAGAAAAAGGAGGAGGAAATCCTGGAAATTTGAGGCCCCCTACGTGACAGATTACCCATTGACTCCACCGACCTCATCCCTCGCTTCCCATCTGTCACCAATTTCGGCATCCGTCGATTTAACCGCAATACGCCATAATTATCGGGCGATCTGCCTTCGATTACTCCCTCACACCCGTATTCTGGCTATCGTGAAAGCCGATGCCTACGGGCATGGGGCAGCTTCCATCGCCCGGGCTTTACAAGGCCTGGGCGTATTTGGTTTTGGGGTGGCATCCGTACATGAAGGAGCGGTCCTTCGTGAAGGCGGTATCCAAAACCCGATTCTGGTGATGGGCCCATTACAGTCGGCTCATATCAAAAATTTGCTCCAATATTCCTTGACCCCCGTTATTTCGCATCGGGCGATCTTATCCGAACTAATAGCCCTTCTTCCCAAGAATGCCGCTCCTTACCCTGTTCACCTCAAGGTAGATACAGGACTTCACCGCTTAGGCATGGACCCGGAACATATCCTTGAAATATTTGGGATCACTCGACAACCGAAAAGTCCCGTCACCATCTCCGGCCTCATGACCCACTTTGCTGATGCAGATAACCCCGATAGCACGTTTACGGCCTTACAACTGGCACGGTTTCGATCTCTCACCGACCATATTCAATCTGTAGGCTGCTCTCTCCCCGTTCTCCATGTCGCCAACAGTGCCGGTATCCTCTTTTACAAAGAGGCCCATTTTGACATGGTGAGGCCTGGGCTCATGCTCTATGGCTATGCTCCCAGTCACCCTGGCCAGGCGTCACCCATCCTCTTAAAACCCGTGCTGGCCGCGACAACCTACGTTGCCCATTTACGCACACTGCAAGCGGGAGACATTGTCGGATACAACGCCCTGTTCCGGGCCACCCGTCCTTCAAAAATCGCGGTCCTTCCCGTTGGATATACTCATGGGTTTCCCAGAAAACTCACAGGAACAGGACATGTTCTCATCCAGGGGGAACAGGCCCCGATCATTGGAAAAATTTGCATGGATATGATGATGGTGGATGTCACCGAAATTCCCCATGCCACTATCGGGCAGGAGGTATGCCTGCTCGGCACCCAGGGGACCCGTTCTATTTCGGCAGAGGATTATGCGAAGTGGCTGGACACCATTCCGTATGAAGTCTTATGTGGGATCGGAGGGAAAGCGAAAAAAATATACCAATCCACAGAGGCAGGATAAGCAAACCATCGCCAGTCTGGAAATACGGAAAGCACCTGCGCAGGGAGGGCAAACGCTCAAACAACGAGAAAACAGGATGATCTTTTACCTTCACTGCCTCATCAGGTCTTGAGTTTCCGTTTTAACCGTTTTTCGACACTCGCCACTTTGCCGGACAGACGGCCCTTATGACCCCGTCGATAATCGACCTTAATCACACAGGATATTCTGGGGCAATCTTTTTTCATGCGTTCATAACATTTTTTCACCACCCCGAACACCTCATCCCATTCCCCTTCCAATACGGTCCCCATGGGGTTTAACCGGTAATCTACCCCGCTTTTCTCGATCACATCCAAGGAACGGGACACATATTTGCCGACACTCTCCCCCTTACCCAGAGGAGACATACTGAATTCCAATAACACCATCTATCCACCTTCCTTTCCAACTGGTTCCAACTGTGGCTCACCCGATAATTTCCAGGAACTGGGATAGGAGATTTCACCCGTCAACTTGAATCCATCGATCGCTTCTAATAGCCGTTCTCTCCGACGATGATCGCTGGGTTCGGTTTTTTTCATTTCCTCACGGAGCGCTCCCAACCAATCAAGAAATTGTTCAAATTCTTCATCAAACAGACTTTCAAAATTTCGCCGAAGCACCCCGGCTAAGGCCGGTGAAGCTCCACTGGTACTAATCGCGATCCGAAGAGCACCCCGTTGAACCAAGGCAGGCATCAGCACCGTGGATAATTCCGGCTTATCAATAGACCAGATAAGAAAACGCTCAGTCTGTGCCAATTCGTATAGAGATTTGGCCAAACCCAGGTCATCCTTGAGGACATTGAGGATGAGGGTCACCCCTTGAGAATCGGAAGAACGAAAAGTTCTCCCCCGATGCATGATCTTAGCCGAAGCCGTCAATTTTCTCAGTTCGGTATGCAGGGTCGGGTGCACCACGGTGACCTTGGCCCCGGCATCAAGCAAACGGTGAACCTTTTCAAGGGCCTCATCATCACCCCCTAAGACCAGACAGGATCGCCCAACGAGATCCAGTGTTATTTGAAAACCCGATTGATTACTCATAAGATTAACTCCCTCCTCTGTTCAAACCCGTTATCATAACCCCACCGCCCTAGAGGACGAAAGGGTTAAATATCGTAATGACGTACAGCTCAAAATTACACCTCACACCCCTATTGGACGACCACCATTGCCTAATGTCATGAAAGAAGAATCAGAAAATAAGATTCGAATGTACCAGAAATTTGACTGAGGCTTTAATCTCTGGCGTGCTGAAGACTGTCGGAACTGCGGATACCCAATGATTCATAAATCTTCAGGGTGGCTTTAGAGCGATTCAGTGTATAAAAATGAATCCCCCGCACCTTATGATCAATCAAATCAATGACCTGCTCCGTAGCCCAATGAATGCCGACCTGTTCCGCATAGGCATCATTTTCCGCGCGATCCATGGCCCGCAACAATTTGGCGGGAATCCGGGCTCCCAAGGCCAACTCCGACATCCGGGCCATTCCTTTCCGGGAAGTGATCGGCATTATTCCCGCAATAATAGGCACCTTAATGCCGACCACGTCGCATCGTTCGCAAAAATCAAAAAAATCCCGATTATCGAAAAAGAGTTGGGTACAGATATAGTCGGCCCCTGCATCAACTTTGCGTTTTAAATTGTCCATTTCAACCAGACGGTTGGGAGTCCCCGGATGACCCTCGGGAAAGCCAGCCACCCCCACACCCATTTCCGGAAACTGTTGTTTAATAAAACGAACGAGATCGGATGCATAGCGAAATCCGTCTGCCGGAATATCGGGGATGGACTGGTCTCGAGGGGGATCCCCGCGCAACGCCATAATATTGTGAATTCCGCTGACTTGGTATTTAGACAGAATCTGATGAAGTTCCTCGCGTCCCGACCCCACACAGGTTAAATGAGAAACAATGGTCAGATCCGTTTCTTGCCGCAATTTCACCACTAAATCATGCGTGCGTTCCCGTGTCGTACCGCCTGCCCCATACGTCACACTGACATAGGCAGGCTTCAAAGGCATCAACGCCGAAATAGACTCAAACAGTTCCTCGGAAGCCTTTTGGGTTTTTGGAGGAAAAAACTCAAAACTAATAGCGGGATTATGATCTACCAGAATGTCTGAAATATGCATGTTCATACCTTAATTTCCACTGACCGATTTGTCCAGTCAAGCTGTCGGTTGTTCTTTCTGGGAAATCAAGGCAGTTTTTAATCCTCTCACGAGCAGAGCAAGCAGGCCAAGCATGGGAATTACCCCAAAAATCAGATGCCAGAAACTCAGTGGTGCCAGAGGATTTCCGGCATTCAGGGAGGCAAGACCCGCCCCGAGGGCTTCATACCGAATAAAGCCCATCAGAAAGACGGCAACCAGAATATTAACCCACCCGCCCCAAACCAGGCCTTTGACATACGGAGCAATGAATGCGGCGTTGATGAACACCAAACCCAAAAGGGCAACAATCAGACTGGAAAAAAAGAGCCAAGACCCAAGGGTCACGCCGTTCAGAAAATGGCTACGCACATCTTCTCCCAAGGACACCAAGAGCCAAGACCCCACCACGACTTGGGGAACCACTCCCCCTAAAACCCAGGCCATGCCAAACCGCACAATTTGAATCCGCCGCTGTTCTTCGTTGGCTTCATCGCTTTGATAAGGCTCCCTGATCGTCGGGGATTGTTTCCACGGCAAAAATCCGATCACCATCACCACCAGCCCTCCGGCTGCCATCGCAGATAACAGCAGATGAATCGTCTTAGAGAAAATTCTTGTCCAATCCCAGACAAAGACGGTTGACCCAACCACTTCAACCCCTCCAAAGGCAAAGTCATCCCATCTCAAAATCCACAAAAGCGCAACCAGGAGAAAAAGGACACACGCGCCCCATGTCCACTGTTTCCGTGGGTTCTCTCCTTTTGCCACGGCACATTTCACATTCCAGAGGCAATAGACTCCAACAAGGTAGAACAATGTTTCCAACCATTCCAACGGCCCTAACCCAGGCAGAGCACCGGCATACGAGGAGGGGGCCAACCAAACAGGAAATATCAATCCTAACAAGCCGGTGAGCACAAATAACCACATCGCCAATTGACTGGTGAGCCGACCTAAGACTCTTTCCAGCAGGGAATAGGGCGACTGCGTATCCTCCCTGGAAAACCAGGGCGAAACCAGCAAAATCATGGTCAAACCAGCAGGCAGGAGTATACGCCAGGGATCAAACGCGATGAAAAAAAGTATGAGAACGTCCATTATCACAGCGATGCCATCATAAAGAACCTGACCCGCTTGAGCCAATCAAAAATGAAAGAAATGGGAAAATTCAGATGGGAGCAAACCAAATGGGTCTTTAACGTGGATTGCAGCAAAGAAATGGATGGGTTACGAGGAACTCAGTCGGCCTGTCAGCCCCCCGTCGGACAGGCTTTATTCATCCGGCTCATTTCCCAATCAGCCCTGCCAGGGAATCGAAAAACGCAACACATCCAGGGTCCAGGCCCAGGGACGGGTTTCCACTGCCGATAAGAGGACATCAGGAACGTTCACAACGACCAGCCAGGCCGAAGATGGAAGTCCCTTTTGGACCTGCTTCACTGTAGCGAGCAGAGTGAGCGGCTCAGAATAGGCTACGGTTAAGGAATTGAATCGGGGTTCATGTGGGACAGGAAGGACGACAAGCCCTGGACACAATAGAACTCACGTAGGGAAAAATAGGGGGAATCTAGTCGTGGAGGACGACATTGAGGAGGGAGCTGTGTATGTGCAAGCCTTTGTGCGAAACGCCATCGTATTCAATGAAGCCCAGTTTCCGGAACTTATTCATGAAGAAACTGACGCGGGAACGCGTCGTGCCGATCATTTCCGCGAGCATTTCCTGACTCACCCTCGCAATAACGGCCTCCGGCTTGCCTTCTTTGCCAAAATGGGCCATCAATAACAGCACGCGTGCCAGCCGTTTTTCACTGGAATTAAAGAGTTGATCCACCAAGTCTTCTTGGATGCGGATATTACGAGCCAAGAGAAAGGTGAGGAACAGTTCGGAGAACCTGGGTTCGTCATGCAGCACGGTAATCATGGCGGTTTTGCCAATACGCATAATTTTTGCGACCCCCACCGCCGTCGCGGTCTCTAAGCGCAATATTTGCCCGGTGAGACAGGCTTCACCAAAAAATGAACCTGCCTCCAGAATCGCCACGACGGCTTCTTTGCCGCGTTTGGAGACCACGCTGAGTGTGACCTGGCCTTCCAGAATATAAAACACGGCATCCGCCTGGCCTCCTTGCGTAAAGATCACGCGGTTCTTTCGGCACAAGAGGAGGGCTTTGCCGTCGCCGACCTTTCTCAGAAACGTTTTGGGATTGAACTGCCGAATTTGTTTGAGAGGCATCAATACACTTCGAGATCAAAATGGATGTTGACTTAGGTTGAGGCCACGTACTCGCACTCAGCCGATCTGAACAAGCCATTCACGACCTCTTTAAGCTGCTGACAGTTAAAGGGTTTATACAGGCAGGCCCGGGCCCCTACCGCAAGCGCTTGCCCCGCCACCTGGGCATGGGTATGACCGGTGAGCATGACGACCGGAAGAGACGGATACCGTTGCTGAAGGTGCTGTAATAAAGCCAAGCCGGTCATCCCGGGCATCATATAATCGAGCAGAACGGCGTCATAGGACGCTTTCGCGAGTTTGCTCAGTGCCTTGGGGCCATTCTCTGCGGTATCGCTGCTGTACCCATAACTTTCGAGGAGGGCCTGAAATAAGGTTCGCAAGGCGGAATCATCATCAACCACAAGAATATGTTTTCCCATCTTCATAATGACCTCCCCTCCTCGCCGGTTGGCGGACACCCTGTCTTTTGCCAGACCTTAGGCTTTGTCCCTCACCGTCAGATCGTTTTTCACCGCCATCACCCCAGGCACCTGCCAGGCAATCCAGGACGCATTGGCACTCGTCATCATGTCCCCAACCTCGCCTGTCAGGGAGACGACACCGGCATTGGTCTGCACGGCAATATTGACATTCTTCAAATCCGTATTCTTGGCCATACCCTCTTTGACATGTTCCGTCAGGGTCTCATCCTTAATCTCCAGCACCTCAGGAGAAGGCGGGACGATCACCTCAAGGTCGTTCTTCACACTCTTCACGCCTTCGAGACCCTTGGCGATACCTTCTGCCGCCTGCTTGGCCGCCTCGGAATCGACCTGTCCACGGAGCACCACCTGTCCATTTGTAGTCTCCACATCAACCTTCGGCCCTTTGACCCGGGCATCGGCAAACAGCGCAATCTTGGCCTTTGAGGTGAGATACGAGTCGGGAATGGGTGTCTTCTCGGTGCCCTGACATCCGGCAATTATCAGCGTTCCGAAAGCAAATACGGCCGTGCAGAAGGTGAGTGTGTATCGTATGTTCATAATCATCTCCTTGTATTGAAATGTAACCTGACTCTGTGCCTTGACCTCTTTGGGCTAGGAAACTTGCGCCACGTGAAATGGAACTTTCCATCTTGGAGTTCCAGGTACATAATCTCCTGCGTTAGGGAACGCGGACCGTTCGCCCCATGACCAGATGGATCCCCAGCAACACGACACCAATCAGGAACAGGACTCAGGAAATTTTGACGGCCACAGCCGCCGCTCCGGCCAAATTCAAGGCCCGGCAATCAAACCGACGACTAAAAACATCAGTGCGTAAGACAGCATGGAAACCTCCTTGCATGGGAAAAGAGGTTGCATGATCTTTCCATCAATATCACCAACCCTACAGGCTTTGCTTGAGCCAGTCTGCTCAAAATTGCTCACAACAGGTGGGGGAAGGCACCAGTGGCTTGACTCCTTTTCCCACCACTCAAAGGAGTAAATTATGTCGATTAAGACAGGGACACCGGGGACTGTATTCGAGGACGCCCACTATTGACGGGCTGAGGTCTCAAAGTCCGATGTTTCAAGATCAGGGGATCACGAATTTCTCCACATTGGAAGCACCGGAGAGCCCAAGACCCATTTTCCCCACTACCGTCATACAGGTCCATCAAAAATATTCGCGCGAACAGTCCCTGACACCTGGGACAGGTGAAAGAGGAATCACGAGAAGGGTGAACCACAGGAGGAGACCAGGAAGAATTTCCGCTTTTTGTTGATTTTGTCCGTTCCATAATGCCCTCCTCACATCAAAAGGATAAAGAAACAATCGAAGCATAACGTGTAATTGTTCGGAGTGTTGGCCAATGAGATCTCTCCCTTCATGCCTGGCCTTGCGGTCTCATCGAGTGAAGGTACAAGGCGCAAATCATCATCAATTTCAAACGATCGGAAAACACCACGCCAGTTCGGATGGTTCGACCATGTAGATCGTATGTCGACAAAGGTTGACTCTCCTCAACAGTATTACTTGTCGATAGTACCTCTACCTTGAGGTCTTTCATTGTTTTCTCAACCCTGCGGAGTCCGTGGCCCTTGTCTTCCAATATTTGTCCGGCCTGATCAACATTGACCCTCCGCCTGAACATCACCTGTCCGTTCATGGTTTGAAAATCAATCTGCTGCACATTGACCAACCACGAGTCCGTAATCGGGATTTCCTCATCAACCTTACCAAGACTGGTCCTCACCCCGACGATGACGAGTACCCCGACAATGAGAACCGTGCAGAGTATGAAGACATACCGCAGCTTTATAAACGGCTTTTTACCCATAGGAATATTTTGCTGGCATTTGAATCACGCACCAAATTCTCAATAGTCCCTAAGGAGAGGAGACGGGGGGTGGGAAGATGATTTACTTCGTCCGCTCTGCCGTGACCCAGTTGCCGTTGCTGAATAATTCGTCGTAGTCCCACAGGAAAAACCAGTTCTTCTTTCCTGACTCCTCCTGCCGTGGGACCGATCGTGATTGGGCGTGAATTTCCGTTACCGCCGGTTGCGCTTTGACTAATTCCGGTGCATTGGTTTCACAGAGGACTTCCTGCCAGACCATCCGCCCCTCCGATTCCTTGATCGTCTTGGTCACCGTCTGATATTCGGCTGGAATGGGAATCCGGTTTTCCTGAGCCGGTGTGATGAGTTTATTGACCTTCACCATCTTATACTCCGCTGGGACTTGCACGAGTTTGGTCGTAGCCGGGGATTTGACGATCTGTTTGGTCACGGTCTTGTATTCGGCGGGCACTTCTTCCAAACACATAATTTCCCCGGTAAAGTTATTGACTTTTTCCACCAACCCCCGGCCCTTCTTCCATCTGGTCGTAGCGGGCTTGACGAGAATTTGTTCGGTGACAGATTCAAATTGCGCAGGAATGATTTCTTCCCTTTCATAGGCGGCCCGGATCAGGACTTGTTCTTCCACCATTTCATAATTGGCGGGAATAATTTCAATTCGTTCCGATGCCTCTCTTGCCAGTAGTTGTTCGGTTTCCGTCCGGTATTTCGGGTCTTCGAACACGCGGGCGTAACATTTTCCGGCTTGGGCATTGGCCGGAAGAGCCATCTCCCCGGCAGGGATGAACACCGGAGCGGAGGGATTGGTTGGAGGAGGAGCTGCTAAGGCGGTAGCCCCAATCCCAGTCGTCAACATAAGGATACTGAAACTGGTGAGGGTGGTGGTGATCTTCATGAGCATTCTCCTTTGAAGTGCCAATCTCACTCTCGCCGGCATTTGGGGCAGAAGCAGTGAGCGGCCCTTCTTCTGAATGAAATTTCTTACGGACTCCCTCACCCTACTACCTATCTCAAAGATTGTCTGGTCAAAATGGCTCACTTCCCCTGAAGAGGCAATCCGTTGGTGGTGGCAAGCTTGGCCCGGGTCGCCTTTCAGCCAACTCATCTCACATCCACCCGGCCAACTGGCCTAGTGGACAATGGCCTTCCCACTCGATGTTTGAGCACAGACTGGGAGCAGCTGGGGCAAAGGTGGGGCCCAAGGGTGCTTGATATCAAAATCACATCCCGATCAATCGAACCACACTTACAGCAGGAGACCGTCACCATTTGAATATGTCTGGGCACAAACCGGGCAACTCGACAGCTCATGGGATCACCTCTCTTCCCCCTTATGTATGATGCCGATAAACAACATCAATCCGTGGAGACACGGTAACGGAAACACTGTGAGGCGTCTGGTCAAAATGGCTCAGTCGTGTAAAAAGGGCAAGGGATGCCAAACGATCAGGTTGGGCAGATAAGGAAGACAAACCTTCAGCGGCGGAAACGGAGAGAGAATCTAGTCGTGGAGCACGACGTTGAGGAGGGAACTGTGCACCCGCAGTTCGCCGTTGTAATCAATGAAACCCAGCTTGCGGAACTTATTCATAAAGAAGCTGACGCGGGACCGGGTGGTCCCGATCATCTCCGCGAGCGTTTCCTGACTCACCTTCGTAATGGCCGTCTCGGCCTTGCCTTCTTTGCCAAAATGGGCCATGAGCAACAACACCCGAGCCAGCCGCTTCTCAGCGGAATTGAAGAGCTGATCCACTAGATCCTCCTGAATACGAACGTTGCGTGACAGGAGATAGGCCATGAACTGTTCGGAGAAGCTGTGGTCGTCATGGAGTAGGCGGATCATCTCCGATTTTTCAACGCGGACCGCTGTGGTATCTTCCAGGGTGGTCGCTGTGGCCATGCACACAACATGTCCGGCAAGGCAGGCTTCGCCAAAAAAGTCGCCCTGTTCCGCAATTCCCACAACAGCTTCTTTGCCCTCTTGTGAGACCACGGACAGCTTGACTTGGCCGGCTTGGCAATAGAACACCGCCGTGGCGGCCTCCCCTTGCGAAAAAATAACTTGGTTTTTTTTTAACGTCAGACTTTCTTTGCCGTTTTCGAGTTTCGAGAGAAACGTCTGAGGAGCAAAGCAGGGACTTCGTTTGGGTGACATGACCTAACACCTTGAGTGTTAAGGGATTGATATTCGGCAAAGGACGGAAGCCGTTGGATTGAGGAAACTATTTTATCCCCACCCCGTCGCATGGGCAAGAACTGTCCTGAGGCCAGGAGTCAAGCCTTTATCAGGATCGCCTTCGTGAGCAGGATCCATCCTGTGAAGGAAACACCCGGACTGAAATGAAATCAATTGGGCATGCCCGTGCACCTTCAACCAATATACATTGTGTGTCCCCTTGCCCTTAGTTCCTGCTCCATGGGGCTCATTGACCCCATCTTCATCCTTCAGGAAGCACCTGGTACCATCCGTCTCGTTCAAATACCTGCAAGGGAGTCTCAAATAAAGATGAAAGCTGCTCAGCCGTCAGAAGGTCGGCCTTTGAACCGTCTGCCACAACCTGCCCCTGTTTCAACAACACCACCCGGTGAATTTCTGGAGGAATTTCATGGAGATGATGGGTCACTAGAACGAGCGTATGCCCTTGCTGCATATATGCCCTCATAGAGGCGAGATACCGAAAACACCCCTGAATATCCAGACCCGTCGTCGGTTCATCCAAGATCAAGGCTACGGGGTCGTGCACAAGGGCCCGAGCCAGAAGAAGTCGCCGTTGCTCTCCCAACGATAGGTCACCAAACGGCCTGTCGGTTAACTGCTCGCCCCCCACGGTTTTCATGACTTCGTAGCTTTTGAGCCGTTGGTCATGACTGACCTGATGATGATCATACAAATCAAAACTGGCAAAAAAACCCGAAAGCACCACATCCAGCCCCCTGGCACTTCCAGGATAGTCCCCCTGCAATTCGGCGGAAATGATCCCCAGCTGCATCCGAAGATCCCAAACATTCCATGTGGTCTGTCCCATGAGGCGAAGCATCGTCCGGGGACGATCAACCGGATAGAGGTCTCGAGACAAGAGCTTCAAAAGCGTGGATTTTCCGGACCCGTTCGGACCCAGAATCACGGTATGACATCCGGTAGGGATGATAAGAGATAGGTCTTGAAACACACAGCGTGTCTCTCTCAACACCGCGGCATTTCTGATTTCAACGAGAACCCGGCTTACAGATTCGTCTGCCCTATCCACAAGAAGAGTCCCAACCTTTTTTTCCTAGAGGGTACAATCTCCCACACAAAATTGCCGGGTTCAATCGTCAAACCCTTTTCCAATCTTTTCAGTGATGTCATGCACTTTTTCATTTTTCGATAAATCCAGCGTTCCTGTGCAATGGGATACATCTTATGCTTAACCTGGACAATTTGTACCTCAATGAAGTTCAATTCCTCGAAATTTCCTTCATCCTTTATTCAAAACTCCGTCTGTTAGCGTACTCAACGGGTTGGCATATCAGTTGCTATGAGAATTATAGAAGCCCGGACAAACCAATTTGCGTTAATTTTTTTCAGGAGGATATCATGAAAAACACTTCTTCAGGTTGGGGCATTGGCGCCATCGCCTTTTTATCAGGAGTGGCCTTAGGTATTGCAGGAGGGTTACTCTGGGCCCCTCAATCCGGAACGCGGACAAGGGAAGATCTCCAGGATTTGGCCACCGATGCATTCGACCGGGCCGAAGGTTGGATGGAGACCGCCAAGAACACCATGGATGATCTTATTGAAAAAGGCAAAACGACCGTCAAAGTTGGATGAGCCTGGCCAAGATTTATGGTATTTGTTTTACGGGCATACGCCCCATGCATGATGGGTGAAGTATCCCTGGACAACAAGATCGGACGCGGTCCTTTACCGACCATGGCCTATGGTTTCTCCCATATGGACGCATCTACCGTTTGTGGGTACAATACCCTCTATGGATCAAGACTTCTCAAGTATAACGGCGAGCCGATTTCTCTCCATCACTGACTGATCCCAAAATGTATTCCTTCTTTACCTCTTGAACACCAAGCCTGTATCGGCCCTCGGATTTGCTCGCAACATTTGCTGATCGATCCACATTGCGTTCGCACCTCACAGAAATTGTCCCCTCTCACCGTCATGCTTTCATGACATGAACCTTTAACCCCATTCAAGGTTATGGCTGGAACAACACGAACACCCTTTCATCAACGCATCGTGATCGGAACCGAGATTGAAGCTTATAGCATCAATGCCGTAGACCACAAAATTGGCCGGCGCTTGTCAAAACCACGCCCCGGACTCTCGGAATCCGGTGAGCGATTTACACGTGACGCCTCCATCGGCAGTGAATATAACAGCCGGCCGTTTACGACAGTCCGGGAAGCGTTGTTTCTTTTAAAGGCCGGATTGAGGAAATATTTACGCGGTCTGTATCGAAGTCGGGAGGAAGACCAGGACTATCAGGTGCCCCTATTCGTCGGGGGCTGGACCAATCGATTTGCCGGCACCCATCTGCATATATCCGTCGCGAACCGGAAACTGACAAAACGAGAAGCGGCTGCCCTCAGTTGGCACATCCATGATCAACTGCCTTTTTTTATCGCCATCGGGGCTAACTCGCCCATTTGGGACAAACGGGTCACCACCAAGGCTTCGAATCGGTTCTTGCGCGGAAGCGCCACCTACTTTACGCCCACTCGCCGAGGGGAACTGACTTCGGTAGATACCCGTGAGCTGGTCTATAGCCCCGGACGAAAAACCAAGCCTGCAACCTTGGAAATACGCGTCTTTGATTCGAATCTCCCAGAATTCGTGATCACCAATCTGTGCCTAGTGAAGGCCGTTTGCCTACGGTGGCTCAGGGGAGAATCCGCGGCAAACCGCATGAGCCATGCGGACTATTTGTTAGCCAGAACGGAAGCCGCCACCAAAGGCATGCGCGCCAAGCTCCCCTGGAAACGGGAATGGATTTCAGTCCCGGAATATCTTGACCGATTTTTATGGGAGCACCGGGAAGAAATAGACGAAATGGATATTCCTGAGGAGATATACGAGGTCCTCCGGCTCTTAAAACGCGGATACAACGGGGCACGCCTCATCCACGATGCGGTGGCTCTCGCCGTGAAAGAACACCCGCAAACCTGGCAACGACGATTTGCCAGACGGTACAGATCGGGGTTGGCACATCTTCTGAGCGGCAATACGTTGCATGATTTCGCACAGGAATTAAAAGCGCCATTTCCCAATACCGAACGGGTCTGGCTGGGTCGAAAACGAGCTTCTATCGATGAGTAAACGCGACCCGGCTCCGCTCATTGGCATCACCTGCGAAGCGGTATCCAAGCGAAAAGACTTTGCCGATTACGACCTCCTTTGCGATCATCGCTACGCTGCGGCTGTAACCCAAGCCGGAGGACATCCGGTGCTGTTGCCCATTGCACACGACCAAAACCAGTTAGTCAGATACCTCGAAGGGATTGACGGACTGGTGATCGTGGGCGGTGACGATTTGGACCCCCGCTGGTATGGAGAACGACCAAAAAAACGCACAAAAATTGCCTTTACGAAACGATCCGAGTTCGAGGCATGGCTGTATCGAGCGGGTAAAAAACGGCGACTTCCCATCCTGGGCATTTGCTATGGCATGCAGCTGATTAATGTGCTGGAGGGAGGGACTCTGTTTCAGCATATCCATCCCAACAAGCATAAACCCATGGTCGATCATGAAGGCAAAAAAACGGGTTATCACGCCGTCAAAGTTTTACCCCACACTCGACTTGGAGACATCATAGGAGAAGGCCGGAAAATCGTCGCCACCCAGCATCACCAAGGCATTCGTTCTCTTGCCTCGCATTTCATACCCTCCGCTATTGCCAGCGATGGCATGGTGGAGGCCATGGAACACCCTTCCAAACCTCATATTTTTACCGTCCAATGGCATCCCGAACGCCAGCCCGGCACTCGCACGACCCGTCGCCTGTTCCGGGCCTTTGTCCGGGCCTGTTACGAATACCAAACCCAAAGAAACGACTAAAGTCCCTTTCTCGAATTCCCGCTCAGCTGATCCGGCACCGGTTTTGCGATAGTCCCTCTCCTGCCACCAATTTCCTTCCGATCTTTTCCAGGAGATATCTATGAGCACCGGTTACCCTTCACTCATCCCAGGCCCCGCCCCCCCTCATCCCCATCCAAACAACCTGAAAAACATTAGTCTGGGAAGCCGGCTCAAAGTCGAAACGATCAGAATCCCTCTTCCCCGCCCTCAAAAGATTAAAGAAGCCACATAGGCTGAGACATGTTGAAACCCCAAAACTGATTACTGATTAGAACAATTTGTCCTATCCCACGGACAGGTTGTTCAGAAGCAGACCTGTCGGGTACATAAAAGTGTAGGACGAAATATGTGCATCCCCCTTTCAGAAAACATGCGATACCCCGTGTACTTTTTGGTCTCACATGCCCTCCTGTCGCCATATGGATTCACTCAACACTTATCTATTAGGTTTATGACTAATCTTTGGGTATGATCGTTTTACCATTCGGAGTGACCCGTGGCCGTCTTACCGTTCCCCAAAAAACTCCAGGCCAAAGCTTCCCTCATTATTTTGCTCATTGTGGGGGGAGCCATGCTTGCAACCGAGTGGTTGCATCAATCCTATGTGGCGGAATTGGCCAAAGACGCCATTCACTCGAAATCGTTAGTGTTGTTGCAACAAATCGAAGCCCGATTTAAATCCGAAAAGCAGTTTGATACACCAAGTCTCCGTGAAAAGTATTTAAGAGATCTCATCGAACGAAACCCTGACCTCCTCTTCATCCAACTGTATGGAACCGGTGATCGGGCTGAGCGTGGCCCAGTTTTGCTGACACAAGTGGGAAAGACGGAATTGGCAAAGCCAGACCTCCCATCCATGGTACTCACTTCAATGTATACCCAGGAAACCAAAGGGGTATTTCAATCAAAAGACGGCGATGATCGCCTGCTTCTGTCTACACCGCTCACTATCAAGGGACAGATGGTCGGAGTCCTGTACGCCGAATATTGGACAGGTCAACTCAACACCATAACCAGGTTTTTCTTAAATTGGTCTCTGGTCACCAGAGTCATTATGGGAATCAGCATTATGGTGGCACTAAACCTGTTCTTGTATATCCATGTGATTCGTCCGCTGAACCGCCTCAAAGGTGGAATCGCGGATTTGGAGCAGGGACATTGGGGCAACACTATTCCTATTCACAAAGCCGATGAGTTGGGAGAATTAGCTCGGGCGTTTAATGCCATGGCCCAAAATATTCAGCAGATGATCAAGGAAAATGAAACGCTCAATCAGGACTTGATCCAAGCCAGAGATGCTCTTCAAGGCAAGGTGGCAGAAGCCACGGCCGAACTCCGGCAACGGAATGAAGAACTGGCCGGGGTCAATGAACGTCTTTCCGTGGCACAACGGGATATCCTTCGCCAACAACGTTTAGCCGTTCTGGGGCAACTCGTCGCCACCATTGCTCATAAAATCGGGACCCCTTTAACGGCCATCTCCGGGCACCTTCAATTACTTCAAGAAGATCCTCAACTCCCCCCGGAGGTCTTGGATCGCGTCCGAACCATGTTGAAACAAACCGATCGGCTCAACCACAGTATCCGGGACCTGCTCACGTTTACCCGAACCCCGACCCTCACCTGTGAACCGGTTTCGCTGCCCCAACTCCTGGAACAATGCATTCTCTTATTCCGACCTCTGTTGCAGGATCATGGGATACAGTGGACCATGACGTTTTCTCCGGATGTCCACCTCGTGCAGGGCGACGCCTTTCACCTTCAAGAAGCCATCAATAACATTATTGACAATGCCATCGATGCTATGCCACATGGAGGGATGCTGACCATTCAAGCTGCCAACGAGGCGGAATCCGGCCCCCATCACACTGAGGTCTGCCTGACGATCCAGGACACGGGGATCGGCATACCCGGTGAAAAAACCGAACGGATTTTTGAACCGTTTTTTACAACCAAAAGCGTAGGATCGGGGACGGGCCTGGGATTGGCAATTACCACAGAAATCATTCAATTGCATAAGGGGTCCATTGCCGTTACCAGTACCGAAGGCCTCGGGACGACCTTTCTCCTGCGACTCCCGGCCTGGAAAGGGCTCTAAGATGTCTACTCAGAAAATACTGATCGTAGATGACGAACCGGACACCCTGACTCTCCTTCGGGAAATCATGGAAAAGGAAGGGTACCAGGTCCATACCGCCACCAGCAGTGCGGCGGCATTGAAGGATTTTACCGAATTTGCTCCCGATCTTGTGCTCTCGGATATTCAAATGCCAAATATGGACGGATTAGCACTGCTGGCTGAGACCCGGAAACGATGTCCTCGAACTCAGGTCATCCTCCTCACCGCTTATGGTTCCTTATCGACCGCCGTCGAAGGCATCAAGGCAGGAGCGTTCGATTATCTGTCCAAGCCGTTTTCTCTCGAGGAAATTCGCACGGTCGTCCGGCGTGCGTTGGAACACAGGCACACCTTGGAAGAAAGCCAGAGCACCGCCCAGCCTCTCTTGCAAAAAGGCGATGGCATCAATCAGATACAGGGAAAAAGTCCGGCCATGGTCGGTGTATATAAGCTCATTGCCCGTGTCGCACCGACTGAATCCACAGTGCTGATCCATGGAGAAACTGGAACCGGCAAGGAACTGATCGCTCGAGCCATTCATGCCAATAGTTTGCGCCGGGATGGCCCGTTTATTCCCGTTGACTGTGGAACCTTGGCAGAAAACTTACTGGAAAGCGAACTATTTGGTCACGAACGGGGCGCCTTTACCGGAGCCATTTCCATGAAAAAAGGGCTCATGGAATCGGCCAACCGGGGAACATGTTTTCTTGATGAAATTGGCGATATTTCACCCAACCTGCAAAGCAAATTGCTTCGTGTTCTCCAAGAGCATGAAATCCGCAGAGTGGGTGGGATGGAATCCATTAAAGTTGATGTCAGAATTATTGCCGCCACGAATAAACATCTGAAAACCCTGGTGGAGCAAGGAAAATTTCGCGAAGATCTGTTTTATCGGCTCAATGTCGTCACGGTTCACCTGCCGCCGCTCCGTGACCGCAAGGAAGATCTTCCCACCCTCATTCATTACTTTCTTGAGAAATACACCGGATTAAACAATAAGAGTATTCATGGCGTACATTCCCAGGCCATGGACTTGTTGATGCAGTATCAATGGCCGGGCAACATTCGGGAATTGGAACATACGATCGAGCGGGCCATCGTGATGACTCCGCATTCGCTCATCATGGCCCACGATCTACCCCTTGCCTTGGTGGCTGCTCCCTCATCTGCCGATCAAGTACCATCGTCCTCCAGCTGGAAAACGCTGGAACAATTGGAACGTGAACATTTATTGAAAGTTTTGGATGCCCAGCAGGGTGATGAAAACCGAACGGCAGACATTCTCGGTATTCACCGGAAAACGCTCCAACGTAAACTCAAGGAATACGGCCTGCGTTAAATTTTCCCCGGGAGAGTTCTCTGCCAATTTCCTTCCCCGGCAGGTCACTTCTCCCCTTCACAATCCTCAGGGAGAGCCCCATGGGAAATTGGCGCATTTCTTCCCTTCCCAGGACAAAAAATCCTCCCCCGGGTAGTCCATTGAACACTCTCACTCCTCTAAACATGATTCTAGAACATTGAAAATCCATCATTATTTATCCGGATTCTTTTCATCACAAAAGAAACCTTATGGCGCGAGATTTGCTGTCTCAGAATTCATAATAGTGGGATATGAGCTTTTCGGAATTGGGACCTCTCATCTCTTTAAAAGGCCCAAACCCCATGCCTACCCTTCCCATGGCACGATATCTCTGGATTTTCGGTTTGGCCCTCTTCATAACGGGATGTCAGGATCATGTCATTCGAGACGTGATCGATTTACTAGACAGCGCCAAATCCACTATTGAAGAAGCAAAAAAAATCGGCGCAAATATCTATGCACCCGATCTCCTGGGATTGGCCGAAAGCGAATTGATCATTGGCGAAAAAGAACTGCAAACTCAAGAGCGCAAAGTTTTTTGGAGACGAGATTTTTCTTTAGTCCTCCGCTTAGCCCACATGGCTCAGATGGATGCTGAACAAGCCCTGTCTTTGACTGAAGCACAACGCTTAGGCAAGCCCACAGATCTCCCCGCCTTTTCAACCTCTATTTCTACACAGGAAACCCTCTAGTCAGGAACCGGGCTCTAATACTATTGCCCTAAATGGTGCAATTGTCGGGAACAGAGTAGCATGGTCTTGTCGATGAGGCCTGAGCCTTTGACTCTTGGAAAATTTCCAGTATTATCAGATTGAGCCTAAGGACCAGAGGGTCCTGACCCAAAATTCCCTTTCCTTGCAAAATCCCAATGGGACGAATGGAAGAAGTCGTTAACATTTCCAGTGAAATGATTTTATGGTCCGGGTTGAGTACCCTGGCTCTGATTGCCTTGGTCTTTCTCATTCGTGTCGGCCTTCACCACGCCCTGATAAAAACAACTGATATTTCTGCTGAAAATCGACGACGATGGGCCGTTAGTATCAGAAATGTCCTGTTGATCGTCTTTATCCTGGGCATGATCTTCATTTGGGCACCCCGACTCCAAACATTTGCCGTATCGATTTTTGCAGTGGCAGTCGCGCTGGTATTGGCCACCAAAGAACTGATCGCCTGCCTCAGCGGATCCGGGCTGCGCGTGCTCACCAAAGCCTATGGTCTCGGAGACAGAATTGAAATCGGTGGGATCCGGGGGAATGTGGTCGACCATAATGCCCTCACCACCACCATTCTGGAAATCGGCCCGGGTCAGACTTCACATCAATACACCGGGCGGGCCATGGTCATCCCTAATAGTTTCATCTTTATCCATCCCATCACGAATGAAACCTATACCAAAAAGTTCCGCCTCCACATTGTCACGGTTCCGCTGAGTACGGACGATGATTGGAAAACCGCCGAACGGTTACTGCTACAGGCTGCAGAAGAAGAGACCTCACCGTATATTGAAGAGGCCCGCACGTATTTCAAAAAACTAGAGGGCAAATTTTGGCTGGATGCCCCTTCCGTGGAACCTCGGGTGACTATTCAAATTCCCGAACCCGGTCGCATTAATTTGTTATTACGTATTCCCTGCCCTACCCAATACCCCTCACGCCTGGAGCAGGCCATCCTTCGAAAATTTCTTGCCGAATTTCAATTTACCCCTCGATTTGGGTCCCAACCAGCTGACTTTCGTTAATTTCTCCAATTTGGCTTCCGTATTCCACTTGTGGTACAGATATAAGATACACACTCGTGATCACCATTCCAGGGTTCTTTTCATTTTACAGGGTTATCGGGTTTCGCCTTTTTCCAGGAATGCCTTTCCTCGGAAAGGTTACTTGTCTGCGTGGAACTCCATGACCAACTGCGGAAGGGTCCCGTATGACCGATGAAATCCTCGACGCCGATCCCCAATGGTATAAAGATGCCATCATTTACGAACTGCACGTCCGTGCCTTTTGTGATAGTAACGGCGATGGCATCGGGGACTTTGCCGGCCTAACCAAAAAACTCGACTACCTGCAGGATCTCGGCATCACGGCTATTTGGCTGCTGCCCTTCTGTCCCTCCCCTCTTCGTGATGATGGGTATGACATTGCCGATTACACCAACATTCATCCTCAATACGGCACACGAAGGGATTTCAAGGCCTTCGTCCGGGAAGCCCATCGGCGCGGATTGCGGGTCATTACCGAATTAGTCATCAATCACACATCAGATCAACATCCCTGGTTTCAACGGGCACGCAAGGCTCCGGCCGACAGTAAATGGCGAAACTTTTACGTCTGGAGCAACTCTCAGGACGCCTACCAAGACACCCGGATCATCTTTAAGGATACGGAACAATCCAATTGGGCCTGGGACCCCGTCGCCAAAGCCTATTACTGGCACCGGTTTTTTTCCCATCAACCGGACCTCAATTTTGATAACCCGGATGTGCAGAAAGCCATTTTTGAAGTTCTGGACTTTTGGCTCGAAATGGGCGTTGACGGGCTCCGATTGGACGCCGTCCCCTATTTGTACGAACGCGAAGGCACCAACTGTGAAAACCTGCCGGAAACCCATCAGTTTCTGAAACAACTTCGAAAACAAATAGACCGAAAATTTTCAAACAGAATGTTTTTAGCTGAAGCCAACCAATGGCCTGAAGACGCAGCCGCCTATTTCGGGGAAGGCGATGAATGTCATATGAATTTTCATTTCCCCCTGATGCCTCGCTTGTTCATGGCCATGCAAATGGAAGATCGCTTTCCTATTATTGATATCTTGGAGCAGACTCCTCCCATTCCGGATACCTGCCAATGGGGTGTCTTTCTGCGCAACCATGACGAGCTCACACTGGAAATGGTCACCGACGAAGAACGGGATTATATGTATCGGGTGTTTGCCCATGACCGGCAGGCCCGCATCAATCTGGGCATCCGCCGGCGACTGGCTCCTCTCCTGGGCAACGATCGAAAAAAAATCGAACTCATGTACAGCCTGTTATTTTCCATGCCGGGCACCCCTGTTATTTATTACGGAGAAGAAATGGGCATGGGCGATAACTTTTATCTCGGGGATCGCAACGGGGTCCGGACCCCGATGCAATGGAGCTCAGACCGGAACGCCGGCTTCTCGCAAGCCAACCCGCAGAAACTGTATCTCCCGATTATCATCGACCCCGAATACCATTACGAGGCCGTGAATGTGGAGTTGCAACAGAACAACGCCCAATCCCTCTTGTGGTGGATGAAACGCATCCTGTCCCTTCGCAAACGGTATAAGGTGTTCGGGCGGGGATCTATCCAATTTCTGCATCCGGCCAACCGGAAAGTCCTGGTGTTCCTCCGCCGTCATCAACAGGAAACCATCCTGGTCGCGGTAAATTTATCCCGGCATGCCCAATGGGTGGAATTAGACTTGTCCGAATTCAAAGGACGTCGTCCTTTGACACTATTTGGTCGCAGTAAGTTTCCGCCGATCGGAGATCTGCCCTATTTGCTGACGCTCAGTGGATATTCGTTTTATTGGTTTGCCCTGGAACCCGTTGCCAAAGTTGGTATTCCACAAACCGACATACCCGAAAAATCTCTTCCCACCATTACGATCCCCAAAGACTGGGATCATCTGATCCAGAAACGGGAAAAAGGTAAACTGGAAAATATTTTGCCTGCTTACATTCAAGGACGACGATGGTTCGGGGGAAAAGCCAGGACCATGCAATCGGTCGAAATCGCGGAATCCATCCCTATTCCCCAGGAAGATCCCCAGGCCGTTTTGGCCATGGTCCGTGTGGAATATACGGAAGGGGAATCGGAAACGTATCTTCTCCCATTACGCTATCTTCCGGGCGATCAATCGGCGATTTTGATGGATTCCCCGGCAGCCATCGCGAAAATCAGAGTCAAACAAAAAAACGGCGAGCAGGACGGACTCCTCCTTGATGCCATGTGGGATCGGGAATTTCAGAAGACGTTACTGGGTAGCATGGCTAAAAACCGTCGTTTTAATGGGCCCCAAGGAGACCTGATCACAAGCTCGCTGAAGGGATTTCGACGTGAGTTAACCCATGCCAGCGCGCAACTGGAACCGTCATTGCTCAAAGGAGAACAAAGCAATACCTCCATTCTCTTCGGTGATCAATACGTCCTGAAGCTCTACCGCCGCGCTGAAGTAGGCGTCAATCCCGATCTGGAAATCGGGCGATTCCTCACCGAAGCCGGATTCTCTCATTCCGCTCCTCTAGCTGGCTCAATTGAATACCGGCGGGATAACGGAGATCTCTTCACATTTGGCATTCTCCAACAATTTGTGAAAAATGAGGGAGATGCCTGGAAGTATACCCTCGATGTCCTCGGGCAATATTATGAAGAGGCGCTGACGCATCCCTCGCAAATTTCCGGGGCTTCCCTTCCCTCACTCTCCCCGGTCTTCCTGGTCGACCAGGAAATCCCCCCCTTGGCCCATGAATTCATCGGCCCGTACTTAGAGGAAGCGCGTCTGCTGGGACTCCGGACGGGAGAATTGCACGCAGTAATGGCGTCCAATCCGGAACACCCTGATTTCGCTCCGGAACCATTTTCGGAGTTTTATCGTCGTGGGCTATACCAAAGTATGCTGGGCACCGCCAACTTGACCATTCCTCTGCTTCGATCCCAGGTCAAACAACTCCCGGATTCCACCCAACCCATGGCCAGGCAGATCTTGGACCAGGAGAGTCAGCTCAGAAAACGCTTTTTGGCGGTTCGGGATCGCAAGATTAAAGGCTCCCGAATCCGGTGCCACGGAGACTTCCACCTGGGTCAAGTACTCTACACCGGAAAAGATTTTGTCATTATTGATTTTGAAGGGGAACCGGCGAGACCATTAAATGTCCGACGATTGAAGGAATCCCCCCTTCGTGATGTCGCCGGGATGCTTCGTTCTTTCCATTATGCGGCTCAAGCCTCATCGATCGGTCTGGTGCCGGGGATGCGGCCGGAGGATTCTGCCACGTTGGAACCTTGGGCACGATATTGGCAAACATGGGTCAGCGTCAGTTATTTGCAGGCGTATTTATCCGTTAAAGACGTTCGACAAGTACTTCCTGTCTCACCCGAGGACATCCAGATTTTACTCAACGCCTATTTATTGCAAAAAGCTATATATGAACTAGGCTACGAACTGAACAACCGGCCTGATTGGGTGAAAATTCCCTTGAACGGAATAGTACAAATTCTCGCAGAATAAGGTAGATCTTAGGACAGCCACCTGAGCATTCTATGACCAAGTGCATTCGAAATTAGAAAATCAGCGGTACTGAAAGGAGTTCGTATGGCAACTTTGCCTAAAATATTACAAACAGTCGTTATCGAACATCTGGCACCGGAACTCGATGGCGGACGCTATCCGGTTAAGCGGATCATGGGAGAAACCTTTGAAGTAACCGCCGATATTTTCAAGGAAGGTCATGACACCATCGCCGGTATTCTGCGCTACAAAACTCAGGGGAGCAAACAATGGCAGGAGACCCCCATGCGGCATGCCGACAACGACCGCTGGGCCGGGTCATTTGTCCTCACAGAAAATACTCGTTACGTCTATACCGTTGGCGCGTATGTGAAGAGTTTTGAGACCTGGCGACAGGAATTGAAAAAGAAACACGGAGTCGTGGACGACCTTTCCAGTGAGTTATTGGAAGGTGAGGCTCAAGTCAGGGAAGCCATGAGCCTGGCGAAAGGGCCGGACAGAACTGAACTCAAACTCTGGCTGGACAAGTGGAAAACTGCGTCCAACCAGGAGACACGAATTACTATCGCCTTGGATGAAATCCTTGCCACCCTGGTCGGGCAACATGAGAAACGTGCCGCCTGGTCCACGTATACACAAGAATTAAGGGTCATTGTTGATCGCGAACGCGCCGGATATAGCGCCTGGTATGAAATCTTTCCACGATCGGAAGGCACCGTCGCGGGTCAGGGAGGCACCTTCAACGATTGCGAAGCCCGATTGCCGATGATCCGGGAAATGGGGTTTGACGTATTATACCTCACTCCCATTCATCCTATCGGGGAAACGAATCGGAAGGGGCGGAACAACAGTCTCAAGGCCCAACCCGGAGATCCGGGAAGCCCATGGGCGATCGGCAGTCGCCATGGTGGACACGATGCCGTGGAACCCGCATTGGGAACAATGAAGGATTTTGACCGGTTTCAGCAGTCTGTTCGGGACCATGGGATGGAAATCGCGCTCGATTTCGCCATCAATGCCACTCCTGATCATCCCTATGTCAAACAACATCCGGAATGGTTCAAGCAACGACCGGATGGAACCATTAAGTATGCGGAAAACCCTCCCAAAAAATATGAGGACATTTATGCCTTAGACTTTTATTCAGAGGCCTGGCCGGATATTTGGCAAGAGATGAAACGAGTACTGTTGTTTTGGGTTGAGCGGGGGGTCAAAATTTTTCGGGTGGACAATCCCCACACCAAGCCTGTTCCCTTCTGGGAATGGTTAATTGATGACATTCAAGCCCAACACCCGGATGTGCTCTTTCTCGCCGAAGCCTTCACTCGGCCTAAAATGATGCAGGTATTGGCCAAGGCCGGATTTACTCAATCATACACGTATTTCACCTGGCGGAATTCAAAAAAGGAAATGACCGAATATCTGACGGAATTAACGCAAACAGAAATGAAAGAATATTTCCGCCCGAATTTTTTCACCAGCACTCCCGATATTCTCCCCGAAGTTTTGCAGCAGGCCGGACGACCTGCCTTCAAATTCCGCATGGTCCTGGCTGCAACCCTGTCTCCCTCCTATGGGATTTATAGCAGCTATGAATTATGTGAAAATCGTGCCATTCCAGGCACCGAGGAATATCAGGATTCGGAAAAATACGAGATCAGGCATTGGGACTGGGACCGGCCGGGTCACATTCGTGACTATATCACCACCATCAATCGGATTCGCCGCGAAAATCCCTGTTTGCATCTTTTCACTAATCTTCGCTTTTACCAGGCCGACAGTGAGCATGTCCTCTTTTATGGGAAGATGACGCCAGACCAATCCAACATCCTTCTCGTGGTGGTGAATATGGACCCTTACACCACACACGAGGTTCGACTCACGATTCCCATTCAGGAATTTGGCATTGGAGAACATGACACCTACCAACTCCACGAACTCATTCAGGATTATCGCCATCAAGTGGTTGGAACCGAATATTGGATTCGCTTGGATCCCCAAAAAGAACCCGCAGCCATTTTCGCCCTTCGCAAACGGGTCCGTCGGGAAAACGACATCGACTATTTTCAGTAACCTGAAACCCGAGTGGAGGTTATCCCTTCCGGTCAGTCTATGACCGAAAAGGACAACTTTTGCCGAGAGAAATTTTTAAGCAAAAAAATGTTCAAATTCTTTATCTTTTCGGATGCCAGATCCTGTCCGGGAAAGGAAACTCCAGACTCGATTTTCCGGTCGGCTGCTACTTCCACATACCCCTCCTTCGTTATTTCCTACAACAACTTCATCATATTTTTTCTCATTGGCTCATACACCGCTGCATGACACCTTGAAAAATTCACAAACTACCATTTTCACGGCCATAGAAACCCCACCGCGCCTTCAAGGAGCATCATCATGGATTTACCAAAAATCTGGAATGTCCTGGATCAGTTTTTTACCTATCCCTTATTTACGGTCAACCAAACTCCGATTACGCTCTCTTCCCTGATGTTCTTTGTGGTCATTGTGGCTGTGTTCTGGATTGCAAATACCATAATCCGGCGATTCCTCCATAATCGAGTTCTCAAACGCTTCAAGATGCCCCTGGCCACCCAGTATACGTTGACCAGGATTATTCAATATGTACTTCTGTTCATCGGAGTGATTATCGCCTTTCAGGTGATTGGCGTTGACCTGAGCGGCTTAGCGGTGATATTTGGTTTTTTGTCTGTGGGTATTGGATTTGGGCTGCAAAACCTGACGTCCAATTTCATCGCAGGCCTCATGTTGTTATTGGAACAACATATTCAAGTGGGAGATCGGATTACCGTGGGTGACACCGAAGGGGATGTCACGGAAATCAATATTCGGTCAACCACGATCCGCTCCCTCAACAATATTGCCATTGTGGTGCCCAATAGCGAATTCATCTCATCCACCGTCATTAACTGGTCCCATGGTGATCCGACAACACGACTCGAAATTGATGTGGGAGTGTCCTACAATTCCGATCTGGACCACGTCATACAATCCCTCCTGGCAGCGGCGAAGGAACATCCCCTGATCCTAACCCATCCCGAACCCAAGGCCTGGCTATTGAGCTTCGGGGATTCCGCATGGAACATGCGTTTACTGGCCTGGGTGGGAGACCCTCAAGGACGGCGCCAAATTCAATCCGATATCAATTGCGCCATCGTGAAGAACTTCAGAAAAAATGGAGTTGAAATTCCCTTCCCGCAACGGGATCTTCATCTTCGAACACCTCTGCCGCTCCCCATTTCATCGACCGGGGCCTGAATGTCTCTTCCGTGATTCCGGCAGGGTTGTTGTGTGACCGGCGTTGAAATATATGATGTTAGTTCTTCATTCCCATCTGCTTAATAATAAGGACTCGCAGGCGGGAGTCCTGCAAACAACGGATACAGACAAGCCACTAATGCCAATGAACCAATCATTCAGGAAGGATCCGGCTGATGCACCTCCTGACTATTTTCAAATCAGGATTCATGACTCCGTGAGGCAAACGCCCTTCCCCACATTTCCATACGTCCAGCATGGAAGGGCAAGAGGAGACCAGATTATGTATCATGTCCTTAGGAATCAATTATTGTCTTCAGGCACACTCAGCACCATAATGAAATTTTCTCAACCTAAGATTTCTCCGAGCTCTCATACGAAATTCTTTGTGCATATCACTGGCCTGCCATTGGAAAATTCTTCTCCATCAAGTAACGTTCTACAATGAGGAATCCAGGAGATAATAAAACGGGTCTTCCATTTTTCCAGCCATCCAGGCTGAACCGGATCGGTCCATCGCAAATTCGCGAAAACATGCGAATTGCCATGGAGCATAATGCGATTAACCTGGCTCAAGGCCGTCCCGACTTCCCCACCGCGCCTGTGGTGAAGCAGGCCGCTATTGATGCCATTGCCCATGATCACAATCAATATTCGGTGACCTGGGGATTGGCAGAGTTGCGGGAAGCCATTGCCAGGCATATGCACGAACGCCACGGTCTCAAATTTGACCCCGAGACAGAGATCACCATTACCTGTGGTGTGACGGAAGCGATCGTGGCGGCCATGCTGGCGTTAGTCGAAAGTGGTGATGAAGTCATTATCATCGAACCCGCACATGAAAACTATGTTCCGGCTGTGTATTTTGCCAGCGGTACGCCACGGTTTGTCACTCTCCGCCCACCTGATTACGCGCTACCTCTTGATGAACTGCGATCTGCCATCAACCCTCGCACCAGGGCCATAATCCTGAATACTCCCCATAATCCCTCCGGCCATGTGTTCACGCGAGATGAACTGAACGCCATCCTGGCTCTGGCCGATCAACATGGGATCTACGTGGTAACGGATGAAATTTATGATCATCTGTACTACGAACCCTACCGGCATATTGCCCCGGCAACGCTGGCGCCCGACTGGAAAGGTTTGGTCGTCACCGGAGGCCTGTCAAAAATCTACGCGGCAACAGGGTGGCGTCTTGGGTATGTTCTGGCTTCAAAGGATGTGACGACGGCAATCCGCACGGTACATGATTACCTCACGATCTGTGCGCCCACGCCCTTTCAATACGCGGCGGTCACAGCCTTGGCCTTACCCGAGACTTACTACATCGACCTGCGAGCGAGATTCCTTCGGCGTCGGGACCTTACAATGCAGATGCTGACCGACAATGGGTTTGAGCCCTATGTTCCTCAAGGCGCCTATTACCTTTTAGCCGGCTACGGGCCATGGGAGCACAGGGGTGAGTCCCAATCGTTTGCTACTCGGTTGATCACGGAGGCGAAGGTGGCAGTGGTTCCAGGCAGCGCGTTTTACTACAAGGCGACAGATCTGGGACAGGACCTCGTCCGCTTTGCCTTTGCTAAAACGAGCAAGGTCCTCAAGCAAGCCGGTGAGAACCTTGCAAAGGCGTTTCACAATCGTTGAGGGGAAACTACGTGAAGGGTTTCACTGCCCTCGCATGAAAATCCCCCGCATTTTCACGCCACATACTCGTCAAATGAAGGGAATGGTGTATGACCACAACAGCATGGGATGAACTGTCTCAGCAGATTGCGGAACTGGATACTCTGGCCGGCATTGGAGGGTTACTGGGTTGGGATCAGCAAGTGGCCATGCCTTCAGGGTCGGCGACGGGTCGGGCTCAACAAAGTGAGTTGATCGGACGGCTGTATCACGAACAAGCCACGTCTGCTCGCCTGGGTGAACTCATTGAGGCGGTGGCAGCTCTTCCTAATTCGACTCAGGAGCAGCAAGCCGCGGTTCGTAATATGCGTCGAACCTACCGCCGGGGGACCTGTGTGCCGTCGAAACTCGCCAGCAGGATCGCGAAGGCCAGCGCTAGTGGTGTCGCCGCTTGGGGAGAAGCGAAAAAAGAAAATAAATATGGTCTATTTGCAGAGAGCCTACAGACGAATGTGGATTTGGCACTCGAGCGGGCACAGGCCATTGACCCCAAGCGGCATCCCTATGATGTCCTTCTAGAGGACTATGATCCCGGCACGACCGTCGAGGATTTACGCCGAATGTTTGGCGCGCTGCAACAAGGCTTGACCGATATCCGGAAACAGGCCCTGGCCAGGAAAGGATCGGTTGCCTTCACAGAACATTTCGATAAGGCCAAACAATTGGCAATGCACCAAGATGTGATTCTGGCGGTGGGATACGACACGACACGAGGAACGTTGCACGAGGCGGAGCATCCTTTTTCTTGCCGTGTGGGCAGCAGGGATGTGCGTATTGCCACACATGTTCACGAACGTGATTTGCTCAGCGGGTTGGCCGCCACGATGCATGAACTTGGTCATGGGCTGTATGAGCAGGGGATCCCGGAGGGACCCGGTGGATCAGCCGTGTATGCAGCGACATCAACCGGCATGCATGAATCCCAATCCCGTCTGTGGGAAAACATGATTGGACGATCACGGGGGTTCTATCGGTGGCTAAAGCCGTTATTGAAACGACATTTTCCTGATCAGGTTTTTGATCCGGAACTAATCTTCCAATCATCCAATCGGGTGACTTCGGGAAGCATTCGGGTATTCGCCGAAGAAGTTTCCTACAACCTGCACATTATCTTGCGCTTTGAAATGGAACTCGCTTTACTGGAGCAACGGATCACAGTGGAGAATGTTCCGGGGGAATGGGCCAGGTTGAGTGAGCAATTCCTGGGAATACGACCCAAGGATGATGCAGAAGGTGTCTTACAGGATGCTCACTGGGCAGGTGGAGCCTTTGGATATTTCCCGAGTTACACTCTGGGAAATCTTTACGCGGCTTCGCTCTTTGCCGTCCTACGGGAACGCTTACCTGATCTGGAACACCGCATCGAAGAGGGGGATTTTGCGACCATTTTGCATTTCTTACGTGAGCGAATCCATTGCCATGGCCATCTGTACGAGACACCGGACCTTCTGCAAAAAGCCGTCGGAACACGTGACCATGTCAAAGATTTATTGAGCTATCTGCGTGAACGGTATATTAATCCTTGAAATCAGCTGCCTACTCCTTTCTTCCCTATTAACAAAGCTCACTATTCCGATTCTGAGTTCTTTTTTCGAAAGGATTGTTTGTTGATTTGATAGGCCTTGAGTTTCCGAAGAAGTGTTCGTCGGCTCACACCGGCTTGGTCGGCTGACTCGGCGATACGACCTTTATTGTCTGACAATACAGTTTCCAAATACTCTTTTTCGAGAATGCTCAGGTGGGGTTCAAGATAATCCGCCAGCGTGACAGAAGAATGAATGGATGCAGAGTCATCACCCTGACTTGGGATGGGTTGAGCCACCGTTTCTGTTTCAGGAACCAGAGACAGCGAAGAAGATCCGGGAATCTCCTGGGAATATAAAACTTCGGTTAAATCTTCGGCCGTTAATTCCCGGGTATGCCCTTTTAACACCAGGCGTTGCGTGAGATTTTCCAGTTGTCGCACATTGCCTGGCCAAGACTGCTCCAATAGCAGATCCATGAAGGATTGGTGCAATTCCGGACACTCCATTCCATAGTCGGCACACACACGTTTTAGAAAATGCCCGAACAGGTATAAAATATCCTCCCGTCGCTCCCGTAGCGGGGGAACTTCCAAGCGAATGACATCTAAACGGTAAAAAAGGTCCTCGCGAAAGGTTCCCGTTTGAACGGCATTGGCCAGGGAGGCATTCGTCGCGGCAATGACACGGGCATCAATTGGCACTTCATGATGAGACCCAACCGGTCTCACTGTCTGTTCCTGCAACACCCGCAAAAGACTGAGTTGTGTTTGGACCGGCATATCGCCTATTTCGTCCAACAGGATGGTCCCGCCATCGGCATACCGAAATAATCCCTGCTTTTGTTGATGCGCTCCAGTGAACGCCCCACGTTCATGACCGAACAGTTCCGATTCTATAATTTCAGGATTGATCGTGCTGCAATTAACCGCCACAAATCGTCCGGTTCGCCCGGACTGCCTATGTATGGCACGGGCCAGTAAGTCTTTACCCGTTCCGGTTTCTCCAACAATTAACACCGTAGCGTCGGAGCTGGCAGTGCGCACAATGGTTTGAAAAATATCCCACATGACTCCATTGCGGCTGAGTATGCCTTCAAAACTTCTCATTTCTTTGCGAGCATGACGGAAATCTTTGGTATCCGTTGAAACTCGCTGATTAGTCTGAATCGCCTCTATGGCTTGATGCAGTTTTTCATGAGAATCTTCGAAAATGACATCGCTTGCCCCGTTTTTCAGGACTGAATGCACATATGCTGCATCGGCCCCTGGCTTAAACACCAACACATCAAGATAGGGTCTGCGTTCTTGTATGGCCGTCATCATGTCAAACATCCGAGAGTCTCCAAGGTACTGACCGTCAAGTATGACCAGGCGGGTCTGGGACCCAATTTCAAGGGTCTTCACATTTTCCGGGGTTTCCAATCGGACAACACCTAGCCCCTCACGACTCAAGGCTTGTTCCAACTTCGGCGCACCAAGAATGATTATAGAAGAAAAATCTGACATTGAGACACCATTGTCTCATAAAATATAAATGAGTCAAGTTTGTCCCAAATTTAGAGACATATAAGTCCCATCAGTTCACAAAATTTTTAATATCAATAGGTTACCTGCTGGAACAAGTCTTGCGAAGTATGTTGTATGGAGGAAGTCTCGAAATTAACAGGAAAATAATAAAAATGGGAAAGTCTGGAGGTGCATCCGTTTTTCATTCCGGTGATCAAGCCAAGACCATTTGTCAGGTTGCGCTTGAAACCCCTGTACAGGGCCAACGTGAATAAAAACCAGCAATGAGGGGTTCGCCTACGTTCGGCCTTTTTAAAGACGAAAATCAACGAACATTTTCGTACGCACAAAAATACACAAGAACTTGCAACCTGTGCCTTTGGCGTGGATGAAGGGATGTTCACGCCAAATAACCTGCTGTAAAAACTGAACACTTAAAAATTGGCGTTGGCTCTTGATTTTCAGGTTGAAGAAGTCTCGCAACCTGTTACATTTTTTTTGAATCTTTATTGAAAGGATCGCTCATGAATAACCATTTGGAAATTGGAGAACGTCTACATCGCAGGTCTGGCAGGAGGTCGACTCTGAGGCGTCTGGAAATTCAGCCGGCCAAAAGACAGGAAATGGTCATCGCCGCCAATATTCTCCGGTCATCTGCCGATTGGTATCGGCCATTTCTTGCTGAAAAGGACATGGCACAGCATGAGGTGGATGAGTCATGGGGAGAATTAGAATTTGCACGGCGACAGTTTTACATCGGACGGAATGAGGGAGCGCCGGTCGGTGTCCTTTCTACTCAATCAGTCGGAGATATGGTGTATATCGGGTACATCTACGTGTACGGACACCAAACCGGTCGCGGGTTCGGGCCGCAATTACTCAACCATGCCCGTGATGTAGCCTGGCAGGAAGGAAAACGCGGCATGGTATTGATCGCTCACCCAAAGGCTCATTGGGCCACCCGTGCGTATCGCCGGTTCGGATTTGAACGAATTGCGACCACTCGGGATCAAGTGTTAGGGTGGAAAGGTGGTTGGCTGAAACCCTACTATGAAGAGGGTTTCGAGCTGTACCAATATCTGTTTTCCGACATACAATTCCCCACAAATTCAAACCTTCTATCCCGTTGATCTGTCAGCGTTGATCTACTGGATATCTTCCATCGGTTCATCCTGCGACTGCATGGGAGTATTTAAACAAAGAAGAGTTAAAAAAGAAGAGTTAAAATTGAGTGATAAGGAGATTCAAATGGCTAAAAAAGCGCCTGTGGCCTTATTGGGCTATAGCCTAGAAACCATGGAGGCGGCAAAGGAACACAACATTCCCTTTGTGGCAGTCGTGCCGGAGGGTTTCGATGCCGCATTGAAGGAAGATGGTGTGGATGTGACAACCTGGGATTTTTATATGCATAACCATAACTCTGACCGGCTCTACGAAAAATTAGTTGAGCGTGGAGTTGGTCATGCCGTGCCGCTGTACGAAGAAACCGTGGAATGGGCCGGTTCCCTCAACACTCGCCTGCAAAAAGATCCCCGTGCCTTCCAACGTGCACTGCTGTTCCGCGACAAAGCCATGATGAAACGCAATGCGCAAATGAACGGCATTCGTGTTGGGGTGTTTGAAGAAATTCGCTCACGGGAGGAAGCCTTAGCGTTTTTTGAAGATATCAACGAAGCCAGATTACGCTTACAAGAAGAAGTTCCTGAGCCGGTGCATCTGAAACCCCTGTCGGCGGCCGGTAGCGTAGGCCATGTGTTTGTCCGGAGCCGACAAGACATTGCCACGCTTCCCGACGATGCCTTTCCCTGTTTGGCCGAGAGCCATTTGGCCGGTCAGGAGTTTTCGGTTGAAGCCTTCATCCACAATGGAAAAATCGAATTCATGAATATCACGGAATATGTACATTTGGGCTATTCCCAAATCGTGCCGGAAACTCCACGGCTCAGCAAACACCGGGCAAAGATTCAACGGGCAATAAAAAAACTGATGAAGGCCTTTGGGGTCGTCAACGGCATGATTCATCCCGAATACTTCCTGGACCAGGAAGGGGAATTGCATTTTGGAGAGGTGGCAGCCCGTGTACCCGGCGGCCATATCTTCGAACTCATACAGAAGGCCCATGGCTTTAACCCGTATGCCGCGCTGTTACTCTGTTCCGACCCCACGACTCCCAAAACCGTATTGGATAAATTTTTCCCCAAAGAGAAAGACCACAAAATTTTTGCGGCCAATCTGATGGTCTACCCACGAAAAGCCACGGTTCATCAACTCCAGTTTCCTCCAGACCTGGCAAACCATGAGTATATGGACCGGCATACCATGTTTGAACCTGTCACCTCCAAGGTGGCTCAACGTGTGGGATTCGGCAATCACTATGGAACCGTTTTCTTGGCTGGGAAAGACCCGGAAATTCTGCGTGATCTCGTGACGAAGTATGAGGAGTATGATTTTTATGAGTGATTCCCCCAAAGGGTCTTCTCGCGTTGAACTATCAGCGGCTAACATCAAACATGAACAGACTTTCCTTCATGCCCTTGAGGCCTTGGAACAGGCCGAACCCTTTGCCAAAGCCAAATACCAGACGGAAGTCATCCGTCGCGCCACGGATTTATTCGAAAGCGACGAGGGACTGCAGGTCGTGCGGGAACAGGCCCATCGCTTTGACCCGGCTGGAGTCTTTCATGCCGGACCCTGGGAACATCCGGATCGGTTGCTCCCCCAATTAGTCGGCGGGGGACTTCGTGCCGAAGGGCAGTATCCTTCATTGGAAATGCTCAGCGAACTCCGCGTTTTGGCTATAGCAGCAGGTGAATCGAAACATCCAAAGTTCTCTGCGGAACAAGCGCTGTCGTTTCTTCAGACGGTCATGGGCCTCAATCTCGACTTGCTGTATGGGAGTGAAACCGAAGAGTCACGCTTACGCCCAAAAGTGTACGCCCGAGCCAAGCGCCTAATGGCAACGATTGAGCGGGAGATTTCGGCTGGAGGTTTGCTTGAACATGTCCTTGATGATATTGATGCGCGTGTGGCCCAGCGCCCCATCGACGTGAGCCTCACCTTAAAAATGATCGAGCAAGCCACTAATATTCCAGGCGATCACGAACCCAAATTAGCCGCCAGACTCGATCGGTACATCAAGGCTACCGGACCTCCCACACCATTGGCTAAGAAAGCGGGTTCTCCCACGAACTACCGAAATCTCTTGGCCAAAGCCACTCCGCATGAGATGGAAAATGAGGCCAAAGTGGTCGGCAAATTGTTGACCCTGACCGGTCTATCCAGCGAATACCATGTCGCCCTTCTCCAACATCTTCTCAAAAATGACGAAATGGGAACCTTGGCCATGGCCTTGGATTTAACCGAAGCCGGTCAGGCCCACATGGAGCAATATCGGGAAAAGGTGTTGGAGTTAATGCGCCTGACCATCCATCCGGCCACCAGTTGGATTATCTATGGGTTTCAGCAGATGTTGGAGCGGATGCTTCTGGCTCGACCGGAGGTGTCTGACGGTCTGAGCAAATTGATCAATCTTGACTTGTGTACTTCTGCCCAACAAGTAACCAGGAAGCATTTGCCTCGAGGGTCTGGGATTACGGCCAACGCCGCCATTGTGGGGGGAGCCATCGCGATGTTAGGCCAGCCGCTAGGCGTAGGACAAGGAAACAACCCAACGTGTCAGGGCGCTCGGGCTTTGAGCCTCTGGAGTCTCCATGATCCAGGATACTTGCTCCAACTGCTTGCCAGCGCAGCACGGGACGACACCGTTGAATTTCTTTTTGAGGGAACATCAATTTTTTCCCGCGACCTCGGAGGAGGAGTTGCGGAGGGAAAATTTGATTTGAAGCTTGATCCCGTGTCACGCATACTGGTGCCACATCTTGATCGTATCTACGACGAAAAGATGCGTCGTGCGGCTTTACGGGGGGAAGACCCGCACAAATGGGTGAACCCAGCCTTGTATGGACGGTGGGTGCCAAACAGTCTAATTTCAATTAATCTTGTTAACCAAACGGTCTCAGGGTACGAGGATTTTTTGCGCCTATTTTATGCTACCCATCACCCATTGTATGATGGAGGCCATGATTTGGTGTATCCCAATCCGGTTGGGCTTCTCATCACCAACGTGCACGGAGTTTTTTTAGGCTACCACGCGGTCTCGATCCAGCGTGTTGCCGAGGATGAAGAAGGGAAGATCCGGGTCTATTTTTTCAACCCCAACAACGAGGGCCGTCAAAACTGGGGGAGAGGGGTTGAACCGACTGTAGCCGGTCACTGGGAGATTCCAGGAGAATCCTCGTTGCCATTTGAACATTTTGCCGCTCATCTCTATGCTTTTCACTATAACCAGATGGAGGTGGGAGATCCAAAGGCCGTACCGGCAGAAATTATTGATGAAATCACAACACATGCCAAGGAGGGCTGGGGAAAGGCCTTTACCTGGTTATAACCCTATGGGCCTTTAACAATTGAGAGGGATAGACCATGTCCTTTTTAAAAGTCAGACAAGTCACCTTGGCCGGAGAACGAAAGACGCTTATTAATCTATCGGCCCTGGCCTATATCCAAGAAATCACCCCGGATCTGGATCTCGGTTGGCAGGTCGGCCTGGAGCCAACGAGGGCTCTTATATTTTTGCATCATAAACTCGAGCCGATTATTTCCCTCGACAGGCCGGAAGATCTTGTGCGGCAAATTACATCCAATCCTGCGGAGGGCGGCCCCCCCCCACCCAAACTTCCCAAAAAATCCAAGTAACTCCACCTTCCTTCAGACCAGGAACCTTCTATTACTGAACACCCCCCAACGGACCGTGGAAATAGTCATGGTCCTCTCCTCTGGCTCATGGTGACCGGTGCGGTAATCGGCGGAGTGCTTGGCGCCATGGCTCCCGAGGCTGCTCACCATGTCGAAATTCTTGGGGAGCTGTGGATCCGAATGTTACGGATGCTGGTCGTACCCTTGATTGTGAGCTCCATCATTCAAGGAGTGGGTTCCCTGGGGGATATCCGCCATTTCGGGAAATTGGGTGGAGCCACGGTCACGTATTATTTGCTGACTTCCGGATTGGCCATTGTGTTGGGGATGATCCTGGTGAGCTTGATCAAACCCGGCGTGGGAACCGATATCTCCGGAGCAACGCCACCTTCCGGAATTGAGGCGGCAGTCGAAACCGGGTGGATTGATCTGGTGCGAGGATTTATCTCCCCGAATTTATTCGAATCTGCGGCTCAGGGTGAATTGCTGCCGTTGGTGATCTTTTCCTTGGCATTTGGCGCAGTCCTGACCACAGTCGGGCCAAATGGAACATTAGTCCTGAATTTTTTCGAAGGGGTATTTGGAGCCATCATGAAGCTGGTCCACTTCGTGATGTGGATCGGTCCTCTTGGTGTATTGGGGTTGGTAGCCGGACGTCTGGCTAATGCCGGTGGGAGTGAAGGAATTGTCGCCCTGTTGGTAGGATTGGGCCTATTCACTATTACGGTTCTCGTGGGATTAGCGATTCATGCCGGAATCAGCCTGGGGGTCATTCTGCATTTGGCCGGTCGGCGGCATCCCTGGCACTACATGCGCGCTCTGGGTACGGCCCTCACCAGCGCGTTTGCTACCGCGAGCTCATCGGCCACGTTGCCGCTTACGTTGGAAGGGGTGGAACGGGCTGGAGTGAGTAGTCGGTCAAGCCGGTTTGTGCTTCCAGTGGGAGCCACCATCAATATGGATGGATCCGCTTTGTATGAAGCGGTGGCGGCAGTGTATATTGCTCAAGCCTGGGGAATCGAATTAAGCGCTGGAGCGCTCATGGCGCTGTTTGTGGTAGCAACGGTCTCGGCCATCGGAGCTGCAGGGATACCGGAAGCTGGCCTGGTGACGATGGTGGTCGTATTACAAGCCGTCGGTCTCCCATTGGAGGGCTTGGGACTACTCTTAGCCATCGACTGGTTGATTGATCGTTTCCGGACGGCAGTGAATGTCTGGGGCGATGCGGTAGGAGCAGCAGTGGTGGATCGGTATATTACCGTCAAATTATAATACCCGCATCCGTAAAATGTGTATCAATGAAAAGAGAATTTGGGCCGTTGGGTCAATATTAAATATCCGATAAGTTCTTGAAAACCTCATTCTAGGTGATAAAGACATGGAATCAAAGTTTACGTATCAAAAAATAGCGTCCCACGAAGCCAAAAAAGGTACCTTTGATAAATGCGTTCTGTTGTACTCAGGGGGACTGGACACCTCCATTATGCTCAAGTGGATCAGTGAGGCCTATGCCTGCTCCGTGGTGGCGCTGACGGTGGATGTCGGGCAATTACATGAGGACCTTGAAGCCGTAAAAGCCAAAGCCATTAAGCTGGGAGCCGAAGAGGCTGTGGTCATTGATGCACGGGAAGAGTTTGCAGAGAACCTGTTGTCGCGAGCGATTAAAGCCAACGCCGATTACCAAGGGGGGTATCCCCTGTCGACGCCCCTTGCACGAGTCACCCTTTCTGAAGTAGCGGTCCGAGTGGCGAAGGAACGGGGAATCAAAGTCATTGCTCACGGTTCCACAGGAAAAGGGAATGATCAAGTTCGTTTTGAAAATTACATCACCACCCTGGATGCCACCATGAAAGTGATCGCTCCCGTTCGTGAATGGAGCATGGGCCGGGACGAACAGATTGATTACGCCAAACAGCACAATATCCCCATCAAACAAAATAAAGAGTATTTGTATTCGCATGATGACAATATGTGGGGCTCCACCAATGAGGGCGGAGACATTGAAGATCCCGGGTGCATTCCGGATTTACACAAATTTTTGCAGGTCTGTATTCCACCGGAACGGGCACCCGATGAACCTGAAATCGTCGTCATCGGTTTTCGCAAGGGAATCCCCTATTCCGTCAATGGGGAGGACCTCCCTCTGTGTCAGATTATTGAAAAAGCCAATGCCGTGGGAGCCCGCCATGGCGTCGGCATTGTGCATTTGACGGAAGACCGTTTGGTCGGATTGAAAGTTCGTGGCGTATATGAAGCACCGGGAGCGGAGATCCTCATCAAGGCCCATTTTAATCTGGAGAAGCTGGTCAATACCCGCGATCTCAACGAACTCAAAAAAACCATTGACGAAAAGTGGGCATACACCTGTTATGGAGCAAAATGGTATGACCCGTCCATGGATGCCATCCATGCCTTTCAGGATTCCGCCAACCAGCGGGTGAATGGAACTGTGAAAGTGAAGCTATTCAAAGGCAAGGCAGACGTGGTGGCCATGGAATCACCGTATTCCTTATTTGATGCCAACTTAGCCACCTTTAATAAAGACGCGAGCTTTAACCAGAACGCGTCCGCGGGTTTTATTGAAATCTACAATCTGGCGCAAAAGACGTACCGTCGCCTCCAACCCTAGGAGGCGCCAGCAGGCTGAAGCCTGCAATAAGTCCCGTGGTACTGAGCCTTCCTCACGTTTTGGTGCACCAGGATGGCTGACCTCATCTTGCGTTTTTTGATTCCTTTCTTGAAGGGCCATTCCTATGCTACAGCCGCCTATTAAAAGGTACAGGGTTCCAGAATGAAATCGCGACGGGCTTTGTCGCACTAGCTATCCAAGGGAGTGCCTGCATGCCCGAAACGAGAACACGAGGTTTTCGCAAGACCTTTACCGGCCAATAAGAAGAAGAGAGAAAAACCCAATCTGTACCCTACTGAATGAAGAAATGGTAAGATTAGGTATGCAGATAGACCAACACACAAGAGCATCAGGTTCAACCTGTTTGATATGAGATAGGGGGTCTCATTGGGAAAGATCTCCTAAAGCCCGGCATCAACCCTCGCAAATCCGTCTCTCCTCCAACCCTGGCTACTCTGCAAAACAGGCTGGAATGTCTCAATGAATAAATTTTTATAACCAGGGGGCATTGCTGAACACGATCACTGCAGTTGAAGATTCACCCCTCCGCTGAAAGGAGATCATAATGGAATTAATAAATTTTTTGATTGGAATTGCAGCTCTCGTTATTGCCATTTTGGCTTTTCAGCGAACAGGCGGCATGCATGATTTACGCAAACAAATGGAAGATCTCAGTGAAAAAAGCGAACATACCACGAAAACGGTCCGAGACATGACCGCAGATGCGCTCAGCCGATTGGAAAATTTTATCCGTGGACAGGATAAATCGACATCGCCAGACAAGGAAGATCCACCTGACGGTCCTTCATCCACCCTGGAGAATAAATAGATGAAATCGTTTATCGTCTACCTGACGGTATTTTGCTTGGGAATCGGAACCGGAATAGCCACACCAGTTCTTCTTTCCCGGTATGCCCAACCCTATCTCCCTCAATTTCTTCAGAAGACCGCTCATCCTCTGGAGGGTACGGTCACTCATAAACAACGGGATCAGGATCGATTACTCATGACTCTCGCCACAGCCAGTGGCACTATCTTGGCAACATTTAGAAATCAGGTTCCGGAAATTGATTTACTGGTCGAGGAACAGGATTCGGTCACCTTGGACGTACGGCAATATGAACCCTTTGTCAATGACCCGCCGGTGCTCAAGGTCGACAAACAACCTCCTCAGACATCCGCGACCGCCCCATCCCTGTCCACTTCCATAGAACCGAAAGATCTTCCGAATTCCACGATGGACTCTCTGCCTGAATCAGGAGATCTATCCGTAAAACCGGAATCGATCGCTCCTTCCCAAAATTAAAATTTTAACGGGAAGCCAGAGGGAAGGAAAAGCCAGTCAGCCATACAGGTAGCGAACACATTCTGTCAGAACACATAACGGAAAACCGACTCTGGGTTTTACCCCTTTGATGAGTAGTCTTACCTCATCTATAGCCTTATCAACAGGGATCCTCCTGCTGCGTGTTCAGCCTTTGCCCAGATAGAGAAAACCACATCGGGCCATATGCCTTGTTTCTCAACTTCTTAAGGAGGTCACTTCCATGGACATCGTCAATTGGTCAATCACGCTTCAGGAATCGTTTGAATCCAGCTTTAAACTGTTTATGACCTATCTCCCGAAAGGCATTGGAGCCCTGATGTTGTTAGGGTTAGGAATTCTCTTGGGGAAAATCGTTTCAGCTGGAACAAGCCGTGTGCTCAATATGATCGGCGTCGATCGCCTCCTCAGCGGAACCGGTCTTCTGGCCATGCTGCAAAAAATCGGAAGCAAAAAACCCATTTCCCAAATTATCGGACTTCTGGGATTTTGGGTAGTTTTTCTCCTTTTTCTGATCTCCGCCACCGAAGCTTTGAACCTGGCTCTTTTATCGGAAACCCTGACAGGACTGGTCCATTACCTCCCCAGAATCGGAATGGCCACTCTGATTCTCGTACTGGGGCTTCTAGCCACCAACTTCGCGCGGGACATCATTTCTGTCGCGTGCGAGTCAAGCGGAATCCGGCAAGGCGCCATTATTGCTCAGACGGTCTATGTGGCCGCGACGCTGCTGGTGCTAGTGACGGCCATCAATGAGTTGGGGATCGATACCTCGCTCTTGAATCAAATCATCGTCATTGTGATTGCCGGACTTATTGCCGGGTCGGCCTTGTCTTTCGGTTTTGGATCCCGTTCCGCTGTCAAAAATCTTATTGCGGCCCACTACATTCAACCCATTGTCCGAATCGGGGAAAAAATCCAAGTTGGAAACTATTTTGGCATCGTCACCGCCGTCACCCCAATGGTGGTGGTTCTGGATACCGACAAGGGACGGGTTGTCATTCCAGCCGCACAATTTACCGAAGTCACCAGCATCATCAATCCCATTGAGGCCTGACGCCATGAAATTAGAACACGATCTCCGAGAAACCTTTATTGAGAATCATCCGTTAGAGGCCGCTCGGTACCTGGAGGGACTGCCCGCTCAGACCACGGGAGACATATTACAAACCATGGAACCTGAGGACATCGCGCCCATTCTTGAGTATTTCATGCCCGGTGCCGCGGCCATTATATTGAACCAATACACTCCCCAAATCAGTGCGGACATTTTGGGTCGTCTATCCACCGGTTCGGCCAGGGCAATCCTTCGACAGTTTGATCCCCCCACACAGGAGAAATTTCTGGAACACCTCCCCTCACAGACAGCGGCCTTTCTCCGTCGAACCATTCACTTATCGGAACATACCGCCGGAAGTTTGGCCGACCCCCATGTTCTGACCCTTCCTCCCGATATCACCGTGGGGCAGGCCCTGCAACGTATTAGCCAAGTCGCCAATCAGGCGATCTACTATTTATATATTGTGGATCATCGAACAATACTCTGCGGAGTGATTCTCATGAAAGAACTCCTGGCCGCCGAGACAGACAGTCTCCTCGCCTCAATCATGAACCCTCACGTGAAGGGCATCCCGGCTTCCGCAAGTGCTCAGGATACTCTGTTACATCCGGCATGGGCACAATTTGACAGCCTGCCTGTCATCGATTCGGACAAGACCTTTATTGGCGCTCTCCGACATCGAACATTGAGGAAATTTCTTCAATCGCAGCATGGCGAATATCAACCGGCATACTTGTCAGACGCGCTTCTCCAGTTATGGGAAGCCTATTCACTGTCCGGCATCGGCCTGATGACGGCCTTGGGCGATGTCCTGGCCACAAGCACACCTTCCGCATCTGCCCGGAAAGAACAGGAAACCCCATGACCACGCTCACCCCTATCGACCCCATGCATCACGTGTTTATTGCCCAGTTCCCGAATGAAGCCGCGCGGGTCTTTGAGTCATATGCTCCACAGGACATCATCGAGATTCTTGGTGGACTACCGGGGAAAAATGTGGCAAAAATTATTTCCGCCATGTCTCCCTCATTGGCGGCCGACCTTCTTGGAGAACTACCGAGTCCGTCACTTCAGAACTGCCTGGGACATCTTCAACCCTCTTTGGCTGCCTCCCTTCTTCAACGTCTACCCGATAAACATCGCGAGGCCATCCTCAATGTCTTACCCCAACATCTCTCGGCCGACATTGAGCCATTCCTGGCGTATCCGGAAGATTCCGTGGGCATGATCATGGACGTGCAGTTTTTTACTCTTCCGGAGGATATCACCGTCGAGGAGGCGATTCGGCAGGTCCGCACCCAGACGACTCAACACCTGAATGAAATTTACATCATCAATCGTGCACAAATACTCGTGGGCGTCCTTCCATTGAGAGACCTGTTTCTTGCCGATCCGCAGAAAACACTGGAGAGTCTTATGAGGCGGGAGTTGCCAACCATCCATCCACTCGAAAACCAGGAACAGGTCGTGGAAATTTGCAATGAGTGGAAGGTCATGACGATTCCGGTCACCGATTTGGACGGACGCTTGCTGGGCATTATCGACAGTCAAGACATTATCCAGGTCGAAAAAGAAGAAGCCACGATCAGCATGCAGACCATGGTGGGAGCCAGCAAGGACGAGCGAGCCCTTTCCCCACCGATGTTTGCCGTGAGAAAGCGTCTGCCTTGGCTTCAAATCAACCTGCTCACGGCCTTTCTGGCTGCATTTGTGGTCGGGTTGTTCGAGGACACCATTGCCAAGTTTACTGCCTTGGCCGTCTTACTTCCGGTGGTGGCCGGGCAATCGGGGAATACCGGGGCTCAAGCACTTGCCGTCGTCATGCGAGGATTAGCATTACGGGATATCCGTCCATCCCAATGGCTTCGGGTCACCCTAAAAGAATCCTATGTCGCCTTGACCAATGGCGTGGCCGTGGCGGCAACAACATGCACCGCAGTCTATATCTGGAGTGGATCAGGAGGATTGACCATGGTCATCGGAGTTTCCATGGTCATATCCATGCTCATGGCAGGATTTTCAGGGGCGATCATTCCCATCATCCTTCGTTCCTTGAAACAGGACCCGGCGCAGTCCTCATCCATTATTTTAACGACGGTTACTGATGTAGCAGGGTTTTTCAGTTTTTTAGGGCTGGCCACGATTTTTTCCAGTCTGTTGGAGTAAATGGATCTTCCGCAATCGGAAAGAGTAACGGGAATCAACAGTATATGAGTAACGCCCATCAGCCCCCCAATGCAAAGATTATCGCCACGAGCTCGCAGATCAGACCGGCCCAACAATCCAGTCAGAAATCCATTGTCCAAATTCGTTAACGGAGAAAGCACGAACTCATGACGCAATCACTTTTCATATGGATCGGAATTTTTACCTGTTTGGCAGGATCGGCACTCTGCTCGGGATTGACTCTCGGATTCTTTAGTCTAGGCCGGGTCCGGCTTCAACTCCTCGATCAACAAGGAAACATCTATGCCAAGGCTATTTTGAAAGTACGTCAGGATGCCAACTTTCTTCTTTCCACGCTTCTCTGGAGCAATGTGGCTGTCAATGTGCTCTTAACACTCCTCTCTGAAAGACAAATGGTTGGCCTGTTGGCCTTTTTTTTCTCGTTGGTCGGGATCACTCTTTTTGGAGAGATTCTCCCTCAAGCCTATTTTTCGAGAAATGCCTTGCGGTTAGGCGCGAAATTTACACCAATCGTTCACTTCTTGCAGATCATCTTTTATCCCGTCGCGAAACCTTCGGCCCTTCTTCTGGACCGTATCGTGGGCAAAGAAGGGGTCACATGGTTTAAGGAACATGAACTCGAAACCTTACTGAAAATTCATGCTCAGGCTCCGGACTCCGACATCAGCGGCGTAGAGGGACATGGCGCCTCGAACTTTTTAAACATTGACGATATTCCCGCCCTGGAGGAAGGATCTCCACTGCATCCTCAAAGCATCATCCAACTCCCCTTCAAGGGAACCCATGTCCAATTTCCGCTCACGGCTCCTTCTTCTGCCGACCACATCATTCAGCAAATCCACGCCTCAAATGAAAAATGGGTCGTCATCACGGATGAACATCATACACCTCAAATGGTCCTGGATGCGGATGGATTCTTGCGCGAGCTCCTGGTGGAACATCAATATAAACCTCTTCGACATTGTCATCGCCCCATTATCCTTAACCACACACATATTCCGCTGGGAGAACTCCTGACACAATTTAAAGTCAACCCCGAAGACGTGGAAGATGATGTCATTGACCATGACTTAGTCCTGATTTGGACCCCGGAACACAAACGAATTATCACCGGGGCCGATATCCTGGGACGCCTGTTGCGTGGCATTGCTAAACGCAATCCTTTGGTGAATTTCTATTAGAACCACATCAAGCCGGACACCATGAAACTTCGCAACCACAATATGTCGCTCACCGTTTCATTGGAGGCTCGGCACCAATATGATTAAGCCAATTATTGGATGGAGAGAATGGGCCGCACTTCCCGATTTGGGAGTGGATCGGATCAAAGCCAAAATTGATACTGGGGCACGAACCTCAGCCATTCATGCGTTTGACATTCAGTTATATAAAAAACGAGGGCGGGATTGGGTCCGGTTTACCATTCAACCCGAACAAAGAAATGCGACCAATAAACAATTATGTACCTGTCCCGTTCGGGAAATCCGGATGGTTACCAATTCCGGAGGAGTACGAGAACAACGGTTTGTTATTGAAACGCTCTTAACGATGGGAGATCAATCATGGCCCATTGAAATCACCTTGGCCAATCGGGATCAGATGGGATTCCGAATGTTATTAGGGCGAACCGCCATTAAAGGCCACTTTCTCGTCAATCCGGGAAGGTCGTTTTGCGTGAAGAAGTTACCACACAAAGATAGTCCTATACCCAACATCTCATCCCGTTTGATTCAGGAAGAGGAGTAACATATGAAATTTGCCATGTTGGCGCGTAATCCGAAGTTATACTCTCACAAACGATTAGTCGAAGCAGCCCTGGCCGCTGGACACACCATCGATATTATCAATACCACGCAAGTCTATATGAATATCACGTCTCACAAGCCAGAACTCCGCTATAAGGGGACCACGCTTGAAGGCTATGATGCCGTCATTCCTCGAATTGGCGCCTCTATCACCTTTTACGGCCTGGCGGTCCTGCGTCAATTTGAAATGATGGGAGTCTGGCCGCTGAACGAATCCGTGGCCATCGGGCGATCGCGGGATAAACTGCGATGCCTACAATTGCTGGCGCGGAAAGGCATTGGCCTGCCGGTCACGGCCTTTGCCCATTCCGATGACTTTGCCGATGATGTCATCGCGATTGCCGGCGGGGCTCCCGTCATCATCAAGTTACTTGAAGGTACCCAGGGCATTGGTGTCGTATTGGGGGAAACCCACAACTCGGCCAGGTCCGTCATCGAAGCCTTCCGAGGGGTGAAGGTCAATATTCTGGTCCAGGAATTCATCAAGGAAGCCGGAGGTTCCGACATCCGTAGTTTGGTCATTGGCGATCGGGTAGTGGCCTCCATGAAACGGCAAGGGGCAAAGGGGGACTTCCGGTCAAACCTTCATCGTGGTGGTAATGCCCAACAGATCAAAATTACCCCGGAGGAACGCTCGACTGCCACGCGGGCAGCCAAAATTATGGGGCTGAATGTCTGTGGAGTGGATATGCTCCGTTCCAAACATGGACCGGTGGTCATGGAGATCAACTCCTCACCTGGGCTTGAAGGAATCGAAAAGGCCACCGGCTTGGATGTGGCCAAGGAAATCATTCAATTCATGGAAAAGCATGCCAAACCCAATAAGACCAGGACCCGGGGACGTGGATAATCTGCCACGTCAGGCGTTTGAAATTGGTGGTACGGTTATTAAGCCTGGAACACGGCAGACCATCAATTTGCCCATGAGCTTATTATCCAATCATATGCCGATGGATATTCCGATTCATATTATTCACGGAAAAAAAGAAGGCCCTCGACTGTTTATCAGCGCGGCGATTCACGGAGATGAGCTTAATGGAGTGGAAATCATCCGAAGAGTCCTGACGACTCCTGGCATTCATCAACTGTGTGATACCCTCATCGCCGTGCCCATCGTGAACGTCTTTGGATTTCTGGCACATTCCCGCTATTTACCGGATCGCCGTGATCTGAACAGAAGCTTTCCGGGTAAAGAGAAAGGAAGTCTGACATCACAATTGGCATACTTGTTTATGAAAGAGGTGGTCGAGCGTTGCACGCATGGGATTGATTTGCATACGGGCGCCATCCATCGAACCAACCTCCCGCAAATCCGGGCCGACCTCTCCGATCCGGGCATGAAGCATCTTGCGGAATCGTTTGCCGCACCCATCATACTGCATTCCAATCTGCGTGACGGTTCATTGCGCCGGGCCGCGACCGATAAACACATCCCCACGATGCTCTATGAAGCGGGTGAAGCCCTTCGTTTTGATGAAATCGGAATTCGTCTGGGATTGAGAGGAATCTTGCGAGTCATGCAAACGCTGGGCATGATGGGAAAACTCCCACTAACTGTCCGGACCGAAAGCATAGCAGCCATGACTTCCTATTGGCTGAGAGCTCCGACAGGAGGGATATTCCGGTCACTATACCCTCTTGGGGCGAGAGTTCGCCAAGGGGATCAAGTGGGAATCGTGTCTGACCCCATGGGGGAAACCGAAACGTCAGTCGTCACGGGAGACCCAGGAATACTGATTGGTCGCACCAATTTACCCGTTGTCAATCAAGGAGACGCATTGTTTCATATCGCAAAGGTGGCAGATGCCACCATGGCAGAAAAGGTGGTAAAAGAGTTTCATGAGGAACTCAAGGGAACATCCTCACTAAAACGGAAATCATATTAAGAACCATGTACATTCAATCGGATCACGAACTACGTATGACCCATCAATCATTAAAAAAAACAGGCATGCTGACAGTCCTCATATTATCCATTTTGCCAGGGTGTGCCGCCACGAACAATTTGCCGGCACCAGCCCATTTCACAGCCATAGAGCAATTTCTCCTGACCCAATCCGTAGAATTCAGTCTTAATGCGAATAACGTCCCTCCCCTCCCGTTGCCCGAAGGAGCAACGGTGACATTGGAAACGACCGGACTCACCGTTGAACAACGCTTTCTTCTTGGAGCGGTTGGACGATGGCTTGGTGAACAGGGACTCCATATCCAATCCAAAGATCAAAACCCCACCTACCGGGCCCAAATTCTCATCCAGGCATTTGGAACGGAACAAAGCCAATCTTTTTTTGGGATGCCAGAAGTTCAGGGAGGACTGCTGCCCTTCGCCATACCGGAACTTCCCGTGTATAAGGCCCAATATCAAAAAGGATATTCCCGTTTTCGCCTGGATTTCTTTGAAAACTCAACAGGAAAGTTTGTTCGATCCACCCCATGGTTTCAGGCCTCCACTTATTTCAACGAATATACGGTGTTATTTTTTATCGAATTTCATTCCACGAATTTGATCGGGCCCTTTGAAGAAATGGTTCCTTCGTCTACGAATCATGAAAACGGTAACAATTTTTAACACCAGGTCCTGAGCCACATATCCCCAGAGTCAACCATTTGAAAAAAAGACGAGAGCGTGCTTCGGCGATTACACTACATTTCCACTCATTTCTGGTATTCCTTTGTTGTATGGGGCACTGTCCTCCTTGGATTGCTTGCCGTGGGAATCCCCATCCTCATCCTGACAGTCTGGTCGGATACCCAATGGGTCAAGGAAGCCTTGACGAAGAGATTACAGGATGCACTTGACGGACCTATTCACATTGAAACCTTGAACCTGGACATTTTCCCTTCACCGGAAGTCCACATGGCCGGGTTATCATTCCAGACCGATGATCAGATTTCTGCATCTCTTCATGTCAACCACCTGGAAGTGGCCATCGGGTGGCAATCTCTCTGGGAAAAGAAATTATTTATCACCCGTGCTTTGGTTGATCAACCGGAATTGACACTTCGAGTTCCTCTCATCGCTGAATCGGAAGAACCGAGCACCTTCCCGTTTCCGACTATACATGAAATGGCTATTCACAACGGGCAACTTCATCTTCTTCATGTATCTGGGGTAGAAGAGCCCTCGACTCTAGACTGGGACGACATTCATCTTTCCATTACAGACTCCGAATCGGAAGGATCTTCGAGCTTCCAACTTTCCGCACAGATTCCCCATCTTCAACCGCCCTCAACCATTGCCCTCAATGGCACGATCAGCCTTCTGGAAGAAGAAACGTCCCTCTCCCAACCAGAGAATTTATCCCTATTTTCAGGCACGGCCATCCAAGGACAAATCGACGTTTCCCAATTTCACCTTGGGCACCTTGTCCAATTCCTGAGGATGCACCCGTTGAAAACACCGATTCAGACACTAGGGAATTTTCAGGGAACCTTCACCTATACCTTGCAACAAGACCATGACCTCCTCACCTTTCACAGTTTTCAAGTCTCCTTGGACGAATGGTCCTTTGGAGGTCGGGGGAAGATCGCCAATACTCTGCATGAGTCTCCAAGAATGCAGGTCTCTGGAGCTGCCAAACCCATTGCCATCCAACATGTTCCAGCCCTCTTACCTGATGACTGGCTTCCGGCGCCCCTCCTGACATTCCTGCAAGAACATAAAGTCACTGGAACCCTAGAACTCCTGAAGGGAGCGTTTGATGGGCCACTAGACGGGAATGGTTCATGGGACGCGACCGGAGAAGTGGGACTGGAGGCCGGCCAATTCCTCCCGGCCTCCGATCAACCCCTTATCACCAACGTATCTGCCACAGTTACATTTGCCCCTTCCGTCATCAAGGTATTTCATGCACGCGGAAACATCGCACCGTTCACGATGACAACCCCGGAAACCACCATTGACCTTGAAGGGGAGATCGTCAAAATTTCAATGCCGGCATTTCGGATTTCGGAAAAAGACTGGAACCTCAATGGAACCGCTGATTTCACCAAGAAGCAAAATGAACCATCAACCTTGACGGTTTCGGGATCAGCCTTACCCATTACCATTCATTCACTTGCAACCATGATCCCGGAAACATGGCGCCCTATTTCCGTTCAGACGATATTAACCGAACGGGATCTTAACGGTGAGATGGAACTTCTCACCGGTTCGGTGCAATGGATCGGCGATGCAGCCAACACCGTGAAAGCCGATGGGGTCTTTCGTGTGGCCAATGGACACATTCTGGTCGATCCGAACCATCCTCCAGTGACTCAACTATCCGGGGCAATTGTGTTTGACTCCAATATTATTCGGATGTTGAATTGGGAGGGAAGATTTAATCATTCGCAAATATTCGTGAAGGAAGCGACCCTGGAATGGAAAGACTCGGAGATCTTCATGGACCTCCAGGGGAAAGGACTCTTATCAGCACATGATGTGCACCAAAGCCTGCTCCGGGATCCCCGCAGCCGACCACAGGTTCAACATCTGTCTCCCTATAGCCATGTTCAGGGAAACATTCACATCTCCACACGTCTTCAGGGTTCTCTGAACCACCCCTCTCAACTGCGAATACTCCAGGGAGATCTCCTGCTAGATGAAATCAACCTTGAAACATCCTCTGATCGGCTCCCTGTGATTCACATCACCGGGCAAATGTCCTTTGATGAACAACAGATTCAAATTCATCGATTCAACGGAATACTTGGGGAAAGCCCGATAGACATCAAAGGCCAATGGTCCTTTCGCCGTGAGGCTAAAGCGTTAAACCTCAACATGGTGAGTGTGTGGTCTTCCCATGACCTGCAGATCCTCTTCCCTTCAATGACGCAGCCTTTTTCTACTTTCGATGGCCGGATTGGAACGACCCTCACGGTGTCAGGTTCAAACCTTCGCCCTGATTATCAGGCTGAATTCGACTTAACTAATATCGGGTTGGAAACCAAAGGCCTGTTTCAAAAACCTTCGGGGGTCCCTGCAATAATTGGAGTCCAAGGAAAGATCCAAGAAGAAGAAAAAGCCGTTCTCATTACTAAAGGGGAAGTCGCGATCCCTCCCTATAAACTTGAGGCCAGGGGTAAACTTTCCTGGTCCGATGCTCCATATATTCGTGGAGTCCTGCAAACTGAAAGTGGAACGGGAGCCATGTTTCCAACAGGCGTCGTAATTGGAGACAAGAACTTGGGCCTCTCCAGTTTCGCCATCACATGGGGCCTTGAGGGCAGGGATTGGGATTGGAGCACCTGGTATATGAATGGGAAGGTGGAAGCCACGAACCGAACCTCGCAATCCACTTCATCAAAACCGAACGAAGAGACTCAATTAATTATGTTGCAGTGGCAGCAGAAAGAGAAAACGGGAAAAGGAGAACTGACCCTCAAAGATATTCCCGTTGAGAGTCTGTTGGGACCCCAGTCCGATAGCCGATCTCCCTTGACAGGAACGGTATCTTTGGTAACCTCGCTTCAGATGAATCTGGGAAGCCCCGAACTGATCCTGCGCTCGTTGACGGGGAAAGGCCAAGCTGCACTCAGGCAGGGCCTGATTCAAACCGGACCCGTCCTTTCAAAAATCATGGGCATTTTAAACGTGCCAAGTTTATTAATGGGAAAAGTGAACCTCCTGGAAGAAGGTCTCCCTTACGATCAGCTGGACGGATCCTTTTCCATAGAGAATGGACTGCTGAGTTCACAAGATTTGGCTCTCAAAAGTCCGGTCCTTAAGTTAACGGCCGCAGGCAGCTATGACCTACCCACGGAAAAACTTCATGGCATGATTGCAGTCAGCCCGTTTGGAGCTTATTCGAATTTGCTGAAGGACATTCCACTCTTCGGCTCATTAGTGAAAGGTGAACGGAAGGGCCTCATGACCGCGTTATTTGAAGTCAAAGGGCCCAGGACCGAACCGGACATTACCTACTTACCTCTGGAATCATTTACCGGAGGGCTCAAGGGGCTAGCTCAGTTTGCGGTCGATGTCCTCACAAATATCGTGACGTTGCCTATCCCGGATAAAAACAATCCGAATTCGGATCCCTCCGCCAAATAACATTCAGTCATGGACTTTTGAGTTTTCTCTATGAATGATACAGCACTGGAGAAACACGTCCCCACAAAGGAGAAACACTTCGTGAATAAAAAAAATACCGGACAATCTTTTGGGAATTTTATTTTACTGATGAGTCTGCCGTTGGTGATGTCGGGTTGCATTTCCCCCAAAGCCCTGGAACACGTCGTCGTGGCCTATGACTACTCTGCGACCAACTCCTTGGTCGACCAGTTGCTGGTCAATATTGCCAGATCGCATCATCATCAACCCGTGCATTTTACCGCCATCTCCAACATAGCCGCCACGTTTGACTATCGCTTCACGGCCGGAGCCACACCACCTCTGGGAGGTCTGGATGGAGGGTTTGCTCTCTCTCCTATTTTTGGAGCCAGCATTGCCGAAAATCCCACGATCAGCATCAACCCGATTGAAGGAGAGGACTTCACCCAACGGCTCCTGACGCCGCTCCGCGAAGCCAAAATGACGCTCCTGCTCAGACAGGGGGTCGACATCGATCTGCTCCTTCGACTCATGGCCGGTGAAATTCGGATGGCCACGGATGGCAGTGAAGTGGCCTACTACAATCGACCGGCAGATAAAACAGGGTATCCCGTCTTTCGACAAATTGTTCTTCATCTTTCCCGTTTACAAGACACCAACCAACTGTATGTTGAACCTTTGGTGTTTGACCGGGAATGGACCCTGCCTCTCGCTTCCCTTTCGGGAGCCGACTTTCAAACATTGGAATCTAATTATCGGGTGATCGTGGATCAGGATAAGCAAGTCTATACTCTTCAAAAACGGTCAGTCGGGCACACCGTCATTACCAACTATGATCAGACCACCATCTCCAATAAAGAACGCTTGGCCCTGCAAGCCAAAGCCGATCGCTGGCCCCCGAACGATATCCTGGTGGATATTCGACCCGGCAGTCCGGGTGGGGAATACCCTATGCAGGGAGCATTTCGACTTCGGAGTTTTCATGGGATTCTCAATTTTCTTGGTCGAACAATCGAGGATGAGCAAGAATATCATGTGGATCCCGATCCTCGAACAGGAGTTGTGGGGGAAAATCCCATACGGACCATGGAAATCATTGAGACAACCTCCAAACCACCCAATGCCAAAATTTCTGTCACGCATGAGGGACACCATTACTCTATCACCGATGATAAGAAACGGTCATGGAATCAGGAGGCCTTCCGCCTGCTGTACCAACTCTTCCAGATGACCGTGACAGAAGTGCCACGTGGAACAGGGCCCAGCATCACCATTGCCAAATAATAATTATGCCCGGTACTTACGCAAAAGCATTCTGCTTTGAGAGGTGAACATTTTTACCCTCCCTCAGAGAACATTTGAGGGAGGGTATGTTATTACTTGCTTCATATCCACTCCGACCTAAAGGATTCAGCGCCCCCCATTATGCAGAAGACAGCTTGTCCTGTCCCTGGACAGACTTTCCCTCGATCCTTCCTTGCCACATCTAAACGCCATTGACTCAGACTTAATTCATGCCAACCTGTTGTTTCCTAAGATGTTTTCTCCAGTCAAATTTTCCCAATTAGATTATTACCTGGAATGCCTCTTGCAAATCCAAGAATGGATAGGGGGGAAGTTAATCAGTCCAGGGAATGAATATATGCTTGGTGCATAAACCATGGGGGAAAAACTTGAAAAGCCCTAAACCTTTTTTGGCCTTAACCTCTGCGTCCCTCTTCTCATCTGTGACCGGTTGGACTCGCCCCACAATGAATTCTCAGACTCCAACCCAATAGCATGGTCCGGCCAACTGCCACATCAACATACTCTTCCTTCTCCACTAGAGCCAAATCTCACAGAATCGGACGAACCCTTTACCAACACCTCGTCTGCATCCAATTCTCAGCAGGTCAAATAGTCACGTTGGGAGGGTTGGCCTTGATTGCAGCGGGCACACTTCTGTTGATGACCCCATGGGCGACAGTCCCAGAGAAACCTCTTCGAATTCTCGATGCCCTGTTTACCGCCACCTCGGCCGTTTGCCTGACCGGCCTGATTGTGGTCGATACTGCCACGGAATTTACTCTTTTTGGTCAAGGTATTATCTTAGCCCTTATCCAAATCGGCGGATTGGGCTATGCCATTCTGGCTACACTGTTGCTTCTTGCAGTGGGCTATCGAATTGGCCTGCATAAACGAATGATGTTGGCCGAAGCCTTGAATACTCTGGATATGGCGGGGCTCATCAGATTTGTGAAAACTATCGTCGTGATTACCTTTTCATTTGAAGCGTTGGGGGCCCTCCTACTGACCTTGCGATTTGCCCGTGACCGTCCCCTTCCTCAAGCTCTGGTTGATGGAGTCTTTCACGCCATGTCTGCATTCAACAACGCCGGTTTTTCGACATTTCCCTTAAACCTCATCAAATACCAACAAGATTGGGTCGTCAACCTTACCATCGGCTTCCTCGTGTTTTCCGGAGGGATCGGATTTATCGTTTTCCGTGATCTCTTCGACCGGATGTTAGGGACACGACGGATACTTCAACCTCACACGAAATTAGCCCTTTCCGTATCCGGCCTTCTTTTTATGGCCGGAATGTTGGGAATATTCTTCCTCGAATCTCATACCCCCCCGGCCAAACGATGGGGGGAGGATTGATGATCTCGGCCTTTCACTCCATTTCAGCTCGAACCGCTGGATTTAATTCCATCGACCTGAGCCATTTGCTCCCCAGCACCCTCTATTTGCTAATTTTATTGATGTTGGTCGGAGGCTCACCGGGTGGAATGGCCGGTGGACTGAAAACCACCACACTGGGTGTAGTATGGATGGCTGGCTGGGGCATTATCCGAAAAAAATCGGATTTGCATTTTTTTCATCGACGGATGCCTCCTTATCTTGTACTTCGAGCCCTGGCGCTCACCATTCTGGCCATAGGAACAGTCACCTGTTTAACCTTTCTCTTAGTCTTCACAGAAAGACTCCTCTTCCTTTCTAGCATGTTTGAGGTGGCTTCGGCTTTAGGGACGGTAGGACTGTCCGTGGGAGATGGAGGCGTGCTCACCCTCTCCGCAAAATTTTCCGACATTGGTAAAATCATCATCTTGCTCTCCATGGTTCTGGGACGGTATGGTACGCTCCTTTTCGGCCTGGGATCTCTCCTGCCACCTCAATCTCCCAGGTTTCGATATGCGGAAGGAAAGGTTGCCATTGGGTAGCTTTTGTTCTCCACGCTCTTTCTCTTCTTGGTGATTCTTTCATCAACGGATTATCATTTCCATACACCAAGATGACTCCCCTCATACCTTTCATTCCCTTCCTGCTGTTTACCTTTATCGTGGGTGCCTTTCCCCTTGAAAACGTATTAGCACAATCCGAGTCACACACCTCTTCCAATCCAACGGCAGCAGCGCATACGGCCGTCCCCACGCTGACCTTGAGCCTGAACGAGGCCATGTCGTGGTTCCTGGGGAAAAACCTTGATCTCTTGATGACGAAATATGGCATCGACAATGCCAAGGGCTTGGCCATCACGGCCAAGCTGTTTCCTAATCCCGTGTTTTCCCTTTCCGGTGCGGCGGCATTTACCCAACGGCAAACGTTTGAAGGCACCCGTTCTATCACGCCGCAACTCCAACAAATGTTTCTCCTGGCTGGGAAACGAGGCTATCGGATGGAAAGTGCTGAATATGGGATCAAGGCGGCTGAGGCGGCTTTTGCCGATGCCATTCGGGAATTAACCCTGACCCTGAAAGACACCTATTACCAAGTTCAATTGGCCTCGCGCCGCTTGGAACTGGCCAAGGAAAATCAGGAACGGTTTCATCGCATTTTGACCATCGGAGAATTACGTTTCAAAAAAGGATTTATTGCCGAGGTTGATTTAATTCGGCTTCGTCTTCAAGCCGTGGATTTTGGCGCCCAAGTCATTAAATTCACCCAGGAGGCTCAGACTGCGTTAAATAATCTTCGATTACTCCTGGCCCTTCCACCTGAGACCGCTATCGTGTTGACCACTGATCTGGTGTACCGACGCGTGACACCCAATATCGAACGGCTCCGCCTGGAAGCCATGGAAAAGCGACCGGACCTTCAAGCCAGACGGTTTGATCTGTCCCAACAACAGGCAAATTTGAAATTGGCCAAAGCCTTCCGATATCCGGATCCCATTGTCGGGGGTAATTTCACTATGCAGGGTCCTCAAGGAGGAGGTAATCAACAACTCTATGGACTCAACCTCCAAGTGCCCCTACCCGTTTTTGATCGAAACCAGGGAGGCATTGCTCAAGCGGAAGTCGCCATCCAAACCGCTCAAGCGGACCTTCGCAAAACTACACTGAAAGTCCAGAACGACATTGAAGTGGCCTATCAAAATCTGACCCAATCCCAACGATTGATTGAAGCCTATCAGGCCGGAGTTTTGGAAGATGCGCGAACCACGTTCTCTATCCTTGAGAAAGCCTACCAAAAGGGAGGGGTCACCCTTATTGATCTCCTGGATGCCGCCCGCACATCTCGAACCATTTTGCAAAATTACCTAGAGGCCTTATTTGAATATCAGCGGAATTTATTTTTATTGGAACAGGCTGCCGGCCAGGACATTTTATGAATCACCTATCTCACTCGGTTCGATTAATTTTATGTCTCATTGTCCTCGGTGTGGTGGGCTGCGGACAAGAAAGCACCTCTGAAACATCGGCGGCTAACGACCCGTCTCATCCCGCCAGCGACAAGTCCGCGTCGTCTCACCCGGAATCAAAAGGTCAAATCGTGACGGCTCCTGTGACAGTCGGACCCGCCAGCCCGGTTCTGGCCCTGGCCGGGAAAGTGTCGTATGGAGAAGATCGCTATTCTAAAATTTCCTCAGCCCTGGTTGGACGAGTGCAAAAAATTCATGGGCAATTGGGAAATTTCGTCAAGGCGGGAGAGCTTTTGGTCACAATCGAAAGTCCGGAAATTGCTTCGGCCTATTCAGAATTTATTAAAGAAAACTCTGATCTCTCATACGCGCAACGAGCCTATGGCCTGGCCAAAGATCTGTATGAAATTAAGGCGTTGCCTCAAAAAGACCTGAAACAGGCCGAAAACGACTTTATCAAAGCCAAGGCGGAATTTCGTCGGGCCCGGGAACGACTTTTGGCCCTGCAAGTTTCCAAAGAAGAACTGGATAAACCCATCGCCGACCAAACCATTACCTCAACCTATCAAATTCGAAGTCCTCTTTCCGGCACGATCGTTGACCGTTCCGTCACCCCAGGCCAGTCCGTCAGCGGAGATCCGAATCAAGTCCTTTTTACGGTTGCAGATTTGGACAAAGTGCAGGTCATTGCAGATGTTTATGAGAAAGACCTGGGTCTTGTCCGCATGAAACAAAAAGCGACAGTGACCGTGGAAGCCTATCCTGAGATCGCCTTTTCCGCCACGATCTCAGCCATCGGTGATGTCGTGGATCCCACCACCCGCACGATTAAACTCCGCGCGGTGGTCGACAATAGCGATCACAAACTCAAGCCGGGAATGTTCGCCCGGTTAAATGTCAAACTGAGCGAAGGCGTCTCCTATCCCCTTATTCCACAGGACGCCGTTCTGGAAATTGACGGGAACATGTATGTCTATGTCGCGGATAGTCAAAATCACTATGTGAAACGTCCCGTCAAAATCGGTATCCCGGCCGGAGGCCAGGTGTCCGTGCTATCAGGCCTCACAACTGGCGAGCAAATAGTTGTCAAGGGTGCAGTGCTTCTCAAAGGACAGGCCATGAATGTTGAAGAAGGGGGATCACCCTCCGAACAGCATACCTCCCCTTCGCCTCCCACCCCATGATCGCAAAACTTGTCGAGCTATCGCTCGTTCAGCGTGCCCTGGTCTGTGCTCTCGGTCTCCTTTTGCTATTCGGAGGGCTCTACGCCTTTCATATCCTTGACGTGGTGGCCTACCCGGATCCCTCGCCACCTTTTGTCGAAGTCATTTCTCAAAAAGCGGGATGGTCGGCGGAGGAAATGGAGCGGATCATCACCATTCCCATTGAAACCGCCCTTCAAGGCATACCCGGCCTCACCAATGTACGCTCCTTGTCGCTTTTCGGGCTGAGCGAACTTAAAGTCTACTTTGAATTCGGAACCAATTGGTATGCGGTCAGACAGGAAGTCCTGAATCGCCTCCATACCGTTGATCTACCGGAAGGGGTCAAACCCGAACTCTCACCCTGGTGGGCCATTGCGGAAATTTACCGGTATGAATTAGTCGGAGAAAACTATTCCCTCACCGACCTTAAAACCATTCAGGACTGGCAGGTCCGACGTGAATTTAAACGTGTCCCCGGCATCATCGACGTGACGGCATTTGGAGGCACCACTAAGGAATACCATGTGGACCTGGATCCGGGGGCCCTCATTACTTATGACGTGACAGTCCCGCAGATCACGGCTGCTTTGGCCAACAGCAATGCCAATGTCGGGGGCAGCTACCTGGCCTTGGGCCCGCAAAGTTACAATGTTCGGGGGGTAGGATTTATTGACAGCCTAGAGGATGTAGCCAATACCGTCGTTGCGGTCAAGGATGGCACACCTATCTTTGTTAAGAATCTAGGGAAAGTGTCCATTGGCAATGCGATCCGCTTGGGCCAAGTGGGCATTAACGACATGGAAGATACGGTGGAAGGCGTCATTCTTCTGCAACGGGACACGCAGGCACTACCCACCTTGGAACGCGTGAATCAAAAAATCAAAGAACTCAATTCAAAGAAGCTGCCTCCAGGCGTAGAGATTAAAACCATTTATGACCGAACGGTCATGATCAATACCGTCATTGAAACAGTCGTCCACATCTTGATCAACGGGATGGTGTTGGTGCTGATCGTCCTCCTGTTTTTTTTGGGACATTTCCGGACCGCCCTCATCGTGGCCTGCACGATTCCTCTGGCCCTCCTCTTCACCTTTTCGGCCATGGTCCTGATGGGCCAATCGGCCAACCTCATTTCTCTGGGTGCCATTGATTTCGGGATTATCGTGGATGCCCCCCTGGTTATGGTTGAGAGTATTTTCTATTACCTCTGCCATCATGCCAAACCCGGGGTCACGCCTCCTCAGCTCATTGCCAGAGCTTCACGGCATGTGGGACGACCCATCTTATTTTCCACGGTCATTATCGTGGTCGCCTTCATTCCCCTCTTTACGATGACCGGGGTACCCGGAAAAATTTTTGCTCCGATGTCCATTACCTATGGACTTGCCCTGGCCGGCTCCCTCCTGCTGGCCTGCACTTTGGCCCCGGCCATGTGTTCCTTCCTGCTCAATGGTCCCATGCGGGAAAAGGAACCCAAACTGGTTTCCATGCTCCGACAACGCTACCTTGCCTCCCTCCGTTGGGGATTGCATAACCAAAAATTAGTGCTAGGAGCCGTGGGCATGCTGTTGCTGATCACGGTATTAGCCCTGAGCTTCATGGGTGGAGAATTCATGCCGGCCCTGGAGGAAGGCAATATCTGGGTGCGCATTCGCATGCCCATCGATATACGTTTTGACGATGCCGCGGCTCTGGCCAGCCGGATGCGGAAAATGTTCATGGAATCTCCCGAGGTGGAAACCGCGGTGTCACAACTGGGACGTCCAGATGACGGAACCGATCCTGAAAGTTTTTTCAACGTCGAATATTATGTCAGTCTCAAACCCCGGGAGGCATGGCGTCACGGCCTCACCAAGGAAGCTTTGATTGAAGAAATTGAGGAACGCCTTGAGACCATCCCCGGCCTTAAAGTCAATTTCTCCCAATTAATCCAGGACAGCGTGGAAGAAGCCATGTCGGGCGTGAAAAGCGAAAATTCGATCAAGCTTTATGGACACAACCTCACAGAGCTTCAAGCTCTAGCGGAGAAGGTCGAAGGTGAACTGAAAAATATCCGTGGAGTCAAGGAACTCAGTATTAACCGGACCATGGGGCAGCCCAATCTCCTAATCCAAGTCGACCGGCAAGCTTGTGCCCGATATGGCATTCAAGTAGCTGATGTCAATGCCATGGTGCAAGCGGCAATCGGCGGGGAAGCGGTCACGCAAGTGATCGAAGGTGACCGACGATTTGATTTAGTCGTGCGCTTTCTCCCCCAATATCGGCAGGACGAAAATTCAATCGGACAAATCCAGGTCAGTTCACCAGAAGGAGTAGGGATTCCCCTGAAACAATTAGCCACCATCGTCAGGCAAACAGGCGCCTTTATGATTTATCGGGAAAATCATGAGCGGTACATCCCCATCATGTTCAGCATTCGGGACCGCGACTTGGTGAGCACCATTCAGGAAGCCCAACGTCTTTTGCAGGAAAAAATTCAACTCCCCGAAGGCTACCACCTTGAATGGGCGGGACAATATGACCAATTGGTCAGGGAACAACAACGACTAATGGTGGTCGTGCCTCTGACCATGGTTCTGATTCTCTTTTTACTGTATCTCACTTTCGGATCATTCCGATACGCCTTCATCGTCTTGACCACGGTGCCCTTTGCCATGATCGGAGGCGTACTTTCTTTGGTCTTGACCAATACACCTTTTAGCATCTCCGCAGCCGTGGGTTTTATTTCAACATTGGGTATTGCGATTCTGGGCGGGGTATTAATCGTTTCCAGCATTCGTGAGCTTGAACAAAAAGGTACGCCCCTCATGGAAGCCATTCTGTCAGGAGCGGAATTGCAAATGCGTCCCGTGTTGATGGCCACACTTGGAGCGGCGCTAGGATTAGTCCCTGCGGCCATAGCCAGCGGCATCGGCTCGGAAGCCCAAAAGCCTCTGGCCCGTGTGGTCGTGGGCGGCATGCTAACCGCCACCTTTCTGATCCTATTCGTCGTACCCATTCTGTATCATTTGACCAGCCGTCTTACTCGATTTAAGGGAGAACCTCATTCTCAATCAATAGAACAGGAACAGTCTTTAGGCCAGGATCACAGTTCTGTAAACGAATAGCTTGCAAGCTTTTCCGGAAAACCGGGTTCAAGTAGGGAATCTTTCGACCAGCTCAGTATATTTCGGTGAAGCGAATTGGGCAGATGGGTTCACATCGGCCTCTTTTCCTTCAGCTTGGCTATCATAGAGTTTCCCAACCAATACGGGTTTATCAGAGAGCCACGGCCAGTGCCTGAGGCTTGCAATCCTCTGGCAATGGCATCCCAAATGTGGGCGGGAATTATCTCACCGTTGGCTACCAAAGCTATAACATTCGCGGGGTAGGACTGATTTCCTCTCTGAGCGATATCGGCAATATCGTGGTGACAGAAAAAGAGGGCACACCGATCTTCAGCAAAGCTCCTCGTGGCAAGACCGCGGGGTATTAGAAAAAAGTTAACTGACGAAGTTCTCTTGGCGGTTTACCTTGCCCCTGCACGTACCGCTCAACGCCCCGCCAATCGCCTCGCTCGCCTATGGTCCCCACATAATAGCCACCCGTCCAAAACTCCTTACCCCCACAACTCTTTCTTTACATCCGGTTTCCTCGGGGACAACTCGCGCCTTGTGATACTCTTGAACATTCGCACAATTTGGCTAAACGCAACCTTTAGATGAACCGAACACAGCAAATGGATATGCCCCCAGTCTCAGTCTAGGCGTTCAAACTCCGTATCAAGGCGTTCTTCAAGGCCCTGCATAACCTCTGCAATGATCCTCCCTACATCTTCCTCCAACAAGGCCTTTCGATATTTCAACGGAACAACGATATGGTCGTGAATTTGCCAGATCCAATGACTGGCATTTTAAACCTTTCCCTCCCCCACGCTTCTATTTTAGGATATTGTATCTCCGTAGCAAGACAGCGGGGAATGCCAAGTTTAAGACTGTTCAATCGTTTCACAAAAACTAATTTTTCATTTTTTAAACTGAACCAGCAACGGCGGGATATCGTTTTTGATAATACTCCAAAGCGTATCATTGTCTTTTCCAAGATAACTGTGAATCAACCGGTTGCGAGTGGCAATCCTCTGGTGCCGAGGAATCCCTACATAAGTATCACGAACATTTTTTCAGGATGTGTGTGCAGCCTCACCTATCAATTCAAGATTACGTATGGTGGTATCCTAGTTCAGTCCGTTTGCTGTGAACTCACTCTTGTCCAACCCATTGGGGTATGAACCCACTTTTTCCACAAAACTAATCAGACCATCAATGTAAAAATGCCATTTTCGTTCAGACACTCACTGCCTCCCGCTCAATACATTTTCGCAATTCAGGGCGCAGCGCTTTCTCTGCAACCAAATCCACTGGACAACCCAGGGCATCCTCCACCTGAAACTGGGCACCAAAATATCGATGAGAGGTGGAAGGCCCGTCAAAGGTCACCACAATATCTACGTTACTATCAGTTCCAGCTTTGTCACGGGCAGTGGAACCAAAAGTCTTCAATCCGACAACTCCAAAACGTCTGGTTAATTCTGTTTTTATCCGAATCAACGTTTCTAAGACTTTTGACCGTTTCATAAAAGGGGTTTCAGCTCCCTTGTAGCCAAGTCAAAAATAATGGGGGGCATAATCTTTATAAGATGGAAAAATACAAGGAAGCCTAAAGGAAAGTATTTGGCTGGGAAACCTGGAGGATTTTAGAACTTTTCGGGCAAAGCCCCCAAGCTACTCATGTTCAGCCTCACATGTGGAGATCACTGTCGTTGGCTCAACCGATTTGAGGTTCACGCAACCCTTCTCACCCTTTCCGAACCGAAAGCCCGGGATCCATTACGAGGGCATTGAATCAAATCCGTAGTGGAGCAGCAGCTTTTGAATGCGAGGACTCTTAATGAATTCAATAAACTCTTCCGCCACACGCTGGGATCCCTCTCGGCTGTTCCGCACCACCCCATATCCGAACTGGACCGCCGTATGAACACCAGCGGGTGCTTCATCGATGATGACAACCCGCCCGCCGTTGCTGATCGCATCTACCCGATAGACAATCCCCATGTCGGCACTTCCGCTTTGCACCAGATTCAAAATTTTGTCAGGGTTTTGCACTTGGACGAAATCGAGACGATTCCGGTACTCGGCTTTGAGCTTTGCCATCATTCTGGCGGTGATTTTACCTAATGCAGATGTTTTGGGGTCGGCGATGGCGATGCGAATTGGTCGATTCGACAGCCCAGGGTGAAAGGCCGTCATGGTGGCCTTGGGAGTTGATGACATCACAAGGACAGGAGAGCTTTGGGCGTACACTTGAGACCCGCCGTTTCGCGTCATTCCCTTCTTATGCAATATATCGAGTTCCACAGCCGCTTCAGGAAGAAAGACATCGATCGAATCTCCCTTTTCGATTTGTCGACGTAGTGTTTGCGAAGGACCATACACAACGCGCACGGTTACACCGTATTCTTTTTCGAACATCGGAAGGAAATCTTGGAATGCCGCCTTCAAGCTCGGAGCGGCTCCAATCGTGAGCGTATCAGCTTGGACACGTTCCACGTTTGTTATAAGGACTACGAATGCACTTGCGACCATCGTCGGCATGATGAATTTTAACATTCTCGCCATGATGCTCTTCATGTTTATTCCTTTCCACTTACATAATGAGATCAATATATGACAAACCGTATTCATTACTCATGACAATTGGCTATTCGCAAATTCAATGCCAATACAAGCATTCTTCCAAAAACCTGTTGTCTCCCTCCAATACATCTGATTTCTCATGAATTTTCTGTGACTTCTTGACTAAAAGCATACCCCCAGAATTGACTGAATTATAAGATTCCGCACGAGCGCTCCGTGCAAATATGCACAATTCACATATGTTCCTGTTCCGTGTTCAAGCCAGACTTTGTGAGGAAAACAGTGCCAATAAATCATCCATTTTTTTCAATTTCCTAATACCTATCCTGTGTATATGTATAGAGGCAATGTGAGTCGAAAGTCGTGTGAAGAGGACCTTGAATAAAATATTGAGTGTTCTTGCTTGGCAAAGAACTTGCTAGGTTAATAATCTTTGCATGCTTTTATTTTTATGTATTAACCGAAGATTCCTTATGCGCCATAAACAAGTTCTAAACATAAATCCGGCATGAACCAACTCGTCCATATTGCCCTGCGAAGGCCGTACACCTTCGTTGTTCTCTCCATTCTCATCATAATCTTTGGGACGCTGGCGGCGGTCGAAGCGCCGACTGATGTCTTCCCGAATATCCAGATTCCCGTCACATCCGTGGTCTGGCTGTACGATGGTTTGATGCCCAAGGACGTAGAGGGACGCATCACGTATATCTTCGAACGATTCCTGACCTCAACGGTCGAAGGGATCAAGTATATCTGGAGCCAATCCTATTTTGGCGCGTCTATTATCAATGTGTATCTTCAGGATGGAGTGGATTTGGGCGGTAGCGAGGCCGATATCGCGGCGATCTCACAAACCGTCGTCAACGCGTTACCGCCAGACATTTCCCCACCCATGGTCATGCGCTTGTTTCCCTCTCAAGTCCCGGTGGCGACATTGCAAATTACGTCTGCATCACTGACACCAGCGGAACTTTATAATCTTGCCATCATGCGGATACGGCCTTTGCTTGTCACGATACCGGGCGCGATCCTGCCACATCCCTATGGTGGACAGGACATGCAGATCATGGTCAACCTCGACCGCCAGAAACTGCTGGCTCGTCAACTGACCCCAGAGGAGGTCCACGAAGCCCTCTCGAAACAAAACCTCGTGCTGCCCGGGGGGGATATCAAGATCAAATCGACCGATTGGATTGTATTGACCAATGCCACGCCGCTGCAGGTCGAAGATTTCAACAACATTCCGATCAAGCGGGTCGGGAACGCCTTCATTCATCTGCGCGACGTGGCTAACGTAGAACTCGCCGGCCGTGTGCAAACAAACTCCGTGCTTGTGGACGGCAAGCAGTCGGTCATTATCGTCGTAATGAAAAGCAGTGAGGCCTCCACCCTGGATGTTGTTGATGGAATCAAAGAAATCATCCCGCGTCTCGAACAGGTCGTGCCCGAGGATGTGAAAATCACTCTCCTGAACGACGCCTCGACATTTGTGAGGGATTCCATCTCGGATGTGGTGCATGAAATAGTAACCGCCGCAGTGCTTGTCGGCCTCATTGTGCTGCTCCTCCTCGGTTCCTGGCGGATGATGGTCATTATCGCCACTTCGATCCCGTTGTCTATCCTGACCTCTCTCATTGTGCTTCATCTTCTTCATGAGTCCATCAACATCATGACCCTAGGCGGGTTAGCGTTGGCGGTCGGCATTCTCGTTGATAATGCGACGGTGATGATCGAAAATATCGACACGCATCTCAGCATGGGCAAGCCGGTCGACGAGGCCATCATTGATGCCGCCAATCAAATCCTTCTTCCGACGTTTGTTGCCACGTCGGCCGTCGCGATCGTGTGGTTTCCGCTTTTCGAGCTTAGCGGCATTTCCGGCTGGGTGTTCCCACCGATGGGAGAGGCGGTGATCTTCGCCATGCTCGCCTCTTTTATTTTGACCTATACCTTGGTGCCGACCATGGCAAAATATATGCTGGGCGGTCATGCTGCCGCGAGGATGGGGACGCCGGACGGCCAGGCCGTGTCCAAAAAACGAAAAAGGGCCTCGAGTGTCTTCCTTCGCTTTCAACAGGCATTTGAACGAGGCTTTGATCGGTTCCGTGAGCGCTACAATGGTTTGCTTGAGCAGGTGCTCGCGCATCGCGTGCGATTCGTCATGATCTCTCTGGCACTCGCACTGGTTTCCCTCAGTCTTTTTTATTTCAACGGTCGTGAATTCTTTCCCGAGATCAAGTCGGGCGTCATGCAGATGCACATGCGGGCGCCACTCGGCACGCGTATCGAGGTCTCCGGGCGTCTGGCTTCCCTGGTCTCCAACGATATTGAGACCGTGCTGCCGGGGAAAGTAGAGGGCATCGTCAGTAATTGTGGGTTACCAGTCGGAGCGCATAACCTCGCCTTCATTCCGACGCCGACGATCGGTTCGCAGGATTGTGATCTGACGATCTCTTTGAAGAATCCACAATCACCAGTGTGGGAGTATCGGCAAATCCTTCGTCAGGGGTTGATGGAACGGTATCCTGGAATTGAATTCACGTTTCAGCCGGCTGATCTGACCGCCAAGATTCTCAATTTTGGCTCACTCTCCCCGATTGACGTGCAGATCAACGGTCCGAAGGAGTATGCCAATTATGAGTTTGCCCGCAAGTTGGCGAGCAAGTTACGCCAGATTCCCGGTGCCAGTGATGTGGTGATCCAGCAAACGATGCGCACCCCAACCTTGCTCGTCGAAAGCGACCGTGCATTCGCCCTCGGGTTGAATCTGGACCAAAGGGACATTGCCGACAATATGCTCGTGACGACCGCCGGCAGCCAGCAGGTTGATCAGCAATATTGGCTGGATCGTGAGACAGGCATGTCCTACCGAATTAACGTCTATAACCCACAGTCTCAGTTGACGAGCATCAAAGACCTCTTGACGGTTCCGGTGGCTCAAAAAGCCCCTGAGGGGGGGGAACACGATATGCAACTGCTCGGCAACCTGGCCAACATCTCTGCGGTCGGAACACCGGGAGTGGTGACGCACGCCAACATTATGCCGTTGTTCGATATCTTTGTGTCCCCTGAAGGACGTGATCTGGGCGCGGTCCTCGATGATGTCAAAAAGGTCGCTCACAGCATGGAGAGTGAGATGCCCCGAGGATCGGTCATCGAAATCCATGGCCAGGCCGAAGTCATGCACGACGTATTTATTGAACTGATTCTCGGCCTCATCGCCGCGATCGTGTTGGTCTATCTCCTGTGCGTAGTCAATTTCCAATCCTGGCTTGATCCTTTCATCATCATTACGGCGTTGAGCGGCGCTCTGGCTGGCATCGCATGGGCATTGTTCCTCACCTATACCAATATTTCCGTGCCGGCATTGACGGGCGCGATCATGACCATGGGCGTGGCAACCGCCAATTCGATCCTCCTCATTTCCTATGCCCGTGAGCGATTTCACCTGCACGGTGATGCGCTCCGTGCCGCGGTCGAAGCGGGGAAAGGCCGTTTTCGAGCGGTGCTCATGACCGCATCGGCTACGCTCGTCGGCATGGTGCCCATGGCGGTGGCGAATTCTCAGAATGCACCATTAGCCCGGGCCGTGATGGGCGGCTTAATCGTTGCTACTTTGTTTACTCTGTTTTTTGTGCCTAGTATGTATGCCATCATTTATGGGGGGCGAGCACCCCACCAAAAGGAAGACGAACTGAGTGGAGTCCTTCATGAAACCTCGTCGTAGACATATTTTGACATTTTCAGCGATTCTATTAGTGGCCCTGTATCTTGGCTTTCGGTTCTATGAAAGCCAACTGGGCGCATCCTCGTTAAAACACGAGACGTTGGAACGCGCCGTGCCGACTGTGGCCATCATACATCCCAAACTCATGGATCCCGAGGATACCATTGTCCTTCCTGGCAATATTCAGGCCTGGTTCGAGGCCCCGATTTATGCCCAGGTCTCCGGCTACGTGAAAATGTGGTACAAGGACTACGGTGCTCAGGTCAAAAAAGGTGAAGTCTTGGCCGAAATCAGCCAGCCCACGCTCGATGCGGAGTATCGCCAGGCCCTGGCGGACTTTGAATCAGAGCGTGCCAAGCTAGATCTGGCCGAAATCACGGCGAAACGCTATTTGGCGATGCGCAAGAAGCAGGCGGTTTCCGAGCAGGCGATCTCGGTCAAGGTTCAGGAAGCCAAGGCTCAGAAAGCGGTCCTTAACGCTTCGGCGCAAAAGGTTCGAAACCTCGAGGCCCGACTCCGGTTTAAAACCATCGTGGCACCTTATGACGGGATTGTCACCGCACGAAACATCAACGTCGGCGACTATGTGAACGCGGAAGGAAATCTGAGCGGGACCGCTCAAGGCAACCTCTTTACGGTCGCTGACATCAGCATGATGCGGCTCTTTGTCAGCGTCCCGGAATCGTTTGGGGCCTTTCTTAGGTCTGGCATGACTGCGTATGTCACGGTCCCCCAATTCCCTAATCGCCGTTACGACGCCAAATTTCTGACTGTTGCCAAGGGATTCGACGTGACCACGCGCACGGTGATCACCGAATTTACCATCGAGAACGAGGACCGGTCCCTCTGGCCCGGCTCCTACGCGACGGTTCACTTAACAGCTCCAGTCGAGCAGAATTTTTACACGATTCCGTCCACGACGTTGGTATTCCAAGAGAAAGGGACGGAAGTTGCCGTGTTGATAGAGGGCGACCGAGTGCGCTTCAAGCCGATTACCGTGCGTCGAATTCTCGATAACGCCATCGAGGTGCAGGAGGGGATTTCCGAAAATGACCGCATCATCAACAACCCCAGCGCGGCGCTACTTGAAGGCGATACGGTACGGGTGGTGACTCCCACACCTGGATTCGATTTGGTGACGGCCAACGAATCTGGATCAAAGTCCTCCTTACACAATGACTGACAGTACCCTCATGATGCACCTCAGGCAGAAAATCAAGAACAAAAACGTGCGATTCCGGGACGTGCATCTTTGGAGGTACACCATGTTTTTGATGGTGCTCACTCTGACAGGGTGTAGCGACTGGCTCCCTCACGTCGACTTGGCGCCAGACTACCAACCGCCTCAATACGTCGTCCCCGCTTCCTGGCATGGAGCGAGTCCCTTCGTAGAAGCCACACCATCGGACGATCAACTACGGCCGGACTGGTGGAAACACTATGACGATCCGGTCCTCAGTCAGCTCATAGAGCAAGGCATGGCCGCCAATGCCGATTTACAAGCCGCTGCCGAACGGTTCGTTCAAGCCCGCGATGTGATGATGCAGGTCCGCTCTCGTCGGATACCGAATATTGGACTGGGTTTTGGCGCCTCGGATAATAGGCAATCCGTCAATAAGTTGTTTCGCGCACCCGGTGAATCGAACCATGAATCGACTGTGTCGGCTGGGGGACTGGCATCCTGGGAGCCGGACTTCTGGTCGGCAATCCGCAATGCGACACGCCTAGAAACCTACCGTGCCGAAGAACGCGCCGCGGATTATGGGCTTGCCCGCCTTAGCTTACAGGCGGAAATCGCCACGAATTATTTTATTCTTCGCGGCTTTGACGCGCAGCAAGCGATCTATGAACAATCAATCACCCTCTATAAACACTCGCTAGACCTCGTCACAACCCAGTTTGAAGGGGCTATCGCATCGGCGCTCGACGTCGCACGCGTCGAATCTCTGCTGTATGGCACCGAAGCGAAATTAGCCCAGGTACAAGGCCAACGCCAAGTCGCCGAGCAAGCCATTGCCATCCTCGTCAACCAGGCGCCAGCTAGTTTCACGATCAAGCCGGTCGAGGACCTTCGAATAGCTGACTTCACACTTCCGCAGACACTTCCGTCTACTCTGCTCGAGCGGCGACCCGACATCGCGGCCATGGAGCGCCAGATGGCGCAGGCAAACCGCACGATCGGCATCGCCCGCGCCGCCTTTTTTCCGGATGTAATATTTGGGGCTGATGGTGGACTCGAAGCCGGTGGCTTCAGTCTCTTCAAACTCGCCAATAGCTTTTGGGCTTACGGTTCAACTATTGCACTGCCGATCTTTCAGGGGGGATATCGCCGGGCTCAACTACAGCAGTCCTGGTCGATCTATCGTGAAATGGAAGACCAATATCGTTCGACAGTGCTCAACGCGTTTCGGGAAGTTGAGAACGCGTTGACTCTGACCAATCAACTCTCCATTGCGGTCAAACGTCAGGAAGCCTCCGTCGGAGCCAACCTCAAAACCCAGGATCTAACCTCTGCTCTGTACCAGGGCGGTCTCGCATCCAGCCTTGAACTCATCTTCGCTCAGGTCCAAACGCTAGAAGCACGCATTGACTTCGTAGGCATCAAGGCCGATCTCCTTAAAGTATCGGTTGCGCTGGTCCGTGCGCTCGGCGGAGGCTGGAACCGAAACCAATTGCCCGCTGACGAAGAGATCCAGCCATTCAATACGCTTCAATATGTCGATCTCGACAAACCGCCATCCGCCGGAGGAATTGATGTCCACGCGGACAATAACTGGGCGAATAATGATTTGACCAAGCCTGCCGTCCCTTGACCGGGACAATTCTGGCGACAGAAACCGAGTCCTTTAGAGCAGTAACCATTCATCCTGCAAACCAAAAAAATATGATTCGGCATAAATTGGGGATAAAAAACAAATCATTTCCTTTTTCTTCTTTACTCCTGCGCATGGATTTTACTGAACCTGGGCACATTCAAATGTTTTCCTTCAGAAGCGTCTACAATTGAACAGGAATAACAACCCTGCCCTCAAGCCTTTCCGCACATGAAATCTGTGCACTTTCGCTCATCACATTTTAATTCACCAAACCTTCCTGGACCTGACCTCGACTTAAAATTTTCTCCCTCAGATGTGAAAAAAATCCCACTAAGACAAACTGTTCTTCCTGGAGTTAAATGTCTCAAATAATTCAAAAGAATTTTTTGCGGCAGTCTGTGCATAACTTGTCCTTACCCTTTGGGTTCAATCCTCTTCAGAAAGGACCGGAGTCAGGATTATCAACTTGGCATGCCTTATGCGTTATTCAATAAACAAGTAGGCAGTGCATCACACATTATTTCAGTCCTTTTCAAGGAGGTTGGTTATGAAAGCTTTCAAAGTACTTAGTGGAGTGGCCTGTTTGATTTTCTTGGTCGGCACGGGTGCGTTTGCTGCAATGGAAGGTAGGGAACCGGGGACATCTAAAAATCCCAAAGACAATGTCCCCAGTGAGATTCAACGAAGCAACGTCTCCGGAGATGATGAAGGCAAAAGCAGCGGTCCCGGGAAGCGCAGTGATGCCTTGACGGGGATGAAACATGAAAAGCCCGTAAAAGAAGGGCATGCCCAACTTGAAAAGAATGTCAACAAGACTCATGCCGGTGGCGCAGCCATGGCCGCCGAGGAACTGCAACAGAAAAGCACGGAAAAGTCTCACAAGAACATTACCGCCAAGAGTGCAAAAAAGGCCAAGAAGAAAAAAGCAGAATAACTCAAGGTGGCATAGGACCACCCTGCTGCAACTGCACATAAAGCAGATTGGTGAATGGGAACGGTCAGATCACTTCTCCCCATGAAGGGTCTGACCAAATTCCCAATCTCGTCAACGCCCAAAGCCACGGGTGATTATCGCCATCTGAAATTTCCAGAAATATGAGTTAAGGAGGCTGCTTATGAAACTCCTCTTCCGTCCAACAACAATTATCAGCCTGCTCCTTGCCTTGATGCTCAGCCCGACAGCGGGATGGAGCGAAAGGATCCATGAGGACTTCAATGTCAGCCATGGCAAACCCCCTGTCCACCCATCAGGAACAACTTCTGACGTCAACCGCCGCTAAAGCTCTGCGGGCGATTGCGCAAGCTCGCACGGACATTCACGATCAACAATACTCACAAGCCGAAACCGATCTCCACCAAGCCCAAACCTTGATCGCCATGGTTAAGGCCGCCCGTTCCACGGCTCGCATTAGACCGTTCTTCGCTATCGAACTATCCGTCGATGATCTTTTGCATGGTCTGAACCGATTAAACATTCGATGTGATAATGAGTCCGGTTGCACTGACTTTCTGGAACTCACATTTCGCTATGATCCTTCACCAATCCTTCTGCCGCTTCAGGTTGACTGGAAAGATGTAGATTTGGACGTGGGGGACGGACAGTGGGAAACATTCAAGGATGATAAAATTTGGGGGTTAGGCCAACGCGAGGGGTTGAAGCATATGACCGCATCCTGATCGTCACAGGAAGCTTTTCCGGTGCTCGTCGCATAAAAACCGATATAATTTACAGAGGTCGTGGAAACAGTGAAGAAAGAAGGTTTTTCGGCTTCGGGGTGCTTCCCATGTGGGGAGGACGTCCTGATACAGATCCATCCAGACCTCGCCGTGGTTGGAATTTCAGTCTCTGTTGGTATTACTCAAAATACGGTGCTCTAGGCTCTGAGTTTTCCTATAAACTGGGAAATAGAGAGGAGCAGTGGGTATCAGCATACCAAAACATTACCCTGCAGCCTGGTCAAAAATTTTTTCTGGAAATTGAAGTGTGGCCTGAAACGAACGGGAGGATCGACATTGGCGCTACGTCCAGCAGTTTCGCTGGCGACAGAAAGAATCCGATCACTGGGGTGAATGGCTTGAACTCGCCGATAACGCGGGCGAGAACATTCCAGAGGGAGAGTACGGGGTGGCTTTGATTGCCCATCGGTGTTCTGTCGATTTTGGAAAGGTGGTCGTTGAACCTCTCCTCGAGAAATAAATCCACCGACCTCAAGCGGAAGTCATTTCAATTCATATGCACATTGGCTGAAAATCAGGCTTAAAAAAGCAGGGGACTTCTCCAGTGAAGAAGCCCCCTGCTCAGCCCACCGGGCCTTGAATGGTATTACTCAAACTTTAATGTTTAGGTATAAGCCACCCTGCCCACGGTGGATAAACACCAAGGCGGATGAGTTATCTTTCAAGCTGGAAGTCACCCTCATGAAATCCTCCTCCGAACGAACCGGGTGACGGTTGATTTCGCTGATCACGTCACCTTCCGCCAAACCGGCTCGTGCCGCCTGGCTGCCAGGTGTGACTTCCATAACCACCACCCCGTTCACGTTTTCTTCCACTCCTAATTGCTCGGCCATACCAGGTTTGAGATTCTGAACAGCCACCCCGGCAAGGGGTCCTTCCGAGGTGCCCATCTGGCCGGCCTGTGCCACTTGAGTGGGATTTGCTTGCTCACGAATCTTCGTCTTCAGATTGTGCTTTTGACCATCCCGGATCACCACCATCGCTACTTCAGTTCCAATAGTGGTTCTGATGACATGATGCTGAAGATTACGGGGATCCAACACGGGTTTGCCCTGATATTCGACGATCACATCACCTCGTTTGATGCCTGCCTCATCCGCAGGACTTCCCGGAACGACATTCGTAACTAGAGCACCTTTGGTTTGCTTCAAGTCAAACGAGTCGGCCAGATCGGTCGTCACCGCTTGAATTCCGACGCCCAAAAATCCCCGAACGACTTTCCCGGTGCTCACCAAACTTTCATACACCGGTTTCGCAAGATTGGTGGGAACCGCAAATCCCACGCCTTGATACCCGCCGGACTGCGAAAAGATCGCGGTATTAATGCCGACCAGTTGCCCCTGCGTATTCACCAACGCGCCACCGGAATTCCCCGGATTGATCGCCGCATCCGTCTGAATGAAATCTTCGTACTGGGTAATGCCCATGCCTCCCCGACCCAGTGCACTAACGATTCCGAGGGTGACAGTGGAATTCAAACCAAAAGGATTGCCGACAGCCAGGACGTATTCTCCGACCCGGAGTTCAGAGGAATTTCCCCATGGCACATAGGGCAAGTCTTTTCCATCAATTTTAATCACCGCGATGTCTGTCTGGGGATCAAGTCCAATCACTTGTCCGGTGAACTCCCGATTATCCGGAAGAGTCACAGTAATTTCCTTGGCCCCATCAACCACATGATCGTTGGTCAGCACATATCCGTCACTGGTAATAATCACACCGGAACCGGCCCCGTGGCCTTCAGGTCCTGGGGGGACACCTGGCCTGTTCGGCATTCTAGGCATTTCCGGCATTCCCGGCATCCCAAAAAATTCTTTTAACTGGTCGGACGGAAAACCCGACATGGGAACCGGAGCTTCCTTGCGAACGGTAATATTGACGACTGCCGGAGTGACCGCCTGGGCAATATCTGCAAATCCTCCCTTGGTAAAATTGGGAGGGCTTCCCAACTCACCGGCGACCACCCCTTGAGATCCGGCCGCTTGAGAGGGTACTGGAGCATGCCAACTTCCAAACGTCAGTAAACCGATGACTAAAGCTGCGCTGAGCATGCCCACACTGGTTTGTCTCCAACCGCGTGACAACCACGTGGTTGTCTGCCCGCCTTGGCGAGTCTGAGAATCATTCTGGTGATTCATTTCTATCCTCCTTGAGATAATGAATAAATTTGCCATTAACCCTTTGAGGACAGCTTACTAACCACCTCTTAAGATGCCATTAAAAAGATATTAAATTTTCTTAAGGAAGAGTGGAACAGAAACCGGATGTGGATGAAGAGGGACCGTGGGTTTAACATGCCGCACAGCCCCTCAAGTTCATATGAAGAGCCGACTTATATGGACTGGATCAACGTTATTTGACCCCGGAATAATACCGCAGAACATCCGAAGCCGATATCACGCCTACCACTTTCCCACTCTCGGCGACCGCCAAATGTCTGGTGGATTTTTCTTTCATTAACCGGACGGCTTCAACCAGAGCATCACTGGTTTCCAAGGAAATGATCGGCTCCCGCATACACGTCTTGACGGTCGTTGTGGTCGGATCCGTTCCTCCACCAACAACTTCCCTCGCCAATTCGGTTTCCGTGATGTAACCCACATATTCGTCTCCGCTCTGAACAAACACGGACCCAATCTTCCATTTCTGCATACTCTGTCCGACTTCACGCAATGTGGCGTCCAAAGGGACCGCCCTCAGTGATGTGGTCATATATTCGGCAACGCGAGGGCCTTTGGCCGGTCCCTTCCGAGCCTGCTGGCTTAATGAAGCTCTGTGAGCTTCCAACTCGGCAATGCCACTTTCCAGGACCCGCTGCCGTTGGCGGATCGTTTCACGCTGGGAATTCGATGTAGTTTCTTCGGTCCCGGTATCCGGAAGATTCATGAGCCCTGAGGCTTCGCCCACCTGCGCATACTCATAGGTAGACAAAAGGGGCGAAGAACTTCCAAAGACATCTTCCAGCAAATCCTCCATGGCCGAATCGAATCCAAGAAGGACTTCCTGCGAAGGCTCTGACTGTAAAAAGTTCTTCAAGACGTTCAGTTGTTGCCGTAGGCGCGTAATGTCCTTATCCAAAGCCCCATCACGACCACTTTTAGTAGAAGTCCGAGTTTCCATGATGCCTCCCTAAAAAATAAATTTTCCTGATGGTACTACCGGATCACCGTATGAGGCAACACAAAAAAGGCCTTAGCTGGCACGAACATTACGGCAAAGATAGACACAAGAAGAAACCGGGCAACTGAATGGTTAGGAAACCAACAGGTTGGAAAATATGGTCGCTAATCCCAGGAAAGAAAAGAACCCCACCACATCGGTCACCGTGGTCAGGACAATCGAAGAGGATTGGGCAGGATCCTGCTTGAGGGCTTTTAACGCAATTGGAATCACCGCCCCCGACAACCCGGCAATCACCATGGAAATAATCATGGAGACACCGATAATCACCGTCAAGCCGAACGAATGGCTCCATAGTCCCACCGCCAGACAGGCCGCTGCGGCTACCGCGAGACCATTTAAAAAGGCCACATACACTTCCTTCCCACACACCCGCAACCATTGGGCCGGTCGGATATCCCGCAACGCCAGACCGCGAATGACCACAGCTAATGATTGGGCACCGGTATTGCCGGACTGCCCGGCCACGATGGGAAGGAGAACGGCCAACGCCGTAAACTGCGCAATCGTGCTTTCAAATATTCCCACCACAAAAGCTGCAAAGAACGCCGTCACTAAATTCAGTTGCAACCAGGGTAACCGTTTTCTGACCGAAAACCACACTGGAGATAACGCCCGCTCATCCTTATTCGCTCCCACCATCGTTTGTAAGTCGGCCGTGGCATCTTCCTGACTGGCCTTGATGATATCCTCATTGCGGATGACACCCAACAGCCGTTGATCCAAATCCACCACGGGAATGGTAAAAAAGTGGCGTTCGCCGAATAACTCCACAATTTCTTCTCTCGACTCCAGCGGATGGATCGTGGGGAGATCCCGATTCATCACCGATTGCAACTTTTCATCGGGATCCACCAGCAGGAGATCTCGAACGGAAAATTTTCCCACTAACTTTTGAAAGCGATCGATCACATAGACATCATGAATGTCTTTTTGAGCTCGAGATCGCACCTGTAACATGGCTTCCCGAACCGTGATGTCCTCCTGCAGCACAAAAAACCTTGGATCCATGATGCTGCCAACCGATTCCGGAGGATACGTCATATACGAACGGATTTCCTGAGCATAGCGTTCGGGAATCCGGAACAGGATCGCTCGTTGCAAATCGGTATCCAGCCGTTGAAATAAGGACGCGGCAAGGGAAGGAGACAGATAGGGAATGACCTGTTTGAGCAGATCGGAAGGCATCACGGTCAACGTCTCCGCAGCCACCGGGGGAGTAATACTTGACAACAGATTGGCCGCGTTCTTGGCCGTGGTCCCTTGCAAAATCCGCAGGATATCTTCGACCGGATGTTCCTCCAGAATCATCGCCGCTTCTTCATGATGCATTTGAAAAAATGCTTCATTCAGCACATGGGACCCACGACGACCGGCCATCGTTCCCGACATGGAAAATTCATTCATAGCGATTTGTTCCGTTCGTTGATGGTCTGAGCCACATCGGTCATCAAACGGATTCCGGTAAGAGAGTATGCTTCCCATAGTTGCATCAGAGAATCACTCACGGATCCAAGTGGTGCCTTTCCACCCACGTCTTTTTCAATCCGGCGCAACATACGATACCGCAAGGCCCCAAAAAACGTCCCCCATCGGTCAACGACCGGAAGCGTATGGAAGCGACTCCATTCAGGATGTTTGAGAATTTCTTCCAGATTGGCCTCGGCCGATAAGGTAGTAATCTGACCCTCCATCAAGGTTCCCACGAGATGGTTGGAAGAATCCACCAAGAGTTGCCGGAGGGTGACCACCCCCTCCAGCTTGCTATCCCGATCAATCACATAAATATAGTACATGGCTTTTTGGCCATAGGTGCGTATTCGATCAATGGCTTCTTCGACCGGAATATCCGGCGGGAGGGTAAACACTTGCGGATCGGCCAAACTACCCGCGGTATTCGGCGAATAGCGCAAGGCTCGTCGAAGCGTGGCCCCCATGGGATCATCCAACCTGTCCAATATTTCCTGCCGAACCGGATCTTCGAATTGTCGTAGGACCCCGATGGCCGAGGTGGCATTCATGGAATTCAAAACTCCCGCCCCCACCTTTTCAGGTAATTCCTCAATCACCTTGGCCGTTGAAACAGGCAGGCAATGTTCTAAAACGTTTGCAATCTCTTCAGGAGGCAAGGACTCCAGCAAATGAGCCGACTCTTCAGGGTGGAGAGATTCCAAATGACGAGCCGCCTCGACAGGATGAGATTGAAGATACCCAAGGGTCAGATATTGTTCCAGATCCATAGTCACCGTTGCGGATGTGTGATAATCGCCGTGGATTCGGTAAATTGAGAAGCCGGCACCACCACGCGGCCTTCAATCGTTTCCAACACAACCGAGATGGGCGTCACGGCTACGACCGTACCTTGATTATCCCCGATCTTGACGGTCATCCCTACACGCACCACCGACCCCAGATAATGAGCCGCGATCAAATTGGCCACGGCTGTCCGAGATCCCAGTCCAAACGACAACGCCGCCCCGCCAATGAGCCCGGCCAGGAGAATGATGATGGTGTTATTTAAGAGATCCGTATCGATACCCAGAGCATCAATGGCCGTCACCACGATTAACAACACCACCGCTACATACACCGCCTGAGCCACCATGGTCCCATGCGTAATACCGGCGGAACTACAGGTCATGGTAATCAACTCACGAACGAAATTGGCCGCAATCAATCCCAGGATCAACACCAACACGGCGATGCCGATTTTCGGAATATAATAAGCAATAGTGGTGAGGGCATCGGAGACCATCGTCAGTTGCAACGTATCCGAGGCCTTAATAAGGAAGACCAGGAAAATGATCCAAAACGCAATCATTCCCAAAATCTCGGAACTCTTTTGTTTGGTTCCGGAACGTTCCAATAAGGTTTGGACAGCCGTTCGGCTCAGCAATCGATCAAACCCCATTAATTGCAGCAGCCGGGTTACCACAATGGAAACGACACGCGCCAGCAAATAGCCCAAACCCAGCAGCATGAAGGCTAAAATCACCGTGGGCAAAAATGCCACAATTTGAGTCAGGCTGGCAGTCACCGCATCCGTTAATCCTTCGACCCAACCAAACATCGTCATTTTTTTATCTTGCATAGGCGGGATATTCCTCTGTTCTACGACAGAAAAGACTTAAGGACGCTCAAGCCATACCAGGAATTGTCAGTCACAAAATGACCCCGTCAAGGAAAAATAGTTTGAACGCAAGACTGGAATACATGACAGCCGAGGACCATGGGAATTCGAAATATTTATTGCAGGGGCATCAAAACACCCGAGAAGCAAATTTGAATAAAAATCAAAAAAATCCTGAAAATCCATAACGATACATCATAGACCCCCAGGCCTGAACGTGCAACAAAATCCCTTGAATCTTCAAGGAAAATTTCAAGTTGATCACCACGGGAAAAACCGTCATTTGACTGAGGAGTCATGAAAAGTTTTCATGTCCTCCTCGGCAAAGAGCCCCTAACGGCGTGCATGACGAATGGCCCTGGCGAATTGAAGGACTTCGGGGCTTCGGAGCCAAGACTCAAGAGGCCTGGTTAACTTGATCCGCCATGATGGATAAGCCGAATCCGTGGCACCCGGAAGGTTGGGAGTCTCTAACTCGGCCAAAATATCTTCAAGTTGGATCATTAACAATTTGGAAGGTGTCCTAGCTAAATATTGATACAGAGCCTGAATGTCTACGAGAGAAAATTTTTCCGGTAAATCAGGACTGGGAGCCAAGCCGTGCCGCATCAGAGCTTCCCATAATCGACTTCGGTCTTGGTCCCGCTCCATACGATCCCGTTGAAGGTCCTCGGGATGCGGATATAAACCGGCTTGCTCCTTCACTTCCATATCCCGACCAGCCCAATACCCGCAAAGGGTAGGTAAATCATGTGTGGTCGCGGCAACCAAAGATTGAGCGGGGAACTGGGACGGCTCTTGAAACGCACCGTGTTCCTGTCGTTCGAAAAATAACAGTCGATACGACAACAACCCGGCCCCGTCCAGTTTTTCCCGGATAACCGGGGTCACCGTACCCAGGTCTTCTCCAACAACCATGACTTTGTTCCGAACACTTTCCAGGGCCAGCACGGCCAGTATCTCATCCACATACGTCCGCACATAGACCCCATCCCGTCCGGTTTTTCCCTGGGGCACCCAAAACATGCGAAACAGACCGAGGGCATGATCGATCCGCAACACCCCGGCATGCTCCATATTGTGACGCAAGGTCTCGCGCCAGAACTGATAGCCATGCCTTCGCATCAGAAAAGGACTCGGCGAAAGTAAGCCCCAGCTTTGTCCCAGTAAATTAAACGAATCAGGAGGAGCGCCAACGCTTATTCCCTGCGCCAATTGATCCTGGAAAACCCAGGCATCGGCCCCATCGGGATGGATGCCGACCGGAAGATCATAATACAGACCCAAAGACAGGCCTGATCGATGCGTGGTCCGGTCCAACGCCTTCAGTTGCAACTCACACAACCATTGAACATAGAGAAAAAACTGAACCCGCACGCTATATCGTTTGTGAAAATTCCGCACAGCCGGACATTCAGGATGATGAAAAGACTGAGGCCATTCATGCCAACTCTTTCCCTTGAAATACTCATGTAAAGCTTGAAATAGGCAAAACCGGCTTAACGCTTCAGCGCCCTCCTCTACAAACCGCCAAAAGGCACGCCCCCGCCTCGTCATCGGCTTTAAATGATTCCGCCGAAACGACCGATACATAGCCGCGAGAATAGGTAATTTCTGTTGCCACACCTTTTCGTACTGCACCAACGGACTGTCTCGAAGAGCCTGCAGAGTGCTCTCAAATTTCCGCGAACGGATGCGACGCAGGAGAGAAGGAGAGGAGCGCAGTTCCTCCACTTTCTCCAGGTCCAGATAGAGGGGATTCCAAAAGAGGCGGCTCGAAGGAGAGTAAGGACTTGCCAAACCGGGCGTGGCTGCGTGCAGGGGTTGAAGCCCGATTGTATCAGCCTTCCATGCCTTTCCAGCTACCTGAATGATTTTTTGCAAATCACCAAAATCCCCACTCCCCCAGTTGTCCCGTGACCGAACACTATACAGCTGCAGACCGACTCCCCATCGTTTCTTCGACGAAGGCGGTTGATAGCACTGCTTGGGGGCTGACACGACAAAGCTTTGCCCGAGCAAGATCTGGTCAGCCAGCTCCACCCGAACATAAAGATCGTAATATCCAATGGCAGGCTTGTAAGGCACATGCACGTCTATCCGGACATACCGCTGTCCGTCGATAAGGGTGCCTTCACCGAATCGACAGGAAGAACCTGTCTGTCGAAATAATCGGGGACGGCCCTGCTCACCGATGAATTGATACTCCAAAGAAATTGACTCTACGGGACAATTGAAATCTGGCAGATTCAGGTGAAACCCCATCGGCTGACGAGTTTGCGGGAAATATAACAGGACAGGCTCAATCAACTGCCCCCATGGTTCCTGCACCAACCGATGGAACTCCCTGGAAAAATCCGAATCCGCGTTGAGGGTAGGATCCAACGCCTGCAACACGGGCAACAACGTATCAGCCGTGGCATGATGGACGTGCTGCCGTCCATCCACATATTGCAACTCAACATGAAACAACTCTGCTACTTTCTTCATATCAGCAGAGATCGAGCGACACTCACCTTTCATACTTGATTCTCCCGAGACCTTCATAGACCGAAATTCCTTGCCAGCCAACAGTTAAAGTTTTGCTTGAATTTACAAGAAAGGCAACAAACAAAGACCAGCACAGGAAAGCGATTCCTCCATCAGGAGATAGCACACCAAATCTGTTCCAGCAAGACACTTTCCCAATACACTCCTCAAAAATACCTTTCATCAAAATACTGACGATTCTTCGGCCAAACACTTCCAGCAGAACCTATCCTTCACCTGGCTCCTTCAATATGATTGAAAACGAATCCATTCGACCTATACAATGAAATAAGAGTTCCACTGTAAGGAAAATGAACGAATAGGGATGAAACCCGTTCGTTTTCCTGTGAGGGAGAAATTGACCCACACCTGGCAATAAGGAGGCACCATGGATTCGGATTCAAGATTTTTACTATTTGGAGGTTTAACCTTTGTGACCGGCGTACTGTTAGGAACCGGGTTGGGACTTCTATTGGCACCGCAATCCGGACGAAGAACTCGGCGCCAATTGAAAAATTATCTTGACGATACCACCGATCGGTTGAACGACTTTGCTGACGAGACGAAGGATCGGATGTCCGACTATGTGGAAAAAGGTAAGCGGTTCGTAGACGATCGCCTCTAACCCCCTCCGGCTGCGTTCTTAAGAACGCAGCCGGAAGAGGGCAGCTGTGCGCCCTTCCAATTCATAGACCTTTCCGCCCCGCCAAGTCTTGGAAACCTTTTTGACATCCATTTGCGAGGTATCAAACACCCACTCCCAGGATACGCCTTTTTTGTGAGCGGGAAGGGTAAAGGGCACTAGGGTATGATAGGCATTCAGCAATAACAGGAAAGAATCGTCGACAATCGGATTACCCCAGTCATCCATTTCTTCAATCGCATCCCCAGCCAAACGGATGCCCAATGTGAGTAAGCCCTTTCCCCAGTCCTCAGAAGCCATTTCCTTTCCATGGCTTCCAAACCAGGCGATATCCTTCACTTCGGAATCCTTAATGTGCTTCCCTTTAAAAAATCGACGGCGATGAAACACCGGATGCTCTTTTTTTATGGCAATCAACTGTTTCACAAAGGCCAACGTCTCTAATTGAGACTTTGTCAGATTCCAATCGAACCAACTGATGGGATTATCCTGACAATACGCATTGTTGTTTCCGGACTGCGTGCGCCCGATTTCATCACCTCCGCACATCATGGGCACCCCCTGCGAAAGCAACAAGGTCGCAAAGAAATTCCGCTTTTGCCGCTCACGAATAGCGAGAATGGCCGGATCGTCCGTCGGCCCTTCCACTCCGCAATTCCAGCTTTCATTCTCATCGGTGCCATCCCGATTGCCTTCACCATTCGCCTCATTATGCTTGCGCTGATAGGACACCAAATCGTGGAGGGTAAACCCGTCATGAGCCGTCACGAAATTGATACTGGCATAGGGTTGTCGTCCGCTTTGACCGTACAAGTCACTACTCCCTGCCACCCGAGACGCCAGTTCGCCCAATAATCCGTTATCTCCGGCCCAGTAGCGCCGGACGACATCCCGATATTTTCCATTCCATTCCGCCCATCCCGGCGGGAAATTCCCGACCTGATATCCGCCCTCTCCTAAATCCCACGGTTCGGCAATCAGTTTCACCTGAGAAAGAATCGGATCCTGATGAATGATGTCAAAAAACGCGCTCAGCCGATCGACATCATGCAGTTCTCGCGCAAGGGTTGAAGCCAAATCAAAACGAAACCCGTCCACGTGCATATCGCACACCCAATACCGCAGGCTATCCATGATCATCTGTAACGTCCGCGGATGCCGGACATTCAAGGTATTGCCGCATCCCGTATAGTCCATATAGTAGCGCGGGTTCTCCGGGGACAACCGGTAATACGCGGCATTATCGATCCCTCGAAAAGACAGGGCAGGACCGAGATGATTGCCTTCTCCGGTATGATTGTAGACCACATCCAAAATCACCTCGATTCCGGCACTATGAAGGGTTTTCACCATCGTCTTGAATTCATAAACCTTCCGGCCTTCTTTGGGAAAGGCGGAATACCGAATATCAGGGGCAAAGTACCCGATGGAATTGTACCCCCAATAATTGGTCAACCCCTTATCAATGAGAAATTGATCATTGACGAAATGATGGACCGGTAACAACTCGATAGCGGTGACCCCCAAGTCCTGCAAATATTTAATCACGGCGGGAGACGTCAGTCCTTCGTAGGTGCCCCGCAGATGCTCCGGCACATCGGGGTGTTGCATCGTAAACCCTTTCACATGGACCTCATAAATGACGGTCTGAGCCCACGGGGTTTGCAACAGGCAATCTCCGCCCCAGGAAAAAGACTGGTCCACTACCACTCCTTTGGGAACGTTTCCCGCATTATTTCGTTCATCGAAAGACAAATCACCGGCGGGGTCGCCTACCCGATACCCAAACATCGCATCCGACCATTTCACAATACCCGTCAGCGCCTTGGCATAGGGATCGATCAGGACTTTATGGTGGTTAAATCGGTGCCCGGCAGACGGATCGTAGGGCCCATGAACCCGGTATCCATATAATTGTCCCGGACGCACTTCGGGAAGATAGACATGCCAAACCTGATCAGTGCATTCATCAAGCCGGATACGATGACTTTCACGATCATCATGAACCTGATCGAACAGACACAGCTCCACCGCGGTGGCATTTTCAGAAAATAATGCGAAATTCACCCCTTCTCCATCCCAGGTGGCACCCAGGGGATACGGTCGTCCCGGTCGTAGTCTCATGAAGGCTCCTCGGTCAATTCACAATCTCGTGGATTCATCAAAATTCCGCAGAAAATAGCTGGGTACTCTAAAGCAAGAATCCAACACCCTGCAATCTTAAGAGTACGCGGAAATTTGACTTCTGTCGAATACAGAAACAGTGACAAGCAAATTTTTCGAAACCAGGTGACAAACGCAATTCCCATGTTAAAATGTTTTGATTGTCCATCTAATCATTCTCCTGATCCTGACTCGGATTCCGCACATCCATTACCAATGCCCACCAATGCCGCCTAAAAAACCTATTATCCCACTCCAGGAAAACACATCGGTCGGGGCTTTTGTCACTGGTCCCTCGCAAGTGACTTTCCGGGCATGGGCGCCTTGGGTGAAAACGCTCTCGGTCGAAACTCTGCCCCCCCATCCTGAACTCGTACCCATGGAACCTCGCCCCTTTGGCTATTGGGAAACGACCATTTCGAATATCTCAGGGGGAACGCGCTACCAATTTGTCCTTCATGACAAATTAAAACGCCCCGATCCGGCTTCCCGCTACCAACCGGAAGGTGTGCATGGCCCTTCCGAGGTGATCGACCCCGCATCTTTTCATTGGACCGATCAACGGTGGAAAGGCCTGGCTCTTCAAAACTACTTGATCTATGAACTCCATCCCGGCACGTTCACACCGGCCGGGACCTTTGAGGCCATCATTCCCTTCCTGGCCTACTTGCGGGATGAGGTGGGCATTACCGCAATCGAACTCATGCCGGTCGCACAATTCCCCGGCACAAGGAACTGGGGATACGATGGGACCTATCTCTATGCGCCACAGAATTCCTATGGCGGACCGATCGGCCTTCATCGATTGGTGGATGCCTGCCACGCGGCCGGCCTGGCCGTCATTCTCGATGTTGTCTATAACCATTTGGGCCCGGAAGGTAACTACTGGGGAGACTTTGGACCGTTTTTTACCGACCACTACCGCACACCCTGGGGCAGCGCCATCAATTATGACGGAGCTCACAGCGATGCCGTCCGGAACATTATTATCGGCAATGCGGTCTATTGGACCAGAGAATTCCATTTTGATGCCCTTCGGCTGGATGCCATTCATGGAATTTTTGATGCCAGCGTGAGCCATATCCTGAAAGACATCAGGGATGCAGTCCACAATGCAGCCAAACAGGATGGCCGGTCCGTGTATGTAATCGCGGAGAGCGATTTGAATGACGTGAAACTCATTACCCCGGCTTCCAAAGGCGGATATAACCTGGATGCGCAATGGAATGACGACTTTCACCATGCACTTCATGCCTTCGTGACCGGAGAACGGCAAGGCTATTACCAGGACTTCGGCACGCTGGATCATATCGCCACGGCCTTTCGCAAGCATTTTGTGTACTCAGGCCAATACTCCTACCATCGGCACCGCAAACATGGAAATTCCGCTGCCCAGTTTTTGCCTTCACAATTTGTGGTATTCGCCCAAAATCATGATCAGGTGGGCAATCGGGCACAGGGCGACCGTCTGTCAACCTTGATTCCCCACGCAGCCCAACAGGTTCTCATGGCGTCCGTTCTGTGCTCCCCGTTCATTCCGCTTCTGTTCATGGGGGAAGAATACGGAGAACAAGCCCCATTCCATTATTTCATTGACCACGGAGACCAAGGATTGATTGAAGCGGTTCGCAAGGGCCGATTGGCCGAATTCAAACCGTTCGGATGGAAAAATATCTCAGATCCCTACGCAGTGGCGACATTTGAAAGCTCACGACTGGCCTCTCCGGATGCTCGCGACGAAGGACAACAACATCTGGCCGCCTGGACCAAGCAACTGATCGGGTTAAGAAAGAGCAATCCTTCTCTCGGAATCGGAGGAAAAGGCCATCAGCTTCGTGTCTGGGAGAATCCATCAAAAACCGTTCTCACTTTGTATCGACGCATTCCCGGACAGGAAGCCATGCTTCTGATTCTGGGATTTAACGACCAGTCCACAAGCCTTTCCCTCTCTCAACCCAAGGGCCGGTGGACCATTCTCCTGGACAACAGCCAACCCGAATACGCTGAACCCAACTCCGCTTCCCCTGCACAGGCCCCACAAACCCTCGATCTGACTTCCGGCAAACAGACCCTCTCCCTCCCCGCTTTCCCTGCCTGGATCTACAAACAAAGCTGATTGTTCACAATTCGGCAACTGATTGTTCTAAACAGGATTGAAAGAAAGTTTAATTTTACGAACGATTTATTGTGATAGACGGTAATAAAAAAAGTACCGTTCGCAGGACAGAAAAAGTTTTCTTAAGAACTCAGGTCCGCAAAAAGAGGACATTCAAGTTTTAGAACTACAAACTCAAATCCCATCAGTCGTCTGACGACAAGGGAGTGCTTCATAAGAGTAGAATGTCCCAGTAAGTTTTTTCTGTACGGCCATTTTTAAACCAATAAAATTCAGTAGGACCCACGGCTCAGTGACTTTCGTTTCAACATGAAGCCATTTAGTAACCCCGGAGTGGCTCCTTAGATTGGGAATACTAAAACACCGTTCAGCCGGCAATTTTAGCGATCAGCTTGAAACATGAAGTAAGACGCCCACAAACTTTTTCAAATTTGAAATACCACATCCTGAACTGACTTGAATATACGGTTTCTGTAATCGAGATCTAAAGTAGCAGAAACCTGTGACACGTAGCCATGCATCCTTCTATCAAGTGTCATTAACTCTACATACGGCAGACAAGTGAGATGTTGATAGTCCTCCATATCAGAGTCTTCTAGCAAGTCTGTCTTATTCTTGACGATCTTGTGCCAGACCTCGTAACACAGCCGGACAGAGGGACATCGAAACGGTTCTTCGTAAACCCAATTCGCAAAGTCTGGAAGAGATACGTTTGTGAATGGAATATGGTTTAACATTAGGTTGCGTTCGATCATGCTCACGAAGTTACCTTTTAGGCTAGGGGCCTTTCCTAAACTTCTATCAGCGGAAATTCGCTGCCTCATTGTATGTGCGTAGCTCTCCAAGCCCTTTAAAGCGCCATGACAATAAAGATCCCAAACTGTCTCCGCAAGTGAGTAGTTTAAAAATAATCTGGTGGGAGGACTTGCATAGAGATCGACCGTCTCATCAAAGCGGCTAACAAAGGGAGAGATTCCCCTGTATTCGCAATTTGACACAAAGGCGTTCACCGCGCCTTCAAGCTCTAAGCGATCAATGCCAGAATGCATAAAAACGACTGGCAACTTCTCAAGGTCATTGAGGAGTCTCATTACATTTGTTTTTGACGTGGGCAGGCAAAGTGGAGCAGCTATTTCAGCAACGATGTAGAAGGAGAGAACTAATTTATGGCTGCCGCCTCGTAATTTTTGATCGAGCTGATCTGTTGAACAAGGTTCACCTCGCTCCAAAATATTGATCATATCTTTTGAATCAAGGTATATCTTCACGAAATCGGTCTAACGGGTCGTCCCTGAGCAGTGCGTTTGTATTAATTGGAAAGTGCGGTATTAATGGGGCTGAAGGTCCTGCAAGATGTATCGGACGCTGTATGGCTGCAGATCAATAATATTCACACGGATTCCCGCCACTACGATGTCCCGCTGTTTCCGGATGTCAAGCCGAATACGAGTAGGCATTTGGACCGCGCCAGACCCGGCGCTCACCGACTGCTGAACCTCAACATTAACCACTCCCGTTGGCCGGAAAGGCTTATAACGGTCCATTGTGGTTTCGGCCGACTGACGGCTGACGTCCACGACATCAAGGATGAGTGTCTGGTCTTCAATTCCAACCAACCTCATCTCCGCAAAACCTCTGTCGACCTTACCGCCCCATATGTCTCGTCCCCCAAAAGCGTTTGGGAGATCACCCAATTTGTTCAAATGGAAGACCGTACCGCCGACGCTGGTTGTAAGCTGTGGACCTATTGGCTGCTCCAACTGACGGTGCAATCGGATTTCCCCACATGCGGCAATAAAGATGAACCCCACGACGAGTAAGGTCCTACCTAACCTTCTCAAAGCCGCGTTCATCATGAAGTCTTCTTTCGACATGCCGTCTAAAGGTTGAAATTTCCCGGCCGGCTTTTGTGGTCCACACCAGTGAAGGGTAATGTCAAAAAACTTCTTCATGCATACCTGAAGTTGAAGAGTAAGCTGCTGCCAGTACTTTTTCTGTCTGTCCCTGGCTACTTTGGCAATAAGCTATCAAATCAACAGGTTCTTTAGAGTAGTCGTGAAAAACCGAAAGCTCCTCACGGACAGCTTGATAATATAAACCCGTAGCTTTTAAAGCCATTGTCATGTCGGGCACACAACTTATTGGACGGACTTCGATATGAGCCACATCTTTATCTCGGTATGTTTTTATCTTGCGCCTGTATGATTCCCAGCCTTGCTCATCCATGCCAACAGTGGTGAATAATTCTGACCGAAAAACATTTATATCCTTTACGATTTTCTTCCAGTGTAGGTCATCCTTGTGATTACCGAAGAGATGGAACCAATCAAGGATTGCCACATCAATTGCATTGTTGTAGACCGTAGTCCAGAAATTGAGATTGAATTTGCCGGATTGGCTTTTAGAACGATCCAAGGCCCTATGATAGGAAAGTTGCCTAGCAAAATCCCGGCACTTCATCCCAACTCTTCTCAAGATTTTTTCACGTTGTTCCATATCCCGTGAAATAATATTTAATTTTATATTGCTTCTATCGACGGTTGGAGTTTAGTAATTTGGTGTAACAAGAGCAAGAAAATCCTTAGCTGGTCAAATTTAGTCGCTGACAAGGCCAAAGGGGTGATGAAATTACCGAAAAGGCAAGCTAAACCGGCTTAAAGAAAACGACACTCAACGGAGGGAGAGTCACGAGGAGAGAGAAGGGTTGGTCATGCCAGGGGATCGGGTCGGCTTGCACGCCGCCGCCGTTGCCCATGTTGCTGCCGCCATAGAGTTCCGAATCGCTATTGAGAAGTTCCCGGTAGTACCCGCCGCGCGGCACACCCATGCGATACCGCTCCCGGGGGACGGGAGTAAAGTTCCCGGCGCAGACGATCAGATCATTTCGATCCTGGGCAAAACGGATATAGGTGAGAGTGGAGTTATCGCTGTCATGCAGATCGATCCATTGAAACCCCTGCCAGTCAAAGTCCACTTCGTGCAGGGCCCGCTCCGATTGATACATTCGATTTAAATCGGCAATGTATTGTTGCAACCCCCGGTGTGGGCCAAAGTCGAGCAAATGCCATTGCAGGCTGTCATCGTGATTCCATTCCCACCACTGCCCGATTTCTCCACCCATGAAGAGCATCTTTTTCCCCGGATGTCCCCACATATGCCCGTAGAGCGCGCGCAGATTGGCAAAGCGTTGCCAGTTGTCCCCGGGCATTTTATCCAGCAGGGATTTTTTCCCATGCACCACTTCATCATGGGATAACACCAGGATGAAATTTTCCGTGAAGGCATACATCAGCCCGAATGTGACCTTGTTCTGATGATATTTGCGATAGACCGGATCCTGCTGGAAATAATCCAAGGTGTCGTGCATCCAGCCCATATTCCATTTGAATGAAAAACCCAACCCGCCCACATACGTCGGCCTGGAAACACCTGGCCAGGCGGTGGACTCCTCGGCAATCATCAGAATGCCTGGGTGTTCCTGATGCACGACGGCGTTCAACTCCTTGATAAACTCGACCGCTTCCAGATTTTCGTGACCGCCATATTTGTTGGCCACCCATTCTCCGTCTTTGCGGGCATAGTCCAGATACAACATGGAGGCCACGGCATCCACGCGCAATCCGTCAATGTGGTACCGATCAAACCATCCGAGCGCGCTATTGATGAGAAAGCTTTTGACCTCGGTCCGGCCATAATTAAAGATCCGGCTCTTCCACTCCGGATGATAGCCTTTGCGGGGATCCTGATGGTCGTAGAGGTGGGTCCCGTCGAACCAGGCCAAACCATGGGGATCATCGGGAAAATGAGCCGGAGCCCAATCCATGATGACGCCTATTCCATGTTGGTGACAGGTATCCACAAAAAATTGAAAATCGTCCGGGGTGCCGAACCGGCTCGTGGGAGCAAAATAGCCTGTGGCTTGATAGCCCCAGGATCCGTCAAAAGGATGTTCCACAATGGGCATCAACTCCAGATGCGTAAACCCCATTTCTTTGGCATAGGGAACCAACGTGTCGGCCAATTCCCGATAGGTCAACCATCGACCGGCTTCTTCGGCCTTCCGCTTCCAGGACCCAAGGTGCACCTCATAAATCGACAATGGCTTCTTTAGCGGATCATGTTGGGTGCGCTTGCTCATCCAGTCTTGATCGCCCCATTGATAGCCGGACACGTCCCACACCATGGAAGCCGTTTTCGGACGCAACTCGGCGGCCGTGGCCCATGGATCGGCCTTGGTGAACGGGGCATCTCCACCCTGCGGAAGAATTTCGTATTTATATAATTCCCCGATTTCCAGATCTGGAATAAACAGTTCCCAAATACCCACGCCACCCCGGCTTCGCATGGGATGACGACGACCATCCCATTCGTTAAACCCTCCGACCACGCTCACCCGCTTGGCATTAGGCGCCCACACCGCGAAATTGATTCCTCGCACGCCTTGGTGGGTACACACCTGTGCGCCCATCTTTTCATACGCCTTATAGAGTTTACCTTCCCCAAACAGGTGGAGATCAAACTCTGACAAGATCGGAGCAAACGCGTACGGATCATGGTGCTGAATCACTTTGCCCTCGTGAGTGGTCATACGCAATTGATACGGGGTGACAAAAATCTTTTCAGGAAACGCCGCTTCATAGATGCCTCCGGGATGGGCCATCTCCATGGGGATGATGGGTTGCTCATCCTGGCCTGTCACACAGACGACCTCGGCGGCATCGGGCAAAAAGGCCCGGACACGAATATGAGATTGTCCGCCCTTCTGTTCCTTATGCGGCCCCAGAATGGAAAAGGGATCCCACTCCTGGGCATCCAGCAACCGTTGTATCCGAGATGGGGTTAATGCCATTGCCAAGAAAAATGTACTGTGTTAACTAAGAGCATTGTACCATAACCGCCATTCTAATGTATTCTATTTTAATCGCTTTCCTCCTTATTCTGTTTTTTGCTGTTGCCTTTTCTTTGCAAAATGCCGAGCCGATCATTATCCATTTCTTCGGATTGAGGTTCGAGGGGTCCCTGGTCATCATTCTGTTAACCGCATTGGCATTTGGCGTACTGCTCACCGTTCTGACCTCGCTACCCTCGCAAATCAAAAAGCGCCGCTTGATCAGCAAGCAACAAAAAACCATTGCCGACCTGGAGCGGAAAATCAACGAGACGATAACGGATCCAGAGGCCACCAAAATGTTGATGGACAGACCTGAATCATGAAAAAATCTCAACCGAACCGTCGAAAAGTTCCTCCCGCCGAGCACACCTCTCAAAAAATTCTCGCGATGGTCATGGCCGGTGGAAAAGGGGAACGGCTCATGCCTCTCACGGAACAACGGAGCAAGCCCTCCGTGCCGTTTGCCGGAACCTACCGGATTGTCGATTTCGTGTTGAGCAATTTTGTGAATTCAGGAATTCTGGGCATGTATGTCCTGGTTCAATACCGGTCACAATCGCTCATTGAACATCTTCGCCGGACCTGGCGATTCGGTGGACCTAACCGCCAGGCCTTTATCACGGTCGTCCCCCCACAAATGAAGGGCCGAGGAAAATGGTATGAAGGCACTGCGGATGCGGTATACCAAAACATTAACCTCATTCACGACTTTGCTCCCGGTTTAGTGGCGGTGTTCGGAGCCGACCATATTTATCGAATGGATATCCGCCAGATGGTCCAGTTTCACCTGGACAACCAGGCGGAAATTACCGTAGCCGCCCTACCCGTTCCCATCCATGCCGCGAAGGGATTCGGGATCATGGACGTGACCTCCGATTCCCAAATTATCGGGTTTGAGGAAAAACCTGCGAACCCCAAACCCATGCCCGGCAATCCGGACATGGCCTTCAGCTCCATGGGCAACTACATCTTCAATGTCGATACATTGGTGAGAATTCTCGAACAGGATGCCAGTAAAGCCGGCACCCACGACTTCGGGCGGGATATTATTCCCTCCTTGATCAAGTCCCATCGCGTCATGGCCTATGATTTCATGGACAACGCGGTCCCCGGCATTCATCCATATGAAGAGTGGGGATATTGGCGGGACGTGGGCACCCTTGACGCTTATTGGCAGGCCAACATGGATATTCTCGGCCAAACGCCCATTTTCGATTTACGCAATGTCCGGTGGCCCATCATCACCGACGCCTCCGTGGAACCGGTGGCCAGCTTGGTAAAGTCGCATTTGGACGATGCTATGGTCGGCCAGGGCACGCTGGTCGTCGACAGCACCATTACCCGTTCGATCATCGGCCGGAATGTCCGGATCGCCGAAGGGTGTACGATTGAGGAATCCATCATTCTGGACGGTACCGTCATTGGATCCAAATGCCATCTTCGTCGGTGCATCATCGATCGGTTTAATGTTCTGGAATCAGGAACGGAACTCGGACTGCAAACCGGACGTGAAGGCCGCAAATCCACTATTGGAAAATCAGGGCTGACGGTGCTTCCCCGAGGCCATTCCTATGGCGGGCGGGCCGTTTCCTTTTCCCCACCCTCTTCGTAACGGGGGACGCATGGCATCCCCCCGCATTCCTCTCGCAACCTATCGCCTGCAATTTAACCATGAGTTTACCTTTGCCGATGCGACTCGCATCATTCCCTATTTACATGACCTCGGCATCACCGACATCTATTCTTCGCCCTACCTCAAAGCCATTCCCGGCAGTACTCACGGGTATGACATCATTGATCCTACCTGCCTGAACCCTGACCTTGGTACGGAAAAGGATTACCAGAATATGATTCAAACCCTCCGCTCCCATGGCATGGGACAGATTCTCGATGTGGTGCCCAACCACATGGGTATCGATGCATCGGCCAATCCCTGGTGGCAGGATGTATTGGAAAACGGGCCCTCTTCACATTATGCCAACTATTTCGACATTGACTGGACTCCGGTCAAGGATGAACTGGAAAATAAAGTGCTGCTACCCATCTTGGGGGACCAATATGGCATCGTCCTGGAAAACCAGGAAATCCTGTTGCAATATGAGGAAGGCCGTCTGTTCCTTCGTTATTACGATCATCTCTTCCCCTTGGACCCCTGCACATGGATTCAGGTCCTGGGTTTTCGACAGGAGGCCCTCGTTCAACAATTCCATGACACCGACCCACACCTTCAGGAATATCTGAGTATCCTCACAGCCCTATCACATCTTCCCGGCCGCACGGAAACCGATGCCGACCGGATTGCCGAACGTTACCGGGAAAAAGAGGTAATTCGCCGTCGTCTTGTGCTGGTCCTGACGGAAAATACCCAATTACAATCCTTTCTATTGGAAAATATTCGCCTTATCAATGGCACAAAGGGAGATGCCAGAAGTTTTGACACCCTGGATACGCTCGTCAGCAACCAAGCCTACCGTTTGGCCTATTGGCGGGTCGCCGCCGAAGAGATCAATTACCGGAGATTTTTCGACATCAATCAACTGGCAGCCATCCGCATGGAACAACCTGGCGTCTTTCAGGAGGCCAATCAAAAAATTTTTGAATTACTGTCATCAGAAGCTGTGACGGGCCTTCGAATCGACCATGTCGACGGACTCAGCGATCCCAAGGGCTACCTGACCGATTGGCAGAAGTGGGGAAGAGAACACCTTACCGGATCTTCCCACGAATCAGAAAAAACACTCTATGTCGTTGTTGAAAAAATCCTCGGACCGGGGGAGCATCTGAATACTGACTGGCCCATTCATGGCACCACGGGATATGACTTTTTAACCTGGGCCAATCAGATATTCGTGGACACCCGCCATGAGCGTCCCTTCAATCAACTATACGTCGGGTTTACCAAATTCACGGTTCCCTTTGAAGACCTGATTTATCAATGCAAGAAACTCATCATGAGTTCTTCCATGTCAGGGGAGATCAACGCGCTGGGACACCAATTGAATGTTCTCTCTGAACGGAATCGACGCTCACGGGACTTCACCCTCAATAGTTTGATTCATGCGATTCGTGAAATCATCGCCTGCTTTCCCGTGTACCGGACCTACATTTCCCCGGCGGCCGATGATCCCCCTCTCGATCGGGATCGGGTGTATATCCGATTGGCCGTGGCCAGGGCCAAACAACGCAACCCGGCTCTCAGTGACTTGGTGTTCGACTTTATCCGTGATCTTCTTTTGAAATCTCCGCAAGACCTCGCCGCTCTGGATTGGGAGAGTCTTCGCCCGTTTGTTCTGAAATTTCAGCAGACCACCAGTCCCGTGACAGCCAAGGGTGTGGAAGACACCGCCTTTTACATTTATAACCGTCTGACCTCCTTAAATGAGGTTGGTGGGGAACCTCAACATTTCGGGATTTCCCTCGATAAATTCCATCAACTGATGCAAGACCGGGCCAACCAATGGCCTCATAGTCTGTCCGCCACATCCACACATGACACCAAACGAAGTGAGGATGTTCGGGCACGTCTCAATGTGCTGTCCGAGATCCCCAAAGAGTGGCGCCAGCGACTTCGCCTCTGGAGCCGCTTGAATAAAAAAGCGAAGCGCACCTTGGAAGAAAAAGCCGTTCCAACCGCCAATGAAGAATACTTGATTTATCAAACACTATTAGGCATTTGGCCTTTCACGTCACACCAAGAAGATACCCGATCCACGTCCCTGGAGCGCATGAAGACCTATATCCTGAAGGCTCTCAAAGAAGCCAAGGAAAATTCCAGCTGGCTCAATCCGGATGAAATTTACGAATCGGCTGTGCTTTCTTTTCTTGATCAGATTCTGGACATGAGTCCCAACAATAAATTTCTTCAGGATTTTCTGGCCTTTCACGACCGAATCGCGCCTTACGGCATCTATAACTCCTTGGGCCAAGTCCTTCTGAAGATCACCGCTCCCGGGATCCCGGATTTTTACCAGGGCACGGAATTCTGGGATTTCACCTTGGTCGATCCTGATAACCGACACCCTATTGATTATGCCACACATCAACAACGGTTTTACGGCTTGCAAACACGCCTGGCGGAGGAGGATCGGGTAACACTCCTTCACGATTTGCTGCAATCTCCTGAGGATGGGGCGCTCAAACTCGTTCTCACCACAGAAACCCTAAAATTTCGGAATGCCCATCCAGCACTCTTTCAGCAAGGAACCTACCAGCCTCTTCAGGTCTCGGGCGAACAGGCGCCTCATATCTGTTGCTACATGCGGTCATACCAGAACCAACATTGCCTCATCCTTTTTCCGCGATTTCTGACTGGTCTCAAATTTGAACCTGGCCATCTGCCGATTGGAGAAGCCGTGTGGGGACAAACCTGGTTGAGTATGCCATCGGACCTTGGCATTGAAACCTGGCGCAATGTCTTTACCCAACAACCCTTGACTCTACAAAAACAATCCAACATGATAGGATTACCCATAAGTATGATTTTCCAACATTTTCCTTTTGCGCTAGTGGAGCCCGTCTTATGAGCCTGACCAAAATGAATACCGTTTCGTCCTCGGATCCGGAATCGTTTTCCGAATCATCCCCACCGCAATCCAATCTGGGGTGGGAAGGGCATGTTCATTTCCAGGAGAATCCTTCGTTATGGGTGAGACTGCTTGAAACCTATCCTGAAATTCGCACTGGCGTCTCCTACGGACTCATATTTACTTCCGGCATCCTCCTGGGCGCAGCCATCATGGCCATGACCACAGGGGACAAGCCTCAATCTCATTCCACTAAATAAACGCTGGAGGGCTTTATCATGGACGATCATACCACTCACGGAGATTCTGGCTGGGTCAACACATTTGTCTTTGTTGCGGGGTTTCTTCTCGGTGCCGGCACGGCCATCATGCTGACTCCCGAATCCGGGTCACAGTTACGAAATCGGCTCGCCCGAGGGGCAAAAACCGCCCAGGATGAATTTTCCGATATCGCTTCCCAAACGAAGGACGCCTTAACCTCATTGAAGGAAGAAGCTAAACGCTCAGTCAAGCAGGCTGGCGATCGACTTCACACCGCAGTAGACGCCACCAAACAATCGGTCAAAACCCCCGAGAGTGGCTCCTTCAACGATTAAACATCCTATCCCCGCACACGGGCATCAACTATTCTCGGGAATTCATTGAGAGTAAGGGTTCAGACTTACGCTCTACCTGACTGAACCCTTCTCTCCACGTGAAATAGTCTCCACACTCAGCTTAAGTTCATTTCAGGGAATTGGCATGCGTGCTTGTTCCATACCTGTATCCATGCGAAACTAATTCTATGCCTCATACGCCTCCTTCTCCTCTGATTGCCCGACTGAAACTTGGGCTCCTCTTAAACGGCATTATCATCCTGGCGGAATTTATCGGGGGATGGTGGACCAATAGCCTGGGCCTCATGAGCGATGCCGGGCATAATTTGGTCGACCAGGGTTCACTGGTCTTAGCTTTCTATGCGCATCTCCTGGCATCCCGTCCGGCCACAGAAAACCGCACCTTCGGCTACCATCGGGCCGGAACCGTTGCGGCCTTTGTCAATGGATTGATTCTCTTATTGACCGGAATCGGAATCGGGGTGGTGGCATGCTATCGGCTGTTTTCCCCGGTGGATGTCCCGGGCTTTTGGATCATGGGCATCGCGGGCATTAGCGCCCTGGCCAATATCGGAGTAGCCTTGCTACTGCGCCACGGAGCTCAGGATGACATTAATATCCGCGGGGCCTTTCTTCATATGGTTATGGATGCCTGGATGTCGGTCGGTGTGATTTTGGCCGGATTGGGCATTGCGTTGTTTCACTGGTCTTTTCTGGATCCACTCATCAGTCTCATTCTCGTGGTTGTCATTCTCAGAGGCAGTTGGCCGATCTTTCAAGAGTCTTTGAATATTTTATTGGAGTCCACGCCTCCACATCTCCAAACTTCCAGGATCGTGGACACGCTACAAGCCATTCCCGGGGTCAAAAAAGTTCATGATCTCCACATTTGGTCCGTCGAACCTCGCATCATCATGCTCACCTGTCATGTGTTAGTGGATTCCACCCTTGTCCAGGAAAAAGATGAACTGATGAAGCCAATCCAATCACTACTCACATCCACATTCGGCATTCACCACATGACCATCCAATTGGAAACGGAATGCGATGAGGAACATGAACTCCATTGCAATCTGAATCATTTGACTCAGGCCTCTTCGGCTCATCCTGTCAGTCCCCATACCCATCATCACTAGCCCGCAAAAACGAGCACAATCACTTCGACACCCTCTTCCTATCCCAGATCATCTTTTTCAAGAGAACCGCCACGCCACCTCCCAACGCGACTCCCATCACGATTCCCGCCAGCACATCGGTAACATAATGGGCTCCCAGATAGACCCTGGACAATCCGATAAGCATCAAAACCGGAACCAGCACCCATCCCAGGGATGGATACAGGACCATTAAAAAAGCCACGACGGTGCTGGAATTGAAGGCATGGTTCGACGGCAGGCTGAATGACCCGCCGCAGCCCACAAGTTGATTAACCTGTTCAAGGACCTGACAGGGGCGGGATCGACCAATCAGATTCTTCAACTGCCCCCCCAGAAAATCGCTCAGACCAATCAGCAGGAGCAAGCAGGGAATGGCAAATTTAGCTTCTCTCCAATTTCGCCAGCACCAATAAATCGCGAGAAATATGCCCGGCACCATCAAGTTGCTTTCTTGCGAGAATTGAAACATGATTTCATCCAGTATGGCCGATTGGCCGGCCATCCCGTTGATAGTCCTAAACCACTGCCGATCAAGCTCTAGCATGGGATTCATCATGACCCGATCAGATTCATGGCATTGACTAAAACTTTTCGGCAATGATTCACTGACAACACCAGGCTCGTTCCATTAGGATAATCTCCAGATGTTGATTGATACCCATGTCCATTTAGACGACCCGCGCTATGATCCCGATCGGGAAGACATGTTCCTGCGTGCGGCTCAAGCAGGCGTAACAACCTTTATTACTATTGGCTGCGATTTAAACTCAAGTCGATCGGCCGTGGAATTAGCAGCGAACCGGGAACACGTCTTCGCCACTGTGGGCGTCCATCCTCACGAAACCAAGGGAATTCAACCCGATTGGTATCCCCAATTACGCGAATTGGCTCGCCATTCCAAAGTCGTCGCCTTTGGAGAAATCGGTCTTGATTTTCACTATGACCATTCGCCTCACGATGTACAACGACACCGGTTTCGGGAGCAAATCCAACTGGCACGTGACCTGGGGCTCCCATTAGTCATTCACACACGCGAGGCCAAAGAAGATACCATTCGAATACTGAAAGAGGAACGGGCGCAGGAACTGGGTGGCGTCTTTCATTGCTTTTCCGAAGATGCCGGGCTAGCAAACAAAGCACTGGAACTGGGGTTTTACCTTTCCTTTTCCGGCATTATTACCTTTCGAAATGCCCAGGCATTGAGGGATATTGTCCAAACCGTTCCCGATGATCGCTTGCTCATCGAAACGGACGCTCCCTATCTGACCCCCATCCCTTTTCGAGGAAAACGCAACGAATCGGCTTACGTAAAATTGGTGGCCGAACAAATTGCAGCCATTAAATATGGAGACTCCCCTACCGGACTGGCTCAGGTGGCCAAACTCACTTCGGCGAATGCCAAACGATTATTTAAAATTTCTTCATAATCCGATTCCGTTGCCGAACCTTTTTGGGCAATTTGCGAGGATTGCCTTTTTTCTCTTTCGATCTGAGGGGCTCCTCTTCCTCTCTATCCGGCCCTCCACGTTGATTAGACGGAGAACGGCCGGACCGTGAAGGCTCACTCAACCGGTTGGCAAATTCTTCCGACCGAATAAGAAAGGCTCCATGAGCCTGGGCCACTGCCAGCACTTCATGATCTGAACTCACAACCGCCAACCCTTTTCCTCCGGAACGGACCAACTGTTGAATCACCTGGTCCGCTTTCTCACCGGTCTCCGAATACATGACTGTCACCCCTGCTCGATGCATCACCTGTCGTAATTGTCCCTGTTGTTTCCATGCGTCAAAGACAATCGTCACCGCACATCCTACCTGCTGAGCATAGCAACTCAACCGGGTAATGACCGCTTCCCGGTTCTGCTCCAGGCTCTGATCAGACCGACCGGGCGTACCCTTTATCTTCCCCAACAGGTTGTATCCATCGATGAGCAGGTGCTTCGGTTTCATTTCGAACGATGATCCTCCATTCGATGCTTCCTCCAATCCGCCTTCCCAAACCCATCACGGACTCTGTTGGCTTGACAAGAAAGGATTCATCTGCGAAAAAAGATATAGATTATTTGACGTTATGCGCTTTCATCCATTTTTCTCCCTCCTCATTCGGCTCATTCCGCTATTCCTGGCTCTTCCATCCATGAGTCAGGGAATGGATCGTCCCCTTCTGAGTTTGAGTCAACCGGCTTCCTCAGCCTTTCTCTATCAAACCGCTTCCCGCTCTTCCAATATCCAGGTACGCAATGTTCGCGCTCACCGCCATAAAAAGTTTACACGGATCGTGTTGGATTTGTCAGGCAAATTGGCCCCAGGACCGAAAGAGAGTCGGACTTCTACCCATTTCCACATTGAACTCCCCAACACAACGATCCCAACCGACATTACAGCAAAACTCACCAATGACAAGTTTCCACCGGATCTGACATTAAACCCCACCGCCACAGGATCCGTCCTTCTGTCGGTTCCCATGCAAGGGTGGACACGATATAAATGGTATCTGCTGAACGGTCCATCCCGGTTGGTGTTGGACCTGTATCCGTCCTCAAAAGGGGCAGAAGTCGTACAGACTCCCCCTGCTCCCGCTCCAGCAAAGGAGCCGGAGGTGATCCTTCCCCCTCCTCCGGTCAAACGGGATTTCCTGATAGTTCTTGATCCTGGCCATGGCGGGAAAGATCCAGGGGCCTTAGGAAAATCCGGCACCCGTGAAAAGGATGCGGTTTTGTCCATCGCCTTACAATTACGGGACATTCTCCAAAAAGAACCCTCTGTCAAAGTGCTCATGACCCGTGAAAAGGACGAATTTATTGAACTTGAAGATCGGGCCAAATTCGCCAATCAGGAAAAGGGAGACCTTTTTCTTTCCATCCATATCAATTCACATCCGCAAACTTCGATCAAGGGTTTGGAGTTTTACCATTTTGGCGAAGCGAGCGATCCTCGCGCACTGGAAGTCGCAGCCAGGGAAAATGGAACCCCGCTGAAGGATAACGCCCCGGCCTGGCAATTTATTTTGGCTGATAAATTAAACGATAAAAAAATTGACGACTCACGGGAACTGGCCTGGACAACCAAAAAGGCCCTAGTGAAGCATTTACATTCTTTTTACAAAATTAAAGATCACGGAGTAAAAACTGCACCGTTCTTCGTGCTTCGGATGACGACCATGCCGGCCATTTTGGCCGAAATCGCCTTCATCTCCAATCCGACAGAAGAGAAATTACTGAAAAGCGCGACCTTTCAGAAGCGCATGGCTCATGGAATTTTCGAAGGCATAAAAGCCTATATCACTCCCCTTCAAACGGCCTTACAATAAATCCTTCTCTCCTGAAATCAGAACGAACCCGCACCTGGCGAACCTCAGCAGGCATGTTCTCCCGTTGAAATCATGCTGATGGAACATGCCCCTCCCTTGCACTTTTCTCGGTAAGATTTTATGGTGGGAGTCGTTTTTAACTGTGACGCAGTGAGTGTATCAAATACCATGGGTCGTCTCGGTCCCGATGCCTACCATTAAGTTGACACTGGAATACGAAGGCACGGCCTATGCGGGTTGGCAGCAACAACCCAACCTACCAACCATCCAAGGACAGTTGGAACAGGCACTACTCCAGATCACTCAACACCACATTCCGGTGGTCGGGGCAGGACGAACCGACGCAGGAGTGCATGCCTTAGGACAAGTAGCAAGTTTTCATTCCGATAAAAACCTTTCATCTCCTAAATGGGCTCAAGCCCTCAACCGGTACCTTCCCAGGGATATTGCCGTTCTCCAAAGCGAATACGTCGCAGACACTTTCCATGCCCGTTATAGTGCAAGAGGGAAAGTTTACGAATACCGTATCCGCCTTCATCCTTCCAGATCGGCGCTCGACCGCAATCGAGTCTGGCACATCCATACCTCCCTGGATCTTTCCCGGATGCAACGGACGATTCCTTGGTTGATCGGCACATACGATTGTTCATCTTTTGAAGGTCCAAGAGCCGGATCGCACCACCAGATTTGCCGCATCTCCCAGATGGCCCTTCACCAACATGAAGATCTCTTGACGATTCGGATCGAAGCCGACCGTTTTCTCAAACAAATGGTTCGCACCATCGTTGGCACCGTTGTGGAAGTCGGACGAAAGAGACGAGAGCCGGATGATATTCAGGCCATTCTTGAAGCGAGGGATAGACGAGCCGCCGGTGAAACGGCTCCTCCTCAAGGGTTGTATCTCGTCAAAGTATTGTATTGAGGCTGACCACTGAAGGCGGCAAAATGTTATTCTGACTCCATCAACACCTGACAACCAATTTGGTATACTGAAGAAAATAAAAATATGATTCCGACCACTAACCTTCACACGCTCAATGACAACTGAAATCTCCAAGGAATTCGATCATCCTTCCTTCCATTTGGCCGTAGCCCAATTTGAAGAAGCCGCCCATTTATTACATCTCAACCCCAATTTGTGGGAACGGCTCAAGGCTCCCCAACGTTCTTTTTGTGTCAGTGTGCCCGTCCGCATGGATAACGGTGACGTCAAGGTCTTTCGCGGATATCGGGTTCAACATGATATGTCCCGCGGCCCCACTAAAGGGGGCATTCGCTATCACCCGGAGGTGTGCCTGGGTGAGGTGGCGGCTTTGGCGATGTGGATGACCTGGAAGACGGCCATTGCAGGCCTACCCTATGGTGGAGCGAAAGGTGGGGTAGCTGTGAATCCGGTCGACCTGTCATCGCCAGAACTTGAACGGTTGACCAGACGGTACATCGCGGAAATATCCCCTATACTTGGACCGGAAAAAGATATTCCCGCACCGGATATTGGAACTACGCCCCAAGTCATGGCATGGATCATGGATACGTATTCGCAACAAGTGGGTTATTCGGTCCATGGTATTGTGACGGGGAAACCTCTCTCTATCGGAGGGAGCTTGGGGCGGGAAGAAGCCACCGGCCGGGGAGTGGCGGACATCACCGTGGAAACTCTGCGTCATAAGGACCGCTCCATCACCGATGCCACCATCGTCATTCAAGGATTCGGCAATGTCGGTTCTCATACAGCCAGGCTACTCCATGAGCGTGGCGCCAGGATCGTGGGGATCAGCGACCAACTCGGTGGGCTTTACAATCCCAAGGGTTTGGACATTCCAACCCTTTTTGCCCGTTGCTCACAAGATAAAACACCTATTCCTTCTCTGACAGGTTTTGGAGACCGGGTTTTCAATGAAGATCTCCTTACTCTTCCCTGCCAGGTCTTAATCCCCGCCGCCGTAGCCGACCAAATTACGGATCGGAATGCCGCGAAATTGGACTGTCAATTTGTAGTAGAAGCAGCAAACGGTCCCACCACATTGGCCGCCGATGCGATCCTTCAAGACCGGGGCATTGTCATGGTTCCGGATATTCTGGCCAATTCCGGCGGGGTGATCGTTTCGTATTTTGAATGGGTTCAGGATGCTCAGCGATATTCATGGAAAGTAACCGATATTCATGCAAGACTGCATGAAATTATGATAACGGCTTTTCAGCGGATTGTCGCACTGGCAAAGGAAAAACACGTTTCGTTAAGGATGGCGGCACTCATGGCTGGAATTCAGGAAGTCGCTCAGGCTCACGAATGCCGCGGACTCTACCCCTGAAAACCATTTAACATTCTTAAAACCCCAAATAAAATTAGAAATTGTAGGATTGGAGCCAAAAGCATCCCGCTATACGCCATACCAAGTTTAACCAAAGACACTTTATGACCCTGTATATCAGTTAAATATCGAATAAAGAGTCTATAACTTAAATATGCCAATGACATGTTTGAACTAATTAAAATAATAATATGCATATAGGAAAATTCCATCATCACCGAATCCTCCGAGCTTACCCTTCCAGAAAGGATAGCTTTCGAACGATTCAGCTAGTCCTTTTTTGGAAGAACAGCAGATATGATTATAAAATTTCCCGTCAATTTATCTTAAAATCTTAAAGTAGGCTTACTTCAAATCACCGGCATAAATTTTCATAACGTTGGACAAAAACTCCAGGGCTTGCGGCTTCTGCCGCTGGAAAGAATTTCTTCCGATGATTGATCCGAACCCTCCACCATCCCGAATGGCCCTGGCTTCGTCAAAGAGCTTCTGATCTTCTCCTTTGGCACCTCCGGAAAAGATAACAATACGGCGTCCGTTGAAGGCACTTTGAACGACATGGCGAATGCGGTCAGCCGTCGTTCCAATGGGAATTTTTTCAGCCTCATAGACCTTTTTGGCGGCGCTCTGTTCCAAGTGACTGCTTGGCACTTTCACTTTAATAATATGTGCTCCGAGTTGAGCGGCAATTTGGGCAGCATACGCCACGACATCCATGGCGGTCTCCCCTTCTTTGCTTAATCCTGAACCACGGGGATAGGACCACACCACCACTGCAAGGCCGTAGGATTTGGCCTCTTCGGCAATCTCCCTGAGATGTTGATACATCTCCTGGCTATGTGCTGATCCCGGATAAATTGTGTAGCCCACCGCGGAACATCCCAAACGCAAGGCATCTCTCACACTTCCGGTAATGGCGGAATTGGGGTCTTTGTTGTCCAACAAGGAATCATTGTTATTCAACTTGAGGATGAGAGGAATTTGTCCGGCATATTCACCCGCTCCAGCCTCCAGAAAACCCAAGGGGGCCGCATAGGCATTACAACCGGCCTCAATACCCAATTGAAAGTGGTAGGTTGGGTCGTATCCAAGGGGATTCACGGCGAAACTCCTGGCAGGACCATGCTCAAACCCTTGATCAACCGGGAGAATGACCAACCGTCCCGTTCCGGCTAAACGCCCGTTCAGCAGGAGCCGAGCCAGGTTATTGAGCACTCCCGGTGGATTCCCATCATAATTCCGTAAAATTTCTCTCACCCGCGGTGTCATGGCCATTGTTCCGCTCACAAGATTGCCTCCCCTTCCAAATCATTAATCATTGGTGAACCCTTGCTTCAATAGTGTAAGGGAGCGACCCTTTTCTGACAACTCCTGAGCCCCCATTGTGCAGATTACCTGCGGGAACCGGATTCGTCTATTTTTTTTCGCAATAGAATGAGTTCCTGTTCCATGGCCTCAAACCGTTCCGCAATGGGGTCAGGGACATTGGTATGATCCATGGTAGCTTCCGGAAGCGCATCGCTAATGGTTTTAATGATTCGTCCCGGAATGCCAATAACCGTGGAATTGGAGGGAACCGAGCGAAGCACCACCGAATTGGCCCCGATTTTGACAAAATCCCCAATGGTGATATTGCCTAAGACCTTCGCCCCGGCACCGACGACCACATGGTTACCCAGGGTGGGATGCCGCTTTCCGCGATCCTTGCCCGTTCCTCCCAGCGTCACCCCTTGAAACAAGGTGACAAAATCACCAATGATGGCCGTTTCTCCAATCACCACACCCATTCCATGATCGATGAAAAAGCCTCTACCAATGATCGCTTTAGGATGGATTTCAATCCCAGTCACCCATCGGGCCAACTGAGAGATGACTCTTGGGATGAGGGGAATTCCCCATTCCGAAAGGACATGGGTCAATCGATAGGCCAGCAGGGCATGAAAGCCGGAATAAGTGAGAAACACCTCTAGACGGCTGGTGGCTGCAGGATCCCGTTCAAATACGGCATGTAAATCATCTGTTATTCGACGGAAGATTCGCATGGATTTCTTATCGCATCATCAACAACCCGGATATCAAAGTCGACCACCAGACTCGATCAAGCAACTCGCCATGACTGCAATACCTTCCGCTCGACCAATCATTCCGATTCCTTCACCGCTCTTCACTTTGACATTGACTTGGTCATTTTGTGCAGCCAACACCTTTACCAAACTCTCCTTCATCGCTTTCATAAATGGAGCCAATTTGGGAGACTGCGCCAATATGACTGTATCCAGGTTGACCAGGATATAACCTTTTTGGGACAAAGTTTCCATCACGCTCGCCAGCATCTGTAAACTGTCCATATTTTTAAAGGCAGGATTGTTGCTTGGATACCGGGTGCCCAGATCTCCTTCCCCCATTGCCCCCAGGAGGGCGTCACAGACTGCATGAGTTAAGACATCGGCATCCGAATGTCCATCCAAGCCATGAGTATGAGGAATTCGGACTCCTCCCATAATAAGAGGACGCCCTTCCTTGAAGGGATGGATGTCATAACCTTGCCCAACTCTCATTGAAGACTGTCCTTTCCGGGCTAATGTTCTCCCTGGAATAATCCTAGGTCACTACCGGCTTGCCGAATCGCTTCCCCCAGAATCAAATCTTCCGGCCTTGTGATCTTTATATTAAAACAACTGCCCTCCACAACGGAAACCGGGTATCCCAGTCTTTCGATAATAGCCGCATCATCGGTGACCTCCCACCCTTGCTCCTGCGCCAGGCGATGTCCCTCAACCAGCCAATCATATCGAAAGGCTTGAGGAGTTTGAATCTGCCACAATTCCTCCCGATTCAACGTTTCCCGTATGAGACGGTCAGACCCCACTCGTTTGACCGTATCATGAAGAGGCATGGCGGCTACTGCCGCCCCGGTCCTTCTGGCGACATCGATCACATTGCGGACCATCCGTTCATCAATAAAAGGGCGCACTCCGTCATGGACAAGGACAATACCCGGTGCCGTCGTGAACCCCGCAACCCCATGACGAACAGAATCCTGACGCCTCCGGCCGCCAGCCACCACTTGGGAAACCTTGGTCAGATGATGAGCCAGGACAATGTCCTGCCGGCAAAAATCCCGATCAGACTCCGGCACTGACAAGATGATGGAGTCGATATCGGACACATGTTGAAGGACTTTCAAGCAATAGACCAGGATGGGGACCTCACCCAGGGTGAGGTATTGCTTGGGGGTGTGGCTTCCCATGCGAGCACCTTGGCCCGCGGCAGGAACAACCGCCACGACTGAGTTAGACACGCGCGAAGCTGAGCTCCTCGCTTTCGGTTTCTTCTTTAATGCGGGTAAAGATCATCCGGCCGGCACTGGTTTGCAACACGCTGGTGACAATGACATCCACATTTTTCCCAATCCACCGCTTGGCATGATCGACCACCACCATGGTGCCATCATCCAGATAGGCAATGCCCTGACCATTTTCCTTGCCTTCTTTCAACACAAACACCTTGATGGCCTCTCCAGGCAAGACCACGGGTTTCAGCGCATTGCACAAATCATTGATGTTCAAGACTTTGACTCCCTGAATACCCGCAACTTTATTCAGATTAAAATCGTTCGTTAAGACCTTCGCATCCATTTTTTTGGCTAATTCAATGAGTTTGGTGTCAACTTCTTTGACATGCGGGAAATCATCTTCCACAATTTCCACCTTGATATTCACCATTTTTTGGATGACGTTTAAAATATCCAGTCCCCGTCTGCCCCGTGCCCGCTTCAGGCCATCAGAGGAATCGGAAATATGCTGTAACTCTTGAAGAATGAACTGAGGAACCACCAAGGAGCCTTCAATAAACCCTGTCTCACACAAATCGGCAATTCGCCCATCAATAATCACACTGGTATCCAGCAATTTGGGAGTAAAGATACTTTCCCCCGTTCCGACAACTGGAGGGTTTATTCCCCAGCCTTCCTCACCGAAACGAAGACCGACCGACATGCCCCAGTAGGGCACGGCAAGGAATAAGACCAGGCAAGCCACCATGGAAAATGGAGAGTGAGACGCCGTCCCCACCAATCCCGTCAACATCCCGATAAGCCCGGCGACAATCAGCCCGGCCAACAGTCCGATTCCTCCCCACAGGTTCAAGCCAAATGGCAATTTTCGCCATTGCACTTCTGCGACCAACACCAGGATACTCGTCAGGAAGCCGGTTACCGCACTGAGTCCAAGCACCCATGGATGCCCATCAAACAATTCCCATCCCAATGCTACCCCTAATAGGATTCCGACGACGAAAAGCACGATGCGCAAACCCATAAGAGAGTCTCCTTTCCCCCTAGGTTTGTGATTTCGACCGGTGGTAAGATTCGGCCAGAACCACATCGTCCCGACTTCCAATCCACAATGGCACACGTTCATGGAGTGCTTGTGGGACAAGATCATTGATTCGTTGCAATCCGGTACTGCCTATCCCCCCAGCCTGTTCAATAACGAATGATAAGGGAGCGGCCTCATACATTAACCGTAGCTTACCCTCGGGTTTTTTCACTTCTGCCGGATATAGATATAATCCGCCTTTTAGTAAGATCCGGTGGACGTCAGCCACCAAACAGCCAGAATATCTTCCAGAGTAGGGCCTGCCAGTTTGGGAGTCCGTCTCTTGCAAATAGTGCAATAAGTCTCGGGCCCCTTGTGTCCACTTTCCGGAATTCCCTTCATTGGCACAGTAAATACGACCACGCTCCGGGATTGTCATCTGTGGCATGGTCAAATAATATTCTCCAACCTCTTGATCCAGGGTAAACTGAAACACGCCATTCCCAGCAGAATACACAAGATTCACACTCGGACCGAACAGGAGATATCCCGCAGCCACCTGATCTTGCCCTTTTTTCCTTAAGTCTGCCTCGGACCGAGCCCCCCCCTGTTGAGGCAGCCGATGAAGTGAAAAAATCGATCCGACCGGCCCGTTCACATCAATATTGGACGAACCATCCAGCGGGTCAATAAATAAAGCATATCGTCCTGTATCTTCTGCTCCCTTAATAAAGTGAGGCTTCTCCATCTCCTCGGAAACCAGCACACTCACCAACTGTTGCCCTTGAAAACTCTGTAAAAAAATATTATTGGCCTGTTGATCCAATTGTTGGACTTCTTCCCCTTGGATATTGGTGGTCCCGGTTGAACCCAGCCAGTGAGCAAGGCCAGCCTTCCGCAAATCTTGGGCAATAAGTTTTCCTGCCAACCCGATGTGAGACAGACATTGAGCCAAATCATGGGCTAATTCAGATGGAGAAAATGGTTGAAGGAGAATGTGGGCCGAAAGAGAAACAGGAGGAACAATCATTGTCTGGAGCAAGAGGATTTCATGATGAGTGGATTTTCATTATAGTCTTTTTCGCATAGTGGAGCAATCGGCTATGACGGAATTTCGACGAATATATCGGGACAGGAATGTAACAGAAAAAAGACCTCCATCCCTGCATGGCCAGACCAAATAGGAAACCCAAATATTCCAACCCGACGGAATGAGATTAACGTTGACAAGGATGCAACAAAACATTGGGAGAGTTTTTTAAATCAATCCTTCAGGGAACTCAGTCTTTGGAAAAATAAAGGACAACCCGACCCCACAAACGGGTTCTGCAGATGTAACACTCTACTCACACCATCATTTCTTGCCGGACGATTGCCAACTGTCCGTTAAGAAATGCCTGGATGAATTGGAGCTGCTCATTGGAAGTCGCTTCAAACCGTAGAACCAATGCCGGTTGGGTATTAGAGGCCCGAATCAACCCCCATCCTTCGTCGAAAATGACTCTCACCCCATCGATGGTGATCATATCCCGAATCATCGGACTTGTCTTGAAGGAGCCCTGGATATCCCGAACCTCGGTTAATTTTTTAATAACCCGGTCTACCAAGCGAAACTTTTGATCATCGGAACAATCGACTCGGATCTCCGGAGTCACAATCGTGGAAGGCACATCTGCCAACAACGTCGATAATGGTTTTTTCTGTTTGACAAGAATCTCTATGAGGCGACAAGAGGCATACATGGCATCATCAAATCCAAAGTACCGGTCGGCAAAAAAAAGATGCCCGGACATTTCTCCAGCCAATAAGGCTTTTTCCTCTTTCATCTTCGCTTTAATGACCGAGTGACCGGTTTTCCACATGATCGCGTGCCCCCCGCGACCTTGAATATCGTCATAGAACACCTGGGAGGCTTTCACTTCGGAAATGAACGTACTCCCAGGATTCTCCAGAAGCACATCCCGCGCAAATAGCAGCAAAAGACGATCCCCCCAAAGAATGTGCCCGGTATCGTCAATGACACCGATGCGGTCTGCATCTCCGTCATAACCAATCCCAACATCCGCCCCGTGTTCTTTCACCTGACGAATTAAGTCGCCTAGGTTTTCCGTCACGGTTGGATCGGGATGGTGATGAGGAAAATTTCCGTCCAGTTCGCAATAAAGGCCCGTTACCCGACAACCGAGCTGTTCTAACACATCTTTCGCCACCAATGATGCCGCTCCGTTCCCACAATCAATCACCACGTGCAGACCATGGTCTTGCGGAATATGTGAAAATTTTCCTTTAAGAAAACTCAGATAGTCGGAAATAATGGGACGTGACTCCCTGCTTCCTTTTCCGGAAGAAAAATCTCCACGTTCGAAAACCATTCGTAAATCTTGAATGTCCGCTCCGTGAAGAGCCTCTTTCCCAACACATAATTTAAACCCATTGTATTCTGCTGAATTATGACTGCCGGTAATCATAATTCCCCCGTCAACCGGGAGATGATAGAGGGAAAAATAGAGTAACGGGGTAGCACAGAGCCCCACATCGATAACATTGATCCCGGAATCCATTATTCCGGAAATGAGTTCCCCGCTTAATCTTGGCGAAGTCAAACGCCCATCCCGCCCTACTGAAATAGTGTGAACTCCCCGCTTCCGAGCTATCGTGCCATAAGCCCGTCCAATTCGATGGACCACCTCTGGGGTTAAATCCTTTTCCACCACCCCACGAATGTCGTATTCCCGGAAAATTCCCATGGCGCTCCCTTTTCCAAAAGTTGAAACGTGTCTTAGGTTCCAGGCTTGATCCGGCTGAAGTCATCCTGGAAGCGAACAATGTCGTCTTCCCCCAGATAGGGGCCATTTTGAATCTCAATAATTTCTAAGGGAACCTGACCTGGATTTTCCAATCGGTGTGGAGTTTCCTGGGGAATCCCGGTACTGAATCCGGTCGGTAAGTCATACTTTTCCTCTCCCCGCGTGACCCGGGCCGTTCCTTTAATCACCACCCAATGTTCACTGCGTTGGTGATGTAACTGAAGAGACAGTCGTTTTCCTGGAGTTACCTCAATCCGTTTAACCTTATACCCGTTCCCCTCTTCCAACACGGTGTACTTCCCCCAGGGTCGCTGGACCGTGAGATGCTCTAAATGTTCAGGCTTCCCCTGTTGTTTTAATATTTTGACAATCGCCTTGACATCCTGGGCCCGATCCTTGGGACACACGAGGGTGGCATCCGGGGTATCAACAACGACCATATTTTCCAGACCAATCGTGGCGACCACGCGACGATCAGCGAATAAGACCGAATTCCGACTATCGAGATCGAGAATGTTGCCTGCCAACACATTCCCGGCGTTATCATGTGGCGCGACTTCATCCAGGCTTCCCCAACTCCCGACATCCGACCATCCGATGTCTACGGGCACCACAGTCGTTCGTGAAGAACGTTCCATCACGGCATGATCAATGGAAATGGCAGGAAGTTGGCTATACACCCGTTGCAACGCCTCCGGGTATTGTGGGGTACCCATTACCGACTGAAGATCCATCAAATGACAATACACCTTCGGTTGATGGATCTGTAGTTCCGACAAAATCGTCGACGCTTTCCACACGAAAATCCCGCTATTCCAAAAGTAGTTCCCCGATTGGCAATATCGTTTGGCCGTACTCAAATTTGGCTTTTCCACAAACCGGGCAACCGGATAGCCCACCAACCCTCCCTTCTCGAGAATCTTTTTCCGTTTTTGTGGTTGAATATACCCGTATCCGGTCTCAGGACGATTGGGATGGATCCCAAAGGTCACCAAAAAATTCTGCCTGGCTAATTCGGAGGCAAACTGGATTGCGCGAAGGAATTTTGTCGTCGTTTTCACGACATGGTCGGCCGGAACTACCACCATGACCGCCTCGGGTTCACGTTTCATCACCTCCAACGCGGCTAATCCGATAGCGGCTGCGGTATTTTTACCTTCCGGCTCAAGAAGAATATTCCGTGCAATGTCATCTTTCCATTGACTCAACTGAAATTTAATGGATTCCGCTTGGACTGCATTGGTCACAATGACCATGTGACTGGCAGGGATCTTTCGAGACAACCGTTCAAAGGTCTGTTGCAATAATGTCCCTTCTCCAATAATTCTTAAGAGCTGCTTGGGAAATCGTTCGCGACTGAGTGGCCAAAATCGTGTCCCACTCCCACCGGCAAGAATGACTCCGAATACTGGCGTTTTTTTCATGGATTATCCTTCATGAACAGGACATGCCCTGTTCGCTGATTCACCAAACAGGACACTCTTTGGAAATGTTCAACTGTCCTAGGAAGTCGGTTCGGTAAATCCCCAAAACCATTCCTGTCTAGCGAGAAGATTGTTTCATCTGTAAAATTTTGTCTGCAATCTCCCTGACAGCACCTTCCCCCCCTCGTTTTTCGCAAACATAATCCACCACGGATCGAACCTCATCAACGCAATCGGCTGGAGCGCAAGAAAACCCAACTATTTGAAGCGCAGGCAGATCATTCACATCATCCCCGATGTAAGCCATGTGCTCTAAGGCAATATTATATTTCACCGACAAGGAGGAGAGAACTTCTGCCTTATTCGTAATCCCTTGAAATACTTCTTCGATTTTGAGTTTTTGCGCACGCCTGGCTACAACTTTGGTCTGCTCCATTGTAATAATGGCCGTAACAACTCCCTGCGCTTGCAACATTTTTATACCCATTCCATCTCTTGTATTAAACTTTTTCCATTCATCGCCCGACTCGGCATAATACATGCCGGCATCGGTAAGTACCCCATCCACATCCGTGGCAAATAACCTAATATTCCCCAACACACTTTTCGGGAGAAGACCCTTTTCCGGTTTTTTCTTACCCACACGGCTGTCGGAAGAAAGGGACTTGGCATTTGATCTTTTTCGAGCTCGAGAGTTATTTTTCTTGTCCACTAATAGAGCCTTTCCCTGTTTTCTCTGGTATTGGCTTTGGCCATCATGCCTCTCCACGGAGAAAACTTCTGTACCATCCATCCATCAAACAACAAGCCCAGATCCTCCCTCATCCTTACCACAGTTTCTCCCTTCCGTCTCTACTTTTCCGCTACAAGAAAATTATTCATCCCCCATCTCAGATGCTTCAAATGGTGTCTTAGGCATCGGCTGAAGCCTCCTTAACCTCATCAAAACCCTTTGTGACCGCTTCCCATTCGGACCCAACCCGAACAGGACAAATAGCTACCTGCTAACCAGCCTTGCCAAAACTATTATCTATCATGATTTGGGGATGTGTTTCATCCAACACCAAGGATATTCCGGCTTGTAATTTCAACAGTAGGGGGGACTATACGAAGAAAAAATTAGTCGATTTATGAAGGAGGGACCAACGATCCAGTTGATAATTCATGTTGTCCTAATGGATAGTCCCGGGCGTGAAGGGTATACCCGGATGCCTGGATTAGGGCTACAACAGGCGAATCGAATCCTTTCGTCGCCTCGCGGTTATTGCTGAAGACGAAAGCCTAGCTGCTCCATACACTCGGCAATATCTATTCCACGGGTTACTGAGTCCTTCCACCATACATGTTCGTGCCCCCGATCAATTTCTTGTGTACACAAGGCATACGATGTCATCGCATCAGGCTGGTTGGTTGTCATTAAATCCATAGGCACCCAATGACCGTAAGAACAGTTTCCATAGGGATGACAAACATAGTCAGCCCTTGTAGATTGATGGTCAGGATGCAGATTCGAACCCCATATCCCGCATCCACCTAAACACCCGAATATAACTATTACCAGCACTCCCTTTAGGGTTTGCCATTGGATTGGACTAAAAATCATTATGAGGATCTTTATTTAATAAAGGGGTCGTTATTGAAGGAAGAAACTCTTTCCGCACTGACTCGGTATGATGTATCGGCACGATCTTCTGCAATCTAAATCTGACCGTGGAGCCAGGCCCAAGCCATTCCCCCATATTCATGATAGGATAATTCCGCTAGTCGAATACCAGCCGAGGTAGGAAAGATATTTTTCGGAGACCAAAAGTGAGCAGGTGGACTCCAATGACCGGCCGGGGCCGGAAACGGGAAAAGCCCTTGTTTCGCAAACAATTTCATAGCGCGCGGCATATGAAAGGCGCTCGTCACAAGAATAAAAGGATCTTTCTGAACTAAATCACGCACATAGAGGGGGTGATCTTTGGTGTCCCGCGCTTCAACCTCCAGAATCATATTCTCTTTGGCTACCCCTAATTCTTCCGCCACACGGCTGAGGGTAGTGGCTTCAGGGGACCCGTCGAACCCTATGCCCCCCGTAAGAATTATTTTACTTCCAGGCAAAAGGCGATGTAGGCGAATGCCCTCTAGCAAACGTACTCGTGAATAGTGAGAAATCTGCAGTTGGTACGGCATCCCCTGATCCCCTACCACTCCTCCGGCTAGGACCACAATCCATTTAATATCGGGAAGAGCATCCTGCTGCCCCGGTTGATCGGAAATTTGAGAAAGAGTGATTGGAGGATACTGAGATTCCAGCGTATGGAGAATTCGCCCGGAAATTCCCTCAGAACTACACATCACCAGCAGCACCAAGGCCATGGACACCAATACCCTGCCGGTCCGTTGCTTCTTGGTAAACCACAGACAAACCACTCCCACAAAAAGCAGTTCAAAACTGACGGATAGAGGAGAAAAAAAGGCGGCAAGAAATTTCTTTATAAAAATCATGGCAAGATACAGGAAACGAAGCCAGCCTCTTGGACCGGATGCGGTATTTATCTGAATTATAAGTGATTTTCAACAATTTTTCCTCTTTAGTTTTCAAATATCGTGAATTGACTCAAACAAACGCTACTTGAGACAGGGAGATCCGGCATTGAAGAGATTCAAGAAGGGAGTTCAGGGAAAAACGGAAAAATAACGAAAGATATGAGAAACTAGGGATGATCTTGCTGGGTTGGGGGAACGGAACATTGTTGAGTTACCGCCTGAACCTGTCTCGTAAAATCCAATGTGGCAGATTCAAGGTTCCGCTGAGCCACAAGCACTTCTCGTAAAATATGACTTTGTGGGGATTGATGTCGTATGCAATGAATTTCTCCTCCCTGAAAGCCTCTACGTATCCGCGAACAGCCATCAAAAGCTTTAGGACTATGACGGAGACTGAATTTCGCTTGCTGAAGCTGATCATGTTTTTTGACAACACGGTCCTGGGCATTTTTCAATAGAGAAACCGCTTCGGTACAACTGAAATCCCAAACTTCAGCATGACCCAATATAGGCACTCCAATGCCCAATAAACACGCAATCAAAAGGCTTGAAAGTTTGCCATTCATGGGTTGGTCAATCCAAATAAAACAGGTGGCCCAAGAAACAGTTTTGCGATCCGAGAGTTTCTGTACCGTATCTCCGGGGAGAACCTTCAACAATAGCCCATAAGGAGGGAACAAGTGCTTAGGGAGAACAGGACGATTAAACAGGAAAGAAAAAGGGGTAATTATTTGAAGACAAAATGAACACGTCGGTTTTTCCTGAGGCATTCTATTGTGCGGGAGAAACAAAATGGTTGCATTTTTCCCAAACTCAGGACTCGCAAATTGGCCGGTAGAACCCCCAGGTCCTTGAGGAAATTCTTTACGGCAGAGGCTCGGCGTTCTCCCAGAATCAAATTGTATTCCTCTGTTCCCAGTTCATCACAATGCCCTTGAAGAATTAATTCCCTGTCGGGATAACGCCCTTTTAACACCTTCGCGTTGAGTTCAAGAATCCGTATCGCATCAGGCCGAAGGAAATATTGATCGAACTCAAAAAACACATCTTCCAGAGTCCATGGAAGAGACGTTTCTTCGTCGGATTGGGCCAAAATATCAGCCTTCACTTCTTTGGTAGCCGTCTGGGCAGATATCGGTTTTGGGGCAAGTGGGGATTCAGATTGTTCAAGAGCAGCGTTAGGGGTCTCAATGGGTTCAGGGACCACCATGTCTGGATTAACTTTCGATTCGGCAGAAAGAGGAGGGCCAGGATCTTGGGCACCATGACCGACTACGGTGACTTCATGGAAAGAACTACATCCCGTAAGACTAAGCCATCCTGCAACAAAGATGGCGGATATCCAGTAAAAAAAAGAATGCCAACGAATTTCTACTCTGCGTTCAAGCATTCATACTCCCTATGAATTTAACAAATCTCCCGTCTCATGACCAAGCTGAAATCCTGAGGCTCCGCCACCCAAGACAAGATCTAATTTCATGCAAGTTCCCCAGTATTTGACGGCATCATACAACTTTCCCCAAAAGTGTCAATTATCAAAAAGGTGGGATTTCCTTGTTACCTTGACGGATTTTTTCAACCCTAGGTATGATTCGGCCCCTATCCAGTCCTCCAACCGATTACTTCTTCGCTTTCATGGAAGTCAGACTTGGTTATGATCGAAGTCCAGCAAGTCACGAAACGGTACGGCAAATTCACCGCACTTGATGATATATCCTTCTCCATAGGGAAAGGCGAAATTGTTGCATTTTTAGGTCCCAATGGAGCAGGTAAAACAACAACCATGCGCATCATTACGGGTTTCATGCCTCCGACCTCTGGTACGGTTCGAATTGCGGGTCATGACTGCCTGGAATCACCTATGCAGGTCAAACAACATATCGGGTATCTCCCAGAAATCCCGCCCCTGTACCTAGAGTTAACCGTGCAAGAATATTTAACATTCGTCGGGCGCATCAAGGGACTTCATCCTGAAGTACTGACATCCCGCATGAAAACCATTATGGAGCAAACGGGACTGCTTGAGGTTCAGGGCCGGGTGATTGGGCATTTATCCCGTGGGTACCGCCAACGTGTAGGACTGGCCCAGGCTCTTCTTCATAACCCGCCGGTCCTTATTTTGGATGAACCCACCACGGGGTTGGATCCTAATCAGATCATAGAGATTCGTGATCTGATCAAGAGCTTGGCCGGATCCCACACGATTATTCTGAGCACCCACCTCCTTGCCGAAGCCACGGCAATATGCCAACGAGTGATCATTATTCATAAAGGAAAAATCGTTGCCGTGGATACGCCGGAACACCTCAGCGCAAAGCTTCAACAATCGGAAACGCTGAGTCTCACAATTAAACAGCCCTATGCAGGATTAATCGAGGAGTTAGGTCGTCTTCCAGGAGTATTAACCGTCACCATGGGCCCCTCGCCCAATACATTTATTCTTGAGACCAAAATGGGCGTCGACATACGGGATGCGGTAACCAAATTTATTGTCAATCGAGAAGTGGGCCTCCTGGAAATCAAGACCCAGCCCCTGACATTGGAAGATGCATTCAAGGTTCTCACAAAAGAGGACACCCAGAATTCCACAACGAGCTATCCGCTTTAAGAAAAATTGTCCTCAAAGTTTTTCCAATTATCATCATGCTAAATCCTGTTCAAAGCATTATCGCCAAAGAATTGCGAAGTTACTTTGTTTCACCGGTGGTCTATGTCATTGGAGCCATTTTTTTAGCGATGGTGGGACTGCTGGCCTATTCGACAGTAGCCAGCGCCAGTAACCAGGCTCTTCGGCTCATGCAAATACAAAATACCTATGCCCAATTGAATCTCAACGAACTGCTCTTCCGCCCCCTTTTCCGGAGCATGAATTTGATCTTGATCATCGTCATCCCTCTCCTTACCATGCGGCTCTTCGCCGAGGAACGAAAACTCCGGACCTTTGAATTGCTACTCACATCCCCTATTGGGATTAATGAAATTGTCTCAGGGAAATACATGAGTGTGTTAATCGTCTATTCTGGCATGCTTTCCCTCACAGCCCTCATCCCGTTAACTCTTGCTGCCTACGCCACCTTTGACTGGCAGCCCATTTACTTGGGGTACCTGGCCTTGCTGCTTCAAGGCGGCCTCATGTTGGGCATCGGGTTATTTGCCTCGGCGCTGACAGAAAATCAAATCATTGCAGCATTTCTCAGTTTTGGAATGATCCTGGCACTCTGGATGGTCGGCGCCCTCAGCACTGCTATTGGCGATACATCTTTGGGGCACCTGCTGTCATACTTATCATTTACCGAACATTTTGAACGGCTAATCCGTGGTCTCCTGAATGTGAAAGATATTGTGTACTACTTTTCCGGCATGGCCCTGATGTGGTTTGCCGCACATCAAGTGGTGGATTCGTACCGATGGAAATAACCCGGATTGCCACTCTTTTTGCCGTCATGGGACTTCTCCTGACCTTAGCTGGATTAGGCCTTCCGCTGTTTCTCGCAGAATCCGAAACCTGGGTCTCCGTCCTCCTTGGTGCAGGTGGGCTCCTGTTAGCCGGGTATTTTGTCATCCATGTCCGATCAATAGCCAGGTTTGCCCGTAATCGATCCGCCCGGTTAGGCCTTCACAGCATTCTCTCTGTCATCCTGGCCGGAATCATTGTGGCCTTGGCAAACTTCCTGGCCGCACGTCATGCTCCTGAATGGGATTTTTCTGAAACTCAAAACTTTACGCTGAGTCGCCAGACCTACGAAGTCCTCCGAAAACTTCCCAGGGAGGTACGGATTAAGGTGTTCACACACGAAGGCAGCCCCGGATACGGGCCGTATCAGGATCTCTTAACCACATATGATCATGAGTCCAATTTGGTCACGGTGGAATTTATTGATCCCGAGCACCAACCGGGAGTCGCCAAAGAGTATCAGATCACCCAAATTGATACTGCGGTCTTTGCAAGCGGGGAACAAAAAATTTACGTACAACGCCCCAACGAGGCTGAACTCACCAATGCCTTATTAAGAGTTTCACGGGATCAGAAAAACCAACTGGCGTTTTTGAGTGGGCATGGAGAGGCCAGTGCCTCGGACACCGAAAGCTCGGGCCTGTCCCGGGCAAAGGATGCGCTGACCAAACAAGGATATGAACTGACAAGTCTCAATTTGTCAGAATTACGCGCCTCTATTCAACCTTCAGTCTTGATCATTCCCTCCCCGACTCAGCCTATTTCCCTGGAGGGGCAACAAATCATTGAAAACTTTGTCAAAAACGGTGGTCGTCTTCTTCTGATGGGAGATCCCGATAAGGAAACACCCTTGGCCTCGGTTCTCAAGAAATGGGGAATCGAAATGGGAAACGGCATTTTGGCCGATGCTCAAGACCGACTTGGCCGTGGAAGCCCGACCGCCTTATTAGTCCGAACCTTCACGACCCATGACATTACTGAAGACTTTACCTCCCCGATTTTGTTTCCGGTTTCCCGGTCAGTGAACTTCGATTCTGAAATAGGCCAGGAATGGGATTTCGTGGCTCTGGCGCAAACCTCCCCAAACAGTTGGGAAGAAATGGATCGCACGAATAGTCAACCCACCTTTGAAGAAGGCCAAGACGCAAAGGGCCCATTTACGGTTGCCGCACTTCTTACCAGTAAAGCCCAGGGACCTGATGCCCAACCGTTATCCGCCATCGTCATCATCGGCAACTCGGCGTTTGCCACCAATGGGTATTTCACGTACCCCGGAAACACGGATTTTTTCCTCAAAACCATTGCCTGGTTAGCCAAAGAAGACGCCCTGGTGACCCTCACCCCTAAAGACCCGGCGTTCCACCCTTTTGTCCCCAATCCATCACAGGAGCAAGCCCTGGTATTCTTTCAGGTGCTCTTCCTTCCCCTCCTTACCTTGTTTCTGGGGCTTTCAGTTTGGAAAAGGCGGAGAAGTCTCTGAAGGACATGGTGGATATGCCCTTTCAAAACAATGGCGTGAGCATGGTGGCTTCCCCATGCTGAACCCCATCCGAATATCTGTCGTTCTGGGCTTGATCGTACTTGGATTAGGGGCTTATATCCTGTTCATTGATATTCCCCAAACCCGACAAATCGAACAACACATTAAACAGGATCGGCAAATTCTTCCCTTCGACGACCGAGCTGTCACCCGAATGCTTTGGGCCAGTAAAACGGACACCATCGAATTGGCACGTGACGATCAATTCCGTTGGTCCATCATTAATCCGATTCAATCTCCCGCAGATAACCAGGAAATCCGCCGGCTTTTGCGGGCTCTCACCATCGGTAAAATTAAACGGACCATTGAGGGGGAAGACGGTCATCCTCTGGACTTATCCGAATATGGCTTGGCCCCCCCTTATCTCACTTTGACCCTTTCCACACCATCGGAATCGGTAGAATTCTCGCTGGGAGATCGGGGTCCTTTTGCCCCATCCCTGTATGTTCAAACCAAGCCTGATAACCAGGTGGTGTTAACCACCTTGGATGTGATGACATTTGCTCAAAAAAATTTGACCAACTTCCGGCTGAAAGACCTCCTGCTGTTTGACCGTGAACGGGTCCAAGAAATCCGCATCCAAAATAAATATGGGGAGATCATGCTCCAACGAGTGGCCGGCGTCCATAGCTTGACGCCCAATTGGATGTTCCTCAGTCCCAATCCAGGGCCCGCTGATAAAACAACCATTACCACCTTGCTGATGGAATTGGACGGGTTAAGAGCAATCGGTTTTGTCGACCCGGAACAGGAGAAAATAGCCATTCGTCAACAAGAAGCCAAATCCCATGCGGCCATCACGTTGATGGAAGGGTCACTGATTCATCACTTGGATATTTTTCAATATGGAGATGCGGAAAAGACCTTTGCCGTTAAAACCTCAAACGATCCCCTTTATGAGATTCCTCCAAATATTTTGGGACCATTAACCAGAGATCCTTTTTATTTCCAGGACAAGCGATTATTTGGACTCGAAGTGGCCGACTTGGCGATGCTTTCCGTTCAAACACCGGATGAACGCTATGTGCTAATTCATCAGCATGACGAATGGGTCCTGGAGGACAACCCTTCCGCCACGCTGGACCAAAATGTCTTAAATTTGTTTATCAGCCGCGTGGTGGATGTCCCCGCAGAGATATATCTTCCCAGGGCGGAGAGCGAGGATGGACACATCCAATCCCCAACAGCCATCATTCGGGGAGTGAACCGCCAAGGCAAAGAATTAGGCAAACTGGTACTGGGGAAAAGAGAAAAGGGGTTAGTCTTGGCAGAAGGTGCGGGACTGAAGGGACTCTATCAGGTTCGTTCAACTATCCTGGATCAACTTCCATCCAAAGCTTCGCTGCTACAAGGCCAGTGAGCCCACCAGAGAGATTTCTGACAGGTAGTTTTAAAAAATGGAAAAAACAGGAAGAAGCGGAGTTAAGGATTGACCGGTTTTGCCACTTCCTCTTCCTGCTTCATTTTCTTAAAAAATCCATCGGCATCCTGCCGGATTTCTTTTTTGGATGGTTCCGGTTGGGATTCAGGAACCGTAGAACATCCCCAGATCATCACACTGCAAAGCCAAAAGCATGCTAATGTTTGTTTCATGGTCATGACCTCCTTACCTAAATTCTTCAAATCATTCATATTTGCTGAGATACCTCAACACATTTCCCATATTGAAAGCTATTCTAACATCAATGGGATGACGGAATACTTCGATGAACATTTCCTCTGAATTCCCTGAAGAAACCGCCTTTAATTGACTGGGATATACCTGTCTGCTAACTTTCTGACCCTCTAGAATTCCTCAGATCTCATTATCACCACGAAGGAGCTTTTCGTGACCAATCCTGGCACCCCTCAGTTAGCTGAACAACTTCGCCAAAAAGCCGATCAACTTCGCATTCATAGCATACGAGCCACCACAGAGGCAGGCAGCGGTCATCCCACAAGTTGTTGTTCTGCCGCAGACATTGTGGCCACACTGTTTTTCTCCGTCATGCGGTACGACCCGAAAACCCCCCGAAACCCCGATAACGACCGCTTTGTACTTTCGAAAGGCCACGCGGCCCCTTTGCTCTATGCCGCCTGGGCAGAGGCTGGCTTATTTCCGGCACAAGAATTATTGAAACTTCGCACACTTGAGTCCGATCTTGAAGGACATCCCACTCCCCGACTCGCATTCGTAGATATGGCCACCGGTTCTCTGGGGCAAGGATTGCCGGTCGGAGTCGGCATTTCGCTTAACAATAAATACTTAGATCATACATCGGCTCGAACCTATGTGGTACTGGGAGATGGCGAGTCTGCCGAGGGCTCGGTATGGGAAGCCGCCGATATTGCCCACCACTTTCAATTAGATAACTTATGCGCGATTGTGGACATTAACCGGCTAGGCCAATCAGACCCAACCATGCTTCAACACGACCTGAAAGCCTACCAGGCACGCTGGGAAGGGTTTGGATGGAATGCCATTTGTGTAGATGGGCATAACCCCGTTGAATTACTGCAGGCTTTTGCCGAGGCTCAAAAGACCTCGGGCAAACCCACGATAATTTTGGCCAAAACATTCAAAGGCAAAGGCATCCCTTTTGCCGAAGACCATCCCAATTGGCATGGGAAACCTCTCAATGTTCAACAAGCTGAGGAAGTAATCGATCTGTTAACCCAGTCCATTTCCTCGCCCCCTCCGATATTGACCATTCCTCCACCAAAGGCTATTGATCGCAAACATGGCTCTGTCCAACCTCTCCCTCCACCGCCCTATGGCCCATCCGATAGTGTAGCCACCCGGGAAGCGTTTGGTGAAGCTTTGTCTCAGCTGGGAGAAGTCAATCCACTGGTGGTCGCATTGGATGCGGATGTCAAGAACTCCACCTTTACGGATAAATTCGGCAAACGGTTTCCTGACCGGTTTTTTGAAAACTTCATTGCAGAACAAACTATGGTAGGCGCCGCAGCTGGCTTGGCAGCATGCGGAAAAGTTCCCTTTGCTGCAACTTTTGCCTGCTTTCTGACTCGTGCCTATGATTTCATTCGCATGGCTGCCATCAGCCAATCCAACATCAAGCTAATGGGATCACATGTGGGGGTCAGCATTGGGGAAGATGGCCCATCCCAAATGGGATTGGAAGATCTGGCGATGATGGCCGCCCAGCCAGGCATGGTCGTGTTGTATCCCTCAGATGCCATCTGTGCCTATAGACTCGTCGAACACATGGCCAACCATCAGGGAATGGTCTATATGCGAACCGGCCGACCTAAAACTCCCATTCTCTATGGTCCCACCGACACATTTACGATCGGGGGATCTAAAGTTCTTCGCCAGAGCGAGAAAGACCAATTAACGATCGTGGCTGCCGGAGTGACGGTATTTGAGGCCTTAAAAGCCTATGAAGAACTAAAAGCGGCTGGAATCACCGTTCGTATCCTCGATCTCTACAGTGTGGTTCCCATAGACGTCCAGACTCTCCAAAAGGCTGCGCAATCCACACATGGGCGATTTCTCACGGTTGAGGATCATTACCTCCATGGAGGAATCGGGGATGCGGTTTTGAGTGCCTTATCCTCTGAGGGAGTCAAAGTGTATAAAATGGGCATCCAGCAGATCCCTCATAGTGGAAAACCTGACCAATTAATTGATCATTATGGAATCAGTGCCAGAGCCATCGTTGAGAAAGTTAAACAATTGGTTTAAGCATGACATTCCATGGCCCAACCGAACCACTTTGATTCCCTTCCTCTTTTTTCCTGTCTTTCCGAGGCTGACCGTCAGGAATTAGCCAGACACGCGATACAAATTCCAATCCATAAGGGACAATTCATCTTTCGGGAAGGTGATCCTGCTGACTGGTTCCATTTTGTTCAGCAGGGCAATGTAAAGTGCGTAAAGTCCTCTCCTGAGGGCAGAGAAGTCACCCTCAAAGTCCTCATGCCTGGTGATCTGTTTTGTTGTGAAGCCTCAGCCTTGGCAGGAGAATCCCATCCGGGATGCGCTCAAGCCATGGGAGAAGGCTCGGTCATCAAAATCCACCGCAAGGTAATGCTGGATATTATTCAAAGGAATCCTGAAGCGGCGGTAAATATCATCAACTATCTCAGTCTTCGACTCCGCGAATCTCAAGATAATGCCAAGGCCTTTGCCTTGGATCGGGCCGAACAACGTCTGGCATCGATTCTTATCAATTTAGCTCAACGTGCCGGCATTCCAGAATCCACGGGCATTCGCGTTACCGTCAGGCTGACCCATCAGGACCTGGCCGACATGGCTGGCTTGACCAAAGAAACCACAAGCCGGATCCTCAGCCGTTTCAAAAAAGACGGGATCATTGCCGGTTCAGCCAAACAATTGATGATTCCCGACCTTCAACGCCTTCAAAAAATGGCTCCTCGTGCCATTACCTTGTAATCTTCGACTTTTTCTCCCTGTCCACACCCTAAAACCATCCTTGAGCCCAAAACCACGAATTCTTGTCCAATTAATGATCTACATCATTGTATTTTAGCAGGGGTGGACTAGGATACCGTTTAAGCGGTGTGGAATGTCACGCACATCTTTTCCATAAATTTCAATAAAGGATGGTATCTGTGAAGAATTATTATTGGTTCAACTCAAAAATGTGGTTTCTCGGACTTCTGGTGGTTGCCCCACTGGCAACCGGATTGCTTGATGGTTCGAATAGTTTGACATTTGGGATGGACCTACCAAAGGTCCAAGCACAATTGACTACGCTCCCTCAGGTGCCTGCCCCTATTACCCGTAAAGGAGCCGCACATGTGGTGGTCAACGTGGAAGCCAAAGAATATGTGGGCACCCTGGCCGACGACGTCCAATATAAATTTTGGAGCTTTAATGGCACAGTCCCCGGCCCGATGGTTCGGGTGAGGGTGGGCGATACTGTTGAAGTCCATATGAAGAATCACGCCGACAATATCTTTCCGCACAATATGGATTTACATGCTGTCAACGGTCCGGGAGGTGGAGCCGGCTCGAATTTAGCAGCACCGGGCAAAGAAGGAGTGTTCTCATTCAAAGCCTTAAATCCCGGGCTCTATGTGTATCATTGCGCATCACCGGTCCCCAACATCCCAGCTCATATCGCCAATGGGATGTATGGATTGATTCTCGTAGACCCTGCCGGAGGCCTGACACCAGTCGATCATGAATATGCCATCTTTCAAAGCGAGTTTTTCACAATGCCCAGCGCTGAGGCAGGTATCATGGAATTATCCATGGAGAAAGGCCTGGCTGAACATCCAGATCATGTTGTCCTCAACGGAAAAGCCGGAGCGCTGGTAGGCGAAGGGGCGTTACAGGCGAAAGCCGGAGAAACGATTCGGCTGTTTATGGGGAATATTGGCCCAAACAGTACTTCTTCGTTTCACATCATCGGAGAAATTTTTGACACCGTGTACGTCGAAGGCGCAATTGGCGGAGCGCTGAATCATAATGTCCAAACAACCTTGATTCCAGCCGCAGGCTCAACGATTGTCGAGTTTAAGGCGGATGTTCCAGGGGATTACCTGATGCTGGATCACAGTATTTTTAGAGTGGCGAAAGGGGCCGTAGGAATTCTCTCCGTCACCGGCACCCCCAACCCTTCCATTTTTAATCCGATGGATCAAAACCCTTAATATTTCCATCAACAAAGAAAAACGGGCAGAGTGGAAATTTTCCACTCTGCCCGTTTTTCTTTCACAATTCGCAATTCCACGCAGAAAGATGACTGTCACCCTGGGTTCGGCGCCATAAAGACCAAAACCCTTAACCGTTGGCTTCCTTGATTATGAACCCCATGGAACTCCCCTGCCGGGGCCATTGTCCCTTGTCCGGCCTTTAAGATCCGGCTTTCATTCCCTATGGTAAATTTTCCCTCTCCTTCCAATACCACATAGACTTTATCCTGTTCCGCATGAACATGCCCCTTTTGCTCCTGTCCCTGCTCAAAACAATATACATCGCAAAAAAAACGTGGGCTTTGAAACACATTGAGCTTCTTCATTTTTTCAGTCGAATACTGCATGTAATCCTTCAAATCAATGACGTTCATGACAAACCCTCCAGAAATTGACCAATATCGATACACCAAGTTTCGCCTGTTATTCCTCCAGGAATATCAATTATCAACATTTTGCTCATTAACCCTTGAAGGCGCCCATATTCCGTCTGATATGATGACCTCAGACATTCGTAAGCGGAAAAGACGAGTATGTTACCCGAACAAGCCATGCAGATTCGAGAAAAAAATCCCTTCTCCCACAGATTACTGAGAATGAAAGGATGGTCCATGCAAGTCAAAAGATGTAGAAGCCTCATACAAGGATTGCTCATAGGATTCACCCTGTGCTTCCTCAGCCTGCCACTATCCTGGAGCGCCATCCAAGGGGAATATCAGATTATGGAGAATGAGCCTTCTCTCCATGAAAAAGGAAAAGTCATATTATTCGAATTTGCCGACTTTTACTGCCCTCATTGTCATATGTTTGACCGAGTGGTGGGAACCAAACTGCAAAAAGAATTTGGGGATAAGCTTGAAATCAGGATGATTGGGTTTCCGGTTATTCCCGGCAAACTTCCCACGGCCTTTGAAATGTATGAACAAGCCAACACAATGGGAAAAGGTCCTGAAATGAAGCAGGCCCTGTTTTCATCAATCCACGACAAAGACATCCATATATTTGACAAAATGATGCGTTCATTGCTTATCAAAGAAGTCGGATTGGGTGCGGCAGAGTTTGAAAAAGGATTGGCCACAGGCCAACCGTTTCGGGCATTGGAAAAAGGCAAGGAATGGGGGCAACGAATCGAAGTATCTCACACACCCACAGTCGTGCTGGATGGTAATATCCGGATTCCCAACCTTACCTTTGATAATTTAAAAAATGTCATACAAAGCATATTGGACCAGGACAAGAAGTCTTCATAATGCAGCAAGCATTCACAAGGAGCACATCATGGGAAAGAAAAAGCAAGAGAGTGAACTCATTCCGGAAATGGCGGCATTGATGGAAGGCATGCAAGAACTTATGTGCGATGAGAACGGAAAGCCCCTCTCTCCTGATCATCCACAATATAAAAAGTTTGCAGGGCTCTTGGAAAACATGGCCGACCGTGCAGCTCGAAGAAACCAACAAGATTCCTCTTCAGGTCCCCAGGGAACCGCGTAAAATATCTCTATTCGAAATCAACGCTAACCCAAAAAGGAAGAGAGCTTTACGCTCCGTGTTTCAAAGCTGGCCTGGATTAAAAAAGCATTGGCTTTTTTGAAAACCGAGTAAGGGAAATATAGCAGATATTTCCCTGCTCCGCGTCTCCCTCGTCCTCGATAAATATGACGTCCAGCGCTCTGGTTGAATCTCGTCGTTTCAAGTCCTCGTTCCAATCAGTATCGATTCACTTAGAATCTAGGCAGTCTTTTCTTGAATCGGAGGCGGCTCGGCAAAAAATCGACGAATTCTCAGATTAGGTTGCTTGAAGGGTTCCATGATCTTTGTCTTTTTCGAGTCAGGTTGACCGTAGAAGGCCTTGCTCAAATGTTTTCACAGGCGTTCGATTGGAACCCGAAATAATCCCACGTTTATTAAGGAAGTAAAATCTATCCTTTGCTTTACTCTTCACTTGAGGTACAATCTCTTCTTCGTAGAGATTAAAAAAATAGTCGAATTCAAAAGACAAGCGTATAGCGTCTCGTTAAGCCTTCAAAAACATTATCCAAATACACTGATTTTTTACCAAATTGCGCGGAGAGGTGGCCGAGCGGCCGAAGGCAACGGTTTGCTAAACCGTCGTAGGTCAAAAGCCTACCGCGGGTTCAAATCCCGCCCTCTCCGCCACTTTTCTATAAGCCAAACCCTCTATCATTTCTTCTAATTCCAGACTTCATACAGTGCCCTCTCTCGAATTCTTCAATAGAAGCCTTAAAGACGCTTGAAGTCTGGTCTCCTCACCCAATTGGCGATTCACTGCCACCAACGCATGAAATTAGGCGCTTAACAATCACTTGAAACTATCCGAAAGATAAAAAATAGAAGGGGCCTTTACGGTTCATGGTAGGGAACTGGCTGTGTGGCCGCTACTTTTGGCATACATAGTAACATCGCATTTTAATCCCCAACAACGAGATGTTCTTTGAGACTTCTAGCACTGGTGAGATAAAATTACTTTATTTCGGTGTTGAGAGATGCCCCAAGTCATCCCATCCAGTTCTGAGAATATTTCAAAAATTCTTCCTGTGAATAACTCTTCAGCACATTCCATCAGGCATGACATTCAAGGACTTCGCGCCTTGGCCATATTGCTGGTCCTGCTTTTTCACGCCGGCTTTCCTTTTTTAACAGGTGGGTATGTTGGTGTTGATGTGTTTTTTGTCATTTCAGGATACCTCATTACTCGCATGCTTGTGGTTGAAAAAGAACAAACCGGCAGCATTAATCTTCCGGCCTTTTACGCCCGCCGCATTCGACGACTCCTGCCCGCAGCCACAGTCACACTGGCTGCAACAGCCTTAGTCATTTTTGCTCTTTATTCACCACTTGAACAAAGTCAACTAATCCGATCGTTTTTTGCCTCAGTGATGTATCTGAGCAATATGTGGTTTGCATATCAGTCAACCGACTACCTGGGAGACAATGTCGAGATTGACCCCTTTCTGCATACATGGTCATTGTCCGTTGAGGAACAGTTTTATCTGTTCTGGCCATTCCTCATCTTATTGCTACCCATCAAAACCAGTAAGACCAGTAATTTGCAAAAACTCATAACTTTAGTTGGGTTCGTATTTTTGGTGTCCATAATTGCCAGCATTCTCATCGGAAAAATCTCACAGCCCTGGGCGTTTTTTGCCTCGCCGTTCCGTGCGTGGGAATTCGCAACTGGGAGTCTTGCCTTTTGCATTGATCACCGGAAAACGATCATCTCGGCCATATTAAGTAAGCGGATGGTTTCCACCGGGCTATCCGCTATTCTTCTTGCCGCCTTGTACTATGACAAGTCAACACCCTTCCCGGGATTCTATGCGTTACTTCCCACTCTGGGTACCCTGCTAGTCCTGATCGGGGGTCGTCAACACAATTGGTTCATCGCCCTATCAAAATTCCCATGGATCCGGTGGTTGGGCGATATTTCATATTCTCTGTACCTCTGGCACTGGCCCCTGATTGCTATACCGCTTTCATTAACGGGAGAGTTATCCACATTCGAAAGATGTTGTTGTGTGGGCCTTGCCCTCATCTTGGGTACTCTTTCTTTCAGATACATAGAAAATCCAATAAGATTTAACCATACCCTTTCCTTAGCCCCCATAAGGGGATTGGCACTTGGTATCGGGTTAACTCTTTTCGGAGTCTCTCTTACCTTTACCCTCAGAAGTCTGGCAAATGCAGAGCTTCAAACGATTAAGCAATTTGATGTTCTATCTGTACGTTCATTTTTATCAGAAGTCTATATTGATGGATGTCACCTTGGATATACGAGTATCGCTTTTCCGGATTGCAGTTACGGCACTAGTACCTCGCAAAAAACTCTTGTTCTTTTTGGTGATTCTCATGCAGCACAATGGTTCCCCGCTCTTGAGAAATTTTCAAGTCTGTATGGTTATAAACTGATTTCCTTAACCAAGTCGGCCTGTCCTTCCGCACATGCCACCCCCTACAACAAAGCTTTTGGCCGTCCCTACACGGAATGCGATGCCTGGCAGAATCTTGTTTTCGAACGGATCATCCAGGAACGTCCTTTATTAGTCATTCTGAGTAATTCGAGTGCTCATGTCGGAACAAAGGACACTCAGATTTCCGAATCCGACTGGATAAAGGGAATGCAGGAAACGCTAGCAGTTATCCAAAAGTCAGGGGCCAAAACCCTCATCATACGTGATACGCCCAGGTTTCCCCATGATATTCCCACTTGCCTATCACGGGCAATCTGGACAGAGACCCCAACAAACCAATGTGACGCACCTATCTCGCAAGCCCTTGACACCACTCTTTTCACATTGGATCAAGCTACAGCCAAAAACTTTCAAGATGTACGATTCCTGGATTTTTCTGATGTTCTTTGCAAAGAGGACCAGTGCCAGGCCATGATAAACGGCCATATTGGGTATAAGGATACTCACCACCTTGCCTTGCCGATGGTGCAAGACCTAGGGAAACGATTGGAGCAAGAACTCGCACAGCTCCTGAAAAGGTCTCTTTCTTCTTCCGCGGATAATCCAAACATGGTAATATCGCATACGGATAATTCAATTATTCCTTAATTCTGTCCCTTCCGGTCGATCTTTGCCCACTAGCTGCCTCCTTTGGCATCAATGAAGTAGAGTTCATGTCTGTTGAGCCCACCAATTCACCCTTGAATATATAAATAAATGCGTGAGCATCGCTGGGAAACACAATCCACTCTTTCGTTCCAGGAGATTTTAGCGGTCACGGAACGGTTGCGATCCCTGGGGATCACCAGCATGCATCCTGAGAAAGAAATGATCGCCTACATTGAGGAATGGGAGATTGCCCATCCACAGGCAATTCAAACCTTGGACTCTTGGGTAACTGAGGATGTCACTCTATTACATGTCCTGGACCACTGGGAGGGTGACTTTTTTCTCCTGGCCGGTCGATATCATACGATTTTCCAAGACTTCCAGTCTGTGAATACCTATTGCTCCATTGCCCATCCCTGGACTATTCAACGACCGGTAGCCACGCTCCAGCCCCACGCTTGGCTTTGGATAGGGTTTCGACATACTCATGGTTTCATTCGTGTTCGATTGCAAACGACAGAAATCTTCACTCCCGGAGAGTGCGTAGAAAGTCCTCGCGAGGAGTTCTGGCTTATCGATCGCCAGGAGGCTTTCCGAGAATCCATTGAGATATTAGATCTTCCTATCCAGGTTGATATCAATCAGCAGAAAGTTTCTTTGCAATCCACACGTCCCGATGCACCATTTTTTTGTTCATGGCCGGATGCCTTTGGTCCCTGTCAATTCGAATTCAATTCACCTGACCCATTCGAATTTTTGGTGCCCGGTACCCGGCTCGCAACCACCTGGCGCAATCAACCAGTGCATATTCGGGTGTATCTGACGGGATTCACGGAAAAAGCCCTGGGCACATTTAATCAAATAGTGGAATCCCCAGGGTTACGTTATCGATGCTCCATTCATTGTTGCCTGGAGGAAATTGCTGAAGTGGAAAAACGGCTAACCCCGCGGGGACGAATTTATGGAAGCCTGGCGGAATTTCAAACCGGAAATATTTTACCAGAAGGAACCGATGCCGCCGCCATCATTGGCCTAGTGGGATTTGAAGGAAAATTTCACCTGGAGATTCGTTTAAATCAACATCCCCTCACACATCCCGAGACGACCAAGTGGTTGGAGGAGCTGGTGGAATGGGATCTCATTTATGCTCCCCTGCCAGCATTTCCGTAACAACGAGAGGGCTCCAATCTCTGTGAGGTTTTTCGGAGAGATAACATGCTTTGGACTTTTTCCCATACCTCTTCCAGAGATATTCTCTTCATACAGCTATCCTCGCCACGATGACACCCTGGATAGAAGCACTCCTGACAATCCAAATTCTTATAGATGACGGAAACATGCTCTCCTCTGGCCCCCCAGACGGCCGGGTCGGTAGGACCAAACAAGCCCAATACCGGACACCCGACTGCTCCGGCCATATGCATAGGTCCGCCGTCATTTCCAACAAACAAGGAACTGTGTTTCATTAATCCTGCCAATTGAGATAAGCTGGTCTTTCCCATTAAATTGAGTGGGTGAGCTTGACTAAGTTCAAGAATCTGTTGACCAAGATGATATTCACGCCGGCTCCCGATTAATGCCACCACCACCCCCTGTAAAGCCAACCTATCAGCCAGAGCCGCAAACCGATCCGGAGCCCAAGCCTTAAACGCATACCTGGCAGAAGGAGACAGGAGAACAAGCGGCGCACCATCAGGCACAAGACTTCGAAGCAAGTGTTGACTGTGCTCTTCATCAATAGGCCGCAAGAAAATCTTTGGATTATCCACCGGCTCCGATATGCCGAGAAAGCGCAATGCCTGTGCATGGTAGTCAACCATATGCATAGACCCATAATCGGAAGACACGACATGAGTATAGCATCTCCCCCTCAAGCGACCTTCGCGATTATACCCTATACGAAGGGACGCCCCGGTCATTAGACTGAGAAAAGCCGAACGATCCCCGTCAGTTAAATCCAAGACTCCATCAAAATTGGCCTGTCGAAGCGCGTAGATAAAATCTAGCTGCCGCTTCAATTTCTCTCTGGGTAATACCAAGACTTCCCGGAGGTAGGGGTTTCCCTGTAAGACACCCTCGGTACCAGGATTAACCAGAAAGCTTAATGACGCCGAGGTATACCGCTTGGCCAATATGGGCAGGAGAGGAGTGGATAATACCACATCTCCAATGTAACGAAGCTTAATCAACAGAATACGCTTTAAGGGGATCATGATCACACTTCATCAAGGTTGTCCAAACTCCCGGGTCCCTACAAAAAGCCTGATCCAAAACATATCGTCCACCAATAAATAAGATGGAAAGCCGAACGTTAAAAAAGTTAAATATCAGGCAGCACTCCTTGCATAAACTTTTTCGGAGAAGCCTAGGCCTTGCGGTCCCAAACGCCGACGGCCTCCTCTTATTTCACTTCTACACTATCACATCAAAATTTTCGGGCAACCCTTCAACTCCATTAGCACACTCCTACGGCAACAGAGGCTAATCCTCCAAACAGGAATCATTAACTCACTCAAAAAGCTACCGCACCAATCAGCCAATTAGGTCGTCACTTTACGATAGAGGGAAAGGGTTTCATGAGCAGCCCGATTCCAGGTGAATTGCCTGGCACGTTGAAATCCCTGCTCTCTCATTTTTTGCTGTTCTGTTTCATCACTCAAAATCCGCTCCAGCTTTGCCACCAATTGAGCAACATCATGCGGATCAACGTATAAGGCTGCTTCACCGGCTATTTCGGGAATGGCGGTACGATCAGTCGCGATGACAGGTGCACCGCAGGCCATGGCTTCCAGAATAGGGATTCCAAACCCCTCATAGAGAGAAGGAAAAACAAAAACCCCGGCAAAGGAATACAATAGGCGAAGTTCTTCGGAAGTCACCAAACCAGGGCAACGCACCACATCGGAAATACCGAATTCGTGGGCTGTTCGAAAAAGATTGTCTCCCCGCGTATCCACATCTCCCACCGCAACCAGGCAAAAGTTACTGGACAGATACTTCGATTGCGAAAATGCCGCAAACAGAGTTCGATGATTTTTACGAGGCTCTGCTCCCCCAACAAATAACACGTATGGCCTATTAGGCAGCCCGAAACGTTGACCCAACTGCTGAAATTTTTCTTGATGACGATCCACGTACATATCCAAGGAACAACCATGATGGATCACAGCAATATTCTCTCTGGGCACACCGAAAATAGCATGAATCTCCTGAGCGGAAAATTCAGAAACGGCTATAATTTTGGACATTCGTATCGCCCTGCGCCCTAATTTCCAGGATGAGAGCGCCTGTCCGAATAGCTTTTTAGAATACTGAGGATTCCGGGTCAGCCAGAGGTCATGGATCGTTAACACTGAATATTGCTGTCCGCAATTGGGAGCCTTGAAATTGGTTCCATGAAAAATATCCATAATCTGAGGATCCCCACTGAATCCACGAGGCTTCCAAATGGGAATTTTATGTTGATAGGAAACAGAAGGGTGATCTCCCAGCGGGTGGGATGCTTTTTGAACCACAGTCGGCGCATACCCCACCCATTCGATTTCCGGGGCTAGATTAAACATTGCGGAAAAAAGGGAACGGACATACTGGCCAATACCACTGTACGATGAGAACGCGGGAGCCGCATCAAATCCGATCCTCATAATTTTCATCTTTTCTTATCCACCACCACTGCGAGGATGGACGGAGCCTCTCATCAAGAAGATCTCTAGGCAGGAGACTTATTTATAATGAGCGAGGCTGGCTTTTCATTTCCAATAGCTTGGCATATTTGGCAAACGTATACATACTCGACAAGGCACTCACGAGAAATCCTGACATCCCATCCCGATAGCCGCCACGGGCAACATAGTATTTAAAAAAGGTAAAGACAGGGCGGAACAACAGATCGGTTCCCCAGACTTTCTGTTTCGATTTTGACCGCTCCTGAGCCGCAAGAGTCGTAAAATTTGGAAACTTCTCGAAAAAATTTTTCAAAGACGGCCGGGTGTTATGAATTAACGGACATTGCAAGTAATCGGCTTCCCCTGAAAAAATAAATTTATTATGGGGTTCAGCATCATCAAGATGACCAATCCCTCGACGAAAGAGGCGTAATTGATAATCGGGATAACATCCGGCATTGAGCACGAGAGACCCGAAATAATAATTATGCCGAGGCACGGAATAGGCGACGGGGCGTTGAGAAGAGGGATTAGAGAGCACCGCTTCAATTTCCCATCGTAAAGCGTCGGGAATCTGTTCATCAGAGTCCAAAATAAAGACCCAATCCGTTGTGGCCTGATCCATGGCATAATTCTTCTGATCACCGAATCCCTTCCACGGACGTTGATAGAGTCGATCGGTATATTGCCTGGCGATTTCCATAGTTGAATCCGTGCTAAAGGAATCCACGACGATGATTTCATCCATCCATTTGGCACTTTCCAGGCAAGCCTGCAGATTCAGAGCCTCATTAAAAGCCACAACGGCACAGCCCACGGTTTCTCGAGCCTTCCGGGGCGATGGACTTGTGTAAACTTCAACCTGATTTTTCACAGCAGATCCTTATCCTTTAAACCCATGCCTGGTAATTTCTCGGTAAAACTGCCAATTGAGCCACCGATTGATTCGAGGTCGAAGTCGAGCGGCCCCCGTGATCCTGGATTCCATCACTTTGGGATGAGTCCCTCGAAAGTCTTTTAACACATCATAATTGGGGAATTGGGATAAATACGTCGTGCGGGCTGAGATTTCTTCCTGGCTGAGACGCTCGCCATCATGCCGGCTATGCTGATATTCCAATTTTTCCTGGAGAACTTTCGATGGCTTAACATAACCATAGTGGAACACCCGGGCGTTGATGAGATGGCCATTGATGCCCGACTTGATCATTTGATCTTTTTCGATCGTGCGAAAATCACAACAATCGGTGGTAGAATGAATCCCGTAATGATTTCGAATCACCCGGGTGGCTTTTCGATACATCCATGGATCCAAGGACCAATAGTCCCCCTTGAAATGTAACATACGAAACACCAGGCCTAGCACGTTGGGATTACCCGATGATTCCTCTATTGCTTTTCTAATAATAGGCAAATCATCCTCATGAATGACTTCATCAGCCTGGACCAGAAAGGCCCAATCCCCTATGCAGTGTGAAAGGGCCACATCTTGTTGGATACCAAATATTTGGCCATCCGACTTCAGGGTTTCATCCCAAACACTCTCAACAATTCGAATCCGTTCATCTTTCAGAGATCGAATGACCTCTAAAGTCTCATCTTCCGACTTGCCTACGTTAACAATAAACTCATCTACCAGTGGCAAAATGGAGCGAATGGCCTCCACAACAGGAAAGTCAAATTTAACCACATTCTTGCAAAAGGTAAAACCACTGACTGTCATACATCTAGCACTTTGCCTGAGGTGGAACCAGAAACCCAACAACTGGAAAATGGCTGAAGAAACCGGCACAGATCTTCAAATGTCTGCATCCCGTCGGCCACCTCCATACAGAGTGGGTGAGCCAGGATAGTCGCGACGCCTCCCGCGGCCATAATGGTTTGAACTTGCGACTGCACCCTTTCCTTCCATTCTCGAATGCCCAGGCGACCGGATAACTGTTCCGGTTTTGCTTTTCCATGCAGATATTTGCCGTGCAAAAGGTGTTCATGATCCGGCAAAACATTGATCGGCAAGGAATACACGCGAGAGGTCACTGGTTCGCTGCGAGTCTTGGCAATATTTACGTCGTCGGATACCCATTCAATCCCGGCCTGCTCCAATAAAAAAGGAGTATTCGAAGTGTTCACGTAACTATGGTTTCGCCAAACAGTAATTCGTTTTTCTGTCACTTGCTGAATACATTGCACTGTTCGAACAATATCTCTTAACTGATGGGTTGATCTCCCCCATGGCGTGCCAAACACTTTCTTGTAAATTCTCGACCACGGATCGCGAAACGCGGCAAAGGTATGTCCTCCAATTTCACAATGGGGCATGGCTGCCAATTGCCGTACGGCATTCGGTTCTTCCAACGCCGCTTTTCCTGTCATGAAAAGCGTAATGCGCAGACCATATTTCTTGGCGATTTGAGCATACTTAATGGCTAGAGACACTTCGGAACACGAAGAAAACGGGGTATCGGTCCCACGATACGATCGCTGATGAACATCTCCCGTGACACAGACCATCACTGACTAGTCCCACAGTGAATATGATTAAACAACATGGGTCACGGATAAAACTTTTCAGGCCGCACGGCTGGTTCTCTTCTCCCATAACTGGGCATATAATTGCTCCGTCTGATCCAGCATTTTCTCAATGGAGTAACCCTGTTCAATCATTTTCCGACCAGTTTGTCCCATCTGCTTTCCTTGTTCCGGATGAGAGAGAAGAAAAGCTACTTTTTCGGCAAGGACCTGAGGATTCCTTGCAGGAACCAACAGACCTGTTTGCCCTTCCTGAATGACTTCGGGAACTGCCCCGACGTCGGACGCAACGACCGGACATTCCATGGCAAGGGCCTGCGTCAGAGATTGCGGCATCCCTTCCTCAAGGGAAGGCAAAACAAATACATTCAGAAGTGATAAGAGTGCAGGGATATCGTTCCGTAACCCTGGAAATACGATCATCGAATCCAACCGGCGTTGACGAATAAGATCAAGCAAATTCGGGTATTCAGGGCCGGTGCCCACAATCAGACAGCGAAGACGTGGGAACGCCTTTCTCAGCAATCCGACCGCTTCAATCAAAATATGGCTGCCCTTTTCATGACGCAAAAACGTCACTGTTCCCACGACAGGAGCGTTTTCCGCGATCCCCAAGGCCCCCCTCAGGGTAGCACTAGGAAGACCAGGTCGAAATCGTTGGAGATCCACTCCGGTAGGAATGGAAAACACGGTATCAGGCGATAAACGGTTATCACGGATACATTGCTGTCGAACAAACTCTCCGGTAGTTACCACCGCATGAGGCAAGTACCGATACAACACCCCATGACGAAATGTTCTAGAAATGGGAGTACTTTTATGACGAGCCCGGACAATTACGGGCTTCTCTTTCGAAAAACGTCCGGCTAAGGAAGCAGTCCAGCTATCTTGCGATCCATGCGTATGCACAACCTGGATATGATGCCGTGTGATACATCCTAAAAATAACGGGACAAGACGTCGCCACCCATCAAAACCCACGGGAATGATTTCATAAGGAATCCCTTCGTTGGAAGCGAATTTGGCCAATGGACTAGTGGAAGGAGCAGCAATAACGACTTGATGACCCCGTGCCATCATTCCCTTGGCTTCAGACAAGATCCGAAGCTCTTGTCCACCCAGTCCGGTCGATGACTCCGTGTGTAGGATCCGAAATGTCTGGTTACACGCCATGGCAACCTCGGAGAATGGTATCAGCCCAAACCCCTTCTTCCCTGTTAAGACACTCCGGCCGTTGACACGGGCTTTTGAATTTCCCACAACTTCGCATATTTGACGAAGGTATAATACGCATACAAAATCGACAAGATGAGACCAGGTTTTCCGTCAAGAAAGCCCAGGCGCCCCACATACATTTTCAAAAAGGTAAACAACGGATGAGTAATGAGTTGATGGCGGGAAAACAATCGGCCTTCCCCATGCATAGCTTCGGCTCGTAACGCCGAATATCGATCCATTTTCCGCAAAAAGTGATCGATGTTTCGAAAGGGTATTTGCTCCACGTTCGATTTGAAATATCCAACTTTTCCCTCAAGATCAAAGCTTTCATGAACCAAATCTTCCCGATAGCGCATATGACCCCTATGAAAAAACTGTGGTTGTCGATAATCCGGATACCAGCCACAGAACCGAATGCGTCGACCGAGAAAATAATTTCGCCTGGGCACAAAATAAGCGTGAGCCGAAGGCCCACTCTTCAAAATCCCTTGAATTTCCTGTTTGATTTCATCTGTTGCCCATTCATCGGTATCCACACTTAATATCCAGTCGTTGGTTGCCTTGGCCACTGCCAGGTTTCGCAATCGCCCAAATCCCGAAAAAGTTTCTTGAAAGACCTTTGGGGTATATTCCTGACAAATTTCCGTGGTCCCATCTGTACTATGAGAATCAAGGACGATGATTTCATCCGCCCATTTCACGCTTTCCAAACAACGCCGAATATTCGGAGCATCATTAAAAGCGATAATGACGGCAGAAACTTTTTGTCTTTGAAAATCCTCTGGCATCAAGATTTCACCGAACCTGCACAGAACTTTGACCTGTTTGCCGATCGCAAGCACCCGGCAACCCTAAGCCTTGAATGGGAAAAGAAGGCAACTCGCAACACAGTCTCTTAAATACCTCCATAACCCCAATCGTTTGTAAGCATTCCTGATATCGAGGTTGCCGACAGGTTTGCTGCCCACATGGAATACATGGCAAAGCCGACTGAACTGTAATATGACCATCCAAGGGATAAGGCCCCGTCGCCTTAGGCTGCGTAGGCCCATACAAACCCACTACGGGAATGCCCAGCCCGGCAGCCAAATGGAGGGGGGCGGAATCATTCCCGATCAATGCCCGAACCTGCCGCAACAACACCGGAAGTTGACGAAGAGAGACTTTGCCAACACAATTTAGGAGTCCCTGTCCTTCAAGATCTCTGAAAACGCTGGCGCGACCGATGTCCTGACTTCCCCCGATCAACACCGGGCGAATTTTCCCCTCAGTGATCAGGAGACGGCTCAACTCGACAAACCGATCAAGGGGCCAACATTTTAACGCCGCCCGGCTCCAGGGAGCGAGAGCAACAAGGTAATCCTGCTCATCCACCTCAGCATCCTGAAGAAGCTTTCGAACCACGACCTGATCAGCAGGTTCATCGGGAAAATACCATGTATACCGGGAGGAATCAGCCCCAAGGTACCGGATAATGGCCAAATTTCGATCCACGGCATGCATTTCACCAAGTCGCCAAGGGGCCCCCTTCAGCTCCACCAGGTCAATGTGATCGGTATAAAACAGGGGAGCACCTTCCCTGGCCCCGGCAAACCCGATACGACGTGGAGCACCAGATAGCCAGGACATCAGGCCGGAACGAAATAACCCTTGAAAATCCAAGACCAGATCATACCCACCTTGCCGAAGCCGTCGAATCAACGCGGGCCAAGAACGAAAAGAAAAATCCACGGGCCAAATGCTATCAATATCAGGATTGCCCTCCAGGATACCGGCCCAGGAATGCTTAACTAACCAGGTGATTCGTGCCCCTGGCCATTGTTTCCGGAATGCGGAAATAGCCGGTAACGTATGAATGATGTCCCCCAAAGAACTGGACTTCAGCACCAACACATTTCGGGGAGAACTCATCACTGGTTCAATGTCTTTCTCTTTCCTTCCAGTTGCCCGACCCACTCGTCACCATGACGTCCTGTTTTAGCCGCCCTCAACCTGACTTTGGGGAGAAATTTCCCGAGACAGGTTTTTCACTAACCAGTCAATGGCCTGGGAAAATGACCCAGCCACATAGGCAATGGCAAGGTGCTTATCCTGGTCAGCGGCTAATGCTTCATTGGCATAGGGGCTTGTTTTCACTAACACCCCTTTCACCCCTCCTGCCTGGGCTGCTTCCAAATCACTTTGCTTATCACCAATCAGGAAACACCGTGAAATATCCAGGCCAAAATCTTTCACAGCCTGATGGATCATCCCAGGCTTTGGCTTCCGGCAATCACAACCCGCTTGGGGATGATGGGGACAAAAATAAAACGCATCAACATGAGCTCCTGCACCTTGTAAGCTCCGAGCAAAAGCCTGATGAATCATGGATAAATCTTGTTCGGTCATCAAGCCACGGGCGATGGCAGATTGGTTCGTGACGACGATAACCGGCAGCTGCAATTGATTCAGACGAGCAATACCCTCACCCACCCCCGGAAGCAACACAAAGTCCCTGACAGAGGTCACATATCCGCGATCCTCATTTAAGGTCCCATCCCGGTCAAGAAAAACTGCAGGTCGAGCCTTCATAGGATAAGGTGTAATGCTCTTCTTGTCCTTTCGAAACCCACTTCCGAGATTAGCGTTGAGAACAATCCCTGCCGCTCATCATTTGAGATCCTGCAACTTCTAACACCTGCTTTACCGATACGCTCGTCATACAACGATGATCAATCGGACAGGCCCGCAAAAAACAGGGGGCACATCGCACCGAAGACCGAACGATTCCGTGAGCCTGACCAACCGGACCGGTGGCTTCAGGGTTTGTCGAACCGAAGATCGCAACCACGGGCACCCCCAGGGCCTGCGCGACATGCATGGGCCCGGTATCATTGGTCAGGAATATAGCACACCGTTTCGTTACAGCCATTAACTCACGGATGGACGTTTGCCCCGATAACACCATCGATTCGCACACCAGGCTATTCCCGATCATTCGTCCCAGCTCTTCTTCCCCACGCCCCCCCACAATGACACATCGAGGCTCCTTCCCATCCCGTGACGCCTTTCTTAAATCAACGAGGAGGCTATTCGCCACGGCCGCGAACCGGTCCGGGAGCCAACGTTTTGCTGACCCATAGATCGAACCGGGGTTAATTCCCACAAGCATCCCTTCAGGCGTATCAAACACTTTCGGGAATTTTCCCCTAGCGTGCATTTCCTCGTCCAAACGAAGGACCAAAGAGGGTGAGCGATCTACCGATTTACAAGAAAATGCCCTGGCCACAATCGTTCGATAATACTGTATATGGTGCTGAAAGCCCGTACTGGGTGTGGCAATCGGTTGCGTGAGAAGGTATCGTCTACCATCCGTGTCATACCCAACCCGGCGAGGAATTCCTGCTCCCCAGGCGATGCATGCTGCCTCAAATGCATTTTGAAACAACACCGCCATATCAAAACTCATGGATTTGACGAAAAGCACCAATTTCCACAGACCCATTATCCCTTGATGTTCACCCCGCCAATGATAGTCCAGGACTTCATCAACGGCAGGATGCGCATGAAATAATTGTCCGATACCCGGCCGGGCCAGAATGGCCAGCTTGGCAGAAGGAAACCGGTCCCGAAGATCCCGTAACGCAGGTTCACACATCACGGCATCCCCAATCCAATTCGGGACACGTACTAATATGGAACTCGGACAAGATAGACTCAGGGCACCGGCTCCTTTAATCTCTCAATACGGTTTCCGCCCTTTCCCCCGACTGAGAATCCCGAAAGAAGTTTCGTGATTTCATCCTCCCCTTGACCCAACTGGACGTCCAAAGTCACCGCCCAAATGGAATCATCAGACTTCACCCATTCTCCAATTTTTACGGCATCCTTTTCGGTTGTGAGTGCAAAGGGAATGTGTTTAGCCTTCATGATTTTCCGAATATCATCTATATCCTTGGCTGAGTAGGAAAAATGATCCTGAAACCGCATTTCCTCGACCACCTCAATGTCCAACGCTTTCAGATCATCAAGGAACGCTTGCCCATTTCCAATTCCGCTAAATACCAGCACGGGTTGCTTTTGAAACATGGCCATCGTCTGTTGGATCCCATTTCCAAGATTCCAACAAGAGGACAACCCAAATTTCACGGAAATCGGCCTCACAGCCGAGCCGAGTGAGGCCTCCAATTTTTTCATAAGGGATATTGAGGGCCGTGTATCCTCGGTTCTCGTCAATACAAGGGAGGTGGCATCTCGTAATGAATGCAAGGACTCTCTGAGACGTCCGGCGGGCACCACCCCTTCAATTCCTTCCTGGTCTCTGGCATCCAGTAATACAAAATCAAGATCCCGGTGGAGATGTAGGTGTTGAAAGCCATCATCCAAAATAAAGCAATCGCAGTCAAACCTTGCATTCACCCAACGTCCTAATTCATATCGGTCCTTCCCGACCGCCACAATGGCCCATGGACATTTTTGGGCAATGAGAAATGGCTCATCCCCCGCTAATTGCCAGGAAGTCTGCAAGTGTTGCCCGTCAGAAACAATCAGATATTCTGAGGAAAGATTGCGACCGTATCCTCGACTGAGAATAGCCACCTTGCAACCGGCCTCATGAAGCCAATGAGCCAGCCAGATCACAAAAGGCGTTTTGCCAGTGCCCCCAATGGTGACATTTCCCACACTCACGACGAATTGCGGCAACCGATGTCGAGAAATCCAGCCCCGCCGATAGGCCGTTCGCCGAAGGATCGTCCATACCCACACGGGTGCCGCGCACACCCGTAATATCCACGGACAATATACATTCATTGAATCCCATACGCGCACACCGAAAGACACCCGAAAATGAGAATGTGTGGTCACAATAAAATAAGGCTCCCAATGATTCCAGCATTCACAAAGGCCGTATTATTTCACTAGAGATTGAGAAACCGACGGTACGATCTGGGCAGACTTCCCCTGATGTTCCGAAGAACCATAATACCGTGTCACCATTTCCCGAATTTTTTGAAGATTAACGTGAACAACTCCCCGATGCTTCCGCACGGCCGCAAAGGCCCGAAGGCCTATCTCCTCGGCTTTTTTCGGATTACCCAATAACCTTTTCATCTGGTCAGCCAGCGCGTGACTGTCCTGAACCTGGATTCCGCCACCCTGATCCACTAACAGTTGGGCAAAATCCCGGCAATGATCGGTGAACGGTCCAAAGAGGACCGGCCTACCCCATTGCGCGGGTTCCAACACATTATGCCCCCCAACGGGCACCAGAGTCCCGCCAACAAAACCAGCCACCGCGAATCGATAAACACTGGCCAGCTCTCCACGCGTATCTAACAGGATGATACGTTTCCCTTGAGCATGGCCGACCCGACCTTCCAAAGTCGGTATTTGACTTCGACGAATAGAAGGAATCCCATAACCACGAATGACGTGTTCGATTTGAGATGTTCGTTCAATGTGCCTCGGCGCCAGCAGTAACACAAGTCTGGGATGAGCGGGAAGAATGGACTGATAGGCGTCTAAAATATCTGTTTCCTCGTGTTCATGCGTACTTCCGGCGACCCAGAGTATTTCACCTTCCGCTATCCCCAAAGCTTCCCGAGAGAGGAGAGATCCTGATTCAGGTGAAAACGAATCCGGCATTTGGTCAAATTTCATATTCCCGGTTACCTGAACAACTTCTCCGGACGCTCCTAACTCCAACATCCGTTGCCCATCACAATCCGTTTGGACGAGAGCCAAATCTAAACATGCCAACACCCGTCGAATGAAGGGGCGGACAAGCCGATACCGGGAATATGACCTGGACGAAATCCGGCCATTCACCAGGCAGATAGGAACGTGATTCCGGTGAAGCCGTCGAAGCAAATTTGGCCAGAATTCCGATTCCACCAAAATGAATAAGTAGGGATTCAGCTCGCGGGCATATCGATTCACGGCCCAAGGAAAATCCAACGGGGCGTAGCAATGTCTGGCAATACCGTTCAGCTGTTTCGAAACCACTTCCTTTCCGGTTTCCGTAATCGTGGAAACGACAAGCGTCCCTTGCGGCCACATCTCTTTCAAGGCACGCAGAAGAGGAGCCACCGCCATGGTTTCCCCCAGAGAAACCGCATGAACCCAAATGACGGGCTGAGGAAGATGGTGAAGGTCGGGGTCAAGAATGCCCAATCTGGGCTTAAGACCGCGCTGAAGGCGTTTTTTTACAAGGAAAAGCCCTGCGATAATCGGAGAGGCCAGATGAAGCCCCACATTGTAGATCCAATAATACATCGGACAGGTCAACGGACAAGTCGGTCATTCCAGGACAGCATTGGCCTGATGAAACCCCTGAATAGGATCGTCCCGCATTACGGCCAGTTCTGCATTCTTCGTCATTCGATTTAATTGTGTTTCGAGTTGGAGACCCTGCGTCACAAAATCGTCTCTTGTTCCCTGTTGCGATACGATGACCGGCTCACCCCAGACAAAAAGTCCTCGGCAGCCAGGATAGGGAATTTGAAACTGGTCCCAGCTTGAGAAGACTTTTTTTTTGAGGAGGCAAACGTCAATGGCACAATGGGAAATCCCGTCATTTTGGCTACATAGAGCACCCCCTGTTGAACCTGGCAGGCAGGCCCCTTTGGACCGTCAGGAGTCACAACGAGATCCCCTCCGTTTTGTCCTTCCCGGATTAATTGACGAACGGCCCGAACACCGCCACGGGTCGTCGATCCGCGAATGGCTCCAAATCCAAATGATTTCATGATTCGGGCAATGAGTTCACCGTCCCGATGTTGGCTGATGAGGATAGAGGCACACGCCCCCCGATAAGCCAGGGGCATCATGACTTGCCTCCCATGCCAAAAGGCAATAATAATTCGTTGCCCCTGCTGATACAAATCATCCACCGTGGACTCCCCTACGGTGAATAACCGCATGCTTTTTCCAATTAATCGAATGGCTCCAGCAGCCACAGGAGGGAGGACGGAACCTGTCAACCAATTGGCTATGGGCATAAATCATCCATAATCAGGAAGTGGGAATGGACTCAAATTGAGCCAATTGAAATTGAGTGTGATACAACTTCGTATAGAGTCCTCCCCGCTGCAGCAATTCACCATGGGTGCCGGTCTCTTGAATCGTGCCCTTGGCCATGACCACAATCCGATCGGCGTGCTGGACCGTGGACAACCGATGAGCAATGACTAATGTGGTTCGGCCCTTCATTAGATTAGCCAAGGCCTGCTGCACCAGTTTTTCCGATTCCGAATCCAGAGCCGAAGTGGCTTCATCCAATATGAGAATCGGTGGGTCACGTAAAATCGCTCTTGCGATGGCCAGTCGTTGCCGTTGACCACCCGACAGTTTCAGCCCGTTTTCTCCAATCAAGGTATTGAGCCCATTGGGCAAACGGTCGATAAACTCCCAGGCAAAAGCCGCTTGAGAGGCAGCAATAATGGCGTCTTCCGAGGCATCCGGACGCCCATAGGCAATATTGCTTCGAATCGAATCATCAAACAGTACCGTTTCCTGGGAGACAATGCCAATTTGCCTTCTGAGAGAAGCCCGATCCACCGTCCGAATGTCCACACCGTCGATTTTCACCGTCCCTTCGGCTGGTCGATAAAAACGAGGCACCAAACTGACCAATGTGGACTTCCCACTTCCACTAGCTCCGACAAAGGCCACGACTTCACCGGCATGGATGACCAAGTCTAAGTTTTTTAAAGCCGGTTCGTTGGCTTCTTCATAGAAAAACGTCACGTTGGCAAACTCCAAAGTATGGGTGATGGGTTGGAGTGTGGCTTTCCCTTCATCTTTGGCCAGTTCACTATCCAGATCCAACACAGAGAAGACACGTTGAGCCCCGGCCAGTGCTCGCTGAACGGACTCGTTGGCACCGGACATTTTACGGATAGGGGCATAGGCCATAAACATGGCCGTGAGAAATGAAAAAAACTCTCCAGGCTTCATGCCTCCGTCGATCACCAATCCGCCGCCAAACCAAATAATGACGATGACGCCGCACACTCCTATGATTTCCAGAAGGGGCGAAGCCATTGCCGAGGTTTGAGAGGACTTCACCTTGGCCGAACGATAGGCGGAATTGGTCAGGGAAAAACGCTCCAATTCTTTTCCCTCCTGCCCATAGGCTTTGACGATCTTAATTCCGGAAAATGCCTCTTTTAACACAGACGCCATACGTCCAATAGACTCCTGACCTCTTTTGGATAATTTGCGAATACGCTTCCCGACCCGCATGAGCACCAGCCCCGAAAACGGAAGGACCACAATCACAATCGAAGCCAATTTCCAATTCTGATAAAAAGCCACACCAAGCAGGGCCACAAACGTTAACCCTTGCTGAAAGATATCTTTCAAGACACTGGGAATGGCATTGGCCATCTCATTGACGTCACTGATCACACGGGCCACCAGACGGCCTGAGGAATTGGCATCGTGAAACCGTATTGGCAGGCGAATGATATGCACAAATAATTGCTGCCGGACATCGGCCACCAACCAATGTCCGATATAACTCATCAGATAAGCCTGACCGTAGGCAAAAGCTCCTTTCAATAACGCTACTCCCAATACAGCCAGCGGCAGAAGAAGAAGCAATTCGCGATTGCGGTCAATAAAAATCTCATCTAAGACCGGTTGCACCAGCCAGGCATAGACAGCCGACAGCCCCGCCACGCCGGCCGAACAGATAAATGCCCCTACCAATCTGAGACGATAGTCCCGAAGATAGGTCAGAATTCGTAAAAATGTCTTCAAAGGGAAAGATCCGCTAAAATCACTTCTGCGGCCCGACGGGAAGCTCCGGGTCCCCCGAGCGAAGTCCGAATGGTTTGCAAGTCTTTTTTCATACGATCAACACGATCGGGACTTTCTAAAAGGCCAAGCACAGCACGAGAAATATTTTGCGGTGTCATCCGATGTTGGATCAGCTCCGGCACCACTTCCCGACCTGCCAATATATTAACCAACCCGATGAAATTTATTGTAACCAGACATTTGGCTATTAGATAGGTCAAAATTGAAACCCGATACACAACAACCATCGGTGTGCCGATTAACGCCGCCTGAAGAGTAGCCGTACCGGACGCAATCAATAAGCAATCCGATGCAGCCATGACTTCATTCGAATGTCCTTTGATGACTCGGACGGGAAAATCTGACTTCCTCAGGATTTCCTGAATGACCGGATCCGGCAAATTGGGGGCTTGAGCCAAGAGGATGGACAGTTTTCCTACACGGGGGGCAATCAGCTTGAGACTTTCCAACAGAGACGGCAGGATCTCCCGAATCTCCCGCTGCCGACTCCCGGGCAAGAGCCCAAGAACCAAGGCGTCGGATTCCATTCCCAACGCCTCTCGCTCGGAAGAGCGATTATATTCCATCGGCATCTCATCCAAGAGTGGATGTCCCACAAAAGTGCAGGGTACACCCGCCTCTTGGAAAAACCGTTCCTCGAAAGGCAAAATGGCGAGAACCCGCTTAACCACACGGCGGAGGAGATTCATACGACGGCGTCCCCAAGCCCACAGTTGGGGAGCAATATAATAATACATTCGGTCGGACAGGTTATTGGCCGCTTTAGCCAAACGAAGGTTTAACCCTGGACTATCGATAAGCACAATGGCATCAAACGGTTCCGTGCGGATATATGCTGAAAGCGCCCGGAGAGTCTTCCATCCAACTAGCAACTGTCGTAATCCCGGGACCCCAATCGCATCCACCCGATTAATATGAGGCACCAATTGTACCCCAGCCCGCACCATATGTTCTCCCCCCACCCCAATCAATTCAATGTCTGGGGCAAGGTCTTTCAAGGCCCTGGCCAGATTCGCCCCATGAAGATCCCCTGATGCTTCTCCGGACACCAGAAAAATACGGGCCATCACACGACCCTCAGGACTGTGGGCAATCGAACCATCATGCCGGTTGATGGCCCGGTTCCATATGCTGTTGAATCAGAAATCCAACGGTGGTGGCGACTCTCAATGCTTCGACTCCTTCCTCGCCGGTCACACCTTGTTCCTCATTCACTCCTCGAATAGTTTGAGTAAAGCACGTGAGCTCTCGAGTGAGGGCATCGCCCTCCGGAGCTTTCACCTGCTGAAATTCTACGTCCGGCATCCTGCCATGGCCTTTCTTTCGCGAATTCACCACAGCTTCTTTGGCCCCAAAATCAATAGAAATATACCGGTCGGGTTGAAAAATTCGCAACTTGCGCAAACGCCCGGTGGAGATGCGACTTGCAGTTAACGTCGCGATGCAGCCTTGCTCAAATTCTATCCTCACATTGGCCACATCGGGAAAGTCCGTGAGCACCGGCAAGCCTCTGGCCTCCATTCCCCTGATCGGTCCCAAACCCAAAGACAACAGGATATCCAAATCATGAATCATCAAATCCCGTACCACATCCACATCTGTACCTCGGGGTTGAAACGGACTGAGCCGATGGCATTCAATAAACCCAGGGGAATGAATCAGGGGGCGAATCACTTCAATGATGGGATTGAAACGCTCCACATGACCCACATGCAGAATTTTTCCGACGGACCTGGCCAAGGCCACTAACTGCTCCCCTTCGTCCACCTGACGCGTGATGGGTTTTTCAACAAGCACATGACAGCCACCGCGCAGACAAGCAGCAACCACGGCAAAATGGATTGAAGTAGGAACGGCCACACTCACGGCATCCACCAGAGGTAACAGCGACTCCAGAGTCGGCAAAAATGGCACACCTCGTTCTTCAGCAATCTTCTTTCCACGGCATTCGTCAAGATCACAGACTCCCCTTAAGGACACACCAGGTATGCCAGTATAAATACGGGCATGGTGTTGCCCAAGATGGCCAACCCCAATAACTCCAACTCGTAGGGGTGTTTCCATGATCAGGAAGGAAGTTCCGCCATTGGCATGAGATAGGACACAGACAAAGGCAAACAAAGGATCACGAATTCACACTTTCAGAATTTGATAAGCGATCAGGTGAAACACCGAGAATAGCTATATTGGACTGGCAAGCTCGTTCCACAAGATGCTCCCGATCCAAAAGCACGGTCCGGCCTGCCTCCACGGCAAGAACCGTTGCTTGAACGGTCACCATATGGTCAATGGTACGAGGTCCGACCGCAGGCAAATCAAACCGAAGGTCTTGGTGCGGTTTAGTGCGTTTCACCACCACTGCGCCTTTCCCGGCTAACTTTCCTCCCCGGAGGATCGCTTCATCGGTCCCTTCAACGGCCTCCACGGCCACAACCACTTGATCCTTGATCACCACACACTGGCCAATATCCAATGGACCGATGGTTTCAAGAATATTCCACCCATACCGAATGTCTTCTTCTTCTTTTTTGGAGGGAGCTCGGTGAGATAACACGCCCGTATCCGCCAAAATACCCTGCAATCCAAAGGTCGATTCTCGAATTGTGATCCCCTCTTGCTCCAATTCTCCTGCAATGGCACGAAGAATGGCATCATCTTTCCAATGTTTGATGCGACTAAGAATGGAGAGTGCCCGAAGATCCGGCCTGAGAGTGGTAAAGATATGGGTTTTACTAACCCCGCCCAGCATGACGGCCTGGTGAATGCCGTCCTCTTGAAATGCTCGAAGGACCTTTGTAAATTGTCCTACTTTGAGCCAATGAATCGTATCGACATGAGACTCCAGTTCGGGAAGAGTTTCTCCTACATGAGCAATGGCTGAAACCCAGTACCCCAATCGCCTGACATTTTCAGCAAAAATAATCGGAAAACGCCCATTTCCGGCAATTAACCCAATCCGTTCTCCACGCTCACCCATGGCCGTTTCCAGATAAGGTCATGCCCTGCCCTACTCCTCCTCCTCATCCAATTCCCGGCTGGAAACCTGACAGATTCCCCGCCGCGTACTTTCCAGAAATGTTAAAAATGTCATCGCATCGGTGCTTTCACCAAATTGGTTCCTGGCAAGTTTGATGGCCTCCTGAAGACGATGTCCCTGGCGAAACACCAGATCATACGTATCCTTGAGGCAGGCTATCCGTTCCCCAGAAAATCCGTGACGACGGAGGGCAATGGTATTCAACCCAAACATTTGCGCCCGGTATCCCCCTGCGGCCCTCACAAAAGGCGGGACATCCCTTCCCAAAGCCGAACACCCTCCCACCATGGCATATTCGCCGATGCGCACATATTGGTGAAGACCCACCAACCCTCCAATAACGGCATAATGGCCAATAGTAATATGCCCGGCTAAATTCGCCGCATTAGCCATGACAATATGATTGCCTAAGTCACAATCATGCGCGACATGCGTGTAGGCCATAAGAAAATTATGCTGCCCGATGCGGGTCACCCCTCCGCCAAAAAGTGTCCCTCGGTTTATCGTGACATTTTCTCGGAAAATATTATGATCCCCAATCACCACTTGGGTGGGCTCATCTTTATACTGAAGATGCTGAGGGGGCGTCCCGATGGAACTAAAGGGAAAAATACGGCATCGCCGTCCGATTATCGTATGTCCCTCCACGTGGACATGAGCCACCAGTTCTGTTTGTGCGCCGATTTTGACATGCTCACCAATCACACAATACGGCCCAACGATAACTTCCTCACCTAGTTCAGCTTTGGGGTGGATAATTGCCGTGGAATGAACCTTCATGTTGTCCTCACAGGGGGTTGGCCAATGCTTACTCGGACGGAGGATCTTCCCGCACCAGAGCGGTCATTTCCGCTTCACACACTAACCCGTCGTCCACCAGGATTTTTCCGCCCATTTTCCAAAAGGGCACTTTTCTTCTGAGAACTTGGACTTCAACACGTAGTTGATCTCCGGGAACCACCGGCCGACGAAACTTGGCCTTTTCGACGCCCGTTAAAAAGACGGTGGGACGCCCTTTTCCTAACATCGATTTTCTGGCCAAAATTCCTCCGACTTGAGCCATCACTTCCAACAGAAGGACGCCTGGCATGATGGGCTGACCAGGGAAATGGCCTTGGAAAAATGGCTCATTCACCGTGACATTTTTTAAGCCAACCACCCTCGTATTCTCTTCCAACTCGACGATTCGATCCACTAGTAAAAACGGATACCGGTGAGGAAGCAGCCCTTGAATCTGGACCACGTCCATATATTGCTCAGATGGCAGTTCAGTCATCGGCCTTTACCCTCCTCAATTTCGTTATCATACGCTGATCCCAAACCAGGGAATTTCGCCCAACCTCAACGAACCCCCGGTGACGGTGTACTGCCTTTTCCCAAGGACTCGATCACCTCGCTGGAAATATCCAATACCGGTTGATAATACAACGTGCCTGACCCCGCCCCATGCTCCAACACCAATGCCAGATTCCGATTTTCCGCAATTCGTTGCACGACTTCCTCTACGTGCCTACGGAATTCACTTTGAAGTTCACGCTGTTTCTCTTGGACTTCTCGATTTAACACCGCGATTTTCTCTTGATAGGCTGCCATTTTTTGGCGAAACTGCTCTTCCTTGCGATCCCTAGCCGGTTGGGTCAACACCGTACTTTGGGCTACCAGTTCATTTTCCAGTTTCCGTAATTCTTTTTGTTCCAACTCCACAACAGTCTGGCGATCTTTCATAAAGGCATTCAAGGTTTCCGCTAATCGCTGCCCTTGGGCGGTTTCCTGAAGAATCCTCTGGGGATCCACAATACCCACCGGCATCCCACCCCCTGGCTGTGAGGTGGCCATGGTACAACCAACCGACCATACGCAAATGAGGAGCAGGGCCAGGGGCAATTTAGTTACCCACACCCGCCACGAATTATTCAAATGCTTCCGAAGGACATTCTTCCGTAAATTTTGTAATATCGAAGTCATGAACATAAATTCCTCAGGCGTTGTCTTCAACAAAGAACCCGCTTCTAAAAGACCGATCCAACAGAAAATTCAAATACCCATTTTCTATCACTTGAAGGCCCGTCTAGCGGACGACCAAATGCCGCCCGCAGAGGCCCAAAAGGTGAAATCCATCTGACCTCCAAGCCGGCAGTCATTCGAAGATCGAAATCTAATTTTTCTTTCTTTGCAAATCCCTTTCCATAGTCGAAAAACAGAACCCCGTTCAATTTGGCATCTGGCAACACCGGAAAAATCAAATCATTATTAATGATGAGTTGTTTATTCCCCCCTTCCGGATCATTACCGGAGGTCACTGGCCCGGCCCGGCCAAATTTAAATCCTCGCACCGTATTAATGCCTCCCACATAGAAAAACTCAGGAATAGGAAAGTCCTCCCCCCCATATCCGTCCCCATATCCAATCCTCCCTCGAATGGAATGCCGAAAATCCCAAAATGGGAGCGGGGTATATCTCAAGGCATCAAAAGACACGCTATAAAAATTATTTGTTCCCCCAAGCAGGTCAGTCCCAAAACTCGTGCGGACACCAACTCGCGAACCCCGCCTCGGATCCAAATAAAAATCCCGCGAGTCTCGGAATAAAGAAGCACGAAAGCCGGTCGTGGATTGAGTACCTTTCTGATCCTTGATGAGCTGGTTGGCATCAGACTCTACATCGGAAATCTTGATTTTTTCCGCCACCAGGGAAAACGATCCGCTGATATACTCGGAAAACCATCGCCCAAACGTCAAATTCACGCCCTGCTTTTTTTCAAGATAGGTCAAGAAATTCGTGCGCGTGCTGAACGCATCAGCTTGAGCCGAGGTTAAGGTATCAAAAACAGCCGGATTTCGAAAGGTGATAATACCCAAGGTGCGGCGTCCTCCTAGCTGACCTCGAATACGGCCCAGGTATCCTCGACCCAAGAGATTCCCTTCCGTAATATCCGCAATAAGCGTGAATTGATCTAAGGTACTGAATCCTCCGCCGATACTGAAGGCACCTGTGGGTTTTTCTTTGACTTTGACATTCAGGTCCACTTCGCCAGGGGCAATTTGTTCGGGAAGAATTTCAACCGTTTCAAAAAAATTCAGGTTGTTCAACCGTTCGAAACTCCGCTTAATGGCCGGGGAATCGATCATATCCCGCTCATTCACACGGAGCTCCCGCCGAATGACATTATCACGGGTTTTATTGTTCCCCGTGATTTGAATGTCACGAATGCGCACCATTTCCCCTTCCTGAATGGAAAACTTAATTTGTGTAGTTCGGGTGGTTGGATCCGGCTCAATAGCAGGATTGGCCTCGGCAAACGCATATCCTCGACTGCCATATAACTCGGTCAACCTCGTCACCTCATCTCGGACTTTTGCCCGCTGAAAGACCTCCCCAGGTTCAATATTCAGTTTTTCACGCAACTCTTGTTCGGTAAACACACTCTGTCCGGAATACGACACCTCACTCACGATATAGGGCTCGCCTTCCACGATAGGAAACACAAGGGAAAACCATTCTTTGGTCTCATCCAATTCAATTCGTGGTGATCCAACCTGCACATCCAAATATCCCTTATTGAGATACACTTCCTTGATCCGCTCCACATCATTCGGCAATTCATCTCGGTGGAGGATTCCGGCGTCTGAAAAAATCGACCAAGGCCACGACCATTCACGATTAGCCATGTTCCCCAGCAGTTCTTTCTTTTTGAGTACATGACGCCCCTCAAAATCCACCGAGCGAATATGAGCCTGTTTTCCTTCGTCAATATAAAAGGTGACCCGGCTTTGGTTGTTTTCGATCATGTCGATAATGGGAACGATCTGAGCATGAAAATAACCTTTTTCCTCATAGAGAGTCCGAATTTTTTCTACCGTAGCTTTTACCTGTTCTTTATCCAGGAATACTTGACTCCGGATGGTGTTCTTTTCATTCAATTTGTCATCAGAAATCTCATCGTTGCCATCAAACACCACTTCCACCGTAAAGGGTTTTTCGGTGACCTGAAAAATGACCGCGACTCCCCCATCTCGCGGCTCAGTGGCGACTTCAACCTCTTCAAAAAATCCCAGGCTATAGATCAGTTGAATGTTTTTCCGAATCTCCTCACGATTCAATAGATCTCCGGTTTTCATCGATAGCCGTCCCAAGATCGCTTGCGGCTCAATGTGCCGTACTCCCTGTACCTCTATCGCACGAATTACCTGGGAATCCCCTTGAGCGAACGACTGCCCGGACATCGAGTTCCACACGACAATCCCCACCACCAGAAGAAACAGGAAATGTGGTTTGCCCGGAGGTATAGAAGGAAAATGAAATCGAGAGATAAAAGAAAAGGCGTGCACACTACAGCCTAATTCTCTGAACGAATGAACAAGAGACAAAAGGAGCAAAGGAAATGTTCCAAGAAGAATCGGAGGCCGGAATTCAAAGAGGCTGGAATATCGTGAAATGCCTCCCAATCCGAAGGGATGGACAATCAACGGCAGAACAAACACCCTTCCCCATCTGACGTTCAAATTTCCAACCCTGAACAGGTTTCAAATTATATTCACGATCTGTTTCCTTGTAAAGCCAAGAATGACAGAAAGAACGCCCCTGAAGTCCAGCATGAACCTTGACAACATTTTTCACCTTCTCCTAGTATCGGCAACAGACTGGGAGTAAGACTCTTGGTGATTTCCTTCTTACCAGCCATTCGAATAGGTGCTTTCTGAAGCATGAGGTCAATTGACGGAAGAGTGCGGACTACCCATGACTGATGACTTTCACAACGAATCCCCTGGCCCCTCTTTGGAAAATATTCCCGAGGACCTGCCCCTCCTCCCCGTTCGTGATATTGTCGTTTTCCCCTATATGGTTTTGCCCTTATTTGTCGGTCGGGATCTTTCCATTAAAGCGATTGAGGCGGCATTAGCCTCCAACCGGTTGATCTTTCTCGCCACGCAGAAAAATCAGGAGACGGAAACGCCCGAACCCCAAGACCTTCATCGAGTCGGGACGATCGGCATCATCATGCGGATGCTCAAACTACCTGATGACCGCATTAAAATCCTGGTTCAGGGCCTTTCCAAAGGAAGAATCCAGGACTTCATCCAGTCCCAACCTCACTTCGAGGTTCACATAGAAAAGCTCTCTGACCCCGCCTCCACCATTCCTCCCCTCGAAACAGAAGCCCTGGTTCGTTCTACACGGGAAGCCCTGGAAAAGGTAGTGGGTTTAGGTAAGGTGATCATGCCTGATGTGCTAACGGTGGTCGAAAACCTTGATGAGCCGGGACGCTTGGCCGATATTATTGCGTCAAATCTTGGGCTGAAAGTCGACCTCACTCAGGAGATCTTGGAACTGGAGAATCCGCTCGACCGACTCAAACGAGTCAATGACTTGCTGGCCAAAGAACAGGATCTCTTGTCCATGCAGCACAAGATTCAGGCTGAGGCCAAAGGGGAAATGGACAAGACACAACGGGAATATTTTTTACGGGAACAATTAAAGGCCATCCAAAAGGAATTGGGCGAATTAGATGACCGGGCGGAGGAGGTCACGGAATTCAAAAAGCGGATTCAGGACGCGCTCATGCCCGAGAAAGTCCTCAAAGAAGCCGAAAAGCAACTCAAGCGCCTGGAAAAAATGCACCCTGACACGGCGGAAGCCGGAACCGTCCGCACCTATTTGGAATGGTTAGTTGAATTACCCTGGGGAAAAAAATCTGAAGACCATCTGGATATTCACCAGGCCTCAAAAGTCCTCAATGAGGACCATTACGACCTGGAACGCGTCAAAGAACGTATCCTGGAATATTTGGCTGTTCGAAAGTTGAAACAGAAAATGAAGGGGCCAATTCTCTGTTTTGTGGGGCCCCCAGGAGTGGGAAAGACCTCCTTAGGTAAATCCATCGCCAGGGCTCTCGGTCGTGAGTTCGTCCGTATGAGCCTGGGAGGCACCCGTGATGAGGCGGAAATTCGTGGCCATCGGCGAACCTACGTCGGGGCTCTTCCTGGAAGGATTATTCAGGGACTCAAACAGGCCGGCACGAATAATCCAGTCTTCATGCTCGATGAAGTCGATAAAGTGGGCATGGATTTTAGAGGGGACCCCTCGGCGGCCCTGCTGGAAGTCCTGGACCCCGAGCAGAATAACGCCTTCGTGGATCATTATCTGAGTGTTCCGTTTGATCTGAGTGATGTCATGTTCATCACCACCGCCAATTTAATGGATCCGATTCTTTCCGCCTTACGGGATCGTATGGAAATTATCGACATTCCCGGGTATTCAGAAGAGGAAAAATTGGGCATTGCCAAACGATTTTTGGTCCCTCGACAATTGGAAGAGCATGGAATCACCGAACGCCACCTCCACCTTTCCGAAGCCTCCATCCGAGACGTTATTGCCCACTATACCAAGGAGGCAGGTGTTCGAAATCTCGAACGTGAATTGGCCCACATCATGCGAAAAGTGGCAAAATTTGTAGCTGAAGACAAAGTCAAGCTCTATCGCGTCACCCCCCACAATCTCCATCGATATCTGGGCGTCCCCAAATACCTTCCCGACCAAGAGCAGGATAAAGATGAAGTCGGGGTAGCCACCGGCTTGGCCTGGACCGAAACGGGAGGGGACGTACTGTACATCGAAGCTTCAGCGATTAAGGGAAAAGGAAATTTAACTCTCACCGGCCACCTGGGTGAAGTCATGAAGGAATCGGCTCAGGCCGCTCTCAGCTTTATTCGGGCCCAGGCAAAATCACTGAGCATAGATCCTGACCAATTTTCCAAAAAAGATATTCATATCCACGTTCCGGCTGGGGCGATTCCCAAGGATGGGCCATCAGCAGGAATCACAATGGCCACCGCTCTCGCGTCTTGTTTAGGCGGCTTTCCAGTTAAGAAGGACATGGCCATGACCGGAGAAATCACCCTACGGGGCAGGGTTTTACCGATCGGCGGCTTAAAGGAAAAAATTCTGGCCGCTAAGCGGGCTAATCTCCAGGGCATTATTCTTCCCAGACGCAACAAGAAAGATTTGGATGATATCCCTAAACATCTGTTGAAAGGGCTCCACTTTGTATTCGTCGACCATATGCCTGACGTGTTGAAGGCGGCGTTACAAGGGAAACAGCATCCCAGGTTGAAAACCACCCCAATTCGAACGACTTCATCGGGTAATCGACGAAAGAAGGTTGCGTCTCCTCCAACCCGCTCATCCGCCAAACACAACACAGCTAATACCCGTTAATTTTCCCTCATGGCTTCTACCCGGCGCCAGACGACACTGTCAAACATCGGGGAATTTGAATTAATCCACTCTATCGCGAAGAAATTAGGGAGTCGCTCCTCTTCGGAGATTATCCTGGGGATTGGTGATGATGGGGCCATCCTTCAAATTCCTCCGGGGCGACACTTGGTGGTTTCCACGGACTTACTCATCGAACGGATTCACTTCAATACCCGATCCGCCACATTTTTTGAGATAGGCTACAAAGCGGCAGTCGCCAATCTCAGTGATATGGCGGCCATGGGAGCCAAACCCACGGCACTCCTTGTAAGCGTAGCTCTTCCTGCCAACCTCACCTTTCTGGATTGGAAAGAGTTCTATAGAGGCCTAGCTGCCCCGTGCAAATCCTATAATGTCCGGATTGTGGGAGGAGATACCTCCTCAAGCCGCTCCGACAGTTTCTTGTCTCTTACGATTCTCGGCACCGTGAAGCGCGGATGTGCCTTGCACCGAAGCGGGGCCAGCAAAGGCCATTGGCTGTATGTGAGTGGCACACTCGGCGACTCGGCAGCGGGATTAGACTATATAACCAAACAAAGGAGACATGCGCGCGCGCGCGCCTCCCTTTCTCCTCCTCATCGTTACTTAGTACAGCGCCATTTTCATCCGACGCCTAGAATTGCCCTTGGATCATTTTTAGGAGCACGACATTGGGCCTCAGCAGCCATAGATATTTCCGATGGCCTTTCCAACGATCTTGGCCATCTCTGCAAGCAAAGTCGGGTGGGAGCACGTATTTTCTCCGACAATCTTCCCCTCTCCCCGTCACTCAAAAGCTATGCAATTCGAAAAAAGGTTGATCCCCTTAAGTGGGCATTACACGGCGGAGAGGACTATGAACTCCTCTTTACCGTCCCCCCTCAATATTCGAAAAACGTTGAAAATGCAGCCAAACGCGCCTCTATTCTCATTACCAAAATTGGCCTGATCACTTCATACCAGTCCGGCATTCGCTTGCAAGGCTCAGAGGGCAACGTGACACCTTTGCCTTCAGGAGGATTTGACCATTTTCATTCCTAATTCATGGAAGTGAAGGTGAATGGGCACTGTGGAATCACTCCGCCAATACCTGGCCCAAGTTCTTCATTTGCAAGAAACTCCCCATCGCACCGCACTAGCCTTTGCCATAGGGGTCTTTATTGCCTTTGCTCCACATTATCTCTTTCACACCGCCAGTGCTCTCTTCGTCGCTTGGGCTTTTCGACTCAATTATCTGGCGGTTTTTTTGGGATCGCTCCTCAACAATCCTTGGACGCTCATTCCTATTTTGGCCGCAAGCCTCTATGCAGGTTTGTTCCTGACAGGCGCCTCACCGGAGGTGACTATCCAATGGGAACACCTGACTGCTAGCAATGTCTATGAAAGCCTTTCCCCCTATGTTGTGCCCTTTGTGGTGGGATCCAGTTTTCTTGCCCTTGCCTGTGGTCTGTTAGCCTATCCGATTATGCGATGGACTATTATCCGGTATCGAAACATGAAAGATTCATCAGCTTGACTACTCCCTCCTCACCTTTCGATGGCGTGGCCCTCATGGCCGATCCGATTCACGGCTATGTATCTTTTACCGTTCCTCTGATCTCCCCCATGACGACCGAATGCACCGAACAAGACCTGATCGATTCGCCTTGGGTTCAACGGTTACGATACATCCTACAACTACAAAGCGCCCGTTGGGTATATCCAGGAGCGGAACATACTCGATTTCAGCATTCGATCGGGACCATGCATCTCGCCGGGCGGTTTATGATTCGGCTTTATCCTTCTCTTCAAAAGATTCTTCCTGACCTTCCTTCACTTCATTTCATGGAGGAATTGGCTCGACTTACAGCCTTGCTGCACGACATTGGTCATGGCCCCTTCTGTCATTTTTTTGACCACCATCATTTAGATCAATTTCATGTCACACATGAGCAGATCGGCCAACAGATTATTCTGGATTATCTTGGACCTGTCATTGAAAATGTCCGGCGAAGTCCTTCTGGACCCTTTGCATCTGGAGAGTATGTGGATCCTGCACACCTAGCGTTTCTCATTCTGAAAAATCCCAAAAAATCAACCAAAGGATTTCCCAGGTGGCTCACTTTTCTTCAACCTCTTCTTGGGGGAATTTATACTCCGGACAACTGTGACTATGTCCTTCGTGATTCCTATATGTGCGGAGTGGCCATTGGGCCGGTCGACATCGAACGCCTCGTACATTACACCTTTTTTACATCAAACGGCCTGACCATTCACCAAGCCGGACTGCCAGCATTACAAATGTTTCTCAACGCACGTCTATACCTGTACACCAACGTCTATTTTCACCGAACCACCAGGGCCATCGATCTCCATCTTCAGGACATTTTCCGTCCTACTATGTCATTATTATTTCCCAGGAATCCCTTAAAAGTTCTACCCCGCTATCTTTCTCTGACCGATTGGCATGTCCTGGAAACCGTACGAGCCTGGGCAGGCTCCCGCTCAAAGGAGAAAAGAGCTCTCGGTCAAGAATGGCATCATATTTTGATCAGACATGTTCGATGGAAAACCGCCTACAGCACATTATTGGAAATCCCTCACACCGATACGTCCTTCACACCACAAGCTTTTTTTACTCATATGCGGCATCGTCTCCCCCGTTCTATTCGCCATGTGGATTTCCGAGTGGATTTTGCGCACAAGGATCCCCGACCTCTTAACCTGATGAATATGGGAGGATTCCAGATTTACGTCTACAACGACAGAACCCACGTGGTAGAAAAAGAAAGCTTGGATCACTATCTGGACTATCTTCCCGCCAGGATGGTCACCCTGCGAGTATTTACCGAGGACCATACTCACGATGCCGTCCTCGGAAAAGCTGCAGAGGAAACGCTCAGGGATCATTGGCCGAACATGGCCCATTCCCCTTAGGGTAAGCATCAACGGCACCCATCGTCATGAAATCTTTCGGATGGTCTTAAAAAAAAGGCTTCACGGGAGACGGGATCCCAAGCCTGCAAGATGGGTCGGCTTTATTAAGATACATTGAATACGAAATTCAGCAGATTGCAAAATCTCAGGAAGAGTTTGACTGGACTCACACCAGGGACAGGTATTTAAGAGTTGGGTTCGCAAGTCATCCAGACTACTCTTAAATGCAGGGTCAGAAGGGGAAGATTGATGATCGAGCTTCGTAATAACACCATGATCCACATGTAGGCGAAGATGCGCCCGTTGTTTATTATGGGGCAAATACCCCTTAAAAGGTAAAGTCTCCGCAAGTGGTGGGGCCCAGTGATCCCGTATCCATTTCTGCAATTGAAAGGTCAGATTTCCCTCGGTTTCTATCCGTTCTCCGGGAACCTGTACCGAATCCAGTGAGTCAATCCATTCCACCGCAACATTGATTTCATCTTGAGATACTTCAAGAAAAGCCGCATCAAACGTCAGAGCAACCCCACCCCGCTCCAGCCAATTCATCGGAAATTCTGCCATGCCCATCATCAAATGGGTTGGCCAGAAGGGTATCCTCATGTGCAACCCATCCATGAACGTTATCACCCGATCAGTTCGCCATTCCCACCGACTAAATATCGCAATAATTTCATTCTGCTCAGAGAGAGCCCGAACAAAAAGGCGCCGCGGCCTGGCCAGCTGTTGAACAAAAAACCGCTGTTCTTCCAAGGCATTACCTGAATATTGCGAGAAAGAATGTTCCGCATCAAAAATCCGTAGAGCTATATCGTGAGAAATCTCACTCCTCATCACATCACGCATCCGACTTTTTTCAGCATAAACGCCTAAGGGAATAAAAAGAAAAGGGACGGTATCCCCTCCATTCTCCTGAATAGTTTTTACTCCATGAAAAGGACGGCCCAGTTCAATCGTGAATCCTTGGCTAAACAAATTTTTGGCGGCCTGTACCAACTGGATACGCCCTTGCGATTGATTTTCTCCAAAAAGGGACATGTCCTCCTGAAAAACCAGCTGACTCGGTAATTCCCTTGCGTGTATGTCTTCTTTGTTTTTAAGAGAAAGCCCTTGTCTGTTCGGTTTATTCACGTAGAACTTTGCTCCACCCCGGTCACGATCAAGAACAGATTGTTCTTTAGGCAATCGCTCAAGAAGTAGACGAACCAATGACTGTTCAAGAAGGCCAAGTTCAACTAAACGACCTTGAGCCCGAACCGTATCCCAAACCACACCGGTTTCCACATCAATGATTTGTAAATCAACTGTAACTTGCCCGTTTGACTCTAAAAATCCTCCCTGAACCATGAGCCGTGCCCCTTGAAGTTTCCCCACTCGTACTAACTCTTCCGAATCCGCATGCATGTTCTGTATCCATTGCTCACGTAATACCGAACCCACACTCCCGCGAGATACAATCGTGAGGTGGGACCAATGAGACAGATCGCTAATCAATAATTCGGTTAGGGTCGGCCCCACCCAGACTGCACTGTTAGGCGCGCCAAAATTCTTTAACGGATACACAGCCAATGGAAGAGAGACCGAGGGCTCTTTTAACGGTATGGATTCAATTACGGGAATGGCTTCTATGTTAGATCGGGAGGAGGGTACATCACTTGTTTGGCAAGCCCCCGGCCCCACCCATAAGATAAGAACCAGAATATAACTTAACTGTCGTGAAATTTTTCGAGGTATCAGGGAGGAGACAATTTGACAAGGAAATTTATGGCAGCAAGACATCTTTCTCCCTGATTGACAGGCGAGCACACCCCAAGGGAAGCCTCTCACGATGGTCTTACAGAGCAGACGAGGGTGAGGAACTTTGGAGCCGATGACGTTGAATGGTGGCCTGGGTTCTTAAAACATGGCGGATGATGGCTTCCCTGTCATCCGGGGCAATTTGAACAAATTCCACGGCCATAGCAAACCCTGGCCCTTCTTCTTTTTCCATTGGCTCGGCACGGAGAACCTTTCCAATGGCTTGAATAGGGATAAATGGCCGCAAAACTAAACGCAAAATCAAGTGTGATCCAACAGAAAAGCCTTGTTCGGAAAAAAAGCCTAAGCCTGATCCGCTCAGATTAACTTTCCTGAACTCCGGAAGTGCCTCTTTATATTTCTTGTCTTTCCCCAAAGTGCGTAGGACCGACGTCAACATCCAGTCAATCCTGGTCACCATCTGCATGAGTAAGGGGTCTCGAATCGTAAGGTCATTGTCTTCAACCATGGCATGAACGAGGTCTGGGGATACAGCCAACTCTTCCCATTGCCACTGACTAAATTCGGCTCCGGCCAAATCCACGGATTCATACGAAAAGGCCAAGGGAACTTCAACCCACAAACACACGGGAACCTCCGCTCGACAATCCTGGCGTCTATCCTCCGCTCCAAGGCCCTTCATGGTGTCCCCATCTCCTCGTGTCTCCCTTGAACTGGTTCTCCTCGCATACCGTTAGACTGTTGCCTCCGATTTCTGCCTTTTTAATTCCATAATAATATCTCGGGCATCCCCTGCCGCCCCATGGATTTTCTCCAATTGTTGTTTGACTTTTTCATCCTGACACTGGCGAAGTGCCAATTCGGAAAAGACGACTATCGGCAGTAATTTATTAGCAAGAGAATGCAGCAATTGAGCCTGGGTAGGAAAAACCGTATCACCGGAAGAAGTAGAACTAGAGTCCTTCATTATTACAAAAACTGTCCCTAGAAATGAAAGATCATTGGTAAATCTGGTTTCCTTGAAAATATCATAGATTGTATTATAGGTAATTCCGAGCAATACCTATACCATTTCTTTAGTCCAGATGCGTGAACAAAACACCGAAGGTCCCCCAATAGGAAAAATCAAAATTCCACATATGAATGAGGGGACATTTGACTTTTTCAGCCAAATTCTTGACAAAATATGAGGCGGGACTCAAGCTACCTTGAACTCAATTTCTTTTTCAGCCACACTTTAGAGTACCACCTGAACCACACTATATCGTTTGTAAATGATGGGAGTATCCACTTGAAGATGGATTCCCATACTGCCGTTTCACAACGGCCAATTTCCGTTTCTGATCCTGAATTGCCAGAATCTGTTGTTGAAGAGCGCCATATGCTTCCTTTACACGCCCAACTATCCATTGGTCAGAATCAAGAAGCATCTTTGCGGTGGACGGAGAAACTTCATCTAACACACGACCCTGGCTTCGTTGACCATAATAGGCAATCACTTCATCCCAACGACCATTTTTTGCCGACTCACATGCCTTTTGAGTCAGTTGCTCCAGCCACCGATCCACCTCTGACATATCACTACCCATTTCTACATTCCAACCGCTTGCGGTTTCTGAACCTGGGAAGCTAATTCCTGCCAGGCTTCACGAATAACTCCCAAACAGCGAATCGGTGCATCCAAACGATCGGGTTGATTCAATAAATTGGCCTGCGTCAACTCATAAATCACAAACTCATACATCCGGCGTAGGTCTTTAGCCACCACTCCCCCCTGTTCCATGTTCAAGGTCGCCGATAATTCACTCACCACTCGAAGGGCCCGCCCCAGAAATCTCGCTTTATCCTCTCGATGATTGTTCCGCATACCCTCTTGAGCAAGCTTCATGGCCTGAATAGTGCCGTCATACAGCAACACAATTACTTGAACCGGTGAGGCAGTTTGAACTTGTGTGGTGGCATAAGCTCTGGCTCCTAGGATCATCTGTTCATCCTTTAATTTAATAGTTATTGCCCTAAACGGGACTGGAGTTGATCTTGCTGGCTTTGCAAACTGGCTAGCAATCCATCAAGATTAGCAAATTTTATACGCAGGAGTTCCTCGAATCGAACCAATTGGGTTTCCTTTCGGTCAATCTGAGCCGTAAAATCGGCAACGGTGCTTGTCAGGCCCTGCTGTCGAAGGTGCAACGCTCCGGATTCAACATCCTTTAAATTATCTACCGCGTCGATCAGTAATTCCGCAATTCCATTGGTTCCTGTTGTCGGATTGGCAATGAACAAATCTCGGACAGCTGAATAGTTTTGGTTGAGCGCCGTATCTAGTGTTGCTGTATTCAGCTTAATTGTGCCATCAGCGGGTTGCGTTTCAAAACCAATCTGCGACCCGGTCGTAAAAGTTGTCAAACCGCTGATTTCAGAAAAAACGGCTTCTCGGAGACGGCTTTGCACAGAACGGGGTAATGTTTCCCCTACAAAAAGTCCCCGTTCCTTCGTTTGAATATCATATTTTGTCCGTTCATTTATAAAAGACACCACATCATTGTATGCTTTTACAAAATTGGAAATAGCCCCCTTCACCGCTTCATTATCCTGAGAGACGGTGATGTTCACCGGATTAACCGTATCAGCTGCCTGAAGATTTAGCGTCACCCCGGGAATAATGTCAGTCAGAGCATTGCTAGACCGATTAATGGTAATCGCTTGGGTTCCCGCGCCCACGTCTGTAACGCCTAATTCAATTTCGGAATCCAAGGCAGCTTGAAAGGTATCCACACCCGCGCCAACGGTATCCAGATCAGTATTATCCGATGTAATACTAATTGCATGATCCTGGCCGGTGTCGGTAGAAGACAAAACGAGCCGATATTGAGGAGCAGCCTCGGTTCCCGTGTTCAACAGGGAAGCACCCACTCCTGCTCCCAGATCATTAATAGCATTTTTTAAATCTTCCAATGTCGCTGAAGCAGCCAGATTCACGGTTTGCACTGCTCCACTTCCTACTTGAAAGGAAAACGTACCAGACCCACCGCTCACAATGTCGGTGTCAATGGTGGAAACGGCAGTCCCGGATTTCGAAGAAATCTGATGGGCGGAGGCCAATTGGTTGACCTGTACCGAATAACTTCCTTGAGCAGCTCCTGAAGAAACGGTGGCTACCAACGGAGTTTTCGTGCTCCCTGAGGTCACACCAATTTGAAACTTATCAAAACTCAGTTGGGTTCGAAGGGAACTCGCCGCTGATTGAAGACTACTCAATCTTCCACCGAGCAGTCCGAAATCGGTCAACTTGGATTGGGCAGTTAGTTTACGTTGCGTGAGGCGATCAATGGGTTGCCTTTGGACTTGAACCAGTAGGTCGACCACCTGGCCAAAATCCACACCATTCCCCAATCCGCCAAAACTAATATTGGCCATGATCAAAATCGCCTAAGTTCATCATAATGTTTTTCCAATAGCTTTCTGGGTATACACAGGGAATTCTGAGTATTAAATATAACAAGGAGACCTCCAGACCAGACGATATCGGCCTGCAAGCATTTTTTCGGAGGACCTGCTAGAGGCTCAAGCTTCCTCTTGCACAAACAAACCGGAATGGTCACTGAGGAAACGCTTTAATTCAAGCAAATCTTCTGGAGGAAACTGCTTTTCAAGATCTCCGGTCTCTTTATCCAACACGCGAACGATGACCGTATTAAGCTCCGTATCCAAAGACAATTCCACGCGGGGATCAAGTTTTTTTAAGGATTCCCTGACTTGCTCAAGTAATCGATTTATTTTCTGGGGATCCTCCAGGGAAGATTTAGGTGAATCCTGGACAGTCCTCTCCTGCTCTCCTCCTTGCAATACCGATACCCTTAAACGAGAGGAAGGTATAGAAGAAGACGAGGTCTCCAAACGAGGAGAACGTGGCTCGGGTCCTGCCACCGTCACATTCGTGACTGGAAGATCTTTTGGTACCGATTGAATCATGACGATAGATACCTCACTGCCTCAGGGAAGAGAGGCCGGGAAAACCGGTCCGACCTCTCCACCGTAAGACGGTATGCTTACTGCAGCAAGGACAGTGCCTGTTGCGGTAAGGTATTGGCTTGAGCCAAAATTGACGTACCTGCACTCACCAAGATTTGATTCCGCACAAACTTTGCTGTTTCAAACGCTATATCGGCATCACGAATCCGCGACTCTGCGGCCGTCACATTTTCACCTGCCACTTGGAGGTTTTGCACTGCGGCATCCAAACGGTTTTGCAACGACCCAATATTCGCTCGGGCGCTCGCCACAGCGCTAATGGCATTATCAATATTGGACAGTGCACTAACGGCATTTGCCGAAGTGGAGACATTGACACTATCCAGAGTCAGTCGCGTGGTATCCAAGTCGTTCAAGGAAAGAGTCAGAGTGTCATTAGATGAACTCCTGAACCCGATTTGAATGGACAAGGAATCATTGCTCGTACCGCTGAGTAATTTTACATTGTTAAACTCGGTTACTGCAGAGATCCGATCAATTTCAGACCGGAGTGCCACAAACTCTTGATCCAAGAAGGATCGTTCGTTGGACCCGAGAATACCACTCGCTGATTGTTCGGCCAATTCCCGCATTCGAGCAAGGAGATTGCCGATTCCTTCCGCACCACCATCCGCGATTTGCAACAAACTAATCCCATCGTTTGCATTCCGAACAGCCTGATTAATACTGCGGATTTGGGCACGTAAAGTTTCGGATATCCCCAATCCGGCAGCGTCATCGGCGGCTCGGGTAATCCGCAATCCTGAGGAGAGACGGGCAACGGATCCTTCTAACTGGGAAGTGGATACCCCCAGGTTCCGTTGTGCATTGATGGAAGCAATGTTGTTGTTAACAATAAGTGCCATGGTTTCCTCCTTGATGGCATGACCTCAAAGGTTCCGTCCTTTAAGGATAAATAAAGTTGATGTAGGCGATAGCCCTCCCAACAGTTGATTATAGAAACAGAACTTTCTTCTGGTCCTATTTATCGACCACCTGGAGAGAAACTTGAGAGGAAGAGTAAATTTCTTATCGTCTGCATTTCCATCTGCCACAAAGTTGAAAAAATCCTGCTCTCTCAATGAACCGAGGTCAATCCTACCTTGGATAACAGGGGAATTATTTCATATTCAAGAATGTCGGCGATCCGGACATCATCCCGACGACTCCTGGCACTCAATAATTCTTCAATCCACCCTTTGAGGTTTGAAGCGTACCCACCTGACAGCCCCAACTTGGCATGGATATGTCCCCATTCGAGATAATCAGCCATCTGCCCAAACCATCGATCAAGAGCCGCATGGGACGGACGTCCCATGCGAAATCCCTCCGCCAACTCCTGAGCTTCCTGATTGATTTGTTTAACAAACTTTTTTGCTGTTCTTTCAGATTGCTGGACTAATATGTCGACTCGTTCACTCAAAGCTTGGATGGGATCAAACAACTTAGCCGGTTGTGACAGGGTATGAGGAATTAACTCCCGATCGGTCAAGGTCCGATTGGCCACGGTCAACTTCGTGACCAAACGCCCTTTAGCCTGAGCACGATCACTGAGGTCGGCCAAGACCTCCTCCAACCTCGCAGAATCTTCCATTTCCCATGTGTCATGATCCAGTTGTACTCGCATAGTGCTTCCTTCCCCTTTCTTGATATTCAATTGGCACATTCAATTTCCCTGCCACATCCTGCAATCGATGGTATAGCAGATGAAAAGCCTGAGCATGTTCTGCCGCCATGCCTTCCAATGACGACGATTGCAAATTATGAGAATCCCGGAAAAAGGCCGTGACCAGAGGACCAATGGCCATCGATGGACGCACCAGCGCTAAGAAATCGGAGGTTTGTTTATTTAACCTCGATTGCGCCTGCTGCAAAGCAACAACGGAGATTGGTCGCAGACGACACCTTTTCACCACCTGATCAGCTTGTTGACACAGCGAAAAGGCTTCCTCGAGCCATCCTCGCCACTCCTGTTTCGATCCCAGGGGATTGGATATGGGCGAAGGCCCAAGCTGAATCTCACTGGGTTTTCCCGTAAAGGCTTCAAACCAAAATTTTCGCCAAAATTGTCCATACCAGGCGACCTGGCCATCTTCGGTTCCGGCTCTCAGGAGAAAATTTCCCAATTGATCTTGATCAATGCACCCCTCGTATACGCGCATACGTCCAGGAAAACTTGGAAATGGTCCTTTGGTTAAAACATGCCGACATAAGGCAGCCACATGCTGTGGTTCAATGTGTTCTTTGCAGGCATGGTGAGGACACACCACATCAAATCCACAGGGCCCACATGAAATGTCAGGCTGAATCACCCAATGTCCCGGACCATAGGGACCCGTTTCCCGAAAATCCACATGGCCCACGGAAACATTCACCACCGGCGTCTGAACGCCTACGGCCATATGCATCGGTCCCGTATCATTGGTGATCATCAAATGACAGTGATTTAAGATCGCCAGTAATTCTCCCACAGTGGTCTTACCAAACGCTTCGCAAAGAGGAGCCTGCCCTCCAGCCTGACGATAGGCCAGCATAGCCTCCTGGATAGCCGGCTCCTCTTTTGAGGTGCCGATCAGGACAAAACCTGCCGGCACATGTGCGCCCAAAACAGCCATCATGCGACCAAAATATGCAGGCCGCCAGGCCTTCATCGGATCACTGGCACCGATTTGCACTGCAATCCAATAGTGGGGATTCCCCCATCTTCTGAGAAATTGTTCTGCCCATCCTCCTAGATTGTCTGGGATTTGCAAATGAAGGCGATGAAACATCCCGGAGCCGCTTCCCCCAAGAGCAAATAGATCTACCAAATTAAACCGGTTCAGACGACGGTTTTGCTGAAAGTCTAAAAAATATTTCATCCAGGAATTTTTCACGATAAAATCACCACTAGACGTTGTGGTGATTCCCCGCACATCCACCCCACCGAGGAAGCTGGTTAAAAAGGCACTTCGCCGATTAAATGTCAGATTAATCACCCGGTCATAACCTGGCAGAAGTAGTGGCTTTACCCAATTCGACACGTCACGATAAAGCGACACCACATCTCGAACTTTGGCTCGGCTCTCATCCAATAATTGCTGGAAATCATAGGTTAAGACCTGACGAATTCCGGGAATGAGCGTTGCCACTCCGGCAAATTCCCTATCCACAATGAGATCTATGGCTACGCCAGGCCATTCCTCCTCTAGCCGGGACAACAAGGGGGTCATTTGAAACAAATCGCCCATGCGAGTGATATTAATAATGACAACCTGTTTACTCATGGCGACCTATGAGAAATGGAATAGAAGAAGACAAAGCACCATGATGGAAAATTCTCAAAGTATTTCTCCTACAGTGGTCTATGTGGGAGGCGAAGCAATGGGCTTTTGTAATTGGCCTTTTACAGAAAGTCCCGTTTCTCCTGCCGATACTCATCCATCATTAAAATTAACAATTCCTCCCGTTTCAACGTAGCCTCTGGCCCTTTCTTTCGAATGGCCTCGGCCACATTTATCAACTCTACTCGTTCATGTTTGGGAAATTGCTGCAAAATCGCTTGTAACTCAGGACAATCTCCACACGACTCCGACAGAGATTGAGCCTGCCTATCTCCCTGTAGAATCGATCCCAACCGATCGGGGTAGGTTACGCCAATTTCACTCAAGAGCGTCTGCATCCGATGCTCATAGGTATGTGCAGCAAGTACCCGAGAACGGGATTGTGTAGCCATCGCAACCCGCCTGGCGGGTTCTTGATGAAATGTTCTTACCGTCGAAACCAGATCTTCCGGACGGGAGAACATGCCCATCATTGACTCATCAAACAAATCAGGCAGAAGAGTTCGGGTATCAATCACCTGAAATGCTCCGCAACTGGCCAATTCAAAGGTCCGGGGATTCACCCCATCTCCCTCGGGGTCCAATCCTTCTCCGATAAAAGAATGCAGATTCACGTTCACCGCCGTCGCATTGAAAATTTTAACAGCAGTTTCAGAATCGATTCTGGCCCCTCCTCGCTGCAACACATCAGAGAGAAGACCAGGATCATTCCATTCGTTTCCCCATAATTTAAAGGTCCATTCCTGTCCAACCAACCCAGGCAATAACCGTCGACGATTTTTATACCCCGCGCCCAAAAAAGAGACATCTGCTCCAAGTTCCAGTTTTTCTTCCTGGGATAAGATGAGGGGTTTATGAATCGTCGGATCGGCGGCCAAAGGTAAATAGGAAACATGAGGAGCTCCTGCACGGGTCAATGCCTCATGACAGGCTTCTTTTTGCATAACAAACCAAAAATCGTATCCGGCGGCCATTTGTTGCCAATAGGTCAAATGACGAAAATTTTCCACAAACCACATAGCCGTCAGAATTTTTTTTCGCCTGAGCTGTTCCAAGACCGCCATGGACAAGGGTGCCTGCGCCATAGCCAACACCAGATCAGGCGGATCCTCCGCGACGTGGGCCAGACTGATGATACCTAACGTTTCACTGAATTTATGTTGGACGGTCTGACGCAATCGGGCATCATGAATGCTATCTAAATCCTGATATCCGGCCGAATGAAGACTATGATCGATCCAACTGACACGATGACCCATCGCTTCCAGGGCGCGCACCACATAACGTGCAATGGGAAGCGAGCCTCCATAGATGGGACCAACAACCATCACATGAAGTCGTCCATGTGTTTGCTTCAGCAATTCTTCGCGAAGACGGAGTCGCACTTCTTCGTATGTTTTCTCATGAAGCACAGCAGCAGGTTGATACCTCAGGATACGCACACGCGTGTCGTTCAGAAAAGCCTGGGAGACCATATCGGCGGGAGTCCCCCATGCCCAGTGAAGACGTTCCCCCCAACCCGATAGCGGTCGGACGGAAAGACAATCACGGAGTTCATTCAGATCCATGGCCAGGACGATCACGGACTGCTCTGGAGATACGAGGCGACACAGGGCCTCGACGTGGTACAACAACCCTACTCCAAAAATCAGAATCGCCTCACCAGGTCGGCAATCCTTGACTTGCTGAATGGCCCACTGTTCGGCTTCTTTTTCCGGATCATAGGCACTATGAATCCATTGCTGATGGAGGGTAGCAGTGGGTAACCCCGATTTGGCGGTTTGAATAGTAAAGAATCCCCCAGATACCGCCTCTAGTCGGCTTCGAAGAGCCGGAGCAGACTTCCCGATAAGGGCACAATTGGTTTGAAAAATATTCATAAGGACTGTGTCCTCAGTCGATCATTCCAAAACAAAATTCCAAGATGGGTGCCATTGACTTGAACATGTCATGAGGCCATTATGGATAATGGTGAACTTAATTCTTCCCAGACTTCACGACGAAATTCCTGCATGTCCTCCTGAAGATCAACCCGTTGATAAAATGTTCCCAACACATCATGTTGACTAGCCCACAAAGACCATTGACCGCTGGACGGACATACCGTATTCCCCAACATAACTCGTACCGTTTCTTCAACCGGCCAGACTTGAGGCAACTCAAATGTTGCCAAAGATTCCGTATTATTCCATGAAGACCAATCATCTCCTTGGCTATGTTGCCACACATAATGTCCTGCCCCATATGGTCCGGTCTCATGAACACGCGCTCGCGAGAAATACCATCCCACTGCCTGTGCTCCACACAACGTGCTTAAATGCAAAGGGCCGGTATCGGATCCCACCACCCATTGACACCGCCTCAATACATTCACCAATTCAAGGAGAGAGGTTCTGCCACACATATTGATGACCCGATTTAGGCACCACGAAGGCAATGCACTTTCCAGGGCTAAAGCAATTTCTCTTTCCCCTGTCCCACCAATTAACACGACCCATGATTCAGGGAGGGCCGCGACACATTCCTGAATCAACATTTTCCAGATGGTACCAGGTATCCGCCGTTCCTTATCGCCGGCTCCCAAAACCAATCCGATGGTCTGCCGACCTGAGAGCCCCCCGAGGCATTCGAGACCTGAAGGCATTGGAGTCATCACATGAGAAATCTCCAGGCTCTCGATGGGAGGTCTAACCTGACAAAGGCCACAAAACGCATCCGAAAGGTGAATGCGATTCTGACCACGATCTTGTGCCACCTTACGAAGATATTTTCCCCAGGGGGAAAGCCTTGGATTGACCGGGCCCCACTCTCCAGGTCCGATCACACGAGCCGCAAATATGTGAGCCGCGAGAATACCCCGGGGATGATCATTCAAGTTGTAGGCCACAGGATAGGCAGGATATGCCTGCCCGGTCCAAACTTGATGGATGAGATGAAACTGCTCCTTCCACGATGTCCCTGGTGACACAATATCCTGTCGCCAGAGCGCACCATCCCAAGGATAAACTTTGGATATTCCAGGAAAAAGTTCTCCAAGAGGCACTAAAGGAGCGGGGCAAAGAAGATCAAGGGGGCGCTCAGGATGAAGAGCATGAAGAGCCGAAATGGCGGGAAGCGATTGGACCAAATCTCCCAGTCGCGCTAATTGAATAACCAAAGCCCGGGACATGGAATGGCTGGACTGGGCAGAAATGTCCCTCTCCTATTTGGCCAAGGCGTAGACCGGGTGCCGTGAGTGGTCAAGCATCGCTCGAAGATCCGAAAGCCCTTCAAATTCCGGCTTCAAAGTTTCCAAAACCGAGCAGTGGTATTGGGTCTGAGAAATTTGACCGTCCCGAATCAACACTCCAGCCAAGGCAAAACGCATGTCACAATCCGTTGGATTTCGGTCAATATAGCGTGACAAATAGTGGGCGAGTTTTCCCCAGACCTGCAAAGCCGTACCAGCCTGGATCAATAACTTCACACATTCCGGTTCATCGGGGCATTCAAGGACCAGGGCTTCACACATTTCCCAGGCCAGCTCCCAGTCCTCCAATGCCATACATGCCAATACCATGCCCATACGAGCTTTTCGATGTTTCTCATCAAGAGTCAACGCACGGGTAAAGGCCATTTTTGCTTCCACATAGTGTTCTTTTTGAATCCAGAAAATTCCCTGTACAACCCACCCTTCACATTTGTCGGGAAATTTCGTTTTCAACACTTCAATATGAATGGCCGCTTGCTCAAGGTCTCCTTCCTGCAACGCCAAACGGGTCATCCCCAGTCGCGCGGTAGGATGGTCGGCCATCGACAACAATTTCCCCCAAAACCGCCTGGACTCGTCCGCACACCCAAGAATTTCACATACCCGTCCTGCCCACTCCAGCACTCCAATATCACCAGGCCATTGAGCCGGATCCTTCAAGAACGAGAAAATCCTGTCTTTATTCTTCATTTGGGCGAGAGAACTCTTTCGTTGACCGAGCAACAACCTTTGCACCTCGGCCACACAATTCCATGAAGCGGGATCCTTGACCTCCTCTCGAGAATACAGCGACGTCTCCAATTTCGACCCCACAAGAGTTTGCTGAATTACCAAACCTTCCGGAACAGCGATGGCGTCCTCATCTTCGATCCAATACTCGCTCCACTTGCTTTTGAATCGTTGAACATTCTCAGCTTCATGATCCTTGCGGCCCTGGGTTTGACTGCCTATATGATAGAGCCGGCTTTGAGGTTGATATATAATCTTCATTCCCGACTCTCGAACTCGCAAACAAAAATCCACGTCTTCAAACCCATTAATATACCCTTCATCAAATCCGGCCACCTGTTTAAAAATGTCTTTTTTTACCAACATACAGGCAGCCGTAACCGCCTGCATTTCTCGACGCCGATTGATAGTCTGATGTTCAGACGATCCCCCCGAAAAGAAATGATACGGTTCTCCATAGGTTCGGGAAAACACGATTCCGGCATGTTGGACTTTTCCATCCGGGAATAACAACTTGCTTCCGACAATGCCTACCTGGCTATCTGTATCCGCTTCATGGATGAGAGGCTCCAGCCATCCCGGTTGTGGAATCGTATCGTTATTGAGAAACACCAGATATTTTCCCTTGGCCACCGCGGCTCCCTGATTGCAGGCCTTGGCAAACCCAAGGTTTTCTTGGTTGCGAAGGATCTGGATATCCCCACCCAACGAGGACAAATACGTCGCAGTCCCATCCGTCGAGGCATTATCAACCACAATCACCTCATATGAAACATCTGTAATGCTCTCCGATAAATGGTCAAGGCATTGCTGAGTAAGCTTGACTTCATTAAACACCGGGATCACGATTGAGCAATCAAAACCAGGTTGCGTCGTCCGACGCTGTAACTTTTCCAGCTCTTGATCCCGTAGAGGAATCAAATGTGGAAGATCTTGAAAATAAGCATCGTACTTCTGGTAGATAATATTTTTGGTCCGCAGAAAATCAGCAGGACTTTTACTGGTCATGGAACTTCCATCCATCCTCCAGGTAAACTCCGCGGTAATTTCTTTAATGTGGACAAACGGATAGTGTCGCGAGAGACGGATCCACAAATCCCAATCTTCATGCGTCGTTAATGTTTCATCAAACCCCCCGGTCGTCTCTAAGCAGTGCTTTTCATGCATCACACAGAGAACGGGGAAATAGTTCGACAGAAGAAGCCAATCCTGATTAAAGTCTTGAGAGTAGGGAAGATCCCGCTTCACTTCCACCATTTGCCCATTCTTTTCTTCCTGCCAAACCCTCCAGGCATCACTGTAGGCAACCTTGAATGGGCCCTGCGACAAATGTTCAACAAGAATTTCAAGATGCCGTGGACCAAATCGATCGTCGTCATCCAGGTAGGCGATATATTTCCCACGGGCCACCCCAAGGCCGCTGTTTCGCGCTGCAGCCAATCCCCGATTTCTCCCGTGTCGGATATAACTGATCGTGCTTTGATGATTGAATGCTACAAGCAGATCGCCAACGTCCTGCCCGCCATCATTCACGACAATAATTTCATAATTCCTCAAGGTTTGAGAAAGAATACTGCTAATGGCCAAGCGAAGAAGCTCTGGCCGATTAAAGGTCGGAACAATCACAGACACGAGAGGTGACATGACATCCTCCGAATGATTGGCTTGTTGAAGAATTCTGAAGCAAGAAGCTTCTTTCGTGCCGTTCAAAGAGGTGAGACCTTTACCAACGTTCTGGTTATCCGTGATACCCGGAGCGTTTTTTTCTACGATCTCTTTGGCCCACTCCTGAATTGGCTGACTATACAGTTGGGGGTGATTGGCTACGATTCGGGCTTTTAACTCCACGTCCCGAGCCTGGGCACGAGAATACATACTCCCCTCCCGAATTCGATACCGAAATAACCCTATGGGAACCCGCTCTCCGATATATCCTTGTCCCCAACAGGAAACCCAGAAGTCCCAATCCTCATATCCCCAAATCATATTGGGATTGTAACCTCCAACGGCTTTCCACATGGTTCTTCGAAATAGGGAGCAATAACAAATAAGATTCCTTTGACATAAACTTGCCAATTCGACCGGTCCAGTCGTCCAACATTCTTCTTTTAACCCAAACGTCACGGTATCGGTATATACGATGGACACTTCCGGCTTCTCCTGAAGAACGGAAACCGTATGCTTCAGCATATCGGGATGAATACAATCATCGGCATCCAATGGAAGAATATACTGACCACAGGCAACCTGTATGCCGGAATTCCTGGCTGTGGCCAAGCCTTGATTCGACTGACGAACAATGCGAATTTTTCCATCAGGACAATCAAAGCTCAAAGCTTGCGAAACCTCGGCCGTCGCATCAGTACTGCCATCGTCCACGATGACGATCTCCCAGTCAGTAAAGGATTGGGCTATAACACTCTGTACGGCTTCTGGAAGGTACTCGGCCTGGTTATAGCAAGGGATTACAACCGTCACCATTGGATGGAATGGGTGGGGTTCCGTATTAGGAGATTTTCCTGGAGAAGGAATCAGTTGCAAGGGAACTTCCTGATGCGCGCCACGAGGAGTCAATTGGGAATAGGAATGCACGTCAATTCGATATCCCTCCTCGAATTTGATGGCTAAACTCTCCGGCGTCGAACCTGGGTCTTGCCCTGCCCGGTTTTCCCAAGCGGTTTGCACCATATTTATCGGATTACAAAACGTCAGGGAATGTTCATAACAAAGCAAAAATGGCATATGGCGCGAAAAATTGTGGATCTGAGTGGCCAGTTCCCCTTCCAGAGTATTGGGATTGACAAACGGGATTTTGAGAATGAGATCATAAAGATCCGCAATCCGATACAGAGAACTGGAAACTTCCAGGGGATATCCGAAATCATGTTCTCCCTCAGTCCATTTGAATTTCATACATCCTGAACCCGTTAAAGAAAATTCCGGCAACCGTTGCTCGGCATTCATCGGATAACAAAACGTCGTATTACGCCCCAAACGAAGTGAAACACCAAGGGCATCGGCGTGCGTGGTCAGCGCATCAATACACTCACGAAGTCTGAAGGGTCTGATGAAAATATTATCATCCACTAAAAAGAGCACATGGTCATAAATAGCCAGGAGAGTCAGAACATCACTGCAAAAATCCTGCTCTTTGACAAAACGGACACAATGATGCCGGAGGTACTCTTGTTGAAGCAGGCGATACTGTTGGGCATGCATGGCATCGGACACCGCAAAGAGCACCCGAACATCCGCCAGATGAGCATCCTGGCAATACGATAGGAAGGATTGTAAGGTCGCATCAAGTTGAAGCGCGCGATTCCGACTAAACACCAAAACGAGACAGTTCATCAAAAAGGATCCCTTTTATAGGACAGTCAGGAATTTCAACTGTTTCTTGTCTGCCGTAAAACTTCCATAAAAAGCCCAACTGGAGTTTAACTAGGCACATTATGCCCAAGGGAAATTTAGACCGAGTCGGATCAAGTCCTATTCATGTTCTTTAAAACCTTAATTCTTTGAATTCCCTCTTTTCCGTTCCGAATTTGGTATCTCCGTCTAATTATGTGTTCGTTCTTTTCACTTCCTGCAAGATAGAAGCCGGGCTTAAGATTCATCACGTCTTCTTGAGGAGGATCTGGAAAACAATCTTTTCATGCCATCCCCCAACAATCGAGTAAGGCCCTCTTCAAATAAACCCGTTAAAGTAAAGGCAGAAAAAAGGTGGAACAGATAGGATTTACTTCGCCAACCGAAAGGAACCGGCATGAGGGAAAGGCAAGCTACCCGACCGGTTGAATTCCGGGTTCGTCTTTTCTTCAGGAAGCTGAGGTTGCAACGGTTCGCTTACAAATGACAATGAAGCCAATAAATCATTCAATCGCCTTTGAAGGTGATTCATGGAATCGGCTATCTCCCTAGGCATGTCATACGATTCCGACAGACTCCCAGTTTCAAGGATCTGCCTCCAACCTTTCATAACAACATCCCAGCTAAAACAGGCTTTCCAATGGGCATACCCCAGTTGTCCCAATGCCTGACGCAAGGCGGGATTCTGCTGTAGAATCGTTAACACAACTGGAAACAATTCAAGGGGCGCCACAATTCCCCCGGCTTTTTCTGCCACATCTCCGCATTCTGGAGTAGCAAGCCACGGGGTTCCATGGCTCATCGCTTCGACAATGACCATAGGGGAAACTTCCGCATGCGAAGCCAGCACGACGACATCAGCGGACTTCATAGCCGCCCCGGCATCCTCTTTAGGCAAACCGGGAATATACTGAATATCTGGACGTTGCCGAACGGCTTTCTCAAACCGACGGGTATACTCTTCCTCTTCTTGATCGACACGACCAAAAGACTTTCCAATCAATACCATTCTCCAATCTGCTGGCATTCCGGATAAAGATTCCAGAAGGCCAAGTTGATTTTTGACCCTGAAAATATTGCCCACGTGCACAATGAGAAAGGACCTTAATGGAATGTTGAATTGTTCTCGGAAATTCACTCTAGATACGGCCGGTGTGGTGGCATTGGGTAGATGGAGGGGACGGACTCCATTTAGCTGTGACACTTTGGTATCAAGCCCGTTCCTGGTTAAGGCCAAAACCCCCTCTGTTTTTTTCAATGCCTCGAAAAGACGTTCCTTGAATGTTTGGTGCTGAGCCCACTTCATATACCCTTCCTGATTAATCAAAAGCTGAACAAATACTTTCGATTGCGAAGGAAATTCGCCAAGAAACAATCCAAGGAATACCGCACTCATCGGGTCCCCAAATAATACGCAAGCCTGATGTTGCCCTGAGGTCAAAAGGCGAAACACCTCTAAACTACAATAGGGAATCCCTATGGGCTCTATGGAATGAGCATCGTCCAAAGAAATAATATTCATCCCCTGATATTCTGTGGCCGTTCGTTCTGCCATCTTGAGTGTGGCAACGTCCACCTCATATCCAGCCCTGATGAGTTCCTGTCCGAGATCAGCGACGACGGTTTCCACTCCTCCGATTGAAGGCCAAAACCAATGACAAATTAAGAGGATACGTTTAGGGACGGATAAGGGAACAGAAGGGCTCACCAGACCTGGGAAGTTGGAAAATACGCTGTGAAGGTTTTGGATGGAGTTTTTTTCAGAACTCGCAGGCGCGCTGGGCTTCGCAATGACATCCTCCAATAATACAGGTGCAAGGCCACTTGATGATGCCTTGGGCTTTCCAGGATCATAAGGGAATGGGAAAGACTGAGACGGAGAAAAAATTCGTCTAAACACGTCCAAAGATTTTAAATTGTACTGTGTATAATCCTTTTCCTGATTTTTGGCATTTGGCACACTCACGATTCCATCCACGGCGCCCAAAAGAGCAAACAGAGCCAAGAGGTCACCCGTCTCCCGATATTGCTTTGCTTTCCGCCGAATATCCCCCGTCACATCATTCCATTGCAGAATATCCTTTTCATACATACTCTTATACCGCCGATAGATGGTCTCTGGAGAATATTGGGTGCCGTGACGACCCTGGACGCTGGGATGTAATACCCATCGAATATTCCGGATTCCCATCTGCTCAAGTAGATCCATCTCACAAGCCTTGACGTTTCGAAACTCCAGGGATCTCATCGCAGAGGTTCGATAAATCTTTATTCCTTGAATATTGAGATCCCGATCTTCGTCGTACAAATGACAACAGATCATTCCAATCTGGGCCGGAGCCTGCCTCATCAGGTTTTCCATTGAACGAACGGCGTTCGGATTGAGAATCATGTCCTCATCAACTTGAATGAAATATTTGGTTTCACATCGTTTGATCATTTCTTGAAAGGCGGCACTCATCGGATGAACATCACGAATAATATCGAGGACAAAGGCCTGAGTGTCCTGCAGTCGGATGGCTTCCTGGCAGGCGGGAAAAGTAATGTCTCCTACGGTAATAATAAATACCGTCGTCAGGAATGAACTTCCTGGGCCGGCTAGCCTGTTCGGACTGTCAGACGGATCCTGCAGGGGAAGCGAAACCATAAATGTACGTATTTCTGCTTTTAAGGAACCAGAGTCTTCAACAGGGCTTGCGCCTCTGCTTGGGATGGTTCCAATGCCAAGGCCGCAGTGACATACCGATGGGCCCGCTGGCAGTTGTGATTCTTGAGTTCCACTTGAGCGAGCCGAACAAAATTCAAGGGGTTTCGGTGATGATGCCGAAGATTTTTTAAAAGTTCCTCCCTCTCCTCATCCGCATGGGTCGCAGCAGGTTTCATCAGCATTTCCACGTGATATCCCACCGTAAATTGAGCATTCACATATTGACTGTCAAGGGAATACAGATAGCGGGGGAGCCACTCATTAAACAGCTGAAAAATCTTTGAGGCATACTCCCCATGCAGATGCTGATGCTCGCCGAATGTCCAGGCAACCCGCGCGCATTCCTGCGCAAGCAGCTTGCAAAATCCACCGTTGGAGGTTATTTCCAACACCTCAAGGCCATGAAGGTTCCCAAAGTGCCTATACCACTCCGGGGTATAACCTCCGTAATAATGATAGGGCAATTGATGCAGGCCGGATCCCAGGGGAGCTGTCAGAAAAAGTCTACCACCGGGCTTGAGCACTCTTGCCATTTCTTTAAGGGCCAAGATTGGTTCCGGAACATGCTCCAAGACTTCACTGCACAACACCACATCAAAGGAGTGATCCGGCACCGGAATGTCATTGATATCGGACACATAATCCATGTGCCCGTATTCTTTCGTATTTCCCAGCTTCACGCCCTCATATTGTTTGAAATCATGTGTCTTATATTCACAATGAGAAAAAAGAGCACGATACGGACAGGTGCCCGCCCCCACATCCAATACTCGTGCACCAGGTTGCACGGTTCCGGCTTTTTCTCGAACCCATGCATCTCGATCGTCCTGATTAAACCCATGAATTTTTGAAAGTGGGATATTTTTCGTGCTTGCTATTAAGTTAAGGGGAAGCAGAAGGGAGTCCGATGGATCTATACCTTTCGGAGTAGATTCCAGATGAACTCCGTGAATCGGAGAAATTCCCTCAGGGGAGAGTTTCTGAGTGCTTCTGGCATAAATGTCTCCCCAAAGCAATTCATCGGAACTGCCTTCGATGAACGCAAACAAAGCCTCCGAGTTCACCCACTCCAAAAAACTCAACCTCGTATTTTCACCAAGTGCCAGATTAAACTCTTCGTAGCCTAAAGACTGGAGATGTTCTATGCAGTGCCGAGCATTTCGGAGAAACTCGACAGTGAATTCAAAGGCCAAAAATGGAATGGGACGGGAAAGGCCTTGAAGGACTGGCAACTCGAACCCTTCAACATCAATTTTACAAAATTTCGGACAACCATATCGTTCAATCATGGTATCAAGGGTTGTCACACTCACGGGAAGAACCTGATCCCATGAATATTGAGAGAATCGTCCACTTTTCCATTCGTCATTAAATGTGGAAATGGTTGGTGCCGTGCTACAAATGGAAAGCTGGAGTCGCCCTGGCCTGTCAGCCAATCCTTTATCTTCGATGAACACCCTAGGGTGAGTCCCGAATTTCTCCTCTAATATCTTCGTACATTCAGCTTGAGGTTCGAAGCACACCACACGGGCGCCCTGTTGTAAAAATTTTTCTGCCTTAGAGCCCACATTGGCTCCGACATCAAAAACCAGATCGCCTGGTTGTATCATTTCGTGAATCAATGAAGGCTGAGGACCATCCGGTTGCTGCCAAGAACGGTCAAGCGTGTTCATCCTGGTTGACACACTCCCTTCACCAATAATAGAAAGGGGTGCTTGGGGAGCCGGAGAATTCCTAGAAACGTTCCGAACAGGTTGAGAGAAGCTGGCATCAGAGAAGGCTTGACGGAGTTGACGCCTCCACACTTCATACGTGAGCGTTTCGCTGCTCGCCACGGTGCTCTCCCACAGTATTTTATCTCCACGCAGTAACAGGTCCGAAGGAGACAGGTGAACTTCCTTCATCCCCGTCGCCTCGACATTTGAAAGGAAGGGCTCATGCTCCCAATTCCAGGAACGTGTTTGGACAGAACCAAAACCCAATTGTGCCAGAGTATGGGCAAATCGTTCGGGGAACCAGTGATCCAAGTGATACCCCCACTCTGCGGACTGATCACCGGCTAAATGTCGCACAATGCCCATTTTGACACTTAGGGCCTCATGAGAGAGAAAGGTCTTCGCACTTCCCAGAAAATCAGGGGTTTCAATTCGCAATTTTCCGCCAATTTTCAGCCATTGATGCCAACGAATCAACAAAGCCAGCGCCGTGGTCCGAGGAAAATGCTCGAACACGTGATGCAGGCGAATCTCATCCACGGTGCAAGGAGGAAATGTCAGATGGCTGATGTCAGCCTGCACATCCACTCGAACGTTCATCACAAAATGTTCGCTGGGAGGATAATCGATATTGACATAACCATCTAAATAGTTTTCTCCACACCCGAGATGGAGCCGGAGAGGATGTCCTTCACACCAAATTCCTGCTTCAAGAAATTGCTCAAGGGTATTCCCATATTTGCTGAGTATCTTTGGCCCTGTCATTTCGGACTTCATAGTGACTCCCAAAACGGTTTTAGAATTACCAACGATGGGTTTCTCAATCTCAAAGACGGGGTCTTCACCGTCATCAATCCAACGAAGCAGCTGCCTAACCAACAGGTCATTGGCATAACATGCCCGAAGCCGGCGTTGAGCTTGCATGACCAGATTTTTTGCAAATGGTGGATCTCCTTGAATCCGCCGAATATAGCTCTCCAATTGTCCAGGCTCTTCTGGCGAGTAAAGAAGAATTTCTTTCCCATGCTCAAAAAGGGCTTTTAATCGGGGACAGTTCGAAATTTCCGGAGCGATGACCGGTCGGCCGCATGCCATGCCTTCCACGACTCTACTGGCATACATTCTTCCGAATTGGGGCAGGTTTACCACGGAAGACCCGCGTTGAAGTCCTGCCATGAATAGTGTAGTTAATTTTTCTCTGAGAGGGCCTAACTTCCCCAAATACTCACTCAGGAGGTTCATTTGGTTGAAGGCGCCTTTCCCTATTTGCTCTCTTGTCAGTTTCTGTAGGGTATCGAACGAGTCGGGATACTTTGTGGTCATGTCCGGCGAGCACTCTGGCCGTATGAGGACATCCCTCAAACAAGGATGCTCCAACCACATTTTTCGTTTTCCGTAGAGAGTTCCGTAGAAAATAGCCTGAGGATGGACGGGAGGAGGCGGTTCCGAGGATATAAACCGGGGAACCACTACGAGACCGGGGTTCCAAATAACTGGAATCGTTGTGTGGGCCCTTAAGGCTCCGACATCCATTTCGTCGGCAACGGACACATGAGTGGCATATGTAAGATGTTTGGCCACATTGGCTCGCCTTCTTTCCGAACCCGTCGGATTCCCGGTGTACTCTTCCTCGGTTATTTCCAAACTTTCATACATAAATCCCAAACGAACGCTCGCCCGTTTCATCATCCAATCCAAAAAGGTCTCATCTAAATAACTATGCACCATCTCAAACCAGACTTGGTCGAATTGCTGGCCACCGGCAATTTGGTCAATATGCTTTAACCAGGATCCTTGGGGAAGCTCAGAATCAGCTGTTTCTCCCATTAACTGAGAGGGAATCATAATGCACTCAACTCCATTGGCCTTCAGCCCTTCCATGAGACCAAAATTTAACGAATAGGGAATGGCCCGGGCATTTGACCAGTACCAGGACTCAAGGCAAACCAGTAATACCTTGGGTTTGATGCCTTTATGGATTGAGAATCTGTGAACAGGAGACGGTTCAACCATGGGGAAGGTCTTCCCTATCTGACATATTTCCATCACAAGACTTTTCTAAGATTTTACCCATTGGGATTTCCGGGAGAACCATAATGACCGGAAGCCACCATGGGTTTTTTCCTTTTGGGGATTTGAATCAACGGACCATTAGAAGCCACATTGAAAGCACTTGCCACCTCTAACCCGGCATTGTGACGTGCTGCACTCATATCATCAGGATGTTCAGTGGGTAGGGTATGAATATGTTTTTCGGAGATACGCCCGGCTGAACACCAGGCATCTTGACGAGGAAACACTTTCCAAAATGCCAGCCTGAGCACCCGCAACAACAGAAGGACTCCACTGAAGAGTCCCTGTTTCTTCAGCATCGGCCTCCAACGCCAGGGGGCGGAATAAATGCGGACAAACCCTTCGTTTTGCAACTCGATTAAATCTTGAGGAGAGAGCCCATTAATGGCGGTTACCGCACTCCCATAGCGACGATATTCAGAGAAATCCGTGGTCATTAATTCTATGCCATGATTCCCATTGACGGCCATTTCATGGAACTCTGTCCCCGGATAAGGTACCGCAATGGCAAAATTGGCCTGCTTGACATCACGGGAATTCCCAAGAAATGCCAAGGTTTTCTGAACCGTTTCACGTGTTTCTCCCGGAAGGCCGATCATGACGGAATTTAATGCTTCGATCCCGTAACGATTACAGATCGCATTCGCCTTGACATAATGTTCCAACGGCACTTGCTTTTTCATAGTTTTGCGCATTTCCGAGTCAACCGTCTCCAATCCGAATGACAATCGAATAAGACCGCTTTTACTGAGTCGTTCAATTAATTTTTCATCTACCAGATTAGCCCTTGTGCTTCCCTCTAATGTCACTTTCAATTCTTCACGATCAATTAAATCGCAGATTTCCACAATATGATCTCTCCAGAGCGTCATCACATCGTCAACAATATAAAAGTGTCGAATGCCGAATTGGGTGACCACGGATTTCATTTCTGCAACGACCGTTTGAGGGGAACGAACCCGCATTGAGGTCGTTTTCAGAGCTTCTGAGGCACAGAAAATACATTTCCACGGACACCCTCGCATGGTTTGAATTGAGGTGAAATTTTTCCTGCCTTGTAATGTACCCAACCGATATTGCTTCATAGGGAGCAAGTGCCTAGAAGGGAAAGGGAGCGAATCAATTTCGGCTATGTCTTCAGGCTGACCCGTCGTTTTCACTTGCCCATGCTGCCAATAAAGCAATCCCTTGATTGCGGACAGGTCCATCCCCTTCTCAAACGCTTCGAGAAATTGGGGCCAACTTTCCTCGGCTTCACTCACAAAACCGAAATCAAACGAGGAGACAAATGCCTTCTCTTTCATGATTGTGATATGTGGCCCACCAATGGCAACCGGCACGTGAGGGGCCTCCCGCTTAATTAATTCCGCGACAGCCTTATTTATATGAAAAAACGGACTCGTCGCCGTCATGGCAATCAACCCGGGGTTTCGGGACAACGCGATTTTGACGATTTCTTCATTAGAGTACCCTTCGACCTCCCCATCGATGATTTCCACTTCATGTCCATGCCTCTCAGCGATTCCGGCTAATAAAGCCAAATTCAATGGAGGCCAGGTGGAAGAACGCTTGGCAAAATATCGAATCAATCCGCCATACACTCCAGTCCAAGATGGAAATAGCATAACGACTTTCATGGGATGATCCTCCTAGGAAACTCCAATGCAACTTGCATGTAGAATTTTCCTATCATGTACCACGTGTTGAGCACACCATTCCGGCACCAGGCATATACAAGAACTCAAGCACTTTCACACTTCACAACTTTCGCTCAAAAAGCCTTCCTTGCTTCTATTCATTCTATTTTCTATCGGCAGGTTTCATGAGGTTCTTTATATTTAATTGAAACACCTGCATTTTTCTCGCTACGTGTTTCTGGGGTAGCAGGGATGAATCTTTCTGCACATTGGACGAATTTTCCCATTCTGGAATCCTTCGATGAATGTCATTTGCTTTTCTATGAGCCTTTGATACCAAAACATGACTGGGAGCCCAATCCCCTCTCTCAGAATTTCGAGAACCTCAGACTGCAATGAGTGAGAACTGAACGACGCGAGACAACTTCTATGGGCGGGCAATAACCAACCTATTTAACAGCGGGATGTACCACATCGGGATAGACGGGATTCTCCCAATCAGCGACTGGATCAATGAACATATTTGATCGAAATTCCTCACGAGGCAAATAGGGGTACATATCTTCTATGGGCGTTTTCCAGCCAAATATTCTTGGTTCGTAGGTGTGAAACTCATGCATATTGACATCGCACACAACGGCCCCATCCTCGTTCAGCACCTCTTCAATTTGATGAGCCATATTGGCCTGAACATCTATCCGTACCGTCTTGATTCCATACGCTTCCACAATTTTGACAAAGTCAGGTGGTCGATACCCGATAGGCCCGCAGGCTTCGGCTCTGCCTTGGAAATTGGTTTCTTGGAACGCTTTCGTGATTCCGTAAATATGATTATTCAAGATGAACGTTTTAACCTTGACCCCATAGTTCAGAAACGTTTGCAATTCCTGGAGATTCATATTAAATCCTCCGTCTCCAATCGTGCAGACGACTCGTCGTGTAGGCTGAGCAAACCATGCCCCCATGGCTCCGGCAAAGGAGAATCCCATTGGCGAATTTCCATTATTGGTTAAATTTCTCTGACCATATTTCGTTTCAAAACTATGATTGCTCACCACAATATTTCCGCCACAGTCTCCCACTAAAATATCGGTTCGCCCCATTTTTTGAGAGAGCACTCGCATAAAGGCATATGGATGCACTCCACCCTCATATGAAAAAAACTCTGGCCGTACGGGGTCATACCGTTCCTTCCATTCTCGCACCTGAGACATCCATTTTGCCCAGGAAGGAAAATGCCGTTTGGTTCCGTTTTGATTCAAATGCATCAGCACCCGTTGCAAAAAGACTTTTCCATCACACAAAATATTGACGTCAAAAGGTAATTGCTGCAATTTCGGTTGCAAGAGAGCCTCATCCACGTCCACCACGTATTTCTTGGCCCCACGGGCAAAAGAACGGACATTTCCCCCGGTGATTCGGCCGGAAATCCGACTTCCGATAGCTATTAAGAGGTCGCAATTTTGAATCCCGAAATTTCTTCCTGCCCCACCATAGGTTCCCACCCGCCCTCCATACCACTCAAAGTCTGAGGTAATAATATCGAGGGCATTCCATGTCGGAAAACAGGGAATCTTGAGTGTGGCACCCAGTTCCCGAACATCATCTTGTGCCCCAGCTAACCGTACCCCGCCGCCCACCAGAAGACAGGGACGCTGTGCTCGGCCAAGATCGCCAATCAGTTCGCGAATTTGAGCGTCAACATCATCAATCCTGGAGGCCTGCCATACAGGCTTCTGATCAAATCCCATCAACGCCAGTTCATCGACTTCCGCTTTTTGTACGTCAAGAGGCAGGTCCAATAAGACCGGCCCGGGGCGCCCGTTTTGACAAAGCCAAAGTGCTTTTTCTAATTCATAGCGAATATCTTCCGGCTTGATGACCAATTTGGCATATTTGGTAACAGGCGTGGCCATTCCCACGATATCGGTTTCCTGAAACCCGACCTGTCGGATGCTGGGATCAGGCCGAAGAAATCTCGTATTGATCTGTCCCGTCAAAAATACACAGGGAACAGAGTCATAGAAACAATTTCCCATTGACGTTAACAAATTCATGCCGCCAGGGCCGCTTGTGGCAATAGCCACACCGGGTTTTCCGGAAATCTTGGCATAACCTTCTGCGGCAAAACCGCCCGCCTGCTCATGCATGACGGCGACATATTGCGTATGGGAAATTCGGGTGAAGGCATCGATTAAATCCCCATTCGCGGCCCCGTAGACCACAAACATTTTTTCTATTCCCAAATCGGCCAGATAGCGAATGACGTAATCTGCAACTTTGATCATCGAAACACCTGTTTTAATTTCCTTGCCCATGAGTAAGCCTCTGAGATTTTAGCCGGATTCATGTCATTCCCTCCTGTATCACACTGCGACTTTCTCATGATGCCGTCGTCGGATCGTATGAGCAGTCATGTCCTCAACATGGCGTCGGACTCTTTCCCCGAATTTTCCATCTAAAAGTGTCAAATAGGAAGGAGACGTAAAATATTTTGTAAAAGCCGCATCCCGGAAATCCAATACTTCAGTGGCCGTCAACGTTTCTGTGGGTAACGGCAAGGTGTCATAGCTATGCTGTGAATATCCTAACCACCCGGGTCCGCCGGGATCTTCCGGAAGGGCCCAACCCTCTTGGCGTGCCAAGCGGTGTAGAGGAGAGCCGGGATAGGCCATCGCACAATAAAAGTTGGCCCATTCAGCATTTAATTCCATGGCAAGTGATAGCGTTTCTTCCATGCTGGCGTAGGTATCATCCGGCAATCCGAAAATGTAATTAGCCGCCACATAAATACCATGCGCTTTGATCCGCTCAACCGTTCGTAGAATATCCGAACTACCAAAACGTCCCTTTTCCACTCCATCACGGACATGCTGGCTCCCTGATTCAATACCCAGACCCAACCACCTGAATCCCGCCGCTCGAAGTTTTGCCAACACCTCATCTTGTACGGTATCGACTCGGGCATACGCCCAAATATTCAGCCGATACCCCCGTTCAATAATTGCGTCACACAGGCTTATTACATGCCGTCGATTAAGAACAAACATTTCGTCGGGAATTTTAATATTGGTGATTCCGTAAGTGTTCACGAGATCATCAATCTGCCGGATCACGCATTCGCTACTCCAATACCGAATACCCGCGCCGCCAAATGGGGCATTGATGCAACAAAATGAGCACTTATAGGGGCAACCCAGACTGGTCTGAATCGAGGCATAACCAAATCGACTATCCAAATCATCGAAGCAATGCCAATTGTGGGCACGATAGCGTGTCATGGACAGTAAATCCCATGCCTGACTGGGGAGTTCACGATCTAACTCAGCAATCTTTGTTGCCGGACTGTTATGGTGAATCCGTCCATTTTCCCGATACCATAGGCCGGGAACCTCATGAAGACGGTTTTCACCGGAGTTGAGGACATTCAAAAGTCCCAGCACCGTATACGGACCTTCTCCTTCACACACATAGCGGTAGGGTTCTTCACGTAAGGTTTGCTGGGGTAAGGCTGAGGGATGGGTACCAATCACCAGTGTGCGTATAGATCCCGTTTCGTTGACCAACTGGCAGACACGTCTTCCTGCCGGCATGCACTGGGTTGATGCGGAGGGTTGTTGTCCATAAATCATAAATACCGTTAAGGTCGGATGACGTTCCAAGATTTCTTTTGCGGTTTCTTCTGGAGTCAGTCCAAGCGCTTCAGCATCCAAAATTTCCACAGAAAATCCGTGTCTTCGGATAAACGTGGCCAGCAAGCCCGACCATACGGGTGGTTCAATCGCCGCGAGGGAATGGCTCAACTCTTGATAGACCTGTGCCCGGCTAGGCGGAGTGACTAATAACAGATCTAACTTAGACGGCATGGCCGACCCTCTTGAATGGTGTGGTGTGCTCCGACCACCAGGAGGGTGTCTCGCGAGCCTCTAAGCCAAAATGCACCAGACGCCTGATACCTTCCAGCACGTCTTCTTCCGGCCCACTCACCGAAGCCCGGACAAAGGAGCCAAGACCCGGCCCAAAACTATTTCCTGGAGTCAGAGCGGTTTCGCGTTCCTGCAAGAGCCTTTCACAAAATTCCTGTGCGTTGAGATGAGTGTCTTGAATATGAATGAAAAGGTAAAAAGCCGCATCTGGTACCGCACAACTGAGAACGTTCGATTGATTAATCAAATCTGCACATTTCTCGGTCATGCGTGAATAGTGAGTACGCACATCATGCAAATAGGCTTCCCCCACTTGAAGTGCCGCAACACATCCCTCTTGAGTAAACATTGGCAAGCAGGAAAACAAGGTGGAACAGGAAAGTGTCAGCTTCGCAGCCACCAAGGGATTGGCGATGGCGTACCCCGTTCGATAGCCTGGAATCGAGTAGGCTTTGGAAAATGAGGACACCACAATGAGCCGTTCATACTCTGAAGCGCTGAGGCTCCAAAATGGCCATCGATAACAGAGTTCCGCATATGTTTCATCACTCAATACCCAAATCCCATGTTGGGCACATTGATGAATTAAATATTCTAAGCTCGTTTGCGTATACACGGCACCGGTAGGGTTGTTGGCGGAATTCACGATAATGACCTTAGGCTTAAGCGAAATGGCCTGGTCAACCACTTGGCGTGTCAGATGGAAACCATTTCCCTTTTCCAGTGCAATCGGGTTCGGTACCAGACCAATATGGTTTATGGCTGCCAAATAAGTGGGAAAAGCCGGAGTGAAGACCACGACAGAGTCTCCGCCATTGGCAATCAAATCCAACACTTGATTAATCAACAGATTGGCTGGACTGATCACAAAATTGTTTTCCGTGATCCCCGTGCAACCCTGGTCGCCATAGTACTTGGCCAGTGCCATGCGAAGTTCAGGATGGCCGGACGAGGGAACATACCCGACTTTTCCATTCATGAGTGCGTCTATCGTGGCCTGTGTGACCTCAGAAGGCGGGGGAAAACTCGAATTACCCAACTCAAGGTGAAAGACTCGTTGCCCACGCCGTTCCATGTCCTTGGCACGTTCTAATATCTTAAACATTTCCTGACCAATTAACCGTTTACCACGCTTGGAAAATTCCAAAGTGCCAGATTCCATCATGCTCGCTTCCCTGCCCGATCCATAATCGTTCACCAGAATCTTTGCTGTGTTAGCAGGCTTTCCTTGAACTCTTTTGGGAAAAGAAATTTGCAATTGAAGTGTGAATATATTCCAGATCTTCCCGTTGCAGGTATTGGTGTATTCCGAAATGAAGGCCGGTTCTCCCAATTCGTTCAGCCACAGGAAATTGTCCCAGGCGATGCCCTAAGAATTCAAACGCTTTATGTTGGGTCGGCAAGGACCCAAACAGCGTTTTACATTGAATCCCGCGGCCTTCTAAATGATGGTATAGGTCATTAATACTAGCCGTATCTTTACGTAAAACGAGAGGAAAAGCATGAGGACAAATCATTTCTCCTGGACCATCACGATAGAGAATCACCTCATCCTCCAACGGCTGGAGTTGTTCTTGCAGAGTCAGAAGGAGCGCCCGTCTGGTGGCGAATGTGTGATTGAAATTTTCGATACCTTCGAGTCCGACAGCGGCCTCCAGATCATTCATCTTCGAGTTATATCCTACCCGGTCAAAATGAAAATATAACTCCCCACCACGACGCCCATGTGTTCGTACAGACCGACAAAGATCGAACACCTGAGAATCATTGGTGACGATCATTCCACCTTCTCCACTGCAGATAAGATGAGCGGCATAAAAACTAAAAATTCCCATTAACCCGAAACTGCCAACTACCCGGCCGTTCAATTTTGCTCCATGCGCCTCACAGGCATCTTCAATGACCGACAATCCATGCCGTGTGGCAATATCCAGAATGGCCTTCATGGCACAAGGTTTTCCCATGGTATGCACAACTTGTATGGCACGGGTTCGAGGCGTAATGGCAGATTCAATTAAGGCAGGGTGCATATTGAGCGTTTCAAGTTCTACATCGACAAAGACAGGGCGTAACCCGGATGCTAAGATACAATTTGCGGTAGCAGTGAACCCCAAGGCTGGAGTGATGACCTCATCACCCCGCTCGGCCCCAAGATCCAACAGTGCGCTCATCGCCACCATTCCTGCGTCGGTTCCTGAACTTGTGGCTATGGCATGACGGCATCCAAACAGTTCGGCAAACTTTCTTTCCATAAGCTGAACATTGGGTCCCTCAGAAATCCAGTTTCTCGACAAGGCCTCATTCAGATATCTACGAGCCACATCTCCAATCCGAATATCACCAAACCCAATATGATAATTCATACCCATTCCTTTTGTTATGCGCCTGTCACTTCACAAGACAAAACCCTATTTATCCCACGCGAACTTCCTTGAAAACCCTGGATCCTTCACATTCTCGGAGAGCATCTTCTCGCAGGTACTCCTCTTCCCGGTCGCAAAAAATAATCTGGCTCCCGGAAAATTCAAACTTAAAGGGAACGGATAACAGGTCTTTCAACGCTTCCCGAACCGCTGCCTGCTTATGAGGCGGAACAAACAACAGCAGAAATCCCCCCCCGCCTGCTCCGGTCAGTTTTCCGCCAAGAGCGCCGGCTCGCTGTGCCTGCTCATACATCGAATCAACCTCTGCATTGGAAACCCAGGGGCTTAAGGTACGCTTCGAAAGCCACGCCTCATGCAACAGTCCACCCAACTCCTGCAAATCGCTTCCTCCATTGAGAATCGACAAACTTTCCTGGACCAAATCTTTCATAATTCGAAGCTGCCGCTTATGCGATTCCAAATCATTGACATACGTTCCGGCCACGTTGGCAGCCGTTCGTTTCAGCCCGGTATAAAACAACATTAAATGGCTATTAAGCTCTTGAAGGCGTTCCCTCGACAAAACAACCGGCGTGACCGAGATTTCGCCGTTCGTCATAAAGGTGATCGTATTGACTCCCCCATAGGCTGCGAGAACCTGATCTTGCGAACCCACGGTTTCTTTTAAGACCTCCTGTTCAATCCGAATACTTTCAAAAGCCAATTCCTGCTTAGTGGGCATGTAACCTTTAAGAGCATGCAATCCATTCAACAGTCCGACAGTAAATGCCGAACTGGTCCCCATGCCGCTACGGGCCGGCAGATCCCCGTCGTGATGAATTTCGATTCCTTGTTTAACATTCAGGGATTTGAGGATTTCCCGAACGGCAGGATGCTGAATATCCTCAACATGCTGACAACTTTCAATTTTTGAATACACGATACGAATGCGATGCTCAAAAAACGGAGGGAGATACCGGCAACTGAGATAACAATATTTGTCAATTGTGGCGGCTAATACAATCCCGCCATGCTTTCGATACCAGACAGGATAGTCCGTTCCCCCGCCAAACAATGAAATACGAAAAGGAGTGCGGCTAATAATCATCCGGGATACTGCCTGATCCGTTTAACAAGGTGTGCGTTTAGCTAGTTTGACTCTGGTCATTGGTACCTTACACCTCAACAATTGAACATAAAGGCAAATTTCGGACCACCTACTTCATTGACAGATAGATCGAAAGGATCGTGCGAATACTAGTAAGGCCTAAAGGGATTAAGCAAAAGGTCTCGTTCATTGAATGGGATGGAAGGGATCCCAACCATAGGACTTTTTTGCCTACAAGGAAAATTTTCCTGCCCGAAAAGGAACAAGCGGATGTTCGGGACAGACGAATGGTAGGCAATAATAATGAAGTTCGGTCAAGGGAGGGACCGAGTGGAAAATAACTTTTGTGTTTCTATGAATCCTTCAGGGGTCCCCAGGTCAACGAACTCTCCGGAACTCGGAAAACCCCACAAACCACGATCGACCCATTTTGGCAAAATATCCCTTTCCAGGGAAACCGGTCCTTTCCGGGGAATATCCTGAAGTACGCGATGGGAAAAAATATACACCCCCGCATTGATCCAACGGCTTTCCGTTGTTAATCCTTTTTCCTGAAAACGGCAAATTTCACCTCCACTGCTTATCTCAACCTGCCCAAATCTCCCCGGCTGGGGCACTCTAGCCAATACCAACGAGCCCGCTCTTTCCCGTTTCCCATACCAATCCATGTACGCCCGGTAATTCACGCCACAATAAGAATCCCCGTTCAAAACGAGTACCGGCCCTTCGCTCAGCAAGGGAAGGCATTCTCGAAGACCCCCACCTGTTCCCATTGGAGTACGTTCAACTGAATACTCGATCGAGATCCCCCAATCTTTTCCGTCATGAAAATAATCCACGATGGATTGTCCCAGATATCCGATTGAGAGAAGAATGTGTCGGATTCCACTTTGCCGGAGAGACAAGACCAGCCATTCGATAAAGGGACGGCCTTCGATTTCGGCCATCACTTTCGGTCGATCGGACACAATTGAGCGTAGCCGGGTCCCCATCCCTCCAGCCAGAATCACAGCTCTCATCATACGCCCAACCAGATCATATCAAGAGGCTTCCCCTCTCAAACAACAACGTCGAGCTTGCCACACATGAAGTAGGTACGTTGTAAAGGGAATGGTCTATTCAACATGCCTTCAACAGAAAAGAAATAAAACATGAGGCATCACATATTCCCATATGTACCTTTGCCAATGATTCGGTAACATTTCTCCAATTCTCGGACCCCCTCCTCAACAGTCCAGTCAGGCAGAAAACCGGTGGCTAAGATTCTGGCATTGGAAACAATATAGTCTCGCTTATCCGGATCTTCCCCGATTGGCGCTTCAAAAAAGACAAACTGAGGAATCACTTTTTGAATTTCCTGACACAATTCTATTTTGGAAAGATTCGCTTGATCCAACCCCACGTTATAGGGCTTCCCCTTCATCAATGGGAATTGGTCCAACGAATGGACGAATGCCTTGGCTACGTCACGCACATGAATATAATTACGCTTAAACTGCCCTTCAAATACCACAACGGCCTGATCATACACAGCACGGTAGACAAAATGATTTACCAATAAATCAACCCGCATCCGAGGAGAGGCCCCGAACACCGTGGCTAATCTCAATGTGATGGAATTTTCACGCCCCAAAACAATTTCCTCTGCACGGACTTTCGTCTCTCCATACAGACTGATGGGACGCAACGGAGTATCTTCCGTACAATATTTCCCTGATTCGCCAATACCATAGCCGCTGTTCGTAACAGGAAAAATAATTTGCTGTGATGATGTTACGATTTTACAAAGACTTCTGATCGCTTCAAAATTCGTGGACCAGGCACCGGTGGAATCCTGCGCACACAAAGGTGCTCCCACCAGGGCTGCCAAAGGAATAATGCAATCCGCCTCTTTCACCAAGCCACTGAACACACGATCGTCCCGACAGTCCCCACGGATCAAATGAAAATTCCGATTCGCACAAAGGTCTAAAAGGCTTGTTTGCCGGTAAAGAAAATTATCGAGCACCGTCACCACATGTCCGCGTCGTAATAATTCGCCCGTTAAGACCGAACCAATATATCCTGCGCCCCCTGTGATCAAAACTTTACTCATCTCTTGACCTACTCCATTCAGAAATAATGAAACGTTTCAAAATATATCAGCAACTTGCATGCCAAGCTTTCCCTGCCTGATATGTGAAATCGGGGCAGTGGAAAAAATCCCTCTGGATTAACGGACATTCCCACCATCTGCCATCCACATGCAGAGCGCTTTGTTCAGGCGTTTCGGCCGAAATCCTCTTACGACTCTGTAGCCAGACCAATTGAACCGGGTTCGATGACGAGAACACAACCTTGACTCTGCGGAACCGAAGTAACCGATCTCCCTTTTCTTTTATCCGGAACTAGAAGGTGGCGAGAGTTCAGGTTGAGGTTTTTTTCGTGTGGGGAGAGCGTTCACAAGGGAAGGATTGGACGACAGGGCTTTCAGATTTTCCTGACGCACAGCCTCATACAGTTCTTCACGAAGCACACGAATGCTGGAAGGACATTCGATTCCGATACGGACTTGGCCTCCTTTGATTTGCACCAACACAATTCGGATATCTTCTCCAAGTCGAATCGCTTCATCTTTTTTTCTTGTTAAAATCAGCATAGGGCCTTCCTTGGCTATGAGTGCCTGGCAAACGAGATCTTGGACCTCCTGCCACAATGAATGAACTTAACCGACAAGATCGCTTGCTTCTGGGTTCAGACCAATTGATACGTTACACCGAGGCAGAGGCGGTTGAACGAGTCGATTCCGCAGATACTGAACCTTGCTCCGGGATTAACGGAAACCGAATGGGAATCGATTCGTGCAAAATCAATTGTTTACCTTTACGCGTGCGCTGGTTGACCACGATGGGCGCCCGGAGATTTGCGCTGGCCCGCTCAGGAGCGTCGGTGGGAATCGTCACCACAGCCAACAACGACAAGGAATCGGTGGATTGCACATCCAACTCCTGCAGATTGTCGTCCGGAATTTCCATCTGACAGTCAATATCCAGCACCTGCAGATCCACCAGGACAAACGCCAGACTTGGCTCATCAGCACATTGCAACCACTGATATTCGGACGAGTCTCCCACCTCCAGGACCACAAACCGACGATGAGAGGGAAAGCCGACCAATCCAGAAGGAAACGTGAGCAATACCTCGTCCGCCACGTCAAGATCTCCGAAACGATTACTATGCACTTTCATCATTTCTCCTCATCCGTTCAATGAATGAACATTCAGGGAGTCCTCAGACCTGCGCCACGTCTTAGGAAGACACCGTCGACACCTGATCGGAACATAACCCCGTTGGTTGACTCAATTCCTTACACACTTTGGCAAGTTGGTCAATTTCATATGGTTTTTGAAGAAAAGCCACGACTCCCTGATCCAGTAATTCTTGCACGGCATGATTACGATCATATCCTGTACACAAGATCACTTTAACATCCGGAATCAATTGTTTTAATTGAGCAAAACATTCCGGTCCCGGCATATCGGGCATGACCATATCCAACACCACAATATCCACCTGATGTCTGGAATCCCGGCAATAGGCAAGGGCCTCTTTTCCGTTCAATACAACCGCGACCTGATAGCCCAAATACTCCAACACGGCGCTGGTTGCCTCGGCAACTTCCCGTTCATCATCCACAACCAGAATGTGCCCTGTGCCTTTGGAGGGAATTGATTTTTGACTGACCACCGGCTTAGGAGGAGACTGGGTGGAAACCGGAAGATAGACCTTCATCGTCGTCCCGGCTCCAAACGTACTGGTCACACCAATATAGCCTCGATGATTTTTCACGATTCCATAGACCATCGCCAATCCCATGCCAGACCCCTTTCCGGACTCCTTCGTCGAGAAAAAGGGTTCAAAAATCTTACCTTGGACCTCAGTAGGAATTCCTTCCCCGCTGTCAGTCACCCGAACGACGACATAGTCCCCTGGATAGAGACCCGGCACATGAGACGCCTGCGCGGTGGACACCGTTTCATTCGAGGTAGAAAACCGTAACTCTCCGTTCGTTCCCATCGCATCACAGGCATTCACGGAAAGATTCATAAACACTTGAAACATTTGATTAGGATCCCCCTCGATCCACTGGTGTCCGGCTCCGAACTCCATCTGAAAGGCAATTGTTTTCCCCATGGTTCGCTCCAGTAAATGAACCACTTCCCGAACCACGTCATGAAGATCTACAGGAACATGATGATGTTTCCCCTGCCGTGCAAACCCCAACAATTGCGATGTGAGCTCCCGTCCGCGACGAACGGCCTTTTCAATCACATTCCCCACAGTCCAAGCCCCGTCGTTCGGCTCGGATCGTGATTTCAATAAACTGGCATGGCTCAAGATCGCCGTCATAATATTATTCATATCGTGAGCGACCCCGGATGCCAACCGTCCGATGGCTTCCATTTTTTGGACCTGGCGGAGTTGCTGTTCCAGCTTGGCCTTGTCCGCTTCCATCTGCTTTCTCCCGGACAGATCGCGGGCAATGAGCAGCATATGCGGTTTCCCGCCGAATCGGACGGGACGCACCGTCCGCTCCGTGCACACCTGGCTTCCATCCCGGCCAAGCAAAATGGCCTCACTCCAATTGCCATCCGCAGAAACGGATGCCGCCCGTGACGATCGAATCTCTATGGATTCCGTCGCGGAATGCAGCATCGCCAGGGGCTTCCCAATCAGGTCGCCGGTGGAATACTGCAACTGTCTGGCACCGGCAGCATTAATGCATTGAATCGTGCCCTGAAAATCGTAAATTATAAGAATATCGGGAAGGATCTCGAATAGGCCGCGAAACTGAGCTTCGGACTCCCTGAGATCACTGGTACGGGTTTCCAGGAGATGTTCGACGCGGGAGAGTACTCGTTCCCATCGCCCCTTTTCACATTGCGCCAGCAATTCATTCGGGTCACAGTTGTTAGCAAGAACCCAATCGCCTGCACTGGCATGCAGAGGCGATCCGCTCTGTTCAATCCTACTCTCAAGAAGGACACAGGTCGCATGAGGTACCGCATTCTTGCACCATTGCCGTAATTCTCGCCCGTTCATATCGGGCAAGGGGTCGTCCACGACCACAATATCCGGACAGGATTTCAGCCCGTGCCCCATAACTTGATTTCCACTGGCGAACCATATCACCTGCCACCCACGTTCTTGAAACACTTGACGCATGCGCTCGACCTGAGGCTCATGACTGGACACAATCCATACCTGCATGCTCCGAGGACGGGACGGTTGCTCCCACAATTGATCTACCGCCTGTCGAACTCGCCTGGGTTCGGCTGGCAACGCCAAAAATGACGAGGCTCCCAAATCAGCCAGGACTTCCTCGGCATCAGACCCCGCATAGGTCGCCGAGACAGCCAATACCGGCGGCATCCGCCCAGGGCTTGGAAAATGAGCCTGCAGGAGTTCACAAAACCGCCAACCGCTTATCCCCGGCATATGCAGATCCAACACAATCCCATCCGGGACATGCCCCTCTTGAATCCATTGCCAGGCCGTTTCCGACGAATGATGGGAAATCACCTGATATTGATCCTGTGCGAATAGACTTCCCAGAAAATGCAGTTGAAGGGGATCGTCATTAATGATAAGCAACGTTTTCATTGTGATCGAAACAGTGGGTTGGGTTCCATCATGGCTGTCACGGATTCGTCCTCACACACATCGAAATGTGCATATTCCACTCCATTGCGTCCGGCATTTTTCACCAAATACAATGCTCCGTCAGCGGTTTGAATGAGACGCTCTAACGGAAACGGATAGGGTTCGATCCACGTCGTCACTCCCTGACTCAGGGTCACGGATAGCTCAATCTTTTTATATCGAAAGGGGGTATTCGAAACGGTCAATCGAATGCGCTCGGCCAGACTGAGCGCCTGATCCGCATCGCTATTTGGTAGCACCATCAAGAACTCTTCCCCCCCGTATCGCCCGATCGAGTCATAGGATCGCAAACAACTCCGCATGCGTTCGGCCACTTCGATCAAAATCTGATCTCCGACAATATGTCCGTATGAATCATTCACCGTTTTAAACGCATCCAAGTCGCCTAAAATCACACTGACAGGTTGATGCTGCCGATGGGCACGGTCCACTTCACGCAAGAGGGCATCTAAAATCGCCCCATGATTCAAAATCTGGGTCAAGGGATCCTGCATGGCTTGGATACGGAGGCTTTCTCTGGTGGAAATTAATTCATTCTGAAGATCCACGATCCGCTTGCCTGCACGTAATCGTGCGTCCAACTCTCCCAAATGAAAGGGTTTCGTCAGATAGTCGTCCGCACCTGCGTCCAATCCTGCTATCAAATCTTCAGGATTATTTCTTCCTGTGAGCAAAATAATATAAATGTAGGGCACACCCGTTTGCCCTCGAATGCGTTTGCACAGTTGTGGGCCACTCATTCCCGGCATCATCCAATCCATGATGGCCACATTGAAGGTGGGGCCCGCTTCAATGATCTCCCAGGCCGCATCTCCGTCATTGGCCGAAACTACATCGTGGCCCCACTGACGTAGCCGGTAGACCACCATGTGCAAGGTAAGGGGATCATCATCAACGACTAAGACACGCATAGAGGGTTATCGTTTCCTTTCAATGATCACAAGGCTGGACATCCTGAATATCATGAGGCTAAGCACCTTATCGAAGAAAATTCAACAAACTGGTTTCAAACTGACGGGTCAGAGTGGCCATGGAGGCTTCCAAGGTTGTTTGCAATGTAGCCAAATCCGAAGCCACTTTGGCAAAATCCGCATCTTCATATTCGGAACGGAGGGTTTCGGTATTCAATGTCAACAGATCCAGGCCCTCCTTGATCGTATCCAAGCGATTCACTTTCGCTCCTAAATCAGCTCGAGCGTCCGTCACTTGGGATAAGGACGAATCGAAGGTCGCAATGGCTGCCTGGATGGCATTGACATCGTTGGTCACCAGAGCCTGATGAAAATTCTGTAAATTCTGAAACAGATCGCTCGTGGGACCTGAAAAAACCTGATCTCCGGTGACATTCGAATCCACGGTTCGCCCATCGCCAATTTCAAGAGGGACCGCTTCGCTATCCCCTTGATAGGCATAACCCACCCGAACAAAAAATTGGTCTCCGGTTTGAGGAGGTCCCCCACCATTCGTAATCGTGACATCAAGTCCATCAAAGGAAAAGGTTGAGCCGGAGGAATAGGCATTTCCACTCGAAAGGGTTTGATTGGTGGTGGCGTTCACCACATCGAACTGCGCGGCGGACGTAAACCGGATCTGATACAAATCGGGTTGCAAGGACGAGGCCGTGGCCACGCTTGCCGAAATTGCCGCCCCCCCGGTGTTCCCGCTATGGGCGGAACCGATTGCGGTCCCCAACACATACGGTTCAGCTTCCGTCTGACTACCTGCAAAAATAAACCGTCCATTCAATTGGGTATTGCCCAGGCCCGCCAGGCCCAGGATAAGCTGTTGCACTTCCTTCGCGGCATTCGCTCGTTCAGGAGCCGAATTGGTGTCGTTCCGCATTTGCACGGCCAGTTCTTTGGCTCGTTGCATACTCAGACCGGCCGTCTCCAAGGTACTGTCAGATAAATTCAACCGCCCGACACCTTCTTCGACGTTGAGTCTTCGTCGTTCGGTCGTCTGAAGAACATTTCTGAATTGGTTGATCCGTTCCATAGCGGCCGGATCATCGGACGGGCGATTGACCCGTTTTCCCGATGCAATTTGTTCGTTTCGATCGAAAATATCCGACCGCAACTTCTTGATGGTGTTGACAAGACTATCGACTTGTTGTCGTTCTGTAACGCGCATGGCGAATTGTCCTTCTGGTGAAATCCGTTGTGACGGTCCCTTAGGAGATTTCTTGCCCCTTCCCTACAACACGCCCTATTGTCCCATTGTCAAAATTGTCCGCAATAATTCGTCAGCCACCGTAATCATCCGGGCCGACGCCTCAAAGGCCCGCTGGAAACTCAAAAGATTCGTCAATTCCTCATCCAGAGATACCCCCGAGACACTCTCTCGCAACCCGTTGACCTGATCCACTTCCAATTCCTTGCTATGAAGGGCCAATTCCGACTCTCGTGTGGCAATCCCGACATCCCCAATGGTGATCGTGTGATAGTCATTGAAGGTGATATTGCCCAGCTCACTCTGGCGAGCGGTATGAAGATTGACCAAGGCCAGAGCGTTTTGATTCCCGCCGGGAATGGTGGCGGCGCTTGAGGCAGCCGCAATCTTATCCGTATCACTGACGGCCACTCCGAATCGCTGGGCAGCCCCCTTGTGTGCACTGAGGGTGAAAATATCTCCGGCCGCCACCGTACCCGTCACCACCACATCTAATCCGTCAAAATTGATCGTCGCCCCTGAGGTATAGGCCCCCGAGGTCACAGTGGAACCTGTGGTGGTATCGACAATTGAATAGGCGGCCGCCCCTGTGAACCGGACTTCATAATTATCGAGTGTCAATAAAGTCGGGTCCGCAATCGCGACCGACGTCCCTTGTGCCGTCCCCGTATTGGTGTCTCGCGCTAAGGGCGCGTCGGGAGTCATGGCGGAAAAAAAGAGGTTGCCCGTCGTACCGTCCAACCCGTATCCGGCCTGATGCTGTTGGTTAAATTCATTGATCAACTGAGCCGCCAACCGGTCCAGGCGATCTTGAATTGCCGGGATATCCGTATCCCGAAGGGTCAGGAGACCACCGATTTTTCCTCCGTGGATTTTGTCCGTAATGGATAAGAGGTTGCCATCACTTCGCACAAACGCCACGTTAGTCAATGGCGGATTATCGGGATCGGGGGCCGTAGTTAAGGCATTGGCATGATTACCGGCCACCAACAGTTGTCCTCCAACCACAAGTCCAATGCCATCACGCAACGTGACCTGATCGAGATCGACCAATTCGGCCATTTCATTGATCAACACTCCCCGCTGGTCACGGAGATCCGGCGCTTCACGCCCGCTGGACTCCGCCTTGAAAATTTCATCATTCAAAGACGCCACGCGGATCGCCAGGCCATTGATCGTCTCGACATGCCTGCCAATTTCCCCGTCGGCGTCCAGTCGAATCTGATGAAGTCCTTGGGCGACCGTCAGAAATTGATCGGTCAAGGAATCACTCTTGGCCAGGAGAACCGTACGTTGAATCGCGCTCTCAGGATTGGTGGCTACATCCCGGAGGGCATTAAAAAACTCGGTTAATCCGAAACCCAGCCCTGAATTATCCGTATCAGTAAAAATCCCGTCTGCCTGAACCAAAAAATTATGCCGCGAAGCCAGGGAACCAAGATCTTCCGTAACGGAGGTAATCTGATTTTCCAAAAAAGAATCGACCGTCCGGCGAATTTGTCCCACCTGCACTCCACTGCCAATTACCCCTTCGACCGGACGTTTCGTTTCAAGGATCACCTCCTGGCGGGAATAGCCCTTCGTGTTGATATTGGCAATATTATGGGAGGTGGTGGCCAAGCCTTGCTGATGAGCCTGAATTCCGGAACGGGCGATATTAAACAGATCGTTGATACCTGCCATAATTCGTAACCGTTATCCGTGAAGGTTGACCGAACATGGGACGGGTTGGACGCGTAATGTACCGGTTCCCTGATACACCGGACCCTGTCCTAACCCGGCATAGACAAGACTCATGGCTTCACGCACGACATATTGTCCACGTCGGATCAAGACAACATTTTTTCGACCCTGTTCACGGATTCGTGCGGTCTCCTTTTGGATGGCTTTGAATTCGGGGAGTTGGAGAACTCGCGAAAATTCCGGACTCTGCTTGATCACATTCCAACAATCACCGGATAATCCGGTAGGAACCCAAGGGCGCAACACTGCAACCATCTGTTGTTCGCAGCGCTGAACGGCCTCCAGGACGCCGGCCTTTTGTTCGACCAACACCATCATCTTCTCCCGGTCGAGTCGGGTCATCACGGCCTCTTCCTCCGCAAGCAGTTCCGAAAACTCTTCAAGGGAGTTCAGTAATCGTCGAAACAACTGTTGCAGAGCTTCCCAAGGAATCGGGTGGGATTTCATGCTGAAGAGCTCCTTCTCAATCATTAACCATCAGGCGATTAGCCATGCACATCGTTAAGGAAGGTCTCACGGAGCAAGGCCCCTGCCACTTCCTCTGCGTTGGCTAATGGGGATCCCGCTTCCAACCGCTCCTGTACAGCATGAATTTTTTCTAATCGAACCTCCGGTAACGCCGACGCCCTCGAGGTAAAATCCTGAAGGGATTTGACCACTGCTGACAAATCCACCGCATCCCGGGACGGAGTAGTGCCTGCCGGTTGTGATACATTGGATGGTGACTCATGCTGGTTTTTGGAATGAATCTGAAAAAACAGTTTTCCCAGTTCTCCACTGGGATCAAGACTCCGTATCGTCATGGCATCTTGCCTCCTTATCTTTCTTTATCGGAGGCAACTCAACCGAACTTTACAGAACAGAGGATAATTTCGTTGAAGATCCTGGTGCCGGTGTATTGTTGGCAGCTGTTTCCTGGTCGGAAATTGACGCCAACATGTACTCGGATAGGCCAAAACCGCCAGCTTGGGCTGCCCGTTTCCCTAACTCGTCATCGTAGAAGGACATGAACGTCTCTCCCATCCGATTGGCGGTGAGAGCCCCTTGCGGTACCGTTTCCCGCATAATTTTCATTAAATAGGAGAGAAAATACGATTCAAACTCTTGGCTGGCTTTGAGAATCTCCCCCTTCCTGGCATACTCCTCCACTTTGGTGGCTTTGCCCGACATGAGGGGATGGTTGAATTGACTCGGGTCAATGGGACTCAAGGAATTCATCAATATTTTCCTCCTTGAAAGTTGCGTATCGAGTTCTCAGGATTCGACCGACCCATTAGATCAGCTCCAGGTCGGCCTGCAAGGCACCGGCAGCCTTGGCTGCCGTGAGCACAGCCACCAAATCCCGGGGAGTGACCCCGACCGAGTTCAGGGCCTTGACCAAATCCCCGAGGGTCACGGACCCATCCACCTGAATCACCCGTTTGAGTTCTTCCTCCACATCCGTGGTCACTTCAGGCGTCACGACCGTTTCTCCGGCGGCCGAACCAATGAGGCCAGGGGCTTCCGGTTGTGACACATCAAAACGGGTCTTGATTTTAATCGTCAAATTTCCATGAGAAATCGCCATACTCGATAGTCGAACATGCTCTCCCATCACAATCGTCCCGGTCCGTTCGTTCACGACAACTTTGGCCCGCACATCCACATTGACATCCAGTCCTTCGACTGCCGCAATCATCTGGACCACGTGTCCCTGATACTTGGTTGGCAAGGTCACTTGCACCTGTCCTGAGTTCAGCGCGGCCGCCACTCCTTCTCCCAGATGTGCATTGATCACATCGGAAACCCGCAGAGCCGTCGTAAAATCCGCCTGATTCATGGTAAGGGAAAACTTTTCCCAGGTTTGCAACTCCACATCGACTCCCCGTTCCACAATGGCCCCGCTCGGAACAATGCCTCCGGATTGCTGATTTTTAACCACCGACGTGCCGCCATCCCCGGCCTCAAATCCCGAAGTCGATATCGGGCCCTGAGCCACGGCATAGATCACCTGATTCGGAGCCTTCAACGGAGTCAGCAGAAGAGTGCCACCTTTTAAACTTTTGGCATTGGCCAAAGAAGACACCTGCACATCCAGTTTCATTCCGGGACGCGCAAATGGCGGAAGTTTGGCTGTCACGATCACCGAGGCGGTATTCTTCGTGAGGAGCTGAATGGGATCCACTTTGAGATTGATCCCCATGGTATTCAACATGGAAATAATGGCTTGGGCCGTAAATTGTCCACCCACGACCGAGTCTCCGGTGCGATCCAATCCCACCACAAGGCCATACCCGATCAATTGGTTGTCCCTCACTCCTTCTATCGAAGCAATATCTTTTATCCGTGCGGCCTCCGATATGAAGGGCCTGACATCCAGGATTCCCATGGGTACGACTTGAAGGACGATGAGCCATCCCACCAGAATCCAAGATTTTCGATTCGCCTGATGTCTCGCGTTTCTCAATTCCGACTCCTCACTGTTGACTTGTAACCTGATTAAAACGGCGTCAACCAATTAAACAATCGAACCAGCCATCCGGGACGTTGCACTTCGTCGACCACACCCAGACCGGTATATTCAATCTGGGCATCGGCCACCGCTGTGGAAATGACCGTATTCGTAGTATCCAAATCTATTCGACGAACAATGCCTCGGATAATCATGGTTTGCTTTTCGCTGTTCACCGTCACTTCGCGTTTTCCCCGAATTCTCAGGTCCCCATTGGGAAAGACTTCCACCACTTGGGCCGCGATGGTGCCATTCAAGGAATCTTCCCGACTGGTGGATCCTTCCCCTTCAAACGCATTCGAGGTCGTGGCATCTAGATCGAAATACTGCGCAAATTTCTGAGTGAGCGAATTCAGTCCAAAGAGCCCTCCCCCTGCGCCGGCCGAAATGGTGGATTCCCGATCCGCTTTGGTACTTGCGGATTTTGACCCACTGTGCTGTTCGACAATCCGCACGATGACGATGTCCCCCACGCGGCTGGCTCGTCGATCTTCAAACATAAAGGCCCGTCCGTTATCCGGTTCCCATAAGGATCCCAATGAGGCATTACGGTTACTTTCAATAATGGGGATATCTTCTTCCATTTTCGCCGTTTGTTGAGGTTTGGCACATCCCAGGCAGATCAACAGGCCAGCAATCCCGACCATTCCCCACATCGAAAACCGCTGAAGACCTTGGAGGGGTTTCAAAAAGGGACCTCCACAACTCCAGCCGTCAGGACCAGTCCCAGGATTTCCCGACCGGAGGTTTGATTCAGAACGGGAATGGTATCTCCCGCCCGTCCGGCGGCTTTGGCCATTCCCACCGCCTGCACCAGCAATCCCTTGCCTTTGACTTCGATCATGACCCGATCCCCTTTGTGAATGACGGGTGGCGTATCCAAGGCAATCTTTCGAATAGGTTGATGGGGGGGAAGAGGGCGAAGAACCTGCTTCCCAACAGCCTCTTCAACCCCTAAAACCAAATCGTGGGTGAGCGAAGGAACATCAATCGTCACAAACTCGATATCCTCCTCAGTCAAGATTTCTTTGGGTTTGATCCAACGGACCGGCACAGCAGCATCCACTTGTCCCTTGAGTTCCCCCGCAACATTCACGGTTTTAAAAAATTGCCGATTCACAAAAATTTGCACCCGAAAGGCCCTTCGCCCGGTTCGGCCTCCGTTCAATTCATCCACATCTACATGCACCTGCCCCTTGGGCACGGGAAGAGGTTGCTTCGGATACAACACCTGAAGACTCAGGTGGTGGGCCGGCCGCCCGTATCGGCGAGAAATTTCCTGCAACAGGGCCTTCTCCAAATCGGAAACGGTGACCACATACTCCCCCGGCTTGGATGTAGGAGCACCCAGTACCACCCCGTTCCCCAACACCCATCCACCCAGAAGACATATAACCAGCGCACCTGCCATAAGCCTTGATCGCCTCATTGATTATCTCCGCAACTGGTTCGCCACCGACAACATATCGTCCGATGCCTGAATCGCCTTGGCATTCAGCTCATAGGCACGCTGTGCCAAAATCATATTGACCATTTCATCGGCAATATTCACATTTGAAATTTCCAAAAATCCGGACTGGATCAAACCAAACCCCGTCGAAAATCCCGGCGTGCCTTGTTGGGCAGGCCCCGAAGAGGAACTTTCCACGAATAAATTATTACCCTGAGAAATAAGCCCGGCAGGGTTATCGAAGCGAACGAGTTGAATTTGTCCCACCTGCGTAGCCTGCGCCACGCCGGGGAGAAGAACCGACACCGTGCCATCCTGCCCGATATCGATTTTCAACGCTCCCGAAGGAATGGTAATCGACGGCACCAACGTGTCCCCATCTCCGGTGACGACATTCCCGGTACTGTCCCGTTTAAACGATCCGGCGCGAGTATACATCGTAGACCCATCCGGTCGATTGACCTGAAAAAATCCGGCACCCTCAATCGCCAAATCCAATTCATTAAACGTTTGCTTGAGACTGCCCTGGACATATTCTTTAGCAACGGTGACCGGACGAACACCCAATCCCACCTGCATTCCCACCGGAAACACTCCGACGTTGGATGCACTGGATCCCGGCAACCGTGAAATCTGATACAACAAATCGGCAAACTCGGCCCGGCTTCGTTTGAACCCTGTGGTATTCACGTTGGCCAGGTTGTGCGCAATCGTATCGATATTCAATTGCTGGGCAAACATCCCCGTCGAAGCAGTATGCATGGCTCGTATCATAGATCGTATTCTCCTTGAATGGGCGCGCCTGTCATTCGTTCAATTAGTTCGGTATCACGAGAGTGATGCGCATGGAATCCGCACATTTCACGTCTTATCCATTTCCTCCTCACCCCTCCTCTTCACGTCTTACCCCTGGACCTTGGCCGCCTGAATGGCTTGAGCCGTCATCTCATCCATTGCCCGAATCGCCCGCTGCATTTGTTCATATTCCCGGGTGACCTTGATGATTTCCACCATATCCATGGCTGGATTCACATTGGATTTTTCCAACATACCCTGCTGCACTTTCGTCTCAACGGCTGGAATCCCCTTTGGGGGCGCGGTCCAATACAAATCGCCAATCTTGGCCAGATCTTCTCCTTGTGGGGCCTTTTCGACACGTAATCGATCCACCACTTTATTGTTGACCCGGATGCTTCCATCTCCGTCGATCCCCACATCTCCAATCGGCAATTTAATGGGCCCTTTTTTTCCCAAAACCGGATCGCCCGTATGGGTGACCATGAGTCCTTTAATATTTCGATAGAAACTCCCGCCCCGAAAATATTGAACACCTTGTGACGTTTCCACGACAAAAAACCCTTCTCCCTCTAAAGCGACGTCCAAGGGTTGCCCCGTGTGGACTAACACTCCCTGAGACCGATCAGGAGGCAGGCCATCAATCACGGGAAACAAATCGATTCCGGCCACGGAGGGACCCGTCGCTTGACCGAGAATGGTGGCAAACAGGGGGGTATCCTTTTTGAATCCTGTGGTATGCACGTTCCCAATGTTATGGGACAACACCTCAAGTCGGCGCTCCAGAGCTAAGGCTCCCGCCAACGGAGGATAAATGCCTCGATTCATAATTCCCCTCCTTTACAACAATTGCCCACTAATTCTGCAACGCATGTGCCAATAGGGGTGAAACGGAAAGACAAGAGATAAAAGCCGATATGAGGATGCCTGAAACCGCATCCTATCTGCTGAAATAGCATATCCAGCGTACGGATCCGATCAGATTAATTGGCGGGGCCAAGAGGGAACCCATCCATCACCAATAGGTCACCCGAACGATGGTTAGAGTTTCATGAACAATGGGCACAACTTTCCTCACTGGGGGAATCCTGCCTACCACTAAAACCATGGAAAGGAATAAATGAGGAAAAGAATGAAGACGTGCAAGGTGAGGAATACAGGACAAAAAGTCTCCTCATCCCTTGTCCCACCCCTAACAGGGGTTTTACGGAAGAAAGGGATGAGAAGGAGCAATCTGAGGACTCGTGGTACGCAACACGATCATTTCGACTCGCCGGTTCTCGGCTTGTCCCTCCCGAGTGGCATTGGATTCCACCGGACGAGTACCCGCGTACCCGGTCGAGGAAAATCGCTCAGGAGCCAACTCATGATACTCGGTAAAATACCGAACCAGGACATTGGCCCGCGCCGTCGAAAGATCCCAATTGGAAGGAAATGCCGTGGATCGAATCGGTTGATTATCCGTATGTCCTTCTACGGCGATAAGATTGGGAAGATCGGTGACCAGCCCGGCAACCAAGTCAATAAACTCTTTCATTTGTGGATGAATGGTCGCACTCCCGCTTTCAAAGAGGGCATCATCCTTGATTTGGATCGACAGGCCTCGTTCGGTAGAGGTAATTTTAACTCCCTGGGGCATTTTGGCCATGGATATCGCATTAGCGACTTTGAGATAAGCCCTGGCATTATCCAATTTCGCCGGGTTCTCCTTCACCACAATCTCCTTCTTTTTGGCCACAGGGAGGTTCAACAACGTCATATCCCCCACCGGCTTGGTATTGGAGAAAGCTGAAACCATCGACTCACTCAACACTTTATATTTCCCTTCATTCACAGAAGATACTGCATACATGACCACAAAGAAGGCAAACAACAGGGTGATAAAGTCGGCATAAGACACCAACCAACGTTCATGATTCTCGTGTTCTTCGTGCTTTTTTTTCATCGAGTTTCGTTGAGGAGAGTGTCCGGGGACCGTCTGTTATTTTTTGGATTTTTCGTTAGTAGGCAAGAACCCACTGAGTTTTTCTTCGATCATTCGAGGATTTTCTCCTTGGGCCACCGAAAGCAATCCTTCAATCACCATCATTTTCCCCACAACCAGCGTCTTGGCCTTTAATTTGATTTTATTGCCCATGGGGAGAAAAAACAGATTGGCCGCTCCCACCCCATAGACTGTGGCCACAAACGCAACGGCGATTCCACCTCCCAATGCGGAGGGATCAGCCAGATTTTCCATCACGTGAATCAACCCTAACACCGCACCAATAATTCCCACGCACGGCGCATATCCCCCAAAGGCTTCATACACTTTACTGGTCGTGCCGAATTCTTCCTCAAAAACCTCGACTTCGACTTCCAGTATTTCCTTGATCTTGTGAGGTTCAGTTCCATCCACAACCAATTGCACCCCTTTAGCCATCAACGGATCCGTCAGCGTTTTCATTTGCCCTTCCAAGGCTAAAAGACCCTGTTTCCGGCTGACATTCGACAACTCCACAATCTTGGCAATAATCCCTTTCATATCCACGTTGACATTCCCAAAGACCATCCCCGCACTCGTAATCGCCCTGAGGAAAATGGGAAGAGGAAATTGCAGCATCACCGCCCCAAACGTCCCTCCCATCACAATCAGGAATGCCGTTCCCTGGATAATGGAACTTAAATGGCCCCCTTCCAGATGTTGCCCGCCAACAATGGCACCAATGGAAACTATGATGCCCAGGATCGATAGGATATCCATACGTGCAGCCTCTCCTTATGCCACCTTAGATAATCCAAATAACAATTGAAGGTCCAACAGGATCAAGAGTCGTCCGTCGACCCGGCCCACGCCTTTATGAAAATCATCGGACCCGCCCCGACCGGTGGTCGGCGAGGGTTCGATTAAGGCCTCCGGTACCCGCAACACTTCCTCAACGGAATCCACAATAAATCCTAGGATAGAATGCTCGACTTCAACGACAATGATTCTCGTATCCTTCGTGGGATCAACCGGAGGCAAAGCAAACCGCGAGCGAAGATTAATAATGGGAATGACCTTTCCGCGAAGGTTTACCACCCCTTCCACGTAGAATGGAGCCTTGGGGACCTGAGTCACTTCCACCAGTCGGATGATTTCTTGAACTCCCAGAATATCAATGGCAAATTCTTCCTTGCCCAACCGAAAGCTCACCAACTGCAGAACTTCTCCTTCGACGTATTCAAAATCCTCACGGGTTAACTGTGGCCTTTTCCCCTGCATGATATGTCCCTCTCCCTCAATCAAGTTGTTTTCACCAAATGGGTGTGACGCCAGCCGAGGTTCGAACAGATCGGCACTTAGCCTCCCACGATCTCCATCAGGCGCGGCCCCACGTGCGGACCCGGGATCATTTCATCCGCGAAACCGGCTTCCCAAACCGCACGATTCATCCCGTACACCATGGAAGATTGTTCATCCTGAACCAGAACTTTTCCTCCTCCGGCTCTAATTTGTCGACATCCCACCAGCCCATCTTGTCCCATGCCGCTTAAGATCAAGGCCAGCACTCGCTCTCCATAGTGTTTGGCTGCAGAGGACAACGCCAGATCAATACATGGCCAATAGAGCCGGTCACGCGGTTCATCAGAAATCCTGATGTTCGGCACTCCGTGCGCATCACGATTGACAGTGACATGATGATCGCCTGGTGCAATAAGAGCCTTCCCGGCCTCCAAAACATCTCCATCCCGTCCCTCTCGAACAGGAATCCGCGCACACTTCGCCAACTGAGAAGCAAAGACGGAGGTAAAAAATTTTGGCATATGTTGAACGATCAAGATGGGAACGGGAAACGACTCGGGAATGTGGCGAAACATTTCAGTCAACACCTGTGGTGCTCCCGTGGAGCCCCCAATGACCAACAAATCAGCGGTCACTTGCCTCACTCGAACCGACGTTTCACCTGATCGGACATCCCCTGTCCCGCGGGCCATTCCTGAAAGAACCGAGGCGGGGCTCGCGAATTTGACCTCAGTGCATCCGGCCAATCCCGTTTGTCTCTTTCCCAGGCTGTGGAGAAACCGTGATTTATTGTCAAAGGCACTTTTTATCTTTTCATACAACCGTGCTTCCAATGGACCGAGATCTCCCGGGGAAACCCGTTGCTGTTTATGAATAAAATCAAACGCACCACGGGCCAAAGCTTGAAATGTCTCTGCCGCTCCTGCATGGGTCAGGCTACTCACCATCACAACAGGGATTGGATGGGCCGCCATCACCCGGTCCAGGACTTCCAATCCATTCATCTCCGGCATATCCACATCCAAAGTCATCACATCCGGGGCCACCCTCGCCACCTGCAATAACGCTTCACGCCCATTTTTTGCCGTTCCAACCACTTGGACATCCGGATACTTCATGAGCATCGTGGAGATCGTATTTCGCATAAATGTGGAATCATCAACGACAAGGACCCGGATGGAATGGGTTTGGGTAATCATTGTGCCCTCTCGCACTCCCTTGTCAGCCATTCATATCGGTTATTCACTGACAACAACGAAGCACAACCAACCAGATCCCACACCAACCTCACGCATAACCGCCTTGTGACCATTCCAAACTCTCTGATAGGGTGACCTGTATCATTCATTTATTCGTTGTTGCATTTTTTTATACAAGGAATTATTTCCATGGAAAGACCAGCCAGTTTTCAAGCCGACCGCCTGCTCTTAGACGCCAAAAAGGCCATTCTTCAAAATCAGCATCAGCGATTCCAGGATCTCCAACAGGAAGGCCGATGGGATGAAGCCTGGAAACAACTCCACGTCACATTGGCATGCGCCGCAGACCTCCTCAAAGATTCCGTCGGCATGCTTGAGCAAGTCGTTCATCAAAAACAGGCACACTCATCTCCGGTTCGTGACCCGGCTTCCGATTCCCCCGATTCGTCGGCCTAAACTTTTTCACGGATGGCTAGGCCTGCCCCGAAGATTTCTGAAGCGGGCCCCTTAAACCTTAAATGCCCGTACCATTTTTTGAAGATCACCGGCCAACAGACTCAAATCCCGGCAGGCCTTGGCCGATTGAGTCACCCCTTGAGTCGTTTCCCGGGTCGTTTGAGTCACGGATTCCAAATCACTGGCTATCTGTCTGGTGGCCACAGACTGTTCTTCTGCTGCCTGAGCGATTTGCTGAATCATACCTGACGTGACATTCACCATCGAATAGATTTTGGCCAAGGCGTCACCGGTTTTATTAGCCAACTCCACTCCGGTCACCACCTTGTGAGTGCCTTGTTCCATGGAACTGACTGCCGTTTTGGTATCCTGTTGAATCTGCCGAATCATATCCCCAATTTCCTTAGTGGCCTTTGTTGTCCGTTCTGCCAATTTTCTGACTTCATCGGCGACCACCGCGAATCCACGTCCTTGCTCCCCAGCCCTGGCCGCTTCAATTGCCGCATTCAGCGCAAGGAGATTGGTTTGATCTGCGATATCCTCAATGACTCCGACGATTTCTCCGATTTGATCAGAGGAACGCCCTAAAGTCGTAATAATGGAGGACGCCTGCATCACCGCCTGCGAGACCTGTTGCATCCCATCCACGGTTTGCTCCATGACCAATTGTCCGTTTTTGGCGGTCTGAGCCGTTTCCTGCGCTAAATTGGCCGCATCATTCGAATTTCTGGCGACTTCACCTGCCGTCATTGTCATTTCTTCCACTGCCGAGGCCGACTGCACCACACGGGAGTCTTGGCCTTCAGCGGCACGCACCACGGAATCGGCCGAGGTAGACAATTGCACGGTTGAGGAGGCCAACCGATTCGTTCCCTCATTGACCAGGAGAATGGCCCGTTGCATCTTCTCGATAAAGACATTGACGTACCGAGCGAGTTCAGCGATTTCATCGGATCGGTTCCCCACCGGAACCCGCCTCGTCAAATCCCCGTCCCCTTGTGCAATATCACGGGCGATGAAGCTCAGGGCATATAAGGGTTTCAGCACAAACAGATGGACCATCCAATACACGGCCAACAGACACATCACAATAATGCCTACCATCCACATACCGGAATTCAAGACCGAGTTGGCCATTGACGCCTGGGCGTTGGCCATCGGAATGGACACCGATAACAGACCAATGACATCACCGAGCTGTTTACCGACATGACAGTTGACACACGCCTCAACCGAGGCAAGATCCGCACTCGCACGCCGAAATGTCGGAACGCCGTTTATCACTTGAATATCACTGAAACTATCCGCGCCATTATTAATCAGTTCCATGGCTTTTTTTTCAAATTCATCACGAGGAGCATTCTCCGGATTCATCGGTCGATCGCTCACTAATCTGGCCTGAAAAATTCCCTGCTTACCTAATTCCTTGCCAATTTCCTGAGTCGCCGTGGCCGGGAAGGGAATAGCGTTGGGATCGTCCTCATGCTCACGGGCAATATGCAGTTGAGCACCCAAGGACGACTTCTTCAATTTGCCGACATAATTTTTGGCAATATAGGCCCTGGTCACCTCAATTTGCATTTGAATGATTTTGCCTTCCTCCTCCAACAGGGTACGCAACCGCCCCTCTTCCTGGTGATACATAATCCACAAACCCAGCAAAATCATGCTGGCGGCCAACAGGCCTAATGACAACACAAATTTTGGTCCGATTCTCATTTGTCCCATAAGTTTCCTCGTAGAAAATTGCCCCTTCTATGCCAGCACTTTCCCCTTTAACGTCAAACGTCGAAGAGACGTTTGGAGTTCATCAGCCAGTGCGGTAAATTTTTGAGTCGCTATGCCGACTTCCTGGATATGGCCTTGGTTTTGCTGACTGAGTTGAGCCACTTGCTGAATACTCGAAGCAATTTGGCCGGAGACATCTGACTGCTGTTGGGTCGAATGCGCAATTTGCTGGATCATATCCACCACTCGCTGCACACCATTCACAATCTCCGTTAATCGAATTCCGGCTTCCCGCGCGAGTTTGACACCGGAATTGGCTTCTTCCGTCCCCTTCTCCATCGATCGCACCGCCTCATGTGTTCCCGCTTGAACCGCTTCAATCACCGTGGCAATCTCTTTGGTCGCCTTACCCGTTCGCTCCGCGAGCTTCCTGACTTCATCGGCCACCACGGCAAACCCTCGCCCCTGATCTCCGGCCCGAGCCGCCTCAATGGCCGCATTCAAAGCCAGCAGGTTGGTCTGTTCGGCAATATCTTCGATCACACCGATAATGTCTCCGATTTCTTTCGATCGCTGTCCCAATTGATATATCCGACCTGAGGACTCCTGAATACGGTTCGAGACGGATTCCATCCCTTGAATGGAGGTGGCTACGATTTCTCCTCCTCGAATGGCTGACCGGTTGACCTCGTTAGCCGTAGCGGCCAGACCATGGGTATTCTCGGCCATATCTCCCGCCGTCGCCGACATCTCTTCCACAGCCTGGGCCACTTGCGTGGCTTGGGACACCTGATTATGGCTCGCCTGGGTCACCTGGTGCCCAGCTTTGGCCAATTGTTGAGAGGCCGCTGAAACGGAATGTGCGACATTTTGCGTTTGCAACAACATCGTATTCAATTGATCAAGTAAATTATTGAAAGCCTGCCCCATCTGTCCCAATTCATCTCTGGTCAGAACCGGCACACGGTGAGTCAAATCACCCTGAGCGGCCTTCGCAGCCACTTCCCAAATCGGTCTCAACCGATTGATAATTTTTCTTCCCATGAAGATTCCGATCGGAATCACCACGACCAGCCCCAGCAACATCTCCAAAAGAGTATTTCGAGTAATCGTGTGCACATGCGCCAAGGCTTCCTCCTCGGGCACCTGAACCAGTATGGACCAATTCGTCCCCTGAAACCCCTTACCTTCGTGTAAATGGCTGTATCCCACGAATTGGGTGGATTGTTTACCGGGATGAAAATGCCGAGAAACTCCGGACTCTCCCTGGATAGCTTTTTGTGCAGGAATAAAACCCATTTCGGCCAGATTCATTTTAAACAGGATATTGTCAAAATCATGAATCATGTCTTCAGTCTGATGGACCGCCGGAGCGTAGTCGATTAGGAGAAATCCCTGCCCATCTTGTAAATTTAGCTCAGCACTGGGAAAACCGCCTTTTCGCAATTCCCGATACGCTTCCTGAAAGAGCGATTCGACTGAGGAAAATTTCATGCGCTGGCTCCAATATCCCACCACCACATCCTTTTCATACAACGCTGTGGAAAATCCAATGGTCAGTCCACTGCTTCCCGGATAAGCCTCTTTAACGTGTTGATCCACACTCACATATTCCACAAACACCGGATTTGTGCGTCCCTCACGCTGAGGGTCATTCGCAGTCCCAGAACCCTTGGATTGCGTGGACAAGGCCTGGAACCATGGAGTCCCGCGATAGCTCATACCGTATAAACCATCCGTCCGCAGAGGTTCCCCTTGAGCGTTTCGATCATTGACGGCGATCAAATGTCCGCTGGCATCCACCACCTCAATGAGATAGTAATCCCCGGCCGTTTGAATATACCGGTTGAGGGCTTCCACAATCGGATTGTGCCCCTGACCAGGTTGATACCAGCGATCACGGTCCAACACGAGAGAATTCTGACTGAATGTCAATACATCTTGACGCCGTTCCTGGAGCGAAAACAGGACTTTTTCTGCCAACCGTTCCGCCACTCCCTGATATTGCACGCCAACCTCCTCCTCCAGAATCGAGGCCGTTTGAAAAAGCGAATACACTTGCACGCTTAACGGGATCAGGGAAAATCCTACCAACAACAGGACTAACTTCGTTGTGAGGCCAATCTGTTTCAAACAATTCATGTGATTGCTTCCTTTATGGCTCAACATGCCACGGCTGCAAAAGGATAAAGACCAAACTCTCCTGTTACCGTTTGGCACCCGATCCAGCCGATACGGCCGTATGCGGCTTCTGCCCGATATGCTCCAACAGTTTGTCCCGCAAATCCGTCGGATGAAATTTTGTCACATAATCGGTCACTCCGACGGATTTGCCTTTATCCACATTACATTGTCCGGACAGGGAGGAATGCATGAGCACAGGCAATTCCTGGAGACGCGGGTCCTCTCGAATATGTTTTGTCAGGGAAAACCCGTCCATTTCCGGCATTTCAATATCGGTGATGATTCCCACAAAATACTGAAGAATGGACTGATCAAGTTTCTCGCAAAGCTCTGCACATTGCCGTAACCGATTGAGGGCCTCCCGCCCGGTTTGCGTTTCTTCCCACGTCATCCCGAGACGTTCCAATGTTTTTGTAATTTGCTTTCTGGCCACCAACGAATCGTCCGCGAGCAAGACACGCTTTCCCTCTAATTCCTTCACGGCCTCAATACCCATATAAATTTCATCGTCCATTCTGGGGTGAAGTTCAGCCAAAACTTTTTCCACATCTAAAATCAGGACCATTCGGCCGTCATCAAGTTTGGTGACCGCCGTCACCGCTCCCTGTCGACTAGACTGCACCATCGGCGGCGGAACTTGAATTTTTTCCCACGACATCCTGATAATTCGATCCACCCCTTTAACCAAAAACCCCTGCTTATTGTCGTTATACTCAGCAATAATGAGCTTTCCCCCTGCCGGGTCCAATGGCCCCAGGCCGATCGCCTGCTTTAAATCGACTAAGGCCACATTTTCCCCGCGTAAATTGACGATACCCAGAACTCTCGGATCCGAATCGGGAATTTTGGTGATGAATGGCAGCTTCATGACTTCCCTGATCTTAAACACGTTGATGCCGTAAATTTCCTCCGTACCCAGATCAAACATCAATAATTCCATTTTGTTGGCACCCGCTAATCGGGTTCGTTGATCGATTTCTGCCATCCACTTTGCCATAATGTACTCCTCACACCTCTTCTCGTATCCGATGAGTTCGCCTATCCCTTTTTCGTGAACCGGGCCATGACCGGAAAGGTTGCTTCGTTTTCGGGAAACGATCCCTCAAATTCCAGCTAAAGTGGTGGACTGCACTTCCCCAACCAGATCGGCCATATCCAAAATCAACACCACCTTTCCGTCTCCGGTAATGGTCGCCCCGGCCACACCTTGGACGTCTGCCAAATACTCGCCTAACGATTTAATGACCACCTCTTCCTGGGCTTTCAGACGATCTACCACGACTCCGAACCGCCGTTCGCCGACATCCACCACCACCACATAACATTCCTCGGTATCTTTTGAATTGGGGATATGGAATGCTTGCCCGAGATCCAGGAGCGGCAAGATCCGTTCACGAAGATTCAGCACGGCCTGTCCATTCACACTTTTGATTTCGTCCTTTTTCACTTTGACCGCCTCAATCACCGACGCCAACGGAATCGCAAATGTGGCGCATTCCACCTCCACCATCAGTGCCTGAATAATGGCCACGGTCAAGGGCAGTTTAATCGTCACCAGACTTCCCCTGCCTAGTTCCGAATCCAAATCCAAACTGCCATTCATCCGGCTGATGTTCGTGCGGACGACATCCATGCCCACTCCACGGCCGGATAAGTCGCTGACCTGTTCAGCGGTGCTAAAACCGGGAAGAAAAATCATATTCATAATATCTTTGGGTGCCATGGCACTCAGATCGGTTTCAGACACGAGCCCCTTGGCCACCGCCTTGGCGGCGATTTTATCCACCTGCAACCCTCGGCCGTCGTCTTCAACACGAATCACAATACTATTACCTTCTTGATAGGCGGATAGTCGAACATAGCCTTCGTGACTCTTTCCTTTTAGTTTCCGTTCCTCACTGGTTTCCAGACCATGATCCATCGAATTCCGAACGAGATGGACCAAGGGGTCGCCCAGTTCATCCGCTACGGATTTGTCCACCTCGGTATCTTCTCCTGCCAATTCCAAACGCACATGCTTGCCAAGTTTACTGGCCACATCACGCACCAAGCGTGGAAAACGGGAAAACACCTTTCGGATCGGCACCATCCGGGTTTTCATCACGGCCAGTTGCAAGTCCGAGGTTACGAGATTCAATTGAGCCAAGGTAATGCTTAACTCCCTGACCAATGCATTCGTTTCATATTGTTCTTCCAACCCAAATCCGAGCTTCATCAAACGATTTCGGTTTAACACCAGTTCGCCGACTAGATTCATGACATGGTCCAAGCGCCTTGTTTCCACTCTGACCGTTTGGTCTTCTTCCTTACCCCCAGCCGTTTTGGCAGTACTGGGATGAGCGGCCTGAAGTGTGCGTGAAGCGGCTTCCTTCATTTTATCGAGCACTTCCGATAATCCGGGGCCAGGGTCCTGTGCCGGAGGCGGCGTCTCTTCTTCTTTGGACTTTCCTTCCATTTCCTGTTCAGGGTTTCCTGGCAAGGAACCTTCGGGTTCTTCGGAAACTTCTGTCGTCTTCCCCGATATGGGTGAGTCCGGAATAGAGGAAACGGATGGCGCACTTTCGGATTTTTTAGAGGCTGAAATGGGTGGTGGCGGACATAAATCGGCAGCACTCTCCATGGTGAGAGTGAGTTTGTTGACAATCATATCGGTTTCGACATGACAGTCTTCTCCGGTTGCCCGGATATCCGCCTGCAGGGCTTTGACCGCATCCACGGCTTCCAAAATGATATCGATAATAAAGGGGGATACCGTCATTTCACCTTGCCGGAGTTTATTCAAAAGACTTTCCCCCTGGTGGGCCACTTCCACCAGATGGGTAAACCCCAGGAATCCGGCAGACCCCTTCATACTGTGCATGCAACGGAAAATTTCGTTTAACAATTCGGTATTGGACGGTTCCGACTCCAATTTCACAAAATGTTGGTCTAAGGCCTCCAACATTTCCGAACTTTCCGCCAAGAAATCATTTAATATTTCTTGCATTTCGTCGTTCATAATGTATCCTTTATCTGCCCTTCGCTCTTCACCATGTCCGTGGGTTCTCTATCTTACGAGCACCCGAATTCCGACAAAATATCGTCAACGAGATTCTGTTCCAGGGCACTGGTTTTTGACGCCTCCAACTGCTTGAGCATTTCATATCCCCGACCTTCTAGCTTTTTATTTTTCCCCATCATTTTCTGTTGAATCCCAAACACCACGACCAGCTTGAGTAATTTATGTTGAACCTCATTAAGAATGGTCACCAATTTGGCCACCCGCTGCGCCACTAAATCTTGAAACGATAAGGCCACGTGAATATTCATGAGATGCTGCTCATCGACTTTCAGGTGATCAAGGAGGTCGTCCACATGGGCGATCTGATCACCACTCAGATTCCTCTTAAGAGTCGCTAAGGCACTCATCATATGCTCCCGACGCCTTTCCATTTCCTCCGTGATGGTTAATACCTTGTGGGTGCCTTCCTCGGTCAGTTTGGCTAAATCACTCAAATGTTTGGTCGCTTGCGGAAGTTGGTCGGACGTACTCGCCACAGGCGTTTCCATATCCCGTATGGTTTTGGTCATCATTTCTACATATTTGGTCAACTCAGCCAGTTCGGCATAGATCGTACTGTCTCTCTCAGTGTCTTCCTCCGTATCCGGTTGGTCGGAATTCGCGTCAAAGCTTCGATCAACAAGCATAGATGTCTCCTTCTCAATGCTCTCAGTGGGCTAGGATTTTACCGCCTGAACCTTGGCGAAGATTTTTTCCAATTTTTCCTGCAGGGCTTCAGCGGTAAAAGGTTTCACCACATAGTTACTGACTCCCGCTTGGACCGCCTCAATGATATTTTCCTTTTGGGCCTCCGCCGTCACCATCAAAAATGGAAGGCTCTTTAAGTCCGGATCTGCCCGGACGGCTCGAAGCAATTCGATCCCTTGCATCACCGGCATATTCCAGTCGGACACCACCAACCCAAAGCCTCCGGCTTTTAATTTGGTAAAAGCATCCTGGCCATTTTCAGCTTCCATAATGTCTGAGAATCCGATTTGCCGTAATACGTTCTTCACAATTCGTCGCATCGTGGACATATCATCCACCACCAACACTTTAATACTGGTATCGATCATAACGGGCTCCTTACAATAAAGCGTTTAACCGACGCCTGGATTATTCCTGCACGACTCCCCTCTCACCCCTGCCCATACCCATCATTCCAAAGGTTTTTGTTCGCAAGGACCTAACTATTCAAAATTCGGTTTATTGCCAATCGTTCTTAAGTCGTCACACTGGGAATCTTTTAACTTTTCATCTCAGAATTTTCCGTTCTTTTCCTTTAAACAATTTCTCAATACTAAAGATCGCCGATGAGCCGTCAGCCGGGAATCCCATAAGAAATTTCACCTTTGATTCCTGAATCGAGAACCCAGACCGACACGATGCGTACGGAATCGCCTTGGGTAAATTCCCTCTAAGCAAAGAGTGTATGATCAAAGAGAACAGTAACGCGAAAGATCCTTATGGAAGGAACAAGGCGGAGAAGGAATGGAGAATAGGCAAGGGCGCCCCTGAGGGGGCGAATTCATGATCTCCCGGATTGAATTCTCCGAACGTCCTCGGAGAATGTTAGACCAGACCTTAATTCAGACTAAACCGTTCCCGGCCGCCATTCTGTGGAATGGCTCCCACCGTTTCTTCCGCGCCGGCATTCTGCACCCACGCTTCAATTTCCTCCCGGACAAAACGCCAATGCTTCCCCACCTTGTGCCCCGGCAATCTTCGCTCACGGGCCAACTTGTAAATGGTTGACTTGGGAACTTTCAAAAAAGTGGACACTTCACTTAAGGTCAACAAATCTTTCATTGGTATACCCTCATAAGAGTTGGTCAGTAATGGTTCACGTATCGGATCAATAATTTGAAAACTTAAGCGTTCATTGCCAATAGCGAATAATTGATGTATAGGCCATCTGATTCCTGCAAACAATTCTGCCGGATATGGGACAACAATTACCGGACATCCCACTTACGAAGCATTTTCATTTACTTTTTCGTGCTGCCGAGCAAATTGGGTTATCAGTCTTTCAACGGTCAATTGTAAGCCCTGCACCTGTTCCCGCAAGACACTCATATCTGCCGAGAGTGCATGTTTTTCGAGTACACCGGCCTGTTCCATCGCCTCTACGGCCCTTAAAGCTCCAAAGGCACCTCTCAATTGGTGCGCACACCGGAATACCTTCTGACGATCTTCAGCCACGACAGCGTCTTCCAAAGCCAGGATAATAGCTGGGGTCGTTTCGGTAAAAATCCGGAATAATGAATCCAACAATTCTTGATCACCCTCCATAAACTCAAGGGCCTGCCCCCAAGCATACGATTCGTCAGATCGTGAGGACTGAACGGACCGCTCCTCCGGCTGACTCCAAGGAACCGAACAGTTCGAAAAGGGCTTCTTCATGAGCACAGGAGCCTGGGGCCATTTCCATTCTTTCCCGTTACCATCAAGACCCGTAACCCATCGGCATAACGTCACACGGAGCCTTTCCATGGTGATCGGCTTATTGAGACAATCATCCATGCCCATCTTCAGGCATTGCTCACGATGTTCAGGTGACGCATTAGCAGTCATCCCGATAATCGGCAACCGGCGGATCTGTTCCCCCTCTCCTTTGCGGGAATCGTTTTTCCGGGAAGCCAATTCACCTTCGCTTTCTAAAACACGAATCCGAAGCGTGGCTTCAAACCCATCCATTTCCGGCATTTGCCAATCCATGAAGACCGCATCCACAACCTGCTCTTTCAACAGATCAAGCGCCTGCCTGCCCGTTTCAGCCAACAACACCTTATATCCCAATTTTGAAACCATCCCCACGGCGACTTTTTGATTCACGGGATTATCTTCCACAATGAGAATGACGGGGCCTTCCTGAGGAATTTCCCCGCTGGCGAATTGGCCCGGCAACAGATCCCTCGCGGGGTACGACAGGACGGGGGACACATCAATTTCCGGTTTTTTCAATTCCAGTCTGTTGGATGAGGAAAAAAGAACATGAGTGACATGGGATCGGTGGACTGGAATGGTCAATGTTTCTTTTCTGTCCTGATCCGCCGTGCCATCCCAAAAATTTTCCACCCACCACACCACCATCGAAGGGTACCGTTCGCGCACCTGACTCACCCACACCTGCACCGCTTCCTGGGGAAGATACCGGTTCACAAACACCCCATCGATAGGATGTTCCACCGCAGAAATGGTCTCAAGGGCTCTCTCCGCATCCAACAGTTTCTCCCAGGATACGATCGGAATCCGATATTCCCGTAATAATTTCTCGAGCAACCACCCTGTCCCGACCGAAAGTCCCAGAAGGCCGACGGCCCCTCGGTTCCAAACCGGCGATAACACCTCGGCATCGAGCGATGAGGGTTCGGGAATCAGGAACGGGATGTCACACCAAAACGTCGTACCGTGCCCCAGTTGGCTGTTCACACCGACCCGACCGTTCATCAATTCCGCTAATTGCTTACAGATGGCCAATCCCAGCCCACTGCCTCCAAACTTTCGACTGGTTGAGGCATCGGCTTGGGTAAATACATGAAAAATTTTTCTTTGCACATCCGACGTAACACCGATTCCGGTGTCCTGGACCGAAAACCGGAGACCAAGGCTTCGACTCCCATCCTGAAGGGAGTGGGAAGATTGGCGTGCGTCCGCGAAAAAACCATCATTTTCCTTGCCGGCTCGCGTGACATGAACACGGACGTATCCATTCTCGGTGAACTTCAGCGCATTGGATATAAAGTTGGCGAGGATCTGACGAAGACGATGAGGATCGCCTAACAGGCTCTGAGGAATATCCGGCTCAACATATCCCGCCAGATCCAGCCCCTTCCGGTATGCTCGTTCTGAAAAAAGGTCGATCACCTCTTCCAGAAGAATACGGGGATTAAACCCAATTGTTTCCAAAGCGAAATGCCCGGACTCAATTTTTGAAAAATCCAAAATGTCATTCATAATAGTCAACAATACGCTGCCGGACTTTTGGATAATGGCGGCGCTTTCCTGTTGCTCCCGCGACAGGGGTGACGTTAACAATAATTCCGCCATACCGATTATCCCGTTTAAGGGAGTCCGGATTTCATGACTCATCGTGGCGAGAAAGGCGGCTTTGGCTCTGGTCGCTTCCTCCGCCTTGAACAACGCCTGATCCAATTCCTCATTTTTCTTTTCCAGCATATCCGCAAAACCGATCAATTCCCTTTCCGCCAATTTGCGATCGGTGATATCCATCCCATACCCACGGAGAAGTCCCAATTCCGGATGCGGGGAAAATGTCCATACGAACTGTCGGTGTCCCACTGTCACCTCGAAATTTCGTTCCACATACCCCTGATACAACCAACGGCCTGCACTTTGGGAAAAGTGGTCCGGAAGCGCCATGGAAAATCCATCGGCACGAATCCCTGCATATTCCATGAGATCCATCATGGCCGAATTGGCATACACCAAATTCCCGGCCGCATCTACTTCAATAATCGGAAAAGGACATTCTTCCGGAATGGTGGCGAGACGTCGGCAATCCTGATCGAGCTTCATATCTGCGCTCAAATCGCGAAAAATCAACAGAAATCCGGACTCTCTCATATCGTCCAGGATCATCCCCTTTAATTCCACCCAGCACCATTGCTGATGCCGGCCGCGCAATCTCGCTCGAGGAACCCAAAACATTTTCTTTTCTTGAATCAATCCGTGGAGGGGACACACCATCTCATCACTGTTCGGGTTCGGGACCTCACATCCGATCAAATCGTGACATAATTCTCCGACCGGCATTTGGGCTCCCCAACCTAAGATGTGGGAGCCCGAACCATTGACCGCCACCAGAGTCCCGCGTGAATCAAGGAAACAGACGCCGGAGATCATCCCATCCCATAAACTGCGGAAAAGGGAGGAATGCATGCTCTGGCCAAACAAGGAGGACATATCCATCAGATGGTCCACATGGATTACTATGGAGCAGATGACCCGTCACACAGCACTTCTGACGCATCTGGTTTCCACTGACATAAGAGAGCCTGCCAATCCAGGGGGACATCGGTGGGCTGAAGAATCTGTTGGATTTCCCTCGCTTGACCTGAAGGATGCCCATCCTTCAAATCACATTCCTGGGGCAGATTCAGAGGTGTTCCATCTTCTCCGGTCACCACCATGACCACCGGCTTGCTTCCAGCTTGAACCTGATGTGAGGCCACTACGGCAATTTCTCCGGTGGAGAGTCTGACCACCGTACCAACGGGAAACACGCCAAGAGTTCGCACAAGGGCTTCCCCCATCCGCGAAGGGAATCGGCCTTCACGCACCTCCTGAAAAATTCGACGGAGCGCCAATGCGGGTGGCAGGCGATGCTGGTTCCCCCAGGCGGATACCAATTCGTCAAAATAATCGACCAATCCAAGCAGTTTGCCCCCTTCGGAAATGGACTCGTCCACCAACTGTCTGGGATATCCGGACCCATTCACATATTCATGATGCTCCCCCACCATACGATGGACCAAGGACGATCCTTTGGCATACTGACGAATCAGGGCCACACCTATATTGACATGCTGCCGCAGGGCTGGTGGCAACGCCGTTCGGTCGACTGAGAGATTTTTCACTACGTTGGCCGGCAACCGCAGGAATCCGACATCGTGCAACAACCCCGCGACCGCCAACTCATGAAGAAGAGGCGCGGGCACGTCCAAATGAAGTCCCACCAATAAACTGAGGACCGACACATCCAGGACATGGCAGTACAGCGTCTTATCATATTTTTGCATGTTTTCCAGAAGCATCACTTCCGTTAGGATCACCGGGTGTTGACTCACCTCGCGGATCAGCGATTCAGCCATTTGATGGATCGAAACCATGGGGAGCGCATGTCCCGTTTTCAGTCCTTCAAATATATCGTTCATTGACCGTTCCAGATCAGTTCGCAAACGACTGACCCGTTGACGATTTTCCGAGTCGGAGCGGGACAGATCTTCAACATCAGTCCCCATAGCAGCGGGAACCGAATCCTCCGCTATGGAATCTTCTCCGATAGAAACTTCTTCGGTGTGGTCGCATACAGGAATGAAAGTACTCTCTTCATCCGCTCCAACATCCAAGCCTCGCTCCAGATCGATTTCAACAGCCTGAATCCCTGATTGAAGAAGCAATGCAATCTCTTCCTGGCTCTGAATAGTCCGTCGATGAAGGAAAAAGGGAGACTTCCACCAAGAATCGACAATCCGAACCAGGTACATTCCAGGTCGAAGCTGTGTGGTCGGAATTCGTTTCAATGGGAAGGAAGACGTGGAGGTGGATTTGGGAGAAAGATGATTCATGATGGGTCCAAGCCCCTCATCAGGGGTCGAGAAATGCTTTCCAGGTCGGCGTCAACAGACAGTGGGGCAGGATGAAATCTTGAGATTACCCCCCGCCATCGGCTTCCATGTGGCCCACAAAGACATCGGTACGAACCTCTCACACGGGAGCTGACCGGATTACGCGGAAACCGGGATTTCGTCCACATTGTTAAAAATCGGAATAATCTTCCCAACGTTGGCCAAATCCAGGACCTGGCGGACGTATGTTTGAGGATTCACAACATAAAACGGGATGTGCTTGGTTTTTAACATTTGGAATGAAATCACCAATAGGCCTAAGGCTGAACTATCCAAAAACACTACTTGTGATAAATCCAAAATGACCGGCAGGTTCAATTCCGCAGCCTTATCAATCATCTCTTTGAAGGTCTTGCGGGAACCAAAATCAAATCTGCCCTCCATATGCAAAATAACCTGGGTGGATCGTTGTTCCTGCGTAATCGTCATAGGTGCCTCCGTTACCTCGTCAAAAAAATCCCTTATTGAACCCGAAAGGATCTCCTTTTCACTACTTTCGGTTATTGCGGGAGAAAAATGAATAAGAAACTCTACCCGGAGAAGACGCAGATTGCCTCAGACGACCGAGGGGAATACCAACCCCTAAGAATGGGCTTTTAAGCCCGTATGTGCCTGAAATTCCGCTTCGGTTTGGTCGGCCTGGGGTCCGCTATTATAGAGTACGAGATTTTGAAGATGCTTCATACTCTCGACCCCCAATATTTCTGAGAATTGGATTGCCAGCTTTCCCGATCCGGCTCTCACAACCAGGCCTTTGGCCTCGATAGTCGGACCTCCCGCCCCTCCGTCCAGATGAATACGGACCAGACAGGGTGTCTGGTCCGGAACGGTGGTATCGGCTCGAATCAACAGTCCGTTCAGACTGACATTGTCGATTTCACCAGGTATCACGACATCACCGCCGACTTCCAATTCCACATGAATGGCCACTGCTACCCTGGTAAATTCACGTTGATTCGACACCATGGTCCATCTCCTCTTTTTTCAGTCGACAATAATGGCCCTAGTCGTCAATTCGCTTCCATACACTCACAAACAACGGTTGCCCCTGACAATCAAACACCAGATCGCTCACCTGTTCAGCTCCCGGGACAGCGACAATCTCCGGGGTTGTGCCATGCACGCAGGGAAGGGATAATTGAGAGGGCTCGGGAAGGAGTGCCTTGATATTTCCACCGATGATATTTGTCAACTCGTACATGGCATCCATGAGATCTTGTGACGTCACATCAAGCATCCCATTGGCAAAAATCATGGCGGCTGCGGATCGTGTCAGTTGGGAGGATCCATGCAATAACACGACACCATTCCACGCCCCGGAAATTTCGACCCGACCAGTCAGGAAATCTTCGTGGGGATTCAGGACAGCCGGCAACGGCCGGAGATGGATATCCAGGCCCAACATGGCCTGCCAGGTAGTTTCGGTAATCTCCAATATTTCCTGCTCAAGAAACTGCATAGGGTCGTTCCTCCAATCCATTTTTCAGACGATAGACGGAAGTTCCTCCGACAGCCGATCGAGCATAGTGTTCGTCCAAATTCATGGTCGTTTCCGATGCACCCAGGACCAAATATCCATGTAACTCAAGGATACCCCGAACATTTTCCAGAATCCGTTTCTTGGTTTGTGAATCAAAATAAATCATGACATTTCGCAAGAACACTAAGTCCATTTTGGGGAAGGCCAACCACGTCCCAGCCAAATTCATTTCACGGAATTCAATCTTCCGTCGCACATCATCCCGGATCTTCCAACCCACGCCACTTTTTGAAAAGTACTTGGACAGCAACGGTGCCGGAAGCCCCCGATTCACCTCCAATTGACTGTAGTAGCCTTCCTGACACCGGATCAGCATTTCACGCGAAATATCCGTAGCCATAAATCGGATCTGCCAGGATTTCAACTCCGGAAAATGATCTAACATCGTAAACAAAATCGAATACGGTTCTTGTCCGCTGGAACTGGCTCCACACCAAATATGCAGACGTTGTACCGAACGGTTTTGTTTAATCAGGGCGGGAAATATATGATCGCGAAGTGCATGAAACGGAACCAGATCACGGAAAAAGCTGGTTTCATTCGTCGTCAACGCTTCCACGACTTTTTTGTGGAGTGGCCCATACGGCTGATGTCGGAGGGTACGGACAAAATCTTGCAAAGACCCCAATCGTTCGGATTTCACCAATGGCTCTAATCTGGACTGCACCAAATAGGCTTTTTCGGGTTCCAATACAATGGCTGACCGTTCACGAACCAGATCGCAAATGTACCCCAAGTCTTCAGATGAAATGGCATTTACTTCCATATTACTATGGTTCCTGTAAGCGGAAATCGATTCAGGGTGTCCCAATCCCAGGCTTGAGCGGATTTGAATGTTTCGACCCCGCTCTCCGGCTCCTGTGACCGTAAAAGCCCCACGGGGAATGTTTCGAGATCCCCCACGGCCCTGTTCAAGCGGTGACAGCCGATTTTTTGAAGTGGCATCGGAACTATCATATCCTTCATTTGGTTGGCTTACTGATGAGCTTCAGGATAGGACAGGCTTCCGGGGATAGATCACGAAGGACAAATTGTAGCGTGTAGCTCCTGAATGGTTGAACTTCCATTTCCCATTATTGATGGGTCATAGATGCCGCCGGAATTTCCTTTTTCCCGAAATCTGACCAGTCGAACTTTCAGTAAAAAATCCATACCAGTGATAATGCCAATTGGGGCCGTCACCCCATACCTGCTGGAGTGGGGCGAAGGAAGCCAACCCGTTTCACTCAATGACCGGAATAGGACTTCCTCTCCTGCCTGCAGCCCAAGCAAGGAACATCATCCATATCTATGATTGAAAAAACGCGGCATAATCGGATTGAGATGAGAAGTGTCCGCTCGGTCCAACGCATGCTGGATGTAGGATTATCCTTCCCATTACGGCATTTTTCGGAAAATTACCTGCTATTCTTTAACGGGACGACATCATTTTTAATTGGGAAAGAATGGCCGTGGGAATGTCGTTCAACGGTAAAATTTTATCGACTCCTCCGGCCTTGATCGCTTCCTTGGGCATCCCAAACACGACACAGGATGCCTCATCCTGAGCCACATTAAAAGCTCCCGCCTTTTTCATTTCCAGCATGCCGGCGGCCCCGTCATTGCCCATTCCCGTCAAAATCACCCCAAGACTATTGCCACCCGCATACCTGGCGACCGATCGAAACATGACATCCACCGAAGGCCGGTGCCGATTTACCGGAGCCTCTTGATTCAGGGACACGTAATAACGGGCGCCGCTTCGGCGAAGTTCCATATGGAAGTTTCCCGGAGCTAACAACGCTTGACCGGGAATGACACTATCTCCTTCCTGGGCTTCCTTGACGTGAATTTGACACAGTTCATTCAAGCGATCGGCAAACGTTTTGGTAAAACGTTCCGGCATGTGTTGCGTCATCAAGATGGGGGGGGTATTGGGCGGAAGCACCTCTAACAACTCCCTAAGCGCTTCGGTTCCTCCGGTAGACGATCCAATAGCGATAATCGTATCGGTCGTCTTAATCATGGCTGATTGTGCGGCCAAGGCTTTGATTCGTTCGGCGCAATCGACAGGAGTGGTTCGTTTTTTCACAGCAGCCTGAGCGGCAATCTTCACTTTACTGGTGATTTGATGCGCCAGGTCCGACAGCCCATGTTGAATATCCACCGTGGGTTTGGTGACAAAATCCACGGCACCCGACTCCAGAGCTTGTAAGGTTGTCGCCGCGCCCTGCTCGGTCAGGGAACTCACCATCACGACGGGCATGGGACGGGCAGCCATCAGTTTCTGCAAAAAGGTCAGTCCATCCATTTTCGGCATTTCCACGTCAAGGGTCAGCACATCAGGATTGAGCGTTTTAATCTTATCCCGGGCGACATACGGATCGGGAGCCGACCCGACCACTTCGATTTGGGGGTCTTGAGATAAAATCTCGCTCATCACATTCCGAATTAAGGCCGAATCATCCACCACGAGCACCCGAATCTTTTTGCCACTCATGTTCTTCTCCTCAGTTACAGAACACTACATCAGGTAAGGAACGCAAAGTGAGAAGTAAGAGGAAACTTAACTTCTTGGTTCCTGGCTTGCCCGACACATCACGCATTACGCGATACTCCAGACCACTCTCTTTTTATTTTTCACTCAAAAGAGCGTCACTTCCGACTGCACAGGCGCTTGTTGCAATTTCGCACGATATTGCCCTTCTTCCTGCACAATGGCACTGGCCACTACACGGTCGAGTTTCTTTAATAACACTTTCCCTGAATCGGTGAAGTAGTACACCTTTCGGGGACACACATCGCCCACGTCAGCCTTGATGGGCGATATCCCTTCCTGATCCAGGAAATCCAAAGCCCACGCGGCATTTTTGGCACCGATATCGATGGTCCCATCATAAATTTTTCCCCCGCCAAACACCTTGGCTTCCAGTCGCTCCTTTTTTCCCCCTCGTTTATATATATCGTTCATCAGCATTTCCATGGCAAAACTGCCGTATCGCCCCGAATCGGTCCAATTATCATGACCGTCGGTATTGGAAGGGGCAGCGAGCATGAAATGATTCATGCCTCCCACTCCAACCAACGGATCACGCAAACACACCGAGATACACGAACCTAACACCGTATAGACCACTTTGGGTTCCCGGCTCACGAAGTATTCGCCGGGAAGAATCACCGCCACTTCATACGGAAACCGCGTGTCTGTCATTCTCCGGATATGTCCGAATTCCATTAATCCTGTTGATGGCATATTTGTCCTAGTCAGGAGTTCTTCGGAAGGAGGATGAGAAAAAAGACTATACGTTTCTGCATGTCTTCCCTGACCCCTGACATTCACCTTTACGGTTTTTGATAAATTGTGGGCTTGAGATAGGTAAATTGATGATCGATCCATTGCAAACTTTCCGAATGCCCGATAAATAAATATCCGCCAGGGCGAAGATACCGGAAAAATTTTTCCATGAGCTTGGCCTGGGTGGGACGATCGAAATAAATCATCACATTGCGGCAAAAAATCACATCAAGAGGATTCCGGATGGGAAAGGTCGGGTCCATCAAATTAATTCGCCGGAACGCTACCAAATTTGCAATCCGGGGGCGCACACGGACTTTTCCCGTTTGCCCCCCTTTCCCTCGCAAGAAATGCCGTTGCACAAGATCTTGAGGTAGTTGGCTCACTCGTTCGTCCTCATAAACGCCCGAGGCGGCCTTACTCAACACTCGGGTGGAAATATCGGAAGCCAGAATTTTAATATCCCATCGAGTGATATCGGGGATAGCATCGGTGAGGCTCATGGCGATGGTATACGGCTCCTCCCCGGAAGAGGACGCGGAGGACCAGATTCTCAACGTCTTGGTGGCCTGCGCCTCGGAAAGAACCCGATCACGGAGAAAATCAAAATGGATCGGCTCGCGATAAAAGTCTGTCTTGTTGGTCGAGACCAAATCCAACAATTTTGTCAGCTCTTCTTCTCCTTCTTTGGCACTCACACAGTCATAATAGGCCTTGTAGGATGAAAGATTCAGTTCACGAAGTCGCTTACCTAATCTGGATACCAACAACGTTTTCTTGGGAGTATCCAGTGTGATGCCGACCTGTTGGTAAATCAGAGCTTTAAACAATTCAAACTCTTGATCGCTGAGAGTTGCATTCATGGACAGGTCCTATGGTGTTGATAGATACAAGGTAAAACTGAGTAGTACGAGTGAAGAATAAGGCCGTAAAACGAGAGAATTTTTGCTTTTCACTACTGAGATTTCACGTTTTAACCCTCACGAGAGACAGCTCATGTCATGCCGCAAGGAACCAATAAAACAACATGTCATACACAACATAGGTGGTTATGATGATTCCACCAAATGTCCATTGCATCAGATAGCCCAATCGCCGATGGCGGAAGATCGCTTCCACCCTGTGGCCCCAACCCCGGTCCCATGTCGCAGCTTCCGGAACCCCATGAACAAATTGGCAGTCCCCAAGCCGATGGTCGCCATCGCCAAACCGGTATGCACCATCAGGACAGAAATGGATATCGACCAATATTGCTCGACCGTACCGCAAACTGATCCCGGCCAAAAAGCAACTGTTTGGTGACGTACCCCACCAACCAAAGAACAACCATTCCACGGCACCTTCATCCCTTTTCTCTGAGCGGTCACATTATGTTGCCTGGTGGAACAGACACCCAATAGGGACAAGCCATCGACCAAAGCCGTTACTCCTTATACCTGACTGCTCCCGGTTTTCACCCCGCTTCTTTTCCTTTATCGGCACACCCATGCCTGAATGTAACGGCAACCGTGTTTTACAAGAAAAAAACAGGAAGACAAAAAAAGGCGGGGAAGGTGCCTGACCCTCCCCGCCCTTTTCTGAGACAAACGGCCCTAAAACGGAATTATTTCAATCGCACGACAATGGCACCCATAAAATCACCCTTTTTCCAATCTTTTTTGGTCGTTTTGGGGTGATTGTTATGGCAATCCGCACAACTGTCCACAATGGCATAATCGGCCGACATGCCGACGGTGGTCCCGCCATCTTCAATGACCAGGACCTTTTCTTTCCCTTTGGCTAATTCCGCAAGCATTTCCTTTTCCTTGGCACTTTTCGCGGCATTGGAGGCATATAAGGGATCGGTACCCACCAATGATAAGTCAAATTCTTTGAGTTCTTTTCCAAGCTCCTTCACGAATTGAGCTGGAAGCATCATGCCATGATCATCCTTGACCCAATCTTCAGTAGGTTTTAAACCGCCTTTACCCGCATCGGCCACGATACCTTTCACATACACCGTTCTGGCGGCCTTAGCAGTCGCCAGGATGTATTTGGCCGCCAATTCCTTAGCCGCGTCCGCGGCTTGACCAACCGGCACCACCAGCCCGAGCCCGATCATGAAGACGACGAACATTGTCGCGAATGCAGCCCATCTTCTCATAATAACCCTCCTAACTTTGAATGTTGGAAAACATCATGTGAACGGCTCTGTTCGACTTGTGGGGGCCATAAATCTAGTCGACATGCCCACAAATAGACCACATACAAGAAACAGTCTCATAGAATGATCCTTAGGTCAAACGAAAAGAAATGAAGAGTAAGAGGGAGAAAACAGAGTGAAAGGCAAGGGAGGCACGGATAAAAAACGTGAGAGGAAAGGGTGAAAAGTCAGGAGTAAGGAAATCAAACATGTATGGTTGTACTCCTCACTCCCAACTATTCACTCCTCGCCTATTTAAAATTCTTCAAAGAAATCGTCCTCAGCCTTTTTATGTCCGTTGGATGTTGCACTTCCAACGCCCACGGTTTCCTCTTTTTTCGGAGAGGAATGTGCTTCACTCCCCTGACGGGTCATAGAAGCAGAAGGAACGGGACGAGGAGAGTAAGAGGCCGTGGTCTTCTTGGAGGACGATTGAACAGGGGAAGGCGTATTCATCCGGTGGCCGGGTCCTGTTCCTCCCGCCTCTGCCCGGACCTTGAAAAATTCAACTTGCTTCAAAAGGTCTTTCGCTTGCTGTGCCATGGATTGGGAGGCCGAGGTGGCCTGTTCCACCAAGGCCGCATTTTGTTGCGTTCCCTGATCCATCTGCATCACCGCCTTATTCACCTGATCGATCCCCGCCGCCTGCTCCTGCGAAGCGGCACTGATTTCGGCAATAATATCCGTCACCCGCTTGACCGAGTTGACGATCTCCTCCAGCGTCTGCCCCGAGCGATTGACCAGTTCACTGCCGTCACCCACCTTCTGGACGGACTCGTTAATCAACGACTTGATTTCCTTGGCGGCCGTGGCCGAACGCTGGGCCAAATTCCGCACTTCCGATGCCACCACCGCAAATCCCCGGCCCTGCTCGCCCGCCCGTGCCGCTTCCACAGCCGCATTCAAGGCCAGCAGATTGGTCTGAAACGCAATTTCATCGATCACATTAATAATATCCGCAATCTTTTTGCTGCTTCTGTTAATTTCATCCATGGCCTCCACGGCTTTGTCCGTCACCGCCCCACCCTTTTCGGCCACTTCGCGGGCGGCCACCGCCAATTGGTTGGCCTGCTTGGCGTTATCCGCATTCTGTTTGATCGTGGACGTCATTTCCTCCATCGACGCACTCGTCTCTTCCAGGGCTCCGGCTTGCGCCGACGTGCGCTCAGCCAAATCCGAAGTCCCGGCATTAATCTCGGAAGTCCCGGTCGTGATACCCGACACGGCCGTTTTGACGGAATGCATGACTTCACCTACCCGGTCAAACATGGCATTAAACGATTCGCAGGTCCGACCGATTTCATCCTGGTTCTGCACGGTGGTTCGGGCAGTGAGATCGCCGTCACGCGCCTGTTCGGCCATGGCTTCCAAACTCTTCATGGGTCGGACCACCAGCTTGGAAATCAGAACATACAGCAGGGCCATCATCAATACACCGACAGCAAGAATGCCCCAATACATATTGCTGAGGTTCCGTTGCAACTGAGCAGTGGGGGCATCCATGGGAATCTGCACCGACACAGCCCCTAACATATCCCCAACCTGCTTTCCTTCATGACAGCCAACACAGGCCTTGACACTAGCCAAATCCTGGGTCGCACGTCGGAACATCATTTTTCCATTCACCGTATCGATTTTCGAAAACTCTTTTTCACCTGTGGCTAAGGCGGCAAGAGCTTCTTTCTCAAACGCATCCTGAGGGGCATTTTTGGGGTTAAGAGGGGATGAGCTAATCACTCTGGCGTTATAGACCCCTTCTTCCGCCAATTGCTCGGCCGTTTCACGGGTAAAAGTCGCCGGAAAAGGAATCGCATCCGGTTCACTATGCTCAATACTGGTTTTCATACCGGCAGCTTTGGCTTTCACCACAAATTCTTTTGTCACATAGGCTCGCGTCACCTCGATCTGTTTTTGAACAATCAAGGCTTGATCCGCTAAGACCCGTTCAAGGTCCGCTTGCAATTGTTGTCCGATCAAATAGGCTCCGCCTATCAGCAGGCAACCAAATACTCCCATGGTCGTAACAACCACTTTTGGCCCGATACCTAACGCCTTCCACCCATTCCCCATGCCCATAATCCCTCCTACCTTTTAAAATTAATTATTCAATCCACATGCTTCAATTGCCCTGTTTAAACGCGACAAGAAACCATTTGCGCATAAGGAGAGGGAAGGAAGACATCTGTCCCCTGCCCTTCACGACTCCTAGCTTAGAACTCTTCAAAAAGATCATCTTCCCGTTGGCGTCGCTCTTGGCCATTTGAACTGCCCACTCCCACCGGCTGTGGTTTGGTCATAGCTTTGGGAGAGGAGGCAGCCTTCGGTGTTGGAAGAGCCTGAGTTCCCGTTGACGATTTCTTGACAGGTGACGGGGGCACCTCGGATCCCGATCCACGGGAGGTACTGGCCTGAGTGAAGTGGTGTCCGCCTCCATCTTCAAGCTTAAAAAATGCTACCTGGTTCAATAATTCGGTCGCCTGTTGTTTCATGGATTGGGAGGCCGAGGTGGCCTGTTCCACCAAGGCCGCATTTTGTTGCGTCCCCTGATCCATCTGCATCACCGCCTTATTCACCTGATCGATCCCCGCCGCCTGCTCCTGCGAAGCGGCGCTGATTTCGGCAATAATATCCGTCACCCGCTTGACCGAGTTGACGATCTCCTCCAACGTCTGCCCCGAGCGATTGACCAGTTCACTGCCGTCACCCACCTTCTGGACGGACTCGTTAATCAACGCCTTGATTTCCTTGGCGGCCGTCGCCGAACGCTGGGCCAAATTCCGCACTTCCGATGCCACCACCGCAAATCCCCGGCCCTGCTCGCCCGCCCGCGCCGCTTCCACGGCCGCATTCAAGGCCAGCAGATTGGTCTGAAACGCAATTTCATCGATCACATTAATAATATCCGCAATCTTTTTGCTGCTCTTATTAATCTCATCCATGGCCCCCACGGCTTTGTCCGTCACCGCCCCACCCTTTTCGGCCACTTCGCGGGCGGCCACCGCCAATTGGTTGGCCTGCTTGGCGTTATCCGCATTCTGTTTGATCGTGGACGTCATTTCCTCCATCGACGCACTCGTCTCTTCCAGGGCTCCGGCTTGTGCCGACGTGCGTTGGGAGAGATCCTCATTGCCTTGCGTGATTTCACTCGACGCAGTTGAGACATGTTCTGCCGCCTGACGGACTTCCGACACCACTTTCACCAAATTATCCAACATGGCATTCATGGCCTTACCCATGACTCCAAGTTCATCATTGGAGGTGACCCTGACCCGCTTGCTCAAATCCCCTTCGGCCGCCCGCTGTGCCACTTCACTGACCTGAATGAGACTGTTCGCTCCGCGACGCCCCACCCACAATCCAATGATCACAATCAAGGCGATACAAATAATGGCGGTCATGGTCAAGCTGCGGTTGAAGGCAATCGCCGCCGCCGCCGCCTCAACTTTTGGTATGCGGACCATGACGGACCAGTTCATGCCCGGATAGCCTAAGGCCCCTTTCAAATGGGTATAACCGGCAAACTGTTCGATTCCCTTTCGTACATGGGTAGAAACCATGTTGCCTGTTTTTCCGGCCACCGCCTCTTGAGCAGCCTCCAACCCCTTTTCCGCTAAATTGAGTTTAAACAGGATATTTTCGAGATTATGGCTCACCTCTTCCTTACCTTGAGCAGAGGGATCGTAATCCACAATGACCTGTCCCTTATCACCCAATACCGTAATCTCGGTTCCGGGAAAACCAGAAGCCTTGAGTTCCTGATAGGCCGTTTGGACGATTTCCTCCACCAGGGAAAATTTGACCCGATTGCTCCAATAGCCGATTAAATCGCCGTCGATATACACCGGGGCCGAAAATCCCAATGTCAATCCGTCATCGCCGGGATAGACGGACTTCACATCCTCATCTACATGAAGATCTTCGATGATGGTCCCGGTCGACGTGTCGTTACCGGGAGCCGTAAAGGGTTGTTTCGTGGTGAACTCCTTGGCCTCCAGAGCCTTAAACCAGGGAGCATCGGAATATTTCTTTGAATAAATTGCCGTCGTGTCGATCGGATTCCCTTTACCATCCTTATTATTAACCGCCATGACATCTCCGACGGGATCCACCAAAATCGTCAAATAATAAATCCCGGAGGTCGTCACATATTGATTCATGGCCTGGGCGATCGCATTATTTTCCTTGGAGTACCAATGATATCGTTCCCCCACGATCTTGTTGAGACCGAATGACTGAGGATCGCCATAGCGTTCGAATAAATTCCGGTCGATTTTATCGGCAATATTGGTCGCCACATTCTGGACCCGCTGTCCGGCAGCCTTCTCCATTTCCCCTGTGGCCGAATTTCCCAAATAGGCCACCGTCGCCATGGGAACAATGCCAAAGATGGCGAACAAGACCACCAACTTTGTCGCGATTCCCCAACTGAAAATTTTGTTTGCGATGCTGTTCATAACACCCTCACCTTCTGATTGTGGATGTCTATCCGGTTTCCTGAAAATGGCATCCTTTCCCTTCGGGACAAGTCTGCCACCAGCATGTGCATTCGCTTCTTCCGTTCGTTCGGGAGAAACAGGATAGGGTCCAGGCCAAGAGATATTATCCATCATGGACGATGAGGAAAGAGCATCTTTCCCTCTCACCGTCTTCCACCATTTTCCGAGAGACGGAGCCAAATCACTCAACCTCTCGACGAATCTCCTTCCCCAACCCTTCCCTCTTACTATTCCACCATGAGTTTTTCGTTGTCCCATTTGATGCAACAGGGTTCGAATGTGCTCTCCACCCCGTTCATGCTTCGGACCGCTCATGATCTCTCCCTCGAACAGTAACCGTGATAAACTTGAATATCAGAATGTAGGGTTCATGACTTCAACAAGGCTAAAAAGAATTCTCGTCCCCCTCCCAAAGATCCTGTCCTTTGGGATTCCCCACCCCGACAAGGGGTGGCCGGGCTACTTTTTTGGTGGAAGATCCACTTTTCATCAACGGTAATTTTGGGGTCGTGGAGGACGACTTGGTGGACAAGCTTGGCTGGCTATCTCCTCCGGAACCTCGTGATCCCGTCAGATGAGCCCCGTTTGCCAGTCCCTCATCTTGAAATTTAAAAAAGGCCACTTGGTTCAACAGTTCAGCAGATTGCTGTTTCATGGATTGGGAAGCCGAGGTGGCCTGTTCCACCAAGGCTGCATTTTGTTGCGTCCCCTGATCCATCTGCATCACCGCCTTATTCACCTGATCGATCCCCGCCGCCTGCTCCTGCGAAGCGGCGCTGATTTCGGCAATAATATCCGTCACCCGCTTGACTGAGTTGACGATCTCCTCCAGCGTCTGCCCCGAGCGATTGACCAGTTCACTGCCGTCACCCACCTTCTGGACGGACTCGTTGATCAACGCCTTGATTTCCTTGGCGGCCGTCGCCGAACGCTGGGCCAAATTCCGCACTTCCGATGCCACCACCGCAAATCCCCGGCCCTGCTCGCCCGCCCGCGCCGCTTCCACGGCCGCATTCAAGGCCAGCAGATTGGTCTGAAACGCAATTTCATCGATCACATTAATAATATCCGCAATCTTTTTGCTGCTCTGGTTGATACCATTCATGGCTTCGACAGCTTTCTCCGTCACCGTCCCACCCTTTTCGGCCACTTCGCGGGCGGCCACCGCCAATTGGTTGGCCTGCTTGGCGTTATCCGCATTTTGTCTGATCGTGGACGTCATTTCCTCCATCGACGCACTCGTCTCTTCCAGGGCTCCGGCTTGCGCCGACGTGCGTTGGGAGAGATCCTCATTGCCTTGCGTGATTTCACTCGACGCGGTTGAGACATGTTCCGCCGCCTGACGGACTTCCGACACCACTTTCACCAAATTATCCAACATGGCATTCATCGCATGGCCAAGAGCACCCAGTTCGTCTTTGGATGTCACCGTGACCCGTTTGGTCAAATCGCCTTCGGCGGCGCGCTGGGCGACTTCACTGACTTGGATCAGACTATTGGCTCCACGACGGCCAACCCACCAACCAAGTGGTAGGATAAGTGCCAAACAAATGATTCCCGTCATGATGACTTTCTTCTGCACCCCCAAGGGTCCCGCGACGGCTTCCTCTTCCGGGACCCGGACCAACACCGCCCAGTTCATGCCCGGATAACCCAATGCCCCATGCAAGTGCGTATAGGCTCCAACCTGGGGAATCCCTTTTCGAGCGTGAAGCGCTGTCTCAACCCCCGACTCTCCCTTGATGGCTTTTTTGGCAATCGAAACTCCGGCTTCTACGAGATTCAACTTCATCAAGACATCGAAATTACGGACAATCTTGTCGGTTTTGGTTGAACTAGGGTCATAGTCCAGGATCACCCTGCCCCGCTCATCAATCAAGGTGAGTTCGGCGCCGGGAAAACCCACATCTTTTAAATTCCGATAGGTATCCTGAAACATATTTTCGACTACCGAGAAATTCGCCCGATTGGACCAGTAGGCCACAACCCGTCCCACCTCGTCATAGACCGGAGAAGAAAATCCCATCACATATCCGTCTTTCCCCAACGCACGTTGGACATCCGCATCGATGTGGATATCCTCGATAAAGGTACCGGTGGATATATCATTCCCCGGAGCGGTAAAAGGCTGCCGCACCGTATACTTGCCCTCAGCCAGGGCCTTGAACCAGGGGGCTTCACTGTAATTCTGTTCGAAGAGGAATTTGACATCGATGGGTTCCCCTTTGGCATTTTTAAAATTCACGGCAATCAGATCTCCCCTGAGGTCGACCAACAGCGTCAGATCATAAATGCCGTAAGCCTGCACGTATTTATTCATGACCTGGCTAATGGCATTGAATTCCGTGGGGTCATACCATTGCGTGGTACGCGTAATCGCATCGTTAAAACCAAAAGCCTGCACATCTCCGTATCGTTCAAACAGGTTCCGGTCGATTTTATCAGCCAGGCCTTTGCCCTCGGACAGAAATTGATATCCGATCTTGTCTTTCATGCTTTCCGCCGATCCATAGGCAATGATTCCTACCGCCCCCATGGGGATCGCGCCGAAAATCACAAAAACGATGACCAGTTTGACCGCAATTCCACAATGTAAAAATTTTTCTACCATCTTCATACGCGTACGCTCCTTCCACTGATCAAAAGTTTGCCCTTCCCGTCTTGAAGCCCGTCGCACGAATATCCGGCCCGGCTTACAATCCGTCATGGGTGCACCCGATAGAGGCTAAATTGACGTTCCTCTGTTCACTGTTCCACAGATCTATCCCTCATGCCCCTCAATTTTTTCAATTTTTCCAGGAAGATCATCTACGGCTTTCACTTCATCCTCCGTTAAGACACGATCGATATCCAGGAGAGTCACCAGTCGATCATTGGCATTACCGATCCCGGCCACAAATGTGATATCGACCGTGGTCCCCATATCCGGAGGCGGTTGAATATTCTTGGCATTCAAATCCAGGACATCAGACACCGCATCAACCAGAAAACCCATGACCCGATTGCGAACGTTCACAACCACGACTACGGTAAAAGAGGTTGGCTCCGTCGTGCCCATGCCGAACTTCATTCGCAGATCCACAATCGGCACGATCGTTCCACGAAGGTTAAGCACCCCCTTCAGATAGTCGGGAGTATTCGGGATCCGCGTCACGGTGGTATACCCTTTAATTTCCTGAACCTTCAGAATATCCACCCCGTAATATTCATCAGCCAAATCAAAGGTCAGGTATTGTTGGTCTTCGCTGGAATACGTGGTCCGAACCTCGCGTGCTTCGGTCGTGTCAACAGTGGCCGTGGACATGATTGGTCTCCTTCGTTATGAAAATCATCTTCATGGCTAAATATGTGTCCTCTTGTTTCTCGTAACGCGTAAGCCCTGAGAGGAACCATTACCTTTCCGTTACCCTTTACGTCTTCGGCGCCTAACGCTCTTCCTCAGGCTGCTACCATATGGCCAATCCGCGCCAATTTGGCCAAACCCGGCACATCCAGGATCAACGCCACTTGCCCGTCACCTAGAATGGTGGCCCCGGAAATGGCCTCGACCTTTCGATAATTTTGCTCCAAACTTTTAATCACGACCTGCTGTTGACCGGTCAGTTCATCCACCAGCACCGCGACCCGCCGCCCATCCACTTCCACAATCACCAACAAGGCCTGCGAGGGATCGGTAAAGTCTGCGGGGCGTTGGAAGACTTCATAGAGCCTAACCATCGGCACCCATTCACCCCGAAGATTGACGACTTCCCCTTTTCCCACGATGCGCTGAAGATCGTGCGGTTTAGGACGGATCGATTCCGTCACGGTAATCAGCGGAATAATGTAATTGTCTTCTCCGACGCGCACCGTCATCCCATCAATAATCGCCAAGGTCAGCGGTAACTTCAGGGTGAGCTTTGAACCTTTTCCGAAGGTACTCTGAATGGCCACGGACCCGCCCAGACCTTCGATATTTCGTTTCACGACATCCATGCCCACTCCCCGGCCTGACACATCCGTCACCTTATCGGCCGTTGAAAAACCCGGACGAAAAATCAGCTGAAAGACTTCTTCATCCGACATATTGGTGCCATCCGCAATAATGCCTTTTTCAACCGCTTTTTTAACAATTTTTTCTCTATTCAGCCCTCTCCCGTCATCTTCCACGGCAATACAAATACTCCCGCCGTCATGATAGGCATTCAGCCGTATGGTTCCTTTAACCGGCTTGCCTTGGGCCAGCCGTTCTTCCGGTGGTTCCAATCCATGATCCGCCGAATTGCGAACCAGATGCGTGAGCGGATCGCCAATCGCTTCAATCAAGGTCTTGTCCAATTCCGTTTCCTCGCCCGACATCACCAATTGAATTTGCTTGCCGCTTTTCCCGGACAAATCCCTGACCAGACGTGGGAAACGGTGGAAGGCGCTTCCAATCGGCATCATCCGGATCGACATCACCCGCTCCTGCAGCTCCCGGGTATTGCGTTCCAACTGAACGATCCGTTCCTGAAGAACCGGCAACTGATTAATCGTAAACTTTTCGCCAAGATCGGTGATCATGGATTGGGTAATCACCAATTCCCCGACCAGATTAATGAGTTTGTCGATCTTGTCGATATCGACCCGGATGGAGGCCGTCTCGCCTTTTTTCAATTGCTGCTGCTTTTGCAGAGCTTTGTCGACCTGCTGGGGGGTGGCCTTCATGTCTTCCACCAGAATCTGGCCAAGATTTTTTTGTTTCGCCAGGCTTTCCGCCACCTGTTCAGGAGTCACCACCCCTTCTTCCACCAGAATATCCCCGACTCGCTTATAGGGCTCCGGTTTCTTGGGAGCACGATCCACAATGGTCAATTCACTACCGTCACGTACAAAATCAAACACGGCTTCCACTTTCGCGATCGGAACATCGGTTTCCAATTCGATACCCCAACTGAGATAACATCGCTCAGGATCCATGACCGGTAATGCCGGCAAAGTGTCAGTCCGCACTTGCAACGCTTTGACCACCCCCAAGGCATGGAGGTCCCGAAAAATTTGAGCAGGATCCAACCCCCGCTGAAACAATTGCGGTAGCGGAACCCAATCGATGGTCACGCCCCTCCAGCCATGTGCCTGCAAACTCCCGCTCCGGGAAGCCGACATCCCGGATGTCGAAGTGTGGGCGTGCGCCCCATTCTCGGCCTGACAGGCCTGCAATTCTTCTTCTAAACTTTTTATCAATTCCTCGTCGGTTTCTCCTTGCCCTTGAGCCACTTCCAGAAGGCCTTTCAAGCCATCCAGGGAACGGAACAACACTTCGATCACCTCCGGAGTCACCGGCATTTTTTCATTACGAAGGAGATCCAGAACGTTTTCCATTTTGTGGGTCAATCCACCGATATCCGTAAAATTAAACATGCCGGCATTGCCTTTAATGGAATGAGCGGCCCGGAATATCCGGTTTAATAAATCCAGGTCCGTCGGGCGTTCCTCTAACTCTAATAATCCGGTTTCCATGGTTTCGACATGTTCGGCCGATTCCGTAAAAAAGGATTCTTGAAATTGCGAGAGATCAACAGCCATTATTCGACTCCTTTGCGAGTGGACCGAGGATTAGTCATTTCGTACCGCGTCAGTAATCACGCGTGAGAAGCTTTTGGATGCCGGATCAACCCGGTCAACAATATGACCATTTAGCCTAAATTTTCCTTCCAGGATTTCCACACCTCTTCCGATAAACACGGCTCTCCTCTTATCCCGGCAGAACTTTCTTGATCGTGGCCAACATTTGATCGGGATTGAACGGTTTCACAATCCAGCCTGTCGCTCCGGCACCCTGCCCCTCTTTCTTTTTATCGTCCGAGGATTCCGTGGTCAGCATCAGTATAGGAGTGAACTTGTGCGGAGCCATTTCCCGAATCGCTTTGATCAGGGAAATACCATCCATGTTGGGCATATTCAGATCCGTGATGACCAGATTCGGTTTTGCGCCGCCATTGAGTTTATCAACCGCTTCTTTGCCATCTCCCGCTTCCACCACTTCATAGCCTGCCCCCGTCAGGGTAAAGCTCACCATTTGCCTCATCGACACCGAATCATCTACGACTAAGACTGTCTTGCCCATAGGATAACCTCACTTTGGTCTGTGAACGTCTACTCCAGTGTTTGTATGATTCCTGCGTATCCTTTTAAAACAACGTCACGCTGTCTTCCCCGGCATTTCCGGTTCCCACCAACACGGCGTTTTCTCCCGACCGCGCGGCCTGAATGGTTTGGCGTTCGGATTCCATGGTATAGGAATGGTCCAAATTTCTGAGTTCCTCGATGACTCCGGGAAGCATGTCCGTACTCCCGACATCGTCCATGACACTCTTTAACGGAGCATAGATATGCTCCAGAGGTTGATAGACATGTTCCAATTTCTGACGGGTAATATCCTGAAACTGCATGGACATGACAATTTGTCCGATATCATTCCCCAGTTCCCTGGCCCGCCCGGAGTTATGCCCCACGCTCTCTTTGAGCGCATGATTTTTGGAAGCCATGACTTCCGTCATCCCCATAATCTTTTCCTGAGCCTTCAGGGTATCGGTGAGATCCAACGCCGCCAACACCTGTAATTCGGCCATGGCCGACTCGGTGGTGTCTTTAACCGCAGTGGCCAACGCGCGAATCTGCTCGGCGGCCTGCCCAGACCGGTTGGCCAATTTGGTGACTTCATCCGCAACGACCGCAAACCCGCGGCCATGTTCACCGGCTCTCGCCGCTTCAATGGCGGCATTCAGAGCCAGCAATCGTGTTTGATCCGCAATAAATTCCACCTCCTCGACCACTTCGGAAATCCTGGCCGTGGTGGCAACCGCTTTATCCATCACACTTACCGTGGTCATCGTCACCGATGAGGTTTGCGTCACTTGCTGGACGAACATATTCATGGTCTCTTTGGTTTCCGAAAGGATTCGCTCAACGGAATACTCACCTTCTCCGCCTCCCCCTTCACTCATTTGCAACAACGATTCGGTTTCAGAGGCCTGTTCCCTGGCCTGTTGGGCAATACGTTGAAAACGCTGGATCAACCCCCCGGCGGCCAATTCCGTTTCCTCAATCACCGACTTGATCTGTGCCACAAACACCGGGATCAACGGGCCCAGGCAGCGGCAAAATTCCCGCCAATTTCTCATCGATCGCTGTTGCGCTTCCTCCGCCTTCTGTAGCTGTTGTTGCAGACCCTCGATGATCCGTTGCCCTTTCCTTGATCCCAACCACCAGCCCGTGCCCAGTCCGGCCATGAGCCCCGCGATTCCGATTAGCCATTCCAAATTCACCATTATCACCATTCTCCTTGCTCCCGTGGTTCGATGACCACGGTTCGTGTGGCGTCTTCCTCCGTTAGACCGCTTCCGGAACGGGAAGAAATTGTGCAAACCCGATTTGTTCAAATTTATTTCGTAATTCCTCAGAGTATCCCGTCAGACGCAGTCGGCCGGAACGGGTCGCCGCCACAATTATCTGGACACATGAAGAGTCCAAATGCTCCACCCCGGACAGATCCAGTTCCAAGCCGCCTTCTCCTTGATTGAGCAGGACGAGTTCCTCGTGAAATTTGGCCGCCTCAAAGATAGTCAGATCGCCCACGGGCTTCAGGATATTCTGCTCAGGAATTACATCCTCATGATTCTCTTTAGCCATGATTCACCTTTGGTTGAGTGGTATGTATGGGGACCGGAGTAAGCTTCCTGTACTCTGTCGGCTCACGACATGCCCATTCTTGTTTGTCATCGGGCAAGTTCACGTTCCACTGACCGGACGTTTCCGCCGGCAACCGATTGATAATCCCAAATCATTCAGATTGCTCTGTCATGGATAGTCACAAATGGACAAAACCATTCTGGGAAAAGTTGTCGGCCTATTCTTATGCAGACTTTATATCCTGGAGATTTTTTATTCGGGAGGATCCCAGGTCTCCGACCGGACACCATGGCCCGAAAAGGCCCTGTTTCCACGTACCCCCCTAGGCCAGACCCTTTCCGAAAGCTTTGGCTAGGCTGGCTTGGACTGCTGACATGACTTCGAAGTCATCAGGCACCGGACCCTGTTTCCCCGCCCCAGATACTCCATTTGTTGAAAACTGAGAGCTTTCGCCATCGCAATGCCCCGTCCATGACTTTCCCCCCCCCGCTCCGGATGAAGTACCTCATAGTTCTGCCAATTGAACCCCGCGCCCTGATCCGTAATGGTCACCGCCAGGATCTCCGGACCTCGCTCGACCTGAACCGCCACTGTTTTTGACAGATTATCCGGAAGAACCAATCGGCGTTCGATTTCGTCTTCCCAGATATTGGCGGCTTGCAAACGGGTTTTCTCATCAAACCCAATGCCCAAATTGCCATGCTCCACCGCATTGCACAGGAGCTCGTTGAGTCCAAACGCCACCTTTTCGGAATCTTCGCACGCCTGCGCTAAAAAAATAGACAGGGCATACGCGTCTTCCATCGTTCGAATATGAAATTGTCCGCTCTGCAAGAACTGCACACTGTACACGGGTGCGTTCAAACTCCGCTGGATGCCTTGCCATTTCCGTCCATCCTCCAGAGCGGCGCGGACCATCCGGACCAACGTGTGGGCCTCGAAGGGCTTAATCAAATAAAAAAATACTCCGGCTTCCATTCCTTCACAGATTTCCTCCGGCGTACCGGCTGCGGTCGCCATGATGACCGGTATCCATTGGAATTTTGCGTCCTGTTTCAATTGGGCCATCAGCTCCAACCCGTTCATGCCCGGCATCACCCGATCCAGAACAATCACATCAAATACGCTTGAGGACTGGTGGATCATCTCAATGGCTGCCTGCCCGTTGGCGGCCTGGACCAATCGATAGGGCTCCTCCCGGAGGATTTCCCACAATACGTCTCGGTTCATCGGGTCATCATCGACCAAGAGAATATTCGGACGGCGTTTCATACAGCCAATGATTCCCTTTGATTTCAGCTAGGGTTTGCCTGAAGTGGTCGAATGCCCCGTTTCAAATTCCAACCCCACAAGGGCCACGTCATCGCCGAAAGTCATTTTCTCCTGCCATGCCTGACTCTGCCCGACAATACGTTCCAAACCGTCCGCCATGGAACTTGAGGACAAGCCGTCCAAGGCTTGCTGCAGGCGGTCTTGCCCCCAGATTTCATTGTGACCGTTCAGCACTTCATAAATGCCGTCGCTAAAGAGGTAGAGGCGGTCCCCCGGCCGAATGACGACCTCTTGCGTATCAAAAGTTTCGTCGGGAGAAAATCCGATCGGCCAGGCCTTCTGGCCCAGAATGCGTTTCGATTCCCCGGGGCGAACCAAAACCCCTCCCGGATGCCCGGCGGATGCATACCGAAGCACCCCGGTGGAGCATTGATAGACTCCCAACCAAATGGTGAAATATTCACCTTGCTCACTCAGCGGATACCGTGTGTTTAATTTTGACAGGATGTGGCCAGGATCCATGCTTCGAAATTGAAACAGGACATGGTCTTTCTGAAAGAAATTGGATAACGAAATGGCCCGCAAGGCCGCTCCGATTCCATGACCCGACATATCCAGGATCATCAGCCCGATGAAATCCGGACTCCAATTCGAAACTTGAAACAAATCTCCGCCCAACTTCAGGGAGGGTATAAACCTCCAGTCCAGGTATACGCCGGGAACCACTTCACCCTTCGAAGGAAGCACTGACCGGACAAAGTCAGCCCCCGATTGCAACTCGGCATCCAGTTCGGCTTTTTTCGCGGATACGAGTTGGTTGGATTTTTCGAGATCCATGAGCAGTTGACGGATGCGAAGTCCCGCCGTCACCCGTGCGGCAATTTCCTGGTCCGAGGCACTTTTGGAAAGAAAATCATCCGCACCCAGTTTTAACCCTTTGGCCAGTTCGGCAGGTTTATCCAACAAAGTCATAAATATAAAATGGATATTCCGCAGTTGCTCATCGGCTTTAACAATTTTGCACAACCCCGGCCCGTCCAGGTTCGGCATCATCCAATCCGCCAACACCAGATCCACCGGTTCCCGCCGAAGAATCAGAAGCGCTTCTTCGCCGTCTTCCGCCTCCAATATCCGGTAGCCCAAGGCACCCAGGCGGCGTTTGGCGACCATCCGCACAATTTGTTCGTCGTCAACGACTAAAATGGTATACGGAACATTGGACCTCTCCGGATTCGGGCGCTGAGGAAGTTTCGACGCTGGAGACACCGGATGACTCATGGCTTGTTCGAGTGCCTCAGGACGATTGCTGCGAAGGCATGATAGCGTTGGAAAGAGACCACAATGATTCGTCGGTTGGGACGACGGCAAACTCAAGAAACCGACACACCACGATGGCGGTGGTTGGAAATCGGCTAAGGGAGAACTTCATTGATCCGGAGAGACCATTTCGAAGAAAACACTGACGGGATACGGATAAGTTCCATAGATAGATCGTCAGGCTCACCGGTCGAGCGGCCTACCGATCCAATCGGGCATGGAGAAGGGCCTTCAGTCGGATCATCGCTTGAGCATGCAATTGGCAAATGCGCGATTCGGTCACACTCAGAACCACTCCGATTTCCTTCATGGTCAATTCCTCAAAATAATAGAGCGTGAGCACCAGGCGTTGACGTTCCGGAAGGCGTTCAATGGCTTCTACGAGGGCGCGACGGGCATCCTCCGATACCAACGACTCCAGCGGTGTGGGCTGCTCCCGATCGGCCAGGGCATCTAAGATCGGATGACTGTCCTCATCATTGGTCCCGAGATCTTCCAAACTCAAAACGACTGACCCTTTGGCTTGCAGCAGGGTTTCATCCACTTCGTGAGGCTCAATTCCCAGAACCTCGGCCAACTCGGCTTCGGAGGGTGGACGCCCTTTTCGTTTGGTCCATTCATTGGCGGCATGTTGGATTTTCCCGATTCGTTCGCGCATCGACCGGGGCACCCAATCCATCGCCCGGATTTCATCCAGCATCGCTCCCCGAATCCTGAATTCCGCATAGGTACGAAACTTGATTTCCCGTGACGGATCGAATTTGGTCATGGCATCCAACAGCCCCACCATGCCTGCGCTCATCAGGTCTTCCACATTCAATCCGTTGGAGACACGCATGGCCAACCGCATGGCCATATATTTGATCACCGGCAAAAATTCCTGGATCAAATTTTCCCGGTCCTGCAACGAGAGGCACATTTTCGTCGGAATCGCGACGTTCGCTTTCACCGGGGGAGCCGTCAGTTGACCTCGTTTCATGCCTTATCCTTCCATGACAGATTGTGTGGCGGCCATGGCGGCCGGCCCGAATAATTGAAATCCTCCTTGCCAGGAGGGGTCGATTGCCCACTGATGAACAGTGGAGGCCAACGTGTGAAATGCCCGGCTGGATGGAGCCCGTGGATACAGGTCGCAGACCGCCCGTTGTTGAGTCACGGCCATGCTCACGTAATCATCCTGAGGAATGCATCCCACATAATCCAACGTCAGCGTGAGAAATCGATCCGTCACCAGGCTGAATTTTCGAAACACCTCTTTGCCCTCTTGCACATTCTTTGCCCGATTGATGAGCAACCGAAATGATCGTAAGTGATACCGGGTCGACAATACCTTGACCAACGCATAGGCATCGGTCAACGAACTCGGATCAGGTGTCACCACCACCAGCGTCTCATGCGCAACCAAACTAAAATACAGCACATTGGCCGAAATGCCCGCCGCACAATCGATACACAAGAGGTCGGGAGGATCCGGTAGCTGCAAAAACGCGGATTGTAAATGCAATTGCTGTTCGTAGGTGAGGTGAGAGAACTCCTGCCCCCCGGAGGTAGCCGGCAAAATATGGATGCCGGCCGGACCTGGCGTGAGAACCTGACTCAAGCGCTGCTGTCCGGACAGCACATCTTCAATGGTATATTTGGGCGTCACGCCCAAGACGATATCCACGTTCCCCAGGGCCAGGTCCGCATCCATGACCAACACCTTTCGACCCTGACGGGCGGATGCCACGGCCAAATTCACCACCACATTGGTTTTACCGACCCCGCCCTTGCCGGAACTGACAGCCACGACCTGGACCTTCGGCATCGGAATCACTCCGTGAGGACTCATGGCTTGCCGCAGGCCGCTGGCCTGATCGGGCCTGGTGTACCTCATGCCTGCTGTGACAACGGCATCCCGCATGCTCACTGATTGCCTCCACCAACTCCGGCAAGAGTTCGAGAGGGTGAAATCGGCGCCAATCCTTCTCCCCTGGCCAACTCCACCAGTCGTCTTCGCGTGGCCACCTCCAAATCCTCCGGTACCCGTTGGCCGGCGGAAAGAAACGACGCGGGTATACCGGCCTGCGCCAGGACATTAAACACGGTGCCATAGGTGGCCACTTCATCCAATTTGGTCCATATGATCCGATGAATCGGCAGGGATTGATACCGGCGAATCACCTCCATCAGCCCGGCCTCGGCCACCGGTGCGGCCAACACCAGATGATTTTCAAGTCTCAATCTCCCGCGATTCAGGGCAATCAATTCATCATAGCCACCTTGATCGCGGGGACTCCGCCCCGCCGTATCAATCAAAATATAATCGGCCTGTTCATGACGAAGAACAGAATCCAGGAGGTCCTGTGGAGAGACCGCGACTTCAAGAGGCATTTTTAAAATTTTCGCATACACCCGTAATTGTTCCACTGCGGCCACGCGATAGGTATCCAACGTGATCAGCACGGTTTTACTGTCCGGATGTTGTTGGCGGGCCATTCCGGCCAACTTGGCGACGGTGGTGGTTTTCCCGACTCCCGTCGGTCCCACCAGCATCAGGATTTTTTGTTCATGAGATTTGGTCAGTCCCGTTCCAGGCGCGGACAAAGCCTGCTCCATCCGTTCCACGATCAGGTCTTTCACCATGTCCCGATTGGCGACATTCACGGTCCCTAACGTTTCCACAATGGACCGAAGCAGATCGTGAGCCCTCTGGGAGTTCACGCCCTGAGACACCAGACCCTGGTAATCTTCGATCAGCCCGCCGGGCAATCCCTCGACGCGTGTTCGCAACCGATGTTCCAGTGCCTCCCCTACCACGATGCGCAGACCTTCCAGTTCCTGTCGGAGCGGACCCAGGACCCGCTCTGGATCACGATTTTCCTCCCGCAACCGCCGGATGTCTTCCCGCATCTCCTGCATCTGCTCTTTCATCGGATCCAGGGCGGTGGCCACCTTCAACTGGTCCTGAAAATGTGCTTCAGGAGCCGGTTCGGATTTGTGCGGACTGGATTTCTCGACCGGGGCTGACGCGTTTCTCAACGCGGCTAACACCGCCATGGGCGGCTTGCGTGCCGGCTCCACCTTCTGAGGTTGATCCACTGCTGCGGTCACTTCCACCATGGTTTGACTCATTAACCCGAACAGTCCACCGCCCTTTTGGACACGACGGGATGAGACGATGACCGCCTCGGGCCCCAGCTCCGCTTTGACCGCGTGGAGGGCCTCCTGTAACGTTAGCGCTTCAAACCGTTTCAGCTTCATGTGGCAACCTCACAACTTCTATGGCTTGAATTTTGACCTTGGGGTCCAACTCATTCGGCGACAACACCGCTAGGGCATGAATGCCCGGCGAGATCACGCGAAACAGTTGGGACCGGATGGACTGGGAACACAACAACACCGGTTGATAACCCTGGCTCACGACCCGCTCAATGGCATTGCGCATGGACGTGACGACCTGATTGAGCAGGCTGGGAGGCAGGCCCTTGTCTTCTCCTCCTTGAGGTTTCATCGTCTCCGTAAGACGTCGATCCAGAAGCGGATCCAAGCTGATCACCTGAACCACGCCTTCTGCATTCATATACTGGCTGGAAATCGTTCTGGATAAATTTTGCCGGGCATATTCCGTCAGGGTGTCAGGATCCTTACTCTGCATGGTGTAATCCGCGACAGCCTCTAAAATCGATCGGAGATCGCGAATGGATACTCGTTCCCGTAGGAGATTCTTGAGGATTCTCACCACGGCACCAAGCGTTAATTGAGCGGGAATCAAATCGTCCACCACCTTTGGATAGGTCTTGGCCAGGTTATCCAGCAAATTCTGGACCTCTTGCCGACCCAGCAATTCATGCCCATTGGTTTTAATAATTTCCGTCAAATGCGTCGCAATAATGGCGGGACCGTCTACGACGGTATAGCCATCCATTTGGGCCCGCTCCTTTTCTGTCGGAGCAATCCACACGGCCGGCAATCCGAAGCAGGGGTCCTTCCCTGGTTTTCCCTCCAAGCCCTTCCTGGCTTGACCGGGATTGATCGCCAACAGATGCCTGGGCAGGAGTTCGCCCTTGGCCACCTGAATGCCCTTGAGCAGAATACTGTAATCATGAGGTTTCAATTGAAGGTTATCCCGTATATGGACGGCGGGCACGACAAAACCCAAATCCAATGCCGTTTGTCGCCGGATGGACCGAATCCGTTCCAACAGTTCCCCGCCCTGAGCCTGATCCACAAACGCCACCAGTCCATAGCCCACATGGAGCTCCAATAAATCCGGGGGGGTGATCGAATCGAGATTGTCGGTTGCGGGCGCGGTGGATTTTTCTTTCTGTTGAGTGGCGGCTTTGGCATGCGCGGTTTTCTGCTTTCGTTGCCACAACCGGTAGGCCAGAGCGGCGGAGAGGCCGGCCAATGACAAAAAGGCAAAGTGCGGCAACCCGGGCATAAATCCCATGAAAAACAACATGCCGGAAACGGCCGCCACAAGTTGGGGGTTGAAAAAAATCTGCTCTGTCAGATCCCGCCCTAAACTGGTGGTAGTCGACACCCGGGTAATAATAATACCGGCCGCCGTGGACATAATCAGGGCGGGAATCTGAGCGACAATGGCATCGCCCACCGTCAACAGGGTAAACCGTTTTGCCGCTTCCATGAACGACATATTATGCTCCAGTACCCCGATACCCAGGCCGCCGACCACATTAATGAAAATAATCATGAGCGCGGCCATCGCATCGCCACGGACAAATTTACTGGCTCCGTCCATGGACCCGTAAAAATCCGCTTCCTTGGCGATCAGTTCACGCCGGGTTCTGGCCTCGCTCTCATCGATAATCCCCGCATTCAAATCGGCGTCGATGCTCATCTGCCGTCCCGGCATCGCATCTAAAGTGAAACGGGCCGCCACTTCGGCAATCCGAGTGGCCCCTTTGGTAATCACGACAAAGTTGATAATGACCAGGATCGAAAAGACCACGATCCCCACGGCATAATTGCCTCCGACCACGAACTCTCCAAAAACCCGAATCACTTCCCCGGCCGCGTCCGGCCCGGTATTCCCGTTCAACAGAATGGCGCGGGTGGAGGCAATATTCAACGCCAGACGAAACAGTGTGGTCAGAAGCAATACGGAGGGAAAGACCGAAAACTCCACCGGACGGCCGGCATTCATGGTGACCAGCAGGATCAACAAGGCCAGCGTAATACTGAAGGAAAGAAACAAATCCAATAACAAGGAAGGCAAGGGAAGCAGCATCACCAGGAGCATGCCGATCACCCCCACCGGCAACAACACATCCCCGTAATGGGCCGGAGTCAGATCGGCTTTCAGTTGTTTGGAATCGAAATCCATTCTTGTATGTGCCTCTTACGATCTACCGTGAACTGTAATCTTGACATCCTACGAAGTGAAAAGTGAGAAGAAAACCGTCAAAAGGAGAAACCGGATGAACCCTTGCTGTTCCTTCATTCTTCTCATTCCTTACTTTGCTCTTTTTACTTCTCACGCCTTACCCCGTCCCCTCATTCATTCGTTTCAAGCGATAGACATAGGCCAGCACCTCGGCGGCGGCTTGATACAATGAATGCGGAACCTGCTGCCCGACTTTGACGGCTTTAAACAGTCCACGAGCCAGACTTCGATTTTCGACGATCGGGACACCGGCATGCCTGGCAATCTGTTTAATCTTTTCCGCCACAAACCCGGCCCCTTTCGCCACCATGACCGGCGCATCCATTTTTCCCGTCTCATATCGCAGGGCGACGGCCACGTGTGTAGGATTGGTAATCACCACATCGGCTTTTGGCACCGCCTGTAACATGCGTTGACGGGAACGTTCCCGCTGGAGACTTAATCGACGGGATCGGATTTGCGGGTCGCCTTCCACATCTTTGGACTCATCCTTGACTTCCTGTTTGGTCATTTTCATATCTTCATTCATCTGCCAGCGCTGATAAAAAAAATCCAGGATGGCCAACACCAACAATGCACCAGCCACGGACAACACGATTTCCCATACCAGCCCCCACACTCCCGCAAAGGCTTCCACAAGGTTCATGAGCGGAAACTGAAGAATTTTGGGCATTTCTCGTGAAAAGATCAGAAAAATAATGCCGCCGATCCCGGCTAACTTCAGGAGGGACTTCAGCAGGTCCACCACACCTTTAAGGGAAAAAATTCGTTTCAATCCGTTTTTGGGATGAAGTTTGTCTGGCTTGGGCTGCAGCGCCTGTTCGATCCACATCGGTCCCGTTTGGATGAGCAGAGATGCCATGCCCAATAAGGCCACGAGAAATCCAAAGGGCAACAGGGGCACGAAAATATCCTGGGTGATTTGCATCACGAGGACATATAACGTGGAGGGCGTTAATTGAAGAGTTCCGGCCTGTTCAAACCAATTTCGTTGATGCTGGTTTAATTCCAATAACGCGGCAGGCGCCCACAGAGAGATCAGCCCCACTCCGCCGACCAGAACCACCAACGGGGGAAGTTCCTTCGTAGTGGGAACCTGCCCTTTTTTTCTGGCCTCTTCCAGCCGCCTTCCACTGGGTTGCTCTGTTTTTTCAGCCCCGTCTTTATTTTCAGCCATGCCCTAATTCCTGCAACAGATTCCACAGAACGGATTCAAGACCCAGAATCGAGTTCTGAAATACAAAGGTGACAAACGGCAATCCTAATCCCAGCACCAACAGGCCCACCGCAATGGTAATTGGAAAACTGGTCATTAACACATTCATCTGTGGGATAAATCGTCCTAACAACCCCAGGCTGACATGGATGAGAAACGTGGCCGCCATGACCGGAAACGCCAGCTTTAAACCCGTTTCAAAAGATTGTTGGAATGCCTCGGTCACGCTACTCAACAATGGTGCACTGAGGTGGGATCCAAAGGGAGGAATCATCTGAAAACTGCTCCCTAATGCCAACAACACCAAATGATGGCCATCCACCGCAAAATACACCAAGGTGGCTAACATCATGAGCAATTGACCAAATACGGGGGTTTCCACTTGGGTCACGGGGTCCAATACCCCGGCCACGGCAAATCCCACTTGAAATCCCATAACGTTTCCCGCCAATTCAACCGCAGTCATGAGTAAACGCGTAGCCATACCCAGGACCAGACCAATGAGGATTTCGGTGGCAATCGCAATGAGGAGATTGCTGGGCTGCAGCCAGTTGTTAGGGAGCGAAAAGGTCACGACCGGGGTCACCACCAACGCAATGGCCGTGGCGAATCCGATTTTGATGCGGTTGGGAACCGATCGTCCTCCCAGCAAGGGAAGGGTGGAAAGAATGGCAGCGGTTCTGACGAGTACCACGAGATATTGCCAGACCTGTTGGAACGCAAACTCCCATTGCAGCAACGAATCGGTATCCTTTATCGGTTCAGCTTAATGCTTGGAGGGCCGACGAACGCCCGCGTTTGGGTGGTGTTCATCGGACCGTTCCGTCCTCCAAGATTCAACGGATATAATGATTGAAATCACCCCAGATATTGGTCATAAAACCCAACAGAATTTGCAGCATCCATGGAAAGGCGACGAGCAACACCAGAAACATGGTGACGATTTTCGGCAAAAAGGTCAGTGTTGCTTCGTTGATTTGCGTCATCGCCTGAAAGGCACTGACCATTAACCCCACAATTAAACTGAATCCGAGCATGGGGCCGGCCACCAGCAAAATGGTTTTAATCGCTTCCTGTCCAATGCCTATGACTCCTTCAGGTGTCATCTGTCATTGACTCCTTTTCACGCAACTCCCGACACGGTTACTGAAAACTATTCATCAAGGATCCGACGATTAAAAACCATCCGTCAGCCAGCACAAACAAGACCAGTTTAAACGGCAATGAAATCATGACAGGCGGCAGCAGCATCATTCCCATCGACATAAGAATACTGGCGACAATCATATCGATCACCAGAAACGGAATATAAATGAGGAAACCGATCTGAAATGCTGTTCTTAATTCACTGATTACAAAAGCCGGCACCAACACATGCAAGGGCACATCGGCCTGGGATTGCGGCGTGGGCATTTTGGCCATTCCCATAAACAGGGAAAGGTCCTTTTCCCGAACCTGTTTCATCATAAATTGTCGGATGGGCTCAATTGCCCGGTCCATGGCCACCTGCTGCGTGATTTGATTCTCCAAGTACGGATTCAACGCCTCCCCTCGAATTTGTTCCCATACAGGCATCATGATAAAAATGGTCAGAAACAGCGCTAGCGCGATCATGACCTGATTGGGAGGAGCATGCATGGTTCCCAGAGCTTGACGGAGAAGGCCCAGCACAATGACCACCCGTGTAAAGGAAGTCACCAGCATGAGTAAGGCCGGAGCCACGGTTAAAACCGTGAGCAGAAATAGAATGCGAATACCAAAGGTCCAGGGTTCAGTGGCGTCCAGTCCGGACACTTGCAAACTGATGGTGGGGTCCTTCGTCGTTTGACCCCAGACGGTGTTGACTACCCACCCATGCTCGAACAGACCAACCAACCCCACCAGCACAATCGTGACTAGCATTTTCCGAGGGACAGATCTTTCACAGGGGTGCATGGTATTCCTTATCAGTGAGGCAAACGTTCTTTGAGCATCCGTGAAGATGCGGATTTCGTCCTGGACATTCGGCTTCCGGATTTCCAGGCTGCCAGCCATGCATCCAGGGTATTGAGCATAGGATGGGCCACGGTTCGTAAACTGGCGATCCGTTGTTCATCCTTTATTCGCGTCAGCAACGTCATTTCACGATTGGTGGTTCCCAACACCAACACTTCCCCCGCTACTTCCACCAACACGATCTGTTTGCCTGCCCCCAACCGGAGTCCTCCGATCACCCTCATAACCGGTTCTCCCGAAGCGGCTCCGGCTTCCCCAAAGGTCTTTCGAACCCAGACCAGAATGACCAGGAGCAGGAGAACCACCAAGCCCAGTGCTCCAGCCATTTTTATGACCTCATGACCGAAATCCATGCAATCCTTTCATAAACAGCAACACGGGATGGGTAACGGCGGATAAAAAGGAATCATCGGAATATGAAATATGGAAACACCCATGACCGTCGATTTCTTCTCTCTGACTCCATTCCCCTTGCTCCTCACTCCTTACCGCTCACCCACCTAGTTTATTCACCCGTTCCGTGGGACTGACAACATCGGTTAATCGCACCCCGAATTTTTCATTCACCATCACGACTTCTCCTCGGGCCACCAATTTGTCGTTCACCAAAATTTCCAGAGGCTCCCCGGCCAGTTTATCCAGCTCCACAATCGAACCCGGTCCCAGCTGAAGCAGATCTTTGATCAACATCCGGGTATTCCCCAACTGTGCGGATAACAACAGGGGAATATCCAGAATCCGTTCGAGACTCGGGTCGGAGAGTTTTGCCGGCACCGACTTGCCGCCGGCTTCTTGGACCTTACCCCCAGATTCTTGGGCAAGAGCCTCCATCATCTCTTTTTCTGCATCAAACGAGTCCAGGTCCACGGCCTCTTCATCACTCATACATTCCTCTCCCTCTTGCTATGACAACGTTGTCCAATCCTTGATTGATCCGGGCGATCATTCTTTCGGAAGGATGATTTTTTGAATTTGAAAGGATTGGGAGCCTTTGGATACTCCAGGAAATCCAAGAAATTTTGGCATCCCTTCCACCAGTCCCAGAAGGGGCTGCGTCGTCGCCTGATCCAGCATGATCACATCTCCGATGGTAAATCCGAGTAATTCTTCCACGGAGATGCGGGTTTCTCCCAACGTGACGGACAATCCGACTGTCGCCTCCCGCAGCCTGGAAGAAAACCGTTTGATCCATCCATGATCCACTTCGTAAAAATCCGCCTGGAAGCTCACCTGAAGTTTTTCCCTGAGTGGTTCCAACATGGCATACGGCAAACAGAGATGAATGTCCCCCACGGAATTGCCCAACTCCACACCCAAGGTCACAACAATCACAATGTCTGAAGGCAACACAATCGAAGCCAGTTGAGGATTCATTTCTGCCCGGACCGGATGAATGACGAGTTTTTGAACCGGCTCCCAGGCTTTCTCCAGATTTTTCACTCCGATTTGCATGACTTTTTTCATGACCCGTTGTTCAATCAACGTAAAATCCTGACCTTCCGGTTTGACATGGGTTTGCCCGGCACCCCCAAAAAAATGATCCACTAACATGTAGACGGTGGCGGCATCGGTGGCAATCATCGCGAGGCCTCTCAGCGGCTCCATGGAGATGATTTGCAGATACGCGGGCACGGGCATCCGTTTGGTGAACTCGCCAAACTTCTGTACACACTGGTTGGTCACGGTTACTTCGGCGCTCTTGCGAAGAATCTCGCTCAGAGAAATCCGAAAGAGTCGTGAAAATTGCTGATGAATGACATCCAGGGTCGGCATGCGACCACGGACCACCCACTCCTGATTTCCCAGATCATACGCAACCGGTCCGTCCGTCTCGGGTTGCGCTTCCACGGCAGGGGCCTCGGTTTCGACCTCGCCGTCAGACACGCCTCGAAGAAGCGCATCAACCTCGTCCTGACTAAGAATTTTTTCCATGTGATGATTGACTTAGATGAGGAGGAAAAAATGAATTGTTAGGCGCACCAGTTCTAAAGTTAGCTTTCGTCTCTCATTCGTTCTTCCATTTCCGCGTTAATGTCCACTCCCAACTGTACTCCTGACTCATTTCGTTTCACTCCTCACATCTTTCTCCCTATTGAATAATGAAATCCGTGAAATACACATTGGCAACTTTGCCTTTGCTCATCACCGTATTGACCCTGGCCATAATCTCTTCGCGAATTCGCCGCTTCCCATTCACCGTGCGTAATAACTGAGACTCCTTACTGCTTAATAACACCAGCAGCGCATCGCGAATGGCGGGCACTTTGGCCTGATAATCGGTTGTTTCCTCGGGTCGGTCCAATTCCAGTTTAATGCTGACTTTTAAAAATCGAAGTTCGTCCCGATCTGCCAAATTCAGCAGGAAAGGATCCAATTCCATGACCGGTCCCGGTTGGGCGGCATGGTCATCCGCTTTGGCTTGTTCATCATGGGATTCGGCTTTCTTCTCTTCTTCATGGCTTCCGGCCATGAAAAACCAAGCGGCTCCGCCCCCACCCCCTAAAAGGAGAAGACCCGCTAACCCCAAGATCATCATTTTTTTTCCAGACCCGCCCTTTGCTGATGGAGATTCCTCTGCCTTTTCCTCAGCCATGCCTCACCCTCCCCCTTCGTGATACATTCATGTCACAGACTCCCTTGGCTCATATCAGCAACCTTCATGCCATATATGGTTTCTACGTATATTTAAAAATCGATCTCCTCATGACACCTTTTTCCCTTGTAATATCAGATACATAAAATTTGGTAGGTGGAATCCTCATCTCCCTGACCACAAGCCTTCTGTCATTTTCCTGGCGGTTCTGGGCAATCTCTGACGGCCAAAGTTTTCCTTCATCAATGACCTCATTAGACAAATCTTGCCTTCACGCCCTTTAGTCCCTTCCCCACAAACCCGAAAAGTCACTTCATAACGAAGCGACAACCTGTTCAATTATCCGATTCATTCCTCACGCATGCCTGTTCCAGCTTCCTGTGCTAACCCAACCGCGACGATTATCGGCACCGACTCCACATCCCAAACCATCCTCCGTGGATTCCTCATCCAGCTCGGCATTTGTCATGTGCAGACCCTGGACTCATGGAACCCCCTACACGAAGAAATTCCCGCACAAAACGACACCCTCTTTTTTGTGGGATGGGAACAGTGGGGACCAGAAATGATCCAGTGGACGACAGGATTGAAAAAGTCAGGGAAGGAAGCCGGGACGGCAAAAGTATTTCTGATTATCCCGAACGACTATTCCCTTAACCGCGTGGCAGCCATTCGAGGAGGAGTGGATGGATTTATTTCCTTTCCGTACTCGCTTTCGAATCTTCGTCAAAAAATTCAGACCATCCTACCTACGTTGATCATTCCCTCATCTGATTCCATCGCCCATAAAAAAGCCCCCAGCCAGGGAAGCCTGACTGGGGGCCGCATCAACCTTTAAAAAGCAAACTACTGCGCCAGATTCACAAGTTCACCGAGAAGGGAATTGGTGGTCGTGATGATCCGGGAATTCGCTTGGAAACCCCGTTGCATCGTAATCATATTCACCAGCTCATCACCCAAATCAACATTGGAGGTTTCTAACGTGCTGGCTGAAACCTTCCCGAATGACCCGGATCCAGGCGTCCCTTGCAAGGGAGTCCCCGAGTCACCGGATTGAATAAACAAATTTCGCCCAATGGGTTGCAAACCATCCGGGTTAATGAAACGGGTTAACGCCACTTGCCCAAGATTCTGTGTGGTCCCATTGGAAAACCGCCCGGTAATCGTTCCATCCTCCTCGATGGATGTCCCTGTCAGAGTGCCGTTGGCAAATCCGTCTTGCGACAGCGTGAGGAGGACTGAGGTTGATCCCTGCTGCAACATGCCATCTGTCCCCGCTCCACCATCCGTCGTGATACTGGTGCCAAAGTCAAATGTAGCGGCTTGCGCAGCCGTGGACCCATTACTAAAATCAATCCCAGTAGCGCCGGTATTAAAATAGGTCACCGCACTTTCCGTGTTCAATAATCCTACACTGGTAAACCCGAGGGTTCCTTGCGCCACTAACGCATTGCCGGTTGTTGAATTGGAATTGCCAGCGGTCACAGTCACTTCGCTCGAATTGGCCAAGGCGCTATAAGTCCAGGTATTGGCCGCCGTTTTGGCAAAATACAGCGTCAAATCATGACCTACACCAAGCGTATCAAATATACGAACTCCGGTACTAAACTGGGAAATCGCCGGATTGGACGGGTCGGCAAGAAGCTGTGCGGTGGTAAAAGCAGACACCACCGGCTCACTGGCATTGAGATTTCCACTCATTTCCACCTCGGTCGTGGGCGTACCGACCTGCTGCGTGGTAGTTAACACCAAATCATCAATGGTCCCGAGAATATTACCATTGGCATCGACTTGAAATCCCTGAAGGCGCAACCCCGCCGGGTTTATGAGGTTCCCGGTGGAATCAATATTGAACTGACCGGCCCGAGAAAAAAATATGTTCCCGGCGGAATCGTTGACTTGAAAAAAACCATCCCCGTCAATGGCCAGATCCAATGCATTCGAGGTTGTCTGAAGCGATCCTTGAGTAAAACTCGGATCGATCCCCAGCACACGGACACCGCGCCCTTCCACTAACGCCGTACTCGTTCCACCACCACCGATCGTGGCCCCAAACAAATCGCCGAAGGAAACAGACCGGCTTTTGTAACCGACGGTCTGTGCATTGGCAATATTGTTTCCAATTTCACTCAACGCTCGACTGGTTGCATTAATTCCACTCGTGGCTGCGAAAAATGCTGACGTGATACCCATAAATTCACACTCCTTCCATAACTACGTCCTTACAGGGGACGGCAAGTTGATGATGATCATCATTTATTCAATTGAAATAATGTCCTCGGCGGTATAGGTCTTTCCACTTTGTACCACCACAGGCTTGTCCGTCCCTGGAACAATATTGGCGACTGTTTCACGAGCAAAGGTTAGTGTCGGAACTGTTTTGTTGTTGGCATCTTCCGCCTTGACTCGGAATTCATACACCCCAGGCGGTAGGACATCTCCATCTTTATTTTTTCCATCCCATAGCATGTCATGCCCGCCGATGGCTTGGGCAACCCCTGGATTCAGCGTTCTAAGCACCTGCCCATTGGGACCCAGGACTTCAATATTTACGACATTGGCATTTTGACTCAGGGCATAACTCAACTTCGCCTCTCCGCTCGTTCCCAGCCCAATCGTGTTGCCTGAGGTGACGATCGAATGTCCAAGCAGATTGAGTAATTCAAATTGCGAACGCTGAGTATTTTGTCCCACAAGCTCCTGCAATAATTTATTACTATTCGTGGTTTGCTCTAAAGTCGTGAATTGAGCCAACTGCGCTATAAAGCCCTCGTTTTCGACCGGCTTGGTCGGATCCTGGCTTTGCAACTGCGTTACCAACAACCGAAGGAACACATCGGAACCTAGTTCCGTGACCGCCGCTTGGATATTCGACTGACTAGTCGCCGTTGAAGATTGCTGAACGGGGCTTATCGCATCCATCGTATTGAACCCTTCTGCAACATGATGAAGTAATCGTTGACCGAACGTCATCCACTAGGCTACAAAATGCAAACCCGTTTCCACTGTCGAGATCGGCCGATGAAGCGTCCCTCGGTGACCTGAGAACCCGCCTTCCCCACCTCCCATCCCTTCCTGCGTTTCAGAAGGGGACTTTCTGCCCTGAAACGCCGAGTCGGCCGCCGATCCCTTTTCCTCCTGGGTTTCGGCGGAAAACTTACTCAATTCCATATTGATATTGGTGAATTGTTCTTCTAATTGCGGAACGAATTGAAGGGCAAGATTTCTCAAGGCCATCTGGTCCATCACCAGACCGGCGTACACCTGTCGATGCTGGACACCCACATCAATTTGGACTCGTTGCGTTTCGGAAATCTGCACATCCAACTGCAATCGTTGAATGGGTTGAGGTGGCAACACGGGAGCCGCCTCTTCGGGAACGCGTATCCCCCCACCCGCCAATTGACCGGATTGAGAATGGGAAAACTGATGTCCTGACTGGGAATGCGAAAATCCGCCCAACCCACTGTGTACTCCGCTCTCCTCATTGGCGTCGCTGTTGGCTCCATACGTATCCCCTATACCTTGCACCCTTGTCAGGTCCTGCTTGCTCCCACCCGTTTCGGACAGTGACTCGGTGACGATAGACACCGTTCCTCCTATGGCTGCTCCGACCGCATCGGGGCGGATCGCAGACCCTCCCGAAACAGACTGTGGTTGAACCGTCGCTGGATTCGGTGGTGTCGGCAGTGGGACGGAGGATTCAACCGTCGCGACTGACCGGGGAAGCATCGAATTACTCCTTTGAGGATCAGGGAGGGACGGCGGATCAAATTTGATGATTGAGCGTCGTGGCGATAAATCTACACTCTTCTCAGGCAAATCATCGATTCCGGAATCGGACATCGGAATTTTATCCTGGCCTTTTGACCCTTCGGGAGAAGAAATACCGACCGACTCCTGCAACTTGCCCGGTTCCTGGATTTTGAGGCCTTTCACCGGGAGCGCTTCCTGAGCAGACGACAAGACTGAGGTATTCATTTTCCCATGTTCAAGAACAGGTAAGATTGGCAACTCCGCAGTTTGAGGGGCTGTGTGAGAGGCTGTGTGAGCCACTGTTTGGGGCGCTGTTTGACCAAACCCGACCGACCCAACACCATAAGATGGTCTTGGGTCAGCTACAGGAAGAGGAACATGAGTGGGCCTCGACTGTGAATTGCTTTCAAATGACAATACGGGTTCGGAACCCTTTATGAATCCCTCCTGCCCAACATAGGGGTGAGATTCACCATCAACGACACGGTAACCAGGCGTATAAGTGAATTCTCCACTCCCAAAAACCACCGGACTTTCATCGTCCTCTCCCAAATGCAAGAAACGGAGATCCGATAACGTAATGGTGTCAACATCTCGATGACGCGTCTTCCCGGACTGTTCTGGATCCAAAACGGCGAGTGACTCCTGTGAAAGAGGTAAGGTCTGCACACCAAAATTTGCTTGATTCTGAATGACGGACGGAACATCCGTCGCAGCCTCCCGCACGGAAACAGCCGAGGTGTGCCGTTGAAACAAATCAAAAAACGAAGAATCCTCTGTAGCAATGCTCCCCGGGATTAAGTGTTCGTCAACATCCTGGACCGGGGATTGACCTGGAGCCGGTAAGGCAAATAATGAGAAAATTGAATCGTTCATGTATTATTTTTTTGGCTTGGCGTCTGCACGTTCTTGTAATTTGCTTTCCCGGTGTCGACGAAGACCCTCAGACAAGCGTGCGGCTTTGAGCGGTGACACACCCGCCAACAATGCCGCAGCTTTTTTCCCTTTAATAGATGCTAAAAGATCCAACGCCAAGCCCTCTTTCATTTGTTCAATCCGCAACGCAGCTTCTTCAGGATCCATGGATTCATAGATCTTGATGAGATGGTCCAACGCAGGATCCTGGGCCAGAAACTCCTGTTGCTCTTCCTTCAAGGCTGACGCCTGACTGCCAAGTCGCTGCGCCTCTTTGGATTGTCGTGCCGCAAGAGCTTCCACATCCCGCTGCAAGGCCGCCACACGCTCTTCACGAATTTGCAACTCCCGTTCCCGCTCCTCAACTGCTTTCAATCGAGCTTGCAACTGTTCCAGGAGTGTGAGCTCTTCGGTCGGTATTTCATCCGTCAACGTGGTTTCAATCGCTTGATTTTCCGAATAATCGGCATCGGATTCATGGTTGGTCTCCTGTACCGACCAGACTGCAGTTCCCCAGAGCAGTATGACCACCATCCACCACGGAATGATCTTCCAACTAGGTAAAATTGTTCTACTAGGCGATTTCTTCATGTCTCCTCATTGAATAGGCATGAGCCGTCATCTCATCATGCAGCAGCTGCTCCTGCCTGGCCAGAGTTTCAAATACTTCCCGTTCCTTTTTCTCAATCACCAATTCCACGACGCGTCTGGCCTGATAGGATTTTTTGAGTTTTTCCCGTAGGCCCAGCAGTTTCTCGTCCAAGAGTTGAAGCTTCTTCCCCTGCTGCTCCAATTGATCACGTAAGGCGTCCATCCAACGGTACCGTTCCCTGGTCAAGAGGCTGTCGGTCCCTTCCTGCAATAAGGTGGCAAGATCTCCAACAATCATGTCCATCTCACGGTGCAGTTGATCGACTTGTGCCCGTTCCTGACTCTTTTCCCATTCGGTTAACACCACAGCTTCGCGCGCCATGTCCTCCACTTGCTTCCGAAACTTCAAGAGTGTTGTCCAATTCATGCCGTTCCTACCTTTTTTGCAAGACGTGATTTGGCTTGTCCCACCAAGGCGGTCAGGCCTGACAGACTATCCTCAAGCGTGGCCTGTTCATTTCTGTCTTGGCGTAAAAATTGATTAATCGCCCCCTTCAACTCGATCGCCACATCCAACCGTCTATTGCTTCCTGATTGATACGCCCCCAAATCAATCAAGTCCTTGGCCTGGCGATACTCATTCATGAGCTGCGCCAGAAATCGGCTGGCCTGTAAGTGGGCATCGGGAACAATATCCGACATCACCCGGCTCACACTTTGGAGGATATCCACCGCCGGGAAATGCCCCTCCATGGCTAGCGCTCGTGTCAGGACTATATGACCATCCAGGATGGAGCGGATGGTATCGGCAATGGGATCATTCAAATCATCTCCATCCACCAGCACGGTATACAGTCCTGTGATGGACCCCGCCGGCACCGGCCCGACACGTTCCAGGACCTGCGGAAACACGTTAAACACCGAAGGAGGGTATCCTTTGCTGGTTGGGGGTTCCCCCGCAGCCAATCCCACTTCCCGTTGGGCATGAGCCAAACGGGTCAGGGAGTCTACGAACAGCAACACCCGATTCCCCTGATCCCGAAAATATTCCGCAATGGCCGTCGCCACAAAGACCGCTCGCACCCGCACCAGTGGAGACTGATCCGACGTTGCCGCAATCACCACGGATCGCCGGAGTCCCTCAAGGCCTAAGTCGCGTTCGATAAACTCCTTGACCTCACGACCTCGTTCACCCACCAGAGCAATCACATTGACATCGGCAGTCGTCCGACGGGCGATCATGCCCAGCAGTACGCTTTTCCCCACTCCACTGCCCGAGAATATCCCCACTTTTTGTCCCACCCCGCACGTCAGCATGGCGTTCAGTGCTCGAACGCCTAAATCCAACGGCTCGGCGATACGGTTCCGACTCATGGGAGATGGGGCCTGGGCATACAGAGGATATCGATGGGTACATACCAGCGGGGTAAGGCCATCCAATGGCTGCCCCAGACCATCAAGCACTCGGCCTAACATGGCCGGCCCAACGGGAAGATGAGGGGAGGTGGGATGAAAGCGAACCGAATCTCCGGCCTGAATACCTCGAACCTGACCAAAGGGCATCACCAGCACGCGGTGCTCCCGAAAGCCCACCACTTCTCCTTCACAGGCTCTTTTCCCTCGATGGGAAAGGATGTCGCACCGCTGACCGACGGATACACCCGTCCCAGTGCTTTCCAGTGTAAGACCCACCGCCTTGATGACCCGACCGGTCATGGTGACGGTTGGTATGGAATCAAGCTGTTGGAGTATGGTCGCCAGACTCATGAGGAGTAATGCCTACCTCTTGAAGGCCAAATTCCTCTGAAATAGTTTGTAATTGTCGGGAAATTTGTGCATCGAGCAACAGACCGGCCTGTTCGACAATGCAACTCCCCCGCTCAATGTCATCCTGACTCTCAATCAGCACATTCGCCGGATCATCACATTCCATCCGCAACCGATCCTGAACCGGCTTCAACAACTGGGCGTCTTGAGGATGGACAAAAATCGTGACCAATTCCCGCTTGGATACCAGCTGTAACACCTGTTTCACCTGACGCAAGAGTACTTCTCGATCCACTTCAAGCTCTTTGATGAGGATTTTTTTGGCAATGGCCATCGCAATTTCCACGATATCCCGTTGGCGTTCCTCCAACTCTCCCAAGCGAACCTGACCAATATGATTAGCCAGCGTCAGAAGGTGGGTGATCTCTTCCTGCACTTTGGCTTGGCAGGCGGCCTGCCCTTCGGCCTGGCCGACTTCTCGTCCCTGTTCGTACGCATTCCGTTGCAATTCGGAGCAATCATGAGGCGGAAGTTCCTCTTCCTTCTCTTTATCACTTTTCAACTCATTCATCTGGAAGAGTTTGACCGACTCTCCTTGCAATTCAGGAGTGAGCACTCTAGACCATTTGTTCTTCACCCTTGCCTCCTAAGGCCACACGCCCCTCACCGGCTAATCGTTGGACCGTCTTCAAGATATTTTGCTGAGCGGATTCGACGTCACTGAGTTTCACCGGCCCACGCGTCTCCATATCTTCTTTGAGCGATTCAGCTGCCCGGCTGGACATGTTCTTGAAGAATTTGTCACGTAGCGGGCCTTCAATCGGCTTCAAGGCCAACAGCAACTCTTCCTTCGCCACTTCGCGCAACAACTCCTGCATGCCCCGATCGTCCACATTTTCCAAGTCTTCAAAGGTGAACATTTTACCTCGAATCTCCTCAGCCAACTCCGGATTTTTGCCTTCCAATTCGGTCATGATTTCACCTTCAATATTTCGTTTGACCGTATTGAGAATTTCAGCCACTAACCCGGTACCACCCACCGGAATGGCATTTCGTGACGAACCCAATCGCAGTTCTTCCTGTAACACCCAATTTAATTCCTCAACCATATTGGGAGACACTTCCTCGGTGGTCGCCAGGCGATACACGATCGCGTCCCGTTTGTACGGCTGCAATAAACTCAAAATTTGTCCGGCTTGATCCGACTCCAAATTCGCCAGGATCAGGGCACCGGTTTGAGGGTGCTCAAAGGCCAATAAATTCGCAATCGAGGCCGCATCCAAGGACTTCAGGGTTTCAAATCCGGCGTTTTCCGATGTGTTTAACGAATTGAGAATCCGACGGGCTTTATCTTTTCCGAGCGCGGAGGTGAGAATTTTTGATAAATACACTTTCCCTTCCACGGATAAGCCAGAGGCACCGGCCAACTCCATATACTCTTTTAAGACCATCCGATGTTCGTCCTGGCCGACATTTACCATCGCACCCAAATAGGCGCCAATTTGCCGGATGTCTTTTTGGTCCAGGGCTTTTAAAACCTCTACCGCGGAGTTTTCTCCGATGGCCAGTAATAAGATGGCTGCCTTTTCATAACCGGACAAAGTATCATTCACGGCTTAGACTTTTTCCCCTTGCTCATCCTTGATCCACCCTCGTATGACATGGGCGGCCGACGCTGGATTTTGTGCAGCCATTTTTATGGCCATTTCCTGAGGTGTTTCCCTGATTTGTGCTTCCACTTCCGCTACGGTGGCCGGCAACCCATCAGAAGCCAAAAGTGCGGGTTCGGCGATAGGCTTGCTAAGATTCAAGGCAACAGGACGAATCACGAACCAAATGACCAACAGGCCCAGAACAAAGAACAACACCGGCTTCAAGAAGCCACCCCAAGTCGCTACAATGGATTGAACGGTCCCGGTAATTCCCTCTTCCCCGGCCGGCACTGCGGTACTTTCAAATGGGACGTTCACGACCTCGATTTGATCGCCCCGCTCGTCATTGAATCCTACCGACTTTTTGATAATCTGGATGAGATTTTGAATTTCCTGTTCCGTGCGTGGAGTATATTTTTTGGCTTCTTCACTCCCATCAGCTTTTCCATCCGCTGCTCCGCCGGCTTCATATGTCCCATCCACCAAAACCGCTACACTTAACCGTTTGATGGCACCAGTGGGTTCCACGATTTTGCTGACTTTCCGATTTAACTCGTAGTTGAGTGTTTCATTTTTCCGCTTGGCTTCTTTCTGTCCGCTTCCTCCCGTCCCCCCCGACGTTTGACCACTCGGCACGTTTGAAGAAACACCTGGTACACCCTGTTCAACCCTCCGGCTGCCTCCCTGTTCAAGCACTTTTTCCTGGCTTCGGTTTTCACTCCGTACCACTTGGCTATTGGGGTCGAAACTTTCTTCCGTAATTTCGACCTGTCGGAATTCCAATGGGGCGGTTACTCGAACCACCGACTTGTCCTGACCCAACACCTGGTCCAACATCGTTTGCACCCGTTGTTCCAAATCATGCTCCACACGCCGCTGGGTCTCAATTTGGGAAGCCGTCATTTGGGCATCATCATCCCCGGCATTCTGGCTCAAGACTTTTCCATGGTGGTCAACTACCGTCACCTGACCGGGCTCAAGGCCTTCCACACTGCTGGCGACCAAATGCACAATCCCCTGTACCTGCGACCCTCCAAGAGGGCTTCCCCGCTTCAGGGTCAACACCACGGCGGCCTGAGCACTCTTCTGATCTGAACTGAATAACCGCTTTTCCGGGATAACCAAATGGACTCGAACCCGTTCGACTTGCGAAATTTGGCTGATCGTTCTGGCTAATTCACCTTGGAGAGCCCTTCGATAATTCATTTGTTGCGTGAACGGAGTCGCGCCCAGAGCCGAGCGGTCAAAAATTTCAAATCCCACTCCGGCCGACTCAGGTAAGCCCAGAGAGGCCAACTGCAATCGCAATTCATGCACGCGTTCGGCGGGAACTTTAATTACATTGCCGCTTTCTCCCACCTCGTAACTGACACTCAACTTCCCGAGTTCCTGGATAATGGATCGCGTGTCATCGGGTTCCAAATGGGAGTACAGCACCACCAGAGTCGGTTCTTTGCCCATCATCATGAGAACCGGAATGGTGGCCAAGGCCAAAGCCAATACCACCACCACCCCAATACGCTGGGTTGGCGTAAGCGCCTGGAAATTTTTCAAGAGACTGTCTGGCACGGGCGACACCACATCAAGGTTGTTGCTTAAGCCAACTTAATCACACGATTGGCTGTGAACACTCACCGCGCATCTCGTTATGTGCTCTAGACTTGCATTCGCATAATTTCTTCATAGGCATCCACAAGCTTGTTTCTGACCTGCGTCATCAGCCGAAACGACAAACCGGCTTTCTCCCCGGCAATGACGGCCTGATGAATATTGACGCTTTCCCCTTGAGCCACGGCATCTTCCAGACGACCGGCCTGATGCTGCATACTATTGACCTGTTCGACCGCGTGTTTCAGCAGATCGCCAAATCCCGGTCCGGACGTGGCCACGGCTTTGGAGGGGTCCGAAGCAAATGGCTCAGGAATCGCCTGAATACTTTTGAGTGTGATCGGGTCCATCAGTGCCCTCCTTCGTCAAAAATCATGACTAACTACTACCCATTTGTAAGGCTCTGAGCGTCATGGTTTTTCCCGTTTCCATGACCGCAATATTCGCTTCATACGCCCGGGTTGCCGAAATCAGGTTGACCATTTCTTCCACTGGATTCACATTCGGTAAATGGAGATAGCCTTTTTCATCCGCATCGGGATGGTCCGGGTCATAAATGACCCGCAAAGGCCGCTCATCTTGGATAATGTCCATGATCCTCACCCCGGCGGGTTCGTTCTCGTCTTGAAACGCCCTGGCAAACACAAAGGAAAACGGTTGTTCCGGAGCTGTCGTTTCAAACACCACATCCCGTCGAATATACGGTCCGCCATTCGGAGAACGGGTGGATTCCGCATTGGCTAAATTTCCGGCAATGATGTTCAGCCGTTGACGCTGAGAGTCCAAGGCCGACCCCACGACTGCAAACACACGATCTAGATTCATTGTCTTCTCCTTTTGCAACGGGAAGCCACTCGCTCCCTGCCTCAATCGTCATCTCTCATCATGGGTGAAGAAGCCATGTCCTGCCCCGGTTCCCCTCACCCGTCCAATCCGCTTTTATTACCTTCCGCCACCACCTTCGATGGCGCGCTTCCAACCCTCAAATCGGCCATCCAGAAATTGATTAACGGCCATATAGAGTAGAGTATTTTCAGCCATCACCGTCATTTCCTTTTCTAAGTTGACGGTATTGTCATCCAACCCGGCCCCTTCATCGAGCTTGATAGTGTGGTGAAAAATGTTGCCGTCGGCGTTATGAAGAGCCATATGCCGGGGATTGGTGCGAGCAGGTACCACCTCGCCCTGACCGGCAAGCAAGGCAGACAATGTTTCATGAAAGGGTAGCACCCGGGCTTTGTATCCAGGGGTTTCTTCATTGGCCATATTGGAAGCGATGGTCTCATGAATCCCACTCCGCACATCCAATGCGTGCTCATACAAACGGGTTCCCTCATCCCATGGAGAAATCATCATGGTTGTCGTTCCTTATTTGAAAGTTCGAAGCCTGGCCGGACATCTCCACCACCTGGGCAACATTCTTCCCGGTCAAAAAAAGCAACAGTAATGCCATAGCGCTCAACACTTGCAGGGGCAGGCTGTTCCCGCTCCTTTACGAACAACTCCATCTATCACATTGAACTCATTGAAATTCAGGGTTCGGAATCTTCAAAAGTGTCCCTACCATCACACGATTCCCACTGGGATGTTTTACCCCACCAGGCATGATTTGCCCGGCGGATTCTTCCCCTTGACCGGTCATGATGTATATTCGTTCCGTGATTAAACTCCTAAGGGGATCCCGCCATTTAATTCCCGATACTCCCGCAACTTGTTGCGTAAGGTCCGGATACTGATTCCCAGCGTACGGGCCGCATGAGTTCGATTACCCTCATGCCGTTCCAAGGTTCGCAAGATTAAATCCCGCTCCATTTCCCAAATGGTGCCAATGGGTTGCCCCACAGCCGTTTGAAGCAAGTTGGGTTCCTCAGAACGCACGTGCTCCAATTGCAACGGTCCATTCCCGGCTAACAACACCGCCCGTTCAATCACATTTTCCAGTTCACGGACATTGCCCCGCCAGGCACGACTTTTTAAATACCTTAAGGCTTCATCCGAAATTCCTCCGCCGGATCGGCCATTGCGACGAAAGGATCGACTGGTAAACTCTGCCGCCAACAGTTGGATATCTTCCGGACGTTCACGTAAGGGAGGAAGAGTGAAAGGCATCACACTCAGCCGGTAAAACACATCTTCCCGGAACCGGCCCGATTGCACTTCTTGCGCGAGATTTCGATTGGTCGTGGCAATGACCCGAACGTCCACTTGGACAGGGTGGCGGGAGCCCAATCGATCCACCTCCCTCTCCTGAAGCACACGAAGAAGTTTGGCCTGCAACCCCAGGCTCATTTCACCGATTTCATCCAATAACAGCGTTCCCTGGTGAGCTAATTCGAATTTTCCACATCGCCGGGCAAGGGCTCCCGTAAACGCACCCTTTTCGTAGCCGAATAATTCACTTTCCAGCAAGCCTTCCGGAAGCGCGGCACAGTTAATCGCCACAAACGGTTGTTGCGCGCGAGGACTGATTCGATGAATATGACGGGCCAACACTTCTTTCCCCGTGCCGCTTTCACCTTGAATCAAAATCGTCGCGGCGCTATTGGCGACCAACTCCAACATCTTGAGCGTCTGAAATACTTTGGGATCCCTGGTGAGAAATCCTTCACGTGGCTCCAGAGCCGGACGTTCCTGCCCAATGGCACCCCAGGGATCGAGGGGTGCACAACTTTCATCCTTCAACTGTTGCACCAAATGTTCCAACCGATCCAAGGGAAAGGGTTTCTGAAGGAACTCCGTTGCTCCCTGCTTGAGGGCTTCTACCGCCGTATCCACGGATCCATACGCCGTCATGACCACGACGGGCATATGATAGCCTTGGGCGCGGACCTCCCGTAAAAAATCCATTCCTCCTTTGCCCGGTAAATTCAGGTCTGTGAGGACCAACCAGGGCGGATTGCGCTCCACACATTCCAGGGCCTCATATCCATCACGCGCCAAGGTGATGGGATACCCCTGCTGACTCAAAACGTGACTTAACGCCGTTTGCAAATGTTCGTCATCTTCAATAATTAAAATGCCCCGGCTTGCTCCGGATTCCATTACGGTCATACCACTCTCCTTTACTGAGGAAGGACCAGACAGACGGTCGTGCCCTTTCCGTGTTCACTCTGTACATTAATCAAGCCATGATGAGCGCTCATAATATGTTTCACGATTGACAACCCTAACCCGGTTCCCCCTTTCCGTTTCGAAAAAAATGGGTCGAAAATGTTGTTCACCTCTTCCGGAGGAATTCCGCATCCAAAATCCCGAATCATGATTTGGATAGCCCGTCTTTCCCGGCCGGGTACTTGACCTGCCTTCTGTCGCACCACCCGCTGACACAGGATTTCGATCCGTCCCCCTGCTGGCGATACCTGGATCGCATTCAACACCACATTCAACACGGCCCGGCTCAATAAGGACTCATCTCCCTGCAACTCATCCAGACCCGGCTCCACCGACCGATGAATGGTGATCTCTTTTTGGCGCAGAGGATGAAGAGCCAACCATTCCACCTCGCTCAACAATCGGGAGATCCGAACACATTGCTTGTCCACATGAATCGGCTTGGCAAAGATCAAGACATTCGCCAGCGAGGCATCCAGGGTTCGAATGGCATGCACCAAATGATCCACCAGGTCCTTCCGTTCGTGAAGGGATTGCCCGTCCTTTCCCAACAGGGTGGCAAACCATTCCAAGCTGGTCAGCGGATTACGAATATCGTGGGCCACACGCATAACCTCCTGGCCCAGGGCAGCCAGATGTTGTTGACGGATTTCCCGGTCATTGTTCACCGCAGTTTGTGTGGTCAAATAGCGAATCTTCAAATCTGGCAGATCGGAAGACCGTCCAAGGACACAGTCCCATGCCGACACCAGGTTTCCATTCCAATTCCAGTGACAGAAGGGCACTGCGGGCCAACCAAGCGCCTCCCACAGGTTCTGTTCCTGGTGCCCAAGGACGTCCCCGTCCACATCAGACATCAGGGACCTCGCACCAGAATTTACGGTCAGGATTCTTCCGGCTTGAGTCAGTAACAAGGCAGGCACCGGCATCCCATTCACCACATTCACTAACTGACTCACCACGTGTTGGTGAGGTAACGGACGCGTCTCAAACGCCAGCTTCAACGATCGTTCCCGTACCGAGGAATCCGTCATCGCTCCCAGGGAGGACCAATGAGAATCCCTCGACGGAGAGAGAAATGGCGGCACAGGAGGTTTAGCGTTTGTTCGAGCCACGATCATCCACCTCACGAGGTTGGGCTTGCAGGGAAAATTCTTCCAGGACGGCTCCAGCCGCCAAACCAATGGAATGCTCCACGTCGGGCGGTTTAACCTCCTGTTCACGCACACTTTTGAGTAACGTCTCCCCTTCGCGAGAGTTTCCCATTCGTTCAAAGGTGAGACCTAAGCGGTAGGTCACCCACGCTTTCACTTCAGGAGAAACCTCCTGGGCTCGAACATGCTGATACACCGGCACCGCGTCCGCGTAGTCACCCTGATCAAACAAGACATCACCCAAGCGCACCATATCGTTGATCAGGGGCGGTTGGTGTTTCACCAAGACTTGATAATCCGACTGAGCGTTTTCCATTTGATTCATCGCCTGATAGGTCCGTCCGCGACTCCGTAGCACAAACCGCTTGCCTTCAGGATCCTCAAGCTGTTCCAACGCACCGGTGAAATGCGCGATAGCCTCCTCAAAATGCTTATTCCTGGCTGCATCAATTCCCAGGAGCGTCAATACCGTTCCACTCCATTTTCCATTCGGGAAGTCGTGAAGATAGCCTTTGCCGAACTCCTGGATTCGCTCGCTCTGCTTCAGTTCATCGGCCAATCTGACTTTCCGAAACATGATCTCTTCCCGAAAGGGCAATTGAGAATTGTCGGCCAGCAACCGGTCGTACCATTTCAGCGCTTGCTCAGGTAACGCCACGGCCTGGTAGGCCTTGGCGACAGCCAAGACCTCCCCCCGATTAGCCGGCAACACATGAAAGGCATCTTGATGTTCGGCATGAAACTTTAATAATCCCACCCAATCCTTTTTTTTCAAAAACATCTTTATGGACGTATCCAGCAAGTCGCGGAGATGGGTCTGCGCCTCTTCACGAGTCGAAGGAGAAGTCCCGTTCACCACCAGATGCGCAAACGCCTTAATGGCTTCCTGGGTGTCCCCCAGTTGTTCATAACCATACGCCATCCACATGGCACTCTCTTCCGCCAAATCGACTTCAGGTGCCCGACTCAGCACTCTGGCCGATTCCAAGACATGATCCCAGGACACCGAGAAATACACTTCCAATTCATTCAGTCGTCGATAGACCTCAACCCAGTCCTCCTTCGAATGCTCTTTTTTCAGAAAACCCACCGCCCATCGCATCAAAGCCCCCTGCCCCCGGCGACCGGCCTCCTCCCCTTGAAATTGCCGGTTGGCTTGCTCGGCAAACCACAACCCCAGAAACTCATAGCCGGCTTGAAACATGTCTTCGGAGAGGCGGATGAGAGATTTCCCGGATTGCGGTGAGCGCGGATGTAAATTAATGGCGGTCAAATATTTCATCCTCGCCTGAACCCTTTGTCCTTTCGCCCGGTGGGTTTCTCCAAAATTCAACAATGACTCCGGAGAACCCCGTAGGAGTTCAGGATTTTCGGCCTCGACGACCTGATACCAATAGGATGCCTGCTTCCATGCGGAGGATAGGGCGGTGGCGTCGGCCAATCCCAATGCCGCCTTCATTCGATGGGGTTCCCATTTGGGTTGTTCAATCACTCGTCGGTAAATCAATGCCGCTTCCAAAAATTGACGATTTTCCAAATACCCACGTCCGGCCTCTATCATGACCCCACCTGCCAACGGAGACTCCGGGTAGGTTTGCAAAAATTCCTCGAACAACCCGTTGGCCTCCGAATACCATCCCACACTCCAATACAATTCCCCCATCATGCATAACGCCCACGGTGCATAGGGGCTTTGGGGACGCTCATGACGTGCATGTTGAAGCCGCTCGATTTGTTTCAAAAATTCCATGCCCGGATCGTCGTTGGGATCAGGCAGGGATGCCAGGAGAAATATGACTCCTTCGGAAAAACTGCCTTCTTGATGTTCCGTGAGAAATGTCATGAATTGTTGACGGGCTTCCACCCACTGTCCGGCTTTCTGGGCTCTCTGTCCTTCGACTAACACTGTTGGCATCACCATGTCCTTTGGAAATTGCCAGGGAAACTCCCCACACGCCCCTCCCAGGACCACTCCCGGAAACGACAGACACCATAATACGGTTCCAACAATTACCCTCACGTGAATCGGAGCTCCAGGACCAATGCTCGAATCAGCAAGAACCAGACCGGAAAAAAGAACCCCCGGCAAAATGTTTCTCGAAAAAAAACTGTTGAAAACTCAGGAACTTTTTGATGGCCGAGGTAGGCGAAGATAACCCATCCCCGTCAAAGCCTTGACGGGATGGTCAAAACACCGGGCTAGGAAAAATTTCACCAGTGAGGGTTCGGGGTGAGAGATCAGAAGATATGGGAGAAAGAACAGACCAGTTGATTACCCGACCAGAACCGGAGAGACATGATCGGAAAAGACTTGTGCTCAGGAGTCTGTGGCGTCATCGGATGGACCGGTCCGTTGTGCCACAACTTCAGCCAGTGATTTTTTCTTGAGTTTTTCAATCAGGGTTGTTCGATTAATTTGCAGGAGCCGGGCGGCTTTGCTCTTGACCCAATTCGTTCGTTCCAGGGCTTCGAGAATAAGGCGATTTTCAAATTCCTCCACGGCACGGGATAAATCCAGCCCGCCAACCGGAATAGCCGCCGGGACATTCGGAATAGACGGCATGGGCTGTTGACGGATTTTCTCCGGCAAATCCTCCACTTCAAGATAGCCCTTCCGTTTCAGAATAGCGATCCGCTCCACAATATTCCCGAGTTCCCGGACATTTCCAGGCCAGGAATATTCACAGAGCAGCGCCATCGCACTTGGTGTCACGCCAGCCAGTTCAGCTCCCCGCCGATCATTAAACTGGTTCACAAAATGCTGAATCAACAGCGGGATATCCTCCACCCGCTGACGAAGCGGGGGTACAATCACCGGAACCACATTGAGCCGATAAAAGAGGTCCTCACGGAATTGTTTGGCAGCTACCAACGTTTCAAGATCCTGATTCGTGGCGGCGATCACCCGGGCATCGGTTTTATAGGTGCGCGTCCCGCCAACCCGTTCAAACGTCCGTTCCTGGAGCACACGAAGAAGTTTTACCTGGAGGGGAGGACTCAAGTCGCCGATTTCATCCAGGAAAATCGTCCCCCCTGCCGCCAATTCAAACCGACCCACCCTGGAAGCGATCGCACCGGTAAATGCGCCTTTCTCATGGCCGAATAATTCGCTTTCCAACAAGGCTTCCGGAATCGCACCGCAATTCACGGGAACGAGATTGCCCTTTCGTCTGAGGCTGTTGAAATGGATCGTTTGCGCGATGAGTTCCTTCCCTGTTCCACTTTCTCCCAACACCAGAACGGTACTGTCGGTATCAGCCACGCATTCTACCAGGCGGAAGACATCTTTCATGACGTGACTGGAGCTGATTAAGCGCCCCAAACTGAATTGCCCTTTAACAGTTTTCCGGAGTTCCTGATTTTCCTCATGAAGGGCCTTGACCCGAAGCGCACTGGCCACCATGGCACTCAGGACATCAACCGAAAATGGCTTTTGAAGAAATTCAAACGCACCGGCTTTAATGGCCTTCACCGCCATTTCAACAGAGCCATAGCCCGTCATGACCACGATTACCGGCTTATGCGGTAATAGTTTCAGTCGTTGGACCAACTCCAGACCGTTGAGGTCAGGAAGCATCACATCCGTCAGAACGATGTCGAATTTTGAACTTTCAGCAAGAGCCAACGCCTCGATCCCCGATTCGGTACAGACCACTTCATGACCTTCTCCCTCAAGTTGAGACTTCAGAGACTCTCGAACGTCGGCCTCATCTTCCACAAGAAGGATATGCGCCATGGTGTCGCCATAAGGGGATTCAGTGGAATCGTCGATTCCCATAGAAAACCTCCTGCCCAAAAAAGTTAATGAGGATGTATCTGCCCGGTGGCTTCATCCGAATAATCGTATTGCGTTCCCTTGCTTGATTCAGGAAGACGAACCGTCCTCCCTCTCAACCAATCCGGTCTTGAATATCCACTCACCCCACGCTCCTTCCTCTCTCCGACACCAACGACGGCCCTTCTTGGAAACAAAGCCTGCCATCATCATTTTTCAGATATTTAAGAAATCATTCGATTGTCCGACAAGGATATTTGACCCCATTGGAAAGGATGACACGGACCAGAGGAACCCCTCAATGGAATCAAACCCCATACCGGAACGGGCATCCATGCCCATCTTCATTCTGTTTGATACGCAAACCGGGTATCTCTATGGTCATCTGTTTGCCTCGGGTCCGGAAGATCCCTTTCTCCAGGAAGTGATCCAGTGGTGGGGAAAGCATTGTTCGAATAAACCCATCGGTCTGGACTACCCCGGACTCACCCAAACCGTGCAACCGGTTTGTGGACTCTCATCGAACTAATCCCTGACAACCTTCGTTCACCACTTTAGGGCAATTCGGTCCATAAGGCCAGACCCGATCGAAACACAAACGTTCGTGCCTCCATATGGAGCAGCACGATATGATCATTGATCTGCACATCCTGGTTTCCTATCGGCACTAACAGGTCCTGCGAAAAGAATCCGCCGGTAATGGCCGAAAAGGCCATGGCCCGACGATTCGTGGTCACCAGTCCCACATGGCTTTTTACACGAACATGCCCAACCATCTCTCCAGCTCCCCAGGATTCCTTTTTCCAACGGCCGAGGTCACTTTGAAACCCATAGCCCTGTCGTTTCCCAATCACGACCACCATCCAAGGTGTCACCGTCCATTCCACAATCTCCTCACCTGTTGAAAGAGGAAACTCCACCCACCGCAGCATTCGTCCCGAAAATCCCAGCAACCGTTTGGTGGTTTGCACATAACCCGTCACACCCTGCGTTTCAATGATCAGGATTTCTTCGCCACTGGCCAAAAACTGGCGGGCGATGCCCTCTCCCGATGTGATACCAAAAATTTTTCCGCGTTCAACGGTGATACTGACTTGGTCGGTAATGAGATTTTGCGCCAGAGAGAGCAGCGGGATATGGCATAACACACAGGCCAGTCCCCAAACCGCGATGCGACCTACCGATAATGCCACGGCACCCCTCGTTCATTTCCCATAATGGGACCCAGAATCATTTTCATGAGTTCCGTGCCATACCCCTGGGTCCCCCATAACCCGGTCAGGCTAATAAGAAAATCATATTGCTTCCGGTCCGGCAACTGAATGTAATAGACCCCCACGGAAAAACATTTACAGGGATTTTGGTATAAACCCATCACATCCCACTCAGCCGTTTTCCCTGTCCGGAAATCATGATACCAGCGGGTTCCCACCGTCACGCCCAATGGAAGCCGTACCGCCCCACCCGTCGTCAGAAACAGGATTTTATCTGCAGGGGCCAGGACATCATTAAAGGAAACCGGATTCCAAATATCTCCGCGCCGCACCCGTGTCCCGGCCCGGGAATACCGCTGACCGACCGTGAAGTACCATGATTGCTGGCTTTGAACCACCGCATCGGTATTGATTTGTGTCCATTGCGTGTCTTTGGGATCAAAAAAGGAGTCCACATTCAGGACCAAGGCTGATAAGAAGTGGGGACCGGCCAGCGGCTTGTGAAATTGCCCCCTGGCCCAGATATCGGAAAACTTCGAGGCCAGAGGGGGAGGAGTGCCCACATGATAGCTTTGGGCCAGTAACAGATCCACCCAGGTTGAGGAGGCACTACTGGCACCCCCTTCGCCCAACCGGTTTTTCAAAGAATACGTCACCAGACTTTTTTCCCTGAGATCATCCACCGCATCGACTTGCACCAATTTCGATTGCTGCGTCGGAGGCACGAATTCATAAATCACGTTCGGTTCGATGGTATGCCGCAGCCAGTTTCCTCCCCCCAGGGTGAACCGCCTGGAGAGATGGCTGTAGGCCTCAGCACCCAACCACACGGTTTCCCGATTTTGGATGGATTTTTCCGTGGTCCCGCGGCTATACACCACTTCCCGAAATTTGACTTGAGGGCGCAAGCCCAACGTATGGCCGAGATGAAGTCCTTCGAAGGATGCTCCAGGCAGGAAATCCAATCGGCTGACATTAAATCCGTTTTCCCGCCAAAAATGCACATACGTGGTGTCGGCATTGAGCGAAATCGGACTGCCCAAGACACTGGGTTTCACAAATCGATGTCCGACTTCGGGAAGCCGTTGGAAGGTGGTATCCCCACCTGCACCCAAGGGTTGAAGATATTGCCCCCAAAGGTAAAGGGCGCCATGATCCAGGCGCTGCAAGAGATTAATATTACTTTCCTGGCTCGGAAGGGCCCGCTGCGCACCGGAACTGCTAAAATTTTGTAGAACCGTTCGATCAGTTGAATAATTGGCGAGAATTCGTAGGGACAAGTCAGGCGAGAATTGTTGAACATGTGCTCCTCGGATTTCAGCACGACCACGATCCTGCTCGGTATCATAGAGAGACCTGACCGCCCACCATCCCCTCGTTTGCCGATTCCACACATAGCGATATTCGAGATCCCCTCCTCCTCCCCGCTTCGTTAATATTTGCGGGGCAATGGTCAAATCCTGACTGGGATTGATCGCCCAAAAAAATCCTTGCCGGTACTTCAAGCCAAATTGCGTATCGTACCCCTGCGTGGGCACCAGAAAACCGCTTTTTCTTGAAGCCCCCAAGGGATAGCGAAAGGTCGGAAGAGGCACAAGGGGGACATCATTCACCTTAAACCAGACCCCTTTGCCAAACAGACTATCCTCGAACTCCAAATCGAGATCATCAAAGGCAAACCGCCAGGCGGGGGTTTGTCCATCTTTGGCATCGCAATTGGTAAATGAGCCGTCTTTGATGCGTAAATGTGTTTCGGAAAATCGTTGGATACGCCGACCGGTCACAAAGGCATTTTGTTCGGGATAAAAGACTTCCCCATGGGTGATCACCCCAGCCTCCGTGTTGAGGTTCAAATGGAGCTCCTCGGACCAAATATCCGCATGAGCATCACGGACGTGCACATGCCCCTTGGCCACAAGTTGTCCCGTTAATTTTTGGAGAGTCGCTTCATCGGATGTGAGATGAAACGGACCACGCACCACGTCAACCGAGCCCTTGGCGTAATATTCTTCCCGCTCTTGCCGGTATTCAATCCTCTCGGCATGAATTTCAACGGGAACCCCTTTGGCCGTTTGTGTGGACACGGGGGAGGAGCCTGGCGCAGGGGTTGGACTGGGTTGAGCACGAGCAGGATCATCAGCCCCACCCGGACCTTGAGCCAGAATCAGGAACAGACAAAAGAGGACTCTCCTCACCGTCTTAGACCTGTACGATGGGGAATCCTGATGAAAAGCAAGGTTCGGCGATTTCTCCAACAAGGAAGAGGGATCCAGTCACACAAATCAAATCGGCCGGACAAGCCAACGACCTGGCCCGATCCAAAGCTTCTTTGGGGTTAGCAATGAGCAGAGGTGGCTTTCCCCCCACCTCCAGTGCCGCCGCTAACGTTTCAGGCGAGGCGGCCCGAGCCATGTGAGGCTGAGTCAATATGAGATAATCCGCCAATCGTTGAAACAATCGTAAAAACCCACCATGATGTTTATCCGTCATCATCCCAATGACCATAATGAGTTTTCGATCCGGAGCATCATGGAGTTGTGACTCAAGAAAGTCAAACAGTACGCTGCCTGCGGAGGGATTGTGGGCACCATCCACAATAGTTAACGGATCGTGGCTCAGAACTTCCAGGCGCCCCGGCCATATCACATGTTGAAGACCCATGCGAATGGCGGATTCCGTGAGCGGAAATTGAGAGCGGGCGGCAATCTCCAGGAGCGCCAGCGCATTGGCGGCGTTGATCACTTGATGCCGGCCCAATAAATTGGTCCGCAACCCGTGCCATTCCCAATCCGGCCCCTGATAACCAAACCCACCATCGGCTTCCTGAGTCACCCGGAAGTCCTCACCAAATATCATACGCGGAGTATGCAATGAATCCGCAGACTCCCGAATGACTTGACTCGCCTCCGGTGGCATCGGTCCCAAGACCACCGGGATATCCGGTTTGAGAATGCCAGCTTTTTCACGAGCAATAGCGTCCAGCGTATTCCCCAAATACATTTCATGATCAAAAGCCACCGTAGTGATGAGCACTCCGAGTGGGGCCAGGACATTGGTGGCATCAAAACGGCCTCCCATCCCCACTTCAATCACACCGATGTCCACAGCCTGATCGGCAAAATATTGAAACGCCATCGCCGTGGTAAATTCAAAAAACGTGACCGAGCCATCGGGATCACTGACCTTTCGAATACGTTCAGTGAGATCACACACTTGATCGGGCCCGATCATGGCTCCCTGTACCTGAATTCGTTCACGAAAATCTACCAGATGAGGAGAGGTATACAACCCGACACGATATCCGGCCGATCTCAGAATGGCCGCCGCCATAGCTGCAGATGAGCCTTTGCCATTGGTCCCGCCAATATGGAGTGTCGGAAAACTGCGTTGCGGATTCCCCAACCGTTGCAAAAGGCCGGTAATAACCTCCAGCCCCAGCTTAATACCAAAACGATGAAGGGAAAACAGATAGTCAAGGGTAAGAGGATAGGATGACACGATGAATGACTAAAGACAGCAGCAATTCGATGGTGTGGCGGGAAAAGCGGACTCAGCAATACACACAGATGACCGCATGGACATTATGCTGCAGGAAGCCACGGCAGACTTGGATGGCCGTTCCACGTCTACAACATTCCTTTTGGACTATGCCGGAACAGACATGCCGCAATGAACCATCAAAGAGCGTAACCGAGACTTCAGAATCTTCCGTTCCACGATTTGATCGATCATCCCATGTTCCAACAAAAATTCGGCCCGTTGGAATCCTTCCGGCAATCGCTGCTTAATCGTTTGCTCAATCACGCGGGGACCGGCAAATCCGATTAACGCCTTCGGTTCAGCCAGGATCAGATCTCCCAACATCGCCACACTCGCCGTGACGCCTCCAAAGGTCGGATCCGTCAATAACACGATAAAGGGCAGCTTGGCTTCTTGTAATTTGGCAAGAGCAGAAGCCGTTTTCGCCATCTGCATCAAGGACAAGGTCCCCTCCTGCATTCTGGCTCCTCCTGAAGTCGTAATGAGAAAAAAGGGCATCCGATCCAGAAGGGCTTGATCCACAGCCCGACAGATTTTTTCTCCAACCACCGACCCCATGCTCCCACCCATAAACGAAAAGTCAAAAATTCCCAAAGCTACCGCACAGCCGCCGATGTGACATTTCCCGGTTAAAATGGCCTCCCGCTTTCCGGTCTTCTGTTGAGCTTTTTCCACACGGACCTTATAGGGTTGCGAATCGTGGAACTTCAAAGGATCTCCCGGAATAAGATCGGCATCCCACTCCTGGAAGGATTCGGGATCGGCAATCAACTCTAACCTTTCCTCCACAGTCATGGGAAAGTGATACTGACACTTCGAGCAAACTTTTAAGTTTCTATCAATTTCTCGCTTAAAAATGATAGCCCGGCAAAACGGGCACTTCACCCACATACCTTCTACAATTTTGATGGACCCGCCTTCACTATCTTTATTTTTGTTTCTTTTAAACCATCCCATACCACAATTCCTTAACGATGACCCATTTTTGAGCAAGACTCATCGTAAAATTTTAGAACCCTTGCAAAGCGGCAAATAACCCTGATGGAAATAGCGAGGAAGGGTGAACATAATCCAGAAACCGATGGAAGGTCACACACGTAATGACCTTAGCATAGGGAATATGACCCGGCAAGAATTCCAGGTGTCAGACGGGTGGGAATTTCAGAATATTCAATACGCCCTGGAGATACCAGACAGGAGCCTAACCACCTCGGGCATGCATTTCCAAATGAGGATCTTTTCGCAACCGGTCTATATCAATATACCGGCCACGCCCGCTTTGTTGCTCCAATTCCTTTCGCTCTTCAGCCCCACGATCTTTTCGGGAAGCCCAAACCGATTGGATGATCGACTGTATTTCTTCCTGGGACTGCCCCGACCGTAAATGCTTACGAAGGTCCAGTCCCGATTTGGCATACAGACACAAATACCACATACCGTCTGCCGTCAAGCGGCTTCGATCGCACGTGGAACAAAAAGGGACGGTGGTCGAAGAAATAATTCCGAATATCGTTCCATCCGGAAGCCGGAATCGCTGCGCAGGGGCCGTACTGTCTTCCACGACCGGTTCAATCACCCCATAATGAAGACTCAGAGCCAACAGAATGTCTTTGCGAGACAACACCTTTTCAGGTGACCAATCATTGGCTCCGCCGACATCCATATACTCGATAAAACGCACTTCGGCATTGACCTGCTTTCCGTATTCGATCAGAGGCACCAACTCATCATCGTTATAGCCTTTCATAGCCACCGTATCCAGCTTGAGTCCGGTAAACCCCACTTTTCCTACCGATTCAATCCCCTCGAGAACGCGAGCCAGGGTATCCCGGCGGGTCAAGGCCTTAAACCGTTCCGGTTTCAAGGTATCCAAACTCACGGTCACTCGATGCAATCCGGCATCAAACAAGTCCTGCCCCTGTTCGGCCAACAAGACCCCGTTCGTCGTGATCGCGATATCCTGAATGCGGGGGTTTTGGCGCAACATGGCAATTAACGCCGGCACGTTTTTTCGCAAAAGAGGCTCTCCGCCGGTGATACGGACTTTATCGACGCCCTGCCGGGTAAAGAGGTCGGTGAGATAGACAATTTCTTCAAACGTTAACAGCGTTTCCCTTGGCAACCAGACATACTCTTCCTCGGGCATACAGTATTGACAGCGAAGATTGCAGCGGTCCGTGACAGAAACCCGCAACGCTTTTAGGGGCCGTCCAAAAACATCTTCCACCGCGGCCCCGTCAGACGGATTGCTGAGGGAGGAAAGGGGAATCATTAGGGATGTTCCTCCACCCACACTTCGCCTTCCGGTGTGGTTTCCATTTTCCAAATCGGGGTAATTTGCTTCAGCTCATCGATACACCATTTGCATGCCTTAAAAGCATCCGCCCGATGTTCCGCACCCACAATAATCAGGACAATGTTTTCGCCGATTTCAATCGGCCCATAACGGTGGAGCACTAGGGCTTCAATAATATCAAAGTCGCGAAGGGCCTGCTCCCGAATTTCCTTGAGTTTTTTCTGGGCCATGCCCTCGTAATGATCAAAACTCATGGAACTGACTTCACGACCCTTGGAATGGTCACGGGCTGTGCCGAGAAACATGGCAATGCCACCAATCCGGCGGGACCGTGAACGAACGCGTTCCAATTCTTCATCAATGGAAAAATTTTCCAGTTGCACACGAACCAGCATGCTCTCTTCGAGTTCAACGGCCATTGGCTCTACCCCTTCCATCGGCCCAGGTTTCACAGGATCCGCCGGCAAAAGGAGGCAATAGGGCAATCTCATCTGCCTCTTCCAGCACCGTGTCCCAATGGGCGATCTCTTGATTCACCGATACCAACACCTTTTTTTTATCGAGTAATTCACCAACCTGCGGATATTCGATTTGAATGAAATTGACCAGATCTCTGACCTGCTTTCCCTGGGGAAGCACCAGCTCCAAATCTTTTCCTCCAGGAACCATGGTTTTTAATACCCCGAATAATTTGATCTTCACTATCGTAACTCCTCAACCCCTTCAAGCGCGATAGGACTCATTCACCTCGCTACCCGGCAGCTTGCTTCCGTGTATAGGTACCTGACTTTCCCCCGGATTTCGACACGAGGGCAATCTCTCCAAATTCAATCCCTTTGTCTATCGCTTTACACATATCGTAAATCGTCAACGCCGCGACCGAAACAGCGGTCATGGCCTCCATCTCAACCCCGGTATTGCCTGAAGTTTTGACGGTCGCTTGAATGGTGATGGCACATCGTCCGGCTTGATTGGGACGGGAATCTTCCTGAAAATTCACATCCACACTGGTCAACAACAGGGGGTGACACATGGGGATCAAATCAGGGGTCCGCTTGGCCCCCATGACCCCAGCCACCTGAGCCACTCCAAGGACATCCCCTTTGGCCATGCCCCCTTCCTGAATCTTCTTCAGGGTAGCCGGTAGGATAAATACCTTGCCTTCTGCCACGGCTACCCGCTCAGTCTGGGCCTTCTGAGTCACATCCACCATCCGGGCCCGACCTGATTCATTGAAATGTGTGAGATTGGCCATAATGACAATTGCCTGGGTTACAAAAATCTCTGGAAAATCAGTAAATTATAGAGATACTTCAAAAACATCGTCAAGCAAGAACACTCCCAAATAGTGGCTTGACACCTGACGGGAATACACCTATAACCCATGGGTAACGTTTTGTAATTAGGGAGCTTTTTCACCATGAACGCCACCACGATCGTCCCCAATCCGACACTCGCCAATAAAAAGTTGGGGCTCCTGCTCTCAACCTCCCCTGAACATCCCAATGCCGAGACGGTTTATCACCTCTCCAAAACCGCTTTGGCCAATAAGGTGGATACCTATCTGTATTTCATTGATGAAGGAGTCAAAAATCTGGAAGATCCCAGATTTTCCGAACTCGCGAAGGAAGGCTTGAAATTATTTGTGTGTGCTTATGGATGCCAGCAACATCACATTTCCACGGACGGCTATGGGAAGGAAGTCACCTTTTGCGGATTAGTGATTCTCTCAAACATCATTGACGGGTGCGACCGTTTCCTGGCCTTCAATTGATCTTTAGCACTAAATATAGTTTTCCATCTTAAAGCCTTCCTCGTATGAAAATGGAGGAAATATGGAGAACACTAACTCTTCAGAACCCTATAGAAGCGGGGCAGACTCTTACAATTACGGATGCATGGATAGCATTGATGACTTTTTTTCTTATGCAGAGAATTATAAAAAAGCAGGAGATATACTAGTTGAATGGGTGGAAACACAAAAAGGCCTCGCAGATCGTGTAATTCATCCACTGTGTTTTTTATATCGACAATATATAGAGCTTGCCCTCAAAAGTATCATAGTTGATGGCCATCAATTATTAGGAAAGTCAGAAAAACTTGATTTCACACATGACATTCCGAAACTTTGGGATACATGTAAGATGGTAATAAACGATATCTATGGCAATAACTTTTCAAATGCAATTTCCGAGATAGACCAAAAAATACAAATTTTTTTAAGCGTGTCGCCCTCCCACGAGGCATTTCGCTATCCAATATCAAAAAAGCAAGCATCTTACTTTTCCAAGCAACATTATGTAAACGTGAGAGTCCTCCGTGAAGAAATAAATGAGATATGGCAATTCTTTTTTGGAATATCCAATGACATGGCTGAAAGGATGAGAGTGTAAGCTCACAAGTAAAACTTGTTCAGTTAGGCCTTCTGAAACCTAAAAAATTCCCTTAAACCTGACTACCTTGGCAAAGATTGAAGCCAGTCCACGGCCCCCGTGCCCGCAGCATGGCCGCTGGCGAAACAGGCCGTGAGAAGATACCCGCCAGTCGGCGATTCCCAATCCAGCATTTCACCGGCACAGAACACCCCTGGTAGGGTACGAATCATGAGTCGTTCATCCAAGGCCTCGAAAACCACTCCGCCTGCCGTGCTGATCGCTTCCTCCAGAGGGCGCGGAGAGACCAACTGAATCGGCAAAGCCTTAATCGCACCACCAAGAATGGCCGGATTACAGAAATCCTCTCTCGGCACAAATTCCCTCAGTAACCCCGCCTTCACACCTTCGATCCCGACACAACGCTTCAGATGAGTGGCCATCGAACGTGATCCTCTGGGACGTGACAAGGCACTGACAATTCGTGACAAATCCCGATCCGGCGACAGATCCAGTTGAATACGTGCCACTCCGTGGGCCAAAATCTCGTCGCGAAGCCAGGCAGAAACCGCATAGATCACGCCTCCTTCAAGACCATGCTCGGTGAGAACCATTTCTCCCTGCTCACGAAACCCAACTCCCTCGGTGGTGGTTCCCGAAACCACCACCGGCTTCACAGGATGTCCGGCAAACCGTGTACGAAGATGCTGACTCCAAGGAACATCGAATCCACAATTTGCCGGTCGCAAGGGTTCTATTGGGACACCGCACTTGGAGAGGACCCCGACCCAAGCCCCATCGGAGCCAAGCCGGGGCCAACTGCCGCCGCCCAAGGCCAGAATCACCGCATCAGCAGATACAAGACGATCCCCTTGGGGTGTGGAAAAACGGAGGGCTCCACGTTCTTCCCAACCACACCAACGATGCCGAACATGAAAAAATACCCCGCTCTGACGTAAGCGACGAAGCCACGCACGCAAAAGGGGGGCGGACTTGAAATCGGAAGGGAATATGCGGCCGGAGGTACCCACAAAAGTCTCGAAGCCAAGACCACGGGCCCATTCGCGCAAAGTTTCAGGCCCAAACTGAGCCAGCAACGGTTGGATGTGATGGCGGCGTTCGCCATACCGCACAAGAAAGCTCTTTGCCGACTCGGAATGCGTCAGATTGAGCCCACCCTTCCCTGCCAACAGAAACTTGCGACCCACGGAGGCCATTGCGTCATACACATCCACACGTGCCCCTCTGGAAATTGCAGCTTCGGCCGCCATCAATCCAGCAGGTCCTCCACCAATTACGACAATCTTCATGTTTCGTTGGTCCAGCGAAATGGCAGATTCAAATCGAGTTACTGGTGTATGAAATTTTCCGGACGCACTGCTCTTAAGAAAGGGGGAAAGGCCTCGTTAGATCGCATAGATGATCATTGAGGGGCGCATCTCGCTGAAAATACAACATTGGAAGCTTAAGAGTGGAGGACAGTCGTGGCCGAACAGACTGAAAGGATTTTCTTCCCGCCTCCCTGAAATGAAATACCTACCGCTGCTTGTCCGGTTTCCATTTCAGACCGAGGTGAATGATTTGTTGGATCAAAGCTTCGTAAGAAATTCCGGCTCGTTCCGCGGATTCGGCCAGGTCTTCCCCATATGCCAATTGGGCATTCGGGTTCGCCTCCAAAAAGTACAGGTGATTTTTGGGATCCAATCGAAAATCCAGACGGGCATATCCATTCAAACCCAAAATATGAAATGCACGCTTGGCGGTTCGCTGAATCGTCCGAACCAACTTCGGATCGAGTCCTTGGACCTCGCAGGACCTGATCCCGTATTTCTTCTGGTATTTCGTACTCCATTTCACCCGAGCCGTGGCAATGGGAAGCGCGTCGGGAGGCAAATTATCCAAATGGAGTTCCCACACCGGCAAGACTTGCAACCGCTTGTTGCCCAAGACTCCCACGTAGAGTTCACGCCCTTCGATATACCGTTCCACGATCGCCGCTGTTCCCACGGTCTGATGCACGAACTCGACCCGTTCTTTCAGTTTCTCCTCGTCAAACACAATGGAGGCCTGGGAAATGCCTAAAGACGCCTCTTCACTGATGGATTTCACAATGACAGGGAAGGGAAATTCATTCGTCCATTTCACCACCCGTCCGGTGGGATAGACGACAAAATCCGGACATCGGATTCCGTGATAGGCCATAATTTTTTTGGACCAGCCCTTGTCTCTGGTCAGGACCAGCCCCTTCGGGTTGCACCCGGTGTAAGGTACGCCGAGCAATTCCAGATACGACACGACATTTTGATCGAATTCGGGATTTCCGTTAAACTCTTCCAAGAGATTGAAAGCCACGTGCGGCTTCCAATCGGTCACCAATTTATCAATGACGCTCAAATCATCTTTGACTCCCAGCGCCATAACCTCATGGCCCAAATCCCGGATAGTTGAGAGCACGTCAAACTCCGTTTTCCATTCAACGTCGGTGACATCATACGGTTCCACGTCGTCGGGAGGCACCAAGTCCAAATGCATGAGCACCATCACTCGTAATTTTTTCATAGGACCACCCGATGTCGTCCGCTATGCAGGTAATTCATCGTCTGCACCGTCAATAAAATCGTAAAACCTACTTTGGCCTCTTCTTCCGGTACAGCTAACCGCAAATTCCGTTCTCCGCAATGCTGGATCATGTCCTGCAACACCTGATCGATGGTATATTGATACTCACCCGTCCATTCCGCAACTTTCCGTCTGACTTCCTTGCGAAATTTCCGAATAAAATTGGCTGCCGAAGGGTTTGTCTGAATGGAAGGATCTCCTGAAAACAACCGACGCAAATCCCGATCATAAAAGTTCGGATAATCCAACCCATAGCGTTCACGCTTGTTTCGGTAATGTTCCCGTAATGTTTTCTTTAAACGACGAACGGGATCAACCTGCTCTTTGGCCGTGACTGCCGGCTTGACACCGACCAATTCCTTCATCAGAGAATCCATATACTCTAATTTCTTCAGGGCAGGCCAACCCACGTATCGTTCCCGCCAATCCGACTGTGGGGTCAACCATACGGCAAACGTTTCCGCAAAATCTTCATCGGGGTGGCTTTGGGCATACCACATATCCAAATGCAGCACAAAACTTTTGCTATAGGGTTTGGGCAGATAACAATCCGGATACGGTTGAGACGTATGGCCGAACACCTGCTGGCGTCGCCGCAGACGCCGTAACCGGTAGGCATTTTCAATCGCATGGCCAGCCTCATGACGAATAATCCGCATACACCATTCCGGAGTTCCGCCTTCTACCTCCAACATCTGGTTCAATTCCAGTTTGGCTAACCGCGGATGCCCCATATAGAACGGAATCGCAATGCCCGGCACACCGTCAGGTGTATACCAATCATCGGATAACCAAAAATGCGGACGAAAGATTAATCCATGACTTCGCAATTCCCGATGGAGCTGCCGAATACAGCTCTCCAACATCGTCCCCGCGATGCGAATATGAAGATCGCACATGCGGATATCCAGCAGCCGTTCGTCAGGCCAGTTCACCCATTCCGGGTCACGGGAAACCGGCTCCGCTAACAGAGAGTAACTATCCTGGGCGGCAGAATCCTCCGTCCCACCTGCATCATTCAGCACGGAATCGACTCCTCGCCGCTATGAGAGCATAAAGACGTGGCACTGACTCAAAGCCCATGCCCACCTGTTCCATAGAATATATCGGTCTATTCAAAAAAGAATCTTCATGAGTGCCACACAGAGTTATCAACAACTTTTCTCGGTGCTGGTTGGCTCCATAGCTTTTACCCGATGGCTATGCTACATTTCCCCGCCATTTTACGTGGCGGTTTTCTTTTATTCGTTCTTATTTTTATATTTATTCACCAAGCCGAGTGTCATGGTGCGGAGCACACCCCTTCTCCAAATAATCTTATGCAATGCTGCGATGCGTTGACAGGCCGTCCAGGTGTGGTGCGCCGATCGTTCATTCACACGCAGTGAGTGAAGTGCTTACCGTGCTCGGATGCGTCATGGGAGCTAGATTCATGCAAACCTGTGAAAAGTGCAAAGGATCGATGTTATTAGACAGAGAAATCGACATGGAATCAGGCATGTCTCTTCTGGTGTTTGTCTGCATTAATTGTGGGAAACGGAAACAAGCTGAGCGAGCGCCCATTCCGCTGATTGAAGTGTCCTAAATTGAGAATCGGGCGGAATATGCTGTGGGGATTCTTCCTCCCAGTCAACATCCCTGCACATTCTTATACGGCACTACGCCGCTTCTGCCAAGCTACGACCTCCCGTATTTTCTATTGGCTCGAGGTCTCATGCGGCAACGACGAAAAAGGATAGACATCCTATACCTACTGCGTATAGGTGTGACCCTTGATGATTGGATCTACTCTTCTTCAATAGGGAATTAACGGAGTCAAGAATCATTCAAGGGTCCGTTCTCAGAGGATCGGATCAGGAGTCCGCTTCCAATTCCAAGTTCCAATAGAGATAATCCCGCCAACTTTCAGGGGCGTTCCGAATTCCAATCATCAACGTTAAACGAGGCGTCCATTGGGGCTTAACCGGTTGCTTGAGTAATTTCATGCCTGCTTCATCCGGTGTCCGGCCGCTTTTCCGGTTATTGCATCGCCAACAGGCAGTCACAATATTTTCCCAGGTTTTTCGCCCTCCCTTGGCAATCGGGACGACGTGGTCAAAAGTCAGCTCTTCGGTACGAAACCGCTTATAACAATACTGACAGGCATACCGGTCACGCGTGAAGATATTGATGCGGGAAAACTTGACGCCATGCTGCTGCGACCGCAATTTCACAAAGCTGAGCAGGCGCATCACGGAAGGCAGTTTAAAGGATATGGTCACACCGCGGACATCCCGTTCATAAAACTCCAGGACCTCCACTTTTCCCTGCCAAAGCAGAGTAATGGCCTTTTGCCAATGGACCACCCGCAAAGGCTCATAAGTGGCATTTAGGAGAAGGGTCATTTCCATGAAATCAGCGCCTCTCAGCCCGCATCATGGGTAAAAACTCTAAACCTATATCATTCAGGATTCGATAGAATCAAGTGTACCTAACCTTCGGTTGTCGCAAAAATCCGAAGTTGATATAGTAAGTTTTTGTCGAAATTTTGACTAACCGGACAACGGCTTTGCCGAACGACCCACATTTCATCCCCATCAAAAAATTAGAAGACCTCCCAGCAGGATCCTGCCTGAGTATTGACATGCAGGATAGGGGCATTGCCCTGTTCAATCTCAATGGGGAAGTGCATGCGTTAGACAACACCTGCCCTCATGCGGGTGGTCCCTTGGGTGAAGGAACCGTAGAAGGCGACGTGGTTATCTGCCCCTGGCATGGATGGAAGTTTCATATCCCGACCGGTACCTGCCGAAAAAATCCCAGCCCAAGTTGGAATGTGGAACGATATGAGGTGCGAATAGTTGACGGAGTTATCCAAGTGGCATTGCCTGCCAAGACGGACTAACCGAACGGGAGATTTCCGACCCGTGCGGCAAGGGCGGTAAGTTTTCAAAAGGCATCAGTCCCTGGGCAGCCAGTGAAATGACCTTCACCCACCGTTCCTTCACATTCACCCGCCACGCAAACTCTCGCTCAATCCACTCAACCGAACCTTTTTCGCGAACAATCTTACTGACCACGTACGTGTCCTCACCCTGGGTGGCCACCCGCCAATCGCCCTCACGAAGTGTCACCCCTTTTTGACGAAGTTCCTCAATCATATTGGACAACGCCTCTGCCACGGTGCCTTCCTTACGGGCCGCATGAGATTTCACGAGATCCAACGCCACTTGCGCTTGAGGATCATCCGGAAGGTAGACTTTCTCCGCAGGAGTGGTCGAATACAGCCACAACCCGACACAAATGGTTAACAAGAGAATAAAACCTATGACATTCTTGGTGGAAATCGATGTATTACTCATATTTCAATTGTTGGGATCATCAATAATTCTGGGATACCTTTTGTGTCTCCGACGCAACCGCCGGGACCGTAATATCCATCTCAGCGTTAAGAGGAGGTTGGCTTTCGCTCCCAAAGAAATTCTGGCTCTCCTTGAACCTTGGCAATCCATCGGGCATAGACAAACAACGCATCACTTAGCCGGTTCAAATACATGAGATAGAATACATCCAAGGGCTCATCTCGGGATAGTTTAACACAGAGGCGTTCGGCTCGTCGGCACACGGTACGAGCTTGATGAAGAAACCCTGAGACTCTGCCCCCACCGGGCAAAATAAATTCCTTGAGCGGCTGAAGATCCAACTGGCATTGATCAATGGCCGCTTCCAAACTATCTACATCGCCCTGCGTCACCGTCGGCATATTGCGAAAGACCGTTCCGGGTGCGGTGGCCAAGAGCGAACCTAAATCAAACAGCTTGTGTTGAATATCGGTCAAGAACGCTTCAATACGTTGACGCCCAGGAGATTCCGGACAATCTTGATTGAACACCCGGGCCAATCCGATCACGGAATTTAATTCATCCACAGTTCCATAGGCTTCAACCCGCAAGGTATCCTTCCAAATTTCCTGTCCCCCGGCCAGCCGGGTTTTCCCCGCATCTCCCGTTCGGGTATAGACTTTTGAGATCCGCATAACAAATTATCTCCCTCCCATCCTAACCTTCGTACTTCAGTTCAGCTGCTTTTTTACTCCAGCCGGACACTCGAAATATTAACACATAAAGCCGGACCGTCGCTCCCACAAAGTCGCATCTCGACGAACAAGAACAAATTGAACAATTACCCCCTTTTGGTCCACTCGCATCTGCCCAGTTTCCAAAAGATCTCTAAAAATTCCGGATCACGGGCAAAATACAGATGCGTGTAGCTACCCAAGACATTCCCGATGCGAATCCCATCTGGGCCTTTATCGACTCCGCGAACATCGTTCAACTGAAACGTATAAGACAGGTGTTCCGATGATCGGAGAGTGGAATAATGGAATTCATGCCCTCGAACCGCGAATAACGGCATTTCCTCTCCCTTGTCGACCGTTGAAACCATAACATGTCGATAGCCCATCACTATCTGCCGTTCTGACATCACCGCTTCCGCCGGAATTATTCCCACCATGTCATACGCCTGACCTTCAAAGTCAATAATGGCACGACAGAGATACATCATTCCCCCGCATTCGGCAAAGATTCCGCCACCTACTCCCGCAAACCGGGCAATGGAACTTCGCATATCATGATTGTCCTGCAACACCCTGGCATAAAGTTCCGGATACCCGCCTCCTAGGTACAAAACATCAACCTCGGGTATCCGGCGATCATGCAGAGGAGAAAACCACCGAAGCTCGGCGCCAGCATTCTGAAGCGCCTCAAGATTGTCCTGGTAATAAAAACAGAATGCCGCATCGCCTGCCACGCCTATTTTCATTGGCCGTGGCTTCGTGACCACACCAGTCCCGAGCGAGAGGATTTCATGAGACCAGGCAGCAGCAGATTGGGCACAACGATCAACCAAATCCAAATTAACGTTGGAAGCCGCCATCTGGCCCAACCTGCGATACATGGCAGGATCGGAATCATCATCGGCCATATGCAATCCCAAATGCCGGTCGGGGATCGTCACATCTGGATTTGAGGGAAGATATCCCATCACGTCCACTCCAATCTCCTTCTCAATGGCCGCTTTTAACAATTCATAATGTCCAACATGAGAAATCCGGTTCAAGACCACCCCACCGATTCGGACGGCCGAATCAAATTGCTTATACCCCAACACCATGGCGGCCACAGATCGGGCCATCGCACGTCCATCCACCACCAACAACACCGGAGCCGCAAGAAGTTTCGCCATCTCGGCCGTGCTACCCACATCATTGACCGGGGACGTCCCATCAAATAATCCCATCATGCCTTCGACGATCGCCAGATCCGCATCCCGGGTGGCTCGCCAAAAAATGTCACGACTCAACACCTCTCCCACCATCCAACTATCGAGATTTCTGGATGTCCGTCCGCAGGCCAGGCGATGGTGGCCCGGATCGATAAAATCCGGGCCAACCTTAAATGGTTGAACATTGCGTCCCCGTTCGCGAAAAGCCGCCAGCAACGCCAATGTCACTGTGGTCTTTCCCACACCGGTCTGGGTCCCGGCAATCACGAGTCGCGGAATGGTCATGGTGTGTTTGAGCCGACTGGAATATCGAAGCTGACTCGAATGCCGCCAAAGACGGAACGGACCGGGGTCCCGAAGAACAACACCTCTTCATACCGACGGTTCAACAAATTTTCCGCCCGAACATATCCTTGAATCGATGGAGTAAAATTGTAGGAAGCCGACACATTCAACACATGGAAGTCCGGAAGCGGCTGTTGATTCCCCGTGGTACTAAACCGTGAACCGACATATCGAAGAAAGACCGTGACCACTAACGGCTCAACCGGTTGATACGAAAGCGCGGCACTGGCCAGATGAACGGGCCACCGTGGCAGACGGGCTCCGGTGTTCAGATCCCGGGTCAAGGTATAGGTATATTGACCTTGTAGATCAAGCTGCTTCACAAATGGCATATTTTTCAGGACTACCCATTTGAGGTTGGATTCCCATCCCTGGGTTTTGGCACTTCCAAGGTTTTGAGCACAAAATCCGAAGGTCGTGAAGCCGGCACAGGCCACGGGATCAAACGAACTGGTAATGAGTTGGCGATAACGGGTCCAGAAATATCCGACACTGATCTTCACCCGGTCTTGAAAGAGCGATTGATCGATCCCACCCTCCCAGCTTTGACTTTTTTCCGGTTTCAAATTGGGATTCCCAAAATCAGGAAAAAATAGTTCGTTAATGGTCGGGGCACGAAAACCGGTCGCATAACTGGCCCGAAATTTCGTTCCGGTTTCTTTGATGAGATACCCGCTGGTGACTCGATAGGTCGTCGAATCCCCTACTCGGTTATGGCTATCCTGGCGAATACCGCCGGTCGCAAAAAACCGGTCCCAAAGAGTGAGCTGTAACTGCGCAAAGCCTGCATGGCTGGATACTTTTTTTTCTGAAAATTGGCCTTTATTCTCTCCCAATTGCTCTCGGTACTGGTAACCCGCTGTCAGCAAAAGAGGGTCAACAATCCGGAAGTTATGCTGCCACTCGATTCGATTACTTTGGGTGCGAATATCCGAGTTCAAAAAAGCCCCGGGAACCGACTCCAGGCCGGTCGTCACACTCCGCTGGTTATCTCCCGCACGGGTAATCGCCGATTCCTGTGATCGTGACAAGGTCAAGCGCTGATCCCACCACTCGGTAATGGGCTGGTAATAATTGCCGCTAAACACGAATTGGGTAGTGGAGGCTTTGGATTTAAACACATCGAATGGCCCACCAAAGAGCGGGTTTGCCGGATTGTCCTGATCCACATCGGTATTGATCCATCGAAAGGCAAACTCAAAACGGCCCTCATGGGGCAGGTCAATTCCCAATAACGATGAGGCCTGCCAGTTGCGATAGCCATCCCGCTCGCTCGCCCCCCGACGCTCATTCACGGTTGAAAACCGGGAAGAATCCCATCGGGACAACGAGGCCGTAAAATCGACCGCTCCCGTTTTGCCGGCCACATTGCCTCCTTCCCGAATGGTATTGAACGAACCATACTCAAAAAATGTCCGGGCCGTGGGGGAATCCGTTCCTCGTTTGGTTTTGATATCGATCACCCCGCCCATGGCATCGGAACCCCACAACATACTTTGCGCCCCACGAAGAATGGTCACCGATTCAAGATTATCAGTGGTTAACATTCCGATATTGTATTGCCCCAATGTGGCGCTATTCACCAGGGCTCCATCAATAAAGACCAGCGTTTGTTCAGCCGAACCGCCACGAATACGGGCCGTCGCATTACTCCCGGGACCGCCTGACGTAAATACGGCCATGCTCTGCCCTAACTGCAGGGAATCCGTCAACAATCGGGCATTTTGTTTTTGGAAATCCCCCTCGGAAATGACCTCGACTGCACTCGTCAACTTACTGAAAGGCACAGGTGTTTTTGTAGCCGTGACCACCACGGGCTCCAATTCCTGGACCGGCTCAGAATTTTGGGAATCAAGAGAAAAAGCGGAATCGGGCAGAAACAACAATACGGCAAGACACCAGATACTCCAACGCACACAATGACGAACAGACACACCAATACCAAATAACGTGGACATCATCCACCTCCCTCTCGCTCGAAGGGGTTTTATGGAAGCGACTGGCTGTTGGGTCTCCTGACTTGCGGATCGCAGCTCCTCTGCGCCTTCCCATCCAACCCTCGTAAAATGTAAAAAGTGAATTGTGAGAAGTAGAAGAACCTTCTGACTTTTCTCTTTTAACCTTTAACGTCCTCGGACAGTGGCCTTGTGCAGAATTACTCCCCGCTCACAGTGGCGGCACCGTGCTGGATTGTCACCAGCTTCCCCGTCACAACCGTCAAAATTCCGGTAAAGAACCCTCCTCCTTGTTAAAATAACGGTTGAAAGAAATACCCGACAAATCGGGCATGGACACCTGACTGCCTTCACTCCCCTGGTGGCTCCCAAGGTGTTTCACTGGAGAATTTACACCGGTAACGTGACCCGGGGCAGTCCCGATTGCGGATGCCGGTCCACCAGTACCGGACACCCATATACGTCGCAAAGCACGTCTTCACGGATCACCGAATCCGGGGGTCCCTCTTTAACGATTCGCCCTTCGTGCAAAAGCACAATCGCATCGCAATATTGGCTAGCCAAATTCACATCATGGGATACCAGCACCACGGTGAGACCTCGTTCCTGATTCAATCGACGCAAAATTTTGGCAATATCCAACTGATGATGCAGGTCCAAAAACGCGGTCGGTTCGTCCAATAACAGCACTTGCGGTTGTTGCGCCAAAGCGCGGGCAATGACCGCGCGCTGCCGCTCTCCACCGGAGACATCGGAGACCAATCGGCTGCTCAGGTGCAGAACATCCAGTTCCTCCATAGCTGTAGCGGCAATCTCCCGATCTTCCCGATCTTCCCAATGCCAGCCACCCCATCCCTGATGATGAGGGGATCGTCCCATCAACACCATTTCCCCGATTGTAAAAGGAAACACCTGCAAGGTTTCCTGAGGAACAAAGGCCACGCATGTCGCCAGGTCACTCGCAGTCAATTGCTCCAAAGGCTTTCCGAATACTTCTATGGATCCCTCTTGGGGTTTCAATAGCCGAGCCAGGAGCTTGAGTAAGGTACTTTTCCCTGATCCATTGGGGCCCAAAACCCCCACGAGACTTCCGACAGAAACGCGAGCGTGGATACGGTTCAGGACCGGCTTGGGCCGGTCGTGGTTCATCCTGGTATAGCTAAAAGACACGTCCTTTAAAAATAGCGCTGGCTGAGATGATGACGTGACCTGTGTCATTATCTCATTCATCCGAACCGCCCAACCCGGCGTTGCATGAGTAAATACAAAAAGATCGGACCGCCCACCAGAGCCGTCACCACACCGACCGGCAATTCAATGGGACTGAGAAGCGTACGGGCTACCGTATCCGCCACCATTAAAAAGGCCCCGCCGACCAATCCCGACAAGGGCATCAATAAGCGATGATCCGCACTCACCCCAAGTCTGATGGCATGCGGAACAATCAGCCCGACAAACCCGATCAATCCGCTAAAGGCCACCACAGCTCCGGTCACCAAGGCCGACATGAGAAACACGATTTTTTTTACACGCTCCACTTCCACTCCAAGAGAACGAGCCGTTTCTTCTCCGAGGGTCATCAAATTCAGAGCTTGTGCCTTGGCTGCCAGGAAGCCAAGCCCAAGAACCAAATATCCTCCCAGGATCATCAAGGTGACAAAATCCGGCCCCGTGAGCGTTCCCATAAGCCAGGCATACATCCCAAAGGTCTTATTGGGATCAGCCACGCTGGTTAAGAATAAAATGAACGCCGAGAAGATCGCATTCACCACCACCCCGGCCAACAACAAGGTATACACCGAAAACCCCGCATGAGTCGCCGAAAGACGATACACCAACAATAACGAACCCAACGCTCCCAAGAACGCACACACAGGTAAGGCGGAAACAGTACCCACCGCCGCACCCAAGCCAAGCAACAATGCCATGGCAGCCCCAAGCGCTGCGCCGCTGGAAATCCCAATGATAAAAGGATCAGCCAAGGGATTCCGCAAGAGCGCCTGCAAAGCTACTCCCACCATCGAAAGGCTCCCGCCTACAAAAAAGGCTAACATCAGCCGGGGAAGCCGCACGTGCAGAAGGATCACTTCCGATGGATCACCTGGGGATAGGTTGGAAGGCTCACCAACCACCGCTTGCAGAAACACACTCAGGATCCGTGAAAAATGAATGGGTTCGCTTCCGAAACTCAAACAGACCAGGAAGATCACTCCGGCTAAACCGCCGCCCATCAGCATCCACAGACACCATCGGCGAAGGGACAACGCCATGACCTGCTCTACCCGTGGATGCTGGGATATCAAATTTCTCACCGGCCGTTCTATCCGCTGGACAGAAGCCGTGGAAGAATCGGCACCGGAAAGTGAAGAAGGTGGTGAAGCGGTTTTCATTGCGGGGGGGAATATGTTGGAGGGGCAGATGGGCTCTGACTTTTAACGGCATGTTCTGGGCGTTCCGTTAACGAAAGCTCAGGATGAATGAGCTGCACCAAAGCCTTGAGGGCCTCAACCACACGAGGACCAGGGCGATTCAATAAATCACTACGGATTTGTACGAGGCGTCCCTGCCGAACCGCATTCAAGGAATCCCATCGTTTCCAAGCATCCTGGTCGGCTTGAGGAATCGCTTCATGTTCACCCACGGGAAATAATAAAATGTCGGGATTTTGTTTCAATACCTCTTCCATCGTGAGACGCGGATAGGGGGCATCTGCCCGTTCGGCGGCATTTCTGGCACCGGCTAATTCAAACAAATGATGAATAAAACTTCCGGGTCCCACGGTCATCAAGGGATTCGAATTCAAGACATAGAGGAGGGTCGGCCTGGGCTGCCCCTCCAGTTGTTGAGTCAGATGCGCCACTTCTTGCCGGAGCCGTGCAGCCTGTTCATTCGCTTGTGGTGACCGACCCAACATGCGCCCCAAAACTTGCATATGCGAAAAGATGCCCTCGACCGAGTGGGACTCCATGATAAAGGTCGGAATCTTGAGTTGATCCAACTTGTCGAGCAAATCGGCACGGAGAAAGGATTCAGGAGCCAAGACGAGTTGCGGTTGAAGCGCCACCACGGCTTCCAGATTCGGTTGGGAATAAGCCACCTTGGGTTTGGTGAGGGCAGCCGGAGGGTAGTTACAAAAGTCGGTCACTCCGACAATTTCGTGGTCCAATCCGATCGCAAAGAGAATTTCGGTGATACTCGGCGCCAGAGAGACGATCCGGGTCGGAGGCTTGGCCAGATACAGCTTCCGGTCCAAATCATCCACAAAGGTACGCGGCGCGATATTGGACATAAAGGGCATGCCAGTCAAAATACCTTGCTGGCGCCGCTTCATGGATTCACTTTCCGGCCCATTGGCCAAGACAACCGAAAGAACCAAGCACCACAACAGAATTCCGCTCCATCCCATGGCGAAAACCAAGCGGCGATGGCACATTCGGCCCAAAATAAAAAATCCCCAAGGCTTGTGTAACCTTGAGGATTGCACCCGATTCTTCATCCTCACCAATTCCCCAGCCCTCGAGGGAACATTCGGTTCAGGATCACATGAGGTATTCTGGCTTCCGGGTTATAACCTACTATCCGCGCCTTCCCATCAAAAGGAAGAAAAAAGTGAGAGGGAAAATGTGAGAAGGAGAAGACCCTTCTGACTTTTCCCGTTTAACTTTTTCTTTCTTCGGATAGTGGCGATGCGGGGTTCGTCCCCAGTTACAGCGGCGGGACCGCGCGGGATTGTCACCCGCTTCCCTTCATGTGCTCCGCTTCTTTTTTGGTTGAATGTAGGTGGCTTGAACGCCCTTTGTCAAGAAAAGGCCATTAATGCATAACCTGCCCTGCGGCATTTTCCAACCGTATCACCGCACGATGGTACGAGAACAAAGTATCAAGATAATCTTCTTTTGTTTCGTGCGCCGCCCGCACCGCATCGACTAATTCCAATATACCCAGCTGTCCTTTTTCCCGATCGTGTTGCGCTATCTCCAGCAGGGTCAGTGCCCGTTCGAGGACTCCCTTTTGATACACTTGAACCAATCGCCGATTTTCCAGAAACCGGTGATACGAACGGTCTAATTCGTTGAACGCCTGGTTCAGGGCGCGCCGATACTCGGCATCAGCCACCTGGATGGCTGTTTCTGCCTGAAGGATGCCTCCTTGATTTCGATCGAAAATAGGTAACGGCACACTGAGGCCGACATTATATTGCTGTTGATTGTCAGGCCCCTGAGGTCCCTGAAGCATAATGCCCGCTCCGACGGACACATCCGGATACTGAAAGGCTTTGGCCAGCTTGAACTCCGCCTTCTTCCGCTCGGACAATAAGCGCTTCGCCCGCAAATCCGGCCTGGCAGTGATCAGGGCATCTCGCAGAGCCTGAAAATCCGGCTCAATCTGCTTATAGACCAGGGGGGACACTAAAACAAGGTGAACCTCAGGGTTCAAGCCCAGTAGGATTCGAAGATCAAGGCCGGCCTCCCCGAGGTCCCGTAAATCTTTTATGACTTCCCTTTCAGCTTTAACCGCCAGCAATTCCAGACGAATTTGTTTCCGCTCCGCAATCTTCAGTTGTGGATCGATCGACGTTTCGTAAATGAGATTATCCAGACGATCCTTGATTTTCCGATCGACGTCCAGATGTTCCTGAATCACCTGAACCCGAAAATAGGTTTCTTTCACCGTAGCACTCAACTGACGAACGGCATCTTCAAATTCTGCTCCGGCCCCTGCCGTACCAAGAGCCGCACTTTCAATGGCATATCCCCGTTTCCCCGCGATCAGGAATAACTGACTGATTTGCGGCATCACCCCTCCGCACCGGGCCGTATTACATCCCTGTGTGACAGAGCTGAATAATCCAACAGAAAGTTCAGGATTGGGGAAAAGACGAGCCGTCAATTCCCTGGCTTTGGCTGTTTCGATGCCGAATTTCCCAACCATGACTGCAAAGTTTTGTTTCAAAAACATATCCAGAGCTTCGGAAAGTGTGATCCGGACAACGGGGCCATCTCCACCGCCGGACGCCGGAATCCCCGGTTCCGCCCTGCCGACCGAATGCATGACAAAGACCAGGATGACAAAGACAGACAGGGCCAGCCCCCATGGTCGAGGGGAACGATCCAGGGTTCCCTGCTGTGGAATCATCGCTTGAAACGTGTTACCCATCTTCTTTCCGTCTCCTTTTCCATCCCAACCTTAGCCGTCATTTTCCCTGAAAGGGAAGGGTTAATGATTAATCAGAACCATTGCGTTGGATTTCCGATTTATGAAGAACTGCGTTGAGTTCTCCTCCGATCAATAGTGACAGTCCACTCAGATACAGCCACATCATGAGAATAATCACTCCGGTGATGGATCCATACACCAGGTGATAATTGATAAAATTTTCGACCAGAACCTTCAACCCCACAGACAGCAAAATCCATAGGAGAACGGCCAGCAGAGATCCGGGGGTCACCCACTGCCAATCCTTCAGATTATTGGGTGCCCACTTATAAATAAGATCAATGGCCGTCAAAAATAAGACAATAACGACGGGCCATTGCAAAACAGACCAGATCACATTCACCCACCAATCGAATCCCGTTGTATCCGCCACCCATTGACTCAATGTTTTGCCTGCCAGGATGAGACTCAAAGAGATCATCACGAAGGCAGCGGCCCCAACCGTTAACAATATAGCAATGCAGAATGATTTCCAGAGCGGCCGCGTTTCCTGGACCCTGAACACGACATTCAAAGAGTTGATAATGGCCATCATGCCCCAGGACGCCGCCCACAAGGCTCCAAGAAGGCTCATTGAAAAGACTCCGCCACCACCGGCTTGCCCCAACTGTTCGACATATTGGTCGACGAGGGAAAGGGAATCTGCCGGAAGAATTTTCTCGGCATAGGGCATCAAGGTGGGCACAACCACCTCCGGAGGCAACATACCCAGTAACGCCGTGATCCCCAATAGCGCTGGAAAGAGCGCCAGCATAAAATAAAATCCGAGTTGGGCGGCATAGGAAAAAATATCGTCCTCATATGAAGCTTTGGCCACCCGTCGAGCCAATATCCATATTGTTTCCATATTCACCATTCTGAGAGAAAAAAACCGTCATGAGAAATGGCAGACGCTTGTAGGCTCATACCCACCACAGGCGAAATACATCACTGAGGCCACATTCTGGCACCTTGAAGAAAATCCGGCAAATCCCTGTTTGTGTCTCACCTCGGATGAAATACCTTCACTAAACGCCTCCCGAAATAACGGGCCCCGAAAAAAGTCGACGGAAATTTCAGTCCATAGATTCCCATGATGGCTCAAATAGTGTGCTCTGTAATCGATCCCGAATACCGGAATCCCAAAGTAATACCAACAGAATTCGTTTGAATCTGCCGTTTTCCTTGACATGCCCGGGGGAAATCGTTAAGAAAATTTCGGCTGAAATTTCCACGGCGAATCAAGGGATTGAGAACGCCAGATGGAATTCCACTACTCACCAGGCCCACAAAAAGGAGGCCGGGCCGGAAAAGGAGCGTCGAAGTATGAAATACATCTTACCTATTCTTCTCTTATTCCTGGGGTTTAACGGTTCCTCCGCCCTAGCCGAAACCAAAGAAGACAAGGAACTTCGAAAACAACGACAAGAAGCTCAGAAAGAGCGCCAGGAACTCAAGAATGAGCGTAACCGGGAAATTGCCGATGCGACCAGATCCTTCAGGGAATTCGCGCGGAATCTCAAAAAGGAATATCAGAGTCGTCTCAAGGATCTGGACCTCGACTTTGAACTGAAACAAGTCGAACTGGAGGCCGACCGGAAAGCCAAGATGGCGAACGCGGAAGCCGAGTACCAGAAAAAATTGACCGGTTTATTTCTCTCGCCAGAGAAAGAATGGACCCCTGAATCTCTCAAAGAATTGGAAAAAGACGCCAAGACCTATTCGGACGAACTCTTTCGTTTAAAAAAGGAAGCCGCCCAAATTGCGCATAATGAGAAAATGACCGTGGAAGACCAAAAGCATGCCCTCTTGAAAGAAATGGATTCGAAGGCAATGGATTATGCCGCCTCCCTCGGTTTAACCAAAGACCCTCAACCTCTCCTCGCCACTCCTATCGGAGGAGAACTCACCAGACAGGAAGAACAATGGAACACGAGAGAGCAGAAAGAGGTGGAAACCATTCGAACCAGGAATCTCCAAACCGTATCCGAATTCAGAAACGGCGAAAAAATCAGGGAGTGGGAACGGCGGAATATGGAAGAGGACTTTGCACTCAAATGGGAAGAGAAAAGCGAGCTGCACGAGGTTGAATCCCAGCAAACGATTACCAACACATTCATGCTCCAGATGACTCAGGGCCAAAAAGTTGATCATGGAGATATCATGGCCCAATACGCCGAATTAGCGAAAAAGAACAAATTGATTAAAATTAAATATGACCAAATCCGGAAGAAGAATACGATCAACCGACGGGAGGAAAAGAAAAAACTCCAAGGACAATAACGTCCACGGGGGATTGCCGAATATTTTTCCGCTCAAGACACCCGGCTGTTGGGTATTTCCAGAGCGGAAAGAATAGGTTTCATATTCAGGTGAACGCCAAGATGATCGGCCCATCGGTCCAACGCCCGCTCCAATCTGGCTGAAACAAGACGGGACACGCTGACCTCAAGGGGAGGAAGATTCTTTCGTGCACGCACCTGATTCAACCAGACACGTCGAAAATCCGGACTATCAAAGACCCCATGAATGTAGGAGCCCCATACCCGGTGATCAGGGCTCATCGCCCCATCAAATGATGGGGGGAAGCCGACCCCTTGAGGGGTCGGCAAAGAATTTCCCCGTGACAGGATCTCGAAACAGGGGGAAGCCTCTTGGCCTGGCCGGGTCTTTCCCATGTGTATTTCATATCCCTCAACAGGGACACTCCCGGCTTTTTCGAGCCATAACGGGCGCGCGGCCACTTGAACGGTACTTTTCCCCTGATCCAGCTCAGTCCTGATGTCCAGCATTCCGAATCCTTGGGACGCTCCTCCCGTTTCTACGCCATGCGGATCCGTGACTTCCAGCCCTAACATTTGAAAGCCTCCGCATAGCCCGATCAGTTCCCCTCCCCATTCCCGGTGACGTTGAATGGCCGTATCGAAAGCCTGCTCCCTTAAATAGTTTAAATCCGCAATCGTGGTTTTGCTGCCGGGCAGGATGACCACATCCGCCCCCTGAATATCCTTTGGATGCGACACATACCGGAGTGCGACATCAGTTTCTGCGATCAAAGGATTGAAGTCCGTAAAGTTGCTCATGTGGGGCAGCAAGACAACGGCCACATTGACCGTCTCATTGCGGAACGGCGTCAGGCGATACCGCTCAATATCCACGCTGTCCTCCTGATCTAATTCCACATTCCGCAAATAAGGCACCACGCCCAAGACCGGCACACCCGTCCGATCCCCTAAAATTTTCACCCCGTCTTCAAACAAGGTGAGGTCGCCTCGAAATTTATTAATGATCACTCCAATCACCCGACGCCGTTCTTCTGGTGCTAACAGATCCATCGTCCCTATCACCTGGGCAAAAACCCCTCCGCGATCAATGTCCGCCACCAGAATCACCGAAGCATCGGCCAGCTCCACCACCGGCCAATTTACGATGTCCCGATCCCGAAGATTCATTTCAGCGGCACTTCCGGCGCCCTCGATCACCACCACCTCATACTGCCTGGACAACCGCTTGAAACTCTCCTGTACAAATCCAAACAGGATGGATTTTCGGTCAAAATATTCTCTGGCCTCCTGACTTCGCCATACTTTCCCATGGACAATCACTTGAGATTTGGCATCGGCTTCCGGTTTTAACAAGATGGGATTCATATCCACATGAGGTATCAGCCCGCAGGCTTGGGCTTGAAGAACTTGCGCCCGTCCCATCTCCCCGCCCTCAGGGGTCACGAAGGAATTCAGGGACATATTTTGTCCTTTGAAGGGTGCCACTCGAATGCCGGCACGATACACCAGCCTGCATATTCCGGCCGTAATCAGACTTTTTCCCACATCCGATCCCGTTCCCAATATGGCTAGCGCTCGTTTCATAATGTTCTCAACAAATCAAGGGAAATCCTATAACAGACAAAACAAACCAGAATTTTGCTCAATAGCATAGAGAGCCATTTTGCCATTCAATATGACCAGATCATTCCCAAACCGCATGATCAACCGTCAAAGGCAAAGTCGAACACACAGCGTCTAGGTAATTGCCCGGTGAACCGATTTCATACGGGAAAGCGATTGACCATACTGACTGTCTACTATGTTGCTCCGTCGTCGCTCTCTTCCACAAAATACCCTTTCAACCCCTTCTCCCTGGATTGAAAAGTGTCTATTGAAAGGGACACTTCAACCTCCGCATATACCTCTTTTGCCTTGAGGCTCAAAGTTGCGGCGAAGGCATTTCCCTGCACCTCAGGATATTTTGCATAGCAAACCCTACAGCAAGACATCTCAAAAGGAAAAGACTTTCAGCTTGAAAAACAGGTAGAATGGCAACAAGGAAAATCGGTATTATATCCTTTTCCAGGCACAAGGTTGGCTTAGCATCTGACTTGCTGAGTTTTGATTGTTCGTTAACACCCACCTGCTCCACTAACCTCTTTCACATCATTATCAACTGGAGCCCAACCCAGGCAACTCATGAAACAGGTTTTCGCGAATATCCTGGTTCTGACATCAATCCTAGTCCTCGGTAACACGGCATTTAGCCAGATCCATGAGCCGGATGGAGAACCGTTAGAAAGCCGGCCATTTGAAATCCTGCATTTTGAGACACTTCCGGAAATTGCTCTCCACACCTCCGAGTCCCCTCTCACTGATCAGGCTTCCACCGCCCCTCAGGTAATCTGGTCGTTTGAGGCCTTTGGCAGACAGTTTCGTTCGTCCCTCAAACCGAATAGACGGCTCATCGAAAAAATTCCGCAGTCAAAGCGTCGACACGTTGAAACCAATATGCAGTTTTATCGAGGCCGACTCGAAGGAATCCCCGACTCCTGGGTTCGGCTCACTCGAACCGGATCACGCTGGTCAGGAATGATATGGGATGGCCAGGAAGCCTACATAATCGATTCCATGTCAGTCCTCGCCACAACCTTACGGACCATACCCGTTGATCCGTCATCCGGACATGTCATTTATCGTTTTTCCGACACGCGGAATTTGGGAACACGTGTTTGTGGCATGGCTACAGGTGGTGGAATGCCGTTTCAACCCATGCAAGAGTTCGGCGGCTTAATGGAGGAGCTTCGGGATCGGGTTGGAGTGACCGCCAACGGCGCCACACGAAACCTTGACATGGCCGTCGTCACAGATCAGGAATTCGGATTTTCCAATGCCGACCCCGAAGCAGCTGTCATTGCACGGATGAACGTGGTAGACGGAATTTTTTCCGAACAACTTGGAGTCCAAATTAGCTTGGTGAATGTGGTGCCATTGCAAAATAATGGAGGACTCACCTCTACCAATGCCAACACCCTGCTCAACCAGTTTAGCGAACTGACAAGCTCCGCTACATTTAATCATCCGGGAGTGGCGCACTTATTCACCGGTCGAGTTCTTGATGGCGATACCGTGGGAATTGCCTTTCTCCGGTCACTGTGTCATCCCCGTTTCGGGGTAGGGGTTGATCAGATCATCGGAACCGGAACAGCCGGGGCATTAACCATTGCGCATGAACTCGGCCATAACTTCGGGGCACCGCACGACGACGAATTCGGATCGCCCTGCGCCAGCACTCCGGGGACCTTTATTATGAATCCCTATATCAATGGAAGCGACCAATTTTCTCCTTGCAGCCTGATGCAAATGCAACCCATTTTGAACGGGGCTTCGTGCCTGACTGTCCTTAACATTGATCAGGCCGACTTGGAGCCTCGCTTCCAACCTGGTGCACAGTTAGCTCCGTTGAATCAAACGATTGCGTCGGTCTTGTCGGTAACCAACTATGGACAGGCCCCATCGCTCAATGCCACCGCCGTGATTGATATCCCGAATGCGCTGACGTTGGTAGACCTCACTACCGACTCAGGGAACTGTGCCGGAATAGGAACCAACCAGGCGACGTGTTCACTTGATACGATACCTCCTGGGGAAGAACGCCTGATCACATTGTTACTGAAGGGCAACTCCGCTGGATCATTTACTCTCATGGCCACGGTGTCGGCTGACAATGACTCCAATATCGCCAACAACACGACGCGCGGCTCCATGACAATGGGGAACAAGGCTCCCCGGGTCTCGATCACCAATCCCCTAAACGGGGCCTTCCTGTTCGGCCAACGACCCATGACATTCTCGGGCCACGCCCACGATCCCGAAGATGGGGACCTGACGAACGACCTTGCGTGGACCTCCAATCGAGATGGACAGATTGGCGCAGGCGGAACTTTTAAGGTGCGCTTATCTCCCGGGCTTCACACCATCCGTGCCTCAGCCACGGATCGGAACGGCCAAACGACCACGGCAACCATCCTGATCATGGTGAGTGCCGAGGAGGCTGCCCCCCTGCTCTTGGAAGCTCATTTCGATACCGATACCGATGAGTTCAGGTATATCGATGATGCATTTAGAAACACACGGGAACCACAATATGCTCAAGGCACACGGGTCCCGCTGAAGGGATTTTCCGGGGGAGGACTAAAAGTTCAACTCGGTGGCCTAAATCATAACGCCATTATGGGCATGTCCGGGGGATGGCGCCACACGATTACACTCAAACACGATCATCAGGTCACCATCAGCTTCCGCTACAAATTGACCCAGGCCTCGGGCTATGAAGAAGACGAATTCAGCGAGGCTCTTTTGTCGGTTAACGGTCGGTTAATCGGCATCGATAGGAGCGAAATCCTCGCTCGGCTCACAGGAAACGGGAATGGCGGGCCGCCGCAAACCACCGGATGGATTCCTGTAACGATTCCGATTGGCATGCTGAGTGGCGGTCCTCATCACATCACAATTGGCGCCTTCAATAATAAAAAAACCTACCAGACTGAAACAACGGAAATCCTTATCGATGACGTGGAGATCCGGGGAAGGCAGATCACTCAGCCCTCTTCACCTTTTCTTCCCAAGACGTTGCTTTCGGCAAATTTTGACAAAAATGCTTGCGGTTTTTCATTTGCCGATGACCTCTTTAGAGGCACCCGACAGCCTGCGTATGCTCAAGGCGTCCATGTTCCAAAGGGAGGATTTTCAAAGGGCGGCATTCAGGTTCTTCTGGGAGGGCAAAACAATCGAGTCATTTTGGGGATGTCCGGAGGATGGCACCGGAAATTCACCGTCCCATCATCCCGTCCCATCACGCTGACGCTCAGGTATGCCCTCACCCAGGCGGCCAATTATGAGCCCGACGAAAAAAGCGAGGGCCTCGTTTCCATTGATGGCCGACTGCTTTCCCCGTCACGATCAAAAGTCCTCGCGCGGTTACGGGGAGATGGCAACGGCGGAGGCCCACTGACCACGGGATGGACACAAGTCACAATTGACGTGGGTAGACTCTCGCCCGGTTCGCATACGATTGCCATCGGGGCCTACAACAATAAAAAAACCTTCAACGATGAAATCACCGAAATACTGATTGATGACATTCTGATTCAACAATACGGACCAGAGCATCACCATCGGGATGAGAGACAAGCAGACGTGCGTTCGGCCCCCTAGGCAGTTCCCGATTGACAGCGCCAGTTGCTTTCACGCTAGCCGGAACACGCGTTCAGCCCCTATCATGGACATCTTGTCCCATTCTGCTTTCCCCGCTATTCACCACCTCTTTCACGGCCTCAGCCAGATTGTTCAAGTACAGAGAAACTACGAATAGAACTGCCACTCGACACGTAACCCGATGCTCTCATAGGCTTTCGATTGAGATGCCGTCGATTGGCTTCCGACTTTTTCAGACTTTCCTCCGTACGATCCTTTGAAATTTGGCAAAGTCCTCCGGGTTTCACAGAATGATCACGTCACTTTAAGGCAACGGATTTGTATGGTACATTCAAACACCCTTACACACTAACCACCTTGATGGCGGAGATTATGAAAAAGTACACATTCCACGTTGGCCTCACGTTGCTGGCTATGGCCTTTTTACTCAACTGGGCCCTGCTCCCTTTAGTCAACGCCGCAGAAGGCTCTAAATCACGTACTTCTCCCGGCACATTGGCCCGCATTGTAGAAACAGGGACTCTCCGTGTGGGTGTCTCCTTATTCACACCATGGGCCATCAAGCAAACTGACGGCCAATTGGTCGGATTTGAAATAGACGTGGCCAAACAGCTGGCTAAGGACCTTGGCGTCAAACCGGAGTTTCATGTATTGGAATGGGAAAAAATCATGCCCGCCCTTTTAAAACGGGAAATCGATATTATCGCAGCAGGCATGGTGATCACTCCTCAACGAGCCCTGAAAGTCAATTTCAGCCAACCTTACGATTCATCCGGGATCGGGTTGGTTACCAACATCCCATTAACCAAAACCTTTAATGGTCCACAAGACCTCAATAAACCGGAAGTCACCATCATCGCCGTAACCGGAACCATATCCGAAGATGTGGCCCGCCGGGTGTTTCCGAATGCCACCATCAAAACTGTGTCATCCAGTCAAGAGGCCATCAAAGCCGTGGCAAAAGGCAAAGTACATGCATACGTGGAACACGAACCCATCACCACCTTTATTGCATTAGATAATCCCGAAACCGTGGATGAACCGTTATCGAAACCGCTGCTTGAAACCAGAGAGGGTTTTGCGGTGAACAAAGGGGATCCTGATTTCATCCACTTTTTGAACGCCTGGATCGTGAGCCATGAGGCCGATGTGTGGCTGTCTTCGGCACATAAATATTGGTTTGAAGGGGTGGAGTGGAGAAAGGATTTGGCCACAAACCCATGACTGCCTCTCTATTATGTCAGGGGAATAGTCAACCGGCTCTTCCGGTCTGGCTGGTGGGGATCCTCGTCCTCCTACCGGCAATCCTGGCGGCAGGTAGCCTTGAAAACCCCTTGAAACACTCGTCTCTCCCTGATGAAGATTCCTACCGATCTCCTCTATCCGAAACCCTTCTGGAATCCAATCGCTGGCGGGTTCCCCAGGAAGAGAAACGAGACTGGCGTTTACCGCCCCCTCCTCCTCCATTAGGATGGCGAACCCCGGAAACCGTAAAGCCCGACACCGCTCCTTCTACGCGAACGATTGAAATTTTTCCACGATATCAACCGGGCAAACCATCGGACTTTGATTTTATTGAACGGGAGGAAAAGCCACTGATCAGGATGTTTGAATTCGGATCAAAGTAATTCCACCCTGATTCGTCGCATGGCCTTTCCTTGATATTGCCGACGGCAGATCGAAAGGCGCACAATCGGCTTATGAGCACACAATCATCCATCCGCGTTCAACAAGGCTATACCTCGTCCTCACCCGTCCCCACCCAGGTCGTCTCAAACGAAGAATTTTTCCCGCCTTCCCAGTCCGTCCGGCAAGCCCAGGTGGAATGGTTAATTGACTGCACCAGCGAACGACTGGCCAAAACACTCGGGATGAACCGGCGCGAGTTTCTCAAAACCTCCGGCGGTATGGCATTGGCGTTTCTCACCATGAACCAGGTATTCGGCAAATTTTTCGATGTGCTGGCCAGTGAAGCCGCGGAACCTCAAGCCTTTCAGGAACGCAAAGGAGAAATACCGTTTATCTTTGATGTCCAAACGCACTATGTGAGTTCGTCCTTCAACCAGCCGGGCTGGAAAGACGGACTCCTGGGATTACGGCGCCGCGCACGTGAGATGGGGGTGAATCCCAAGCTCTCCAGCGATCGCGGCACGATGGAAGACCTGAGCCTGGAAAACTACATCAAGGAAGTTTTTCTGGACAGCGACACCTCCATCGGACTCATCAGCACCCCGCCCGGACCCTATCCCTGGGAAGCGGTCGTCCCTCCGAAGGAAATGACACATATCCGGGATATCATCAATCGCCTCACCGCCTCCCAACGCATGCTGGCTCACGGACTGGTCATGCCCCAGTTAGGCAAGGTCGATCTGGATTACATGGATCAACAGGCCGAGACGTTCAAGGTGGATGCCTGGAAATGCTACACGGGGTCCCCGGCAAAAGGATTCGAGCACGGCTGGTGGTTGAGCGATGAAAAGATTGCCTACCCCATGCTGCGAAAAGCTCAAGCCCTGGGAATCACCAACATCTGCGTACACAAAGGCCTGCCGTTGGGTCCGGTGGCCAACTACAACCATCCCCGTGATATTCTTCAGGCGGCAGCGGATTTCCCCGAGCTGAAATTTTTGATTTACCATTCAGGGTTTTTGGGCACCTCACGCATTAACCTGGACCAAGCCAAAACAGGAGAGATTCCCTGGACCACGGAATTTTGCGGGTTAAAACAGAAGCAACCGAAACTCAACAATATCTATATGGAGCTGGGGTCAACTTTCGGCCAACTCGTCATCACCGAACCGGTCGTCTGCGCCCACCTGCTTGGACAAATCCTGTTGGCCTTCGGCGACGATCATCTCATCTGGGGAACCGATTCCATCTGGTACGGCACTCCGCAATGGCAAATTGAAGCGTTCAGACGGTTTCAGATTCCGGAAGAACTCCAGGAACCCTATCACTACCCGGCTTTAACCAAAGATCGTAAAGCCAAAATCTTCGGGCTGAATGCCGCCAAACTCTTTCACGTGGATGTCAACGCGAAACGACAGGACATACCAAAGGATTATCTCAGTCACATGAAAATGTCTTATCTTCAGGAAGGCCCAGTCCCCAGCCATCATGCCTATGGGTGGGTAAGAGGATAACCGAATGGCAGAACAGTCAAAGACTCCCCCGAAAAGCCCTCTGACCCCCAAAGATTTGCTGGCCCTTTATCGGGACATGCTGTTGATCCGCCGCTTTGAGGAAAAGTCGGCTGAAATGTATGCCCTGGCAAAAATCGCCGGGTTTCTCCATCTCTATATCGGGCAGGAAGCCGTGGCCGTCGGATGCGTTTCGGCGCTCCAACCGGATGATTATGTCATTTCCGCGTACCGTGATCATGGTCATTGCCTGGCGAGAGGTTCGGATCCGAACGCCGTGATGGCAGAACTCTTCGGCAAGGCCACCGGGTTGTGTAAGGGCAAAGGAGGCTCCATGCATTTGGTCGATGCGGAGCGAAATTTCATGGGCGGCTACGCCATTGTCGGGGGACATCTTCCTCTGGCCGTCGGATTGGCTTTTGCCGCGCGGTATCAAAAGAGCGATCAGGTCGTGATGTGTTTTTTCGGCGACGGCGCCATACCCAGCGGCCAGGCTCATGAAGCATTCAATCTGGCCGCGCTCTGGAGTTTACCCGTCATCTTTATTTGCGAGAATAATCGCTACGGGATGGGTACTCCCATTGCACGCGAAATGGTGCTGTACAAAGACGTGGTGGAGCGGGCCAAGGCTCACGGCATTGAAGCCGAACAAGTCGATGGCATGGATGTCCTGGCCGTACGATCCACCGTTCAACGCGTGACGGACATGGTTCGCAAAAAACCACAACCCTATTTTCTTGAAGCTCTCACGTATCGATTCATGGGTCATTCGATGTCCGATCCAGCGCATGGTCACTACCGGACACAAGAGGAAGTCCGGGAGGCACGGACACAAGATCCTCTAGTCGTACTCAAGCGAACAATGCTGGGTGATGGAACGGCAAAGAAAGCCGATTTTAAAAAAATTGATCAGGAGGTGGAAACCATCGTGGCGGACTCCGTCAACTTTGCCGAGAGCAGTCCGTTTCCCGGTCCCACGTCACTTCATACGGATGTGTATACCGAAACCTCGAATTCCTGAGCTGATGATGACCATGCACCTACTCACACACTCAATTGTAATCTGACCCATGAACCTTTCATACCGTGAAGCATTAAACCAGGCAATGCGTGAAGAGATGCAGCGGGATGACCGCGTGTTTCTTATAGGAGAAGAAGTCGGGTATTACCAGGGTGCGTTTAAAGTCAGCAAAGGGTTTGTTGAAGAATTCGGAACGGAACGGGTCCGGGATACTCCGATCACCGAAGCCGGGTTCACCGGTCTGGCGATCGGAGCGGCCATGGCCGGATTACGGCCCATCGTCGAATTGATGACCTTTAATTTCGGCATCCTGGCCCTGGATCAGATCGTCAACAATGCCGCCAAAATCCGCTATATGTCCGGAGGACAAATTTCCGTGCCCATGGTGATCCGCGGTCCCGGCAGCGCGGCGCACCAACTGGCCGCTCAGCATTCCCAAAGCCTGGAAGCCTGGTTTTGTCACGTGCCGGGCCTGAAAGTCATTGCCCCGGCCACGCCGCATGATGCCAAGGGATTGCTGAAAGCAGCCATCCGGGACGATAACCCGGTGATATTCATCGAGGCGCAACTACTGTATGGGACCAAAGGCGAGGTACAGGAAGGGGACTATACCATCCCTATCGGCAAGGCAGAGGTGAAACGGGAAGGCCGGGACGTCACCATCGCCGCCTATTCCAAAATGCTCCTTCTGGCCTTGGAGACCGCATCGGATCTGGAACAGGACGGCATTGATGCGGAAGTCGTCGATCTCCGGACCCTGAAACCATTGGATATCGATACGCTCGTCCAATCCGTCAAAAAAACCGGGCGTCTGGTCATCGTCGAGGAAGGGTGGAGATTTTCGGGATTGGGAGCGCAGATCGCCGAAAGCGTATACTCCACAGCCTTCGATGCCTTGGATGGTCCAATCGTCCGCGTCACAGGCGAAGACGTCCCGATGCCCTACACCCGTCCGCTTGAAGACCTGGCCATTCCCGACCGTGCCCGAATCATTCAGGCCGTGAAACAGGTTCTCTAAAGACCGAAGGAGTGTTTCATGATTACACGAGTCGTCATGCCCAAACTTACGGATACGATGGAAGAGGGCGTGTTAGTCGAATGGAAAAAGCAGGAAGGTGATACCATCGATGCCGGCGACGTCCTGGCGGAAATCGAAACCGATAAAGCAGTCATGGATCTGGAATCATTCGGCTCGGGAACCCTGCGCCGCATTCTGGCGAGCGAAGGCGAGACGGTGGATGCGGGTGCCCTCATTGCCGTGATCGCAGAAAAGGATGAAGACATCGACACGGCTCTTTCAGATGGGCAGAAAGACCAAAAGGGGAAAAGCGCCAAACCCGAATCTGACGAACAAACAAAAGAAAAACCCCCGGAACCTCAAAAAGCTCAATCACAGGAAAAATCTCAAACAACATCCTGGAAAAGTCAAAAATCGCAGCCGCCCGAAAAGGCGCAAGATAAATCTTCGGAGAGTACATCTTCAAAACCTGCCGCCAAGGTCACACCAAAGACAGAACCTTCTGAACAAGAATACCAAAAACGCAAGGCCCCGGCGGAAAAAGAGAAAACGGAGACGTCTCCCCCACCGATCATTTCACCACGCGCAAGAGCCCTGGCCGAAAAAAGTGAGGTCGATTGGACCACGGTCAAAGGCTCAGGCCCGGGCGGACGGATTGTCGAACGGGACATTCTTGAGACACTCAACAGTGAGACCGCCACGGAGAGCAAACAGGAGCCCATCGAAAAACCATTAAGTCAGATGCGGAAAGCCATCGCACGGATTACCACCGAAAGCAAAAGTCCGGTCCCCCATTTTTATTTGATGATCGACATCGGCATGCGGGAAACGGAAAGGCTGGCGGCTCAACTCGAGAAAACTTACAAGAAGCCGGTCAGTCTGACCGTGCTGATTCTCAAAGCCGTCTCGGAGGCACTCAGGCAACATCCGGAAATCAACGTGTCTTATGTCGGGGAATCACTACGACAACACCGGACCATCGACATCGGCATCGCGGTGGCTATGGAAGACGGGCTCATCACCCCCGTGGTCAGGAACTGCGCCGGGAAATCAATTATGCAACTTGGGGAAGACATGCACCGCCTGGTGGAGCGCGCCAAAAGCAGACAACTCACGCCGGAAGAGTACACCGGCGCCACGTTTTCCATCTCCAATCTCGGCATGTACGGAATCGAAAACTTCATTGCCGTGTTGATGCCGCCCCAAGCGGCTTCTCTGGCGGTGGGAGCGGTACAAACCGTCCCCGTGATAAAGGGCAGAAAACTCAAAGCCGACCGGCGAATGAAAGTCACGCTGTCTTGCGACCATCGCGCACTGGATGGTGCGCAAGGCGCCAGGTTCCTGCAAACGCTTAAAGGACTCCTTGGAAACCCCCTAGAATTAGTCCTTCCTCAACAGTAAAATTTCACCCATCTTAGCGACCTTCCATACGATATGGTTTCTAGGATAAAAAAAAAGCAAGATCAATCTAATTAATGCAGAAGGACTTTTAGCTAAACGAGAAAAATCGAGTTGGGAGGAGCCAAAAATATACCAACTTCTTTAATTACATCACCCAATTTGAAATATTCATGATCTTTTTACATTGATTCTGACTTCTTTGCTTTTTTATGATAAGCCCTTGCATTGGACAATTTCCCATTTTGGCCAAGAAGTTCTCCAACCTTCTCAGCATCTAGCCCAATACTTTCAAGTTTGACTTTAAGAAGTTGGTTGAAAATTTCTGAAAGATACTTCCTCAAAGGTAAAGGCAACCAGGGAGGGATGGAATTCTCTGCATGTGCCAAAAATTAGCGGACACCCCTAGGGCAGGAAGAACCACAAGATCCATGGCATCGTCAAAAGTGAATATCCTGACTGTAAGCCCAGAGCCTCGCCAAGACTCTGGAAAAATTCCCTTCCAACGTTGCTCACGAACCTCATCCTGAGCAACCAAAACAACTGCATACTTCAACCGTCAAGACGAAAACCCATATGCATCAATGTCTTACGTGCGAATTTCCTGGTGACAAGGAGTGCCTAATGGCCACAAAGGCATCAGCCTTATTTAACGCACATACAGCTTGGCTCCAAGCCTTTTGGGTGGGTCCATTTCCCACAGCTTTCAATCAAGTTGGATATACAATTTCTGGAATGGCCTTCTGGCCACAGAAAGCACAACGATCATCAATTGGCTCAAAATAACCAATTTCCTCATGCCCTTGGTATTCGCGAAATTGAACCGGAAAAACCCTCACTTTTCTAGATTCCGCACAATTGGGGTTTCCACAACGAAGCCAATTGGTGGATCCATGTAATTTTAAAATTTCAATTCCTTTTCTGTCTTCCCCACCGCCAAAAACGGAACTCCCAAGCAATGACAAGTGGATTCCAAAAGACAGTCGTAATTTAATAAAACAACCGTAGTAATTGGCAGGTTATAGGCCAGGGCTCGAACCAATTGCTTATAAATAAAGGCCGCGTCTCTTCAAAACTCCTGCTCCCGGGTCACGAGGGTGCAATCCTCGTTTGAATCGGGCAAGTTCTTGGTGGGGCGTCCCCGTTCCAAGAAAAGCTTTGGCCCCGCACTGTTGGAGCTCGGGGCCACACCTCCCCCACATCGCGGCAGTGAGGCCCAAATCTTTCGCCACTTGGGTCATGGCTCCCCGCCGGCTTCGCGAGCTGGACGGCTTCCTGCTTAAACTCTTGGCTATACGCTCTTCATCAGTGTGACGTTGAGCTCCGCCAGCTCTCCTCGCGGGCCGTGGCCCGCACCCGCGATGCGCTCTGTGACTCCTGGGATACAAATGATCCCAAAGACGCGCAAGTGCTGTTGCACCTGCTGAAGACGGGTGTCTTCCAACACGATCACGACCTTTTGGATGATTTCCCCATCGAAACAATCTCCTCCCCCAATTCTTAGATCAGAGTGAAATCAAGGGAGTTCTCGCCATGTCTGCAGTCGATTGGCAAAGCTGCTTTCCGGCAACAACTCCCGCTCAAAAAACAGAGAATCCCCTTCCAGAATATGTGAGTCTTTTTCTTCGGCCAATCCATTGGCCACTTGAACTACAGTGAGGGGGGTTATGGTTTGGTCCGAACTCTCTATTGGCTGGTGGTGAAAGGCCACGGCTTCCATGATGGAGTTAGGAAGTCCCCAAAGTCCAAGAAGATAAGCTCCGACTTCCGCATGCGTGGTTCCAAACGTTTCCCGTTCAGATTCCATGAGTGAACACTCCCGATTGGTAAAATTCTTCAAAGCCTCCTGATACCGATCGGGAAAATAAGTAAGGAATAAAAGCATTCCGACATCATGGAGGAGCCCTCCGGCCAAGGCAGCCTCAACAATGGGTGGGTCGGATTTTTCTTCTTTCGCAATTTTTCTGGCCTGTTCACCGGTGGAAAGACAATGGCTCCAGAAACGATTCATGTCGAATCCCACACATCCGTTCTGCCCCAATTGTTCAAAAATCTTAAAAGTCAGTACCAGCGTTTTTAACGTATCCAGCCCCAGGTACCTGACTGCCTGAATGGGATCAGTCACGGTGAGCGGAATGCCCAAAAATGCCGAGTTCACTAACTTGAGGATTTTGGCTGTCATGCCAATGTCCTTACCCACAATCGCCGCTGCCTTTTCTATGGAGGATTCACAGGATTGCAGCTCTTTCTCCAACTGCAAGTAGAGCGAGGGCAAGGAGGGGATGGATTCGATTTTCGAAATTAATTGTTTAATATTCTTATCTTGCAGAAGATCTCCCAAGGCACAAGCACGACTGATTGTGGCCCTCAAAAATTCACCATCACATGGTTTGGCCAAGTACTGATGGGCCGGCCCAATCGCATCAAAAATGAGTTGTTTATCAGCTTGTCCGGACAGCAAAATGCGAATGGTTTGAGGATGCCGTTTTCTTACCTCATTCAGGAGTTCAACGCCATTCATTCCGGGCATGCGAACATCTGAAACCACCACGTCCCAATGATTTTGTTCCAAGGACACTAATGCGGCAGCTCCATTTCCCACAAATCCCATTTCCCATTCATGACGGAACGGCCGAAGTATCCGTTTTAAGCCCTCAAGAAGGTTAGGTTCGTCATCCACGAATAAAATCCGTCTTTTCATTCCGCCTCCTGGCAGACCGGCATATCCTTAAGCGGCAGTCGGATCACAAAGGTAGTCCCTTTGCCTAGTTCGGTCTCAAAGGTCAGGGTGCCCCCATGTTTGTTGATAATGATATCATGAGCAATCGTCAGACCTTGTCCGGTCCCTTTTCCCACAGTCTTGGTTGTAAAGAATGGATCGAAAATCTTCCCACGGGCCGCTTCTGGAATCCCCGTGCCGGTATCCGTGATCTGTACTTCTACCCACTCCCCCTTTTCACGAGTGCTGATCGTAATCGTCCCCATGCTTTCTTTAGATTGGGTGCGGCTATCGCTAATCGCATGCACCGCATTGATGAGGAGATTGAGGATGACTTGATTGAACTCCCCCGGCAGACAAGGCACGAGTGGCAATGTGGGATCAAAATCGGTGACCAAGTTCGCCACATACTTCCACTCGTTGGTTGCAACGGTGCTGGTACTTTCGATGGTCCGGTTCAAATCCAGCAACTGTTTCTGTGCGGTTCCGGGATGGGAAAAGTCCTTCATGGCACGAACGATTTTGGCGATCCGTTCGGCGCCGTCGAGGGATTGGTTGAGGGCCTTGGGGATTTCTTCGTTCATAAAATCTAGATCCACCTTGGCCAGAGTGCTTTTTGTGCGATTTACCAGTTGTGGGTCGGAGGAGCCGGCTCCAAGCGACTGGAGCAGGTGATCATAGGTCATTAAAACGGTTTGAATGGCGGAAAAACTGTCTTGAAGAAAGTGCAGGTTGTCACTGACAAATTGGGTAGGGGTATTAATTTCGTGGGCGATCCCCGCCGCTAATTGCCCAACTGACTCCATTTTTTGAGCCAGTATCAGTTGAGTTTCCAATTCCGTCTGCTCCGAAATATCGCCCCCCAAGATGAGAAGTCCTGGAACCTTGCCTTCTTTTTCATCCTTGATTGGATTAAGGGTGAGAAACAAAAAACCTTCTTCCCCAGATAGTTTTGTGTAACGAAGTTCATCCAAGCGAATAGGCTGATGAGTTTCCAGGCATTGGCGGACACCTACATTAACCATGGACCAATCCCAGTGTATCTCACGACAGAATCGGAATGTTTGTCCTTGGACCTGTGGGGCCAAAAGCCCAAATGTTTGTTCGGCTGCTCTATTCCATTGCGCGATCGACCCCTGTTTATCCACACCGATAAGGATCAAAGAAATAGAGGTGAGGAGTTCTTCAGTATTTTCATAAGCTTGTCGCAAGGCGTTTTCCGCCGCTTGGCGTTGGCTGATATCACGCAGAATAATCGTGAATGTTGTTTGTCCCTTCATGAATGTTTGGGAAATACTCGCCTCGACAGGAAACTCTCTTCCATCTTTACGACGTCCGTACCCTTGCCGGGTCGTCTCCATCTCCATTGAGCTGGTCCCTTCCGGGCCCTTGGAACAGGTGTGTATCTGCGCATAGTATTTTTCGATGAAACGCCCGGGCAGAAGTAGGTCGAGGGGTTGGTTAAGGACTTCTTCGATTCGATAACCAAATATTTTTTCTGCACCCTGATTAAAGAGTTGGATGACGTGATTTTCATCCACTGCAATTACTCCCTCATGAGCACACTTCAGGATTTCCGTTAAGCGGGCTTCCGATATTGCAATTTGTTCTTCGGCTCGTCGCTGGCGTATAAACTGGCCAATTTGGTTGCCCAGCAAGAAGAATATCTGAAGGAGATCGTCATCTAATTCTTGCGGCATCGTGGTGAACATCTCGATGACGCCCAAAAATTCATTCCCGCATTGAATCGGGAATCCAAAGCCCCCATGTAGGCCGGATTTACCCGCTAAAGACGCTCGGGGAAAATTCGCATCTACCACCACATCAAAAATGGATAACGGAGCACCCGTCTCCCAAACTCGTCCGGGGAGTCCCACCCCTTTGGCAAAGGCGATGCGTTGAGTTCCTTCTTTAAACTCGGTTAGGGTATCTCCCCGAGAAGACCAAGTCTGCCTGCATTGCAAAACATCGGCGGTGGGATCCACTTCCCAGTATGAAGCAAAGGCCGCGTGCAGATCCTGGCCAATGCACTGCAAAAGGTTCAGAGCAGTCATTTGCAAATTTTGGGACATAGCCAATAACTTGGCTACCTTATACTGGAGGGCCAGCAGTTTCTCGTTCTTTATACGTTCTTGCATCTCCCAATCCCGTTTCCGATTGACCCGAACGAGGTTATACATCAGGAGGAACCCGAACACCACCACAAAGAATCCTACCGCGACCTCCCATCTAATGATCCTGGCAATTCTGGTTTCTGAACGATGCCTGATTGATTTCACCACCTCATCCATGAGGTCATGTAAGGACCTATTCAGCACAATAAGTTCATTCAACTTTATGGCATATGAGGGATGAATGTTCCCAAACAGAAGGAATTGGTCGGCCTTGGATGAAAATTCCTTTATCAACCTTTTCTGTGTTTGGAAATTTTCCGCTAACAATTCGTTTGCAATAGGGGGTAGAGTTATTCTTTCACCGGTCATCAAGTTTTCGGTTGCCTGACCACCGGCTGTGAGGACATCAAGGGTCTGATTGAGATGCTTTCGAGTGACCAGATAAGGAGCATTGGACCCTTGAGAGACTTCTAGGATTTCCGCTAAATGTTGCTGATTCAACATGCGCTGCCGGCCAGCCAAATCTATTCTGGCAGTCTCCTGTTCTTGTTTCACCAACGTCATAACGTTGAAAGTCAGGATCGCAATTATAGTCAGAGAGAAGAAGACCCAACTGATCAACACCATTTTCTTCATGGGCAAAATGCTCTCAAAGGCGGTCTTTCCATATCAGGTCGTATTTCCAAAATCCTGCATGTGGAGAACATTCTAACTGACCAGGCTAATGACAAAAGGTTCCACCATGAAGAACCACCCATATAATCCATGCGGATGCAGCCTTGGAGCATCAGGCAGAATACTCATGTGTGTCATATTCAAATCATTAGCCAGACGTTGAAAGAGCATTCAAGTCTTCACAAGAGATCGCATTCTGTGAGAGCGGCAGTCGGATCACAAAGGTGGTCCCTTGTCCTGCTTCAGTCTCAAAGGTCAGGATGCCTCCATGTTTGTTAATTATGACATCGTGAGCAATCGCCAGACCTTGTCCTGTCCCCTTCCCCACTTCCTTTGTGGTAAAGAAGGGATCAAAAATTTTGCCTCGCACTGCTTCTGGGATTCCCGTGCCCGTATCCGTAATTCGCACCTCCACCCACTCTCCCTTTTCTCGAGTGTCGATCGTAATCGTTCCTTTTGTTCCGTCTTTTTTGCCGACAACATCTTCGATTGCATGCGCCGCATTGATGAGCAGATTAAGGATGACTTGATTGAACTCCCCAGGCAGGCAGGGCACGAGTGGCAATGTGGGATCCAAATCGATGACCAAATCCGCCACATACTTCCACTCATTGCGTGCTACGGTAATGGTGCTCTCGATAGCCTGGTTCAAATTAAACGGCTTTTTTTCAGTTGTGCCGGGATGGGAAAAGTCTTTCATGGCATGCACGATTTTGGCGACTCGTGCTGCACCGTCGATAGACTGTTGAAGGGCTTTAGGAATCTCTTGTGTCGTATATTCCAAATCGGCTTCAGCCACGGTGGTTTTCACCGTCTGTAAGAGGTGGGGAGCAATAGGCACATCAGGAAGAGCCTGCATCAGTTGTCCATAAACCTCTAACACCTCCAAGATCGACACAAAACTTTCCTTGAGAAACTCCAGGTTATTACTGACAAATTGTATGGGAGTGTTGATTTCATGAGCGATCCCGGCCGCTAATTGCCCAATCGATTCCATTTTTTTTGCTAGGGCCAATTGAGATTCGAGCTGCCGTCGTTCGGAAACATCATTTGCCACAAGGAGGAATCCTCGTGACTTTTCAGCAACCCCATGGATACTGGTTAGGGTGACATCAAAAAACCCATTTTTTCCACTGCCATCAGCGTAACTCAACTCATTGACATGAACGGGAACACCGTTTTCACGGCACTCCAAGATTCCTTGAACAACTCTGTCCCATGCCCATTGAATGCCACAGCGACAAAAAGGACTCCCCAATATTTCTGAGGCTCCGCGGCCAAAAACCTTCTCGGCCGTCAGATTCCACTGAATGACTCGATCCTGTTCATCCACTCCAATTAAGACATAGGATATTGAAGCTAATAATTGCTCGATCTCTGCTTTTGAAGCTAACAAAGCTTTTTCACTTTTTTTCCGTTCAATTGCGTACCGAATGGCATGTGCTAACAGTTCCCCATCAGCCCTATTTTTTTCAATGTAGTCCTGAATCCCTCCCTCCACAATCTGAAAAGGCAACGCGGTCTCCTTTGAGCCACTCAATATGATAATAGGAATTTGAGGAGCTTGATTGTGAAGGGCTTGAATCGATTCATTCCCTAACGCATCTGGCAAGGACAGATCCAGCAAGATGATGTCAACCGACGATTTACAAAGAAATGCAAGAGCTTCACTGAGCAATTCCACGTGGAAAATTTCATAGGATAACGCATTACCAAGGTTCGCCAACCGAACCTTCGCCAATTCAGCATCATTGTGATTGTCTTCAATAAGAAGAATTTTAATGCCGAGATGAGCGTTCACGTGCCCCTCCGGTTTTGATTCTTATCGTGTTTGATTTTGTATATTAGAGCCAGACAGGTATTCCATAAACAACCATAAGGAAATTGCGGTCCGGTCCCCTCTGACTCTAGGGACATCACAAGGATTGAAAGGAGAAAGGACGATTAAGGAAATCTCTTAGCTAAATCCTTGCCATTTACAAGACAGGGGATACTCTTCATTTTTACCTTAAGTCATCGGGATGAAACATACCGATCTTTAGCCTTTGAAGGGACGTTTATGTTATGAAACTTCGCGGGAAGTTGACCCAAGGGATTCGCGTTCGTCTACAGTCCTTGGAGAGAAATCCGAAAAAGAGTTCAATGCCCTCTAGATAGACATAAGAACATATAACCACCCCTGAATTGATCCGAATCTAACACGCCAAAGACTAACGGATTGTATTCATGCATCACTATTTCAAGGTAAGCTCGTTGCATCTTTTGGGGAGTTTCTTACATCGTTTACAAAAGGCAAAATCGGATGAATTGGGTTAGTGAAGTGAAAACCCTGGGCGGATTTGCCGTTGCCCTTGTGATTTTATTGGGAGTGGGCTTCATTTCCTACCAGAGCGCCCGCGATTTGACAGAATCTCACTTTTGGGTGGCTCATTCCCAAGGGGTTCTGATTGAACTTGAGGAAATTCATTCTACTTTAAACGAGGCCAAGTATAAGATTCGGGGGTATCTGCTAACTGGAGATCAACCATTTTTGGATGCTTATCAGTCCACAATTGACCGTCTTTCCACGAAGATTTCCTATCTTGGCGAACTGACAGCCGATAACCCCAGGCAGCAAGATCTGATGACCACCCTTGACAAGCAAAAAAGGGAAGTCCTTGCATTATTTGCGCACAACATTGAACGACGGCAAATGCAAGAATTGGAGAAAAACCCAACGAGTCTCTCTCTTGTTGATTTAGCAACGGAAGCAGATCCGATTGTCAAAACCCTGATTGAGATGCAGCAGGAAGAACACCGGTTATTGAGCACCCGTACCGAAGACAGTCGCCGAACAGACGACATCACCAAATTTGCCATTATCATGGGCAATCTTTTAGCTCTTGGGATCATTGGATGGGGTATGCTGCGAGTCAGAGGTGAATTACGGTATCGCAAGACTACCGAAGCACAGCTGGCCCTAGAGAAAAATCGGCTCCATTTCGCTATTACCGGAGCCAATATCGGAACGTGGCATTTGAATCTTGTTAACCAGGAACTCATTTGGTCTGACCAGTCCAAGACGTTGTTTGGAATTCCACAGGGAACTGTCATGACGTATGAGCGTTTTCTTGAGGCGCTTCATCCTGAGGATCGAGAAGCAACTGATCAAGCGGTGAAGGAGGCGCTCATCAACCGAACAAACTATAGTAGAGAGTATCGGATCATCTGGCCAGACGGCAGCATCCACTGGATCGCTGCAATGGGAGAAGGGTTCTATGACTCTCTTACGGGTCAGGCCACTCGCATGGAGGGAATCGTGCAAGATGTGACGACCCGCAAGCAAGCAGAGGAAGTCCTTCAGCGCTCACGGGTTGATCTGGAACGACAAGTCCAAGAACGCACAGCCGAATTGGATACACGAAACAAAGCACTTGAGCAAGCAATTGCCAACCGCCAAAGAACCGAGGAAGAAAACGCCCATCTCACCCGTCAAAACACCCTCATTCTCCAATCCATCGGACAAGGGATTTATGGCTTAGACTTAGACGGAAGGACAACCTTTGTCAACCACGCAGGAGCAAAGATGTTGGGATATGAGACAGGGGAACTCATAGGCCAACCTATGCATGCTACGGTGCATCATACGAAACCGAATGGCTCTCCGTATCCACGAGAAGAATGCCCCATGGATGCGGCTTTCAAAGACGGTTCCGCTCATCATGTGGAAAATGAGGTTCTCTGGCGGAAGGACGGCACATGTTTCCCCACCAAATATGCCAGTACCCCGATACGTAACGAGTTGGGGGAAATAGTTGGAGCAGTTGTGGCTTTTTCAGACATTACGCACTTGAAACAAACGGAAAATGAAATCCAACGAAAAAACCGTGACCTGGAAACCTTGATCTATGTGATTTCGCACGACTTAGGCGAACCGTTGCGAGCTATTCAAAACTTTTCTCAGATCGTGGCCGAACGATACGTGGAACATCTTGATTCTACAGCCCAAGACTATATCCAACGTGTCGTTCAAGGAACGAAGCGGTTGGATATACTCCTATCCGAAATTCTTACCTTGTCCAGGGCACAACGGCTTGAATTATCGAACAAAATTTTCCAGAGCAGTAAGGCCGTCAAGGAAGTCTTGGCTCGGCTGCAGAAAAACATTGATGAAACCAATGCTACAATTTTAGTAGCTCCTGACCTTCCCTCCTTGCGGGCTGATCAGATGTGGGTCACCCAAGCCCTCTACAATCTGATCGGTAACGCGCTGAAATTTGCCGGTGAGGGAAACGCTCCGGACATAGAGATCGCCCCATATGATGGGAAGGGAAAGTATCCTGGAGAAGTCGGCTTGGTGATTCGTGACCGAGGAATTGGCGTGAACCCTGTCCATGGGGAACGTATCTTCCAAATCTTCCAGCGGGCTGTAGGGCGAAAGATAGCGGGGGTCGGAGCTGGCCTGGCCATCGTGCGCCAAGTCGCTGAGCGGCATGGAGGCCATGCCTGGGTTGAATCGCGGGAAGGCGGCGGTGCAGCCTTTTTCATTACATTCGGACCAGGCATTTCTACTACAAAGGAGGTAATCGGTGTACCCTAACCGTTTGAATAATTTCCAACAATCTCCTATGGTTATTAACATTTTGTTGGTGGAGGATAATGACGACGATATAGTTCTGATTAAAGATGCGTTCGCGGAGGCCAAGTTTTTGGCGCTTCTCAATGGCGTTAGCGATGGAGAAGAAGCTCTGGCTTACCTCAGATGTGAGCCCCCCTACCAGGACGCAATCCAGCCAGGGCTGATCCTTCTGGATATCAATATGCCAAAAATGAATGGCTTTGAAGTTCTCGAAGTCTTGAAAACCGACCCCCGGCTGAAATCAATCCCGGTCGTAATGCTGACGACCAGCAAACGGGAAGAAGATGTGGTGCGATCATATGCCAAAGGCGCTGTTTCTTATATATCGAAACCTGTCGACTTTACCCACTTTGTCAAGATCGTTCGAGAATTTGAATTATATTGGACCTTGGTCTCTCATGTTCCTGTCCAGCCGAATTGAGAATGATGCATTTCCTTCTTAAAGAAAATGAAGATTTAAGATTTGATTGAAATCATTTTATTATGGTTGAGAGGGAGGCTTTCACTCTGTAAGGCCGTTGAATTTTCCACTTATCCCCCCGAGTCATTTTTCTAATGTGACTCGAAAAAGCCTTCCTCGTAATTCCATTGAACTGTTTTAATCTTAGATATTTCCGGAAAAGGGAATATTTTTGCGAGAGATTTGTTTTGAAAAATAATTTACCTGATGCAAAGGATAAATAAAGAAAGTCTCTAAAAAAAAGAACCACTTGATCCTCACCCGGTTTCACGGACAGGTTAAAGAAGACTTCTGGTGATACCGCTCCACAAAACTCCTGGGGCCAGCTCTTGAGTAAAGAAGTGGCGCCGTCGGTGACTATAAAACCGCTCAATGCAGTCAAATAGATCGGCTCGAGCTTCCACCCGAGTTCCATACTGCCGTCGGTAAACCCGTTCACGTTCCAACAAGTCAAAGAAACTCTCCGCCACCGCCTTGTCATAACAGTTCCCCACACCGCTCATGCGGCTCACAATCCCCTACGCCTGGAGAAACGCCTGAAATTCCTGGGGAGTATACTTCGTGTCTCGGTCGGGATGGAGGATCACTGCCTCCGGACTCCGTCGTTGTTGGCAAACAGCCATCAAGACAACTTACAGAACCAGGGCCCGGGTGAGCGGAGGTTGCATGGACTAACCGATGACGTGCTGAAAAACACACACAGCACTACAGCCAATTAGTGCCGCCCTTACCCTGTGGGGTTGAATGATGGCATCTCTTCCCGTGCGATCTTGGCAAAGAACGCGTCCTTGAGTTCAACCGGTCATTGCAACACTAGTTTGCAAGAGAACACTTTCCGGCTTTATTGTTCCCCACCTGTCACGGTCAATCCTAATGGAATTCTGAAATTTAAAAGTATTTCAGTTTTCTGCTCAGGTCAAAAACAAATCATAAAAGTTTGTGAATGACCTCTACATATGATTAAATTGGTGAGAACAGAACGTATCTCATCCATTTACATGTGAGGTCAGACATGACGACACGACAGGTCTCACGATTTTCACTCTTACGTCTTTTCAGTCTTGCGGTATGCGGGAGTTTCATATTCTCGATAAGCACCGCTCACGCACAGTTTGAAACGGAACCACACCCCATGGATACCTTCATTAAAGGCATCACCAATTTCTCCGAACCCACAGGTATCAGGGGTACTCTTCGATATATTGAAAAAGACCGGGAGACACTCTGGTTGGATTGGGAACAACGATCCGATGACGGGCCATTGTTCACGACAGGCTGGAAGCTGGTTCCCGGGGAAGCCACCCTGGCGGTCCAACCCCGGGACTCCGAGCAATGGGAAAAGTTATCGGACCTTTCCAAGGGTCTCCCACTCGAAATGGTCATTCAGGACGACGGGAAAGGCCACCGGCATATTCTCTCGTATCAGGATCTGTCGGTTCCGCCGAAGGTCCCCCTCTAGATCGCAGGGATTCCTCACACCTCAGGCACCAATGCCGTGGTGATAACCGGACGCGGCTGGTCAGCTACATCCTCTCTTCGTCGTGTTCGATGAGGCTGAACCAGGTGGTAATGTGTAAAAGCGATTCCGCCTGCCCGCGCGCAACTCGCACTTCTTCATCCATGGTCCGGTTGGGCAACATGATCCGATATTGCTCTCCCTTGCCTCGATCCACAGCCGGTTGTCCAGTCTCCAACGCCTGCTTGCCCCACGTTCGCTTGGGCTTGGGCGTCCGCTCGGGGAACCATTCTCGAACATCCCGGGTCAATTGCTGCCCTTCTTTATAATGCCACAGCGCCGCGCGTAATCCCTCTCCCACCCACGCAGACATAGACGATGCCGTATCCTCGTGAAGCAGATCGTTTTCCGCGAACCCTCCGAACTCCGGGCCAATCAATTGAATGCCGTAGCCTTTGGGATTCAAGCCGATTGGATCAAATCATGGGCAAACAACTGGCTCACCCGTTCAAGACTTTCCACCGTCTCGCCGATCGTCTCGCTCGGCAATCCATACATGAGATACACATACACCAGAATCCCGGCTTCTCGGCAGGCTTGCACCACTTGCACGATTTAATTGCCTAAGAAACATCAACCTCTCTTTTAGAGCACTCAGGATCAAATAGAGAATTCAAAACAGACTATCTCGCAAAAAATGAGATTCAGAAAACCCTTCCTTAAGTCTGAAGAACTAGAGTCCGACAACGAAAGCAAGGACAGGAAAGCCACAAACCTATCGCCATATTAGACACCAGTGGGGATGTCATAAACTCCGAACCGTAACTTGGATGCCGCGCTATAACTCCGGGGCTCTGAACTACCTCTCAGCATAAGGACTACCTGCAAAACAGATGTCCCATCTCTCACTTCAATTCATTGATTCTACGACGGACCTGACAACCGCAATACAAGGAACGTTCAACACGACCCTCGTGGGGCTCTCATTCCTGATAGCCTCTATCGCTGGCTATGCAGCCCTGAAGATCGCCGAACGGGTATGTGCCACAGAAGGTCAGCGGGTTCGATATGCATGGCTTATACTTGGAGCCTTTTCAATGGGGACAGGGATTTGGGCCATGCATTTCATCGGCATGCTGGCTTTCAGGTTGCCTTTTCCCGTGAAGTACGATCTGACTCTGACGGTCTTATCGATAGTGCCTGCCCTTATTGCCAGTAGTGCAGCACTTCATTCGCTACAGACCAACACGATGAATTTTTTGGGCAAAACTTGGAGCGGCCTTCTAATGGCCAGTGGGATCGGAGGAATGCATTTCACAGGGATGGCAGCCATGATTATGGACGCCGAGATCCGCTATGACCCTATACTTTTCCGGACTTCTCTTGTTCTTGCTTGCCTGCTCGCCACAATAGGGTTATATAGCAAATTCCTCATTGGGAAACATTTTTCTTTTATGACTGTTGGCCGAAAGAACTTCGTCAGTGCCGTTGCGCTTGGATGTTCCATCACGTTTATGCATTACATTGCACTGGATGCAGCATTCTATTTTCCCCTTGCCAAGTCTTCTATCGACACAATTGCCTTTCCTCAAGAAATCCTGTCTATGGTGGTAACACTGGTCACAGGCCTCATTCTGGGGGCGTCGATTCTCATGAGTGTTTTCGATCACAACCTTCAGGAAACAAACGATAAGATGAATTTGCTGTTGAATTGCGTGGAAGAAGGTATCTACGGAGTCGATTTAAGGGGGCATACCACTTTTATGAATCCAGTCGGAGCCACCATGATCGGATGGGAAAGTCAAGAATTGATCGGCAAATTCAAGCATGCCATTGCTCACCACAGCCACAAAGACGGCCGTCCCTATCCACAGGAAGAGTGCCCAATCCTTATGACCATTAAAAAAGGGACTATTCACCATATCAGGGATGAAGTGTTCTGGAGAAAAGATGGTAGTAGTTTTCCCGTAGAGTATATCAGTTCGCCCATGCGCTCAACGAGCGGGAATATCAGCGGAGCAGTGGTGGTCTTTCGAGACGTGACTGAACAGAAAAAGCTTGAATCTCAGCATCTTCAAGGACAGAAGATGGAATCGATCGGGCAGTTGGCGGCCGGGATTGCCCATGAAATCAACACCCCCACCCAATTCGTCAATGATAATCTGCGCTTCCTCTCCGATAGTTTTGCCGATATTCAGCAAGTGCTGAAAACCTATGACCAAGCCCTTCGGACACTGCCCCCCGACACACTTGACCCGCAACTACTCCAAGCCATGGACACCACACTGACCCAAGCCGACCTCCCCTACATCACCACGGAGATCCCTAAAGCTCTCAAACAATCCCTCGACGGCGCCGAACGGATCGCCAAAATCGTCCGCGCCATGAAAGATTTTTCCCATCCGGGATCAACCGAGAAAAAACGCTACGACGTGAACAAAGCCATCGAGAGCACCGTCACTATTGCCCGAAATGAATGGAAATATGTGGCCGACGTCGTTACGCGACTGGACCCCACCTTGCCTCTGGTACCCTGTCTACCCGGCGAGTTCAATCAAGTTATCCTCAATCTTCTGGTGAATGCGGCCCATGCCATTCGAGATGTCGTCGGCCAGAACGAAACGGCCAAGGGGACCATCACTATCACATCACAAACCCAAGGCAACGGGGTCGAGATCCGGATAGCGGATACCGGCACCGGCATCCCGGAGCAGGTTCGACAGAAAATCTTTGACCCCTTCTTTACCACAAAAGAAGTCGGTAAGGGCACCGGTCAGGGGCTGGCCATTGCCCACGATGTGATTGTGAAGAAGCATGATGGTCTTCTGACTTTCGAGTCCGAGGTCGGTCAGGGCACTACCTTTATTATTCAATTGCCTCTTGAGTCCCGACATGCCAAGAAGGTAACACCATGAAGTATCGAATTCTCTTTGTCGATGATGAACCCAATCTTTTAGAAGGACTGAAACGGATGCTCCGTCCAATGCGGAATGAATGGGACATGAATTTTGTGATTGGAGGACAGGCGGCCTTATCTCTTCTAAAGGAAACCCAGTTTGACATCATCATTTCAGACGTTCGCATGCCCTTGATGAATGGTGTCCAACTGTTAACTGAAATACAGCAATTGTATCCTCACACCATTCGAATATTACTCTCCGGACAGTCGGATGAGGAGATGATTTTTAAAGCTGTAGGACCGGCCCATCAATATCTTGCGAAACCGTGCGATGCGGAATTGCTGAAATCGACCATCAGTCGGGCCTGTGTACTGGGAGATTTGCTTGGAAACACCACGATTAAACATCTCGTGTCACAAATCGAAACGCTTCCCTCCATCCCGGAGTTGTATCGAAGACTGGAGAAGGAACTGCAATCCAAGGAAGGCTCTTTGGAGAGGTCCGCAGCCATCATCGCCAAGGATGTGGGGATGAGTGCCAAGATTTTGAAGCTGGTGAATTCCGCGTTTTTCGGAACCCCCAAACAGGTCGCGGACCCGCTGCAGGCGGTTCTTTTCCTCGGAATGGAAACCCTGAAGACCTTGGTATTGACCATTAAAATTTTCCAAGAACTCGGGCCCAAAGTGCCCAAGTCTTTTGATCTGGAAAAATTCTGGGAGGACAGCGTGAAAACGGGAGAATATGCCAGAAAGATCATGGCTGCCGAACAAGGGGGAGGTTCCTATTCCGAAGAAGCCTTGACAGCAGGCATACTCCACGACCTCGGCGTTTTGCTTTTGGCTTGCAATTTTCCGGACAAATATCAGGAATGTCTCACTCTTTCCCAAACAAACAATATCCCCCTTGAGAAAATCGAACGCCAAATTCTCGGGACGACACACGGCGAAGTGGGAGGGTACCTTCTGGGATTATGGGGACTCTCTACCCCCATCATCGAAGCAGTGGCGTTTCACCACGACCCTCAACAATGTCCCCACCAGGGATTCTCTCCATTGACCGCAGTGCATACCGCGAATGCCTTCGTCAACGAGGAAAGATGGCGAAATTCCGTGAAGGGAGGGGCTGATGCTCTCAATGAAGAGTACCTCACCCAATTGGGCATTATGGACCGGATTCCGGTGTGGCAGAATGAGCTTCAGACTCCCCTTGGCACCTAACTCAAAAAGGAGACGAATGGGATGGACCAGATTTTGTTAGTGGATGATGAACCCAGTGTCTTAGAGGGTCTCCAGCGACAATTTCGAAAACAATTCCAAATCAGGATTGCTCTTGGCGGCGAGGAAGGGCTGGAAGTCTTGACAGCCCAAGGGCCGTTCTCCGTTGTGGTGTCAGATTATCTAATGCCAAGAATGAATGGCATCGAATTTCTCTCTCGTGTGCGATCCGTATGCCCCGATACCGTTCGAATCATGTTAACGGGGAATAATGATTTAGACACCGCGATGGAGGCAGTGAATCAAGGAGAAATCTTTCGCTTTCTCACTAAACCCTGTCCATCGGAAAATTTCCAAAAGTCCCTAGAGTCCGGAATTCGGCAATACCAACTCATTCGGGCAGAAAAAGAGCTTTTGGAACAGACTCTGACCGGGTCGCTTAAAGCTTTAGCCGATGTCCTGTCTCTCTTCAACCCCGAGACATTCGGACGGGCTTCCCGGCTTAAACGTTACGTGCTGGAATTAGCCCAGCACTTGGGACTGCCGGACCTTTGGAAGTTGGACATTGCCGCTACGCTCTCGCAAATAGGGTGCATTACCCTCTCTGATGCACTTTTACAAAAATTCCATGCGAGGAAGCCGCTTACCTCGGATGAAATCCATGCATTGGAACAGCACCCCGGTGTTGGAAGGGATATTCTAGCGAATATTCCCCGAATGGAAGAAGTCTCCGACATTATTAAATATCAATTAAAACATTATGATGGTTCCGGAATACCGAAGGATGATCGAAGAGGGGAAGAGCTTCCCCTAGGATCCCGATTACTGAAAGTCGCGATAGACTTCGATGGATTTCGGATGCAGGAAATTCCAGCCACCGAAGCCTTTGCCCAAATGGAACAACGAACGGGTTGGTATGATCCACAGATACTGCGGGCCCTCAGAACAGTCTTCGTCCATGAAAAAACATTCAGGATCTTACATATACCGTTAAGCAAGCTTCAACCGGGCATGGTCTTGGCCGGTGGAATATTCGATAGGCGTGGACACCTTCTCGTGGGAACAGGGCAAGATCTGTCCGAGTGGATGGTCACCCGGTTGAAACAAATGGGAGGTGTCTCCACGGTCCAAGAGCCGATTCGTATTGTGATGACGGAAAACCTTGAAGAGGAACCCTGCTCAAAATAATCGACGTCTAGTTATGAGCCAAAACAAGACATTCATTTGATATCAAGGCCGGTACGATATTCTTTTATCTACTGAAATAACATAAAAGGGACACAAACAATCTCAAGCGCCGATCAAGCACTGCCTTCCTTCGAGCCCGACTAGAATCTGCTTGATTGGGATGAATCAGATCTTTAACCAGATTTTACTACCTCGTTAACCCTTGCACTGCTCTCTTGAAAACACAGAAAGAGTCATCTTGTGGTGGAGAAACTTTTATTAGTTGATGATGAACCCAATGTCTTGGATGCACTGCAACGTCAACTCCGACATGAGTACCGCATTGTAACGGCACCGGACGCAGAACAGGCGATTACCATACTTCGAGTCATGGGCCCATTCGCGATGATCGTATCGGACTGTCAAATGCCAGGCATCAACGGCATTCAATTTCTTGCGCTTGCTCGGAAAATGGCACCTGATACGGTGAGAATCATGTTGACGGGAAACCACGATGTGCACACGGCAATGCAGGCAGTGAATAATGGAGAGATTTATCGCTTCCTCACCAAACCCTGCGCCACTGAAGCCCTTCAAAAATCTATAAAGGAAGCCATCGAACACTACAGACTCAAAGTTGCAAACAAGGGTCTTGCTAATAAATCTTAACAGATCATGGTATGGACCGTTGGCCATTCCAAGCGACTTCTAAGTTAGACCGAAAAGTCATCGCAGGAACATCCTTACCCGTCACGCCCCATCTTGGCGACCTCCCTACCCCTTGTCATAAACCTTCCCCCTGTGGCTGCTCATAGCCACGGAACAGAAAACCTTCAACTAATTTTGATGCCCTATTCATAGCAACCCAAACAAAAACGTCCTGACTTTCACCAAACCATTTCAAATCTGACCCACCGCGAAGAGAGGAATTCGACGTTTATGAATCGTCTCTGTATTTGATTAAATTAAACAAGATGCATTTCTCTTCCACTCACATGGAGGCAGATATGCGGACACCACCTAGCCCGCATTTGTTGAAATTTCTCCACTGGATTTTTGCTGCATGCGTCGGATTGGTTTTCTCGGCAGGACTCACTCACACACAATTTGAAACGGAACCTCACCCGTTGGATACCTTCATCAAAGGTATTACCAATTTCTCGAAGCCCACGGGCATCCGGGGCACCTTACGGTACATCGAAAAAGACCGGGAGACCATCTGGCGGGATTGGGAGCGGCGATCCGATGACGGGCCACTGTTTACGACAGGATGGAAACTGGTTCCCGGGGAAACCACGCTGGCAGTCCAGCCACGGGATTCCGAGCAATGGGAAAAATTATCGGGCCTTTCCAAAGGCCTACCGTTGGAAATGGTTATCCAGGACGACGGGAAAGGCCACCGGCACATTCTCTCGTATCAAGATCTTTCACTACTGCCAAAAGTTCCGCTTTAACTTCAAAAGGGCTCCGATCTCTACGCATTTTCCTTGCGCATTCCGGATTTCCACAAGGCAAGGAATCTGGAGAATCTTTCGTCAGAGCCCTTTAATGGATTGGTCATCCTGAGCCCCAGCGAAGGATCTGTGCCCAGATGGACGACTCTACCGCTAGACCAGATTCTTCGTGGAACCTGTCCTGAGTGTGGCGAAGGACTCAGAATGACAAATGAGGTCAGGATGACATACCAATACCGACGGAATGTCCTGGAATCAAATTACTTACGACCTTCGTCGTGTTCGATAAGGTCAAACCAGGTGGTAATATGTGAAAGGGATTCCACCGGCACCCCGCGTTTTTTCGCCAGATCCGCCTTATATCCGTCGAAGGCCTTCTGCGCCATCGGGGCCTTGGGACCGAAGGTCAGCACCATATCATTCCATTCCGCCTTTTCCTGATCCGTCAGGGCCTTACCCTTGGCTTTCACCCAATCGGCAATTTCCGCATCGGTGCCACCCTGCAGCACACGTTTTTCTAAATCCTCCCCTCTGATTTCCAGTTTATCCAACAGGTACTTGTCGAACCCCACAGTCAGATAATTGTAGTCTTGTATCTGCCCGGCATTCCGCATCCGGACTTTGTCGATGAGCCGGGGGAGATGGCAAAGCCCTCCCGCCTGTTCTTTCGGACTCCTTGGATATTGTGCTGTGGTCATGATGCCTCCTTATTATGATTATGGTTGTATAAAAAATGTTCGCCAAACTTAAGACCTACCTGGTTATACCTTGTAAAAGGAACGAAACGAAATAGGTAATTTATCCGTAGCTCCCCCTGAAGAACGATGCATGGAAAGCTTGATCCGTTCGGCAGGGCTAGATGCTTCGCGGGGCCCGCCCTGAGCACCATCGAATGGGCTCAGCATGACAAAAATATAAAAATACCTCTTACTCATCTTCAACAGCCCGATGAGTCGGAATGATCCCTAGACCAACAGCAGTCCGATAGCCCGGGCTTTCTGAGCGGGCACGGACTGACACCATTTATCAAATCCTTTTGGCCCACCGAATGGATAGCCCGCCCGAACTTCTTTGACGATAGGATACCGGTGTCCCCCTGGTTGATGAACCGGTGTAGCCCGCTGAATCAGATTTAACAGCCACTCCGCCTGTCCACGCGCCACTCTCACTTCTTCATCCATGGTGCGGTTGGGCAACATGATCCGGTATTGCTCTCCCTTGCCTCGATCCACATCCGGTTGTCCGCCAATCCACACAAACTTCCGTTCCTGGCGGGAATGATCTGCCGGTTGTCCGGCCTCCAACACCTGCTTGACCCACGTTCGCTTGACCTTGGGCTTGGGCGTCCGCTCGGGGAACCATTCCCGAACATCCCGGGTCAATTGCTGCCCTTCTTTATAATGCCACAGCGCCGCGCGTAATCCCTCTCCCACCCACGCAGGCATAGACGATGCCGTATCCTCGTGAAGCAGATCGTTTTCCGCGAACCCTCCGAACTCCGGGCCAATCAATTGAATACCGTAGGTTTTGGGGTTCAACCCGATCGGACTGTGGGCCGTGGTGGTGAACCGATGCCAGAAGGCCGATTGGATCAAATCATGGGCAAACAACTGGCGCACCCGTTCAAGACTTTCCACCGTCTCGCCGATCGTCTCGCTCGGCAATCCATACATGAGATACGCATGCACCAGAATCCCGGCTTCCCGGCAGGCTTGCACCACTTGCACGGTTTGATCCACGGTAATGCCTTTTTTGACCAGGGCCAGAAGACGATCACAAGCCGCTTCCAAGCCCGCGCTCAGAGCGATACATCCGGAAGCCGCCAACAGGCGGCAGAGATCCGGGGTAAACGCGGACTCGAACCGGACATTCCCCCACCAGGAAATCGTCACACCGCGTTCCAACAACGACAGAGCGAGTTGCTTCAAGCCAACCGGGGGAGCGGCCTCATCTACAAAATGAAATCCACGCCTGCCCGTTTCGGCGATCATGGCTTCAATGCGATCTACCAAAAGTTCACCTGGAGAAACCTCATACCGGCCGATATAATCCAGCCCCACATCGCAGAAGGTACATTGCTTCCAATAACACCCATGCGCCACGGTCAATTTATTCCAATGCCCGTCCGACCAGAGGCGGTGCATGGGATTCAGGGTATCCAAGACGGAAATATAGTGATTCAGCGGCAACCCTTGATAGGTTGGCGTGCCAAGTTCAGCTTGGGATAGATCAGGTTCCCCTGCGCCATTTCGATATACGACCCGCAGACCTGCCCGCAGGAACGTCCGACACAGATCAGCTTCGGTGCGTTTTCCCTGCAGATGTTCCAACAAACAGAGGAAGGGCCGTTCACCATCGTCCAGCGTGACATAATCCACAACCTCAAACAGGCGGGGTTCCTGCAACCGGCGCAGTTCGGTATTGGCATATCCGCCACCCAGAATCACTTTGATGTCCGGCCTATGGGCTCGCAACTGCTGCCCCATTCGCAACGCCCCATACAGATTGCCGGGAAACGGTACCGAAAACCCGATGACAGATGGGCGATGACATTCCACGTGCCGCCAGAGGGATTCCACCATCCATTCATCGGTCACACTCATCGGTTTCGCCAACGCGTCTTCAAGACGATCATATGACGTGGCCTGCATGGCGAGAGATTCCGCATACCGGCTGAGGGTGAAATGAGGAGCCAGCGTGGCTTGGACGAGATCGGCCAAGTCTTCCAAATACAACGTGGCCAGGTGCTTGGCCTGATCGGTTTGATTCAATGATTGTTCACTTCCCTCTATTTCTCTTGATTCCAACGCGGCAAAGCGCGGGCCTTGCGGAAGAAAATTTCCCTGGCAAATGCGCGAGGCCAAGGTGTAATCATGTCCCTGTAAAAAGCGGATGACCGGCTCGATGGTGTCCAGGTATGCCCGTTCCAAACTCAACATGGGACGGGCTTCTCCCGGCAACTCCTCAATCGGCTTGGCACGCAACTCATCAAACACCCGGCTCAACCCGGACCGGGAAAACAACGACAAGACCATTTCTATCCCCACGTCGGCCTGATGCGTGCGATAGCCTTGAGTCCGCAAAAAACCGGTGAGATAGGCTGTGGACGGATACGGCGTATTGAGTTGAGTTAAAGGAGGAATAACCAGCAGAACAGATAGTTCAGACATGTGACTGTTTAATGATGACCGTGAAAACCTGTGACGGGGATTCCCTGCTTTGGCCTATGAGGGTGGCAGAATCTAAACCGGGAAACACGGAAAGCATACCCAAGTCAGGCCGAAACGACAACTCGGGTCGCAAGAGCATGGCAAAATCCGGCCGAAGGCCTTGCTCCTTCCTGAAAATATTAACGCTCTTAGACAGCTTGAGATTGGGATTGAGAGCCTGAGGAATATCCACTCGTACGAAAAAACGCCTGAGCGACCATATTCGAGAGCTGATCGAATTGTTCCAGCACCTGCCCCAGAAAAGGAGATAACCCTGTGGAATACACTTCTTCCAAACTCCCGAATTCCAGATCGGCCGCCAGAGCACCGGCCATTCTGATCGCCTGCCGGGTTTCCGGTCGTCTGGTACCTCCTGCCACCCGTTCCACTAATTTTGTGGTTTGCGTGGTCGTAAAACGGACCGAGCGGGGAAATTTATTATGAAACAGCAGAAACTGCACAATCTTTTTCGGCACCAACTGGGCCGAGTAAAATTTTCGATAGGCTTCGAAGGCACTGGCCGATTTGAGAGCCGCCAGACACTGATGATATTCCGAAATTCTCCGTGGCTCCGTGCTCGGATCGCTCAAAACCGGAATATCGATGAGGCGGGCGGTTCGCCCACCCCGCTCGATATTTTTTCCCAGCCGGTAAAAGTTCCACCCTTCATCATGGACCATCGTGCTGCCCATCACCCCGTCCAACGTGTAGCAGGTATTCCTCACATGCCCCAGCAGATCGTGAGTATCCCCCCACAAATCCAGCTCCGTCTTGCCCTTGAGATTGAGATAAAAATCGTTCATAAAATGCCAGACTTCGCTGGACAACTGATCCTGGATCCCACGGGCATTATTTCGGGCCGACGCAATGAGGTTGGTGAGAGAGTTCGTGTTCTCCCGGCAGAGGGTCACGAATTCCATCACGGGCCGCGTCACCACCTCCCCGTAGATTTCGGTATAGGCTTCCAACTCTCCGGTATCTTCCAGATAGCGGGTCCAGATATTGGCCTGATCTTCTCTGGTCGCAATTTCCGTCAGCAGATGATAATGGACATTCACAAACCTGGCGGTATATTCCGCCCGCTCGATGAACCGTCCGATCCAGAAAAAGGACTCTGCCGTTCGACTCAACATTCCTTATTCATCTCCCTCCAGGACCCAGGTGTCTTTACTGCCTCCCCCCTGGGACGAATTCACCACTAACGAGCCTTCCTTTAAGGCCACACGGGTCAATCCTCCAAGCGACAAGGTAATGTCGTCTCCCCAGAGCACAAACGGCCGAAGATCTACATGTCTTCCGACCAATCGTAATGTTTCTCCGCCGTCCACCACACAGGGATGGTGGGAAAGGGAGACTACCGGTTGGGCGATATAGCTTCGAGGATTGGTCTCGATCTTCTTACGAAATTCTTCCTGCTCCTCTTTGGTCGAACTGGGTCCCATCAACATGCCATACCCTCCCGATTCCGCGACGGCTTTCACCACCAGCGAACCAAGGTGTTCCAACACATATTTCCGATCTTCCGGAATCCCGCACATATAAGTCGGCACGTTTTGTAAAATGGGCTTTTCGCTTAAATAGTAGTCAATCATTTTTGGTACAAACGTGTAGACGGCCTTATCGTCCGCGATGCCATTGCCGATGCCGTTGGCCAACGCGACATTGCCAGCCCGATAAGCCCGGACAAGGCCCGGCACTCCTAACAACGAATCTTCACGAAACACCTCGGGATCAAGAAAGGCATCATCAACTCGACGATAAATGACATCTACCACCTCCAGCCCTTGCGTGGTTTTCATATATACCTTGTCACCTTCCACCACCAAATCCCGACCTTCCACCATTTGAATGCCCATTTGTAACGACAAAAAGCTATGCTCAAAATAGGCAGAGTTAAAGACGCCGGGAGTCAATAAGACGACCATGGGGTTATCCTTGCCCAGAGGCGCTAAGCCTTTGAGATTTTCCAGTAATTGGGTGGGATAGTGGTCAACCGGCCGAACCCGCATGTCATCAAAGAGGTTCGGAAACAACTGCTTCATGACGAGGCGATTTTCCAACACGTAGGATACGCCGGAAGGCGTTCGCAGATTATCTTCCAGGACAAAATACTGCCCCTCATGATTCCTGACAAGGTCAATCCCTGCCACATGGATGAATACTCCCTTTGGAGGACAAAAGCCCACCAGATCCTTTTGGAAGTGAACGGAACTTTCAATCAAATCCCGAGGAACCACCTTATCGTTGAGAATCCGTTGATCCCCATACAGATCCACGAGAAACATGTTCAGAGCCCTGACTCGCTGGCGAATGCCCTCTTCGATGATTCGCCATTCCATGTCCGGAATGATGCGAGGCATCAGATCGAAGGGAAAGATCTTTTCGGTTTGCTGCGGATCGCCATAAACGGTAAAGGTAATGCCCTGTCGCAGAAACGCTTGATCGGCTTGCCGACGTTTCAATTCCAAGTCTTTTAAGGGAAAGTTCCGCAACCGTTCGACCAAACGCCGGTAATGCCGACGAGGGACACCTGCCGGTTCGAACATTTCATCGAATCCGGATTTCATCTGGTATGAATCAAACAACGATTTCACAAGTCCATCCTTTGATTGATTTCCGTGTGTCTTTCGTGGAATGGTCGAAATTGTAAGGTGAGTAGATTAGCATACCTAAGCTGAAATATAACAGTTTCATAAATTAATGCCGCAGAATCGCCTTTACTAGATTGGACAAATCGTGTTTCTATTTTCATGGAATTAGAAAAACCCCTCAAGGTAATGTTATGATCGCTCCACTGCCCATATAAAATTTCGATTACTTGTCCTTCTCCCAAATATCTACGAACCGTTGTTTCTATGGCCCTTCACATTGCGCTCAACCATCAAACCCATTATCGGTATGACCGGTTAGTCCAAATGGGCCCCCAAGTGATCCGGTTGCGACCGGCACCGCATAGTCGCACACCCATTCTGAGTTACGCCCTCAAAATCGAGCCAAGCGGCTATTTTCTGAATTGGCAACAAGACCCACACGGCAATTATCTCGCGCGAGTGGTGTATCCGGAGAAGACCCCTGAATTTCATGTGGAAATCGATCTGGTGGCCGACATGGTCGTCTATAACCCTTTTGACTTTTTCCTGGAGCCTGCAGCCGAAACGCTTCCCTTTGTTTACGAGCCATTGCTTCAGCAGGATCTTCTTCCGTATTTAGCAACCGAAACTCCTGGCCCCTGTCTCGAAGAATGGTTACACCAACTGAGACGCCCGCATCAGGATCCCACCATCCCTTATCTGGTGAGCCTGAACCGGCAATTGCAAGAGCGCATCGCCTATGTCATCCGCATGGAACCCGGCGTCCAGACGCCGGATGAAACACTGACACTGGGTCAGGGCTCCTGCCGCGATACCAGTTGGCTCCTGGTCCAAATTCTTCGCCAATTAGGGATTGCCTGCCGGTTCGTTTCCGGGTACTTAATTCAACTCGTGGCCGATGTGAAATCGTTGGATGGACCGTCCGGCGCCGATCGGGACTTCACCGACTTGCATGCCTGGGTAGAGGCCTATCTGCCGGGGGCGGGATGGGTGGGGTTCGATCCTACCTCCGGCTTGCTCGCGGGAGAGGGACACATTCCGTTGGCCTGCACTCCACATCCATTGACCGCCGCGCCAATTAGCGGACCCATCGAATTCTGCGAAACCACCTTTTCGCATGACATGTCGGTCACCCGTATTCTGGAATCCCCGCGCGTCACCAAACCCTACACGGAGGAACAGTGGCAAGCGATTGATCGATTCGGGCAACGCGTAAATGACGAATTGATTGCCAATGATGTTCGGGTCACCATCGGGGGAGAGCCCACCTTTGTCTCCATCGACTATCCCGATGCGCCCGAGTGGAATACGGAAGCCGTGGGACCCAACAAACAGCAATTAGCCGCCACGTTGATCAAACGGCTCCGTGATCGCTTCGCCCCTGGTGCGCTCCTGCATTTTGGCCAAGGCAAATGGTACCCAGGCGAACAATTGCCCCGATGGGCATTTGCCCTGTACTGGCGCGAGGAAGGCCAACCGATCTGGGAGAATGACCACCTGATTCCCGATTTTCAACACACATCGGAAGCCACTCCCGAGAATGCTCGACAATTTATTCAGGGAATCGCCCAGCGTGTGGATGTGGGCGCGGAGACCATTTATCGAGTCTATGAAGACCCCTGGCATTTCATCGGACAGGAACGCAAACTGCCGGAAAACGTGGACCCGGCCACGAATAATCTGGATGATCCCATGGCCCGAGCCCGCTTAGCCAAAGTCTTCGAACGAGGATTGGGAACCCCGGCCGGTTATGTGTTGCCCCTGCAGCGCTGGAATGCCCGGGACGGTAAACGCCGATGGATGAGCGAACCCTGGTCCACCCGGACCAAACACCTGTTTCTGACGCCCGGCGATTCGCCGATTGGGTTTCGCTTGCCGCTGCCTTCCCTCCCGGTCCTGGAACCGGGGGAATATCCCTATATCATCCCCACCGATCCTTTCGAGGAACGTGGTCCGCTTCCGGAGCCCGATCCTAGTCGACAGCCCTTTCTTCGGAGTCAAGATGGACAAGACCACCAACCGGATCAGCCTCAACTGGTAAGGGGGCAGGTCACCGGATCCGGACCCAAACGGGCCGTCCGAGCCGCTTTAGCGGTTGAATCCCGGAAGGGTCAACTCTGGGTGTTTATGCCTCCCGTGGAATCGGTTGAGGACTATCTTGATCTGGTAGCCGCTATTCAGGACACGGCGGCTGAATTGAACCAACCGATTCACCTGGAAGGTTACACCCCTCCGTATGATCCACGAATCAACGTCTTGAAAGTGACACCCGACCCCGGAGTGCTGGAAGTGAACATCCATCCGGCCCGCAATTGGTCCGACATGGTCGCCATTACGACCGGCATCTATGAAGAAGCACGACTCTGCCGACTCGGCACGGAAAAATTCATGCTGGATGGACGCCACACCGGAACAGGCGGGGGCAATCATGTGGTACTCGGGGGGAAAACTCCGGCGGACAGTCCGTTTATCAGAAGACCCGACTTATTACGCAGCCTGATTGCCTATTGGCAGCGACACCCCGCTCTCTCATATGTTTTCTCGGGTATGTTCATCGGCCCGACGAGCCAGGCCCCGCGCATCGATGAAGCCCGCCATGACTCTCTCTACGAACTGGAACTGGGCTTTGCACAAGTGCCGTTCCCGAACAGTGGTCCTCCACCGGCACCATGGCTGGTGGATCGGATTTTTCGAAATCTGTTGATCGACGTCTCGGGCAACACCCATCGCACGGAAATCTGCATCGACAAACTCTATTCGCCTGACGGTCCCACCGGACGCCTGGGACTCGTGGAATTTCGCGCGTTTGAAATGCCCCCGCACGAACGCATGAGTTTGGTCCAACAGGTGTTTCTCCTGGCCTTGATCTCACGTTTTTGGAAAAATCCTGATCCGGGCACCTTGGTTCGATGGGGCACACAACTCCATGACCGCTTTATGCTGCCTCATTTTCTGGAACAGGATCTCCACGAAGTTATTCAGGATATGAACCGCGCGGGGTATGCACTGGAAACGGACTGGTTCGCGCCGCATCTGGAATTCCGGTTCCCCCACTATGGCTCCATTACCTCCGGCAGTCTGGTCCTTGAGGTCCGGCAGGCTCTTGAGCCCTGGCATGTGATGGGGGAAGAAGGAGCTCCGGGCGGCACGGTCCGCTATGTCGACTCCTCGGTGGAACGGCTGCAGATTAAACTCTCAGGGTTGACCGAAAACCGCTACCTGGTGGCCTGCAATAGGAAACGTGTTCCGCTGGTTCCCACGGGACGGCAGGGTGAAGCGGTTGGTGGTGTCCGATACCGCGCATGGCAACCGGCAGCCAGCCTGCATCCGACGATCGGTATCGATGCCCCCCTGACCTTTGATATCTATGATCAATGGACAGGACGAGCAGTGGCCGGGTGCACCTATCATGTCGCACACCCAGGCGGACGAAATTTCGACCAGTTTCCCGTGAATGCCTACGAAGCCGAAAGCCGTCGGTTGGCCAGATTTCAACCCTTCGGACACACGGCTGGCCCTTATCCCAAACCCAAAGATAGTTCCCGTCCGGAATTTCCCTGTACGTTGGATCTCCGATGGCCGACGTAAGCCCGTATTCCAGTAGACAGTGTGTATGCCCTACGGTAAGGTAATTTCAAGTTCTCTGAAGGGAGACCACCCATATGATTCACCCAACGGCCTCACCTTCTGTTGAATCGCCGGAATTCTTCCTGCATCCAGGTCCCATGTATCAGCCTCAACCCGATACGTTTGATGAACTCATTGCACAGGATGGATCGGTCCGGCCGCATTGGCGATCCTTCCTTCAAGATTTTTCCGCTCTGGATGAAAAGCAACGGCGCCATGCTCATGAAACTGCCGTCCGACTCCTGAAAGATGACGGAGTGACCTATTTGGCCGAGAAGAATGGCCAACAAACCGATCGGCCCTGGCAGCTGGACTTATTCCCCCTCTTGATCAGTCAAGAGGAATGGCAACAACTGGAAACCGGTTTGATTCAACGGGCTCGTCTCCTCAATCATATTTTGACCGATTTGTACGGCCCGCAACAGCTGCTGAAAAACGGTGCCCTGCCACCTGCGATCGTCTTTGGCAATCATCAATTTTTACAGCCCTGCCATGGTGTGCCGGTCGCCGGAGGCACGTATTTACACTTTCTGGCCTTTGATGTGGCGCGTGCACCTGACGGAAAATGGTGGGTCTTGCGGGATCGAACGGAAGCGCCGACCGGCGCGGGCTTTGCCTTAGAAAACCGAATCATTGTCTCGCGATCCTTACCCGACCTGTTTGACGATACGCATGTCCAGCGGCTGTCATCGTTTTTCCAGTCCTTTAACGAACATTTTCTGCAATTCTCCCAACGGGACGATCCCTTGGCCGTCGTACTTTCCCCCGGTCCGCAAAACGCCACCTATTTTGAACATGCCTATCTCTCACGGTATCTGGGATATCCGGTCGTCGAGGGATCGGATTTGACGGTTCGGGATGACCGGCTCTTTCTCAAAACGGTCGACGGCCTAAAACCCGTCGATCTGGTTTTACGGCGTATCTATTCCGATTTGTGCGACCCGCTTGAGCTGACGACGGAGTCGACCTTGGGCATTCCCGGTCTTCTGCAATCGATTCGGGCCGGTCATGTCACCATGGCCAATGCCCTTGGTAGCGGCCTGGTGGACAGCGAAGTCCTGCTAAGTTTTTTGCCGACCTTATGTCAATTCTTTTTTAGCGAAGGACTCCATCTTCCCAGCGTGGCCACGTGGTGGTGCGGACAATCTCAGGAACGGGAATACGTCCTGCAAAACATGCATCGCTTGTTGATTCGTCAGGTGTTGACTCCTAAACATGGACTTACCCACCGTCGCTTATCCTCGTTCGGACCTGACCTGACGGATCAGGACAAGAAGGCACTCGCCCAAGCCATCATACGGCGGGGTCATGAATACGTGGGACGGGAAATCGTCTCACCTTCCACCACGCCTTTCTGGACGGACCAGGATGCATTGCGCCCGGCTCCCATGACCTTGCGCGTTTATGTGACCGCGACAAAGGACGGCTATACCGTGATGCCGGGCGGACTGGCTCGCGTGTCGGTTCGATCGGACCCTCGCGGTCATTGGCATGAACCCGGAGATTTCAGCAAAGACACCTGGGTCAAATGGAACAAGGCCCCGAATGTGCCGGTGGCCGTCGTTCCTCCTCACCACACCCTTCAATTGCGTCGAGGCGGGCGGGATCTGCCCAGTCGAACGGCCGACAATCTCTTCTGGCTCGGGCGATATGCAGAACGCGCCGAAGGGGCGACCAGATTACTGCGAAGTCTGTTTTCCCGCATGAGTGGAGAAGCCGATCTAGGCGATGATCCCCAGACCCTCCAACGGTTGGTCTCCCTGTTGGTCATGCAGGAACATTTGTCTCCCCGTCGAGCCAAACGTGCCGTGGCAGGAGGCGGAGATGCCGTGGAGGCGGAACTCCGGACGATTCTCTTTGATCCGGATTCACCGGACGGGTTGGCCAAGATCATCCAGAATGTCCGCCGCACTGCGGAATTGGTCCGGCATCGCTTATCGCTGGACACCTGGAATATTTTGATTGAACTGAGCAGCATTCCCAAGGAATGGGCTCAGACCAAAGGCCAAAGCATTGATGATGCCATTCGGCTTCTCAGCCGGATGATCCAACACCTGGCTGCGTTGAACGGAATGGTCATGGAAAACATGACCCGTAGTTACGCATGGCGGTTTATCGAAATGGGACGGCGACTGGAACGGGTGCGTCACTTATCTAAACTGATTCGACATTTGGCCACACGGGGAACACCGGAAACCACCGGAGCCTTAACTTTGCTTCTGGAATTGGCTGACGGCTCCATTACCTATCGTACCCGGTACAAAGCTGAAGCCAAGCTACCGGCCGTCCTAGATCTGTTGTTGGCAGACGAAACGAATCCGCGATCGGTTATTTTCCAATTCCTGACCGTAGATGCCCACATTGCCGCCTTGCCACGAGAGGAAAACTCGGCATCACTTAATCCGGCTCAACACATTACCACCCGCATCTGTACGGATATTCGCCTGGCAGACATGATTCAACTGGCAGAGTTCAGGAAAAAAAGCAAGGTCAGAGCCAATCTGGATCAACTCCTGAAACAATTGGATCAAGGCGTCCATCAATTGTCGGACATCGTCGCCCATACCTACTTCAGCCATTCCCTCGCACAACGCATATCCGGGCCTCAATGGCTTGAGAATATCCCATGATTTATCAGGTGACACATCGGACCACCTTTTCGTATACCCAGCCGGTGGCCATTTCCCATCATGTGCTTCGCCTCACACCTCGGTTGCATCCGCGGCAACACTGCCTGCTCTCAAGCTTGCATATTGATCCGGCACCCTCGGTTCAATCCGAGAGTAAAGATTATTTTGGCAACCCCCTGACCCATTTGACCATTCAAACGCCCCATCCCGAACTCGTTGTCGACGCCAAAACTTTGATTGATGTCCTCAAGCCCGATCCCATCCATCTTGATCAAAGTCCTCCCTGGGATCAGGTGGTTCATCAACTTCAAGGATCGACGGATGCGTTAATTCTGGAAGCACAATCTTTTATGTACGACTCACCCTATATCACAATTGACGACGATACCTATGAGTTTGCCTTGGCATGTTTCCCGCCCGGCCGGCCGCTTCTGGCGGGAGTCATGGATTTAACCAGCCGGATTTATCGGGATTTTACCTATGAAGGCGGAGTGACGGATGTCTCGACTCCCGTCAAGGACGTATTAGCAGCCGGAAAAGGGGTCTGTCAGGACTTTGCCCATTTGGAAATTGCCGCTCTCCGTAGCCTGGGTTTGCCCGCTCGCTATATCAGTGGGTATCTCCTGACGCATCCGCCTGAAGGACAGGAAAAACTGGTCGGATCCGACGCTTCCCATGCCTGGCTTTCCACGTGGTGCCCACATAGCGGATGGATCGATTTTGATCCCACCAACAATCTCATCCCCGTTGATGAACACATTACACTGGCATGGGGAAGAGACTATGGAGACGTCAGTCCAATCAATGGCTTCATGGTTGGAGGCGGACAACACACTCTCGACGTGTCGGTTGACGTCAGCCCCGCCCCACATCCTGCATTAATCTAATGGTGATCATGCTGAGAATCTTATTATAAGAATTCCCTTGTGACTCCTTAATCTCCGCCACTGCATCCCCCGCCACAACTCGCGCTACAACTGAATCCAGAACTATCCCCCACGACATCAGCATGCGATGAAGAGCTGCTGCCAAAATCGCTGGTCCCGCAACTTCCACCGGAGCAACCAATATGACTCCCGCAATAAGGATGGCTCCAGGACCTTTTACAGTCCAGGCTGTATTTGAAGCCGTTGGGGATATTCAAGTCGGCATCCAAGGCAAATAACAAGGGTAACCGTGAAGGCTTTTTAGGATTGATGTCCTCCCGTTCACAGGCCCATCGCCAGGTCTGCTTAATACCTTCTGGTCCATTGCCTGCCTGTTTCATGGCTTCAGCAGGCGTATGGTGGAGGAACCTCCCGAAGGCCTTTCGGCAAAATTCTTCATACGACCTGGTGGAAAGAATGAATTCATGCCAGGCCACATCCACGACTTGCGAAGGCATGGCCACCGTCACCGGTCCTGCTTCCCGACAAATGTGAAAAAATTCGCGTAAGCCCCTTAAAGCCGATTCGATCTGAGAGGATGACAGGTGTGGATAGGTTTCTGCCATTTTTCCGGCAACTGAGGAGGGAAAGCGATAGTTATCGATTGTGATTTGTTGATTGAGGATGACTTCCTGAGACAGTCCTTGCCGAAACCCACCAAAGAGTTTGAACACCCCCATCACCATTCCAACAAAAACCAAGCTAGAAATCAGTAATGGAGTATCCATCTGCCCCCTTGTTAATCGTCGGTAATGTCTGCCTAGGAAACAACTCCTTATGCCAACACGCTCATCCCCGTTTTAGGCCACAGGCACGGGCAACCCCATCACGGTATTGAATCCAGAGCTTCAATGTTTTTTTGACAGCCGTCAGAATCTTTTTCTGGTGGGATGGCGAGGTCGCGTAATCAACGACCATGGCATAGGCATCATGACGATGCCCGGCCTCAACCATTTGATGTGCGCGAATCAGATCCATAGATTGAAGAGAAACTCCATGGTAGCGCACAAGGGGATGAGTTCTGAGTTTGAGTCGAATGTGTTGAGGGGATTTTCTCTTGGTCGGGCTGGCTAATTCCCGGCGATCATTCACGCTCCCTTCCACAAAAATAGTCATGACTGCGGCGGCCAGAACCCAATCCGGATTATCCGAAACCTGATCGAGCCATCTCCGGTAACGTCGAGTGGCTGGCAGCAAATGAATGGTTTCAAAATCACTGGCGCGATATCCAAGACCCTTCATCATTTTTAAAAACAAAACCGGGTGCGACGCTCCTAAAGACAATTTCCCCGTATCCTCTTCGAAAATATTTTCAGCCAACATGCGTCGAACTTCCAATGGAGGATTCTTGCCATGAATCCGCGCCAGAAATACCGGAAAATCACGGACATACACCGCATATTCTTGTTGATAATGAATTTTTAGCTGGGACTTGGAAATAGAGGGTCCGACAATTTCTGGCCAGGCCCAATGATGCTTTTCCTCCATAATGTTTAACAGAGCATTTTGAAAATTTTGAGAACTGTTTTTTTTCAATGTCATGGGCTACCTTTATAAATTGGGACATGAATTCGCTAACAGCATCTGACTTGACTCTCGTTTCGAAGGGATTCAAGTATTTCTTCGGGTTTCGTGAGATTATCTGAAGACTCGTTCAGTCCTGCCACCCAGCCACACAATATTTCCCTCTGCCGAGCCTTTCCTTCTAAATGTTGTCAAATTTCCTTACACCGTTATTAATCGTTTTCTTTCAACCGGCATCCTTTCCTACATTTTAGTATACGTGTTTTTCTTGAAATCGCTTCAACTGTCTCCTATTTTCCTACTTCAGGGAAAGGCCGCGTTTTTATGCCATCAGCATAGCCAACGATAATTCATAAATATTCCTTAACCGTGAACACCTCTCTGAAACCACAAACTAATTTTCAACCTGGCAGGGTCTTTGCTCAATAGGTTCAAACCGACTGATTAGGAAGATTAATCATCCCAACCCATCAAGAGGAGGAACCAAACAGATGATGTTCGTTGACCAGGACTACATCAATACCGCATTAAGAAGTGAAGCCGCCTATCATGAGCGAAAAGTGGAACAACTCCAACGAACCATCAAGCAATTAACCGAAGCATTGACTTGGGAAAACCTACAACACCGCTCACGCCTAATAGAATTAGAAAAAGTGGCAAGCCAAATTGCTCCAATGCAAACGGAAAAGGCCCCTCCAACCAAAAACCCTTTACCCCTCCAAACAACGCTCACGGGATCCACGAAAAAGTGGAGCCAGATCCGGAAACATCAACGACACCCTTCTTCCCCAGCGTTAATCCATAAAGCAGGTTAACCTCACCCCGTCGATTCTCCTGAGGCCCACGGAATACCCGTGGGCCTTTATACTCCATCGGAATCATTGAACAACAATCAAAGGCCTTCATCTATCCGGTTCCTTCCTCTTCCTTTAACCCCTGACTCATTCCCCTTCCCCACTCATCTTTTCGAGGCATTGCTTATCCTGGATACTTTGCCTGATGATGCATAAAAGTTTGAAATTCCTTGCTCAACGCCTGATTGGTTTTCTTTCTAGAATCGCAAGCATGAACCTACCCTTGCTTCAAACTCGGCTATATTTCATGAGATGAGATCTTCCATTTTCCCACAATCCGATTTTGTTCTATCCATCCCTCGATTTTAGAAGGTAATGAAACTCTTACTTTTGCCATATTCTCCTTCCCCACCAGGAATTTACACCCTGTCCGAATCAAGACAATTTGTCGGCGGCAAATACCGGCAGAGACCTCCTCTTTCCATGGTGGAATCCATTCCGGCACCTCAGGAGAACGACCTACGATTTTCTAACCCCCGAACATGCCTCACCTTTTGCTCAACACCGACTCACTTCCTCATAAGGTAGCATGTTGCTCTGCAGGTTATGAAACCTTCGTATAAGTCTTGCACTGTTCAAGTAGGAAAGATCATATTATTTCGTGTTGCCTCACTTTTGACCGTCCCTATGTTTGTTCATCGTCTCATAGGACCGATTCGGAAGCCCCTAGGAGTTTTTGCTTCCAGGGCTTCGATCGAGGAACAATCCCTTCCACAATCAAGCAACTACTGGGTGGGCGGGGAAGGAATTCCCGGAAACACTGCCCACATTACCCGCTGGCGCTTGCGGGAGGAATGGCTACAGTGGATTCGACCTCCGTATCAAACACGGTCCTTAATCTTTCTTGCTATCTTGACCGGTCTCTGTTGGATTGTTCTGGAATTACAGACATCTTGGCTTCAGGCTAAAATCTTTCACCACTTGTCGAGCACTCTGACCTACCGCCTCGTCACCGGTCCGGCAAATTCCATTGCACCGGCTTCTTCAGGTCCTCTTGATGAACGACAGGGTTATAACCGTCTTCCGGTTATTCTGAAGACTCTTCAACGCAACGGTTTTGTCATTCAGGCACAAGCCCAAGCTTCACCCGGATTAATGAAACTGGCCACCTTCGATTTACCGGTGGTCTACCAGGAAAAGGCACAATCCGGATTACTGCTCATGGATCAACACGACCTTCCCCTCTATCGGTTCATCACTCCCAATAAAGTCTTCTCCGAATTCGAAAGCATTCCTCCCCTTTTGGTCAAAACCTTGTTATTTATTGAAAATCGGGAGTTACTGGATCCCTGTTGCCCCTATGCCAACCCTGCACTGGAATGGGATCGATTGGGACAGGCTTTTATCTCACAGGGCATTCGTGTCGTCCAAGGAGAGCACCATGTCCCTGGAGCCAGTACGTTAGCCACCCAATTGGAAAAATTTCGTCATTCTCCTGGTGGCCAAACCGCTTCGATATGGGAAAAAGCCAGACAGGTCACAGCCGCAAGCCTTCGAATTTACCAAGAAGATGTTCGAACTCTCGATGCACAGAAAGAACTCATTCTCCGGTATTTCAACTCCTTTCCCATGGGAGCTTACCCTGGCGTAGGGGAAATCCATGGATTTGGGGACGGGTTGTGGATCTGGTATGGAACTGATCTCACCACTCTGCAAGAACACCTGTCGTCTTCCCAGTCATCTGATACCCGTCAATTGTCCTTGGCAGGCATCGCGTATAAAAAAGGGTTAAGCCTGCTTCTGGCCTTGCGCCGACCTGCGTATTATTTACATGACATCAACGCTCTGAATGAGAAAACAAACCTTTATCTTCGATTATTGACCGAGGCAGGCATCGTGCCCTCGGCATTCAAGGATATCGGTCTTCAAACACCACTCGTATTTACTCCTCCCATACGTATCGATTTTCACGAAATGCAGGGAGAGGACTCCAAAGCGACAAATTTTGTTCGGAGGCAACTACAACATCTGCTGGGGATTCCAAGTCTTTACGACCTTGATCATCTGGATATGTCGGTGCTGACAACCCTTGATCATCCGTTACAAACCAAGGCCGCAAATCTTCTCAACCACTTATCCGATTCGACATTCATCGCTCACTCGGAATTGTCCAAACCTCATCTTCTGAGCCAGGGCAATCCCGATAAGATTATCTATACCATGAGCATGTATGAACGCACACCGGAAGGAAACTTCCTTCGCGTGCAGACTGATACCCTCAATCAGCCCCTGGATATGAACCAGGACAGCAAAACCGATTTGGGTTCAACCGCCAAACTGCGAACCCTGGTGACATATCTAGAAGTCATCGAGCGCCTTTACCAGACCTATCATTCATTAAAGGGCAACGAATTGGAGCGTATCGATAACGAGTCCTTGGACCCGTTAACCCGGTGGGCCATGACCTATTTCAGGTCCTCACAAAACCGAACCTTGGCGGACATGCTGGAAGCTGCGCTGGAACGTCACTATTCCGCCAGCCCCAATGAACGTTTTTGGACCGGGGGTGGTCTTCATACCTTCGCAAACTTCAACAACACTCACGATGGCAGAACCTTTTCGGTCCGGGAAGCCTTCCATCAGTCGGTCAATCTGGTCTTCGTCCGACTGATGAGAGACCTCGTACAGTATTACATCCATGTCCGTCCAGGAAGCTCCTCTCTCATCCTCTCCGATGGACACCACCCGTTGCGGCACCCATATCTCCTGCGATTTACCCGACAGGAAGGCCGACAGTTTCTCCATCAATTTTATGAAATCCATCATGGCCAAACGCCCGACCATACCCTTCACCTTCTGATGAAACAGACGCATCTCTCTTCAACCCGGGTCGGCATGATCATTCACTCCGTATATCCCGACATCGATACGAAGAACTTTTCCCAACAATTCACTCAATGGCTGCCCTCATCGGCGAACCACCCTAAGAAAGTCCATGAGTTTTATCAGACTCTTAATCCAGCGGATTGGAGTCTTGCGGATCGAGGATATCTGGCGCGAGTGCATCCCCTGGAGCTATTCACCGTTCAATTTTTGGCGAAACACCCGCAGGCCACAAAAACCGAACTATTTCAGGCGGCGGAACCTGAATTGATGAACGTCTATGCCTGGTTGTTGGCTCCACACCGAAAGTCGGCCCAAGATCAACGCATTCGTACCATGCTTGAACAGGATGCCTTTCAAGACATTCATCGCGACTGGCAACGATTGGGATATCCGTTTGCTTCTTTAGTCCCGTCCCTGGCCACCTCGATCGGGAGTTCGGCTGATCGCCCCTCGGCCTTGGCCCGGTTAATGGGGATTCTGGCCAATGATGGGAAAGCCTTACCAGACATCCTTATTCAACGTGTGCATTTCGCACAAGACACCCCTTTCGAAACCATTCTGGCTCCTAAAATCTCTTCTCCCACACAGGTCCTGCATCCGATCATTGCTCAATTGGTAAAACGGGAACTCATAGGAGTCGTGAACGAAGGAACCGCCGGTCGCGTTAAGAATATATTAAAGATCAACCATGAACATTCCATCGCCATCGGTGGCAAGACCGGAACAGGCGATCACCGACAAAAGCAGTTTGCTGCCGGGCACCGTTTGGTTGAATCACAACCGGTGAGTCGGACGGCTACCTTCGTCTTCCTTATCGAGAATCGCTTCTATGGCACCATCACCGCCCAGGTCTTAGGACCTGACTCAGGGAAATACGATTTTACCAGCAGCTTGCCTGTGAATATATTTCGATTGTTCGCTCCTCACCTCAAAGCCTATTTCTCCCCATCCCTGGAAGAAGTCCAAATACCCTCCCTGAAAATACCTGCCTAGAAATATCTTCTTCTTACCTAATTATCTATTTTCATTTTATTTTCCAAAATTGCATTACCGGGACCTTGCATCTCGTAGTGGTTTTCCAGAGGAAATCCCGGACAAAGTTTCTCACATGGAACACGCTGTCCGATTCAGTGGTCACTTTTCCTCGACATTTCCGGTAATTTATAGGGCGTTCAACCGCTTGAGGCACCTTTCCCATACCTATAAGTTTTGGCATCACCTTTGCTTGTCCATCCTTAATGGAGCATGAACATTCCTCGGCCCTTTAACATTCGTTGAAGGTCAACCCGGCGTCTTGCCACATCTCTCGGGGCTGTTCCCCCCAATCTTTTATAGGAGGTCGAAAGCCATATGAACGACATTTCAAGACTTATTCGCACGGGAACCCTGGCCATTCTTTGTGTCTCACTGGTATGGGGTTGCGCAGAAAAACCTGCTCAGGTCACCGATCAGGCGTTACAAGCCATTCAGGCAGCCAAAGAAGCGGGAGCCATGGAATACGCGCCAGAGGATTTGCGGTTAGCCGAAGATGAGTACCAAAAAGCTCAGGAAGAAATTACCACTCAAGACAATGCCTTTGTGCTGACGCGAAATTACGACGGCGCCAAAACCATCTTAACCAAAGTGGTGACGAATGCCGAACAAGCCAAGACCAAAGCCTTGGCGAATAAACAACAAGCCAAATCTGATGCCGAAGCGGCCGTGATACTGGCTAAATCCACCCTAGAGGAGGCCAAAAACCGGTTATCCCAAGCCCCTAAAGGAAAAGGCACACAGGCTGACATTCAGGCCTTACATGGAGATCTCCAGGCGGCGGAAACCACTCTTGCCGAAATTGACCCAATCCTGGCCAAAGAAGATTTCCTTGGCGTAAAAGCGAAAGCCGAGTCCGTTCTCGCGTTGGCCACCAGGGTCAACGAACAAGTGGCTCACGCCATGCAAAAGGCCGGAAAGGTCAAAGCCTAGTAAATGGCAGAGCAGGGTTCCGGTCGACCACTTGCCAAACAACCCCCGTTTTGGCTGGCCACCGGAACCCTGTTCCTGTTTTGCTCGTGCCTCTTTCTCTGGTTACGTCCCTCTGATTTTCCTCAAATCTTCCCCACACAGGTTGAACAACTGGACCGTCAAATCTGGGCAGCCGGTATCGGCAATGAGTTTCCTGAACAGTATGCCACCTTTCACCAACAGGTATCCGACCTTCGCAACCATTGGCGTGAAGAGTCCAGACGGTGGTGGCCCTCTTGGACCGTTGAGGAATTCACTGAGTCCTATCAACAACTCATGGCTTCGGGGAAGAGATTACAGACTGCTGCCAAAAACAAAAAAACCGCCTTTCGGGATCACATCAAAGAGGCACTAAAACACGAACAAGCCCAGCTTGTCAGATTACGAAGCCTCAATGGCTTGTTCGATCTCCGGGGAAAACGAACCGCCCTCTCACGCGCAGAAAGTTTTCTCACCCAGGCAGTGAGCCTCTTGGCGCAAGACCAGATCATCGATCAAATCCCCCGCCTGATCAAGCAGGCTCAGGACGCCATGCACCCCGTAGAACTCCTTGCCATTCACCAGATGGGTCGATATGCAGACAGACAACAAATCGCGCAATGGAACCGCTGGACCACGGACACCCTCAATCAGTCGCGCAAGACTGGAAGTCCGGTCATTGTCGTCATCAAGGCATCACAAGAATTCCGTTTGTACCTAAAGGGCCATCTCCGCCAACAGGTTTCCACCGACTTGGGATTTTCCAGTCTCCAGGATAAACTGTACGAAGGGGACGGAGCCACACCGGAAGGCATTTTTCACATTGTGCAGAAAAAGGGTCTAGGAGAAACCAAGTTTTATAAAGCATTGATGTTGGATTTTCCCACCCCCCTTCATCAAGGTCGATTTCGAGCCGCTAAGGCTCAAGGGCGGATCCCCGTGAATCGGGGAGTCGGAGGATTGATTGAAATACATGGACAACCATCGGGCAGAAACGATCCGACCAATGGATGTGTGGCTCTGGAAAATTCGATCATGGACAAGCTGTTTCTGGTGGTTCCCCTGAGGACGCCTGTCGTGATCGTCGGTGCATTGGACCGCAACAATTCCGTCTCCACGGCTCTAGCCCCCATTTATGCACACCATACAAACAGGAAATCCACCCTCCTTGGTTCTGTCTCGCCACCCTCCAGTCTCTCCCAAAAGTGACAGTCCCACTCTTGTCTCTTTGCCGTATTTTCCATTATTAATCATCTGACTGAGTCCATCATCATGAATGCGGCGGTCCAGGAACGCTGTTTCTCTGTTACGCCCACTTCACGAGAATTATCCAGCCACACAGGAACCGCTCGTATAGTGACAAGCATGTTGAAACTCACTTTTTTCTTCGCACAGCCGGTGTTCTCTTTTCACACTAGTTTTTTCATTATGAGGAGGGTTCGATGTCAAATTATCCAGATTCCCCATCAGGTCCGATTCATCTACCGGGTCGGTCCAACCCCATTCAATTGGTGGAACGTGGATTTGAAATAGTGATATTCGCCAGCCGGTGGATACAGGCCCCTCTGTACGGGGGACTCATCATTGCCGAGTTGCTGTATGCCTACAAATTTTTGAGCGAGCTCTGGCATATGGTGCATGACCTGGGAGAGTCATCGGAGACCGTGTTTATGTTAGGGATTTTATCTCTGATTGATATCACTATGGTAGCAAATCTTTTGACGATGGTCGTCATCGGAGGCTACGCCACTTTCGTGAGCAAATTGGACTTGGAGGGGCATCCTGACCGGCCGGACTGGCTGAGCCATGTCGATCCTGGCACCATCAAAATCAAATTGGCCGCTTCCCTGATCGGCATCTCCAGCATTCACCTCCTTAAGGCTTTCGTGAATGTCAGCAACACGCCTCCGGATCATATCCAATGGCAAATTCTCATCCATATGACTTTTTTAGGTTCGGCAATTTTATTAGCCTGGACGGATAAGCTCATGAGCAAGGAAAAAAAGCATGAACCGATCTTACGAAAAGAGGCGTGAGGACTCGTGACTCAGACGGCACTATCGTCGGCTGTAGAGCCCCTAGACCGACAGGCCGACTAGCGTCCACACTCCGCGAACCGAATCCAGATAATGGTGGGCAGAAATAGCATGAGCCCCACACAGGAGGCTGCTCCTAAGAGAGGAATCACCGGCATCATGGGAAGGCGAAAGGAACGGGGCTGCTGAAGGTTGGTGATCCGCAGCCACAGCACACCGAGACACACCAGGGAAAACGCAAACAACATTCCGATATTGGTCATATCAGCGGCTTCACCAATTGGGATAAATCTTGCCAAAAGAGCCACACCGCATCCGGTCCCAAGGGTGGCCCAGGCGGGAGTATGGTATGTCGGGTGGATCTCGGCTAATTTTGGACTCAACAATCCATCACGAGCCATGGCAAAAGGATACGAATTTGGCCCAACATCATAACGAGCAGAACACTGGTGATGCCGGCGCGCCCATTCCCACTAGAATCGCCCCCCCTGAATAGCCCACTTGCTTAAGGGCATCGGCCACAGGGGCATGAATATCTATTTGATCAATGGGAATGATTCCTGTCAGAACCGCAGCAACCGCCATATAAAGAAGGAGGCAAAACCCCAATGAACCGAGGATGGCTATGGGCACATCTTGTTGGGGATGCTTGGCCTCCTCGGCAGCTGTGGACACGGCATCGAACCCGATATAGGGAAAAAAGACAATGACCACCAACTTAATTCCAACGATAAGAGACGTAACTTGTGCGCTCCGCTTTGTTCCCACCCATAACAATAGCGTCATGACAAGGGTAACCATAACGGCCGGAAGATTTATCCGACCGACCTGTCCAGTTTCAGGAGGATGAATGAGGAATTCGGGAAGAAAAATATCCAGGGAGTGCAAAACGTTGACACAATACCCCGATCACCCAATGGCCACCACGGCACTCGCTACTCCCTACTCCAAAATCAGGTTCCACCCTATGAGCCAAGCGACCACTTCACCTAGCGATGCATAGGTGCAGGAATAGGCGCTACCCACCACAGGCATCATGGAAGCAAATTCAGCATAACCCAGGGCCGCAAGCGCACAGACGATCCCAGACGCGAGAAAAGAGAGGACAACCCCTGGCCCGGCCCCAGGCCGATAAGGATTCCCAACCGTTGCGGTTCCGATAAGGACAAAAACTCCGGTCCCAATAATGGCACCAATACTCAGAGCCATCAGATGCCCTACCGTCAATTCCCGCTTGAACCTGATAAATCCTGTTTCCGGCTCAAGCCCGGAAAGGGCTTGAGCCGGAAACAGAAAGTGGAGTGGGAATATTTCAATGAAAGACCCCGAACGCCAGCAATAACCTACTCATTTTTCTTGCTAGGTCGACGCGATTCCTGTGTCAGGTTATTCCGGATATATTCTAATCCGGTGCCTTCTATCTGAGGATGCCATGGAGAGTGGTTGTACCTTATGGGACAGAAAACCTGTCTTACTCCCCCCCTATAAAAAAATTTCAAGGGGTTGTAAGATCATCCAACTTTTGGCGTCCTGGAGACGAGGCAAGGAGGTCTTTCAGTCATTGAGAAAAAATGACACGGTCGGGCAGTGTCATCGATTGACAGGCTCCCTTTTCCGTCAATTATCCTTCCTTGGTGGTCGTAAGAAGATTGGGTTCCTGGATATCCTCCCTTTCTTGTGAAATTTGATCCAAAATATGATCATCTCTGTCCACATCTCCCGAGGGTTCGTGGTAGTCGACCGAAACAGACAAATCGTTCTTTTGCGGAGTGCCCGGCCCCAAGAAAGAAATGGCGTCATTCGCGGAAACCCCTTGAACCTTCAGACGATAAATTGGTTCAGGCATTTCATAATCCGCACGATCAAATGCTTCCTTCACGGCACGGATGGCTTCACTTTTAACCTTGGGAAAATCATATCGGGACTGATCCGTCCATCCAAACATTTTCAGGATTACGTTGGAATCGCCGAGTTTTTCCACGGTACATCTTGCCGGCGGATCATCCAGAACTCCAGGCGCTCGGGTGAGCGTGTCGACAGCTAATTGACGAGCCGCTTCAATGTTGACGGCCGTATCAATTCCCACCTCAAAGATAAAACGGCGGTTAGGGTTCCGAGAATAGTTAAGGATAATACTTTTATAGACTGTCGCATTGGGAATCCGTACATGATTGCCATCAAGGGTCATCAGAATGGTGTCTCGGGTTGTGAGTTTCATTACCAATCCTTCGTAATTTTCAATAATAATATGCTCGTTTGGTTGAAAGGGCTGACGAATACTCAACAGGATACTGGCTATATAGTTTTCCACCGTATCCCGTATCGCAAATCCGATAGCCAAACCTAAGATGCCAGCCACGCCAAGGATAGTACCGAGGATGGCAGTTGCATCCAATACTTCCAGAGCGATCAGAAAGCCCAGAAACAGAATGAACCCTCGTACTGTTTGCTTTAATAGGGATTGCAGAAACGGATTAGCAGTCAATCTTTGATAGAACCCATTCCACTTCGTCATGAATTTCGCAAACATCCAGAACAAGAAGAGAATCCCAATGGCGATGATGAACAGAGGAAGTTGGGAGATCACACCGTTGAGGTGAACCCACAGCTTCTCTTGCACGATAGTCAGGCGTTGCCTAATACCGCGTTCTTGGCGTATTTCATCTTTAACACTCACCACCCCCTCAACTCGTGCCGCCAATTCGATGGCTTTGGCATGCGCTTCCCTAGTTATGGGCTTTTTCATGATGAGGATCATAGGGATGACTTTCCAAATAATTATCAACCCACTCCCTCACTTCTTCTTTCCGTTCTCCATAACGCTCTTGAACTTTACCTTCGAAGCGATCCGCGCGCCCTTCAATGGCCAGTAAGTCATCATCAGTGAACTCACCCCATTGCTCTTTGAGGGCTCCTTTCATCTGCTTCCAATTACCCTTGAATTGATCCTCGTTATAGGTTTTGATAGTGAGGTCGGATAAACCACCTTTGACATCACCCTCGAATGACAAGCCCGAGTAGGTTTTGGCCAATGATGGCGATCCAACTAAAAGAAACATGATCATTATTAAGCCCAGGCCTATGAGACCGGAGCTAATCTGTGTTTTCATGGTGCACCTCCTGTTTGTTTTTTTCATCAACAAAATGAACACACCCAGGCTCGCCCGTTAGGTTACCTGTTCCTACGCTTAACAAGCCTTGCGGTTTTTGGCCTCTAACCCATCAAGCCATTCCGTAATCTCTTCTTTTTTATCGCCGTATAATTCCTGCGCTCTTCCTTGAAATTTATCGTAATCACCCTCGACCTGAAGCAGCTCGTCGTCCGTGAATTTCCCCCACTTCTTTTTAATTTCTCCCTTAAATTGATCCCAATTTCCTTTAAATTGCTCTTTGTTCATGATGTTCTCCTTTTTAATTTGCTTGTAAGGTTTAAGCACATCAAACTTTCGAGTCGTTACCATGTTCGCTGTCTTTAAATGACCGACTGGGAATTTCACCTCCTTATTGTTGAGTTAGTCCAATTCTTTCAAAAATGATAATTGAGACCAATGGTGACCATATGACCTTCATCCTGGAATTTTTTATCGAACAGATTTTGGTCCTTTGATTGAACACGCTCCAACCACACAAACCGATAGGACCCATCGACTGACCAATTCGGATTCAGCATAAATTGGAGCCCGCCTCCGGCATGCGCGCCGAACCGATGCTGTGTATCATCGTAACCGCCAGGGCCATCGACAGTGGTGTAGTACCAGCCCCCTCCACCTAATAGGAACGGGCTTATACGCTTGCCTGGAAGAAGATAGATGAGACCGCTGGCTTGAACGGGATACGTATGAACGGTCGTGCTACCAAAATCATTTCTTCGATAGTCTGCAGACCCTTCAATCGCAAAGACTTGACCCAAATGAAGACGAACTTGAGCACCACCCGACCATTTACCATCCCCATCAAGAGGATCAAAATACATGGCACGCCCGCCGAGGGAGAACAAGTCCTTACTCACATCCTCCGTCAGCCAATTGGCCGCTGACGCCGTACCGACTCCCATTCCCAGGGCCATCGTGAGGGCCACACCGAGAAATTGGGTTACCGAATACTTCCTAAAAGACATCCTCATCGCTCAACGTCCTTTCATAAAGAGACCGTTTATAAATATCTGCGTGAGGGTTAGATCATTGAGGTTAGGGCTCTCTATCCACTCACCCGCATTTATAGATTAATTATCAGGTCCACCAACGGTGCACCAAGAGATAAAATGGCTTCCGTTTATTCACTTATGTCTAACCTCGGGTCCCTTCGCTTTTTGAAAATGGATTCACGAGTACCGGACCATTGGCAGGCAAGCTTTGATGATTGGGAACATGAATGTTTGTCATCAAACGGAAGGGGGAACGGAAAGTTCATTCCTCCACTCGAAACGTATGAAAGAAAAAAGTTACGCAAGTGCAGTTCGATTAAACTATCCGTCAGCAACGAGGGGAGGAAGTCTGAAAAGAAAAAACCGTCAATACGGTTTAGGAAAGGATTGGGACGGAATTCCATGGAAATATCATGAGAATTTCCGTCCCGGAAAGCTGAGATCTCTTACTTCGCTACATCTTCAATCTTTTCTCCGGCCTTCTGGACATCTTCCCCTGCACCCTCCAGGGTATTGCATCCAACCAAGCCCATCAGAATGCCACATGCACAGATCAACTCTAAAACACCGTTTTTTATAAACATGTCACCCTCCACAATGAAATGGTAAATATACCCGGAACCTCAGTGGTTTCTTCCTTTCAGAATTTTTGCCAATCTCCCTACTTTTTCTTCAGCCTTTCCAATGAATTGAGTCATACCACCCTATGCTTAGTCACCTCTACCAGGTTGAAGGAGGTTCGGACTTATCCAATTCGGAATTAATTTCCCCCCCTAAGAGCAGGGCAGCCCCGCTAAGATACAACCACAACATTAAGACCACACCACCGGCCAAGGAGCCATATGCCGCATTGTAATTATTAAAATTTTCCACATACCATTTAAATCCTAAGGACATCCCAAACCACAACAAGACCGCCACCACGGCCCCGGGAGAAATCCATCTCCATTTGACCCGTTTATTCGGACAAAAATAATAGGCGGCACCCACTGCAACTAACATCAAAACCACGATTAAGGGCCATTGAATGAACGCCCATACCGTCACAAAAGTCTCGGTGAAACCAAACCATTGGGCCACCCATAGGCTGACTCTCTCTCCCCATATAAAGAGCAGGATGGAAAGGGTCATAAAAAATCCGATCCCGATCGTGAGTCCCAGAGCTACCAACCTGGCTTTCACAAATGAACGAGTCTCCTGCACCTCATAGACCGCATTGAGTGTAGATATGAGCGCCGCCATGCCGCTTGAGGCAGCCCAAAAAGCGCCCAACATGCCAAGGGATAAAATCCCTCCCCCGCTGCCCGTTTTGATTTGAGTGAGATACTCCCGAACAAGGGTCAGAGAGCCTGCCGGAAGCACCGTCTGTAAATAGTTCATCAAACGCGGGATCACATTCTCCAACGGCAACATGCCGACAACGGCCGTCAAGCACAGCAATGCGGGAAAAAGAGCCAACAGGAAATAAAAACTGAGCTGAGCTGCTTGCCCCAGAAGGTCATCTTCGAGACTTTCATTGACCACTTGTCTCAAAAAATCAATCCACCTCACTCTTCCAATCATCAGGCTGATCCCAATCCTGTCCATACCCGCTAAGCTTCACCAATCTTTTTTAACCGGTCAAATGACGGAATGAGCGCATCAACAAACGCATTTCTTAACAAGTTTCCTATCAGTTCCCAGGTATTCATATTAAGGTCATCCAGGTTTCCCGAAATTTCGCTTTTGGTCGCGACCTGATCCCGTGGCATATTTTCCAAAAGAGAGGCCACTCCGCCTACAATGGCTTCATACATCTGTTGGAACATATTATCCGTTTGATCTTGGGAGAAGTTATAAATTTCAGGCTTTTCGAAAAAGGGTTTCATGTATCCCTTCACTTGTCCGTCATGTGCGGAAATTTCCGAAAACAACGAAAAAGTGCCTTTCCGAATATCGAACCCTCCATGAGCGCGAAATACATCATTAAACCTTGTCATATCCGTCTTAGCGATTTGAATTTTGATTGTGAAGTCCAGATGTTCGACCTCCGAATGAAACACCCCTTCAACTTCTGAATTGCCGACCTCCATAAACTTTCCTGCAATCCGAAGATGGCCTGATCGGAGCATAGCGGGGGCTCCCATTCCGCTCATCTGGCCATCCAAATTTGAAAAGAATATACGGTAGGACGGCTGAACCTGTTCGTTTCGGAATCCAATCTCGCCCTGAGTTACATGAGCAGAAGCCACCGTAATCTGAAATGTCTCACGTCCATCCCTCTCCTGCTTCCCTGAAGTGCCTTGGGAAGGAGGGTTTGAGGTGAGGGTAGAATCATTTACAGATTTTTTTGCCACATAATCTATTCTGGGTCCAACCAACTCCAAAAATTCTATATGCACAAATTGTTTCCAAGGCGAATATTCCATTTCTCCCCTGGCTGAAAGACTGCCCGACTGAATTTCCACATTGGCTAAAGAAGATAGCGGGAGAAACGGTTCCAGCGGAATGGCCGTCGCTTCAAATTTCGCCGAGACGCCCGGGAAGGGTTCTGCCAGAAAATTGACGTGTCCGTCGAAATGCAAAGCGCCGGATTCAGACACCTGCCCATTGAAGGAAATTTTCGAGGGGAATTCTCCTTCGCCGGAACGAATATTTTGAATATTTTCCGCATGACAGGTGATTTCGGTCACTTGAAGAGGTGGAATGTCGGTTTGATTTTGAAAGGAAAATGAGCCATTCATAAATCGAATCGAATTAATAGTCACGGGATACATGGTGAAGACGGCTTCCTGCCAGCCTCGCTCATTCACCGGGGTGCGGTCGGAATCCTCCTGTTGAGCCTGTCCCACGTTCAGGATGATGTTGGCATTTTCAATTACATGATCACTGACAAATCTCAACCTGAGAAGTTCTGTCCATTCGACACTGGCGGTCCACGAGGGGATCGTCACCATCGGAGTCCCCGGATTAGCTTCTTGTCTCAGAACCAGATTTTCAAAATCGATGGACAAACCCAAGGGATGGAAATCCACCCGTTCGAGTTCCACGGAATAGCCTTGTAGTCGTGTATTGACGGATGATTCCAAATACTCTCTAAGAGATTCATCAATAAAGAAAAGTGTCAGCACTCCAGCTAAAACGACTAAACCCAGAAAAGCCGCAATAAGAGTAAGGGGACGAGATAACATAGATCAGATTTTTCAAAATGGTTTCGTTGCCCAAGCCTGCCAACCACTCATGAATGATGATCAGAAACTCGATAAAAGAACTCTCACGCCGTTGGGTTCTGGTCAGTTCTTTTGAGTCCTGCGCTTACAAAAGTGGGCCACACCCTGTGGACGGGCCCACTTTTGAGCCTACACTGGAACCTAATCCTATTCGGGCCGCTGCACGGTTAAATCGTTGTCTACACGCTTTACGCCCTTGACCTCCTTCGCCAAACGAGACGCTTCAGCCTTTTCCGCATCAGATTTGACAACGCCGGTAAGATGGACTACTCCATTGACTGTTTCAACTTCCACTCTGGTTAAGGACGACACCTGCCGGTTGGTCATTTTTGTTTTGACAGCCGCAGTCAATCCCGCATCATCAATATATTCACCCGTTGTTTGGCCCGTCATCGATTGACAACCAACCAACAGTCCCACCAGAGCGAATACGCCAAACAGCATTCGAATTCCCTTTACCATAACCAGCCTCCTTGTGTGAGTGAAATGTAATAACCATTTTCATCTACGTCCTGTTTCAAACAACCGTTGATTTCCCGGTTAGACATTTTTCATGACCGCCGTCCTCCTTCCCTCATACCCTCCTATAACGATCTTTTCTTGTGGCACCCGCAGTCTTTATCCTAGAGGAAGGTTGTGTAGGGGTTTCAACTGACAAATTGAGGCAGAGGTGGAACTATTTGTCTGTCGTCATCAAGCGGCCTTGCGGGGAAAATTTTCCGTGAGGGGAACCCGGCAGAAAATATGCCAGCCTCAGGTGACCCGGTTTGAACAGCGGCTTAAAACTAGTGCCCCCGTTACGTTCGGAGTAGGCTAGAATGGATCGATGATCGAATGAGAGTGTCGGTAACGCCGGCCTATCCTTTTATAAGATCGCCGGCCTGCTTAGTGACACGGATAATGGAGGAGAATCGGTATTATCTGACAACTTTCTTTTGTGACGTCTACCATGGATCTGATCAAACAAGCCAAACAATCAGTTAAATCCCGTCCTATTGAGAAGATCATTTCTCCCTTAGAAACCTTCACAAAACAAAACGCGTCGGGAGGCATCGTTCTTCTCATCTGCACCACAGTGGCACTTGGGTTGGCCAACTCCCCCTATCGAACGTTTTTTGCGGATCTATGGCAACTGCCCTTCACGATCGGGATCGGGACATACCTATTGGAAAAGCCCCTGTTGCTATGGATCAATGATGGCCTGATGGCCATTTTCTTTTTCGTGATTGGATTAGAAATTAAACGTGAAATTCTTGTAGGAGAATTATCCTCACCGCGACAAGCTCTGCTCCCCATTGCGGCTGCGATCGGGGGGATGGTGATTCCGGCCTCACTGTTCCTTCTGGTCACTTTCGACACTCCCCACCGTTCAGGATGGGGCATACCGATGGCCACCGATATCGCTTTTGCCATCGGCATCCTGGGATTATTAGGCAACCGTGTCCCTTTTTCGGCTAAAATTTTCCTGACCACTCTGGCCATTGTGGACGACCTGGGAGCGGTGTTGGTCATTGCTGTCTTCTATACCTCTGACATTAGCTGGTTGAGCCTGGGCACCGGGTTGGGGTTCCTGGCGATTCTGGTGGGAGCTAATTGGGTAGGTATTCGTTCTCCCATCATTTACGGAGTAGTGGGTATCGCCGGGGTATGGTTGGCCTTTCTTTTTTCGGGGATTCACCCCACGATTGCCGGCGTCCTGGCGGCCCTGACCATTCCGGCAACCTCAGCCATGACCAAAAAAGAATTTTCACAAAAAAGCCAAACTTTCGGTCGCGCGTTTCAACAGGCCGAGGTCCCGGGCATCTCGGTCCTGGAAAACAAAGATCAAACCCAAGCCGTGCATGCCCTTGAAACGGCCAGTAGCTTAATCCAGCCTCCCCTTCAAAAACTCGAACATACCCTCTATCCCTGGGTCACCTTCGCAGTCATGCCCGTCTTTGCTTTGGCCAATGGGGGGGTAACAATCACGGCCGAAGCCTCTGCGCTTTTTTCTCATACGCTTCCACTGGGAATTTGTCTGGGGTTACTGCTGGGAAAACCCTTAGGTATCTGCCTCGGAGCTTTGGCGGTCGTGAGATCCGGGTATTCGGCATTACCGACTCACCTTCAATGGCGACAAATCATCGGATTGGGATTTATGGGCGGGATTGGCTTTACCATGGCCATCTTCATTGCGACACTGGCATTTACCGAACCCTCGGTTCTGGCGGAAGCCAAACTGGCGATTTTACTCGCCTCAAGCATCTCGGCTGTGGTTGGGTTAGGGTTCCTATTCAAAAGTCCTGATTCACCGGACGAAGGGGCGGAGTCACATAATTAACAGGGAGGTCGGAGAAATCCCCGCCCCTCAGGACTTTCGACTTCAGCCCCGGTCGATTGCCCGGCGGTACAAGCCGGACAAAATATGTAGAGACATGAAAGACAAATTTTCTTTTTCTGGACAGGATGTCTTGAAAATTTACTTTTTCAACAAAGCCAACCATTCATTTATCCAAGAAATAGGGATATTTTGAGAAGGCTTTAGGTTTGACAACCTGGCATTACCTTTGCGTATTGGACTTACGAGTAAGTCATGTCGACTTACCCAACCCTAAAGGAGGTGCCTCCGTGAACCAACCCAATCAAAAAAATCAGCCCAAAGGCATGCCTGCCGGAAAACCTGCTGCAGCACCAGCAAGCAAACCCCAATCCATCCCACCCAAAAAGCCCATGGGGAAGTAGTTCTATTCCCATCTTCCGCAGGAGGTCTCACCCATTGAGAGACACATCTCCGGGTGACCACGAAGATTGAAATGGCAGGGGCCGAGTTTTTGGCCCCTGTTCTTTTTAGAGAAAACAGTCAGACATGAACCTGACCTTACCACCTCGCCACCTCCCCCTAGACTTTCTGGATCCAGGACAGAGATCCTGGCTCTTCACTATTCTAGTGATCCTCTTCATCCAAGGCTGTGCGGATCGACCATCCTCCCAAATCGAAACCGTTGTGCAATCCCTTCAAGACGCCAGGCTGGCGGGAGCCGCCGAATATGCCATTGAAGAGTTACAGCAAGAAGAGACTTCATACCAGATGGCCATGGACGAACTGGACCGTCAGGACCAAGGATTGGCTTGGCTGAGAAATTATTCCCAGGTAACACGGCAATTGGACCTCGCCCGCTCCCAGGCCGATGGGGCCAAATCCGAAGCCTTCGCTAATCTGGCAGAAACCAAATCCAATGCACAGACGGCACTGTCCCTGGCTAGACATCAAATTGGACAGGCCCATGCCCTCCTGGCTCAACCCCTCTCAACCTATACGCTTAACCAGCAATTCGAAGAATTACACAGCGCCTTACAAGGGGTAGAAGCTCTCCTCAACACCATGGAGACATCAATGGTTGCAGGGGACTATATCCAGGTCATGACCTCGGCACACGCGGTGGAAACACTGGCCTTAACCATTCACCAGCATATTCTTTCAGTCTTAAGTCATTCGCCGTCACCCAAAGTTCAGATTTAATCGTAGGAACCCATTCGTCATGAAACCACGCTTCTCCCATCTCACCTGGCGTTGGATCCTCGCAAGTCTCCTTTTCACCATACCGGCCCTGGCCTTTGCCTGGTGGGGAAACCAGGATTACCCGGAAACCTTTCCTACCCAGGCCGAGGAACTAGACCGAACCCTGTATGTCCAGGGTGGTCACCTCTTGTTCCCGGATCGCTACGATCTCTTCCATCAACGGCTACTGGAGACCAGGAATACCTGGCGGAACACGGTGAATCAATGGTGGACCACTAAAGATGGGGCGGCTTTCCAGCAAACGTATCAAGAGCTGCTGAATGAAGGAACCACCCTGCTGGAAGCTATTCGCCAAAAATCATTGGCCCTTCGAATGGAGGTTGAGGATCTGATCCGTCCTGAGCATGAGCAGGTGGCCCGCTTGCGCTCTCTCACACATTTGTTTGAGATGGGCCCTGACACTCCCGGCCTCTCCCGTGCAGAAGGCTTACTCAACGAAGCCACCAAACGACTGGAGACCGGACAATTTGGTAAAGCCAGACTGGCCACCGAGGAGGCGATTGCTTCACTCCGTGAGGTGGAAGAGCACATGTTGGAACAGATGCGCCGGTATACTGACGAGGAACAACTGGCCTTATGGAATCAATGGGTCAACCATACCATTCGATGGTCCACGGCTACCGGAGGAACCGCCATTATCGTGCTCAAGGCCCCTCGCCGGTTATTCCTCTACCGTCGGGGCCAGGTCTTGGCCGAGTACCCTGTGGATTTAGGATTTTCCGGCCTCCTGGACAAGCAATATGAAGGAGACGGGGCCACTCCGGAAGGACGGTTTCGACTCATCCGAAAGAAAAGCGGCAGCGAAACAAAATTTTATCGCGCGCTTCTTCTGGATTATCCCAGCCCTGAACACAGACTGCGTTTTCAAGAACTCCAAGCCCTCGGTGAAATTCCTCCAGGCAAAACCATTGGCGGGGCTATTGAAATCCATGGAAAAACCACTGACTCGGAAGACCAAACCAGCGGATGCGTGGCCATGGAAAATGAAGCCATTGAGCAGGTCTTCCAGAATATGTCCCAGGGGGAGCCGATCACCATTGTCGGCGCCCTCAATACCAACAATGAGGTGGTGGACATCCTCCACGCCCTGGAAGAACATATTCAACTTCGGGAAACGGAACAACAAGCACCTACCTCATTAAGCGCGGCACTCTATGCAGTTCCCTAATCGCCTGTACCTACTCTTCCAACCGGCCCTTTTGACATTCCTTATAGGATTCACCTGGTGTCTGGCCATGGGAATAGAGACCATGGCTTTGGCTTCCAGCCCCGCATCAAAAGTACTGTCCGCCCCTCAACATTTGAAAACCACAGCTACGACCAAAGTCAAAATTACGGCTCAGCACTCTTCTCCTGGCAATTCCATTCAATCATTGGCCCCAAAAGGCATTTATGTAGTAGTCGATACAGCCCAAAACAAAGTCTATGTGCGGAAAGGAGAAAAAATTCTGCACACGGCGATAGCTTCGACCGGCAGCGGTGCCAGCCTCAAAGACCCGAGAAATCCTGACAAGGGGTGGGTTTTTGAAACACCACGAGGCGTGTATGCCATTATGAACAAGATTAAAAATCCCGCCTGGGTCAAGCCCGATTGGGCCTTTATTGAGGAAGGCGAAGTGATTCCGACAAAATCACAAGATCGTATTGAGACAGGAGTTCTGGGAGATTATGCCCTGGGATTCGGAAATGGCTATTTCATCCATGGCACCTTATACACCAGAATGTTGGGCACCAACGTGACGCATGGATGCATTCGCCTGGGGGATGAAGATCTGGAATATTTGTATCGTCACGTGCCGACAGGGGCCACGCTCATTATCTACTAATAATATTTCCGCTTTGGCTTTGTTCAAATTTTCCGACTACCGCTGGCTCGTCCTTGGATTGGTTTTGGCAGGATGCTTTTTATCCGGCCTCACGGTTTCGGGTATCCTAGCCGCTCCATCTCCCAAAATATCTTCGCCTCCCCCAGTAGAAACAGAACTGACCATGGCCAAAACGAAGTCTCTTTACTTGGTTGTTGATCTCCCCAACAATCTTGCCGTGTTAAAGGCCAGGGGAATAGCCCTTCGGACGTTCCCCATACAGGCCATCAATTGGATTGGGAATCCCATCAATCGTCCCTTCAGCCTTCGCCTCAAGGCCAAAGATCCCATGATATCGCCCTTGCTCATTTCTCCACCCCCCGTAACCAATAAGACAGCTCCGGCTGATGGGGATGACGAGACATCTCAAAGTCCCCCTCCAGCAAAGGCCTTGACGGTATCCGATATGCCGCTTCGATACGATTTGGAATTCGACGATCAGATCGTGGTCATAATTCAACCCCACCACCTTCCCACTTTCTGGGATAATGCGTTCCAACAATTCGCCAGTTGGAGCAATCGGGTGGCCGCCCATGTTTCGACGTGGAGGCAAGTGTTCGGCCAATCCGCAGATCCCTATTTGGTCCTTTCCATGGAACCGGCAGATGCTCAAGCCTTCTATTGGGCGATTGTGGCTCCTATGTCCTGGCTTGTTTTTCCTGAGGTGCAGAATGCCCGTCCGTAGACACACTTTCTCCAGATCATCTTCGCGAACCATTTCAGCCCTACACCAAACCCGCTAATTTGATAATCGAGGCCCACTCCCACTTTAAGAAAGACAGAGAGTGTTCCGACCGGCTGTTTCTTTACTATCCCTTTGAAAACCGATAAGGTTGTTGCCTCCTGGTCACCCCCTTTCTTCCATACCTGTCTAGCCAATAGACATGGATCACACCTTTGCCCAAACACATGCCTGGTTCTGTTAAAATTAGGTTTGGACGGATATGCTTAGCGTACACACCCAACCCAAACCTGGCAAAAGACCGTCCATGGTGAATTTTAATGAAGACGGCTCAATTCGGACTGACTCCTTCGGGATCGACAAAAAAATATTTTTCAGGCAACCACCCCGGTGAAGGAACGACTCCTTTTAACATTTCAAGGATGACACCCCACTTATGAGAATGGGCTCTTTTGGAAGGCGAGGCGGCCTGGGAGGCCAGGGCCGGGCACGTATGAGCTGGAAAGTTCGGCTCATTCCTTTGATTTTATTCGCCCTGTACGGCATCTATTATTATTACGCCAATCAGGAACCTGTACCCATTACCGGCCGCTCCCATTTGGTGGATATGACTCGGGAACAGGAAATGGCCTTGGGATTCCAGTCATATCAGGAAATCCTCAGCCAATCCCGGGTGATTCCGGATGGACAAGTCGTGGACCTGGTGCGTACGATCGGTCGCCGATTGGCTCAGGCGGCAGCCGATGTGGATCCCGGATTCGAGTGGGAATTCAACGTGATTGAATCTCAGCAGGCCAATGCCTTTGCTCTTCCAGGCGGGAAAACTGCCGTGTATACGGGACTGATTCCCGTGGCGGCCAGCCACAGCGGGCTGGCCGTCGTCATGGGCCATGAAATCGCCCATGCCATTGCCCGACATGGAGCCGAGCGGATGGCCCATCAGAAGCTGGTGCAAATTGGCACCATGGCCGCCAGTGTGGCGTTGGGGGATATGGATTACGACACGCAACGGATGGTCATGGGCGCGCTGGGGGTGGGCGCACAATATGGAGTCCTGCTCCCCTTTTCACGAGACCACGAATCGGAAGCGGATTATATGGGACTGCTGTTTGTCGCCCGTGCCTGTTTTGATCCGACCGAAGCTCCAAGGCTATGGGAACGCATGGGAGAAATGAGCAAAGGAAAACAACCGGCCGAGTTCATGTCTACCCACCCCAGTCATGAAACCCGCATCAAACAATTTCAAGAATGGATGCCCGAAGCCCTGGCCCTCCGCGAGCAATATTGCAGTAAGTCTTCCAGACCCTCCTAACCTTTTGTCCTGCCCTCGTCCTACACGGCTTCCGCCTTAATGAGTTTGTCTCTCATATGAGACATTCAGAAATCAAAAACCTGGCTGGATGACTTTTTCGTTGACGGTACCGCCTTCGCTTTGCTCCAATATCTATAGAAGAAGGAAACATCGATCATGCCTCAGACAGTCGAACGATTACGAGATCGCCCCTTGTGGTGGCATGCGTTCGATATGTCGAGAAATCTCCTGCTTCCCTTCGCGGGATTCCTTGGCATGCTCGCCTACATTCAAGCCGGCCAATACACCCCGTTTGACATCTTCTTGTTTGTCGTGTTTTTTCTTACAACGGGCATCGGGGCCACGGTCGGGTTCCATCGACTCTTTTCCCATCGGGCCTTTAAGGCCAAGCCGTGGCTGCGTAATGCCTTGGCCGTTCTGGGATCTTTTGCGTGGCAGCGTCCTCTCTTTGTGTGGGTGGTCAGACATCGCTTACACCATGCCCATACGGATCAGAAAGGGGACTTTCATTCTCCCTACATCCGGTATGATGGAACACCCATCACGGGAACACTCAACCAATTCCTTCATGCCCATTACACCTGGCTTCATTGGTACGAGCCGGTTATTGACCCCAAAAGTCCATTAATAAAGGATCTCTACGGCGACCCGGCCCTGCGCTGGATTGATAAACATTATGATTTTCTGACAGTCGTGTCCCTGCTTATTCCCGGCATGCTGAGCGCTCTGTACTATGGCAACCCCGAAGGATTCCTTCGGGGAGTCGTCTGGGGAGGACTCGGACGGATTTTCATATCACTGCAGTTGATTTGGCTTGTGAGTTCGGTGACTCACATGTTTGGGAAACAACCCTATTCAACCCGTGATGGAAGCACCAACAACCACTTTCTGGGATGGTTGGTGATGGGAGAAGGCTACCATAACAATCATCATGCCTTTCCCAGTTCTCCTTGCGTAGGGTTCGACAAAGGCCAATTCGATCTCGGATGGCTATTTATAAAAGCCATGTGGAAATTGGGGCAGGCGTATGACCTGAAAGCCATACCCGAGGCCAGACGTCGTCAATTTCGAAAATCCACCCAGCCTCAATCGTCCGATCCCCTCTACCATAATCCCGCAAGCCGGTAATTCCTTATCCTTTACTTTCCTTGACCCCGGATTTCATTCTTCTCCAGCGCCGCCCGGAATTACCCACCGGCAAAATCACAAAGGAATTAGTAGCACTTCACGTTCCACACAACATGGAAACGTTCCAACAATTTAATGAATTGTCCGGCCAGATCCAGGGAAGCCGGTTGGTTGAGTGCCGTGCTTTGATGCACATGATGGTAACTGTGCAAACCTTCCCCGAAAACCAGCAGCGTCAACACCATGTTGTCCCTTGCTTCATCCCGGCTCCCCCCAGCCTTTCCGCCATACAAATGGCCGAATGAATTCACCGACCAGGTTAATTGATGCAGCAGGGTTACTCGAAAACATCCGGCCCAGAAAAATGACCGGATTGCTTCATCCGGTCCCCCGATACCCAAACCCACTAAGGCCGGCAACAACAATGAGGACGCACACAGCAACCAGTACCTGCGACTGCATGCTCCACTGATCGGGTCACTGATCGTATCTTTGGCATATTTGGCCTTGTCGGTCGGAAGGCCCACAAACATCCATAACATGTGTGCATGGGCAAACCGCATAAACCCGGAGGAAATTTTCTGCTGATTTCTCCAATAGGGACTGTGAACATCAAACGGCTGGTCGGAATACCGGTGATGCCGTCGATGATCGGCCACCCACCGGTCGATGGGACCTTGCATCGCCCAGCTTCCCCAAATACCCAACAGCAGTCGAAAAAGAGAACTGGTTTCGAAGGAACGATGAGTAAAATACCGATGCAACCCGACAATCAATCCGATGATGTTCAGGAAGAAAAAAACCAGAAAGATATAAATCGTTGTGGTCGTGGGGGCAAAGAAAGGCCAAAGCACGAAGCCTGTGAGAGTCCCAGCAAGAGGCACGAAAATGGAAAGGGCATTCAACACATAGTTGGCGGTAACTTCCTTTCTTTCGGTAATGATGCCCGCGGTGGTTAACTCGGTATTCATCTAAGAAAAGTTCCGTGATCTGCCGGCAAGGGAGGCCTCGCTTATCGCTATCTTGAGTTTAAATTCACTAGAGAGAAAAGAAGTTGGATAGACAACTGTACTACAAACCCCAAATGGTTCCTAGTGCCCCAGTACCCATCCCTGAATTTTCACTGACAGATGATCAGCCGGTTAAGGCTATAAAGGCGGATTGGCATCAAGACGCCGGCAAAACAAATCGACGGGTTTCCTAAAGGAATATAAGACCCTATCTTTGGAGGAAGCTTCTAACGCTGAATCGGCGACAGCCTGAATATCCAGGATGCCCTGAGTTTAAGGAGCATATTTATCGAAAAAGTCACAAACAGCCTTAAGATTGAGGAGCGACAAATTGCAACGCCTCCGCAAACGTCCGATAGGCTCGCTGGTCGATTTTTCCTGAGTCCGGCGGGAGTGACACCCGAGGTAATACGGATTGAATTAAACTCCGGTAGGTGGTGAACCACTGGCAGGTTTTGCGATAAGCCGCTTGAACCTTTGGATCATGCTGCCAAGACTTGAAGTCGAACTGATCGTTAAAGATAATTTCCAACCAGAGCAATCGTCTGGCACGGGGGACTTAAAGAATCGCTTCAACAGAATTCAACCCCGTAGAGGCCGTTAAAATTTTGAGGGAAGACCCTGAGGTGGGAGACGAACGGCCTTGCATCTAAGCAAGTGAAAGACAATACTAGGTTTTCATCAAGCCTACCCCAAGTTAAACTCCAGTAATAGCACAGGTTCCCAAGGCGATTTTTTTCGTTTTTCAACACAACCCTCGCAGTAGGGGAAATGGTTGACAGTGTAAAGGGTTATATTTAAATTTCCATATATCAGCATCATTTTATTTGGGAGTTCTTTCTCCAAATTATATTGCTTGCATCACCTTATGGAGACTGAATGACTGACAGCCCCCTGAACGCAGCACTCCGTCACTTCGAGGGTGCAGAGGCCAACCTGGTAAAAGCAGAGAATGTTTTAAAGGACATTGAAGCCTCAATTCCACAGGGCGTGGTCTTCGGAGAGAACCCAGAATACGAAGATAACTGCCGGATCTTTAGTTCCCTTCTCGCGGAAATCCCAATGATCGATGGCTGGAAGCCGTGGATCTACTTTATGGATGCAAATGAGATCGCTCGAAACCGATTAGATGCACAAGAAATAGGTGAGATAGATTGCAGCATTTTCGTAGAAGAAAAGATTGCGGAACCAGCAAAGCTACTTCGCGAATATCGTTATCGTTTCAACCAAAAACGTCGCGAATTAATCCAAGATACCTTGACAGAATTGATCGATTCAATCGACGCCAATCTTCGAACTCTTTCCAAGTTGTTAGAATCTGAGGAAGATTCCAACCAGGTGGTCACCCATGATCAGTTCGATGAGCTAAAGCAAAACGTTGCCCAAATTGATACATTGCTTGGTAGTAGTGTCCCCAAGCCACCTCATTGGTCAGCCCTTCATCGACATATGCACTTCAGCATGCGGTGCGACCTTCAAGACATTATCGAAAATGACTGGCCAATCGCAAAGGCAGGATTGCGAAAGTCCATGTATGGCGAAAAGGAACCTATTCCAGTTGAAGTGCAAGATCTAGGGATATTGGTTAGCTCAAAACCAAGGGGACCAGTGGCAACGAGGCTCAAATGGGAAACATTAACTGATGAACAATTTGAGCGACTTATATTTGTACTTATCTCATCTGAAGAGGGATATGAAAACCCAGAATGGCTGATGAAAACTAACGCACCAGATCGCGGTCGCGATCTTTCGGTTTACCGAGTGTATTCCGACTCATTGAGCGGCACCATGCGGCACCGAGTCATCATCCAATGCAAGCATTGGCAATCCAAGAGCGTTGGCCCAACAGAAGTATCAACCCTCAAAGATCAGATGAAGCTGTGGGAACCACCTAGAGTAGACGTACATGTGATTGCAACATCCGGGCGCTTCACTTCCGATGCAGTTGCAATCATTGAAAGGCAAAACAACTCGGATTTCGCACTAAGAATAGAAATGTGGCCGGAGAGCCATTTAGAACATCTTCTAGCGAGAAGGCCTGCCATCGTTGCACAATTTGGCCTTCGATAAAAATAGGGCCAATTAAAGATTGAGAACACTTACATTAAGCATCCCTGCAGGTTTATTTAATAATAATTTCCTTTAATTTTTGAACCGTAAATTACCATCAACTAAACCGTTAAGGCCTCTACTATTCATTGACGCTATTGGTAGACAGGACATCTATAGTGAGTTTGGCAGGAAAGAGGATGTGGCGGTCAGGGCGGTGCCGGACTTCCTCAAGGAGAACTTCGATCTTGGGCTCTACCATGCCTTCAAAAGAAATCTTTCCGTTGGTTTCGATGACAATAGGTTTGGAGAAATCCACCAGATCCTGATTCAGAAACACCGTAAATCTCCGGATTCGATTGGTGTTCACCACAATCTTGTTTGAAGTCGTGATCTCCGCATGGAGTTTGGCATAGACTCCGCCTGTGATAAATTCGTCACGGCTGTCGATGAGGCTTTCCGTAAAGGCCGCAATTTGCTCGGTCGTATCGATACGGACCCAATAAAATGGCGTCAGATGCGTGGCATCCCGGACCAGGGCCACGCGGTGTGGCAAGGGCACCCGCTTCAGCCCGTCAAACCAGGTCACGAGATCCGGCAATTCCTGTTTAGGAAAGAAATGTCCTCCCGCATGGGGATGCGTCCATTGATGTTCACGGTAGAAATAAGGAATTCCTCGGCGCTCCATTTCCTTGATTAAATCCCGGCTGAGCTGTACGGGCATGACTTGATCGTGTGCCCCATGAATGACATACACCGGGGTGTGCGCCAAATTTGCAACAAAGGGAAACAGCACATCGTCAATACCGCTGGCCATCGGGGCGATGCCGGCAAAGCGGTCGGCATGGTGCATGCCGATGATCCAGGTTCCAATACCTCCGTTGGACATGCCGGTTAACATGATCCGATCGGGATCGACATGGTATCGGGCTTGAACCTCCTGTAAGACCTGCATGACCAATTCTTCCCCAGATCGGGTCCACCAGGCACCCATGGATATGGATGGACACGCCAGAATATATTTCTCGCCCAACCGCGGCATCCAGCGATCCAGATAGGCTTCCCCGGTAAACCCTGCGCCATGCAGACACAGAATCAGGGGATAGGCACGTTTCGGGTCATACGACTTGGGCACATAGAGCGCATAGGGCTGCTCCAGTCCTCTGACCGTCACTGAACGATGGGGTTGAGCGCCCACCGGTTGCGAGTCATATTGAGGTGTCTCCAAAAGAATCTGAGTAATGGATTCCACATTGGCGTCGGGCATGAGTTGGATGTCGACCAACAACGTTTGTGCGGTTTCCACAGAAGTGGTCTGCACATATTCTCTGACCAACTCCGGAAGACTGCGGGTCGGGGGATTGGGTGAGTTCGGGACTTCTCCTGCTTCAGTGAGCAGAGGTGCATGGGCCCAGCTGTTCAAGCCGAAAAGAGCCAATATGATCGAAATCAGCAAAAGCCGGCATTTCTTAAAATTGGGCATACAATTTCCCTTTGCAAGAATAGGGATAAAAATGGAGATTTCGAACCCTTCAGGATATTGGCGTTCATTATCCTCTCATATTTCACCAAATCATCCTAGGGGCATTAGGCAAATCCTAATCTGACAAAGACCAAAATTCTTTCCCGTAACTCAGCGCAAAGATTTCAACCGTGTAAGACTTGAACCTTTCCATGAACAACTGTTGAGATGACAGTCAATGCCTCCTCAAAATTGGTTATCAGGACTCCAGTCAAAAACGTTAATGCCCTACACTGACGTGGACTGATAGTCCGACTTCGTTGCCTGTCGGTGCCGTTCCAGTCTTTGCCATCTGAAAGTAACATTAGCTCAATGCAATACACTCAGCATTGAGACAAAATGTCGTTGCCTGCCATTTCTGATGAACAACTATTCCATGCATGTGTATCGAAGTTATCCTATGTTGTCTCATGTAGGTTCTTACTCTACCATTTTCTGTGAAATCTCTTAAAATTTTCTTGTCCCTTTCCACAGCGCTCAATCCATTTCACCCACAGGGGTTGAGTATAGATATTGCTTGTTTTATCTTAATAAGTAAATGACACTGATGACTTCAAATCTTCGCTAAGAAAAGGAGAAGGAACATGAGTTTCATTGGAGTTCTCCCAACTCTAACCCCTCTCGTTAAAAAATTCCGTCGCTCTAAACTGACCCGCACATTAGAGATAGAAATAAAAACCCGACTGGGAATCCCCGTCCGTTACCATAGTCCTGCACGAAGTATCTTAGAAAATACCATCATTCCTTACTTTGCCATCCAACAGAAAGAAGCGCGGGTTTTATTCGTTGGATGTGACTGGTACACCAAACACTACGAAAAACAGTTTAAAAAATCCGAGTACTGGACCATAGACTCAGACCCGAAAAAAAAACGATTTGGGACAAGCCGCCATATAATAACGACGATTGAACTCCTGGATCGACATTTCCAAGCGGAATCTTTGGATGTAATCTTTTGCAATGGCGTCTTGGGATACGGTTTGAATAATGTATTCCAGGCCGAGCAGGCCTTTGATAGCTGCTATACCTGTTTACGGCAGGGTGGAAAACTTGTGCTCGGAAGAGAGGATGATCCGGAGTTTCTGCCATTTTCTAATGACGACTTACATAGTCTTCGAAAATTCAATCCATTTGTCTTCCCTCCTCTCGCCACATCACATTATAGTACGAAACCTCACTACAACTATACGTTCAGTTTTTTTGAAAAACCGTCTTCTGAGCTCAAGATCGAGCCACAACCTGCAAGAGATCCCTAGCCGAAAAAGTCGGCTGGGAGTTTTAAAACTTTTGCCATCACCCTCAGACTCATGGCTAGCAAAACATTCCTTGAAAATTCGTTATTATTATTGGCAGGGCCACCAGGCTCAGCACACATGAGAGCAAGGCGATGAGGTTCGATACCTATGAGTCATGAACCATGCCTTTGAGAGAATGGAAAAGGCAAGCTTGCGGAAGGGTTAGAAAATCTTTCTGTATCATCTCATATTTCAGAGGTCATGCCTATAGGCAAGTGGGATAGGTATCAACCAGACCGGAGAAAGAATCTCAATTTTCTGTATTCTTACAACCTATTGCATACTCGTTGGAAAGCAGAAACGACCCGCCAAACAACAGAGTTCCAGAGGCCAGAGCAGACAGAGGTCAGCGTGAAGAAAATGGAGAGGCCGCCACGCGAAACCCGAAGCTGCGGCTCCTGAAATCCGTGAAGTCTCCGTAGCGGTTAGCACAGTGCATGCCGTAGTCGACGTTGTACCACGACCCGCCACGCAGCACACGGCGATGATCCGCCTCAGCAATAAGGTCTTCTCGTATGGCCCAAGCTTTTCGGTCCTTGGGATACGGTTCCTCTTCGTACAAACTCCGCGTCCATTCCCACACATTCCCGCTCATCTCCTCCACCTGGTACGGACTTTTCCCTTGTGGAAAATAGCCCACCGCACTCGTGGCATTGATATTAGTTTCACGATAGTTCGCTCGAGTGGGGTCGGCGACTTTACCCCAGGGATACAGTCGATCATCGTTCATTCCTCGTGCGGCCTTCTCCCATTCGGGTTCGTTGGGCAACATGATGGACCATGGCTTCCCAGCCTCCCCACCCGTTTGCAATATGGTCCGTAAGGGTTCCGGCGTACGTTCCCACTGCCTTAGTTTTTTTGTCAGCCACCGGCAATACGCCAGGGCTTCATACCAGGTCACACCCACCACCGGATGATTGGAAAGCCCAAAAGGGTCGCCGAACTTTTCTGGTTGTTGACGGGGTTGATTGTCCAATCGTCTCTGTACCGTTCCTGCAGCCCAGACACCCGCCGATTTGGCTTCCGGCCAGAAGGATTCCTCTTGATAGCCGCCATCATCCACAAATGACTGGAACTGCGCCTGCGTGATGGGATAGCGAGAGATGTAATAGGCATACGGAATTTCAATGCTTCGGCCTTCTCCCGATTCTCCCATCTGAAAAGGGCCCGCGGGAATTTCCACAAAGCCTAACAGGGGTTCATCCGGCAGCCACCAAGCATCTTCGCGAAATCGTGGATCGCCCAGTTTGGCTAAATGTCGTCCTGCCTCTGCCCGTTCCAGCGGGGACAATGGACTTTTTTGTATGAGTTGTTCCAAACGTTGTTTTACTGTTTCAAGAAATTTGATTCCCCATCGGGAATATTCGGCATCGGCTTCAAACGGTTCCGCTCCCAGTAAGACGGCGACAGCCCCGCCCCAGAGATTGCTGCGCCATTGGGCCTCATTGTTCGACTGCAGGTCGGGGCATAGCTCATAGGCTAGGTCCAGCAAGGCTTCTTCATCGCGCCGATTGAATCGGAGCTCCTCGGCTCCTAACTGTGCCGCCATATACCACTAATCGCCTTCGCCGGCTCGCTTTCGATAGGCCCGATGAATGCGACGACCCTTGACCATATGACACCCGGGCAAATACTCCTGGAATGTTCGATGGGGAAACCGGTAGGTTTGGGGAATGCCCCTCCCCTCCCCACCCCACCCCCCTCTCCGCTCAACAGTCCAGCCCGCTGATCCACATAATTAAGAAAAGGCCCGGCCAATGGCCCCAATAACTTATGATGTTCGAGTTCTTGTAATAACGCATACCGATTCATGCCCTCGCGATTCTCCTGGCCGCTTTCGGTCTCATGCACAAAATGGGCGATATGCTCCAGAACTTCACGAAGCCGCACTTCATGGTCGAGCACCGAACGGATTGGCCGTGACTCCTCCGTGTCTCGATCCTTCTCCCAGCGCTGGAGCATGGTATTGACTGCCAAATCATAGAGTTTGACCCGTTCTTTTGGCAGCCCCGCTCCCTTCCGATGTAGAATCGCCATGGTAGTGAGCAGCATGGGATTGGACGAGAGTTCCGCTAACGGGCCAAGAGCGTTTGCCTGCAAATCTTGCGTTCTGGTTTTACGGCTAGCGGCATCCAGTCCATGCTGCGCGGCATACCACGCCCGGACGAATTGCCGAATTTGGTCTTCATTAAAAGGGGCCAGATGGTGGGGAACAAACCCCGGCAACATCTCCGGGCCCGTGTAGGAACGGCTACGGCAAGTAATAATAATATGTTTTAGTTTGGGATAGTGGGCCAAGACCGCCATGACTGCTTGATATACACGGGGACGCTATTCAACGGGCACTTCATCAACGCCATCAAACACCAGCAGCACATTTCCAGAAAGTAGCGACTCTTCTAAGATGTCCATGACAGTCTTCTGGTCTTGAGCAAGCTGCTTGCACCAGGCTTGAAACAGCACATTCGCCAGCCGTTGGTCCTGTTGTTCAAGCGAAACGTCGGTGAAATTAAGTTGACTCAATTGTAGGAGCACGTGACGGAGAACCAGGAAGAGCGGAAGGAGTTGCCTCTCACACCCTTCAGGCGGATGTGTCTTGTTCAACTGGATATGTGCCATTTTTGCGCAAAGTTCCTTGGCAAACGTACTCTTTCCGCTTCCTGGCCCACCCAAAAGCAGTAGTTTTTTCGTCTGCTTCCAAACCTCCCATACCGTGTAAACATTTTTTTGTTCTAAGGAAGGCAGAGCCTGTTAGCGCACACGCTCTCGCCCCTTGGGCTCTTCTGCTGTATCTACGCGAGGGGTTTGCGTGTCCAGTTCAATATAGACTTGATTCAGAGTCACCTCCCCCTTGAGTTCATCTCCCCCTCCCAACGCCGCCAGCGGCAAGGTCTGACATTCGTTGATTAATCGTGTGAGGTATCGTTCTTTGGCTTTCTCATTTTTATTCTGGGCAGGAGAAGCGCCTTGTAATATCGCACGTTCAATATACAATTTCGTTTTGATGTTTTTGCCTTCCCTCCCTGTATTCACTTGAGATTTTTTGATTTGCTTTGCTGCCACCCCTCTTTTCCCAGCCCCTATATTTTTTTGCCCTGCACCACCAACCCGCTGCCCTCGAGCGCGGCAGTTTGGCTTTCCCCCAGGTGGATTAATCGCGCTTCCAACTTGGCCAGATGCTCAATGACTTCAGGGGCTTTGGCAAGGTTCGTTCTTTCGATTTGCTCTTGTAAGGTTTTCCGTTTCAGACCGGATTGAGGTTTGGCTTCGAAATCCTCTAGTGCTTCAAGCAGATGTTCATCCTGGGCAAACAGCTTTTTTATGCGATGTTTTACAGCTTCATACAGATCTTTGATGGCTTCTGTTCCCAAAGCTCCCGCTGCCGCTGCAAGTAAACTGATTATTGTCGCTGGGTCCATAGGTTTTGCCTCGTTCCCCTACTATTAAATGAGGACGTTGCGCTCTGGAGACTATGCCAAACACGGGCAATAATGTAACCTGCGATGTGGATAGGCGACCCATCGGGTCGTCTCTACATCAAGAGCAGGAAGGGAACAGAAAAAGAAGGCGGGTTATGCGGGATTTTCGTAGAAGATATAGGGAGTGGAGTAGTCGCTGAACTCGAAATAAACCTTTTTCTCGCCGGGATCCTTCAACCCGTTCAAGTTGGCGTCCAATACACCATAACCAAACCGGTAAGCGCGAGGAATGCTGTCCTGAGTGCCTATAGCCGTGGAAAGTTTATCGATTTCCATAAATCGCTTGACCAGTTTGTCCCCGGCATAGACTTCCAGAATCCCATCCGTGCCCGTCCAATTCTGTACCGCCCGCCCGAATTTATTTTGGGTTTCCTGGGTGCAAGCGGAGAACAGGAAAATTCCAAGGAGAGAGATGACCGTGTTTAATGTGGGTTTCAACGAATGTTTCCTCCTGTATGCCTCAAGGTGACTCATCTGAAGGTTTCCCAGGGGAGTCTTCGACACAAGCCGCATCTCCGACAGAAGCCCACGCAAGACTCAACTACGATCTGGAAGCTAACTGGCGATAACGCTCACGGACCGGGTCGACTCCATAGGTCCGTTCCAATCGGCGCACGATGAAATGCCCGCGCGCCATATTTTGGAAGTGATCCATAAACAAAAGATTAATGGTGGCTCCTCCGGCGGCTCCGATGAGGGGAATGGCCTGCACGGCGGCCTTTTCCGATACTTGAATGCTATAGCGGGAAGCGATTTTCGAGAGAAATCGAACGATGGCCGGCGCCCCGGCACCGCTTAACCCATGCTGGGTCAAATACTTGGCCGCTTCCGTCATCGCTCCGGCTAAGGCTGCCCGAATGGCAAAATATCCGGTTTCCGCTCCATCATCGGCCGAGCTGGTTCCGCCCATGGCGAAAACCTCCAGACAGGCCAACTTCGCCCGGACATCCGTAATCTGTTCGCCCTCACTCCGCGCGATATCGGCAATGGATCTCAACATGAGTGTCGTGGAAAACGGTAATTCTACCGTGAGAGCCAGAAGTCCTAACGCTCCTCCGAGGGCACCGCTCACAGAGGTCAATACCCGATGGGCCCCATCGGCGGATTCCCCTCGATATCGCTCATCAAGGGTCGACACCGCCAAATCCAGAGCTTTGGCCAAGGCTTTCTGTGTGGACGACAACAGTTTTTCGGACATCCCGTCCGGCAGAAGCGTAATGGCCTTTTCAACAGGCGTTCCGATTAAATCCGTGACTTTGGCGGCAAACGTGGGATTTTCTAAGAGGTCCACCGCTCGTACCAATGCCCGCTGATCTCGTTCGGAAAAATGTTCCATCAGTGTTGTTGTTCCCAATTCATCATATTCGCCATTGTATCGCGGTTGGCGATGAGAAAACACCCTGCCCGCTTTTAGTCCGAATCGACCTGCCTTCTGGACCGCGAGGGCACCAGTGTTCCGGTCACGCAAAAATCAGGGCCAAGTTGCTTCACACGAACCTGGTCGATCTGCCAAGCAACCTGCATTCGCTTTGGAGATGATCCACCAATGAGGCCCAATGCATCCTGGCCTCCCAGTAGCTTGGGGGCGATATACAGTTCCACACGATCCACCACGTTCGCCTTCAACGCCGAGGCATTCAAGGTCGGCCCTCCCTCCATTAGCACCGAGGTCAGGCCCGATTGGCCCAATCGCTTCAGAACGGCCGGCAAGGACACCCGGCTTGAACACTGAGGCATCACCCAGACTTGTACTCCCTGACGTTCCAATTGCTGAATTTTATTTTTTGGGGCTTGAGACGTGGTACAGACAATGGTGGGTTGCTCAATAATCCAACGAAGAACCTTGGCCGTCACCGGAATGCGCAAACGGCTATCCAGCACCACCCGGACCGGTTGTCGCCCCCGACGTTGACAGGACCCGGGATGGCTACCCCTGGCAGACAAATCAGGGTTATCCGCCAACACCGTGCCTATTCCAACGACAATGGCATCGACCTGACCGCGAACGCGATGCACGTCTTTTCTTGCAACCTCCCCGGTAATCCATTGCGATTGTCCGGTCTTGGTTGCCATCTTTCCATCCAGGGTCATCGCTCCCTTTAATGTCACCAGCGGACGCCCGGTTCGTATCCAATGGCTATACACCATATTGAGGGAACGCGCCTCTGCTTCACACACACCAACCGTCACCGCCAAACCGGCCCGCTTCAACGCCTCAATGCCCTTCCCCGCCACTTGGGGGTTAGGATCTTTCATGGCAATACAGATTCGGGTTACTCCCGATTGCAGTAACAACGGAACACAGGGAGGCGTACGCTTGTTGACATGCACGCAGGGCTCCAAAGTGACATAGAGAATGCCTCCCCTCGCCTGAGGACCGGCCCGTTGCAGGGCCAGGACTTCCGCATGCGGTTCGCCCGCTTTGCGATGGTAGGCCTCACCGACAATCTTCTCATGCTTCACGATGACCGCCCCGACCATAGGGTTGGGGCTGGTTCTGCCCTTTCCCCGTTTAGCCAGGGAAAGGGCCCGTGCCATAAAAATATGATCTGAGGAGACGGAAGTCACCGTCGTCTTTTGGAGGCTTTTGTGACCTTACGGGTTGTAGCTTTTGCGGTGGGTTTTGTCGATAGACCGGTCTTTACGGATGTCGTTTTTTTCTTGACCGGTCGGGAAGAAGCCGTCGATCGACCCTTAGCCCGTGGTTGAATCTTCGCTTTTGATTTCACTAAGGGTTTTTGTTTGGATTGGGTTTTGGATTTTGCTGGAGTTTTGGACTTTGCTGGGGTCTTCGACTTCGCAGCCATCCGACCTGCCGGAGGCCGTTGCTGTGACTCTTTTTCTAGGACCGCCACGGCAGCCTGCGCCGCCGCCAGACGGGCGATAGGCACGCGATAGGGAGAACAACTCACATAGTTTAACCCCAATTCATGGCAAAACATGACCGAATTGGATTCCCCGCCATGTTCTCCGCAAATTCCAAGTTTAATTCCCGGTCGGGTCTTTCGGCCTTCCTGAATTGCCCACTTCATCATGGCCCCGACCCCTTCCCGATCCAGTACGGCAAAAGGATCGGCATCCAGAATATTCTCGGCTTTTTTGTCGATCGTCGCCTTGCACATCCGGCAGACCATCTTTTTCCAGTCCACATTGCTCCGCTGACAATTCGGACAACGGTCCTGCCTTCCCATATAAAAACTAATGAAGGGCCCGGCATCGTCCCGGGAAAACCCATAGGTGGTTTGTGTCAGATCATTGGTGCCAAAGGAAAAGAACTCGGCTTCCTCTGCAATTCGGCCTGCGGTCACTGCCGCCCGTGGGAGTTCAATCATCGTCCCAACCAAATACGTTAATTTTACCCCGTATGTCGCCATAACGTGTTTGGCGACTTCCTGAATTAACTCTTTTTGTGCCTTCATTTCCGAGGCCATTCCCACCAGGGGAATCATGATTTCCGGGACCACCTTGATGCCTTGTCCAACCACTTCACACGCCGCTTCAAAAATGGCCTGTACCTGCATACGCGTAATTTCCGGCATGGTAATTCCCAACCGACATCCCCTGAGCCCCAACATGGGATTGAATTCATGCAACTCTTCCACGCGATCCAGAAGACGCTGTTTTTCCTGAATCACTTGAGGATCACCATTGGTCAATTCCAGCCTGGCTAACTCAACCTGCAACTGTTCCCGCTTGGGCAAAAATTCATGGAGAGGGGGATCCAATAACCGGATCGTCACCGGATAGCCCTTCATCTCCTTATATAGTCCGATAAAATCCTGTTTTTGCAGGGGAAGCAATTGCTCCAAATACCGTTCCCGGTCTTCACGCGACGAGGCCAGGATCATTTGCTGCATGATGGGCACCCGGTCTTCCGCAAAAAACATATGCTCCGTTCGGCACAGCCCGATGCCCTCTGCCCCAAACCCCCGTGCAATCTGCGCCTGATCCGGCACGTCGGCATTGGCCCGTACTCGTAACACCCGGAAAGAATCGGACCACTTCAAAATAGTCGAAAAATATTGGTATTTCTCGGATTGTTTCGGGTCGATTTTCCCCTGAATAACCTGGACGACCTCGGAATCCACCACAGGAATATCTCCCGCATAGACTTGTCCGGTAAACCCATTAATGGAAATCGCATCGCCTTCTTTCAGAATCTGTCCACCCAATTGGATTTGACCATTCCCCAACACTTCCAGGCTATCGCACCCGGCCACACACACTTTTCCCATTTGACGCGCCACAACGGCCGCGTGAGAGGTCATGCCGCCCTTGGCCGTAAGAAAACCCTCGGCGGCGTGCATGCCATGGATATCATCCGGACTCGTCTCATGCCGAACCAGGACGGCCCGTTCCCCTTTTTCCTTCAGTTCTACCGCCCGTTCAGCCGTCAGCACGACTTTGCCGGCCGCAGCCCCAGGTCCGGCAGGAAGCCCCTTGCCGACGGCTTCGTATTTCAATTCGACTTCACTTTCGAAAATAGGATAGAGGTACTGAGACAGTTGTTCCGGCGCCACGCGTTTGACGGCTTCCCGCCGGTCAATCACGCCTTGCCGAACCATGTCGACGGCAATGCGAACAGCGGCAATGCCGGTTCGTTTTCCGACACGAGTCTGGAGCATGTAGAGTTTGCCTTCCTGAATCGTAAACTCCAGGTCCAACATATCCCGGTAATGCCGCTCTAACGTTTGCTGGGTTCTGATGAGATCTTGATAGGCTTTGGGAAGCGTATCTTTGAGGGATTGCACAGGCAACGGAGTACGAATGCCCGCCACCACATCTTCTCCCTGCGCATTGAGGAGACATTCACCAAAAAAGGTCGGAGCCCCCGTGGCCGGATTCCGCGTAAACGCTACCCCGGTCCCGCTCGTATTCCCCATATTGCCGAAAACCATGGATTGGACGTTTACGGCCGTTCCCCATTCGTCGGGAATATCGTAGAGCCGACGGTAGGTCACGGCCCGATCACCATGCCAGGATTCAAAGACGGCATTAATCGCCATGCGGAGTTGTTCAAACGGATCCTGGGGAAATTCTCTCCCCGTTTCCTCTTTCACCAAGCCTAAATACAAATCCACCAAACGCCCCAAGGCCTCTGCGGAAAGATCGGTATCATGCTTGGCACCCTCTTCCTGTTTGACGGTATTGAGCGTATGTTCAAACCGTTCCCGATTCATGCCCATGACCACGCTACCGAACATCGTGATAAAACGCCGATAGCCATCCACGGCAAACCGTTGATTCCCGGTTTTTTTCGCGAGGCCCTGGACCGTGTGTTGATTCAGCCCGAGATTCAGCACGGTATCCATCATGCCCGGCATGGAAGCCCTCGCCCCAGACCGCACGGACACGAGTAACGGGTTATCCGGGTCGCCCAAACGGGCTTTCATGGACTTTTCCACCAGGCGCAGACCGGACAGAGCCTGATCCCACATCCCCGCCGGATACCGCATCTTGCTGTGAAAATATTCCACGCAGGCCTCGGTGGTAATGGTAAATCCCGCAGGAACCGAAATTTTCAGATTCGTCATCTCGGCCAGGCCGGAACCTTTGCCTCCCAACAGCTCTTTCATCGTGCCGGTTCCCTCGGCCTTTCCATCACCAAAAAAATACACGTACTTTTTGTGACGCATGAATCCCCTCTCCTTTTACCTGTCCAATTCAGAGAACCGGAATGAACTCCCAGAATACCTATGTGATGGCATGCGCATGAGATGCATGCCCTGAGGTATGACTTGGGCAAACATTATCCACGAATCCCGGTCTGCACGATAGTGATGAATATCAAAACGGAATGAAACGAACGTCATCAAAAGCAGAAGCATAGGACCTTATACAATATGGCGTTCCGATGCCTGGAGATAATAGTGGTACTTCCCGATCAGAAACCGCTTCATCCACATGCCCGAAGCCACCACGACTATGACAAAAATCACGAGACCAATCAATCGATAATTTTCATAAGGTTGCCCCGAAAAATAGAGGTTGCCATCGGCGCCCATCGCGAGAGCCTTTCCCGGCGGCAGTCGATGAATCTCCCCGGAAATATCCGAAAAATCCAGCCATTCGGTACAGACCTTCATCAACCCATCTACCCCGTCAACCTTGGACCAGGTTACCCCGACACAATGACCATTTTGCGGATCATAGAGTTCCGGTTTCGAGAGAGCGGTTTCCAAATCCACCCCGCTGATCCACAACCCCACCAAAAGCAGAACATTACAGATCACAATAAGTCCAACGGTCACCAGCCAGGAAAACCACCGCATCTTTTGACCGTTGCCGGGATTCTCCACTGGCGGCTGCTCCTCGGTCCCGGAGGACATTCCAGGCTCCTCCCCAATCGAGCTCCATTATCCGCTTGATGGCATACAGGAAAAGTCAGCCAATTGCAAAAACACCCGATCAATGACCGTTAATAAAGAAAGGCGATTGGCCCGGACCTGAGGATTGTCGTCATTGACCAGGACTGCTCCAAAGAATCGATCGATGGGCACTTTCAATTCTAACAGAGCCTGAAGCGCTTTTTCATATTCCTGTTGAGCAATGGCCTCGGTCACTGTGCGTCGCACAAACCCCAGCGCGTTGAAGACCATGTGTTCGGATTCATGAACAAAGCGATCGGGGTGAACGGATGTCTCTATCCATTGTTCCTTTTCGACAATTCTGTGGGCACGCTTAAATCCAGTCATGAGTGGTTCAAAATCCGCCTGGAGAGTCATAGCCTGAATCGCCCGCATGCGGGTCAATAAATCAAAGACATCACAATGATCGGCCGGCCGCACACGGGTGACGGATTCCATCACCTCATCACGAAGGGTGAAGGATTGCTTGGCAAAAAACCTGAGGCGATCGATGAGAAACGCCACCATGTCCTGAACCGGGTCGGCCGTCTTCAACGAAACACCTTGAGCAGTCAGCCTCTCAAGACACCGGGCAAACACCTCAGCCATATTCAACCTGAGCGGTGTTTCAGTAACCAGGCGCACCAACCCATAGGCGGCCCGACGCAACCCAAGCGGATCCTCTGACCCGGTCGGAACCATTCCCACCGAAAAAAACGAGGCAATGGAGTCGCAACGGTCGGCCAAAGCCAACAGCACACCGGGCAGAGTGGCGGGCAATTGATCATCCGGAAACCGTGGAAAATACTGAGAGCCAATCGCCTGGCACACGGCAAGCGGTTCTTGGGCATGCCTGGCATATTCCTCGCCCATCACTCCCTGGAGTGTGGGAAATTCTCCGACCATCCCTGTGGTCAGATCCGCCTTGGCCAACCAGGCGGCCCGCTCGCACTCAGCTTTCAACTCGGGACAGCCCACGCGTTCCGCCAGCCACCCCACCAAAGCTTTCACCCGCTCGACCTTCTGATACACCGTCCCAACTTTTTGATGAAACACGATATGATGTAAATCTGTTACTCGTTCTTCAAGCGAACGCTTGGCATCTTCACGAAAAAAATATTGCGCATCTTTCAATCGTGCCGCCAACACCCGTTCATTGCCTTTCGTCATCAACTTGGTATTGCCCCAAGGCATATTGGTCACCGCAATAAATTTGGGGAGCAGGCGGCCCTGTTGGTCAATCAAACTAAAAAACCCCTGATGCTCCTTCATGGAAGAAATCAATACCGCCTTGGGTATAGAGAGAAATTCCGGACTAAAGGTTCCAATAATTGCCTGCGGCGACTCCACACCAAACACCGCCGCATCAATGAGTTCCTGACGCGTCTCGGGATCAATGGCTCCCTTGACCGACCGGGCCAGTTTGCCCACCTGGGCTTCAATCAGCTTGCGCCGTTCCTGGGGATCCACCACCACTCCGGATTTGGCCATCGTGTCCAAATAGAGAGAAGCCTGGGAAACCTTCACCTCTGCCTCGGCCTTTCGGGTTTTTTTCCGGGGATACCGATGTCCACAAGTCTGCTGACCGGACCGAATCCCCCCGAATTCGCAGGAGAGAACCTCTTTCCCCAGCATGGCCACAATCCATCGCACCGGTCTGGCAAACTTGACTCGCGATTCATTCCACCGCATGGCTTTGGGAAAATGCATTTTGGCCAGAAGCTGTGGAATGGCATCAATCAAAACCCGTTTGGCCGGTTGACCGATTTGACGTTTTTCGACGCATACATAGAACCCTTTAGCCGTCTCTTTGATATTCAAGCTCTCAACAGGCACACCTTGAGATTTGGCAAATCCTTCTGCCGCCTTCGTGGGTTTCCCGGAGGAATCAAACGCGGCTGTTTGGGGAGGGCCGAACACCTCTTCCACCAGCGAAGCCTGTTTGGGGTCTACGCCTTTCACGACCAGAGCCAGCCTTCGCGAAGTGCCAAGGGCCTGAACGGAATCAACGCTTAAGCGACGGCTCTCAAACATTTCCTTCCCCAAACGTTCCAGATCCTGCAAGGCCACAGGTAAAAACGCCGAGGGCAACTCCTCAATGCCAATTTCAAGGAGAAACGTTGAACCCTGTTTGGGGACAGATGATTGCTTGGGGGGACGTTTTTTAATGGGAGACGGAGTTTTGCGGAGGGTCATATGTCACAACACTATTGAAATATCTGAAAACCATTCATTTGGCTCGGATAGAGGCTTTCTTTGCCTCCCTTGCCTGGGTTCGCTTTAAAAGGGGGTATCCCATGGCTTCCCGTTGTTGTTGATAGGCTTGAGCACATTTCCGTGCCAGATTTCGCACCCGCCCGATATAGCCGGTGCGCTGCGCAACACTGATCGCTCCACGGGCATCAAGGAGATTGAACAAATGTGAACACTTCATGCAGCAATCATACGCGGGTAGCACGAGGACTCGAGGATGATCCAATAACCGCTGACATTCCTTTTCCCACCCATCAAACGTAGCCCGGATCAAATCCGTATCGGCGGCTTCAAAATTATAGGTGGAAAACTGCACTTCCGATTCATGATACAGTTCGCCATACCGGATATCCTTCGACCATTGCAGGTCATACACATTGTCAACTTGCTGCAAATACATCGCAATCCGTTCAAGTCCATAGGTTAATTCGACGGTCACCGGATCCAATTCAAGGCCTCCCACCTCCTGAAAATACGTAAATTGCGTAATTTCCATACCATCCAACCGAACTTCCCAGCCTAATCCCCAGGCCCCAAGAGTCGGTGACTCCCAATCATCCTGGAGGAACTGAATATCATGCTGATAGGGATCCAATCCCAAATGGGTCAAGCTTTGTAAATACAAGTCCTGTGAATTGGAAGGCGCCGGTTTGATCACGACTTGATATTGAAAGTAGTGCTGTAGTCTGTTGGGATTTTCACCATATCGCCCGTCAGTGGGACGTCGGCAGGGTTCGACATAGGCCGCGCTCCACGGCTCGGGGCCAATCGCCCGTAGAAAGGTAGCAGGATTAAAGGTTCCCGCACCCTTTTCCGTGTCATACGGCTGGGTGAGCAGGCAGTTATGAGATTTCCAAAAATGATTGAGGGAAAGGATTATATCCTGGAATGTCACAATTCGGGACCCCAACCCTCAATTCTCAATGAAACCATCATGCAGGAGGAATTTCTTTTAGGCTAGGTTCGAGACGTCGAAGACAGTCTGACGGTAACAGTACACCCCAAACCAGTCAAGGTAAGTTAAACAGGAAGTTTTGTCACTCCTCATGCTCTTGTTTCCCGGTCTGTATTCCCTTACCATTTAGGATGAAATCACGGCACCATCTTGTTTTTTCGCCTGCCACTTTATTATATTCCCACACTTGATCACCTAATTGAGGAGGGGCTTGACCCATGAAATCTCTTTCCAAGATTGCACTGTTCGCTTCTTTTAGTCTCATCACATTCGCCCTAGGGTGTGCGGAAATGAATACGGGTTCCGGCGATCAAACCGGAACGGCAGGCTCAACGCCCTCAAGTCTATCCAAGCAAAGCGCCGTCAACACAGGGCCTAACCGGGTCTCCACTGGCGTTCAAGGGGACACGCTTGAGGCCTGTATCAGCCGAATTCCCAGCAATTCTTCTGAGGGCCAACGACAGTTAGCAACCCTGTCTTGTGAACGAGATGCCAAAGCCCGCTCTCCGATCGACGCCGTCCCTGGAAAATAATCGCATACTCGCTGGAAACAGGTGTTCCCAGCGAGTATCAAGCCTCCCTGAGGTTGTATCGGTAGAGACTTCCTCGCTTTTCCATTAACGGTACTACTTTCCCAAGTCGGCATGCGCCTTTCAGAGCCCTACTCATGGAACGATGTATTTAGTTTGAAGCCACAATAACGCCTTCCATTCCCGAATGCCCCTTAATCCAGCATCGAAACGGATACACCCCGGCGGGTAAGATCAACTCCATCTCTGTCGATTGTCCAGGTTCGAGAGTAATGACACTTCCCTGTTGCATCTTCCCGAATGGGGCCAATCGGGTATAACGCACCTGCTCTCTAAATAGTTGAGGACTCTGGAACACATGTGGTTCACGCCCTTGGTTCCGGATAATCAATCGAAAAGGATGGTCTGGACGAACCTTAATCTTGTCAGGTGCAAAACGGAATTCTTCCGCTGTGACCGTTACCGATTCTGAACCGACCCATCGACATGATCCCTGACCGGCTCCAACAGCCACAAAGATCATTAATTGTAAAATGAAGCGGACCACATTCTCTCTTGCCCGTTTGACCTAGCTGTCCTATCTAAGGTTCTATGTCACATTATGCCATCCAACAACTCAAGATATTCCCAATATCCCGGAAATTTTATTCAATGTACAGCATAAACGGATTAACTCCTCCAATGGTCATGCTACGGGGCCCCGCACGTCCATGAAGAAGAACGCCATTATTATTAAGGCCATTCAGGTATCGGCTAACTGTGGGGTATCGGAAGCTGAACGAGCCAGGAAACAACCCCTGTTGGTAGATATTCGCTTTCGATGTCCCAACCAGACCGCCTTTCACAGTGATAAGCTTTCGGACACCGTCGACTACGGAGCCATTATTAGACGCGTACGTGATGTTACCGAAAACAGGACCTTTGCCCTTCTGGAAACCTTAACCGAGCAACTGTGCCATATCCTGTTTCAGGAATTCCCCCTCACACATCTGCAACTCTGGGTCAGAAAAATTCAACCTCCGCTTGAAGGCCTTCAAGGTTCAGTTGGCGTACAGGTGGCTCGCACAAGATCCCAACAATCGTCAGAAGACGATGGCTTGCCTTCAGAATTCCTGGTGGCTCAACTTCCCCGCTTGCCAGCCGGCAAGGCCTTGGACGTGGCTGCTGGAAGGGGACGGCATAGCGTATTTTTAGTGTCCAAACAGTTTACGGTTCATGCGGTTGATCGGGATTCGGATGCACTGTCCTCCCTCCAGGACAAAGCCCGCCGGCACGCGCTGGCCTCACTCACCACCCAGATCATGGATCTGGAATCGGATCCCTCAAATCCGCCGGACCTTGGGCATGAGTCCTATGATGTGATTCTGGTCTTTTTCTATTTATACCGACCTCTCTTTCCTAAATTACTTCAAGCCTTAAAACCAGGCGGCATGTTGCTCTATGAAACCTTTCTCATTGACAATCATCTCCTTCACCGACACCCTCGACGGAAGGAATTTTGTTTAGGCCGAAACGAACTCCTGGATCTCATCCGCGGACTTCGAGTGCTTCATTACGAGGAAGGGCTCCATGATGCTCCCGCAGGACCCGACGGAGCCATCACAGCCAGAATGCTCGCACAAAAACCGGATTAGTTGGATAGCACCATCCGACCACCCTGACCGAGCATCAGGAAGGAATAGACACCGCTTGCCATGAGCCGAATTGATCTCCATACCCATACCACCTGGTCAGATGGCAGTTATTCCCCAACGGAGTTGGTCAAGTGGGCCCACCAACATGATATTCAGACACTGGCGATTACCGACCACGATACCACTGAAGGGATCGATGAGGCGTTGGCCATTAGCCAAACGCTGCGTATGGATCTGATCCCGGGCATCGAGATCAGCACCCGCTTCCGGGAACGGGAGATTCATGTCCTGGGCTATTTCATCAACTATCAGGACGCCTCCTTTCAAACCCGCATCCGCAATCTTCAATCAACCCGACTTCAACGGATTCAAGAAATTCTTCATAAGCTGACACTCAACGGCATCACCCTGTACCTGGAGGACGTTCAACGCCTTGCCGGATCCGGTTCGATCGGACGGCCCCACATTGCCCAACTGCTTATACAACAGGCGTATGTCTCAACCTTCAGAGAAGCCTTTGAAAGATACCTGGGGGTCCGGGGAAAGGCCTATGTGCCTCGTGATGTCCCGGAAGCCTCCGACATATTTTCCTGGATTCGAGAAGCGGGAGGTCTGGCTATTTTAGCTCATCCATTTTGGGAAGGCTTTCGCCAGGAAGACGTCGACCCCGCCTGTCGGACATTGGCAGAGAATGGACTACAAGGACTCGAAGTGTTTTACGGGACGTTTTCCGCCAAACAAATATCGTTCAACTTGCATTTGGCGAAACGCTTTAATCTTTTAGTGAGCGGAGGAAGCGATTTCCACGGGACGTTCAAGCCCGAGATTGCGATTGGAAAGGGAAAGGGATCGCTGAAAGTTCCGCAAACCGCACTGGATAATTTACGGAAAGCTGCAGGCCAGTGATGTCCGCTTAATTATCCGTGGCTTCCACGATATGATTTTCAAATCGGGTACACCCCTCGGCCAGTAACCGGTTCGTGAGCATTTCCCCGGGCCACTCAATCGGAAGATCGGCGGTAAACACCCACACATCCGGTGACGTCCAGATGGGGCCATGTTCCTCCGGCAATTCAGGGTCAAACAAGTCCGTCCACACCGGCATATAGACACCATTGCCACATTGCGTATGCAGATGAACTACGGTCCGGCTCCGGACGACTCCATCCAGATCATGCCACACGGCTGCTGTCTCATCGGCTAACCGGTGCAGGCGCACCGCATTTTGCGCGTCAAACACGGCATAGGCGGCATAGGTGGGCGCTTCCAGCATTTGTGGAGCTTTTGCAATTTCCGGACACTGTGCCACCAACCCGTCCATAATAGCCTGACAGTCCTTTTCGGAAAGATTTTCCGGCAACGTCGTATCTCCCGCTCCCAGGATTTCGAAAAACAAAAAGGCCGTGGCTTCGACCGGGGGATGCAAGCGCGCGGCGATCGTTTGGCGGCGCTGTCCATCGGCCATATTAGAAATATGCTCATGAATCTTTTGAAGATTGAGAAAATCCAGGGTCGTATCCGTCAAGAGCCTTGGTTCGACGGAAATGACCGAACCCGGAGAAAGGTGAAGATATTTACGCAATAACTCAGCCGTCTGTACCGGATCGATTTTGAGTTTTAAAGGAAAAGCCAGGTTGGCTTGCAGCGGCAATTCGAATGACGCCAGGATGCTATAGGATTCGATATCCTCTTCCTCATCATCTTCATCCATCAATGTGGTGCTGGCAGCCTCGGCCAACAAATCGAACAACCATTCCGCCATACTCTCATCCAACGCCGCCAGAACGGTGAGCACCTCGTGTTCCCGGTCCTGATCCAAGAGGGCCTGGAGAATTTCGATGGCTAACCCCGGATCCCCATGATCATGACGCCGGGCATTGATAAGGTGAATGAGATCTCGCGTGAGAGGATCCGGTCGATACCAACTAGTCATATGTTAACACACCCCATCAACGGCATGATTATTCACGCGCCTCGCCTCTCGATTCCCGGCGCGACATTCCTCTTCGTGGATTGATGCATTCTCCCATGAGTCCCACCGATTTGCCAACTCGTTACTCCCCGATCACTTTCACCAGCACACGCTTCCGGCGTCGTCCATCAAACTCCCCATAAAATATTTGCTCCCACGGCCCAAAATCCAATTGGCCCTCCGTAATCGCAACCACGACCTCACGGCCCATAATCTGACGCTTGATATGTGCATCCCCGTTATCTTCGCCGGTCAGATTGTGACGATACGTCCCGGACTGCGGGACGAGCGTTTCAAGAAATTGTTCATAATCGTGCAGTAAACCGCCTTCGTCGTCATTGATATAAACACTGGCCGTAATATGCATGGCATTGACCAGAACCAATCCTTCCCGAATTCCACTTTGCTTCACCACGCGTTCGACCTGGGAAGTGATATTAATAAATTCACGGCGGGTCTTTGTCTGGAACCAGAGTTCTTCACGAAACGATTTCATGACCGTCGGTCTCCGGATAAGGGATAATTCTGCCCCAGACAGCCTTGAGTTGCAACCTACGACGCCTCACCAGGAATCTACCTCCCATGTGGCGGACAGTCCCATCCCCCCGTCTGAGATCCACTACCCGGAAAATTTTTCCGCCTCGCTGACTCTATATTCGAATCCCTCATCCACCGACTCGAATTCATTGACAGGATGCCGGCGGGGTGTTAAGAAAGTTTAATCATGGGTGTTTTTTCTTAGTGCCCATTTGTCAGAGGGATTTTCCCCCATTGACCGCGATGCACACATTCCAGTTGTGCCACCACTGCAAAAGGAGAAAGGTATGATGACCTCGACATTTCCGGCATTCTCCCCTTCCAACCCGTACCCCAAATGGAATCTGTTGTTGGCCGAAGACTCCAATAAGGACTTGGAATTTGACGAAGGGTTGGAAGAAGATGATCTGGACCAGTCCAAACCTCCTTCCCGAAAACCCCTGCTATGGATTTTACTATTACTCCTGGCGGTGGGCATTGCCTATTGGTCCCTCAAACCCGACACCTCGTTTAACACGCAGGTTCGATCCGTGGATTCTGCGGAGGCCATCAATACGAAAAATGCTCCCAAGTTGGATTCATTGGTCCCCTCGCCCAAGTTTCTAGAAAACCAAACCGTCGCTCTCACGAGCGGGACCGGGGAAGCCTTGCTGTTGCTTGATCCACAAACCGGAAAGCCCGGTTCCATCGTCAAGGCCGGTGACTCCCTCATCGTTCTAGACGGAACACTGCAAGAAGGAAACTGGATGTATCAAGTCAAAACGAAAACCGGACAAGTCGGTTGGCTCTCAGGATCCAAACTTCAGAAAGCTTCCTGAGACATTTTCTGAATGTCCCCAGTGAGCCCAGATCTTTCTGGGCCTGGGGACCCCATCCCAATCTGTATCCCCCTCACCCCTTACCTTGGATATTTATCTCGAGCCCGCCCTGGCCCGATCATTCCATGTTTGCCAAAGAGTCAAGACATCCGACCACTTGGGGCTTGAAACGACATTACTCAAGCATTCGGCTTTTCCATCTTTTCCGGAACGGTGCTTGCCATATTGAAGGTGACTGAAGATCCCTGTTAGGCTACGCCACCCTACGCATTCTCTATTTCCATTAACCGTCGAATCTGGTATTCACTCGTAATCCAGGCGTGGCACACGCCGGTACTTCTCTTGTCAAGGAAGCCGTTTCATTTATGACCGCTATGACCGCTCAGGAAGCCCAAGTCATTTGCACCGCCTACACCAAGAAAAGCGGCAGCAATTTCTACTATTCCTTTTTGTTCCTCCCACAGCACCGGCGGGAAGCCATGTATACGATATATGCCTTTTGTAAACTGGTGGATAGTGCAGTAGATGAACCGGCCCCCGGAAGCCAGCCATCAGAAGAAGTCGCCAAATGGAGACAAGAGGTCTCTGCCACATATCGCGGGCATCCAACCCAGCCGGTGACCATTAGCCTTGCGGCTCACCTTCAGACCTTCGATATTCCGGAATCCCTTCTTCAGGAGCTGATTACCGGGGTTGAAATGGATCTCACCATTAACCGGTTTATGACCTTTCCGGATCTGTACCAGTATTGCTATCGCGTAGCGTCGGTGGTTGGCCTGATTTGTCTCAAGATCTTTCAGACACGATCCCCCGCAGCGGAAGACTATGCGGTGAATTTGGGACTGGCGTTTCAATTGACGAATATCCTTCGCGATCTCAAGGGCGATGCCGAACACAACCGCATTTACCTTCCCCTGGAAGATTTACAGCGGTTTGGCTATCCCGAGGATGCCCTTCTGCGCCAACAATCATCTCCGGCACTGGTTAACCTGGTGCAATTTGAATGCGAACGGGCCCAAAGTTACTATCAAAAGGCTGAAGACATTCTCAAAGCCCTTCCTCCTTCTGATCAAAAATCCCTGGTGGTGGCGGAAATTATGCGTGGTGTCTATAGCCGCATCCTGCAACAATTGGAAGATCGCGAGTATCAGGTCTTTGGCCCACGGGTTCGGGTCCCTCCCATGCAACGCTTGGCCATTGCCTCCAATATTTGGGTTCGGTCCATTTTTGCTCATCGCGTGGCTCCATCCGTGTGACGCGCCCTATCTGGATCATAGGCGGAACACTAGCCGGCTTGATCACGGCTTTTCGCCTATTGCCTTACGGCTTTCACCTCCGCATTCTGGAGCGTCGGACTGCCCCACAGATTCCGGATCAAACGGACGCGCTTCCCCCGGTGTGGCCGGGGTTTTTCCATGCCACCTGGTCTCTCCTTCAGGAATTATCTCTGCCCTTGACTCCTTTTCAGACCGGTTCCATCGAAATCCTGTCCACGGATAACCAACGATACCGGATTTCCCGTTTGCCATTTTTTTCCCACTTTCACGTATTTCCCGAGCTTCTGCTCTTCAAGGGTTTATCCTGGCGGGATCGGCTGAACCTGCTTAACCATTTGGAGAAAAGCTGGGAGCAAGGCAGATCGGATGAGGGAATTTCCGACACCCAATCGGCGGAAAACTGGGTCACGGACGCCAGGCAGTCTCATGCGGCTCGGCAATGCTTCTGGAATCCACTCTGCCGCTGGCTTCTGGGATGTGATCTTTCTGACGCCTCACTGAGGATGTTCGTGACGAGCCTCTCTCGATACGCACAGACCACATCGACCGGCACTCAATGGTTCTTTGGATCCGAGTCCCACATGGGTGAACTGAAAACCGCGTTACGGGACTTATTGATCAAACAGGGAGTCCAATTCCACACCTGCGAAGAATATCCCCTATTTCGATCTGTCGGGCGCAATAGTGAAAATCTTTTACCTGCCGGCGATTCCTTTTCCGAAACCGCCACGTATGTGGCTGCCCTCCCCCCAGAAGAGATTCTCTCTCTTCTTCCCGAGCGAGTACTCACGAAGTTTGCTCAATTGGATCAAATGGCTCACATCGCGAGCCATACGCGTTTGCTCATGACGTTCACTGTTCCTAACATCGAATTGCCTCCCTCCTTGGTTCTCTGTCCGCACCACATCGATTGGGTGGCCATTTTACCTCCAACGGGCTCCCTTCCTACTGGCACTCAGATGGCCTGCCTGCTTCAGGAAATGCCGGATGAGTTCCCTTCGGAACGACATACGCAGATAAAGTCACCCTGGGCTTATCTTCAAGCAATACTTCACGTTGCACGCAATCTTCCTGATACCGCCTGCCCCCCTCAGTTCCAGTATCGGCAGTTGAGACTGTTCCCCTCTTCAGCAGGGTTAAGAGCATTCCGTCCCCGAAACTCCGGTCCCATCCCTAATTTCTTTGTTGTCGGGACGTGGACAGAGACCACTTTCCCCCATTCCATGGAGAGTCTTGTAAACAGCGCCAACACCTGCGCAGAAGCCATCGCCCATCGGTTCTTTGCCTGTTTACGTTGACATCCACTCCCATCAAAATTAAGATCGCAGGCTATGAATTTGACCGACCTCAGCGCTTCCCTTCGCGATTGTGAGCGCTGTCGCCTGTCCGCAGGGCGTACGCAGGTGGTTTTCGGATCTGGAAACCCTCAAGCCTCGATCATGTTTGTGGGTGAGGCACCGGGATTCTACGAAGACCGGCAGGGGGAGCCGTTCGTCGGAGCGGCGGGAAAATTATTGACGGAACTCTTGCAATCGATCGGGCTGACCCGATCGGATATTTACATTGCCAATGTGATTAAATGCCGACCGCCCAATAACCGGGATCCATTACCTGACGAAATTGAAACGTGCAAACCCTTTCTTCTCCAACAAATTGAGTTCATTCATCCAAAATTGGTCTGTACGCTCGGCAACTTTGCGACACAAACCTTGTTGGAAAAAAAAGTGGGCATTACCAAAGTGCGCGGTCAGGTGATTCAGATGGCTCAGTTTCTGGTCTTTCCCCTCCTCCACCCCGCAGCGGCTCTGCATCAAGGTAATCTCCGAGGACCGCTCCTGGAAGATTTCAAAAAGTTAAAAATCGTCTTGGATGGCATGGGCAAAGAGCCTCAAAAAAGTCCCACGGCAAAAATTCAACCAATCGCTCACCCCACCGCTGAGTCCAAAAAAGACCCACCGGCAGAAGTTCCGGTTCAAATGGATCTTTTTTAGCCTCCTTCTCAATGACATTTTCATTTGAAGGATTTTCAGGCAGCACTTTTTCATTCAGAACCACCATCCCGTAAAAGGGCGCTGACTACCGTATCCGGTGGGATGACGATATTGATTCATTCTGATCCTGGTGTGAACAAACAATGGATTGGGCAAACACCGGAGTCGCAGGGAATCATCCCGTCCGGCACCAATAGACCGGATGGGGTGAAAAAAAGGCAGGCTAGACGTTTAGGGAAAGGGTGGGAACAGGCATATCAAATTCCCGGCACATTACCCAGGCTGGCATGAGGACTTTCAACCTGGGATACGACCTCTAAGATTTTTCAGCATTTTCCGTGGTGGAAGGATCCGATTCGGTGCTCTCAGCTTCCTCTTCCTGCAAGGCGGAGAGTGCCTCCTCTTCTTCCTCGGCGTTCACAAACCAGTTGACCAACATATCCTCCCACCATACCTCATTGACCTCAGGGCCAGGATCCACACCAAAACATGCGACATGTTCCGCGGTAAAGTCCGGATTCACTACGGCGGGATTGAATTTGGCACGATCAATGACTTCCTGCGTTGCGAAACCGCCAACAATCCAGGAAGGGGGATCCGCTCGACGGGACTTATAGGCTTGTAATCCGACCTTTAAATACAGAAACAGTTTGCGTTGCGTCTCATCTTCCAATCCCGATGGTGGAAGGCTTAAAATCTTTTCAATTTTCTTTCTCCATCCCCGTTGACTGTACCGGGATGTTACCAATTTTAAAACTTTTTCACCTTCTTCAACGTCCAACGGCATAACGACACCATCCTCTATAATCTACAATGATAATATGGGGATCGAATGCAACCACACTCCCCTCCAAAGAACAGATCCCTTCTGACCTCTTTCTCCCGCATGATTTTTCTATTGCCCCGCCACTGTCATCTTCCGGATCTTGATAGTCGGACTCGCAATCCTTCCACGAAACTCCAGATCATTGCCCACCATTTCAATATCATTGAACATGGATTTCAAATTTCCGGCAATCGTGACTTCTTCCACGGGATAGGTAATTTCCCCATTCTCGATCCAAAAACCCACCGCCCCTCTGGAATAATCCCCGGTGACCATGTTAATGCCGAACCCGATCAGTTCCGTCACCAGCAACCCTTTTTTTACCGAACAAAGAATGTCTTCCGGAGAATAAGTGCCGGGGTGAAGAAATAAGTTCGTGGCGGAAACAGTTGGATTTTCACCAACGGATCGTGACGCATTTCCCGTTGAAGGCATCTTCAGTTTTCTCCCGGAATAGGTATCGAGGAGATAATTGGTCAATTTCCCCTTTTCCACCACCATAGTCCTTCGAGTGGGCACCCCTTCTCCATCAAACGGCCGGGACCCGAATCCACCAGGCAACCGCCCATCATCCACGACGGTCACCAAATCGGAGGCAATCGATTTCTCTAATTGACCCTGTAAAAAAGATGCCCCTTTATATAATGCATATCCCGACACGGCCGAAGCGAGATGCCCCAACAATCCCTTGGCGACTTCCGGATCATAAATGACCGGCACCTCTTGAGTGGTCATACGGTGGCTGCCGAGGCGACGGACCGTCCGTCTGGCCGCTTCCCTGCCCACGCGTTCCGGATCCTCTAATTGATGGAATTTCCTTGCAACGGAATACCAATAGTCCCGTTGCATACCGCCCCCGTTGCCTTCGTGTGCAATGGGGGATACCGACAAGGAATACGACGTATTGGCATAAGACCCCACAAATCCGTGGCTATTAGCCAAAAGAACAGACCCGGCATTCGAAGAACAGTCCGCACCTTCAGAATTGGTAATCCGGGCATCAGCAGAAAAAGCCGCCTGTTCGGCTCGCTTCGCTAAATCGATTTCCTCTTCAACCGTTAATTTCCTGGTATCCGTGAGATCCAGATCAGGAAAGGACGTGGCATATTGATCGGCATCCGGCAATCCTGATGTCGGATCTTCCACGACCGCTTTAGCCAGACTGCACGTATCATCCACTAACCGGTTCAACGAGGCTTCGGAAAAGTCTGAGGTGGAGGCACTCGCGGATCGCTTTCCGAAAAAAATCCGGATCCCTAATATTTTTTCTCTGGCCTTGGACAGCCGATCCACTTTGGACAAGCGCACTTGAACCGACAGGCCATCGCCTTCAGCAAGCAACACATCCGCTTCGCTGGCGCCTGCAACCTTGGCCCGCTCCAACACTGCGGCCGCCAAGTCGGAAAAATGAACTGTGGGCATGGAAGGGACTTGACTCATATACTCCCAATCATTCGCTCATGAAACATACGGTATAAACGGAACTGTCACGTGACAGAAACATCCTGGGATGGGATCAGGCCATGGCCGTTCCACCAATGGTCATTTCCTCGATTCGAATGGTTGGGAGCCCAACGCCAACAGGAACCGATTGGCCTTCTTTTCCGCAGGTGCCGATACCCTCATCCAGCTTCAGATCATGGCCAACCATGGACACTCGCTTGAGCACATCAGGTCCATTCCCAATGAGGGTGGCTCCCTTAACCGGGCGAGTCACTTTTCCATCTTCAATCACGTAGGCTTCGCTGGCAGAAAAGACAAATTTCCCGCTGGTAATATCCACCTGTCCTCCCCCAAATGACACGGCATACAAGCCTTTTTTAACGGAGCGAATGATGTCTTCGGGATCGGATTCACCTGCCAGCATAAAGGTATTGGTCATCCGTGGGAGCACCATACTTCGAAAGTCTTCACGCCGACCATTGCCGGTCAGAGGAATGCCCATCAGTTTGGCATTCATGCGATCCGTGATATATCCGCGCAGCACACCTTTTTCAATCAACATCGTTCGGGTTGTCGACGTCCCTTCATCATCCACATTCATGGAACCCCGCCGAAATGGGAGGGTACCATCATCCACAATTGTACAGAGTTCGGAAGCCACGGATTGCCCCACCAAATCACTGAAGGCTGAGGTCTTCCGCCGATTAAAGTCGGCCTCCAATCCATGCCCGATGGCTTCATGCAGAAGAATCCCCGGCCAACCTCCGGCCAACACCACCGGCATGGTCCCAGCGGGAGCGTCTATCGCACCTAAGTTCACAATCGCCTGCCGAGCCGCCTGCCGGGCATATTCCAATGCGCGCCCCTGTTCCATAAAAAAGGAAAACCCGACCCGGCCGCCACCGCCAAAGGTGCCTACCTGACGGTTGGGACCTTCCTCTGCGATACAGGTCACTTGAAGCCGGGCCAATGGCTGCATATCCCCCACCAACTGGCCTTCCGTATTCACAACCAGAAATATCTTTTGTTCGGTATTGATGGAAGCCATCACTTTGGTAATACGGGAATCGTATTGCCGGGCTTCAAGATCGATCGCATTCAATAATTCTACCCGTTCTTGTGTCGAAACTTCGGATAGGGGTTGGGAAAGGGGATACAGATTATGGGAGGGAGCTTCCCGATGAGTCACGGCAAGCGGCTGATCGCCCCGTGGTGAATCGGCGATATACCGGGCCGTTTCTGCAGCGATTTCCAAATCCTTCACAGACAAGTCATCCGAATAGGCAAATCCCGTGCGATCCCCGGCAATGGCCCGAACGCCCGCGCCCTGTCCAATACTTTTCACTGCCCGCTTAACGAGACTTTCCTCCATGGAGACCGACTCCGAAATGGTGGACTCGATATACATGTCGGCAAAGTCCACATCACGGGCTATGGCTTTATCCAAGGCTTGAAGGAGGTCTGTTTCCTGAAGAGCGAAGTCTGAGGGACTCGGAACCATAATCACCTATTCAAATTTCATGATGTTTTCAGGCGAATCGGGAGTATAGCCCAACATCCAGGATGGCGCAATTTTCATGCACGGGTTCGAGCAATTTGACAAGAATCTATGGCATTATTAGACTGATCTTATATATGAAAGGATTGATGGCAATCTCTTTCCATTCCATACGAACCAACACCTTCGTTCCCCTTTCACTCGTGCTGACACCTCATCCATGGATGAATTAAAAACGTTTGATCCCTCTCAGGCCTCCGAATCGGACCTGCGAGCCCAACTCGATCCGGACCTCATGCCTCGTCATATGGCCATCATCATGGATGGGAATGGTCGATGGGCAGCCCAACGAGGACTTCAACGCATAGCGGGACATCAAGAAGGACTCAGGGCACTCCAGGATGTCCTGGAAGTCAGCCATGAATTGAATATTCCCTACGTCACGATCTATGCCTTTTCACAGGAGAACTGGAACCGTCCCAAACTGGAAATCCAATTACTCATGAATTTGCTGGAACGGTATCTCCAGGAGGAACGAGCATTATTCCAAAAACGACGCGTGCGATTCCGTCCCATTGGCAGATTGCACCAATTACCCCCTTCGGTGCATGCATTGGTGTCAGAAGTCGCCGAGGAGACGCAGCATTTCACCGAACGCACTCTATCTGTGGCTTTGAGTTACGGAGGTCGTGCCGAAATCATTGATGCCATACGCCAAATTGCGGTGGAAGTGGAAATGGGGTCCTTAGCACCCTCTCAAATCGACGAGCCCCTCTTCGAACAATATTTATATACGCATGGACTTCCCGACCCGGACCTGCTCATTCGCACCTCGGGAGAAAACCGCATCAGCAACTTTCTTCCCTGGCAAATTGCCTATACCGAATTGTACTTCACCAAAACCCTCTGGCCTGAATTTCGCCGGCTGGAAACCCTCCACGCGCTTTTGGACTACCAAAAACGTGAACGCCGGTATGGACGGGTAACCCAAGCTGTTTCATTGTAGATTGAGCCGGCTCGTGTCATTGTCCGACCGGTCCAACCCGTCTTCCCAACCCGAAGAACCCTTAGGATTATCCCCCCCGAAAAAACGTATCGACCCTCGCCGGTTTTATACGGCATTTGCTGTTATCCCTCTTCTTTATGGCGGGATTGCCTATAGCCCTCCGTGGCTCTTCTCGGTTTTTGTAGGGATGACAGTGTTACTCGCGTTGTGGGAATTTCTCAGTATGTATTTTGGGAATCCCCGCTTGGGGATTTCACACTTCCTGTGCTTTTTCAGTGCGGCGGGAATTCTGCTTCTCATGCACGGCAACGTCACGCCTCCACTCCTAGCAGTGGCCTTGGGGCTAACCCTCGTGATTCTTGCCGGTTTTTTTCTGAACCATCACAAAATGCGGCAGTGGATGCCAAAGTGGATGGGCTATATCTTCGGCATCTTCTATGTAGCACTGCTCTTTGGATATTTCATTCAAATCAGACAGTTGCCTCAGGGAATCACCATGGTCTTTTTTGTATTGATTGTGACCTGGCTATCGGATACCGGAGGCTTTGTCTTCGGCCTGACTTTTGGCCGTCATCCCCTTGCTCCGGTGCTCAGCCCCAAGAAAACGATCGAGGGATTCCTGGGAGGCATCCTCTTTTCTCTGATTGGGGCGATTCTTTGTCATCTGTGGTTTTTTTCAGTGATGTCGTTGCCGCACAGCGCGATACTGGGCATTCTTTTGGCCATTTGCGGTACCCTAGGCGATCTGACAGAATCCGCTATCAAGCGCAGTGTGCAGGTCAAAGATTCCGGAACACTTATTCCAGGTCATGGTGGGGTGCTGGACCGGATTGATAGCCTTTTGTTATCGGCCCCTGCTTTCTATTATTATGCCTTGTTCATTGGGCTTGGCTCGTAAACTGGTTGTTTTTCATCCTGAGGAGAGGACATCGTGAAAAACATTGTCATTCTGGGGTCCACCGGTTCTATTGGAGCCAGCACTCTTGATATCGTGTCAAAATTTCCGGAGGATTTCCGGATTGTAGGTCTCGCGGCTGGATCCAAGGCCGAGGTATTAGCCGAGCAAATCCGGCTTTTTCAACCGAAGGTCGTGGCCCTTTCCTGTCCCGAAGCAGCCAAAACCCTACGAACCATGATCGGGAATCGATCGGTTGAAATTCTGGAGGGCGAAGAAGGCCTGTGTGCCGTCGCAGGTCTTTCCCAAGGAGATTTGGTCATCTCTGCCATTGTAGGGGGAGCCGGGCTGAAACCTACCTTGGCCGCAATCAAAGCCGGGAAAACCGTGGCTCTTGCCAATAAAGAGCCCATGGTCATGGCCGGGCAACTCATGCAAGACGAAGCTCACAAACACGGAGTCACCATTTTCCCCATCGACAGCGAACATAGCGCCATCTTTCAATCGATGGAAGGGCACCGGAAAACGGATATTCGCCGTGTGGTCTTAACGGCTTCCGGTGGGCCATTTGGGGATTGGGAACAATCGGCCCTCGCCCATGTGACTCCGGAACAGGCCCTGAAGCACCCCAATTGGAAAATGGGGGCAAAAATTACCATCGACTCTTCGACTCTCATGAATAAAGGACTGGAGGTGATTGAGGCCAAATGGCTGTTTGATCTCCCTCCGGCTCAAATTGAAGTCGTGATCCACCGAGAAAGTATCATTCACTCCATGGTAGAATATTGCGATGGCTCGGTTATCGCTCAACTGGGTCATCCTGACATGCGTACGCCGATCTCCTATGCGATGAAATATCCGGAGCGGGTTCCCTTGAATCCTCCGGTATTGGATTTATGGAAGATTGGACAATTGACCTTTTATCAACCAGACACGGCAAAATTTCCCTGTCTCCAATTAGCCTATAATGCCCTGGCCGATGGGAATGGATTGCCTGCCACTCTCAATGCGGCCAATGAAATCGCCGTTCAAGCCTTTCTGGACAACCAGATTCGATTTTTGGACATTCCGAAGATCATTGCCGAAACCATGGACGCATACCATCCTTCACCCTTATCCTCATTGGAGGAAATTTTGGAAGTGGACCAATGGGCCAGGACAACAGCTGCCCAGTTCCTCAAACCCTGCGCGTCTTCCTTTGTCTAAACCGCTGAGTTGGATACACTGAAGATTCATCATGATTCATAACTTTTTTCTTTTCTCCCCGGACTCCCTCTATGTGTTCGGCCAAAAAATTTGGTGGTTCCTTCTAGTTCTCGGAGTCCTGGTCTCGTTCCACGAGTACGGCCACTATTTGGCCGCTCGTTGGGTGGGCGTCAAAGTCCTCAAGTTTTCCCTGGGATTCGGACCAAAACTCATCGGACGACAAGTCGGCGATACGGAATATTTGGTTTCTGCCATTCCCTTAGGTGGATACGTCAAACTCTTTGGTGAAGATGGGGGAGAACCTATTTCAGCTTCGGAGCAACGGCAATCGTTTATTCACCAATCGTTGCCCCATAAAATGCTTATTGTGGCTGCCGGACCAGGGTTTAATTTCCTCTTAAGCTATCTTATTTTTACGGCCATGCTTGCCCTCGGGTCGCCAATCTTTGTTCCCAATATTGAGAATATGGCCCCCGTGGTGGAAGCCATAATTCCCGGGTCTCCGGCAGAGCAGGCAGGGCTTCAGCTTCAGGATCGTATTATCCGTGCTAATGACACCGAGGTGTCCACTCTCGTGGAACTCTACACAGTCGTGAAAGACAGGGGCGGCCGCCCCGTCACCTTGGATGTCGTGCGTGATGAGTCCGTCAAAACCCTGATTATCACTCCAAAGGTTGAGATTTCTCCGGACCAGCCGGACTCCCCACAATATCTTCTGGGCATTGAAGACCATGCTCCTATTGTGGGTGGAGTGATTCCGGATACCCCAGCCATGACCGCCGGGCTCCAGAAAGATGACCGCATTCTTCAAATGAACGATACGCCAATTGCAACCTGGTCACAAATGACGGAACTCGTCCGCCATCATCCAGGTGAACTACTCCAAATGACTGTGGCCAGAGGAGGCAGAACGATTCAGATTTCCATCACCCCACAAGAGGAAACAGTCAAAGGACCCGACGGAAATGAGATCTCCGTTGGAAGAATCGGCATTAAACTGTCCGGTGCCGGCACTATTCTCCAGACTGATTCGCTCCTCTTGGCCCCATGGGAAGGCCTGAAAGCCACCTGGAATTGGTGTGAATTGACAGTGGAAGGCCTTATCAAGCTTATCATGGGGGAAATCTCCAGCAAAAACCTTGGCGGGCCTCTCATGATCGCCAGCATCTCTGGTGAGCAAGCCCAACAGGGCCTGGGAAGTGTAGCCTGGCTGATCGCCATTCTCAGCATTAATCTGGGAATTTTAAATCTGCTTCCTATTCCCATTCTTGATGGCGGCCATTTGTTCTTTTTTGCCTGTGAGGCAATCCTGGGCCGCCCACTGGGAGAACGGTCACGGGAAATGGCCCAACAAGTCGGGATGGTGCTGCTGCTTTTTCTGATGGCCTACGCAACCTGGAACGACATCAGCCGCTTACTGCAATAACCACCCGGTCAGGCGACTATCTTCAGAATTTTCACTCTCAATCGTATTATTTATTGACCCTCAAGCAGGTATTTCTATGCGAATGTCTTCATCCTTCATTCCCACCATGCGTCAGGATCCTGGAGAAGCGGAAGTCATCAGCCACCGCCTCATGCTCCGGGCCGGTATGATACGCAAAGTGGCTGCCGGAATTTACTCCTATCTTCCTCTAGGCTTGAGAGTCATCAGGAAAGTCGAAAATATTATTCGTGAGGAAATGAATCGTGCGGGGGCACAGGAAGTACTTTTGCCGGTCCTGTCCCCTGCCGAACTCTGGCAGGAAACCGGACGCTGGGATTTCTATGGGAAGGAACTATTTCGTTTACGAGACCGGCATGATCGGGACTTTTGCCTGGGGCCGACCCACGAGGAAGTCATTACGGATTTATTTCGTCGAGAGGTTCGGTCCTACCGCCAGCTTCCCCTCACCATGTATCAAATCCAAACCAAATTTCGCGACGAAATCCGCCCCCGTTTCGGGTTGATGCGTGGCAGAGAATTCATCATGAAAGACGCATACAGCTTCGATCAGGATGAAACAGCGGCCAAGCAGAGTTACCAGGGCATGTACGACGCCTATTGTCGAATTTTTACGCGAACCGGTTTGAAATTCCGTCCGGTTGAAGCCGACACCGGACTCATTGGAGGAATTTCCTCCCACGAATTTATGGTTCTAGCCAATACGGGTGAGGAGCTGATCGTCTATGACCCCACCAGCCAATATGCCGCAAATGTGGAACGGGCTCACCTGAGTCCCTCCGATTCCAACAATCCCGGAACTCCCTTTGCCCTTGAAAAGGTCTCCACCCCTCAGGCAACGTCGGTCGAAGATGTCTGCACATTACTGAAGGTTCCTCCAACCCGATTGGTCAAAACCTTGCTGTACCAAACCGGGAAAAAAGAAATCACAGCCGTGCTGATCCGTGGAGACCATCAGGCCAATGAAATAAAAATCCAACGCTTTTTGGGAATTCACGAACTGTGCCTTGCCCCTCCTGATCTGGTGTCACAGTTCACCTCAGCACCCCTGGGCTTTGTGGGACCCATCGGCCTCTCGAACATTCATATCTTGGCTGATTATGCTGTGGCAGCCATGGACAATTTCATCGTTGGAGGCAATGAGCCAGACACGCATTACTTGAACGCAAACCTGAACCGGGACTTTCGGATAGACGGATCGGGAGACTTTCGCCAAGCCCAAGCCGGAGACCCTTCACCCGTTACTGGGAATCCGATGGAGACGGCAAGAGGCATTGAGGTTGGGCATGTATTTATGCTCGGCACAAAATATAGCGAACAAATGGGAGCCACCTTTCTCGATGCTCAAGGACAAACCCTGCCGGCTATTATGGGGTGTTATGGAATCGGTGTTGGTCGGACAGCGGCATCGGCAATTGAACAAAATCATGACGAGAAAGGTATTTGTTGGCCGGTCCCCATTGCACCCTTTCAGGTCCATCTCATCCCTGTTATTAAATCATATGCCACTCAAAAAATGGCAGGCGAACTTTACCAGGACTTTTCATCCCAAGGTTTGGATGTACTCATGGACGACCGGGACGAGAGGGGTGGCGTGAAGTTTAACGATGCTGATTTGCTGGGAATGCCCTATCAAATAGTCATAGGAGACAAGGGCTTAGCCAAAGGTATCCTTGAAATTAAAGATCGGAAAACCGGTCAAAAAACCGAAGTGCCTCCATCGCAAGCCTGCCAATGGATTCAAGATAAAATAAATGAAAATTCTTAGTGTGGGATACTTTCGCCACCAACGCCTTACACTATCAATGAGTGGCCAATTTACTGGAAAACGAGCATTCATATATATCCTCAAAAGGTTCTTCTTAGTTCTAGGAGCAGGCGAATGTGACCTGGCAGAAAAATACGTTATAATGCCCTATAGTCATGTACCGGAATTATAGAAAATATCCTGGCAATCGAGGTTGGTTAAAGATAAGCCCATGAAATATATAATTTTTATTGACAAAAACTCATAAAAAATAGTATCGTTCAAGGTTGGATTTTCAAGGCTACCTATCGAAGTTATAAGTATATGCTGAATCAAATGAATGTAAGGGGTCTGCTATTTGACCCATACAACAACGCCTATATCGTCATTCTTCGGGATGAAAATAACTCTGATATGTTACCCATCTGGGTTGGTAAGGCGGAAGCGAGTGCCATCAGTTTCGCCCTTGAACGGATTGCCCCGCCACGCCCCATGACTCATGACCTGATGAAGACACTATTAGATAATATGGATGCCAAAGTGATCAGTACCGTCATCACCGATCTCAAAGAAAATACCTATTTTGCCAAAATCCACCTGCTGTTTGGTGACTCGGAATTCACGATTGACTCCCGACCAAGTGATGCCATTGCTGTCGCTCTCAGAACGGATGCTCCTATTTTTGCGTCGGGGGAGGTATTGCACAAACAAAACTCCGAAGAATTAGAACGTTGGTTGGAAAATTTAAAACCCGAGGATTTCGGAAAGTCTGATACCTGATTGCCCTTTCCTAACCCAACGACTGTCCATCAACATACTATGGTTCCTGAAACAAATACCTTGATCCCGTTGAAAGTTCACGGCGTATTGGTTGATCCCAATACCGACACCCAAATCGTAGTCCTCCGCGACGAAAAAAATTCTGAGGTACTGCCAATTTGGGTGGGGACAGCGGAGGGAACCTCTATTCGACTGGCTCTTGAAAATGTTATACCACCACGGCCCATGAGCCATGACCTGATTTGCAGTTTTGCCAGCCACCTGGGGTTTACTCTGAACCGGGTGGTGATCACGGAAGTCAAGAACAACACCTATTTTTCCAGTTTAATTTTAACGAAGGACAGTCTGGAGAAAACCATTGACTCCCGACCCAGCGATGCCATTGCCCTTGCCTTGCGATGTCAATGTCCCATCTATGTGACTCCGGAAGTCCTCGAACGACGTGGGGGAGAGCATTTGGACACATGGTTGGCCAAGTTAGATCAAAAGTTTTCCGAACAGCCTGGAAGTGAATAGTTCTGTCAATATTGTGATTTTTTAGAAAAGGGAGTTACCGGGTATGCGATCGTTTCAAGCTAAACCACTAGAAGTCGAACGAAAATGGTTTTTGGTCGACGCAAAAGGAAAAACCGTCGGCCGCTTGGCCGCTCGTGTCGCGTCAATTTTACGGGGAAAACATAAACCTACCTTTACGCCGAATGTCGACACCGGAGACCATGTGGTCATTATTAATGCCGGCCACGTCGAATTCACCAGAGATAAATTCAAAACCAAAACCTACTATCACCATACCGGATTTCCTGGTGGTCTGAAGGCCATTTCAGCGGAACATCTACATGCAAAAAAACCGACGGAGGTTCTCTCCAAGGCGATTAAAGGCATGCTGCCGAAATGTACTCTGGGCAAACAAATGGCCAGGAAACTGAAGGTGTACCCGGAAGCCGAACATATTCACCAAGCACAAAATCCCATTCCCTTGAACCTCTAGAATTTCATAAAGGAGCACGATTCCTACCATGGCCCAAACCAATCATTATGCAACTGGGAAACGAAAATATGCCGTGGCTCGCGCTTGGCTTGAACCCGGACAGGGAACCATACAGGTCAACGGACGACCCTTAGCCACGTACTTCCCTCGAATGACTCATCAGCTTCAGGTGCAAACCCCATTCGACTGCACCAAAACCATGGGGCAATTTAACGTCCAGGCCTCCTTAGCGGGCGGGGGTATATCGGGGCAAGCCGGAGCCCTGCGCCATGCCATCGCGAAAGCTCTTTCCGTCTATAACCCTTCCCTGCGTACTTCACTCAAAAAGCTGGGGTTGCTCACCCGTGACTCACGAGTTAAGGAACGCAAAAAATACGGGCAAAAAGGCGCCAGACGACGCTTCCAATATTCGAAACGGTAAACACTTCGAACTCAGGATAGTGCTGAGTCTTGTAGGGGGAGGGGAACACCCTCCCCCTTTTTCTTAGGTTTTCGGTTTTCCTCAATTCCAGACATTCAAAAAAATCTGCACCTATGCTGCACATGATCGTCGAAAACGTACCTGTCCCTTCTTTTTTTCCTGGAGTGTCCTATGACTAAGACATTGCGAGTGGCGGTCATTGGAGCAAGCGGATATACCGGCGGCGAATTGCTCCGGCTTCTGAGCCTTCACCCGAATATCAAGATTACGAAAGTTGTCGCATCTGAAAAGTCCCAAGGATTGTCGATTGCCGCCATCCTGCCCAATCTCAGCAAGGCCCTGGATTTTCAATTGTCGGCCCTTGACCCTTCTCAGATCAGCCAGGAAGCCGACGTCATCTTTCTCGCACTGCCCCACACCCAATCCTTACAACCGGTATCGGAATTTCTTTCATTGGGGAAAACCGTCATTGACCTGAGCGCCGATTACCGTCTGAAAAGTCCGAAAACCTACGAACAGTGGTATGGGGTTTCCCATGCCTTTCCCAACTTGTTATCTCAAGCGGTGTATGGTCTTCCGGAATTTCACCGTAAGGAAATTGCCGCAACCCGGCTTGTCGCAGTTCCCGGTTGTTATCCCACGGCGGCCATCCTTCAACTGGCACCGCTCATTGCTCAGGGCTTACTCGAAATGGAAACCATCATTATTGATTCTAAGTCCGGCGTATCCGGGGCCGGACGATCTCCGGCCTTGGGATCCCATTTTCCCGAAGCCCATGAAGGCATTCATGCGTATAAGCTGACTACTCACCGCCATACTCCTGAAATAGCACAGGAACTCAGCTTTCTGTTACCCCCGCAGCAAAAAATGACCCCCGATGCGTTTCCTCTCATTTTTACCCCGCATCTCATTCCAATTAATCGGGGAATCTTAAGTACCGCCTACGCCAAGGTGAAACCCGGCATTAGCCAGGCCAACATCAATGAGGCCGTCAAGCAGACATACGGGGACGAATACTTTATCCGCCTGCATTCCACACCGGATACCGTCAATCCGAATACTCTTCGTGGATCAAATTTTTGTGATCTGGGATATCAGCTTGACCCGACCACCCGATGCCTCATTACCACGGGTGCGATAGATAACCTGGTCAAAGGGGCTGCGGGACAAGCCATTCAATGTATGAATATTATGTCCGGGTTCCCCGAGAATACGGGCCTGACCGGACCAGGGGTCTTTCCCTAACCACAATCAGTATGCTGAATAAAATTTTTCAAAACTGACGAAGGACCATTCCATGGCCAAACGCATCAGCGGTGGTGTCACCGCCCCTATCGGATTTGTCGCTGCTGGAATCTTTTCAGGGATCAAAAAAATCAAAGCACTCGATCTCGCACTTATTGTCTCGCAAACCCCGGGACCTGTGGCCGGGGTCTTTACCAAAAATAAGATCCCGGCCGCTCCGGTTATCCTGGGCCGGCAACAAGTCAAACAGGGAATCGGCCAGGCAATTCTGGTAAACAGCGGCAATGCCAATGCCTTTACCGGGAAGGAAGGACTCCGGCATGCCAAATTGACCAGCAGTCTTCTGGCCAAGGCTCTGGGCATTTCACCACGGATGGCGCTGATCGGCTCAACCGGGGTCATTGGCGTCCCCCTCCCCATGAAAACCATCGCCAGCGGCATTCCGACTCTTATGGCTCAACTCAGTCGGAAGGGACACCTCCAGGCGGCTCAGGCCATCATGACGACCGATACCCGACCGAAGGAAATTGCCTTTCAAGATACTATTGGAGGGAAAAAGGTGACTATCGGGGGCATGGCCAAAGGATCGGGGATGATTCATCCGGATATGGCCACCATGTTGGGATACCTCACCACCGATGCCGTCATTGACAAGGCCGTGCTCCAACACACACTCGCTGAAGTAACCCGTGAGACCTTTAACTGTATTTCAGTGGATGGAGAAACCAGCACCAATGATACCGTGCTGTGCCTGGCCAATGGCCTGGCCGGCAACACACACATCAAACGGGGAACACCCGCTCAGGCCCGGTTTAAGGATTTGCTCTATCACGTATGCCACCATTTAGCCATGGACATCGTTCGGGATGGAGAAGGGGCGACTAAAATCATCGAATTTCGCATTCTTCAGGCAGCCAGCGAAAAATCCGCCAAACAATTTGCCAACACGCTGGCCACGTCTCCCTTGGTCAAAACGGCCATCTTCGGAGCCGACCCTAACTGGGGACGGATTATCGCAGCATTAGGGCGTTCAGGCCCGCCATTGGATCCGGAGAAAATTCAAATTGCTTTCAATGAGATTCCGATTGTCAAAGCCGGCAAAGGGCTCGGACCGAAAGTTGAACAACGCATTAAGAAAATGATGCAGAAGTCGACATTGACCATTTCCATATCACTCGGCCAGGGCAAGGCCAGTTCGCATATCTGGACGACCGATTTAACCTATGATTATGTCAAAATTAACGCCTCGTATCGGTCATAACCCTGCCGGCCATTTAAAGAAAGCTACCTTAAGAGATAACGAATGTTGTTTACTTTTTGATATGATGGCGGGAAATCAAGTCATGCAGAGTTGGACGACTCACATCCAACAGGGTAGCGGCTTTCGTAATATTTCCGCCTGTTTTGGCCAGAGCCTGCTCAATCACCTTTTTTTCAATGGCATCACGAGACTCTTTCAAGGTGAGCCTCTCTTGGTCACCAGACGGTTCAGCTAAATCCAGATCTTCTGGAGTAATTCTGGCATGATCGGACAGGGTTACAGCCCGACGAACCCGATTTTCCAATTCCCGAACATTCCCGGGCCAGGGATACTGCTCAAGAGCCATAATTCCTTCCGTTGAAAATCCGGATATCTTTTTCTTGGCTTCCTCAGAAAACCGCTGGAGAAGGGATTTGGCGATCATTACAATATCCACGCCCCTCTCCCGCAATGGAGGAACCGGAATCGTGACGGTGTTCAACCGATAATAGAGGTCTTCCCGGAATCTTCCCTCTTTCATCGCCAATTGGATATCCGCATTGGTCGCAGCCAGCACCCTGGTGTCTACCGGGATTTGAACTCGCCCCCCAACCCGTTCAATACTGTGTTCCTGTAATACTCGCAAGAGCTTGACCTGTAAGGCTGGAGAGATTTCGGCGATTTCATCCAAAAACAGCGTCCCCCCTTGGGCCGACTCGATTCGTCCCTTGCGCTGCACGTGGGCTCCCGTAAATGCACCTTTTTCATGTCCGAACAGTTCGCTTTCAAGTAATGTTTCGGGGATCGCACCGCAATTAATGGCAATAAACGGTCCCTCCTTCCGATGGCTTTGTTGATGAATCGCCCGTGCCACCAGTTCCTTCCCTGTTCCACTTTCACCAACAATCAGAATCGATACATCGGATCCCGCCACCCGCCGAATGGTATCAAACACTTTGGCCATGGCCGGACTGCTGCCAATAATTTCCGGAAACCCCCGTTTTTCCTCACGCGCTAAGAGTTTTCGATTTTCCTGTTCCAGACCGGTCAAATAGTTGGCCCGGTGCAGCACAATTTTTAAAACCTCCAGATCAACGGGTTTTTCCATGAAATCATAGGCACCCAATTGCACCGCTTTCAACGCATTCGTCCGATCCTGATTTCCGGTGATCACAATCACTTTCACAAGGGGATGGACTCCAAGCATTTCCTCTAAAAGGAGCAACCCTTCCTTCGCTCCATCCTCATCCGGAGGTAAACCAAGATCCAACGTGACCAGACCAATCGGCTCCTTTTTGAGCAGTTCAAGGGCCTTTTGACGACAATCGGCCTCGTAGATCATATAAAAAGGCTTTAGGCCCCATTTCATCTGATCGCGGAGCTCCATATGATCGTCAATGAGCAATAGAGCTGGAAGCTTGGCCTGGTCAATTGAGGAGGACGATATCATAAAAAGGTTCCCTGAGATTTTTTTGAGGGCCAGAATAACGGATCCGGTCCTATACGGTTACGGTGTCGGCTATTTCCACCGGAAACGTAACAATTATTTTTGTACCTTTTCCCTGGAGGCTTTCCACCCGAATACGGCCTTCTTGTTCTTCAATAATCCGCTTGCATTGGTATAGGCCTATTCCCAACCCGGTTTTTTTGCTGCTCCGAAACGGTTCAAACAGGTGCTCCAATTGTTCAGACGACATTCCAGGTCCCGTATCGGCCACTTCGACAATGATCTCCTGGCCTAAGATCTTGGTGGAAATATCCAGCGTGCCTCGTTCACCCATCGCCTGTCGGGCATTTAATACCAAATTCAAAATAACCTGTTTAATCGATTCTCCCTGAAGCCGAACGGAAGGAATATCCCGGCCGGCATGAAAGACAGGCTTGCAACCAGTCCCATCAATTCCTTGAAGGGCTTCTCGAATCAATTCATTAATATCGAAAGAGGTAATTTTATCGGAAGACGGCCCTGCCGGATCATGGGTTTGACAGGCAAGCTTCCCCATTAACTCCATGATCCGCTGAGTTGTGATCTTCACCGTTCTCATAGCTGATTCCTGAAACTCCGGGTTCGCTCCATACTGCTGCGCATTCTGCACCACCAAAGATAGACTCCCTGCTAAATTTTTTAAATCATGTAAGTAAAAAGCCGAAAACCGGTGCACCGCCTCCCATTTGGCGCTAGAGTTGCGTTCCTCTTGTAATTGAAATTGCAGAAGAAGCATGGCTACATGATGCGCCATCACCCAGAGAAGATTGAAATCATCATGATCATATTCATTCCCATAACAATCCCGGCTCAAGGTGCAAAAACCCAACACCATCCCCTTCTTTCTTAAAATTGGCACACATACATACGCTTGGGTGTCTTCACCAAAATCCCCCAGCACCTCTGTATTTAATCCATATTTATGCAGAAAGAATGGGCCACGACGTTTCTTCAACTCCTGAATGAGACAATGAGTTTCCGGTATGGGAGGAGGGCTATTGGCACTCAGGGAACGAATCTGATGAAATTGCCCGTCGACCTCTAGGCGCTTCCAAATGGAAATGCGAGAGGCCGCAAATGTCTGCCCCAACCACTCCAGGTATCGATCCCATACCTCCTGCATATCATGACAAATTGAAAATTTCTCGGTGACCTCCAACCACTTCTGGCGATAATCATATTTGGCACGAAGAAAATGACGGGCAAAAAATGATCGCAATCTCAGACGGACCTGACGAGAGACCACAACACAGACCAGGCACAGAGCTGCGACAAAAAGCACGAGGACACGCAAGCCCTCTGTCATTGGCCACCCTGTCGTTTGAAGAATCTGGTCTACCAAAACCACAACACCGAGATAGCCGCCCACAAGCATAAAGGTGAAAGATGAATAGAGTGCTTGATGACTGACCTGGATTTTTTGACGTAAATCCTTGATCCGCCAACGCGCTAATCCAAACCCGATGAGGAGCAGGGACAAGGCTGAAGTGACGCCATTCACCCAGACAAACATTGGACTCCAGATAGGCAACAACAACATTTGGGTAGCCTGGGCAATGCTCATGCCGGCAAGTCCAACAAGGCCAATAAAGACAAATTTGAATTGATACCGAAAGGGATCCCGCGAGCCTCGGAAAATTTGCTCCAATTGAGATAGGGCAACCACCAGGGCAATTAAAATAAAACTCCAATTAGCCAAACCGCTGGCACGGAAAAATATCACTTCCCCCTGTGCATTTTCCTTGAGAACGCTATCCGGGAAAAACGTGACAACTCCCATTAATAAAATAGCGACTCCGGTCATACCCCTCCACCACCATTGATCCTTGGATTGAGGACCGGCATCAAGAGTACGATAAAATGATTGACTCATAGAACCCAGAGCCACCGGGAACGCCAGCTCACCGACCAGAAGTAATTTATTCCACCAGAGCCAATCGCTCATGCGGGAATAGCTATACCAATTGATCCCGTGGATCAAGAATACAATGACCATCACCGGCAGTAACCGAAAGAGGAGGGGAGCATCCCGGCGCTTCCAAATCAGAGCACCGCCCAAAACCATGGATAGACCAAGACACAGTAAAGAAGGAAGACTTTCCATACCCATCACCAGGGGAAGAAGACCTAAGCCAAACAAGGCTTCCGAACCGACCTAAATAATTAATCCCTTTGCCGATCCTGCACTGATCAAAGCTCCCGCAAGAGAACAAGGAAATCCAACAGCTTACACAGTTTGACTTCTACGACATCAATTTTCAAACTTGTTCATCCCACGATTAACACGAAATCTAAGTATTTTTTATGAACTACATATGATAGTGGAAGTTTGAACTTCGGAATGAAGACCAAACGGAAGCCAGGCAATTTGAGTGAGCGGACCAGAAGAATGTGCAATGCTCGGAAGCCCCCCTTGTCGGCCCTAAAATCCCATTCAGATATCGGCTCAAAAATATAATGAAGGCTATCCCTCCCCAAAAACAGGAGAGAAGAGAGTAGGGAAGGCTCAAGAAGGCATGCCTTGGATTTATATCTAAGGACGAAGTAATGAACGTTAAAATTAATTGAAGGCCACTTGCCCACGCATTTACCAAGGACAAGACGATCTTTTTTTTTCAAATTTTTCAGACATGAGCTATTCACATGGCTGTAGCCTGTCAAATAACTCTCAGAGAAAGTATGAGAATCTATAGTCTGATTATCGGATTTTCCTAGGAAATACTGTAGCTTGGTACTATATGAAAACTTCCCTCATATTTCGTAACCAGATACGACAATACTCGCACACCCTGGCTTCACCAACCCCCATTGCCAATCGGATAAAACCTGGTCCTCAAATACTTTGAGGCGGAGAAAGCCCAAAATCGAAAAGAAGAGGAAGGTTTGCTGAAAAATCCAGTCGAAAAGTAAACCAACCTGACTTGTACGCCTGCTCTTGGAGATAGGAAGCTTTTACCTAACAATACGCCCGGAAAGGTGGGGTAATTGGTCATGACAAGGTTGGTTGGAAATAATCCACCATCTCTCCCAACACAATTATTTCCCAAAACCCTCAGAGATTATGTTGGTAGAACAGAAACCTATTTACACGTGAGAAGATGGTGAGATTTGGCGGTCAGAGGGGTGGAGGCCATACTTTTTCAACAGCTTGTAAAAATCGGCCCGATACCGTCCCGCAATTTGTGCCGCACGAGAAATATTCCCTTGCGTCGCCTGTAAAAGGCCCTTTAAGTATTCCCGTTCAAAGGCCTCTTTGGCCTCGGTGAGCGGTTGCAAGGCCCCGGGGGCGGAGGATTCCTGCGTGGCAACCGGTAAAAATTCAGCCGTCAGCAGATCATGGGAAGACATGACCACCGCACGCTCAATCATGTTTTCCAATTCCCGTACATTGCCGGGCCAGGAATGCGCAATCAACCGTTGCATGGCCTCCGGAGCAAACCCTTTCACCGTCTTTCCATGTTGCTGAACACTCCGTTTTAAAAAGAACTGGGCCAGAGAAGGAATGTCTTCCCGCCGTTGACGCAGGGGTGGCAGCCAGAGAGGTACCACATGAATGCGATAATAGAGGTCTTCACGAAATTGACCTTCCCGGACCGCCTGCTCCAAATCTTTATTCGTGGCCGCCAAAATACGCACATCCACTTTAACCGACACCTGCCCGCCGACCGGCGAAATCTCCCGGTTTTGAATGGCTCGAAGCAATTTACTCTGAAGAGCCAGAGGCATTTCACCGATTTCATCTAAAAACAGGGTCCCTTTATCCGCACTTTGAATGAGTCCTCGCTTATTTTGATGGGCCCCCGTAAAGGATCCCTTCATATGGCCAAAGAGTTCACTCTCAAAAAGGGTTTCAGGAATCGCCGCGCAATTCACGGGAATAAAAGGCTTGGAGGCTCGCAAACTATTGCAATGAAGCACCCGGGCAATCACTTCTTTTCCGGTTCCAGTTTCTCCTGAGATACAGACCGTCGTATCCGTTTTGGCCACACGGGAAACCTGCTGCAACACGGCTTGCATTTCGGGACTGCGTGCAACGATATTTTCCATCCCGTAGAGTTCATTCATGAGCGTTTGCAGACGGTGAATTTCCTGGCTCATGCGTTTCGGAGTCAGGGCTTTATCGATACTTTCCTGCAATTCCTTATCATCAAACGGCTTGGTTAAATATCCATACGCACCTTTTTTCATAGCCTGCACGGCATTCGGAATACAGCCATGAGCCGTTAAGATCAATACCGGCAGATTGGATTGGTGCTGATGCAACTCATCCATCAATTCCAAACCGTCCAGATCCGGCAATCGAAGGTCCAGAATCGCAAAGTCAAAGGGTTCCTCTTGAGCGAGCGAAAGTGCATCCCCACCCGTTCCACAAGAGGACACCGCAAATCCCATCGAACGAAGCCGCATTTGGAGCAACGTGAGAAGACTGGGATCATCATCAACAACTAAAATACGTTCATCGGCCATGGTGCGTTCCTTCTTTGCAATTTGGCCATTGACCCTTCGCACCTATCAGGTCAAACGGCCAAGTGAAAATTTGAGAGACGGCAACTGCCTGCCCGGGCATACACTTTCCTAATTTACTTCTTTTTGATCTCTTCTTCGATTTTCAGATCTTTGTCAACCTTATTCTCTTTGACCGGTTCCTTAGAGACTTCGGGAACCGGGGTCATTTTTTCCGAGGGTCGGGTTGGCGGAGCCTTTTCCTTGATTTCCTGATCGATCCGCCGTAACGCTTCTAACTGATTCGTCAACTCCTGAACCTTGTCTTTGCTCGCCTTAAGTTCCTGACGCACATCCTCTCGCTGGGCTTGCTCCTTTTTATATTGCTCCACCTGTTTGGTTAAAGTGGCAACCGAGGCATTGAGTTCTTCGACGGCGGCACTTCGAAGGGCCACTTCACGTTGAAGCGCTTCAACCGACGAATTTTCCAGCCGTCCACTCAGCTCATGAATGAGCAATTCTTTCTCGACAACTTCCCGCGTCAACCGCTTCACCAAAGCTTCCGAAGTGTACCCTCCCCCATCGGGCGCGTTTAGCACATCTAAGAGCCAGAGCCAGAAACGGCTTTCCTGGGCCAGCACACTACTGGGTTGAGAAACCACAACTTTTCGAAAATGCAGGGCCGCCAATTCACGGTTCTCATAGAGCGCGGCCACTCCTCGCAAATAATGAACGGACCGACATTCATCCGGGGTTTTACAGGAGCTTAATCGCTTTTCCTGATCCTCCCCGATAGCTTTAAAAAACGAGACGTCTTCCGGCGTCGCCTCAAACACACCACCGTGAATCTTGGCTGAGGAAAACTCATTGGGGGATAACGAATTGGCTTCCAGAGGAGCAAGACCGCACCCCAGGCATTCAAAGACTATCACACACAGCATCATGCGAAAAACTGGCATAAGACAACTACGTGGAATTGTGGGCCTTTGTGTGTTTTTGACCGGGCATGGAAAAATGCAGGGAACTGCCTTTTCCCAAAATACTTTCCGCCCAGATCCGACCACCATGCGCTTCCAGCACCCGTTTGGCCAACGCCAACCCGATGCCACTGCCCACATAATTCCGCCCTTCCGGGGTTTTCCCCTGGTAAAATCGTTCAAATATATGAGGAAGATCATCAGCCGGAATTCCAGGTCCCGTATCGGACACGGTAAAGTGAATACCACCCCCCTCCCCCAACGGGCGTGAACGCATGGTGACAGCCGACCCTTCCGAACTGAATTTAATGGCATTGGACAGCAGATTTTCAAAGACCTGCTCCATTCTGGCCCCGTCAGCCTCCTGGACTCTTGCCCGCCCACCATCCAACTGGCAATCCACGTGAATATGTTTTCGCTCGGCTAAAAACTTCATTTTTTCAACGGATCGAAGGGCAATTTTATTCAGATCGGTGGGACTGAAATTATACGCCACCATGTCGGCTTCCATGCGGGACAAATCTAATAAATTCCCGATCAGGTGATTCAGCCGCTGACTGCTCTCAGAAATAATTGTGAGGGTTTCCCGTTGATCATGATTCAAGGCGCCGGGAATTCCATCCAGCAATAATTGTGAGCCTTCCCGGATGGAGGTCAGAGGGGTGCGCAATTCATGCGAGATATTAGCTAAAAACTCCGATTTCATTTCGTCTAATTGTTGTAACTTTTCCCCCATCCAATTGATCGTGCCCACCAAATCTCGCAACTCCTGTGGAACGGCCAGAGGAATAGTCCCACCAAATTGCCCCTGGCCAATCCGACGAATTTGGGCTTTGACACGACGAAGTGGCCGGAGAATACTATAGCTAGCGATACCTGCCAAGCCAAGTCCCAAAATAAGCGCCATCAAGAGGAGTTGTTGAGTAATTTCCTGTATTTTCACGGATTTAAGGTGGGAATTCCGTAAAACGTCCCCCACGCTGGCTTCCTGGCCGGAAATATATGAATTGATGGCTTTCGTCATCTTCTCGATCAAGGCATCCCGTTTGGCTTCATAGCTGGCAATAGCTTCAGGAGACCGATCCGCTTGTTCGACCCCCACACTCAAAAATAGGGTGTGAAAATCCTCATGAAAGGCCCTCGTTCGTTTGAGGGTTTCCAACGGTTCTCCCCCCTTTTCTTGCTCTTCAAGAGCCTGAAGAGTTTTCCGAAAGTTTTCTGCCTCCTGAAGGAACTCCTTGAGGAGGGTCGTATCTCGAAGAACCAAATACTGCTTGTCACTTTTTAATTGCGAGTACAGACTGGTGATCAACCGCTTTGCGGTTTCAACGGCCGGAAAGTGGTGGGTCGCTAATTCCGCACCCAAATCCGTCAAGGCCCTGAATTGATTCAAAATATACAGGTTGACCCCGATCACTAGGGCCAGGATGGTTAAGTAGCCTAACGTCAAACGCCAAAAAATGGATAATCGCGAAAACATAGGTCAATTAAGGCAAACGGTCACCAAAACTAGACTTGAAAAACCAATCATAAATTCTTCCCTCGGCAATTGAAATAGCATCCACGTTCTTTCAGGCATCTCATATGCTAAAAAATTTCGTGGCGAACCAAACTGTTTGGGGACAAAAACACCTGCTATCCCCTCCACTCCTTCGTAAGAAGGCATGGGTGAAAGGGAAAGTAAAAAAGCTTAGGGGGAGTCTTTATGAGACCAGAAACAACGTCAACCGGCTCTCAAATATAACAGGATGCAGGTTGGCATGTCAGAGAAGTCAGGTTCCGCTAATTTGTTTAGGTTGGCATGACGGACATCGCCATTCACGCACACCCGACCTTTCGAGACGCCCTTAAGTATGATGGCCCACTGCCAGGGGGGCGGCATAGCCCTGGCTCACATAACTCGGCACGCTATGCATGCCAGCATCGGTCAGCACCAGCCTGGTTGGCCCGCGAAAATGGATCATTTCCACGGCCTTTTGGACCACATCCTTGGGAGTCGTTCCGAAACGGACTACCATTAACACAATATTGGCCAACCCGCTGAGAATGTTAATATCGGCCAGGGGTAAAATGGGTGGCCCGTCCAAAATTATATAGCGATAGCGGGATTTCACGCTGGAGAGAATCAAGCCGATTTTATGTAACTTGGACAGTGAAACGGGGTGCTGATCCAGATTTCCAGCCGGCATACACCAAAGCGGCACATCAGCTATTTGCTGGAGACAGGCCTCCAACGGTTCCTGGCCTGCCAGAAAATCCGCGACGCCGGGTCGCGGATTCATGACAAAGACATTGTGCAAGTTGGGACACTTAAAGTCACAATCAATAACCAACGTGGATTCCTCAAGGTCCCGCGCCAGTGTGTAGGCCAGGTTGGACGAGGTACAGGTTTTCCCTTCCCCCTTCTTGGCGCTGGTCACAAGCACAATGGTGCACGGATCCCCTTCACCCAAGAGATCAAGCCGGGTTGCCGCCACCCGGTATTGCTCCGCCACAATCGATTCGGGGCGCCACCGTGCCACCAAATTTAAGCGGGTCGGGAATGCCGGTGGGTCGGACGGCTTTCCCCCATACATCGCATGCTTTTGGGCATTTCCCGCATCAGGATAGCCACGCCTCAGCGGACCGGGCAGGGCCAATTCGCCTTTGACGGCACCGGCGTTGATAGCACCGGACAATAATTTCAGAGACTTTCCATAGGCCAGGTTAAAGCTGGGAATGGTCGCCAGGGTCTGCAAGCCCAAGGATATTTCCACATCCTCAGACCGGCGGAATGTTGGAGAGAGCCAGTCCAGGATCATGGCCAACCCCAAACCCAAAGCGGTCCCGACCGCATAGCCTCCAAGCGGCATCCATGCCCTCCGCATGCCTTCAGGTTGAGCGGGAAATGTGGCAGGATCCAGGATCCGAAATTCCGGTTCCCGTTTGCGGCTATTCAGACTTTCGGAAATTCTTGCCTCAATCCATCGTTTATTCAGCCGTTCATACTCGGACTGCAACGCTTCATGCTCGCGTTCCAGATCCTGCAATTCCTGCTGCCGTAATGGAGTTTGTTCGATTTTCGCCTCGAAGGCTTTCAACCGTCTTGAAGTTTTTTCCCCTTGTTCCCGTAACACGTCCTGTTGTTGATTCAGATCATACCGGTTCTTTCGTAATGCGATCAGCCTGGACGTAAGAGCCGCCACGTCCTCTCCCTCATTCTTCAAATGATCTTCGAGGTCCTGCTCGATTTTCTTGATTTGCCCGGTTAAATCGAGAATGTCCGGATGATCACCCGGCAATTCACCGGATTTCACGATTAAGGCATTTTGCAGGGAGACCAGGCGCATAGCCAGAACCTGTCGCTCCTCCCCACCCCGTTGCCTGGATCGTAACGAGGCTTCCGCCAACTGAGCTTCCTGCTCTTGGATGGCTTGTTCAGCCTGCTCGATTTGAGCGGGAAGCACACTGAGAGCATTCTGAATCCGGCGTTGTTCGGCCTGCAACCGGTCACGCGCTCTCAGGTTTTCCCGTAAGGTTTCCAGCAACCCGTCCGCATTTTTCAATCTATAGGCCGACAAGGCCTCTTCTTTCTGACTGATGGAAATTTTCACTGCCGAGAGTGCCTGAGCCAAGGTTTCCGCCGTCTCTTCATTGGCTTGCGCCTTCCGCTGAGCAGTTTCCTGGATATACCCGTCGGCCAATTTGGCGATCACCTGTCGGGCGATATTCGGGTCGGCATGGGCAAAGGAAATCGCCAAGGCTTCTATCCGTCCGGCATTTTCCTTCGGTTGCACCTGAATGCTTTTGCGAAGCTCTTCAATGGTGAACTCATATCCCCGCAGAGGCAGAAGCGTTGGATAGAGATGAAACTCATCAATGACCTTTTGCAAATTCATCCGGCTTAAGACACGCTGGGTTACCAGAGTCACCCGCTCCTGATCCGAATATTCACCAAGACCGGAAGAACGGGCTTGCCCGGATCCATCGGGCCATTCAATCAAGAGAACAGTCCACGAACGATACACATCTTCTTTCAACCAAACCATAAGTCCGCCCAGCATGACGCCCAGAACCATACAACCGAGAATCAGCCACTTCCGGCGCACCACCACATCAAAAAGATCTTTGAAAGACGACCGGATAGAGGAAGCTGGCTGGTGTCCGGTCTGAGAAGAGGGGGTGGGTGTCATAGGAATGCAATGCTTTCCTGACTTAAAAGGCAGAAGGATGTTGGCTCACGATAAGCATCGGCTTGCTTAAGGGAAGACCGGAAAGCTGAATAGATAATCGCGTTCACCACAGATCGAAAGATTTTGCAGATTTGCTCATGAGATGCCACATATTTTGCAATCTCACTGCATTCATTGTAAGACACCATTTTCCAAACCACGGGTCACTCTAGATGGTTGCCCCTACCTTTGTGTTTACCCATGCTCTCCATGGAAATACGTATAATACCTACCCCATGAGGAAATGGCAACTTACCAACCGTTATATTGCCCCCCTTGAAAATGAGACCACCTTTAAGACATAACGCCCATCTTAAAGGAGGAGACAACGTGGGCCAGCACTCAGATGAAACCATTGAACGCTGGACGGCCAAACGACGTGCCGCTCTGGTCTTGAGAGTTACTCAAAGGAGAGACATCGGGCCCTAGGGCAGCCCGGCAGCATGGGCTGACGGTGGGGGAAGTGGAGAGCTGGCAGGAGCAGTTTCTCCGTGCCGTGGAGAATGGGTTGCGGCGGCGACCCAAGGACAAGGAGGGGCTGAAAGATGAGCAAATCAAGAAGCTCAAACAAAAGATCGGCGATCTGGTGGTCGAGAATGACGTGTTACGGGAGGTCATCAAACCTGACCCTTTGGGGCGGGAGATGTCCGACGTGTGAGAATGACCATGCCGGATATCTTTGAACGGAAAGGCTGTTGCCTCCTCCGCGTCGCCCGGTCAGCGCTGCATCGGTAACTCAAAGAGCAGCCAGCGCGTGGGCGGCTCTCGGAGGAACTCGTGGCGAAGCTAGAACCGCTGATTCAGGAAGATCCCACATAGGGGTATCGCCGCCTCTGGGCACTATTACGATTTCGGTACGGGCAATCCCATAATCGTAAAGCCGTGTATCGAGCCTTACGCCTGAAGCGCTGGCTGGTACATCAACGGACCCGGACACCACGCCCTCGTGTCCAGGGTCGGCGGAGTCGAGCGACCCAGAGCAATACTCGCTGGGCCATGGATGTGACTCACATTCCGTGTGGGCAAGACGGCTGGGGGCATTTGACCGCCGTGATTGATTGTCATGATCGGGAAATCCTGGGATATGAATGTGCCTTGCGTAGCCGGGCCAAAGAAGCGGAACGCCGCCTTGGAGGCGGCGTGTTTAGCGCGATTGGGTACGCTCCGTCCTTCCGGAGCGACGCCGGTCCTGCGGAGTGATAACGGCCTCATCTTTCAGAGTCGTCGCTTTCGTCAAGCGTGTCACGACTATCGGCTTCAACAAGAATTCATCACACCCTATACCCCCGAGCAGAATGGACTGGTCTTCCCCCGAATTTACGGACACATCAGAAAAGCCGCATACGAGGCAAGGAGGTGTGTCATGGAGCAACGGAAAAAGTACAGCCAAGAGTTTAAGCAGGAAGCCGTCCAGCTGACCAAACAGGCTGGCGGGGCTATTTCGCAAGTGGCCAAGGACTTGGGCCTCAATGCTGCGATGTTGGGACGGTGGTGTCGGGAGGCTGGCCGCCGAGGGCATAAAGCCTTTCCGGGAACGGGGACACCCCAGGATCAAGAACTGGTCCGGCTCAAACGGGAACTCGCTCTGGTCACCCGGGAGCGGGATTTTTTAAAAGAGGCGGCAGCGTTCTTCGCCAAGACCTCCCGGTAAGGGATGCCATGATTCAACGTTGTCGCCCCATGTTTCCTGTGCGTCTGATGTGTCGCCTGCTGCACGTCTCGCCGAGTGGGTATTATGCCCGGCAGCGCCGTCCGCCGAGCCCTTGGGCTCAAGAGTGTCAGCGCCTGACGGCCGCGATTCGCACCCTCCATGCGGAGAGTGATGGGGTGTATGGGAGCCCGAAGATCTGGCAGACGTTGCGCACCCAAGGCGAAGGCGGCGGGAAACATCGCGTGGCCCGGCTCATGCGGCGGGAAGGCTTGCGGGGCATTCCCGCTCCCACGCGCTGGAAACGGCGGAGAGCCGGAACACAACCGGCGGGGAGAGGTGGCCCCAAGAATCTGAACAAAGGGCAAAGTGGATACACTCTGCAAAAGGTGGCATGATACGGCCACTGATGAAAGGAGCGTAGACCATGACAAGACGACCTCGACGGAATCATTCTCCCAC
>JBFWRU010000001.1:0-685835 GCA_050248735.1 Nitrospirales bacterium | reverse complement strand
ACTGAATGCCATCGCCCAGCGATTGAACACGCGACCGAGAAAATGCCTGGACTGGGCCACGCCCTTGGAAGTGTTTACGCAACTGCGTCATCATTCACCCGTTGCACTTGGAACTTGAAACCGCCCTATAAAAAATTTCTCTTCTCAAAAAACAATTACCAATCTTAACGCTTCAATCACGGCAATCATCCCCCACCCTCATGATGAGAGGGGGAAAGTCCGCCTGCCGCAAAGGTTAATGCTGGGGAATAAAGGATCAGCCGAGGAGGTATCTCTTCATTATAAAGACATTGTTTCCGTTCAATTATTTTCATATACCAATGCTTTCGTAGGCTATGAATATATAATGTTTGAAAATCTAGATAGGAAAAAGTTTTATCTAGAAGATAAAACCAATTACCAAATAACAGTTTTGGTGTGCGGACATAATATTAAGCCATTGGAAGTAACTCTTTTAGTTACCCGCCAATATCGCGACTATACATTTAGCCTTGCTTAATGGTTTTTTGAGGCTTGGGCTTAGACGATGTTGGACCCTTGAGGGCTTTCCTGACGGCCTCTTTAAACTTACCGATGTCGGCGTTTTTTAACTCTTTTCGGAGTTTGTCGTCGGCGTCTTTTGTACGATGGGTGATAGCCACCCCTGTATTTTAGGCCTTCAATATCAGCCCGTCTAGTAGCTGCTCGTCGTAATCAATTCCGCGAACGCATCGGGGTTGTTCCGGGCATTGTGCCGGTAGGAAAACTCGTTGAGGTACAGAGGTAGATACTCTTTGGAAAAGTGGTGAAAGCTGCCCATGATGCCACGTTTAAACAATGACCAAAAGCTATCCAGGTTGGCAGTATGTACTAGGCCACGCACATACTCACCTTTGGCATGGGATACCGATTCGTGGGGATAACCTTGCTTCTTGAGATGGCGATAAGCCGAAGCCTCATCAATCGAAATCAGGGACACGTTTTCCGATACAGTTTCATTGATAAACTGCTGGACGGTTTCAATGTTAGTCCGTTCAATGGCCTTGGCCACCACCATGCCTTTTCGGGAAATGGCCCCGATCACACCGACCTTGCCGGTCACCCCATTGGCGCTAGTCCGTTTCTTTCGGTGTTTATTCTTTTCTTTTCCACCGACATAGGTTTCATCAATTTCGACTTCTCCGCTCAGAGGCAACACGCCCCCTTTCATGGCAGAACGCCACCGATGGCACATATACCAAGTGGTGCGGTAGTCCGAGCCCGAGTCTTCCCCAAAGATGACCCGATGCAGTTGCAAGGCACTGACACCCTTCTTGGCGACCAGCATGAGGTAACCCACCTTAAACCATTGAATCAGAGGGATCTTGGTGTCCTGAAAGATGGTGCGAGTCAGGATGGAGAACCGATAGCCGTTCTTCCCACCACAGGCCGGTTCCTTACAGATCCAATGGAAGGGCTTGGACTTCAATGCATAGGTTTTCTTGGTACCCCAACAGCGAGGGCATTTCACGCCATCGGGCCATCTGGCCTCAACCAGGAAGGCGCGACAGGCTTCTTCAGTGGGGAATTGTTTGTCAAAGGCATCAATGGTCTTCATGGCGTGATCTCCTTAATAAGGAGAAGACTATCAGAAATAACCCTTGGTGTCAATACAAACATAATTTCCCCGTTCCGATACACCCCAGGCCTGTCTGGATACAACTCTCAACTATTTTATTTAGGCCAAGGAGGCATGTTGGACGATCCATCAAAAAACCCATTCTTTTTCAAGAGGTCAGCATCCCACATGGCAATGGTCTTCGCCAAAGCAATTGGGCACAACGGTTGCAGACATTAAAATATACCTATTCAACATCATTTGTCTTTGAGTGTGCATTTTTCTTTCGTCATTTCAAGGAGCATTACATGTTTACCGGCATTTTACTTCTGACATTATTGGGCTTCATATGGACCCTACATGTAATTTGGAAAACATAGACAAGACGACATGAGCCACAAGGCACCCCTATTCACTTACCTCGTTAATATTCATCATCTTATGCTAGGAGGATTTATCTCATGATTACCGATACTCGTATTTTTCAATCCAATTCCGACTCGCACAGAGCTCTGGAAACACAGGAGTCTATGAATAAGACAGGCTCCTCACATGCGCCAGAACGTTCGGCAGGTATGTTTTCCGGCCAAAGTTACAAGGGAGGGGTTCTAGTTGTTGATGATGAGACAGACATCAGAAAGGTACTCACCATGGCCCTGGAAAAAGAGGGCTACTATGTGGTGAACGCCGAAGACGGAGAACAAGCCATCCGCCTCCTCAACGAAGGGGAACATCCCATGGTAATTGATGTAATCATCACGGATATTCGGATGCCTAACATCAATGGCATTCAAGCCATCGAATATTTTCAACGGGAATATCCCAGCCTTCCGTTGATCGTGCTGACCGGGTTTCCGGAAGTGGATTTGGCCACACAGCTCCTGAAGCGAGGGGTGACCGATTTTTTAGTTAAACCGGTCGACCGGGAAAAACTCACAGCGGCTGTGTCTCATGCGATGGGCTCTCGCCACATGGATTGGTTTGCTTAATAGGGCTGCTGGCACTCAGAGCTGGCCCCATCTTTTTGAACAACTGAATAGGCGTCGATAAGTGGATCGCTCCTGGTTGAGTTAGGCCGCTCGGGGGTGCGGCTGGTCTTGAAAATACCGATCATCTGGCGTCTGCCCCGCAAGACTAGAATGCGGACGGCGCCCATTGTAAAACTGAAAATACCGTGCTAACCCGCTTCTTGCGGCTGAGACAGAGTCATAAGCCTGCAAGTAGACTTCTTCGTATTTCACCGATCGCCAGAGGCGTTCCACGAAGATGTTGTCGCGCCAGGCTCCTCGACTATCCATACTGAGACGAATCCCTTGCGCCTTGAGGAGCTCAGTAAACGTCTGACTGGTAAACTGACTGCCTTGATCCGTATTCATGATGGCAGGGGCTGCATACTGGCTGAGGGCGTCCTCAACGGCGTCGAGGCAGAACTGGACGTCCATGGTAATCGACAATCGCCAGGCTAAGACGCGGCGTATCGCCCAATCCACCACGGCGACCAGATAGACAAAGCCTTTGGCCAGGGGAATATACGTGATATCCATGGCCCACACCTGATTGGCTCGAGTGACCACTAAATCCCGCAACAAATACGGATACACCTTGTGGGTGGGGTGACGTTGTGTGGTCCGCGGCCGACGATAGAGCGCTTCCACGCCCATCCGGCGCATCAGCGTGGCGACATGCTTCCTCCCAATGAACAGACCGTCCTGCCTCAAGAGGTCGCGGAGCATCCGTGCCCCTGCAAAGGGCCATGCCAGATGTAACTGGTCAATCCGGTTCATGAGCCGCTGCTCCTCCTTAGAGACCGCCTGGGGCCGATAATAGACAGAACCACGACTGACCCCCAAGGTGTGGGCTTGTTTCGTGAGGGATAACGGGTGCGTGCGGTCAATCATCGTCTTGCGCTCAGCACGCCCGCTTTGGTGAGCGCAGTTTCTAAAAAATCATTTTCCAAGGTCAACTCACCAATCTTGGCATGCAGGCTTTTCACATCAACGGGGGCCTGAGCCGACTCTCCTCCCTCAAAAACCCCTGCCGCACGTTCCAGCAGCAAGGTCTTCCATTGGGTGATTTGATTGGGGTGGACATCAAACCGTTGAGCCAGTTCGGCCACCGTCTGCTCGCCCTTGATCGCGGCCAACGCCACTTTGGATTTAAACGTGGGAGAATGATTCCGTCGAGGTCGTCTTGTCATGGTCTACGCTCCTTTCATCAGTGGCCGTATCATGCCACGGTTTGTCGAGCGTATCCACTTAGTGGCCTGTTCAGATTCTTGGGGCCAGCTCTCTCTTGAAGAACGACTTGATCGAAAAACTAGGTGGCTGTAATGGCTTTTAATTTACTAGTGCCAATCGACAAGGGATTCGTGAGAAATTCAATAGCCTCTTGCGATGAGCTTATAAAAATCGCCCATTGGTTCTGTGGTTTGTGGAGAAACAGCAGGATTTTGATATGACTGGCCCCTTCCATTGCTCACAGAGGGATCCAGGATCGACCGCCAAGAAATCACCCTGGATAGGCTATTGAAAGGAGACGGCCAACGCCCAGGACACAGCCAAAACATGTACTCGTCTGCGGCTAGAAAACCTCGGTAGGAATGACTCCTAACGCTTTCCCAACAAAACCGGCACCACTAGCCGCGCACGACAAAACTGCTTGAGTAATTTACCACCGTCCCGATTAAGAGCGGTCCTCCCAAACGCTTTCAAAAAGTGATTTCCGCACAATTACCATCGGCGAAAAATCTTGAGGGGTAATACGACAGTAAAGCCTCGCTATTGCTCTTGGGCAGATGTGCAATATATCGGGACTTCCAATGAAATATGGGAAACTGAATAAGACAGAGGGAGATGTCTCTGCATCATCGCATACCCCCATGGAGAGGTTTGGAAAGGAAAAATAAAGAACGTGGAATAATAAGGAAAATCGCCGCGCTAATAATGATTCAGACGCAAGCGTTGGAAGGATCTCAGTAAACTGACATTTTACCTGGCTGTCATATAAGGATTTTTGAACCTCTTACCAGCGCCTCTCCTACAAATATTTGTATAAACATTCAGGAATGTGCAGTTTTCGTTTCGTAAAAACCATTCCCAAGAGATTCCCTTCCCGCATCAGAATTAAATTCTTCACGTTTTTGGCCACCACCGCTCGCGTTTTTTCTGCTTCCACAACCAAGATTATCCCATCTACCGATTCACAAAGAGCCAGGCTATCGGAAGTGATACTGGCCGGTGAAGAATCAATAAGAATGAGAGAAAACTGGTCACGCACCAATTCCCACATTTCGGTTGGCCTAAGGAATGTCCGATCAGTCAGGGCCGACTGAGTTTTTGAGGAAAGAGTCGCAAGAAAAAGATTGGATTTATCAACCTGAGAGGCTACCCCTTCAATCGCCTTCCCCTCTTTTAACACATGGTCAAGAGGAGGTTTGGCTGGAATGCCAAATGCTTGATATTGAGAGGGGTTAATGAGGTCTGCCTCAACAAGGAGGACAGGTTTGGTGCTGTGTTGAGCCGCCACCATCGCAAATTCTCGAACCAGGGTGGATGTACCTTCGCCTTTCCGGGAACCAATGAATTGAATCACATTTTTATCAGGTCCTGGAAGCAGAGCCGCTATGTTTTGAGCAAGAAGAAGCAGGTCATTTTCTTTATGAAATCTTTGGAGCGAGGCAGATGGTTTAAACTGGACTAAAGCTGATGTCGATGATGTCGAAGGAGGAGCCGATGCGGGGACCGGTGCCTGAGAAGATTCAACCGGCACGGTTTGGTTAATGTTTTTGGCCGTGGAGAGACGTTCCTCATAGGCAATTTGCAAAGCATCGTAAATCTTACTCATTAGGAAACCCTACTCCTTCACATATTCAGGTAAGATAATTTGTTGCCCAGGCAGAATGAAATCTGGGTTAGTAATTTCAGAATTATGATCCCGAACCCAATTTAAATATTCGGGGTCATTTGAACCGTAAATTTCATGTGTAATTCTACTCAGACTCTCCCCCTTTTTCACTAACCTCGTTCGGGGAAACGTTTTATGTGTTTTTTGATTTAGCGATTCCCCTTCATTGTTTTTATTTTGTCCATCGGATCCAACAGATTTTCCCTCCTCTTGAAGGGGAGGTGCCTGAGCAATTGAACTAGGAGCAATAGCCTTTTCGGCTATTTGATCAGTAAATTTAAGAGAACCATTACGAGTACTAGACTCGACTGTAACACTCGAAGAATTAGCCTCAGTCGATTCCTTCATTAAAGGCCTCTCAACTACTTGGGACCCACTAGCCGAATTGGCGGGATTTAGAGCCATTTTTTGAGAATCCTCTTGGGAAGGGATTGGCTCCACCTTAAGATTATCAGCGGAAATCTCGCTTTTCTGAGAATCAAGCATCTCAGGGCTTTTGTCTGGCATATGTTGCAAAGTCTCGGCTTTATCTATGTACTTTCCATTAATTTCACGGCTTTCCTTGAAATTATCATTTTGGTTTGGTCCGGAAGGGCTAAAGTTATTGGAAAAAAAAGAAAATACTAGAAAAAATGATGCAATGGCTAACAAAAGGGCCGCAGCAGCTACAAAACGCCACTTTGACAGTAATGTGGGACCTTTAGCATCCAAATCCGCAATGATTTCCTTCACCTCACTCACGGTAGCAGGGTTTCGTTGCCTTCCATAGCCGGTAATGAGTGTGTTGTCACAAAGAATATTCAGCCGACGTGGAATCCCTTGTGCCTGCTGAGTGAGTAATTTAATCGCATCCTTGGTAAACAGGGGATGTCCTGTATGCGAAGCCAGGTTGACCCGATGTTCAATATAGGCCTGGCATTCTTTAGGCGTCAGGGGACAAATGTTCGCCCGAAGGGCAATACGCTGCTTAAGGGCTTTTAATTTAGGATCGTCCAAAAGAGTGTTTAATTCGGGTTGGCCAATTAAAACAATCTGAATCAGTTTATCCGCCACAGTCTCCAGATTGGAGAGCATCCGGAGATTCTCCAAAGTTTCCACCGGCATATTTTGAGCTTCATCGATAACCAGGACAACCGTGCTGTTTGCGCGATACTCGGAAATCAAAATCTCATGGAGTTGATTAACCATTTCAGGCAAGTCATTTTGCCTGGGCTCAACCTCTAAACTACGAAAAATGGTGGTCAAGAGCGCATGGAAGGAAACCACCGGATTGAAAATATAGATTGTTTTTTGAGTCCGGGTTGTGGGTCTTTCAAGGTATGCCCGAATAATGGTGGTTTTTCCTACTCCCACTTCTCCCGTAATCGAAATAAATCCTTTCCGTTGCTCAATTCCATAGATTATGGCTCCAAGAGCTTCCTTATGGGTTGGGCTCAGATAAAGAAAATTCGGGTCAGGAGTCGTATGAAAAGGTTCTTTTTTAAGCCCGTAGAATGACAGGTACATAGTGTTTGTGAGGATGATAGTGTGTTCGTGGGGGAAAGAAAGATTATACCTTTTGACTAAAGGAAGCCAATAGAGGAAGGTTTAAATCACTTGCGGCCTGTTCCGGACGGGTATAGGCTCCTTCAAAGAACTCTAATATGAGTCCCAACCCAATGCCCCCTAATACTCCCATAATGGCTCCTACCATGAGAAGGAGATTGGGGGAACGCCCGGCTTTTCCGGTAGGTCTCTCGGCATGTTGAATAACACTAATATTGGACATTTTAAGCCGATCCATTTCTTCAGACACTTTCGCTTCCTCAACTTTATGGAGATATAAGTTGTAATTCTGACCGGCTGCCTCCTTTTGACGGGATAAAATCAATAATTCCTTATTTAATTCATCAAGCCTCTGCAATTTTCGATCTAATTCTTCTATCTGCAAAGAAATGGCCTTACTACTGGCTTCCAATGTTTCAAGCTCTGATTGGGCGCCGAACCAGTCCATTTCGAGCTTCTGATAGACCGGATTCTTTCCACTTGTCACGGAGTTATTTCGGTCGTTATTCTTCTCTTCTTCCTGAATAAACCCTTCAATCAGTGCAATCTCATTCCGAAGATTTTTGACAGGGAAACTCTCGTCCGTGTACCTGGTTAAGAGATTTTGCTCCTTCCGTCTCAACTCGAATAAATCAGCTTTGGCCTTGGCCAAGGTTCCCTCGGTTTCTGTCCTTGATAAAGCCATTTCCTTAGGAATGGTTTTCATTTGAGCTTCGATGGACTGAATACGGCTTTGAAGACCTTGGATTTGGTTTTTGGTGAGCTTATAACTGGTATCCATTTGGGTCCGTTGATCTAATAGGCGTTTCTGTTGGTCCTCAATAGGGGAGGAAAGATCATACTTTCTATTGAATTCCTGGAGTTGTCGTTCTGAGGTCTCTAGTTGGTCTTGATATACCCTCAACTGATTGCTTAAAAAGGAAGCCCTTGGATCGCTGAAAATTTGAAGATGTTTTTCTTTCAAATATTCAATCAATAAATTAAGGGCCTCGGCTGCCACCTGGGGACGGGGATTTCCATAGGTGACTTCAATCACATTTGATCCCTTAACCGAAGTGGGAGTAAGGTCTGACACAAATTGTGAGACCCCAACTTCCAGCGGATTCCGAATACCTTTCGATGGATCCAATAACTCCGGATAGACCTTTTCAACCCCTAAAGTCTCAATTACCCTTCTGATGAGTTCCCGACTAGTGAGAATGCTGATTTCAGATTGGACGGCTGCTTCCTCATCAAATTTTACAATTTGATTTATCTGACCCACTTCAGGACGAAAAATGTGCTCCCTGCCCATTTTAATAACTATGCTGGCCTTGGCTTCATAAAGAGGGATCAAGGTATTTACGTAGATTGCCATACCTCCCAAAACCACACAAAACGCAATGACACACTTCCACCGATGCTTAAAAAGGGCCGTCAGAATATCCCGAAAGCTTCCAAAGGGATAGGGTAATGCCTCACCTAAGAATGAATGTTCCGTTTCCATTTTTTCCTCAAAGAAATATTACCTTCGGATTGTGGCTTCGGCTGGCACGTTGGAGGAGCGAAGGAGAACGGCAATTTCAGGATTCTTTAATTGCCCGGCATATTCCTTCATGAGATTGACTCGTATTTGTTCCACCGTTTGTCCAACAACCGGGATTTCCCCGATGAGTTGCATAGCAATACGGCCATCCTGGCGAACCATGATCGATTCATTCAATTCAGGGTTGAAAAAGAATTTAATATCTAAGAGATCGCCAACTTGAACGGTATAATCTTGAGGGGGGCTTGTTCCGACTTTCGTTAAATACGCTAAGTAATTTTTTTCATCCGCCGTGACCTGCCGTCGAAGATTTTCAAGTTCATTCGTCAAACCGGTTAACCGATTCAATTCGTTATTCACCTGTTGAATTTGTTGCAAAATAACCCGGCTTTGCGCTTCCGCCGATACCAGATCGGCCTCAGTATGAAATAACTGCATTTCCATTTCCGCATAAAGCGGGTTTTTCCCAGTGGTGACGCTGCCAGCCAGGTTTTCCTCTTGTTTTTTAATAAACTCTTCTATTAACTCCATTTCTCTATGCAGTGCCCGAATATGAGGACTTGATTCCGTATACTTTCCAAGCAATTGCTGTTCTTGCAGTTGAAGACTGAGCAAATTCTGTTTGGCTGAGCTAATAACTGATTGTTCGTGACTGGTACTTGAAAGTGGAATCTGGGCAGGCACCTGGCTAATTTCGCTTTTCACCCATTCCAATTTATCCTTATACCCCTTAATCTGGTTTTCAACCCCTTTCAACGAAGAATCTAATTCCTGCCGTTGACGAAGGAGAAGCCCGCGTTGTTCCTCAAGAGAAATAATTCCATGTTTTTTTTGAAATTCCTGTAACTGCTGTTCTGAGTCGGCAAGTTTATTGCGGTAAGCATGCAGTTGCTGTTGCATAACCGATGGAACTTGACCACTAGGACTTTCCCCCATTTCTGGCTCTAAGGGTTGCTCCATTGCCTTCGGGGAATCTGCTAAGACTGGTTGGTGAAAAAATGGACTGAATATAAAGGAAGAGACAGCAAGAAAAAACCCGGCAAAACGTATGACCTTGGTAAATACTTGACCGCCGTAACCACCACCAAAAAATGAGAAAATCCCCACTGGTCTTTGATTGTTATTCATGCAAATGAGCCTCAATAGAAACGAACCCCTATGGCCGGATAATTATAATGAAGACCAAATTGAATTTTCTTCTTTTCAAGCATTTTGCCAGATTTACCAAAAGGACCGAGGGACATAGACAAAGTCATAAGGGAGCAATTGTATGTCTTGGCTTAAATCTTTCCCGGTCAGAGCAGCCTTCAGGTCGATGTTAATGACAAATGGATGTCCTTCCTGGTTTCGACGGATGACTACGACCTCATCTTTTTTCGCGGTGTCTTCCTTCATCCCATGAGCAAGAGCAATGGCCTGCAAGACACTGAGTGAACCAACAATTTCAAATTGTCCAGGACTGGTAACTTGCCCATCGACATAGATTCTATAAGGCTCTCGCACTGACCGTACAATAACCGCTATCTCCGGATTTTTCAGTTGTCCCATATATTTTTCGGCCAGGAGAGCGGTAAGTTGAGGAGCAGTGAGGTTGGCAGCCGTAACTTCATGAATGAGTTGAAGAGAAATCCGGCCATCAGGGCGAACAATAAGATTTTCTTCATTCAACTCCGGATTGAAAAAGAACTTAATGCTTAAGGTATCACCAGGTTGAATCACATAAGTATCTTCTTGAGATTTTTTTCCATTTAACCCATTGTTTTTATTGGATGAATTGACTTCAACCTTTCCGTCTTTGTTAACTAATTCCGGGTAACCACTCGGGCCAAGGTTAGAAACTTTTACAGCTTCTAAGCCACTCCAATCCGAGGTGCATCCACTGAAGAGAAGACCAATGACCAAAAGAAAATGAATTTTCATCCTAAATGATCCTTGAGAAAGTGAGGTGATAGCATGGTGAATTGTGCACATTCTTTAATCAAAAACTTCAAATTGAAAGGATATCTTAATTATTAACATCCTGGGGATAACGCTATTAAGGTAGTTAAGGTACAAATATATACATATACATTAGAACACCAATTATTTCAAGGATACCACCTATTTCAACTTAAGGTTAAAACCCGACCCACTTGCATCCAATTCTCCTTAAGAAGGGCACATGCATTTTGTTTAGAGCAAGAGAACATGCCTTCCTTCGAATACCCAATTGAGCATTTGGCTGATTCCCTATTTTTCGGGGTCAATTCAAGGGAGATTAGGAGACTCTCAGTAGAGGCATTTAAAAAAAGTGTGAACTTGGACAGTCCCTTTGCCTTGCTTTCCTCATCCTTAATATCATGAATAGCAACCAAGCCTCCCCTTTAGGATACATTCCAAACAAGGGACCTCCAGAAAACCATTTTGATCTGCACGTTTGCCTATCATCTTCACCCAACCTCCAGATATCTCTTCACCGCTCCCTATTCCTTAACACACTATTTGCGTTTACCCAGGGGACCTCGTAGTATTCCTTCTCCCATAATCTTAAAAGGCTCAAATATTTATGAATTTCGTCTACCTATAGGACATTGGGAAACCCGGTAATTATGATATCGAAACAGACACTCCATTCAGCAAAAAACGGGTTCCTGCCATGCTGACATTACTAGGGCTAGGGTTTGCGTTAGGTATGCGACATGCGTTGGAAGCAGACCATGCGGCGGCCGTGGCATCACTAGCGATCCGAAGCCATTCCCTATCCCACACAATCCGGCAAGGCCTTGCTTGGGGAATCGGGCATACTTTGACCCTTTTGCTGTTCAGCTCCATGGTCCTAATCTTGGGCAAAGTAATTCCTGAGCAATTCGCCGAAGGCTTGGAGTGTGCCGTTGGAGTGATGCTAATTGGGCTAGGCTTTGATGTACTCAGAAGAATGTGGAAGGAAGGAATTCACTTTCATATTCACCAACACCCCGATGAACTGCCTCATTTTCATGCCCATACCCATCACACAAAAGAAAGTCATGCTGTCCCCATGGCGCATGCACATGCCCACCCGGTCGGATTTCCCTACCGAGCACTTTTAGTGGGATTGATGCATGGAATGGCAGGATCGGCCGCTCTGATTGTTCTTACCTTGCAAACCGTCATTTCGCCGTCTGAAGCCATTTCCTACATACTCATGTTTGGTTTGGGATCCACACTAGGCATGGGGCTGTTTTCTTTGGTCATGGCTATTCCTCTCTGGTATTCCCCGCAGTCCCTCACCTGGCTCCATCAAGGCATTCAGACCTGTGTCGGAATCTTAACTACGCTCCTTGGCCTCTTTGTTATCTATCAACATGGCTCCTGGATATTCGGTTGACCCCTCCAGCACTGCTTAAAAAACAACAGGCTTTCCGGGAAATTTTTAAGTTCCGGAAAGCCCGTTCCGTCAAAAAGTCAATCGAGGGGCATTACCCTCCATGCATATGCTGGCTGAGATAATTTTCCACCCCGACTTGCTTCATCGTTTCCATTTGGGTTTCTATCCAATCAATATGTTCTTCCTCGCTGGTTAGAATCACTTCCAATTTTGCCCGTGTATTAAAATCTCCAACTTTCACGCAATGTTCAATGGCTTCTGTTAATAACTTAACCGCATCATGCTCCAACACCAAGTCCGATTTAAATTGTTCCGGAACCGTTTCTCCAATTTTCAGAGTCCCTAAACGCTGCAAATTCGGGAACCCTTCCAAGTACAGAATATGTTCAATAATTTGCTCCGCATGCTTCATTTCATCAATAGCATGCTTGCGAATTTCATTATGGAGCAATTCATATCCCCAGTTCCCACACATTTCCCCATGCAGAAAATATTGATTGATGGCGGTTAATTCATTCGTCAGTACCTTATTTAAAAATTCGACTACCCCTTTTTTGGCTTTCATACCTTCCTCCTTAGTTGATTAGGTGTCATTTTTCAAGGGACCGGCCTTCGTGTATCAAATTTGCCCTGCGCCGTGAGCCAGGCTGCAGTGAGGACAAATACAAATTCCTATTCACATTTTTCTTCCCTTCAAAACTTATTCATTCTATCGATAATATTTTCATAAGGTCAATCATTTTATGTAGGTGAAAACAATTAACACTGATTGTCTTTCTCAATTTCGTTGATCCGTAGTTTCAACATCACCGTTCTTCAAAGTATTTTTTCAAGTCCATTACCGTTGCGCTTTTTATTCCAGAATCACGGCCGTGCCACTAATGCTCACCATCAACATGCTCCCGGTTTCTCCCATTACCTCATAGTCCAAATCGATGCCCACAATCGCATTTGCTCCAACTTTTAAGGCTTCTTCCTGAATTTCCTGAAACGCCGTTTCTCGTGCACGACGTAACTCCTTTTCATAGGCCCCGGATCGACCGCCCACAATGTCACGAATATTGGCAAAAAAATCTTTAAAAAAATTTGTTCCCAAAATGGCCTCCCCGGTCACCACGCCCAGATATTCTTTGATCCTCCTGCCTTCAACCGTTGGCGTCGTCGTTAACAGCATCCTGGGAACCTCCTTCAAAATATGTCATATTATTTGATCATTTGCCCGGTTCATCCGCTTGACCAACTAATGGGGTTATTACCTCACACTCTCCACTATGCTTATCAAACAGGCAATCTGTGCATGAGCGCGTCACAATAGCCTCTCATAGTATCAATCGAGGTTTATCCACAAGGTTATACCCAATTTTTGCGAATTATGGTGCCACTCCCCTATCTACCACAATCTGTAGATTTTCTTTACCTGGAATCATTGGTCCCTGTAAAAACTAAAAAGAAAAAAGCCCCACGGGACTGGGCTTCATTGACTTCACTTGGATCCGTCATTAGAATTTTTTTTTAACTGTAAGGATTCGTTGAGTGTCCTCACAATTCGTTCATCTGCATCTGCACACCCAGTATAGCCTCCTCGACGGAGCGAACCAACTCACTCCTCTTTTCCAGCAAGTCAAAGAATTTGGCATGCCGGCAGTGGCGATGACCGACCACGGCAATTTGTTCGGCGCTATTGATTTCTATCAAAAAGCCAAAGCTCAAGGAGTCAAACCCATCATTGGTTGCGAGGCCTATCTGGCTCCTGGCCATCGCACGCAACGCGAGGGACAATTTGCCCATAACGAGTATTACCATCTTATCCTGCTCGCCACGAATCGAACCGGCTACCACAACCTGATCAAACTCTCCAGTAAAGCCTATCTCGAAGGATTCTATTACAAACCCCGTATGGATAAGGAATTGCTTCAAGAACATCAGGAGGGATTGATTGCCCTTTCAGGATGTCTCAGTGGCGAAATCCCTTATCTCATTGGCCAAAAAGACATGGAGGCCGCCACACGGGTGGCGGATGAATACCGGAACATTTTCGGGAAAGATCGATATTTCCTGGAAGTCCAGGCCAACGGGTTGGAACACCAACGCATCGCCAATCAGGGACTGGTTGAAATCCATAAAAAACTGGGCATTCCCCTCGTCGGCACCAATGACTGCCATTATCTGAAAAAAGGTGATGCCCGCCCGCATGAAATCATGCTGTGCCTCCAAACTGGCAAGACTCTCAAAGATCCGAACCGGATGAAGTTCGACACAGACCAGCTTTATGTCAAATCTACCGATGAAATGGTGTATGAATTTGCCGAACTCCCCATGGCGGTTTTGAACACCTGCCACGTCGCGGAACAATGCAATTTGGAATTAGAGTTCGGCCATTCCTATTTGCCTGACTATCACGTCCCTGAAGGCTACACCCATGAATCCTATTTGAAACATCTGGTGGAAGAAGGTCTGCGTGCCAGACTTCAAGAACGGCCAACCTCCATGCCCTCCGAAGCCTATCAACATCGACTGCACACCGAACTGGCTGTCCTGAATACGATGGGCTATGCCGGATATTTCCTTGTCGTCTGGGACATTATTAATTTCGCAAGATCCAGAGGCATCCCTGTCGGCCCGGGTCGGGGATCGGCCGCAGGCAGTTTGGTGGCCTATGCCCTTCGTATTACCGATTTGGATCCTCTGACCTACAATCTCCTGTTCGAACGCTTTCTGAACCCCGAACGGGTCACCATGCCGGATATCGACATGGATTTTTGCATGGACCGACGGGGCGAAGTGATCAATTACGTCATCGAGAAATACGGCGAGGAGCATGTCTGTCAGATCATTACATTCGGCACGCTGGGAGCCAAAGCGGCCATCCGCGACGTCGGGCGGGTCATGGACTTTCCCTATGCCGAAGTCGACCGGGTTGCCAAGCTCGTTCCCACCCAATTGAATATCACGTTGCATGATGCCATTCAGCAGGAACCCCGGCTCAAGGAGCTGATCGACGGGGATGTCCGAATGAAAGAACTCATGGACCATGCCATGTCCCTGGAAGGATTGGCACGTCATGCATCCACCCATGCTGCGGGAGTGGTCATTTCCCAAAAACCGCTCATGGATCATGTGCCGCTCTACAAAACCAGCAATGATGAAATCGTGACCCAATACACGATGACCGATCTGGAAAAGGTCGGACTGGTGAAATTTGATTTTCTGGGGTTAAAAACCCTAACCATGATTCACCATGCGGTCACATTGATTAAGACTGATCCCGGGTTCGGCGCGTCTCTCGACATCAACAATTTGCCCCTTGAGGATTCCGAAACCTTTGCCATCCTAAGCGCGGGCAAAACAACCGGCATCTTTCAGCTGGAAAGTTCCGGCATGCGGAACCTGCTGGTCAAAATCAAACCGGAAACATTTGAGGATCTGATCGCAATTTTGGCGTTATATCGTCCGGGACCTCTGGAAAGCGGAATGGTCGATGATTTCATTAAACGGAAACGGGATCCGTCGCAAATCGTTTATGATCCGGCTCAATTGGAATCCATTCTGAAGGAAACCTATGGGGTTATCGTCTATCAGGAGCAGGTCATGGCCATCGCAAACCAGTTGGCCGGATTTTCTCTGGGACAAGCCGATCTCCTTCGCCGGGCCATGGGCAAAAAAAAGCATGAGGAAATGGCCAAGCAAAAAGAACTCTTTGTGCAAGGGGCGCAGGCCAACCACATCCCGGAAAAACAGGCTGAAAAACTCTTCGATCAAATGGCGTTTTTCGCAGGCTATGGATTCAATAAATCCCACTCGGCCGCCTACGCCATGGTGACCTATCAGACAGCCTACCTGAAAGCCCATTTCCCCACCCAATTTATGGCGGCCCTGCTCACGAGCGAAATGGGCAATACCGACAAAATGGTCGGATACTTTACGGAATGCCGGGAACTCGGGCTGAAAATTCTTCCGCCCGATGCCAATCAGAGCATGAAAAACTTTACCGTGGTACCGGAAGGCATCCGCTTCGGCCTCGTGGCCATAAAAAATGTGGGAGAAAACGCCGTCGAAACCATTTTGGAAAATCGGAATGAGGCGGGACCGTTTTCCTCCTTTATGGATTTCTGCTGCCGGATTGATTCCCAGAAAGTGAACAAGCGGGTGCTGGAGGGGCTCATCAAGGCGGGGGCATTCGATTCGATGGGAACTTCCCGCGCGGCCTTGTATCAGGTACTGGACCAAGCAATGGAACATGCAACCACCATTCAAAAGAATAAACGCGAGGGACAAACCAGTCTCTTTGACATCATGGAGGAACCCTCTATCCCGACAGCCTCGGAAGGTTTTGGATTTGCCATCCCTCACATACCCGAGTGGTCACAAAATGATTTATTGAAATATGAACGGGAACTCACCGGGTTTTACATCACTTCCCATCCGCTCAACCGGCACAGTCTGGCGATCAAACACTTTTCCACCTGTACCACCCAATCTCTATCAGAACTGGGAGACGGCAAGGAGGCCAAGGTGTGTGGGGTCGTCTCCGGCACTAAAATCATGACGACCAAAAAAGGCGACCGGATGGCCTATATTCAACTTGAAGATTTACACGGCACGGCCGAAGTCATTCTCTTTCCTGAAACCTTCAGAAACAGTGAATCGCTGCTGGGACCCGAGTCGGTCCTTCGGGTCACCGGCACCGTCGACTTGATGGAGAATGGAGCCCGGCTCAAGGCCACAAAAGTGGAATCGGTGCCCAAACTGGAAACCGAAACGGTGTCCCACGTCACCCTGAACATTCATGAACAGGACGTGTACCCGGAAGATCTGTTACACTTAAAACAGATTTTTGACCACCATCCGGGGCCGACACCGGTCAGCTTGGCCTTTTCCCTGCAACCAAACCTACAGGCCAAGATGTCCCAATTGCCCAATGTGGGAATCGCCCCCACCCCGGAGTTCTTGGAAGCCGTCGAACAGGTGTTCGGCACATCCACGGTGACGTTCCACTAACCCCATCGCAAGGAGCCTGCCGGTGCGTGAATTTTTGGATTTTGAAAAGCCGCTCAAAGAGCTGGAAGAACGCATCGCCAAATTGGTGAAGGCCAAATCCAAAAAAACCTCTGTCCAAGATGCGATCATCAAACACTCCGAACAACTCACGAAACTGGAGACGGAGATCTTCTCTAATTTGACCCCCTGGCAGCGCAGCCAAATTTCCCGGCATCCCCAGCGCCCATCCATCTCGGACTATGTGGAGCACATGACCGAAGAATTCCAAGAAATGCATGGCGACCGCCTGTTCGGGGACGATCAAGCCATCATGGGGGGCTTTGCCATGTGGCAAGGCCGATCGGTCATGATGATCGGGCATGAAAAAGGCAAATCGTTAAAAGAACGCATGCGGCGAAATTTCGGGATGGCCAAACCGGAAGGGTATCGAAAAGCCCTTCGACTGATGAAGCTGGCCGAACGGTTCAAACGACCGGTCATCACCTTTATTGACACACCGGGCGCCTATCCCGGAATCGATGCGGAACAACGCGGCCAGTCGGAAGCCATTGCCCGGAATCTCCTTGAAATGGCCAGACTCCAAGTTCCGATCCTGGCGGTCGTGACCGGAGAAGGGGGAAGCGGAGGCGCTCTTGCGCTCGGCGTAGCCGACCGCGTATTCATGTTGGAACACGCCATCTACTCGGTAATTTCACCCGAAGGATGCGCGGCGATTTTATGGAATGATCCTTCAAAAGCATCCGAAGCAGCATCCGCCCTTCGAATGACCGCCCCGGAATTACTGAAGCTCAAAGTCATCGATGAAATCATTCCCGAACCTATAGGCGGCGCCCATCGTGACCCGGTTGTCATGGCCAAACGACTCTCTGAAACATTGGAAACACATATGCGGGAACTACAAAACATAAAGCTCTCCTCCTTACTCAAACAACGGGAGGATAAATTCCGGAGTATGGGGGTGTGGTCAACAGCCAAAGCCCCTGTCACACGGGTGAAAGCCGTCACGGCTTTGTAAATTCAGGATGGGGTCCCCCCTAACAAATGCTGGTAGCATAAGCCACCAGCGCAAGGCTTAAATCCCCTGCTAGGTTATATTCCTCCCGTCAACGACCGAAAAAGGAAGCAAAAGCCCAGCGTAGAATCAGGGATGGATTGGTCCAAACCTTCATGCACACATCAGGGAAAACATGTGGTCTCCGAAAACCTCTAGGACCGGAGATTCCTCCTAGAACGGGGGAAAAACCGTTTAGGATTCATCAGTCGGAGGATAGAGCTTTTCCAAGCGTTCAACCAAGGGTCGGGCTTCGGGAGTGGTGTCTCGAGTGGGAGGACTGGGCGGTTGATCCCAGGTCAATTCGGTATATCCATACTCCTCAAACGTGGTGCGAATCATGTTGACGAGGGCCTCCAGAGTTGTGTCATCACCCGTACGCAAGTCAAGCACCCGTTCAGCTTGTGTTTGGGGAGGAGCCTTCTCATGGAGCAACGCCCAGCACCGATCAAAGACCACATCGCGAACAGCCTGAGGGGCATTGAGAGATTCCAAGTTGGCAGTACACAAGGCAGACACCATCAAAACAAATTGCAGATCGGGAACCTCGGGGTTGTGAAGATCTAATCGTTGCATGGCAAAATGTTACCTTTGAGTCGCTCACGAACACAAGCCCGATGAATCACTTACACGAACAAGAGGCGTTTGCGAAACTCGTGGACCGGATCGGGCCGCATCACGCGGGCAAGCGCATGGAAATGCAGGCCCACTATTCCGCGTTTCTGATGCATGGCCACCACTTCCATGTCCACTTGGAAGAGTTTGCCCCCATATCCTGGGCACTTAAAACCCTGTTGAAAATGACGGGCGTATGGCCCGTCGCCGTTCGCAATTCCCTCCGTTATACCATCGTCGAACATGAAGTGCCTCTCCCCCATTTACCGGCAGCCTTTGAGGGATTTCGCATTTTGCATCTTTCAGACCTCCATATTGAAGGCACGGTGGACAAAGGCCATAGTCTTGCCCAGGCGCTGGCTCCCCTACAATACGACCTCTGCGTACTCACCGGAGATTATCGATTCCGCACCTTCGGCAACTACGACAAGACGCTGATCCTGATGAAAAGTCTGACGGAACGAATCCATGCGCCTTGTGGCATCAGCGGCATCCTCGGCAACCACGACTGGCTGGAAATGGTGCCAGGCTTGGAACAGTGCGGCATTCGCATGCTCATGAATGAAGCCCACCCGATTGAAAAAGGGAACGAGACCATTTGGCTGCTGGGACTCGACGATGTGCACTACTATGAAACGGGTGACTTGGACAAAGCCGTGAAGAGCGCTCCGCAGGATGCGGTTCGCATCCTGCTGGTGCATTCGCCGGAAATCCTTCCCCAAGCGGCACAAGCCGGAATGGATTTATACCTCTGCGGTCATTCTCACGGTGGTCAAATCTGTCTTCCCGGAGGAAAACCCATCATCACCCATTGCCGGTGTCCCCGCCCCTATAAGGCCGGACCATGGCAATATGAATCCATGCGCGGCTACACGTCCCGTGGCGTGGGGACGTCTCTGTTTCCTATTCGCCTGTTCTGCCAACCGGAAATTATTATCCACACGCTCCGCAGGACACCCATGGAAGTGGAGACAGCACGTGTTGCCACTCACAAAGCGTTTGACAGGAAACAACTCTTGAAGGTTCCGGAGGGATGCCCGGCTCCAGCCCCATCCCAACAGTCCTAGTAGGCCCCTCCCCTCTGGTCATCCTGAGACGTCTTCAAAGGATCTGTGCCCGGCCGCCCCCACGCGGGGGTGACGAGAACGTTTAACCCGTTTTGACGAAAGTCAAAAAAATAGGGGAGTGATTAAAATGGCAGTTTGAGACCGCCGGGGAGCTTGAGATCTTTGGTGGGAAGGTTCTTTTCCAACAGACTTTTTAGCATGTCGTTGTGCTGTGAGACCCGCTGGGTCAACTCCTTGGCCATTCCATCAAACCCGGACATGCGTTCTTTCAATTGCTGCATGGGTTCCGCAATTTTCGCCGAGATGGCGGTTTGCAGTTCTGCCCCAAACGTGGCGGCCAGATCGTTTACCATCTTGCCCGCCGCATCCTGAAGGATACGATCCAAGTCCGAGGAAATTTTCACATCATATTGTGTGAGCGTCCCCGTCACATCCGCTTCAAGAGACAACTGAGAAACATCCCGCACGGCTGAGGATAATGATTGAGTCAGGGGATTCGTATCGCCCTCCTTACCGGCCATGATTTGGAGGCGTTGAAGGCTCGCCCCTCCTTGTGCACGCAATTGTGCTCCATCCAACTCCGTCCTGACTGTGACATCAGCCAATCCGCTAGTCAGAGCCACCGGCCATTTGTCGTCCTTGGATAACACCACATCGGTCAATTTATACCCTTTGGCCTGCACTGTCAGCTGATCATGTGCATTGGCCGGCGCAACATGGTTGAGAGTTCCTTCCAGAATCACCGCCTTCACGCCCTTCAATTGCTCTCCAGAAAAGGTGAAGGTCGTGGGTCGGCCCAACGTCGGCTGATCGTTGGTGATATTGTGAATGATTCCGGATACGTCTCCCCCATCCAAACTGACCGAAACCTTCGTCAACTTGATCAAAAATTCCGGCAGCGGATTCGCTTCTCGAAATTGCACATCCACGCCTTTTCCCCGTAGAGGCTTTTGGACCTCAGGCCCGGCCTCACCCCCTTGTAGATTCTTCGCTCCCTCCAGAAAGGGCTTAATTCGCTCATACCACTCTGCCCCTTGACGAACGTACGAGCCGATCTCGTCCCCCAACAGGGACTGGCTCATATTGGCTAATCCCTGCGGAGACAAATTGTACTTGGCCTTCAAGTGCTGAATATCCCGTTGCGGAGCCGTTTTCACCTGATCGAGGCGAGTTCGCAGCAGGGCCAATTTCTCCTCGAACTCTTTCTTGGCACTCTTCAGCGATTGAATTTCCTGCTCAATATCCTGCTTCAGTGTCTGAACTTCTCCCACTCCACCCAAAACCCCTTCCAATCCGCCTTTCGCAGCTTTTTTGAGATTTTTCACCCGCTCTTTGTATTCGACAACCTGGGCCTTTCCCGGCAATTCCTTTAGCCGCGTCTCCCATGCCTCCTTCTCTCTTTGAATATCTGCTTTTAGCGTCTCAATCAGCCTGATCGTTTCCAAATCTTCTCGTTCCAGAATCGTTTTGACATCCGGAACCTCAAGAGACGGAAGAAAAATCGAAAACATCCCTGAATCTTTCTCCGAAGAAGAGCTTTCTTCAGTAGCCTGGATAGCTCCTGAGGTGGCCCTGGGAGTGCCAAGTTGAACGCCCTCCACCGCCATTTCTTCCACAATGACCTTGCGACGCAATAGATTCAAGCCGTCCAATCCCATCGTCACCTTGGCCATCTCCACCGCATTGGTCATCGGCTTGCGAGGATCGGTCACTTGCAGTCGGGTTAATATAAGCCCGGTAGGAAACAGACTGAGATCCGCCTTATCCAACTCAACTCTAGCCCCCACAGCCGTCGTCCCGGCATCTTCAATGAGGCCCTCCACCCATCCATCTACGAGAAAAACCCACACACAGCTCACCAGGGCCGCCACCACCACAAACGCCCCAAGCCCCCACCAGCGAATCCACTTGGCCATCAGCCATTCCTCCACGCGGAGAGGGTTTCATACGTCTGATACAGCTTACTGGCTTTGAACATTTGCATGATCCGGGTCTTTTGGACCCAGGCCAAGATATGTTGGCGATACCGACGAATCAGCATATTCGCCATCAACAGCACCGGAACAAATAACACCAACGCGAAAACCAGGCTTCCCATCACAATGGAATTATTGAAATGCTCTAACCGCCACCACACCGATTGATACAGAGAAGTCCAGAGACCCTCCAAGGCCGGAGTGGTCAACACCGCAAGACCGATGTGATGAAAAAGCGGGTCCAACAGATAGGCGATGCCGGTAAACACCGCCAGCCCTAGCAGAAAGGCCGACACATTTACCCGCAGAATACAGACCAGGAGAAGAACCAGAAGATTATGCAGGCTCAGAAGAGGGGTCAGACCGGCAATCATGGCAAAGCACAATCCCAACGAAATCTGGCCAGGATCGGTTTCGGAATTTAAAACCCGGAGCAGTTTGGCAAAAAGCTTGATCATTCCGAATCAAAAAAATAAACCGGTTCTCCTTCCACAATACCCTCGAATCCCAATCAAGTCCACTATGGAACATACCCCCTGCCTCCTGGCAGATCCGGCGCCCAATAGAATTTTTATGATAGGGATCCCTGAACCCTCACCGATCGGCAGAGACCAGGACCGTAGCAGAGGGCGTTCTCTCCGGTTCCATGGCTCGCCCCGCCGCAACCCTTTTCGGGATACTCCTGGCCTTGGTCTTGTGCATTTTCTCGCGTGAATGAAATGGAAGAATGCCGCTCAACACCTCAGGCAATCTTTCACAGGGCACATCTTCCAGCAACTTGATTGCCGGCTTGGGATCAGGGCCGGACCGTCCGCCTACAAATACATCAACCGCCTCGACAACCTCTCCTTTGACTTTTATTTTCTTGCCCAGCAATCCGACGTCGGCCACCAGATGATTGCCGCATCCGGCCGGACATCCCGACCAGTGCATGGTGATGGGCTTCATCTCAATACCGATCAGAGCCTCTACCCGCTTGGCGGTTTCCACGGCCCGGCTTTTCGTTTCGATCACCGCCAGATTGCAGTAGTCGTTGCCCACGCAACTGACCAACCCCTTTTGCACCGGCGTGGGGTTATAGAGAAAGCGCTTGAGCAACGGCTCTTCCGTCAAATCGCCAAGAACACTATCGTTCACGTTGGGAATCATCAGAGCTTGGTTGGCAGCAAGACGAATATCTCCCGTACCATAAGTTTCAGCCAACTTCGCGATGCCTTCCAGATCATCAGCCTGCATCCGGCCGACGGGAATCTTAAGTCCAATAAAATTCAGTCGTGCATCTTTTTGCCGGTAAATGCCCAGGTGTTCGTTCACCGTTTTTTTCCGCACATCCGCTCCTGCACGGGCCAATTCCCATCCGACTTCCCGTTGGACTTCAAGGCGAAACCGCTCCTCCCCCCAGTCATCCAACAGAAACGCCAACCGGGCCGTGGTGCGGGAATCCCGGCAGCCGTGATCGCGGAACACGCGAAGGATGGCTCCGGTTACCGCCACGACTTCCATCGGGGTGACAAACACATCCAAGGGTGTCGCGATACGATAGCCTCCGGAACCCAATTTACCGCCTGCCAGAATATTGAACCCTGAGACCAATCCGTCGGGGCCTTCCAGGCTAGCTGGAATGATTGCCAGGTCCTGCGTTTCCAGGTGAAGGCAATTGTCCGGGCATCCGGTAATGGCCATATTGAACTTTCTGGGAAGATTGGAATAGGCCCGGTTTCCAGTCAGTTCCTGTGTCAGCCGGTTAACCAGATCGGTCGCGTCGATGGTTTCCTGTGCTGTCAATCCGGCCACGGGACAGGTCATAATATTTCGCACATTGTCCATGCCCGTCTGCAGGGAACACAGCCCTGATCCTTCCATGAGGCGAAAGACCTCCGGAACATGCTCAATCCTCAATTGCCTGAGTTGAAACTGTTGTCTGGTGGTCATGTCCAACACGCCGTTCCCATACGTTTTGGCGATATGCGCCAATGTGCGCATCTGCTCGGTCGTGGTACGGCCGCCGGGAATCCGCACGCGGACCATAAAAAATCCAGGAGTCGGATTGCGTAAAAATATTCCGTACCACTTCAATCGTTGAATATCGTCTTCCGGGATGGCCTCCCATCCCAATTCAGCATATTGCGCAAGACTTTCCTTGATATCCAACCCATCCTTTTCTGCTTTGAGCACCTCGATCTTATTCATCATCGTCCTTTCTTGATTCCGTCATAGCCTCACCGGTCGGATACCCTGTTTTACGCACCCCGATCAGCCCCCACCATCAACGGGTTGCCCTTCACATCTGCTGAGGTCGAAGCTGCCGCGATCCGAGGAGATTCAGCGGAAATGGCGTCGGCGACTTTTTCCAGGACTGAGGCCTTCGCCCTTACCGGATTGCACAACCAATAGGCGCCACCCACAAAAACTCCTCCGCCCACCACATTGCCTAAGACCACCCAGAGCTGGTTCCAGGCCAATCCCATCCAAGAAACCTCGGGTCCATGAGGGAGAAACAAGGCAAGTCCCAGGATCGATTGGTTGGCAATGCTATGTTCAAAGCCGCTTCCCACAAAGGCAAACAGACACCAAAAGATCAGCAGAATTTTTGCCGCATCATTGGTCGTACGCGCCGCCATCCATACGGCCAAACACACCAACCAATTGCACAGGATTCCCCGGACAAACAATTCCCAGGCCGGCCCGTTCATTTTTCCCGCCGCCACCTTGAGCAGCAGATCGCTTTGCGGGGCATGCCCTACGACTCCCGCTTGCGCGATAAGCCAGGCCACGCCCAACGACCCTAGAAGATTGCCCACAAATGAATAGAAAAAAATTTGCCCCATCTGTTTCACGGTAATGGCCCTCGCCATGGTCCCCATCGCACAAACCATATTATTTCCCGTGAACAACTCCGACCCCGCAAAAATCACCAGGGTCAGCGCAATGCCGAAGGACGTGCCCATGACCAGCTTAAATCCGGCTGATCCGTCCGCCCAGAACGGCGCCCCCACACTGAAGATCAAACAGATCCCAAAACCCAGGTAAATTCCCGCCATCGCCGAAAGCAGGAGATATCCCATCGGATTGGAGCGAAGATATCCCGCTTTCTTTTTTGACATTTCCACCATTCGTTCTACATCAGCCGTATACATGGCAGTCCCCTTCCGTTTTTTCTCAAAAAAAAAGCGCCAACTGGCAATGACCCAGGCCGTGTTAGTCAGCCTCGTCATCGCAGTGGCGCCCTTGCCATGCTCTTACCACCCTTCTTTCCTTGAAGAATGGTGCTTACACCCTACTCACATACCAATCATTGACCGACCCATCGGCCAACAAATTCAAAACAAATGATCCTCTTCTTCTTGGTCGGAGTAAAAAAAAACGCCCATTCCCGTTCCGGGGAAATGGACGCCAATTGTCCACGAGTACGTCTTTGTGAAAACACGGGCAACAACATCGTTACCTGACTCTATTTTTTATCAGACGAAAGGTCGGTTGTCAAACTCGAGGGGAAAATCTTCACTGCGAGGGCCATGCCGTTAAAGCCCGAGGTGAGAGCAACAATAACACAAATTTTAACACACCCCTTAACCAGCAACTAATTTGAGCCAATCGTGAGGCAAGACCTCATGACTATCGACAACTTTCCTCCTTATTCTCCGAGGTGTTTTCCACGACCTCATTTACCTGCTCCCTTTCAATGCCCGGTAATCTATACAGGGTCCAAATATCATCCGGGGGTACCCTCATTCGTGTTAAGGTACGAATAATCAATTTATTAGTGCTATCCAAATATTTTTTCTTTTGTACCCGCTCCTTGATTACCCCCTCAATTAGCGGCATCCCCACAAATTCGGCCGATCGTCCTGCTCGACAAAGTCCGATCATCCCCACATGGAATACTTGATTTTTTTGGGTTGGACTTATTCCCGTATCCTTCTGGTTCTCTTCAAGAAGCCACATTAACGCTTCCACCCCAGGTTGTCCAAAATCTCCGAGATGGGTTAGGGCAGCTGAGGCGATAGCCCTTTTTTTAGAATCTTTTGAAAGGTGAATAAGTGTCGGGAGGGCCTTCCCTAATGAACGTTCAGGTAACGCTCGAATAGCCTCTCCAATTTTTCCAAGAAGATAATATGAACCCTTGAACCTCTTCGAATATACTTGTATTTCTGGATTTTGGCTTTGTAGGCGTTCTAATAACGCTATGGCCAGACCCGCCCCATTATCCGAGGAAGCCTTCACTAGATGGGGGATGACATCGGGCAGATCTTCCATGGCCGTAAATCTTGAATCATAAAGAAGAGCAGTCACGAGCTCGATATCGGCTGAGTTTGCATACCCGATGGTTTTAATGTCTTTAAACAAGAGGCCAGGATCCACTAACTTCGGGTCATTGGGGTAGGAGGTCCCATCCGGCAAACCCGTTCTTAGATTCTTTGAGTAATCTGGTTCGGGTACACTTGCAATATCTAAATTGACATGGGCTTTTTCTAATAGGGTTTCAAGGCTGACCGATCCGAAGGTTGTTCGGCCTTTTGCAACTAATTGAACGGAAGATTGGAATTCTGCTTTATATTTTAAAAACCCTAACAAGAGAAAGGGAGCATAGCGCTCCGCTTTCACTTCGGTGGCTCGGTACACCTCTTCCAATCTGTTTTCGTGTACTTTATAGGCGGAGATTCGTGATATTTCATGGATGTTACTTTCTTTAGTTGGAGGTATTTTCCGCATAAAGATGACCATAGAAGCGACGGACACTGTGGCTGGTTCAGACAAGAGACACTGACCTTCCCCTATGCGGTCTCGCATAATATCCGCGGAGTAGGCAATTATTTGACCGTCAGCAAATTCTGTTCGAAGGGTCCGCTTATTCGAAATATCCCTCTCAGGACAGTTTTTTCGAGATTCGATCCAATAGCGGGTAACGGGAGTCTCCGGGGTGATTTCAATACTGTTGGAATTTAGGCCCTGCTCAAGAAAAGTATCCACCGAACCATTCAAAAGCAGACGTAGACAGAGTTCTTCACAATTGGCCTTTTTTTTCAATTCATCTCCGAGGTTTTGCTGGATCAGCCCCAAAGAACGAGGCAGTTCTAAGGTGGAGGGTTTTGTATTATCTTGGCGTTGTAAGTGGGCCACTTCCTGATGAACTGGGAAATTCAGGATCCAAGGGATGAGGAAAAAGAGACCAATTCCCAAGACCCCATGAATACCAAAGTGCACCCGAGGAAAGATCGCTTTAAATACACGAATGGTCAGGAGCAAACAGAACAGGGGAGGAGCAAAGATAAGTAGGATGCCAAGGGGAGCCCCGATTATAGTAATAAGAAACACTAAGGGAAGTTGAGGTATAAAAATTGTCAAAAAACCAAGGATGAAACACCACAGAAGGATGCGGTCAAAATTGGTATATGCCGAAGCACCATTCTTCATAACTTTCCTTCTGGTAAAAAATTTCTTTACTGGGACCAATTGAAATTTCTTACCCCCCCTACATCAACACCTTCTTTGTCTTTCCTTCCGCCATCGGCTCATTGTTAGCTTCCAACGTGATTCGTTTTAAGGACACCCCTTTGGCCGATTTTTCCCCAGAACACTTTCCCACACCATTTGAAGAAATCTCCGCTATCTCTCCAAGGAGCTGTTAAAAAGTCTGGGATACTATGGATCACCCTGAAAAGGTGTTGGATAAGAAGTATCGCCAGATTTCAACCCAACTGAAGCAGATTATGGCCAAGCCGGTGGCAACTAGAAGCATGAGTCTTGTTGGGAATTTATGAAGATACCGGAACAAATACCGGGGAACGTGAAGAAAAAGGTAGCTGACTAACAATAGAAAAAAGATGAGAAAATAGATGAGTAAAGGAACCAAAAGAATACCTAAATACCCCACTCCAATCGACACCAGCCACCCAGTAGCCTTTCGGGCTCGGTCAAAAATGGGCCCAAATGGAAAGCCGCCCTTCCTAAAAACCGGAACAGGAACAGGATATAAACCTCGGTGCCCGCAATCCATGGGAGTCTGTTCCGATGATCCAACTAAGCCCTAAGGTCCGGCGAATTCCTTCGACCAGCCTTTGTTAAAGAGGAAATCCCGATAGTTCGCTAAAGGCCATCAAGGCGGCCAACACGGCGAGCAGCCAGGGAATCTTGCCGTTCTTCCATTCGTGAGGAGTCAAGCGAAAGGGGTTTTTGGCCTGTTGTTGCGCTTTCAATTTTGTGTCTACTTCCTCCGACACATGCGCCCAGAAGCCCCCTAAGGGAAGGGAGAGGGATGACCGCATCCATGTGTTCACAGACCTTACAGACAGAAAATTGACCCGATTTTGATACGAAAAAGAGCGACCGCGTTATATAACCGGGAAACCAAGGTACTTCCGTCTGAGAGTTGTTCTTTGGCAGTTATCGGGAATCTGTCCTCGATGGAATGGAAGGACCAGGATCTGTGTCTTCACGCAGAGAAGGAACAATTTTCAGGAATGCCGGCAAAGCGGTCTGCACCGTCTCCCACACCACTTCGAGATCAATTTCAAAGTAGCCGTGGGCAAGGCAGTTGCGCATTCCCCGCATGCTGCGCCAAGACACTTCCGAGTACTTGGCCGTAAACGACGTATAGTGTTCTATAATATTGGTGGCCGCTTCGCCAATGATGACGAGGCTCATAATGACGGCTTGTTGAGTGCGTTTGTCGGCCAGGAACGCTTCTTGTCCATGCCTTCAAGGAATTGGCCGGCATCAGAGGCGGCGTGTTCCATGTGTCCAACCACGTCTGGATGGAGGCGAGCCTCGTTCATACCGGTAGGGCTTCAGTGAGGACTTTTGCCCGGAACCTGATCGGAAGATCGCCTGGCGTCCGGACATCGACCGGGACGCCAAGGAGTTCTTCAAGTTCGGCTTGCAACCCGCCCAGGTCAAACAAAGTGGTTCCGGGCAACGCATCAACGAGTAGGTCGAGGTCGCTGCCGTCCTCATCGGTGTGGTGCAAGACCGACCCAAACACACGCACATTGGCCGCATGATAGCGGGTGGTGACAGCTTGAATTTCAGCACGTTGACGATCAAGGGGGGTTGAAGGCTTCATGGATATACTTTCCGAGACGTGTCAGAAAACATTGTACCCTGCTTATCTGGAGAAGACAAAATAGATTCTTGGTGACGTATTCCAAACCTGCCCATGGTTTTTGTTTTTTTAGCAAGTTCCCCAATTTGTATGGTCGAATTGACTTTGGAGCAGGGGAGAGATGGCAATTACCCTTTCAAATGAACCTCTACTGTCTTACGACCGTCCATCTTCATTCACGATCTATAATCTGCCTTATCACTTCGGAGGGGTGGCCTCGCCACTTCCTGATTTTTTCTTCCATTTCTTTTCGGGCTATGCCCGTATTTCGATAGGCCCATTTCACACCGAGAATATAGAGCGCAATTTCACCATCCGTGTGCGGATTTTGTGGTATCACGTCTTGATATTGCGCCAATGACTCTGCAGCAGCCAGGAAATTAGGGACCCTTTGGCGTGCCCTAGAGGAAATATTGTCGTAGTCCTCAATTGCTTTGGTTAGAGCCTTGGCCAGGAGAGGGAGATCAGTTTGGTCAGGGAATAAACTCATAATCCTGGCAGCGTATAATCTTAGCGATTCATCCTGAGAGTTTAAAAACCCAGGAATAGAGGAGCGAATCAACGGAATAAACTCCGGCCGCCACGTCGCATCTATTTCAGCTTTTCGATCGAGGAAATGGGCCAAATTATTTTCCGGTTTAAGATGGCCTGAGGCCAGGGTCTTGAGAATATGTGGATCAGGCAATCGTCGAGACACGGCCGACCAAGCGGAATAGACGACGGCCGGATTTGGGGCATTGAGGAAATCCAATAACACCTGAGTGGCTTTGGGTGTTTTGATGGCACTGATCCCCTCCAAGGCTCGGGTATCTCCCAATGCGGCTTTTTATTTTAGTAAATGAAGATAGATAGGATGGGAAAAGGCACCATAGTCTACGTAGGGATCTCGATACTTTTCTCCCTGCGGAATCAGCCGCATGGAGTTCTCTGAAAGTGGTTCGGCAAAAGCCTCTTGAACCAGACGATTGGCGTGTTCCGGTGAAGGCAAAGTAAATTGAATCCGTGCGGTGGCGGTTGGAACCGATTGCCAATCTTTCATTTTCCAGCCAAAACCCGTCACCGCTTCGATTTGAAACGATCCTGCTCGGTCGATATGCACATACCGGTGAAGTGGCAAAGATCTGCACCAGCATGAGCCGGGTTGAATCTCTAAATCGTTAACCCACGGACTTTCTCGATGATGTCTGTTCCGTGTATACCGTTGAATGATATTGGGATCGGGAAGCCGTGGTCCATTGATTTCGGTTCCGGTCACCTTAAAGGTCCAATCGCGGTGAGGTCTGGTGTCCCCACTCACTTGAATGGGTAACGAGCTAAAGGTGTTATTGGTCAAGCAAAGATGCATGAGGACGGTTTCCCCTAAAACATATGCTTCCTTATCAAATTCAAGTGTGAGATTGGCGCCCCTGAACAGAAAAAACCAACTTCCAACGAGAAGAATGATCCCTATGGCACCCAAAAAGCGGATAAAATGGTGATGTGCAACCATTAAAATACCCATAATCAATGGACGTTTTCACAAGCAGAAAATGGCCTTATCAACCAATTGCCTAAAGTCGAAAACCATCCTTCCACGGTTGCCCACCACCCATCTTTTTTTTGGTAAAGCTGCCTTCCACCCTAACCAAAGAAACATTTGTCCCATCTTCAGACCGACCTAAATTCCCTAATATAAAGTAATGTTTTTCACTCGGTGGCATAATATAATGTTGGCTATAGTAGACAGGAAATTCTTGTTCAGGGACTGTTCCCTCCAAAACCTCCACCACCCTCACGATCGTCAGCATTTGCTCCCACGGATACCCTTGGGGAGAAATAATGGTCTTCGACTCGTTCCTAACGACCTGGACTTCGGCCTGAAAAAAAGAGCCTAATACGTACGAACCACCCTTTTCCCCTGACTCTTCGTGAATACGCTTCTTCTCTAGATAAACCCTACAGGGAATCGGTTGCTCGGAAAAATGGAATCCAGGCAAACGAATGGGTTCGCCGACGGCATCGGTCAGGAAAATGCCACTCCACACCAGGATGATGAGAACACCACACAACCAATGTATAAATCCGACATTGATACCTATTGACCGTCTGTGCATGTTAATTACTCAGATGCCAGATTACTCCGGTTGTAGGCATCCATGGCTAAAATGGCATACATGAGTTCAGGTGAGGTGCTCATCTCTGTTTCTCCCTAATTTTTTCAATAAATATTAATTGCCCTTGGTCTGTTTTTTAAAAAACGTTAGACTTGGAATTAATTTTCAGAATGAAAATCTTACTAATCTGCTATCCTCTTGCCCATTATAAATTTTGTAACTCCAATGTGATACCAACCACGAGGACTGTTATTAGGCACACGAAAGGGCGGAGGGTCTCGCCGATCTACTCCTTGTGCAAGCCACCACCCCAACACCTGTTCAATCTTTCCTTCCGTCACCGGCTCGTCGGTGATTTCCAGGGTAATGCGTTTAAGGGACACCCCTGGCCCGAACGTTTCCGCCAAATTGTCCGGATCAACGACCTTTACCGTCGTAGGATCGGTGATATTTGTGAAGGTCACCAAGAGGGGGTAATGCGACGGGGGAATCTCCGTCTTGAAGCGAGACTTGGACAAGATGGCAAAACGTTCATCACCACTCGGCGGCAATTGACCTTTAAAGATGTTGAGGGCATTGGTTTGAGGGCCACTATCCGCTGGCCCTCCATCCAGCAAAGCAAACAGGTACCGTTTTCCAGGCAGTTCCACGAACGCGGCCTCCCCCCTTGCCCCAAACTGTGAGGAGAAACCCAACCTCTTCGTCAGGGGATCACTGTCACTCACGGTCACTTTCACCACACTCCCCCCCGTATACACCTGGCCATGAGCCTCCACTTCCACCGTCATCTTTTGGTGCCAAGTGTAGGGCCACCAGAAGTGCTGACACAGGGCGAGTGACAGTCCCATCACCACGAGCAAACCAATCAGCAGAAGCTTTGTTTTGCTCATCATGGCTCTTTCTCTTTCTGGCTTCTCAAGAAAAGCTTCTCGCGGCGCGGTTCAACCATGGCCCCTTTTAACGAATGCGAGAAGGCTTAATGATGCGGAAACAAAAGGCCGGGAAAGCCATCCCAGATCTTCTGGACCCATCTCCACATACGAAGAAGAGGCTCACATGGGAATGGAAAAAATATGCCCTCTAATTCGGAAACCGTGGGGATCAACTTTATGGATTGAACTTTCGCCATGGCAAACCGGCAGACAGAATTAGAGAAGTCAGGCCAGAGACACTGTTTCTACCCGGAACCCCATGGCTGTGCGGACGTTGAGAAAGGGCAGCCGTCAGATAAACGCGAATAGAGGGGGAACGCTCCCCTCAGCGGTCGGTTGAAGAATCATCGGCGGGAGGATCGGTGGGCCACCGCAAATGATCACGGTACCTATCCAAATCCATAGCCTCCGGGAGAGAGGCGACCTGGACCTGAAGCGCTTGAAGGGTATTGATGGATTCGTAAATCCGGTAATGTTTGCTTTTCTCCCAAAAGACATCCTGCTCTTTTTGAAATTCCTCGATATTCACGTTCGTCTTTTCCATGAGCAGGGCCTTGAGATAATGGATTTCGGTTTCTTGATGCGCCAGGGCATGAGCCATCACGACCATGAATTTTTCTTGCTCCGTCATTACCGGCACTCCTTTCGTCGACCAATCAGGCCGCTAGGATGTTGTCCTGAATTGTTGGTCGTTATTTTTTCTCAACTGGCTTCGAAATCTCTGCAGTCATCTGTCCTTTCCAAACTTCGGCCCTCCCTTGGGGAGCGCTGGCACAGACAGCAAACCACGCGGAGAGGGCGGAGTCAAAGATCCTTAATTACCAGAGATAGCGGAGGCCAATATGATACCAATGGGTATCTTGACTAACATGTAACAATGGAATGGTGCCCTGCGTCCCGTTTGAAAAAAAGGTGCGGTCCGTCCCATTGGAGGTCCGGAGAAACCGGCCCGTCCACCCGGCTTCCACCATCCACTTGGTTGTGACGGGATAGCGAAGCGTAGCGGTCACGTCTCCCCCGTACCCATTATCATCTTTATGGGTGAAGCTGGGCGTCTGCTCAAAGTCGGTTCGCAAATTCCAGGCACCCTGGCCGCGATACCACACCACCGGCCAATAGTGCCCTTCCACATGCAGGAAGAGGGGGATGGGCTTCAGATCCGTTGACAGACGGATTCCCACGGTCGGACCATACCACCGCGCACGATACTCCGAATTCAGTCCCGACAAATCCACACCGGCCGGAGGAACGATTTGATCGCCATTCTGAATTTGAAACCGGATCTGCGTCCACGTAAAGCCGGTAGTCAGCGACATCACCGCTCGCTCGGTGGTCCACATCCGGTAGCCGCTTTCCAGAGAGAAGCTTAGGGAATTGTGGCCATTCACCTCCGACACACTGCGGGAAAACACCCCTTGTTGATGAGGCAGGGAAAAATCACTATCCACCACCTGCCCCGAATACACCCATCCCATTCCCGCCGTCCCTTCGACAAACCATGGACTGGTGTCATCCGCCCATTGCAGATTAAGCGCACTCTGCCAACTGGACGATTCAAACACTAATTGGGAAATGGGAAACGACGAGGACGGACCGATAGTCCATTCCAGGGTGTCGAACGCCAAGCCGGAAGATGCCGATGTGGTGACCTCGGCCAATCCTGAGACCGGCAACCCGAGCAGCACGGACATCAACACAAACCCTCGAACCAGATTGCGGCTCTTGTTGTGTGAATTCATCATCTGGGCATTGTCTCATTTTTCTGGGGTAAAACAATCCACATTGGCTGAGTGTCCATTACCCACGGGAGGCGGATGATCATGGGGAAGATGAGGGAGAAAACACCAGAAACTCAGGGTCCTGCGGCCCGGGAACGCGCATGAAACACCTTTGGGCACGATCATCTTGGCTTACATACCTGTAAGATCGTTAGCCAGAGAGAGGGAGTAAGGATAATCCTGAGCCCATCAATCGGTCGATGAGAATTTTTGATCCGAGAGTTCACGAAAAGCCCCGAGTAATTTGAGAGCGACACCAGAATAGTTTTTGATGGCCTTGGGATCATCCCCCATTTCAAGATAAGGGGTATACCCTTCCATCAAAGCCAAATCTTCCTGGGAAGGTCTGTTGAACCCCATTGACCAATGTGAAAAACTCCGTTGTTTGATCGGTCCCTCAAATAATACGGCTAACCGGTTATGACGAACATCTTGCCGGATGACATGAAACAGCTCTTTCACCCGGTCCTTAGGCCCTTCAAGAGCTTGAACAAATGATCCATCGCAATGCAGCAACATCCCCGTGATGCCCAGTCGACGATTCTTCTCGCGTGCATGCTTCAACATCATCACGAGTTCGTTTTCCTTAACCGGCCGTATGGCCACACTGGCATAAATGATGTGATACAGATCATCTTCCATCCCGGTTCTCTCCTCCGAGTAATGAAGGTTCCCACCTCACAGCTCTGGATACATTACAGGTCAGGTCTGGCATTGGCCTCATACCCAAGAATGGTCACGTATCTGCTCACCTGATGAAAGTCTTCCGTATCTCAGGCACGATTAGTGGCACCATATCAAAGCGCCCGAAAATAAGAAACAAAAGACATTGCACGCAAACGCTTTTGTCATCTCAACGAAGAACAAGAACACACTGAATTCCGAGTCTTGTGATTTCGATGAAGATTGGATTGAGGAGGCTGACAATTAGGGGACATGGGAATCCACAAATGGATCCAAAGACTTCAAGTCAGGGAAGACCGTCATGTTGTTATCCGTAAAGAGGGAGGAATGAGTTTGAGCGAATTGCCCACCGACACCGACCGGGGCCAGCGGTCTGACCTGTGTGGCTATTTCATGGACGATCGTGTGGGCATCCGTGTCCGAACGATTGATGGTCATGGAGAGAAGCACGTAGGAGGGACGGATCTGTTCACAAAATTTGGCGAGCTCCGGAATGGGAAGATTGGGCCCCAAATAGTGGACGCGGCATCCGCGCACCGCGCACAGATAGGCCGCTGTCAGAGCTGAAATTTCATGCCATTCCTGGGCAGGACAGGCAACGACCACATGTGGACCTTCTCCAATTAATCGAAGCTGATTGATGGCTGAAAAGATTTTTTGTTTGACTTGATTGGAGGTGTAATGCTCTTGCGCCACGTTCACTTTTCCATCATGCCAGAGCTGGCCGACCTTCTCCTGTAGTGGCAATAAGAATCGATACAGGGATTCCTCAAAAGGAATGACCGCCAACGCACCATTCAGCTTCCGTTCAAAGCCGGCCCGATCGCCTTCCTGAATTGCCTGGATCAAGTCGGCCACCAGCCCCTCTGAAGGGGGTGGTTCCACAGCGGTCTTCACCCAATCCTGTTGAGCCTCCTCAAGAAGCCTTTCACGCCCGATTTCTGCGAGCTGGCCGATGCTCACTCCCTGATCGACCTGGGATTTTAAGTATCGAAACAGTCGAACATCCTCATCATTATACAGCCGATATCGATTGGCACCCCTAGTTGGTTGTACTAGTCCATGCCGCTTTTCCCAGGCTCGAATCACATGGGTGCTGAGACCGGTAAGCTTTGAAAAACGGTGTATTCGATACATCGGCATTAGGTAAATGTACAAATAAGTCTAATGTATGTCAAATAAAATTCAATAAAACAATTGACAAACATTTTACAATGCTTTATAAAATTAAACATACATTAGACAAACATTGAGTATGTTTTCCAGGAGGAACACAATGAAAGTTATCCAAAAAGAACGAACACACAAACAGCCGCAGCGAGGCAACGCGAACCAGCTATCCAATCGCATCAACTGCTCCCGTTGTGGAGGGATGCTGATCCTGACGTTCTGCATCTCGCCTGAACAGAGCACCTGGGATTTTCAAATCCCGGTGGGCAAATGTCTCCAATGCGGGGACATGATCGATCCCACCATTTTGAAGCATCGGAGCCAATCTCACACAGTGCATTCCATCAATTAACAGGAGGGTACATGTCATGAACACTGTTCCTAATCGTTCACTCAATCAATCACATCACCAGAGAGGTTTTGCCATGCCGAAGTTACAGCACACGATCAGTACCACCGTTCTTGGTTCTCTCTTTCTCTTCACCGGCCCTGCATTCAGCGCCGACCCGGAAAATATGGTGCTCATCCCTCGTGGGGAATTTGTGATGGGTAGCGAAGAACACCAGGATGAAAAACCACACAACGTGGTTCTGGATGCCTACTACATCGATACGTACGAAGTCTCCAACAAAGACTACAAGGAATTCATGAAAACCACTTCCCACCCCGCCCCGGCTTATTGGGATGATCCGCGGTTGAATAAGCCTGAGCAGCCTGTCGTAGGAGTCAACTGGTATGACGCCAGCGGCTATTGTGAATACAAAGGGAAACGATTGCCGACTGAAGCCGAATGGGAGCGCGCCGCAAAAGGTCCGGAAGGCCATGCCCATTACCCCTGGGGGCATCAACTCGACAAATCAAAGGCCAATTATGGTCAAAACGTCGGCCACACCACTGCGGTGGATTCCTATCCTGAAGGTGTCAGCGGTTATGGGGCCTACAATATGGCAGGGAATGTCTTTGAATGGGTGGCAGATTGGTATGACCCCAGTTATTTCGATGTCAGTCCGGCCATGAATCCGCAAGGCCCGGCCACGGGTCTCAATTTTGCCAACCAAGGACCGGTCAAAGTATTGAAAGGCGGATCATGGTTGGCTCCTTCAAGCTCCCTTCACACCAGCCATCGCTTCTGGAATCAACCCGAGAACAATTCCTACGGAGTGGGACTGGGGTTTCGTTGTGCGCAATCAGGTTCACCGGTCAACATGCAGACCGTGCAATATGATTTCATGCATGCGCTGATCAGCATGGGACAGGAAAAATGGCAGGAGGCGCTGACCTCCATTGAAAAAGCCCTGAAGGGAAATCCGGATAATGCCGAGTACCTGCAGACGAAAGCGCTGATCATGGATCAAATCAACAAGAAGTAGGGACAATCTCAGAGTTACCTATTCCATCTTTAGCCTTGACGCGTGCATAGCGCACTACGGAGACAACATGAACAAGACATATGTACAGTCAGCAACACCAGTTCGATTAAGAGTTGCCCTGCCGACGGCATGCTTGCTCTTGAGCACACTCCTGATCGGGCTGCCCGATCAGGGAGCACTGGCCGAGAATACCATCGACATGCCGAAGGGGATGGCCTACATCCCCTTCGGACCCAGTATCATCGGGATCGACAGGGAACCTTCCAACGTCTCAGATCCATCCCGCGAATCCATGTCCATGTATGAACGACGGATGAGCATGCCCTGGTCCAAGGAAGCCTTTCATGATGAGGGCCCGGCTCATTGGGTGATTACGGATGGTTATTTCATCGATAAGTACGAAGTCTCGAATCAAGACTTCAGCGATTTTATGAAAAAAACCGGACACCCCGCCCCCGCCTACTGGGATGATCCTCGGCTCAATAAACCGAGACAGCCGGTAGTGGGAGTCAACTGGTTCGACGCCAAGGCCTATTGCGATTATCAGGGGAAACGATTACCCACCGAATCTGAATGGGAGCGCGCAGCGCGGGGACCCCAAGGCTTCAAGTATCCCTGGGGAAATGAATTGGACCCGGCCAAGGCCAATTTTGCCAAAAATCACGAGGCCACCCTCCCGGTGGATTCCATACCTGAAGCGGTCAGCCCGTATGGATTGCATCATATGGCGGGCAATGTGTTCGAGTGGGTAGAAGACTGGTACGATCCCAATTTCTATCAGAAGACGCCTCATCCCGTGAATACCGCAGGTCCTCTGAAGCCAATCTGGCTGGGTGGAACAGGGACCTATGTGGATCGATTAACCGTGGGCAACAAGCGGGTGATTCGAGGAGGCTCCTGGATTGCGGCGGAAAGCAGTATTACGACAACTCACCGATTCTGGAATCACCCCTCCAACAACAGTTATGGGGTCGGATTAGGATTTCGTTGTGCCAAGACGGCGCCTACCAGCGTGAATGAAACGTTGAAAGTCGCCACGATTGATGCCATGAAGGCCATGGGACAAGAGAAATGGAAAACGGCCAGGACTCATCTGGACACAGCTCTGGGGCTCGACCCCCACAATGAGGAAATTCAACACATGCTCCGCATCGTCGAAGGTCGCATATAAAGAGGTGAAGCATATGACAACGCACAATACGCCATATCCATGGATACCGCTCAGGCAATTATTAGCATGGAGTTTATCGCTTGCTTTGGTCGTCTTCACCACTCTGCTTACATCCCTCGGAGCTCCCGCACTGGGAGCTCCGCCAGAGGCCCCTGTCCAGCAGACTTCAGCGGACAATCTTATTCACGAAGCCGCACAGGCCGCCGATCATGCTTGGGAGGAATTTCATCGGGCCGCCATTGGAGGAACCTTGGCCTCTCCGGCCCTGCAGGTAGCCATTGAAGGCCAATTACACGAAGTCCGTGCACTCCTGATGGAGGCGAGAAAGGCCGATCGTGCCCAACAGCTCGATTCCGTGAGGACCATGACGGAGAAAATTTTCATTATCACCCATCACATCGTGCAAGCCAGTCAGGAGAGAAAATCATGAGCTTCATTACCAGAGAGATCGTCTCTGTCACCCTGATCACCCTGATGGCCTGGGCTCCACCTCTCAGCGCCTCGTCAGAACCTGTGATGGAAAAAGATCCCGTCGACATGATTGTCATTCCGGCCAGCTCCTTTGTCCGTGGAAGCGCCGAGGGAGAAGGACGGCTTGACGAACAACCACGACGCAAGATTTTCCTTAATGCTTTCGCCATCGACAAATATGAAGTCAGTAACGCCCGGTATTTTGCATTTCTCAAGGAAACTCTTCATAAGGCTCCCATGAACGTGTATGGAGACAAACCACTGATGCAGGAGGAGGGCATCGAGAACCTTCCAGTCGTCCAAGTCACCTGGCATGATGCCGTGGATTATTGTTTCTGGGCCGGTAAACGACTGCCCACGGAAGCGGAATGGGAAAAAGCTGCTCGCGGGGACAGCCCACGAATATTCCCCTGGGGAGACAGTCCTCCGGACCCCAGGAAAGCCAACTTCGAAAAAGACTGGACAAATAAGCACACCCTTCTGGACGTGACGGCTCTTCCGGACGGTCAATCTCCCTACGGTCTCTTTCATTTAGCCGGAAATGTTCGAGAGTGGGTTCAGGATTGGTATGACTCCGACTATTACCATCAAGCACCTGAAAAAAATCCGAAGGGCCCTGAATCTGGAATCCTAAAAGTAATACGTGGGGGATCCTGGAGAAGTTTTGAAGCCGATTTGCGAGTCACGTCTCGGGGAAAAGGAGGGTTTGCCCTGAAAACTCATGGAATTGGATTTCGATGTGCGCGAGACCACGGTTCGAGTCAGGCTCAAGAACATACGCAAATCAAATAGCCGAGGGATGGAACATTGCGGTCATGCCCATAAAAGTCCCCATAAGAGGAACGCCGAGAAGACGCCTTTCCCAACTTTTAAGTAGGTGTCTTTTGCTATGGGCTCTGGTCCCCAACCTCCCAACGATGGCCTATGAGGACATCGCCGGCTTCTCCGGCGGTCACCTGACAGGCACCATCACCCTCAAAGGACCGCCCACTCCTCCCAAACGATTTAACCTCGTTCTGAATCCCGACCCCTATTATTGTGGACGGATATCGGATGGAAAAGGGTGGCGATTGTCTCCTATGACACAAGTTGGTCCCACGCATGCATTGGAAGGAGCCATCGTCTATCTGCATGACGTCCAGAAGGGAAAACCCTTTTGGGAATTACCAGGCCGTCTCCTGAAGCTACAAAATTGTGTGTTCATCCCCTACATTGAGGTCATGCAAGTAGGAGAGAGATTGCACATTGAAAATTGGGATCCCGTTCAACATCAACTGGAAGTGTTTCTGACATCCAGCGAAGGCGGCATTCGCCTGTTCGGCGCAGCCGTGCTCCCCCATCCGGACAATCAGAAAAGTGACTATCTCTCAGAAGGCAAGACCGGCATCCCTCGCCCGGGTTTCGAGCAGGTGTATCAGATGAACCATCCAGGTGTACTCTTTTTTCGATGCAACTACCATGAATACATGGAAAGTTGGAGCGTGGTGGTTCCTCACCCTTATTTCGCCAGGACCCGGGAAACAGGTAAGTTTGCCATCGACGACATTCCGCCGGGATCCTACACCCTCACAGTCTGGCATCCTCAGGGCATGGCTGAAACCACTGTGCATGTCAAGGCTCATGACACGATCGACCTGACTATCCAGGTTTCTCCCACCTTGGCCACGGCCCAACAAGAAGACCCATCCAAGGCTACTCCGTTTGGGATCGACCTGGTGGGGGATGCACATATTGTCCCTACAGTTGAACTTCAGAAGTGGGATCACCCCGCGCCAAAGGAGCCCTAATGATCGTTCATACACTGCACATGGGTGTATCATTCACCATCAGGCTATCGAATGTTCATGGTTCGACAAGTCGGATCTTGGGAAAACCGAGGGATCACGGCGAACCGAGTAGTTGATTATGCATAACGCACGATCCTAGGAGAGAATCATGAAAATTCTCATAGCCGGTGGCACAGGGTTTATCGGTCGCCATCTTTCACGCCTCGCCATTCAGGAGGGACATTCGGTGGTGACCTTATCGCGCAATCCCGAAAAGGCCACACCGGTCTCCGATCCGCACCCATGCATCATGCCATGGGACGGACGCAGTCAGGGAGCTTGGACTCAGGCATGCGGGGAGGCTGAGGTGGTCATTAATCTTTCCGGGGCCCCTATTGCGGATTCCCGGTGGACGGACAAAAGAAAGCAGGTCCTGACGGACAGCCGTGTCGAGTCGACCCGTGCCTTGCTTCAGGCCATCCAATCGTGTGCCACCAAACCTCACACCTTTATCTCCGCTTCGGGAGTGGGATTTTATGGAGATCCAGGGGCCACCATCGTCGACGAAACGTCAAGAAGGGGCCAGGGATTTCTTGCTGAACTGTGCCGGACATGGGAAGACGAGGCTCGACAGGGAGAAGCTCTGGGCCTGAGGGTTCTCCCTGTTCGGTTCGGCATGGTGTTAGGCCTGGAGGGGGGAGCCCTCCCCAAAATGATGCTGCCCTTCAAATTTTTTCTTGGCGGACCGGTCTTACCTGGTAGCCAGTATGTCTCATGGATTCACCAGGAAGATCTCTCCCGATTGATCCTCTGGTTGAGCACCGCTCGCTCAGTGGTTGGCCCCGTTAATGGCGTCGCTCCCGAGCCGGTCACCATGCGGAATTTTTGTGCCACACTGGGAAAAGCCATGAACCGCCCCTCGGTCCTCCCTGTTCCGGAATTCGTATTACGTGCCGCCATGGGAGAACTCTCCACCATGCTCACGACAGGGCAGCGGGCTCATCCGAAGAAAGCCCTGGAAGGTAGATTTTCATTTTCCTATCCCACGCTGCAAAACGCATTGCATTCGCTCATGGGACACACATCAACCCCCGGCACGTAGCCGGAATATTCTCTAAGGAACTCATCGATGAATCATGGATTTATTCAATAACCCGGCCGGCTACTGGTCATGGTGCCCCTGTCTCTGCTGGCCACGGGCGTGTTCACTCAATCAGGGGCCACGTGGGCTTCGGAAAAACCGCATGCAATAGAAAAGGGGCCTCATCTCCCTTTCGTGACCGTGATCGGGAACAATGGAGAAGCCGTGAACCTAGATGTCCTGAAAGGGCATGTGACCTTGGTCAGCATTGTTCCGCAGTTGAATACTCCGGTGTGCCATGAACAAACACCCCGGTTCAGTGAACGAAATGACGGTTTGGATGAAGTTATGACTTTCGTCACATTGAGCACCAATACCTCTCACGACCAACACACGTTTGCCACAAAGGCCGACATGCACAATATGACATTTTTATCAAATGCTCCCGATTATCACTTCGGCACCAGGACCGGCCTGTTCTTGGACCAATTGAGTATTCTTCATCGCGCGGTGCTCGTCCTGGATACCAACGGTATTATTCGATATGTTGAATTAGTGCCCCTGGGGCAGCTTCCGGATTTTGACCAGGCCTTTCGGGTATCCAGAACCCTGCTCCCGACTATTGCTAAGGAGTGATGCCATGACCGAACACCTGTTGATTTTCCTCAATTTGGTCGCCAGTGCGGTGTTAGTTGGAAAAATCGTGTTTTTGTCCTTTGTCACCGCGCCGGTATTGTCCCGGACTCTGGATGCGGACGCCTTTGCGCAGGTCGTGCGAAGTTTGTTCCCCCCTTATTACGGATTGGGCATGCTGAGTGCCGCCCTGGGATGGACCACGAGCGTTTCGCTCGGCTTTTACCATGGCTTCACCCCCATGGTCTTAATGCCCGCCACCCTCTGGTTGGGGATTCTGGCGATTGAGCAGTACTGTCGAACTCCCTTAATCGGTCAGATCAATGAACTGAGCGATCAGCTAAAGGCCAAACAGGCCAAAGGCATTTCCACTCCTCTTTTGCAAAGGCAACGGGACGGACTGCATCGGCGTTCTGTCCAATTGAATTCGGTCGTGCTGCTCATGGGTCTGTGTCTTTTAGGGTTTTCCGGTGTTTCACCATCCATTCACTAAAGGAGATATTTTATGTTGCCCAATTTGAGACATGGCAGATGTATGAATCGGTTTCTGAAATCTTTTGCCATCGTAATGTTGTGTATGACTGCCATCACACCCTGGGCCTTGAGTGACGAAGGCCATTCGCGTGATTCGGTGGCTCCGACCAATCCCCATGCCAGCCCGCCCGGTCCCAACACCCCGATGCCATCGGGAATTGTGGGCATCGCCATGCATGTCACCGCAGGTCGAATCGGCGATCCCGCACAATTAATTATCCGCGCGGTCCATCCTTCCGGTCCGGCAGCCCGGGCCGGGTTGACCCATGGCGAGGAAATCATTGCCGTGGACGGAGAACCGGTGGCAGGGAAAACGTATCAAGAGGTCGTTGGACTGATCCGTGGGGAAATCGGTAGTTCAGTGAAGTTATCTCTGAAAGGTCCCCAGGGCGAGCGTATGATCAGTCTCATGCGGGCAAGCGAACAACAGTTGATGGAACAAACGCCTCCGGTGATGTAGGCCTATTGAATTTGTCCTGAAGGACAGGCCTTACAGGACAGAATATCCGTCAAGCCTCTCGCCCCTTCTTTCTACGATGATGACAGGCTCACGAATATGACCGATTCACCTTCGATCGTTCTTTTTCAAACCGATTTGAGGCTCGGTGACAACCCGGCGTTGACCGCAGCCGTTCAACGTCGAAAACCACTCATTTTGCTTTATGTGTGGAATCCCGACGCAAAAGGTTTTGAGAAGCCTGGCGCCGCAAGCCGCTGGTGGTTGCACCATTCTCTAGAGAATTTACGCTCTCATATTCAGCAGGCAGGAAACGATCTCGTGATTCGCATAGGACAGACTGCCGAGGTCGTTTCCAGCCTCATAACACAGGTCAAGGCCTCCCACGTGTTCTGGAATCGGTCTTGTGAACCCGCAGCCCGAGAAACCGAGCAACACATTCTGAACATTCTGGAAGTGAAAAATGGCCAGGGCGCCGGCTTCGACGGAACCAACCTGGCCGATCCTTCCAGAATTCAGACCCAGTCTCATACACCTTATACTGTATTCACCCCATTCTGGAACAAACTGCAAACGCAGATGCGGCTGTCGCCTCCCCTTGCTGCCCCCACGACTCTGCCTTCGCCAATTTCCTCAATACATCTCAAGTCAGAGCCGCTGGGTTCTCTCGAATTACTGCCAAAAATTGATTGGGTCCACGGGATCCGGGACACCTGGTCTCCGGGGGAAGAGGGGGCTCGGTCAGCTCTCAGACAATTCCTGCGGGCCTCCGCTCAGGATTATTCCGTTGATCGTGATCGACCGGATCTTCCCCATACCTCCAGGCTTTCTCCGCATTTGCATTTTGGGGAAATCAGCCCGCGAACACTTTGGCAGGCCATCACACGCAGAATTGAAAAATGCCGGAGTTCTCAGGAAAGAAAAAGTCTTGAGGCCTATTTGCGACAACTCGGATGGCGGGAATTCGCCAGGCATCTGCTGTACCATTTCCCCCAAACCGTTCAGGAACCCCTGTATGAGGCCTACAAGCCATTTCCATGGCATACGAGGCTCGACTCCCTTGTAATCTGGCAAAAGGGTCTCACAGGATATCCGATTGTGGATGCCGGCATGAGGGAACTGTGGCATACCGGATGGATGCATAACCGCGTTCGAATGATTGCCGCTTCATTTCTCACAAAGGATCTCCTCCTGCATTGGAAAACAGGCGCGGCCTGGTTTTGGGACACCCTCGTGGATGCCGATTTGGCCAATAACACGTTGGGCTGGCAGTGGGTAGCCGGATGCGGGGCCGATGCGTCCCCCTTTTTCAGAATTTTCAATCCCATCACCCAAGGACGAAAATTCGATCCTGATGGACGTTACGTTCGAAAATGGGTGCCGGAACTTTCAGGCTTACCCACCAGATGGATTCATCAGCCATGGAAAGCCCCTCCCCTCCTTTTAGGTGAAGCTCAAATCCGTCTAGGGGAAACGTATCCGTACCCGATTGTCGATCACGCGGCAGCCAGAAACCATGCCCTTCTGGCCTACCGGCAATTTACCAAGAACAGAAGTTCAACACCCTCTTCATCTGCATCAGATTGAGGAAGAAGCACCAGCATATGAGCACAGAGACACGATCCATCCAAGCCAAAGAAAAATCCGCTTCTCCCAAGGCTCAAGCCTCCTCCGGTGGCCACTTCGATGACAAACCTCGCATCGGGATCAGTCAGTGTTTATTGGGTGATGAAGTTCGCTATGACGGCGGACATAAACGGGATGTTTTCCTGACTGACGTGTTGGCCCACTTTGTGGAATGGATTCCGGTCTGCCCGGAGGTTGAGGCTGGCCTGGGCACGCCAAGAGAGGCCATGCATTTGGCCGGGAACCCCGACTCCCCAAGACTCTTGACCATCCGAACTCAGGTGGATCACACGGCAACGCTCAACATGTTCAGTCAGCGGCGGGTCCAGGAATTACACACCAGCGATCTTGATGGCTATATTTTCAAAAAAAGTTCGCCAAGCTGTGGAGTGCATCGCGTGAAGGTGTATACCGAAAAAGGACAGCCCTCCAAGCAGGGTACCGGAATATTTGCGGCAGCCTTTCAACAGGCCTTCCCCCTTCTTCCCATTGAGGAAGAAGGACGCCTGAATGACGCCACCATCCGTGAAAACTTTGTCGCCCGCATATTTTGTTATCGAAGGTGGAAAACCCAGGTTCAGCAACAACGAATCCGTCGAGGGATCATCGTGGATTTTCATACCCGGCATAAATACCTGTTGCTCACGCATAGCCGTGTTCACTATGACGCCCTGGGAAAACTCGTGGCCAAAGCAGGTCAATACACACCGGCCGAACTCGCGACTCAGTATGGAGAGTTCTTCATGGAAGCTCTCAAAGTCAAAGCCACGGTCAAAAAACACGTGAACGTCCTCCAGCATTTAGCCGGCCATCTTAAAACGTTTCTGAGTGCGGATGAGCGGGCGGAGCTTCAGGAGAATATCACTGATTACCATCGGCTACTGACGCCTTTGACCGTTCCTTTGACGCTCATCAAACATTATGTTCGAACCCGGTCCGTGCCGTACTTGGCGGATCAGGTCTACCTCAACCCTCATCCCAAAGAACTCATGTTGCGCAACCATGTCTAATCTTCTCAATCAGATTGCCGGACTTCGCATCAAAGCCGTCGCGAGCATGACCGGATTGAGCACCCATGTGATCCGAAAATGGGAAGAGCGGTATGACCTGCTTCACCCGCGTCGAGAGTCCAATGCCTACCGGATTTATACCGAGGAAGAGATTCAACTCCTTCTCTATGTCAAATCACAACTGGCCCAGGGGGAATCCATTGGAGAACTTTCCCAGGCCGGAATCCGTGCTTTAAGACGGTCCATGAAGGAGGACCCCATTTCTCTCTCCGGCATTCCCCAGGACTATCAGGAAGAGACGCTTCGCATCGTTCAATCTGCTCAGGTCCGGGATGTTGAAGTCATACAACGGATCCTGACGGAATGGATCACCCCAATGGGCCTCGAACAGGCCTTGGATACGATTTTATTTCCTGTCCTCCGTCTCATTGGTGAACTGTGGCATGAGGGGAGAATTTCAATTAGCAGCGAGCATGCCGTCACACGGTTGATCCGCCAACATCTCGTGACGGCATTACGATCCGACAGTCCATCCGGACAGGCTCACGCCATCATCGCCTGCGCTCCAGGAGAGTATCATGAGATCGCCCCGCTTACAGCCGCATTCCTGCTTCAAAATCGCGGATGGCAGACCATCTACCTGGGATCCAATGTGGCGTTTGACGTACTTGCTTTGGCCTTGCGCCGCTCCCATGCGAACCTTATGATTCTATCCTGTACGACGGAACCGGGACGAAAGATCGAAGAGCAGTGGTTGAAAACCTTAAGAAAGCGGTTCCAACCCCATTGCCAGGTGATGGTGGGAGGAGCAGGGTTTTCGGCGTATACTGACCTGCTGACCCAGTATGAAATCGCTCCTCTCAGGCATATGAGAGATGTCACCAAACTGGACCCCAAATATTATGTATGGCAAAACCAGAGTTCAAGCATTTCATAAGTATCAACCGTTTATCTTCGTGGCATATTGAGGAGAAGCTATCATGACAGATCAGAAAAAGGGCATTGTATTAGTCGGACATGGCGGAATTCCCAAGAATTATCCCGGTGAACTGGTCACCAAGCTCAAACGATTGGAAGGACAGCGCCGAGCGGCCGGGGGCCCTATGTCCCCGGAAGAATTGGAACTGGATACGAAAATACGGACCTGGCCCCGGACACCGGAAACCGACCCGTACCAGGCGGGCTTGGAGGCCTTGGCCTCACACATGAAACCCCTGCTAAATGGGGCATTGTTTGCAGTCGCCTATAATGAGTTTTGTGGACCCACGTTGCAGGAAGCCGTGGAAGACCTAATCAAGCAAGGCGCCCAATCTATTACCGTTGTGTCCACTATGTTTACTCCCGGCGGTTCGCATTCTGAATACGAAATTCCGGAAGAAATGGAAGAACTCAAACATAAACACCCTGGGGTCACATTCAAATACGCCTGGCCGTATAATCTCGCTAAAGTTTCCAATATGCTCATGGAGCATATCGAGCATTTCTCCTAGTAAGATTGATCGACCATTGTTTCTTTGACGCAATCACCGATCCCAAGACGTTGAGCTTTAAATATGGCAGCCCCGACAAAGAAAAAGACTCCTTCGAAGCGAAAACCACCTCTCCGAGGTCCCAAGCTTGACCACATCCATCATATGGCGATTCCCGTACCTGACATTCCCAAAGCGGTGGAATGGTATACCTCCCGATTCCAATGCCGTGTCGACTATGTAGATAAAACCTGGGCGTTGCTGGAATTTGCCAATACCAAGCTCGCACTGATTCTTCCCCATGAACATCCCCCTCACTTCGCTCTCAGCCGACCCGACGCCAATAAATTCGGTGAATTAGTCACCCACCGGGATGGCCTTCACTCCGTCTATATATCCGATGCTTTCGGCAATTCCATTGAAATATTGGAAACCCCCTAGCATGTGTCCCTCGGCGAACGAGTCAAGCGTTTCCTTCAACTAAAAAAATAATCATCCACATCCAATTCCGACCAGGAATAAGGTAGCGCTGATTATCGGAACCAGGCATGGATAAAGAACTGCCGCTTAACGAATCACAACGTCAAAATCTTACCGATTAAAACGCGCAAGATTCATTTTCACCTTGACGCAACCACGAGGCGGAACGAATACGGTACAATGAAATATGATTTTCTTTCTTAACGCTGTGCTATTACATGATAATGATCACACTTTTTGTACCAACGCCTGTGGAGTCGAAAAGCCAAACCCATTTCAGACCGACCATCCGCAGAAACGATTTCATCTTGACGCCAGAACTCCACGACCGATCTTGAAATGAGTAATTTATTGGCAGCCAGATTCCTGATGGCCATGTCGCTGGGTTTCCACATCATTTTTGCCGTGGTGGGGATGGCCATGCCCCTTCTCATGGTCATTGCCGAATGGCGCTGGTTGAAAACGGGAAAGGCCGTTTACCTGACCATTGCCAAACGCTGGGCCAAAGGGACAGCCATTTTCTTTGCCATCGGAGCGGTGACAGGCACCGTCCTATCCTTTCAATTGGGATTACTCTGGCCCCGATTTATGGAATGGGCTGGACCCATCATCGGACCGGCCTTTGCCATAGAAGGATTTGCGTTTTTTACGGAGGCCGTTTTCCTTGGGATTTACCTGTATGGATGGCAAAAAGTCAGTCCAGGCGCACACCTCACGGCAGGAGGCATAGTAGCGCTGAGTGGCATCACCTCAGGAATTGTCGTCGTCATGGCCAATGGCTGGATGAATACCCCGAGAGGCTTTATGATGATCGACGGAATCCCATCTCATATCGATCCCTTGGCGGCTCTGTTCAATCCCTCAGGCTTACTGCAGGCCCCCCACATGATCCTAGCCGCGTTTGCCGCTACCGGTTTTGCCGTGGCGGGCATTCATGCGTTCCTGCTTCTTCGCCACCCCCAAAATACCTTTCATCAATCGGCTCTGAACATCGCATTGGTCATAGGTGGAATCAGCGCCATTCTTCAACCGCTCAGCGGAGATTTCCTGGCCAAACACGTGGCAAAATTCCATCCCTTAAAATTGGCAGTCTTTGAAGCCCAAGTCGAGACGCAACACGGTGCGCCGTTTCGAATAGGCGGGCGTTGGAACCCAGAGAAAGAAATATTCGACTACGTGCTTGAAATTCCCTATGCCCTCAGCCTCATGTTAACGTCGGATCCCAATGGCCAGGTGATTGGTCTCAAAGACTTCCCCAGGGAAACCTGGCCTCCCCTTGAAGTCACCAGAACGGCATTCCAACTCATGGTGTTCATCGGATTTTTGATGATGGGTCTGGCCCTTTGGGGTCTGTGGCTTATCTTCACGAAAAACAACCTCTTTCAATTCCGGGGATTCCTCCAAATGTTGGTACTCACGACTCCGTTAGGCTTCCTAGCAATCGAAGCCGGTTGGGTGGCGACGGAAGTGGGCCGACAACCCTGGATCATTGTGGGATATCTGAAAACGGCAGAGGCTGTGACACCAATGCCAGGACTCCTCATTCCGCTTGTGTTCTTTGCAGGGTTGTATGCCTTTTTGACGTGTATCGTGATCTGGCTGATGTGGCGACATGTTTCAGCCACTCCCAGTCAGTTCGAGATGACTTCCCCCACAGAGAAGGCGGAACCGTCCTGATGGGACTTGAAACGGCTCTCGCCATTGTCCTTCTGATCTCCCTCACGTTTTACGCGTTGTTGGGTGGGGCGGACTTCGGCGCCGGGGTATGGCATGTGCTGGCCCGGGGTTCCACAAGGCAGGAGCAGCACCGGCTGATCGGAGATGCGATCGGACCGATTTGGGAAGCCAACCATGTGTGGCTGATTCTCATAGTCACGATTCTCTTTACGGCCTTTCCTATGGCGTATGCTCGGATTTCCACCATCCTGCATATCCCATTAACGCTTCTGCTCATCGGGATCGTGCTACGAGGCTCGGCCTTTGCCTTTCGTCATTACGACGTCAAGGACGATGCCATTCATGTCCGGTGGGATCAATTATTTGCCGTTTCCAGCATGATCAGTCCCCTTCTGCTCGGGGTGATCCTGGGCGCGATGACCGCCGGTCATTTTCCCGTGAATCCCACCGACTTTTTCGAAGGGTACGTGTCTTCCTGGCTTCAACCATTTCCCCTCATCACGGGAGTTTTCACCCTGCTTCTCTTCGCTTACCTGGCCGCGACCTATCTGCTTCTTGAAACCAACAAGCCCCGGCTTCAGGAGGTTTTTCGAAAACGGGCGATTACTGCAGCCCTACTGGCAGGCTTACTGGAAGAAGTCGTGTTGTACCTGGGAAGGTCCGGGGCTCCGCGACTCTGGGGTGAGCTCACCAATAGTCTATGGGGAGCACTGATTCAACTCGGGGTTGGCGGTCTCACCATTGCCACTGTCTGGTTGTTGATTACACGACGATACTGGTGGGCTCGAGCTCTTGCCATCCTCCAAGTCACCCTGACGATATGGGCGTGGGGCATTGCTCAATTCCCGTATTTAATACCTCCCTATCTGACCGTGTTCAACACCTCTGCCCCTAAGATCACTCTTCAGTTCATTTCCATCGCGTTGGCCATCGGGGCCATGCTTCTCTTCCCCTCGCTCTTTTACCTGTTCCACATCTTTAAAGGGCAGATCCTTTTGAGAGAAAAGGGTTACCATGAATAAACCCTTTCTCCTCAAAAAAGAAAATGTTTCTCCCGCTATCTGGCAGGAACCGAATCCCGGGTTCCCACAGAAAAGTCCGTATCCGTTGACAGTCTATTTCGATGGGGAGTGTCCCATCTGCCGGCGGGAAATAGAAGTGATCAAATTTTTCAATCGTCAAGACCGCCTGCAATTCATCGACTTTTCCTCTTCATCCTATCGTTCGGCAGATCATGGATTGAACCAATGTGATTTGGCCAGAGTAATTCATGCCCGCTGGTCGGATGGAAGCCTCATGGCCGGCGTGGAGGTGTTCAGCGCTATGTGGGAAGCTGTTGGATTCGGGTTGCTGGCAAGATTCGCCCGTCGGCCCACGATCAACAAACTTCTGAGCCGAGCGTATGACTGGTTTGCCAGAAACCGGTTACGACTAACCGGGCGTGCCTGATGAGACTGAGTTGAAACCAAGCCCCATGAAATGTGCCCTAAGGATGCAGAAAAGAACCATAGACCTAAAAGAGCATAAAATCTGGCATATCCCCGTTCCCCCTGCAGGTAATTGATGGAATAAATATGAATGATGGTACTGACTCCGGTAATAAGCATCATCATGATCGCACTCAGGCGATCGAGAAACAGCCCGAAGTGAAGCCATGCCCTTGGCCCGGAAGTGTTAAGCTGAAATTCGATCCGAACCGGACCCTCCACACTGATCGCGTACAGCATCTAGAGGGAGCCGATAAAGGCCATCACCAATGCAGGAACACCCACCTGGTAACTCTTTTCTCCCAATTGCTTTCCGAACAGGCCGATGATGAGGCCGGCAACCAAAGGTAACAGAGGAATGAGGATCACCAAGATCTCTGTCATAACCGGATCTCCGGGAACCGTTGCGGGAAATCGAGGGTCACCTTTGGGGAATAACCTGGGGTGAGAGAAGAGGGCAACAGGACCGGCTTCACCTGTCCTTCCCTATCGAAGGGTTGGGGGCTCATGGAAGTTTGGGAGATGTCACTTCTCACATTGCCCGGTGGATGATCATCTTCACCAGAGGCTTCTTGAGTGAGACCGCGGAGAAGCTTCTCCGCCTGATCCAATGCCAGATGAGGATTCTCGGCCAACAGAAGGAAATGTCCCATTTTTCGTCCTGCTCCTGGGTGAGTTTTTCCGTAGAGATGAAGCCTGACCTGAGGATGAGCCAGAAGGTGATCCCATGGTGGCGGGCCGTTCCGCCAGAGGTCCCCAAGCAGATTCACCATGACGACCGGGTGCATAAGGGCGCTATTCCCCAAAGGCAGTCCGCAGATGGCGCGGAGATGTTGTTCGAATTGGGAGGTCATGCAGGCGCCGAACGTGAAATGTCCGCTGTTATGTGGCCTGGGAGCCACTTCATTAATCAGAAGAGTGTCGTCCTCAAGCAGAAAGAATTCCACCGCCATGACTCCGTAATAATCAAGCGCTTCCGCGAGGGAGACCGCAAGCTCCTCCGCGCGTATCCTGACGGAGTCCGCAACTTGGGCCGGGACGCGTGTGGTGTGGAGGACGCCCTGTCGATGGGTATTCTCGGCCAGGGGATAGACGCGAACCTGACCCTGAAAACCACGGGCCAGCACAACGGACAGTTCCATCGTAAATGGGACAACGGCTTCCAGAACGGAGGGAACCTCACCCAATTCTTGCCAGGCAGCAGGAAGGTGTTCCAGGGTGGCCACTCGGATCTGTCCCTTTCCGTCATATCCTGACCGGCGTTTCTTTAAAATAGCGGGAAAGGCAACTCGCTGTGCCGCATTGGTCAGGCTTGCACTATCCTTGACGGAGGCAAAGGAGGTTTGAGGAAGAGTATGTTCATGAAGAAATTGTCGTTGAACCAGTCGATCGTGAATGAGCGCAAGGACACAGGAAGAGGGTCGAGTGGCCTTTTGCGTTTCAATCTCAGCCAGAACCTTCCAGGGCACCAGTTCCGTTTCGATCGTGACCACATCAACCTGAGCCGCAAAGTCCTTCACACCCTGAATGTTGGACAGTTCTGCTTGGACGAAAAAATCCGCAACCTGGGCGGCCGGACTATGAGCAACCGGATCCAACACGCCCACCCGGTACCCCATTCGCCGGCCTTCCATGGCCAGCATCCGACCAAGTTGTCCTCCACCCAATATTCCGATCGTACCGCCCGGGAGAATCGTTTTCATGTCGGTTCCTTTAACGTGGAGTTGGCGTGTTGGGCATAATAGACTTTAAGACGTTGCTGAATTTCCTGATCAGAGATGGCAAGAATCGCGGCCGCCTGTAATGCCGCATTGATTGCCCCATCTTCGCCGATCGCGTGCGTAGCCACTGGAATGCCTTTGGGCATTTGGACAATTGATAAGAGCGAATCAAAGCCCTGCAACACGCGTGACCGTATCGGCACCCCCAAAACCGGAAGCGGGGTTTTGGCTGCCGCCATTCCCGGTAAATGGGCAGCGCCACCCGCCCCTGCGATAATCACCTGAATCCCCCGTGCTTTTGCCATCCCCACGTATTCAAACAGTAAATCCGGGGTGCGATGGGCCGACACGATACGACACTCATGGGGAACGGCGAGTTCGGTCAGGGTGGCACTGGCCTGACGCATGGTCTCCCAATCGCTTCCGCTTCCCATGATCACCGCGACGCGCGGTTGTGAATCTTCAGATTGAGGGTTCATCTCTTTTTCCCCGCTGAGAAAATATTGTTCTGAATGTCAGTCAAAATTAAGATTGGGGATCAACTGGCGTCTTCGTCATTTCGAGTATTACATATGTACAAGCTTGCGAAGTTGCTCCATACCCCGGCCTTCATCCTGGGCACGACCGGCACGCTCCGCAATTTTTGTACTTCGGAGTTCGATGAGTATGTCATTGACCGTACTCGCCGTCGAATTGACGGTGTTGGTGCAAGGTACGCACCCAAGACTACGAAACCGTGTGCCGTCGCCCTTATCGAAATACATGTCGGGGATCGGGATCTGTTCTAACTGGAGATATTCCCAGATGTTCAATTCCGACCAATCCAGAAGGGGATGGATGCGAACATGTTCTCCCTGGGGAAACGATGTTTTATATTGATCACACCGCTCAGGAGGTTGTTCACGAAAATCCCATTCACCCTGCTTGTTGCGGGGTGAAAAATACCGCTCTTTCGCTCTGGTGCCTTCTTCATCCGATCGAATTCCGAGAATAATGGCCGAATAGCCCTGTTCGGCAATAACCTGATTCATGGCCTCAATCTTGAGGGCTGAGCAACAGGTAACCCGTCCCACGGTATGATTCATCCCCTGTTCCAACGCTGTCCGGTTTTGTCCGACCACCAGGCGTAAACGCCATTCGCGGCAGATCCGGTCACGATATTCAATCAATTCAGGCATTTCATACCCGGTATCAATATGCACCAGGGGAAACGGGACATGACCAAAGAAGGCTTTCCGTGTGAGCCATAGCAGCACCGTCGAGTCTTTCCCCATCGACCAGAGCATTGCCAGATGCTCGAAATGTTTATAGGCCTCACGCAGGATATACACGCTCTGGTCTTCCAGCTGTCGCAAGTATTTCACAAAGATATCCTGACGCTGATGCTCATTTGCATTAAAGTGTTCCGACTATCTTCCTGCGTTCATGGGCCGGGAGGCCCGTAGGCCCAATCACAAAACGATCTATTCTGTCATTGGTTCCCAGATCAATATGATTAAGAATCCAAAACACCGTGATCCTGGTTGAGGCGGCGATGACGCGTTTGGCCCATCGCCACCTCATTTTATCACGTGTGATCTTTTAGTACGCCTTGCTGTAGCCGGCTTCCCCGTTATAGGTCCACAATTTCTGCACTGCCGACCACCACCACTTCTGGCCAAACTGCTCCAGGAAGGTATTCACATCGGCATCCTGAATATCCTTCGTCGCCATGAATCGACACCGATACCAATTCACCATCAGGAGGTCAGGGCTTACATACCCTGGCCACACTTTGGTCCCGCGGTTGGAAATGAACTCACATTTAAACGGGCCGTACTCTTTAAATTGAGGAATGCCATCTTCGGTAATGACGTAGACGTCAACTCCAACTAATTTCGTCTCTTTCTTTTTCCGTGTCTTGATTGCCTCAGCAGTAAAATTCATCGAGGTTTCCTTTCCAATGTCTAATTCCATTTCATGGTTGATCACATTGACCGTATCCGCATCTCTTCCGGTACTTACTTGCCTGCCATCACGCCCATTTTGTCCACGATCGCTTGAGCGTATTCATCCGTTTTGGCGGTTCCGCCCACGTCATAGGTCACATATTTCTTCTCATCCAACACCGCGAACATTGACTTTTCGATCAGGTTGGCCGCTTTTTCCTCCTTGAGCCATCGCAACATCATGATGCCCGAGATCAACACGGCAGAGGGATTGACTTTTTTGAGCCCCGCATATTTTGGTGCCGAGCCGTGGACCGCTTCAAAAATCGCGCAGTTGTCGCCGACGTTGGCTCCCGGGGCGAAGCCCAGTCCACCAACGAGCCCGGCACAGAGGTCCGTGATAATATCCCCATACAAGTTGGGAAGGACCAGACAATCGAACTGGGCAGGATTGCGAACCAATTGCATGCAGCAATTATCGACGATGACATCGCCGGTTTCGATGTCGGGATATTTCTTCGCCGCTTCCTTGAAGGCATCCATGAAAAGGCCATCGGTCATTTTCATGATGTTGGCTTTATGAACGCAGTACACTTTCTTCCGCCCGTTGGCTTTTGCCCATTGAAACGCAAAATCGGCGATGCGATACGATCCGGGCCAGGTAATGACTTTTAAACATTGAGCCACTTCGTCGGATACCATATGTTCAATGGCTGCATACGAATCTTCCGTATTTTCACGGAAATTCAAAATGTCGATATGATCCCAGGGGCGTTTCACGACCGGAATCAGTTTGGCCGGCCGGACATTGGCGTAAAGATCGAACACTTTCCGGAGTGTCACATTGGCACTTTTATGCCCGGTGCCGACCGGGGTAGTGGTCGGGCCTTTCAGAGCCACTTTATTTTTGGCGATGGATTGAATCGTCTTGTCGGGCAATAATGTGCCGTGCTTGTCAAGACAATCGAGTCCGATGTCTTCATAGTCCCATTGAATATCTACGCCACTGGCATCGATCACCATTCGTACCGCTTCGCAAATTTCCGGACCGGTACCTTCCCCCGGAATCATCGTAATAGTGTGTTTGGTCATTGCTTACCTTCTCTGTAGCAGCAAGGGTGAATAAAATGGTCCGAGACCGGACCGGGAACATGTCTGCCGGGGTATACACGCCAGAGGTATTATCATTGTTCTGAGGGTCAATCTCACCGTGGAATTTTATAAGCTCCGATTTTGGCACTTCCATCAGCCTCATCAATATGCCGCAGGACTGGAAAGGGGTCGACTGGTAATCATCTCGATCGCTTGAAACCGGTCAAACTGGGCAACCATGTCTCCCGTCGTAATTAATCCAATCTGTCCTCCTCCGGATAAAGCCTCAACGGGCGGCAGTTGTGCTTCGTACCCGTCCAGGTAAATCTCCAGACGAGGGTGATCGACGTGGGCGGAGTTGACGACCTGCACTCTCAGTACATGCCACGCGTCCTGCTTCAATAATCCCTGCCCTGACCCCAGTAAGGTGGTCTCCCCATTCCTGGTTCGATACAATCCCAATTTTCCTGTTTCCGGGTGGACGGCCACCGCGTAGAAGTTCCGAGTATCCTGGGCGGCCAACACGATGCCGGCCTCACCTTGCCCTGCTGAAGACACTTGCCGAAAATGCACGACGATGTCCGCCTGTTCAAATTGGTGGGTGTTAACCAGTAATACCCGGAGACAGCCCGGTTCCCCACAGGGCATGGTTTGCATCACCACCTGTGGCGCAGAAGGGGCGGTGGGCTCCAACGAAATTTTCCAAGAATCCAATGATTGCTGATTCGACCCGCCAACAGTAAAACCCGAGGGAACCGTTCCCACCGCATCCTGGTCAAAATTCCAAGTTCGAAACATGTTGCGATCTTGAATCGTATGGTGCACAGCCGTATCCATCACTTCCGAGGATCGCGCGGATTCGTGGATCGTCGTTGGCGTCTTCTCCGATACAAGAGCTTTCACAAGATCATTGCCGATGAGATGAGGCCATAACCCTGTGACACCAAGAATCTGATCGTGCACGGACCGGGATAGTTCCACGCTGGCCTGGAATTTCTGTTGATCGCGAGGCATGGATAACGCCTCAACAATCAGGGAGGCCTGAGCCGCGATGAGCTTATCCAGAGGGGACTCGGCCAGGTTGACGGCTTCTTTGGCTTCTTCTCTCGCCTGCTCGAGCCAGGGATGATCATACCGTCGGTTCCAGGAAAGCCATTGGATCCGGTCCCAGGCAATTTCCGATAATAATTGGCTGCGAAGGGCGGGATTTGCAGGCGGGGCCTCCTTGAGCAATCTCTCATGTATGGTTAAGGCCGAAGCGGAATCGTTATTCCAGCGGAATAAGGCTCCAAGCCTTCGCTCCATTTCTGGAGTACCTGCGTTCCCGCGGGTAGCGATTTCCAGTGCAGGGATGGCGGCAAAAAAGGCCTCAGCCGCACGGGAATGCCCCGTGGCCACTTCGGTAAATTCCTGTCGCCAGGTTTGGGCTTGCAGGTTCCAATACAACTCGACCAGTCTGAAGAGTGTAGCTTCATCTGCGGCGCCAATCTTTCCTTTGGCGATCCCTTCCCGAAGAAAGGTGAGATACAAGTCCGTCCCTAAGGCTGCATTTAAAGCTGGGTGATTGGGATCTAATAATACAAGCCGTCGATATTTTCCGAGCCGATCCGTCAAGGACTCCAAATGTTGAGTCTGATGCAGTTCATCTTCAAAGAGTTGGGGCGCCTGGGAGCGATCCCACCATGTGGGGGAATCAGGCAGAATGCCCGGTGAGCCGGGTTCCGCTAGTTGGGGGCCATCCAGGAGGGCCTCGTTCACGATGGCTTGATCCACGGCATACCCATGACTTTGAAGACCGCTGACTACGAAAAAGCGGACTAAGAGAGTGCGGACCGGACCATATCGGCGGATGACCCCACTGGCCCACCAGGGTTCTCCCGGACGTAAGGCCAACGGAGCAACCATGGGATTGGGATAGGTCACGAGAAGATGTACTGTCGTGACTTGGGCTTCGACCGGGTTCTGCCCAGGCACAAGGATCAAACCGCCTGGACGGGCAGGCAGTGCCTTGTCCACCGTGATTTGAGGGAGAACATCTGATTGACTTTGAGAAAGAATAGCTGGAGAGATCGCTAAAGCCGGAGGATAATCTTTCCAAAAGTCGGCATGCCGATGACTCTCATGGATGACTCCCAACCCTGCCCCTCGTCCCATGGCACCGAATATCCCTAATTCCGGCTCATCTCTGACCAATTCCCTATGGGCCGTTACGGTGTCCTTCCAACAACCCTGAGCGGCATCAAGCTGCTGTGATGGAATTTGGGCAACCCCGGCGTTCATTGGACGGGTCAGGCAGGCCAGGTCGAACCCGGCCCATTCCTCGGCCTTTCCCGCAATCATGGCCTCAGCATAGGAACGTGCTATATCTGTGGAGGCCAATTCACCGGCCTTTTTGATTTTAGTCTGTGTTAAGAGGCGTCTGCCTTGATCCCAGGAATTTTTCGGTGGAGCAGCGGGGTGCAACTCCTGACCGATAGCCCATTCATATGGCACGCAGGCCATTCCCACTATCATGGCAGAGAGGAGCACTATCTTTTGAATGTGTTGTGGAAACCCTGGAAGATAGTTCATAAATCCTTAACCCTTTTTCATGTTAAAAATGGAGAATAGCCTGGTAAGCCCTCCCGACTTTGTGAAAGAAATTGCAAGTGCAGTTCCATTTCTATCTACAAGTTGAAGATCGGGATATGTTCAGCCTAACCCATTGCCATACACGAAAATTTTCCCATTATGGGATTTCAAAAAAGCAGAAGTCGGCTGTTTGCGTTGTCTGATCCAGAAAAGGATTGTGCATCCGCACACGTTTCCAACACCTGGCAGTGCGCCTGTGCACAGTGTGTGACCATAGCTGACAATTGTGGTTGCTTGAGAGGAGGCAAAGGAAGGCACCAGGGGGAAAATGAACGTTGGTGGCTGTGCGGTAGTGAAGAATAGATGAGGGTCTAGGATCGCCGTCGCCTGTCGAGCATCCAACGGGTGATCCCGAGCTGTTTGGCGGCCAGAGTTTTGTTTCCGTCACAGTGGGCCAAAACCTGTTGAATGACACAATCTTCTATGTCGGTCAGCGTGTGTTCTCCGACACAAAAGGATAGAGAGATGTGATTGGTGTTCTCCAAGCCTGATGGAGAAAGAACCGGTGCTCCGGATTCCCGAACACCGATTCCGCTAAGTTCTTTTAAGTCTGATGGAAAATGCGAGGCCTCGATGGTAGCTCCTTGGCAGAACAATACAGCCCGTTCCATCAAATTGCCTAGTTCCCGAACATTGCCGGGAAACTCATAGCCCTGGAGAAGGAGTCTTGCAGAATCTCCTAGTGTGCGAACGGGTTTTTTTAAGGCGATCGCAAAATGAACCAGGAGTCGTTCGGCCAGAGGAATGATGTCTTCCGGTCTCTCCCGAAGAGCCGGAATGGTCAATTTGACCACATTCAATCGAAAATACAGATCTTCCCGAAATTCTCCTCTGGTCACGGCGTCCCGTAAATTGCGATTGGTGGCGGCCATAAACCGGACATTGACCGGAATGGGGTTCTGCCCTCCGATACGTCGGAGACGACGGTCCTCAAGCACCTTCAAGAGTTTAGCTTGGAGCATGAGGGGAAGATCCCCGATTTCATCAAACAGAATGGTGCCTCCATCTCCCATCTCAATTAGCCCGCATTTCCGACCTGTGGCACCGGTAAACGATCCCTTTTCGTGGCCGAATAATTCGCTTTCAAAGAGATCATGGGGGATAGCCGGACAATCGATTTCAATATAGGGTTTCTGTGCGCGGGAACTGTTAAAGTGAATCACCCGTCCCATGAACTGCTTGCCGGTCCCGGTTTCGCCCTGCAGCAACACGGTGATCTGTTCATTTCTGGTCAGTTCCTGAACCTGTTGCATCAAGGGTTTCATGACCGCACTTTCGGCGATAACCCGGTTCAAGGCGTATCGTTCGGAATCTCGGCCGCTCTGCACCTGAACCTGCCGGGTGACAGCCAGAAAATCGGTGGCTCGCTGCAGAGCGAGTTGGAGGTCGTCCATATCAATGGTTTTAGCGACAAAATCATATGCGCCTAATCTCATCGCTTCGACCGCATCGCGGACCGTCCCTCGAGCCGTGAGCATGATGACCGGTAGGTCTCTTCCGGCTTGACGGATGCGAGCCAAGATCTCCAAACCGGACATGTGCGGCATGACCAGGTCTAAGACCATAAGATCTGGAGCGGTCGTATCGAGAAGGGCCAGGGCTTCTTCCCCGGATGCGGCGGCATGCACCATATAGCCTAAATCCGTCAGATGGAGGGAGTAGGCTTCACGAACGGACTGTTGATCTTCTACCAAAAGAATAGTCCACGCCATATTACGCCTGCTGTCTCAGGGGGAGCCAAAGGTGAATGATGGCACCCTTTCCGGGAGAACTGGTAATGAAAAATTGTCCCCCGTGCCGTTCAATGATGTCCCGGCTGATGGTTAATCCTAATCCCACGCCTTTGGCTTTGCCGCTCGTAAAGAACGGTTCGTAAATCCGTTGCAATGCTTCCGGCCCGATACCGGGTCCGGTATCAGCGAAGGTAATGGACACACCGTCTCTTCCCATGTTTGCCGGATGCATGGTAATGGTCAACGTGCCTCCACGCTCCATCGCCTCAATCGCATTCATGACCACATTCAGCCACACCTGCTGGAGATGACCCCGTGACGCTTCGACGACAGAAAGGTTCCGGGAAAGTTCCGTTGAAACCTGAATGTGGTTTGACTTCAACTTTGGACTCAACAGTGTCAATGTATCATCAAGCAGCGTCTGAAGATCGCAAGGCCGGAAATCAAATGTACGGGGCGGAATTTGGCCTAAATGGGATTCAAGAATCTCATCGATACGATTGGCCTCCTCCGCAATCAACCGGCATCGGTCCCGAACGGATTCGGGTAGTGTGATTTGGTCCCGCAAATAGGTGGCCAGGCTTCCGATTCCAATGAGGGGATTGCGGATTTCATGCAAGATGCCACCGGCGAGCTGCCCAACCAACTTAATTTGTTCCGTGTGGCGGAGAATACTCAACATCCGTTCGCGTTCCGTCAAGTCTGTGAGAATGGCGAGATAAAAACGCACAGTCCCGTCCGGGGCTTTGACCGGGCTGATACTTTCCCACACCACAAACTCCGAGCCATCTTTTCGTCGATTCACAAACCGACTCACAAAGGCTTGACCACTACAAAGGGTAGACCAGATCCGCTCATAAAACTCCCGGGGGTGTTTATTTGATTTGAGGAACGAGGGTGTGGACCCAATCACCTCCTCGGCTTGCCACCCGGTCATTTCTTCAAGGGCCGGATTCCACTCGATCAGATGTCCTTTGGTATCCGTCAGCATGATCCCGTCCTGGGCCAACTCGAACAATCGATGAAAGAGTTGGAGTTGTGTTTCTTCGCGGCGCCATCGTTCCAGGACTGTGGCAATGACATTTCCAACGGATAACAAAAATTCCTGCTCGTGTTCGGTAAAATCCCGAACGGTTTTACAGTGAGCACCCATGACGCCATACACGTGTTCTTGGACCATCATCGGGACGCTCATTCCCGCGATGACATGATGGTCCAAAAAGAGTTTGGAAGGGGTAAACCGGGTTTCGATCCGGAGGTCCGACACCACGACAGGCCGGCGCTCCCGAATCGCATACCCGGCTTGTGAATGCGTGCCACCTTCCACGGTTAAACTCCCGATCAGCCCGGGCCGCCATCCAAACCCTGCCACCAGATACAAAAACTCATCAGATTCCCGCGGAATAAGAATCTTACAGAGTTCGACCCTCAAGGCTTCCGCCGTCAGTTGAACGGCCTCGTTCATCATATCCTGAACCGGCACACCGCTGACCGCCAGTTCTCCGATTCGTGACAGGACAGTTTGAAACCGACTGGAGATATCAACCTCGGAGGTCAGTCGCATATGATGGGTCAGATCCTGAATGATAACAAGGACGGCCTGTTCCCGGAGATAGGGAACAAGCGTATAGGTGCCTTCATAAAAACGTTCATGACCAGCCTCATCCATCCCGTAATAGCGACGGGTCCACCGGGTACCCAATGGTTGATCATTCCAGGCAGCGGCATCGCTAAGAATCTGTTTTTTTGTGGGAAGTGGAGTCGAAGGCACATTCAGATCCTTCCGAGAGATTCCCTGACTGCTGCACACCGCATCAATGAGGCTGCGAAACCGATCATTCTCCAGAATCAAACGGTCCTGACAAATGACAGCCACGCCATCGGAAACTCCGTTTGTCAGCCACTCAAGCAAGTCAGTGGCCAAAAAGGTGTGTGCGCTCAACGTTTCTTTCTCCTGCAAATACCGTTCGTGGGAACAGAAAACATGATTCGAAGTATTGTTCCTTTCATCAGTCACCATTGGAAATTAGGGCAGGTTTTGGCTTGGGACGGTCACATGATCTGACAGAATCCTATTCGGGATACTCTAGCCCACTGATCTCGCTACTTCAAAGCCCACGAAAATGAAAAACGAGAAAAACCTGATAAGAGTTAAAAAATTTATGGTTTTGCAAAATATTATGTATTTGTCTATCTGCAATAAAATGCGATTAGATACCTCCATGAAGAACAATCAATGAAAACGGAGTGTAGTTACCCCGCCCAGGCACCAAGGAGGTTATGCCATGAGCCGCACAGTTCACAAAACCAATCATGATCGTTGGATACCCGCATGGTCGGTCTTAGGAATGTTCGTCATTTTTCTTTTAGGGGCTGGAGGTCTCCCAGAACGCTTCACGTCTCTTGCTGCCATAGAGGATGAGACCGACTGGACCTTGGCCAATGGAAAGGTCGCCGAAGAAGCAGATGTGGATTGGACATTGGCCAACACCGAAGATGTCCAAGAGGAGAAGGTAGACTGGAGTCTAGCAAACACTGACTCAAAGGACACCAAGGAGAATGAACCCGACTGGACACTTGCCTGATGGATGGCCGAGTGGGAGGGCGGATATCAAATACCGCCCTCCCTATGCAGGCAGTACATAGTTGCCAAGCGGGACATTCAACAAATCCCAACATATCAATCATGCACTTGATCTGTTAAAAGGAGACTCCCCATGACAAATTTTCACCCAACGCCACAACGGGAAACGTTGGCCTTCCCAATCCCTGAGGTCACGTATCAATTTCAAAAGAAAATGGCGGGGCTGATTTTTCTTCTCTACCTCACAGTCTTGATAATTCTCTTGTATGTCATCAGTGGGTGTAGCGCCTCCCCACCTCATCGTCTTCCGACCCACTACCAAAGTGAACCTCAGGGATCTCAGATCCTTCAGGGAAAACTCTCAGGGCACACTCAAGGGCGCCTTCCGGTAGGCCTGGCCATCGTGGTACATGGTGAAACATCCCATGGTCCCACGGCCCTCCACGAAGATAACTGGCCTCAGTTTGCGGCCAGAGTGAAACAGACGGTACAGGACATCATGCCCGTGACCATGCAGGAGGTGATTCGACTCGAAAATATCCCGGCCGGAGAAAAAGGCCCCCTGGTTCAAGGCTTGGGGGGAAATCCCCCGATTGCAGTCGTGTTAGTCGTCCTGTCCTCCAGCCAGGAGGCCAGGGGTCCGGCACAGTTTGACGTTCTCCCTGAGGTAAGCATGCTCCACGGCTATCAAACGGAAAATCACGCCACGGTGGAATTAGGTTTAGTGGATCTCAGTTCTGGGAAATTGTTACTTCAGTCGCAGGGAACCTCATATGCCGTGTTGGATCAACTGGACGTTCCGCTTGCATCCAATCGGTATCCCAGAGTGAGGGGATCGGCCATGACTTCCCCGACCTATCCGGAAAACGGGAAGGCCCTTGAAACTCTCAGGATAGTCGCCTTATACGAAGCTCTTGACCAGGCAGCCATGAAGTTAGCCCAAAAGTGGCCGGAGGGGGCAAGAGGCTCCACCCCGTCCACACCTACTCGGGCAAGTGTGGATTCCTAGGTACGAAGAAGGAAGACAAGCCGCCGTGGAGGTATAATGGCTTCCTCCACGGCGGAAAAAGAGTCTCTCCACAATCATCGATTTTACCTTTCCTGCTATTTTTTATACGATATTTGAATATCTGCGGCGCACACACCAACAAGGAGGTACGGCTATGCGAGTGTTAGCGTATGTGTTAGTAGGCGTGTTAGGGGGAATTGGCGTAATGATGTTTTCAGCTGGTGAGAGACAACAATCCTCCCTGTTGTCACCGGTGGGGCATGCAATGGCAGCCACGGACACAGAAGACCCGAAACCCTGGACGGGAGACGATCTCCTGGAAATGGCACGAATTTATGATCAACAAGCCGATGAACTCCAAATGGAAGCTGTCCGCATAGAACAGCGGGCCACATCCCTGATGCTCAAACCGCATATGGATCCCAAAGGGTTTCAACGGACCAGCCTCATGCATGTAGCCTCCGCACGCTGGAAAGCGGCTCGGGACCTCCGTGAAATGGCAGTCATGCATCGATCAGAAGGGCAGCGCCTGTTGGCCTTAAAAAACCCTGACAGAAAGAACCCTGAAGGGTCCTAAGCCGACCATGCGGACATGAGTGAGAGAACCACCGGCGGAAATCAGGACTTGTTCACTTGGGAAAGGGGTAAGAGATATGTCATGAAGCACCGTCGCTAGGGCGCTAAATATTTTCCAGAAAGGAGGAAGTTCAAAGACCCGGTTTTCACGATGACTTGGAATCCCGAAAAATGGTTTTTTGAGCCGAGTCTACGATAGCCAATACACCAGGATGTTTCAGACGTCGTTCGACGGAAAGAGCATAGAATTGTTCACGGACGTCAGGCACATCTCCGATTTTTTTAACAAGGTATTGGCGACAGATTTCTTTATCCACCACGGTTGAGCCGGGGAAAATCCCTTTTCCTGCCTGGCCGAATGCCTTCATGGTCGCGCCATCTTCAAACTCCCCCACCACCCGGGGAGTAATCCCCTTCGCGGAAAACCACTCATCCATTCCCCGACGAAGCATGGCATTACCGGTCGGCAGCAGGAAAGGTGCTCCATCGAGGGATGTGGGGAAATTCTTCCGATACTTGGCTGCGATTTTTGTGGTAGCAAACAACGACACCCCGGATTCCCCAAGGAGATGGCTATGGCCCAGTATTCTGACGGTAGAAGGAATGGCCGTATCCGCAAGAACAATATCCAGGGTATGCAACGCTAATTCTCCCAGTAACCGTTCCAATCGACCCTCCCAACAGATAATTTGCACGGAGTCCGGTAAGGCAAAGGCGGATTTCAACAGTTTATACACCACCATCTTGGGAACTACCTCGGCAATGCCCACCACCAATTTCACCGGACGCTGGCTTGGTCGGCCTTTAATGAGATTGGTGAATTCCTGTCCCAAGGAAAAAATTTCCTGGGAGTATCGGTACGCCATCTGCCCCACATCCGTCAGGACCAGGGTCCGCCCCACGCGATGAAACAGTTTTTCTCCTAAGGTGTCTTCCAAGACACGAAGCTGTGCGCTCAATGCCGGTTGCGAGAGATGAAGTTCTTCACACGCCCGCTTAATACTGCCTTCGCGGGCAATCACCCAGAAATACAGCAGATGATGATAGTTCAGCCATTCCATATCACTCACCTTACATTCAAATTTTAAATGCTTCAATAATAAATTATAAATTTGTTTATGTGCGGCCTAATGTTAATATGGGACCGATTGAAAAGCATGCATTTGACTTGGCTAAATCTTGGGAAAAGCCTACAATGAAAGATCTCTCGAAAAGGTCAATCAAACACCGTTAAACGATCCCATCCCTGCGATGAGGAGGGACAGGTACCAAGGGACGAAATTACTTTAGGGTGCCCTACAAATAATTAGCTTATGGATCTGGCCCCCATACCCACAAGACCATCCAACTCTCCCATAGTCCCTAAGCAAACGCCCTCTTCTCTTCAAGTCACTGGCCGCCGCCCACAGTACGCCTCCTGGACTGCAGTCAAAATACCGACGAAACTGTACACCTCCACTCGCCTCGTCATCGGATTGTTTCTCCTGTTCATATTCATCCTTGCCTTTGTTCCCTGGACACAAACGATAACAGCTCAGGGCCAACTATCGGCCTATTCCCCTGCCGAACGTCCCCAGGCAGTTCATGCCCCCATAGAAGGTCGCATCATGCCCTGGAAAATCAACGAAGGCGTTTTGGTAAAAACAGGGGATCTTCTTCTTGAACTCGCCGATGTTGATCCCAAATTTCTCGCCCCCGATCTGTTGTCACGCCTGGATCAATCTATGCAGGCTCTGGAGCAGAGGCGGGAAGCGGCCTTATCCCAAGCCCAGTTATTGGAGAAACAAATCGAGGAAATGAAAAAGCTGACCGATGCCGCCACTCGCTCCGCCGATTCCCGCGTGCAGGAAGCCTCCCGGCGAATCCAGAGTGTCGAACAACGGTTGGCGGCCGCGAAAGTGGCAGCCCAGACGGCTCAACTGAACTTACAGCGGTCCCAGGTGTTAGAAGCCGAAGGCCTCCTCTCGAGGCGGGATCTCGAACTGGCCATTCAAGCGGAAGCCGCCGCTCAAGCCGAACTCAGAGCCAGTGAAGCGGCTCTTCAGGAAGTGGGCCAATCACGACAGGCCCTCTCGTATGGACGGACTCAAATTGAAGCAGAGCTGGTCCAACGAATTCTTGACACCCGATCACAACGGGCTGCGGCGCTTGCCGAGGCCGCCAACGCCTCGAAGGAATTGGCCGACCTGGCATTGACACAGTCCAATGCCGTCCAACGACGGGCAGCCAGCCGTATCACCGCCCCCATGGATGGGACGGTCGTGCGAATGGCCAGGGTGGGGCCAGGTGAAGTCGTGCATCCCGGCGATCCGTTAGTGACGATCGTTCCAACCACCGCCACGCGTGCCGTAGAAATGTGGGCGGACGCCCTGGATGCCCCACTGCTCAAACAGGATCGAAAAGTACTCCTGATGTTCCAGGGCATACCCGCTATTCCCTTACCGTCATGGCCCGAATTGATGGCTGGCACGTTCGATGGCCGTATTCGTGTCGTTGATCAGACTTCTGACCAACAGGGTCGCTTCCGGTTCTGGGTAGTCCCGGATCCGGCAGGCGGGCCTTGGCCGCCGCAAAATCAGGTCCGGCAAGGCACCCAGGTGATGGGCTGGGTTCTGTTGAACCGGGTGCCCCTCTGGTATGAACTCTGGAGACGCGTGAACCTCTTCCCGGCTGACTACCAGGAACATGGCATGGCTTTGCCACAATCCATTCTTCCCAAGGCAGGAAGACCCGGGAAATAACTTCGATTTGGTAGATCCCAAACCATCCACTCTCGGTCAACAAAAGGGAGGACAACCCATGGCAAGACCACATTTGATATTGTTATGCCTATCGGGGATTTTAGGATTGCTTCCGCCGGTCCTCTGGGCGGCTCCAGAACCGGACGTCTCTCCTGGACAACACCAGCAAGCCCGATCACTCCATCTGAAAACCGTGTTGGCCCTCGTAGAAACCCAACATCCCCTTTTGCATGGAACCCGGACGGAAAAACTGCAAGCTCAAGGGAAATTATTAAAAGCCATGGGGGCATTTGAACCCACTCTCGTCAATGATACGGAACTGGAGCGCCTTGTGAAAGACGGTCAGACGAAGAATGTCGGGTTTAACGACACACTGATCCAGGCTCGCCATCCCTGGGGCATGCGGGGATTTGCAGGATGGCGAACCGGCATCGGAGATGTGGAGGTTGCGGATCTTGGTGTTCGACGCACGAATCAACCGCTGTTAGGCATCGTCCTACCTCTCCTTCGCGGATTAGGAACCAACCCGGAACGGGGTGAATTGGAAAAATCAAAACTGGCTGAGCAGGAAGCAACCCTGAACATTCAACAAACGCGTCAAGACCTCTATTTGGGTGCGGCTACGCAATTTTGGAAATGGGTCGGTTCATGGAAAATTGTGGCACTGCAGCAGGAAGCCTTGGACGTGGCTAAAGCCCGCCTTGAGCAACTCACCCGTCAGGCTGCAGCAGGGGCCGTCGCGGAATTTGATGTCACCGAAGCACACCAGGAAGTTCAACGTCGATTGGAAAACCTCATTAAGTCAAAACGAGAAGCCGAACAGGAACAGATTAAACTTTCCCTGTTCACCTGGGAAAATAATACCCTTCTCTCCTTTGATCTGTATTCGATTCCCGATTTTCCCGCCGTCGATTCGTCAAGCCGCCAGCCAGGAGGAGGATCCGAGACGGAACTGGCCCAACAGCGACGGCCAGAGATCCAACAAGTTTTTCTTGAAGCTGCACGCAACAACATTGATCTTGGAGTGGCCAAAAACAACTTTCTCCCTGATCTTCGTGCAGAGGCGGAACCCACACGAAAACCGGGAGAGTTTGTTCTGGGGCTGGGCTACCGGTTCGGATTGCAATTGAGTATTCCATTTCTCCAACGGGACGCCACCGGCCAAAAGCTTCAATTAGAGGCCAAGGCTGAACGATTACTCTGGATCCAACGGTATCGAGTGCAGCAGGTCGCCCTCGATATTGACAACGCCCGCTCCGCCCTTGACCGTGCAAAAGAACGTATTGCGGCGGCATCACAATCTCTCACGTATGCCCGTTCCCTGGTCCAAGGTGAACGAAAGCGCTTTCAAATGGGTGCCACGAATTTACTGTTTGTGAATCTTCGTGAGCGAAATGTGGTTGAAGCCCAAATCACTCACATCCAGGCACAGGCCGAATATCAACAGGCCAAAGCCTTTTATTCATGGGCCATCGGGGAATGGACACAACCCGTGAGCTGACAACCGTTAGATTCTGGTTATGCAAAACACCTCATCCCATTCCGGACAAACCATAAAGCAGGAAGTGCTTCAACATGTGGGCACCTTTTTCAGACAGGAACGCCAGATCCTGCTCACGGTCGTCATGTATGCCCTGGCCGTGGGGCTCTTCTCCCTGATTATTCCTCTTACCGTTCAGGAACTGGTGAATACGTTCGCCTTCGCAATCCAACCTATCATGGTGGTGACCCTTGTCAGCATCATGGCAGGGGTCTTGGTGTTTGTCGGGGTGTTTAAAGTCCTCCAATTTTTTGCCACGGATCTTCTCGAACGGCGTATCTTCGTTCGTCTGACCCTGGCCTTTGCTCGGACCTTCCCGTCGATTCAGGAAACCCATTTTCGTGCTGAATATGCCAGCCGGTTTTTTGAAATTATCTTCATGCAGCGGGCCGTGGCCGCGCTGTTAGTGGACCTTACCAACGTAGCCATCGGAGGGGTGATTGGCATGACGTTGCTGGTCCTGTATCACCCGTTTTTTCTGTTCTTTGATCTTCTCCTGCTGCTGGCGGTGGGGTGTATCGGAATATTGGGGCACGGAGGACTCCGGTCGACCCTACACATGTCGGAAGCGAAATATGCCACGTACCATTGGTTTCAGGAAATTGCCGACAACATCAGTCATTTTAAATCCAGTCAGAGCCGCGACCTGATTTTGCAAAAAGCGGACTTTCTGGCCCATGCCTATGTCAATGCCCGACAATCGCGTTTTCGCATACTTGTTCGGCAATACGTCGGATCCTTGGTATTTCAGGTGATCCTGCATACGGGCCTGTTAGGAACAGCCGGCTGGTTAATGAGCCAGGGAGAGCTGACCTTAGGGCAACTCGTGGCTGCGGAAGTCATTATTGCCTCCCTCCTGTTAAATTTGGAATCGGTGATCAAACGCACGTATGTCATCTTTTATTTTCTAACCGCCCTGACCGAAATACATCACATTTTTTCTCTCCCGAAGGATCAAAGTCCGACCACCCAATTTGTTCAACTTCCGGCAACCGCCTCTCCGCAAGGGTTGGCTCTTTCCATCTCACATGTTCGCGGCTTGCCCACGCCATGGCCGCCCACGCTGGAACTCAACATGGACCTCGCTCCAGGTGAAAAATGGGGCATCGTCTGCGTCACGGAAACCCAACGGCTCACGGTGTCCAGACTTCTGGCCGGGTTGGATCATCCCCCGCAAGGTTCGATCCGGTACAATGACATCGATGTCCGTGATCTTCACCCAGACGATGTCAATAGAGCCCGTGGGCTCATCTTGAGTCGACATATGACCCTATTTGAAGCCACCCTGATGGAAAATGTCACCCTGGGACGGAAAAATCTGGCGACAGAAGATTTGTTGTGGGCATTGGATCTGGTAGGCTTACGGGAAGAACTCGAGCATATTCCTGAAGGATTACAAAGCATGGTTCAATATGGCGGAAAAAACTTTCCCCCCAGTCAAACAATTCAAATCCTATTGGCCCGGGCTCTGATCGCCCGTCCCAACCTGGTTATTATCGATGGAGGTCTTCATGAAATTTTTGCTGCCCAAAGGGAATCCATTCTGAACGCCATTTGCTCCCCTGAATACCCTTGGACCGTGGTCATCGTCACAACCGATCCCACTATCCAAAAATTCGTACAGCACACGATGGTGTTGAAGTAACGGATAAGGCTGAGACAGAAACTCAAATCAGCCCAACTCATATAATATGACCATCACCAAAGAATTTGACTTTTTATGTATCGGCAGCGGGCCGGCCGGTCAACGAGCCGCCGTTCAAGTGGCCAAACTTGGATTACGGGTTGGAGTCATTGAAAAACACCGAGTGATCGGGGGTTCCTGTATCAATTCAGGAACAATTCCCAGCAAAACATTCCGCGAGGCGGTTCTGTCTCTACGCCCTTCTCAACGAGCCAGGGAAATTTCAGGATATCCACCAGATTCTCCCCCAACGATGGGGGAATTGCTGGATAAGGTCAGCTATCTGGTCGGCCTTGAATCGCAAATTGTCGAAAACCAATTGGCACGAAATAACATCACACTGATTCGTGGAGACGCATGTTTCAAAGATGCGCACACGATTGAAGTACGATCAGACTATGAAACCTCCCTGCTTCGAGCCAGTCAAATTCTGGTAGCGGTCGGCACCATACCCTCTCCGCCCCCGGGCATCGTTCCCGACGGTAAGGTCATCATTGATAGTGATGACATCCTTCAGTTAGGTCAGATTCCCCGCACCATGGTAGTCATCGGAGCCGGTGTGATCGGCTTGGAATATGCCTCCATGTTTGCCTGCCTGGGTACGGAAGTGACGATCATTGATACACGCGACCGACCGCTGGAATTTCTGGATCATGAAATTGTCGATGAACTGATTCATCAAATGCGCAATCACAATGTCATTTTCCGACTTGCAGAAACCGTCGAACGGCTCGATTTATCCTCCAATCCTCCCACCCGTGTTATCGTTCAGCTTCAATCAGGGAAACGACATGTCTCCGAGCTCGCGTTTTTTTCAGTCGGACGACTTGGTGCCACGGCTCCGCTCCACTTGGAAGCAGCGGGATTGGAAGCCGACAACCGAGGGCGACTGAAAGTGGATACCCAGTTTCGTACTTCGGTGTCTCACATTTTCGCGGCCGGAGATGTCATCGGATACCCGTCTTTGGCTGCCACATCTTCTGAACAGGGACGATTGGCCGCCTGCTACGCTTTTGGGCTGCCAGCGGAACCCATGCCTTCTCACTATCCTATCGGCATTTATGCCATTCCTGAAATTTCCATGGTGGGGAGAACGGAAGAAACCCTGACCAAAGACCGGATTCCATACGAGGTCGGCCTGGCTCGTTACCGGGAAATTGCCAGAGGGGTAATTCTAGGAGATGACAGCGGTCTCCTGAAAATGCTGTTTCACCGAGACACTCAGGAACTCTTGGGGGTGCATGCCATCGGCACGGGAGCCACGGAATTGATCCATATCGGACAGGCAGTCCTCGGCATGAAAGGCGGGCTTTCGTATTTCTTAACGACCGTCTTTAATTATCCTACCTTGGCTGAATGTTACAAAGTGGCCGCATTGGATGCGTATAACAAACTGAGGCAATCTCAATAACCGGTGCGGAAGCCCACCACCTGTTCTCTCCCAGCTTCAAACTTCATGATGGATGAATCAGATGATTCCTAACATTGAGGACCGAGAATTTGATGGGATCATCGAAAAAGCGACCGTGCCGGTCCTGGTGGAATTTTGGCAACACTCATGTGGCCATTGCCAGGCTCTTCTAAAAGAACTCGAACTGGTTCAGAACGAATTTGGAAGTCGGATCTTAATATTCAAAATGAACGTGCAGGAGAATTTCCTTATCCCTGCAGAGTTGGAGATTCAATCACTCCCAACCTTGGCCTTGTATGTAGGCGGAAAATTTGAAACGTTCATAGGGGGAATTGGGAAAAAACATGAGATTGTCAAACACTTGACTCCGTGGATAGGTTCCCACGCATAAGCTGTTCTCTCTAAAGGTCATCATACCCCCAAATCGGTGATCCATAGTTCTCTCTCCCCTACTCATAATCGCATTCCCTCTCTATCCAAAATCCGGTTGATTCATAGGCAAAACGTGAAAATGGGTCGAAAATTCATCATCATTATTATTTTCCTCCATTTTTACGGGCCAAACCTACAGACGTTTTTCCATTTATGGCCATTGCTCAACTTGAGCCCTTATTTAATAAGGGTTTCCATCACCCATAATGTCTAAGGTTTTGTCATTCTCTTTTGACACCTCAAACAAGACGAGTGATATGGTGATATGATGGTGGATGACCATTCCAAAAATCTTTCAAGCCATAGATAAAAAAGTCACGCCCCCCTCGGGCATGGTTATGGGAAAACGGATTCTTATTGTTGATGATCAAGAAAGCATTGTGCAGTTAATACAGGAAATATTGGAAAACCTGGGATTTGAGCTTTCCTCCGCCGCGGATGGAGCCGAAGGAATGGCGCGACTGCAGGAGGACATTTTTCACGGTGTGTTACTCGATCTGGATATGCCCGTGATGGACGGCCTCTCGATGGTGAGTCGGCTTCGGACGCAACACCATGGGATTCCGGTCATCGTAATGTCCGGTGACCCAACTCGCTCAGCGATGATTAAAGCCATTGAATCGGGAGCCAACGATTATCTACTGAAACCTGTTTCCCCTGAGATATTAAAATTCAAGTGTCTCCGCCTTTTTATTTAAAACTTCTGAGGGGCCTGGGCTTTCATCATCCGGAGATTCCTCTGACATCTCATATTTTCATTTAGCGGAGAGGGCTGAAGATAAAACATTTCACATGATCTCAAACAACGTTTACCATCGGCTCGCTGTCAGCCAGCCGGTAACCATTCCGGTTAGACTGATCAATGGCCTTATACCGATGGATGCGGCAAACCCGGTCTGGGAATCCGTGCCCAGTGCGGTCGCTCCGCTCAGCGGACAAACGATTACGACTCCGATGCATCCCAGTATTTCCGTGAAAACCGTCATGGTGAAAATGACGACCAACGGCAAAGAAATTGGGATCTGGGCCAATTGGGAGGATCAACCCCTCAATAACACGACCATTGGACGCGGCAAGACTTTCATGATCAAGTGGCCGTGCAATTCCCCGCCCAAACCTTCGGCACCTCACCGTTCCAGTGTATGAGACAATCGGGTGGCACCGTGAACATCTGGCGGTGGAATGCCGAGTGGCAAAAGGATTTAGAGGCCGGTATAGCCGGCATATGGGATGTCGACAATCAATATCCGCCCATAGCCTGGACTACTATTACGAGGAGCCGGCGGGGAGCGTGACTTACCTGGATTGGCAGGAGCCTCGGACCCTTTAATGAAAGCATCTGGTCGGGCAACATCATGTCTGATCCTGGGCTAAGAATGAGTGCCGTTGAGGACCTTAACGCCAACAGGTTCAGTACCCTCACCACCCAGACCAGCCAGAATGTGATGGGGAACGGTCTATGGAAACCTTACGGCACAATGAAAGGCGACTGCGGTAATGGTCCAACCTGGAGGGTCGTGTTTAAGCGTTCGCTCGTGAACTCGGACATCCATACCATACAATTCACACCCGGCATGACCGTGGCGGTCGCCTTTGCCGTGTGGGAAGGTTCGAACATCAAGCGAAACGGCATGAAGGGGATTTCCACGTGGTTCACCGCCCAAATGCCTGAGGCCCTGTAGAAGAAGCCAAATACCGGTGAATTGCTCTGAGATGAGCCAGGGTATTACACTGGGAAAAACTCCTAGTTCGCATACATTTCACTCACCGGAGGATCTGACATGTCTCACACATACGCTCTAACTCCTAAGACTTTGTTAGTGAGTCTTTCCATCATTACTCTCTTTGGCCTCTCTACTTTTGTGGTGGAAGAGTCCCTGGGGCAGTCCCCTCGTATCCTTGTTTCTTCTACCTCTTCAGGCCATACGGAGCAGGAAGTGACAGCCCAAAAAATTTATGATTTCACCATGGATGATATAGATGGGAAGCCCAAATCATTGGGTGAGTACAAAGGCAAAGTGGTGATGGTGGTCAACACGGCCAGTTTTTGCGGAAATACTCCGCAATACGAAGGGCTCCAAACTTTATATGAGCGGTATCGCGATCAAGGGTTTACAATTCTAGCTTTTCCCGCCAACGATTTCGGAAAACAGGAACCCGGAAACAACAAAGCCATTGCCGAATTCTGTTACACCAAGTACTCCCTGGAGTTTCCCCTATTCAGCAAGATCACCGTGCTAGGCGATCAGAAACATCCCTTGTACAAATACCTGACCGAGTCCACCCCATTTAAGGGAGAAATCACCTGGAACTTTCAAAAATTTCTGATTGATCGAAACGGACAGGTGATTGCTCGGTATGCCCCAGGACAAAAGCCCCTGACTCAACCGATTGTTGAGGATATCGAGCGCGCTCTTCGCACGTCATAGAGGATAATGATTACCTCGTCCTCTCTCACTCTCGGGTGAGATACCTAATTTCTTGGTTGGTTCATAAGGCCTACCTTTAGGCTCCAGCACATACCACCAACCAGATGAGGGGAAACTCGGGTAAAAAGTTTCCCGGACCACATGACGAGATTTCTTCCTGGACCCTTTCATTGAAAAACCTTTAAAAGGTATTCCCCGAAATATTGAGGATTGAAATCCCGGCCCTACTTCTTTCCGATAAAAAACTGAAGCAGGAGGTACAAGGTAATGTATGGGCGACCATACGCCGTCAGGAAATTCTCTTAATACTATCAAAGGTCAATTAGGACAAGAGGATTCGACTCCTTCACTGTTCTGGATTAAGTATTTCACCTGTTCTCTTCTCAATCCAACAGATACTTTGGACACTTTCGCACATCAGACTCATAAGTACTTGCTATTGCAAAGATATGTGCAAGAATCCACATTGGAGTATGATTCGGTACAAATTTTGCTCATACAATTTCGTTCATTCTAAATTCATCTGAGATGGTTTTATTATTACATCCAGTTTCACCAAATATAATTTTTTCAGCACTTAAAAATGAGTGGAATGGATTTCTTGCTTTCATACAACTCTTTTTATCTCTTCTTTTCATCTGCTTCTTTTTCTTTATACCTGCTTTGGTATTACAAAATTTTTTTAATGTAATACTCCACGCAGTTTTTTCTTTCGGCTTCTTGCATAGGTTTTGAACAACTTTTCACTGCTTTGTCCGTTTCGTTAACGGCGGAAGGATTTCTTTATGCATTTTCGTAGGAAAGTTTTGCTTAAAATCTGGCAATTTGGGGATTTGGCATTACTCGGGATAGCATTTTTGATGGTCACCTGGGTGTTCTACGACCAAAAGAACAGTCTGTTGATGTTTAAAGAATTTATGTCAGTGAGAATTAAAATTGAAAACTTTGTGCTAGGAACCGTCATGCTGGGGATTTGGCACCTCGCCTGCGCCTCATTGAACCTTTATGAATCCAAGCGGCTTTCTCCGATATCCCAGGAGATCCCCGATATTCTCAAGGCCACCTCCCTCGTCACGTTCACCACGGCAGGGGTGGCCATCCTGTTCGGGATTGAAATGATCACCGCCTGGTTCCTCATCGTCTTCTGGATCCTCTCCACGTTCCTGCTCTGTATCAATCGGATCGGGTTGCGAATGGTCTTGGCTTGGATGCGACGAAAGGGAAGAAATTTACGAAATATTGTGATCATCGGAACCAATCAACGCGCGTTGACCTTCGCACATGAAATCCAAACCAAGCCGGACTTAGGGTATCGGCTATTGGGATTTGTCGATGATCGGTGGGAAGGATGTTCGCCACGACACCCTGAAGATGTTCCCGTCATTTCCAATCTGGAAACTTTTCCGGGATTTATTCGTACCTTTTCCGTAGATGAGATTCTGATCGCTCTTCCGCTTCGCTCTTTTTATCAACAAGCCTCCAAGATTGTGACTCAATGTGAGGAACAGGGAATTCTTGTCCGTATGTTGGGGGATCTTTTTTCCCCCAAGCTGGCGAAATCGGTTATTGATGAAGTGGGAGCCCACCCAACCCTGACGCTCAATACCGGGGCGATTGGCGACCAGGCTATTTTGATCAAACGAATCCTTGATTTAATTATCGCGGTTCCTTCCCTTATTCTCCTTTCCCCATTTTTGGCCTTCATCGCCGCAGTGATTAAATTCACCTCTCCAGGCCCGGTCTTTTTTATTCAGGAACGCGTCGGATTGAATAAACGGGTATTTCCGCTCATTAAATTTCGAACGATGGTTCAGGGAGCCGAATTGCTCCAAGCCGAGCTTGAACATTTGAACGAAGTCGATGGAGCCGCGTTTAAGATCACTCATGACCCCCGAGTGACACCCCTTGGACGCCTCTTACGAAAAACCAGCATTGATGAGTTACCGCAATTAATTAACGTCATCAAAGGCGATATGAGTCTGGTCGGGCCCCGGCCACTTCCTATCCGTGACCTCCTGGAATTCAATGAAGATTGGCATCGACGGCGTTTTTGTGTCAGACCGGGCCTGACCTGCTTGTGGCAAGTCAGTGGACGAAGTACAATTTCTTTTAGCAGGTGGATGGAACTTGACATTCAGTATATCGATAAATGGACCCTCTGGCTGGACGTAAAAATCTTATTTAAGACCATCCCAGCGGTGATGAAAGGAAGCGGGGCCGTTTGATATTCGTTCGACAACATCGACTTTTTATTAATCTCCTTCGCACGTAAACACTATGTCACCAACTGCGCTGATAACCGGCATCACTGGCCAAGATGGTTCCTATTTGGCCGAATTACTCATTGCCAAGGGGTACCAGGTGCATGGCATCATCCGACGAGCCAGCACGTTTAATACGGCTCGCATTGATCATATCTACACTGACCCTCATGATCCTCATGCCAGGCTCTTTCTTCATTATGGAGACCTCAGCGATTCAGGGCAGTTGACCAACCTCATCTACAATACCCAACCACAAGAGGTCTATCATCTTGGAGCGCAGAGCCATGTCCGGGTGAGCTTTGATACACCGGAAAATACCGGTGATGTGACCGGTCTGGGTACCACCAGGATTCTTGAGGCCATTAAACGGAGCGGCGTATCCTGTAAGTTCTATCAAGCTTCCTCAAGTGAAATGTTTGGAAATTCCCGCCCCCCCCAATCCGAAGATACAGCCTTTTATCCTCGAAGCCCGTATGGCGCTGCGAAAGTGTACGCATATTGGATCACCGTCAACTACCGTGAGGGAACCCAGTTATTTGCGTGTAATGGCATACTCTTCAACCATGAATCTCCCAGACGCGGAGAAACCTTTGTCACTCGAAAGATCACTCGGGCGGTCGCCCACATTATGGCCGGAAAACAAAAAGACCTGTATATGGGAAATCTCGAGGCAAAGCGGGACTGGGGTTTTGCACCCGAGTACGTCGAGGGTATGCACAAAATGCTTCAAATGGATACCCCCAATGATTATGTTTTGGGGACCGGGAAAACTCATACCGTGCGGGAGTTCGTCGAGGAAGCGTTTGGATATGTGGGGTTGGATTGGCGAGATTTCGTCAAGGAAGATCCACAGTACCTTCGACCAACGGAAGTGGATGTCTTAATCGCGGATCCGAAGAAAGCCAACACCTCACTCAAATGGCAACCTCAAATTACCTTTACAGATCTGGTTCGAATCATGGTCGATGCGGACCTTCGCAAATTAGGCATGGAACCCAGAGGCGATGGAGATGCCATTCTTCGCCAAAAATACCCGCTCAAATGGTGGAAGGGTGACTAGCCACTCAACATCCACCATTCGGCCACTGCATTGAATAAATACCAGAAAAAATCAGAAAATTGGAGAATTGCGCCTGTCTCCTACTCCACAGAAATCGATCATTGCCAATGAACAGCAACAGTAAAATTTTCGTCGCCGGCCATACAGGAATGGTGGGATCAGCCTTTCTTCGGCAGCTGCAAGCCAGAGGTCAGTCCAACATTCTCATCAAAACTCGGCAGGAGTTGGACCTGACAAATCAAGCCGCCGTCAATGCGTTTTTTGAACGGGAAAATCCGGAGTATGTGTTCGTGGCCGCAGCCAAGGTGGGAGGCATCATGGCTAACGCCACCTATCCCGCCGATTTCATTTATCAAAACCTGGCCATCCAAACGAATATCATGCATGCAGCGTATCTCACCGGAGTCAAACGACTGCTCTTTCTCGGAAGCGTATGCATTTATCCCAAACATTGTCCTCAACCGATTAAGGAAGACTACCTGCTGACTGGCCCCCTTGAACCGACCAATGCCCCCTATGCCATCGCAAAAATTTCCGGATTCACCATCTGTGAAGCCTACAATCGCCAATATGGCACTCAATTCCTGTGTGTCATGCCCACCAACCTCTACGGGACCGGCGATAATTTCGACCTGGAAACCAGCCATGTGCTACCGGCTCTTATTCGAAAATTTCACGAATCGAAATTGCAAAATACACCGGTTACCCTTTGGGGCACAGGTCAAGCCCTGCGGGAATTTCTTCATGTGGACGATTGTGCCAATGGCTCAATCTTCCTCATGGACCTGGATCCTGAACGATTTCAAACCTTACTCGATTACTCCGCCGGTCCACTGATCAATCTGGGGAGTGGCGAGGAGATCAGCATCTTGAGCTTGGCCGAAATGATTAGAACAATTGTCGGGGCATCGGGGAAAATTTCTTGGGATACCACGAAACCCGACGGAACCCCAAAACGAAAACTGGATATCAGCCGGCTTCAGAATCTGGGGTGGCAACCATCGATTTCGCTTTCAGAAGGCATACAACAGACCTATGACTGGTATCTCACCCATCATCAGTCCGCACAACTCAGCCAATCCCGATCTTGAATAGCTACGATTATCTCTTCAACCCAGCATTCTACTCAAATTGGCCCTATGATGAACCTTCCCCAAAATCAATCTGCATGTGCTCAAAAATTCAACCTATTCGGCATTGGAGTGAGTCGAATCGATTATCAAGAGGCGACCGACCTCCTGATCCAAGCCGCTCAAGAACACCGCAGCATGATCGTGGATCATATGCCCGTGCATGGGTTGATTGAAGCAACATCCGATCCTGTCTTAAAAAAGAAAATCAACCAATTTGATATTGTGGCCCCTGATGGACAACCGGTTCGATGGGCCTTGAATCGACTCTATAGAACGAACCTTTCCGACCGGGTATACGGGCCGGAACTCATGTTGCGGTTATGCCAACAAGCCGAGCAGAAAAATATCGGAGTGTATCTCTATGGGAGTCAACCGGTCGTCCTGGAGAAATTAACACGCAATCTTCTTCGACGGTTTCCATCTTTACCAATTGTCGGAACGGAGGCACCCCCGTTTCGTCCTCTGACACAGGAGGAAGATCATGCCACCGTGACCAGGATCAATCAAAGCGGTGCAGGCCTCATTTTTTTGGGCCTGGGTTGCCCGAAACAAGAACACTTTGCTTTTGACCATCGGGATAAAATTCACGGGGTTCAATTGTGTGTGGGGGCCGCATTCGATTTTCACGCAGGCACAAAGAAGATGGCTCCCCCTTGGATGCAACGAAACGGGTTGGAATGGCTATTTCGGTTATCAAGTGAACCCGGACGGCTTTGGCAAAGATACCTCCATACCAACTTTCTTTTCTTGGCAAAACTGAGCATGGAACTCTTTCAACTCAAGAAACATCCATCATAATGATTATTCACATTCTAATGGATTGATGACCTTGTTCCTGCTCCGAACTCCTGAACCGGCTCATGGCTGAACTATCGGTACCTGACGAACAACGAACCGTTTATTCGAAGAAGGCCTCATTCATAGGAAAAGGCGTTGCTTCTCGTGAATCACTACAACCCATTGATTGGAATCTTCCCCTGATAATTCATGGGGCCGACCAATCCTTAATACATAGGGAATTCTGATGTGCGCATATAGGAACATTCTCGGCCGATTCAGAACAAAGAATGCCGTGTTCTTTAAGGTGAGATTATCTTAAATGACACCACGATAGAGAATGAGCAAGAATCCCAACCAGCGATCAACTTAGATTCTTGGCTGGGCAAAGGGGCATGGGCCGTCATGGAACAAGGCCTTTTTGCCTTTTCCAATTTCTTCCTCTCCTTGCTCCTAGCCCGCTGGCTAGACCCTCAAGACTATGGAGTCTTTACCGTAGCGTACTCCATTTTCCTCTTCTTAGCGACCATCCACACATCGTTATTTACTGAACCCATTCTCGTGTTTGGTAGCGGACGTTTCCATCATCACCAATCGGCATACTTCAGAACTCTGTTAGAAGATCATGGGAGATTTATATTCCTATCGGGACTGACCGTGCTGACATTTGGAATCTTGTTTGGATTGGTGCTTGGATTTGATTCCTCGCGTTCTTTCATCGCCTTGGGCATTGCCAGTCCCTTTATTCTCACCTTATGGCTATTACGACGGATGTGTTACCTGCGGCAAGGCCCACATCTAGCTGCACAGGCCGGTCTTATCTATTCGATTTTCATCCTAGGCGGATCGTTGATACTTCAGCACTTTCTTTTCCTCACCCCAAGCACAGCTTTTGTATTGATTGCCCTATCCAGTCTTTGTTCCACGGGTTGGTTAATATTCAAGCTTCAATGTGTATCACTGTTACGAAACGGCCATCATACACACTTAGAATTTCGAACCGCGCATTGGGACTATGGCCGTTGGGCTCTTGGAACCAATGTCCTGACCTGGCTTCCCAGTAATATTTATTTTTTTGCACTACCTTTGTGGGTTGGCCTTGAGGCCGGAGGAGCACTACGGGCACTATTAAATTTTCTCATGCCCATCATGCATCTATTCACTGCCCTGGGCAGCACCCTTATTCCCTTCTTTGTGGGCATTCGTTCCCGTACTGACTTTACCATTACGGTTTTCAAGATTACCGGTCTTTTGATTTTTTCCTCTTTACTGTATTGGATGATTTTATTTCTGTATGGCACGGATTTAATGGATTGGGTCTATGCGGGTAAATTCAACCACTACGGTGACTCTCTTGCAATTATTGGGATCCTTCCCATTCTGTATTCTATCCATTTAGTATTCAGCAGCGCCCTTCGAGCATTGGAAAAGCCATCCGTTATTCTTCGGGCTTCTCTGATTTCCACCATTGCCACTTTATCCCTGGGTCTGTGGATGGTATCCCAATGGGAAGTCATTGGCGCTCAACTGGGATGGTTGGTTTCTTATATGGTGGGAACAGCCCTCATCATCGGTTACTTCCTAAAATTACGATCGATGCACAAATTACAAGATCCTATCCTTCCTAAACATTAAAATGGACACCAACACCCAACGGATGGAAACTGAGAATTCATTCCAAATGCCTATTTTCCATATTTTTCAGTCCTGGAAGCACGCTCATATTGATTTCGTTGTTCTCAGAAACTATGCAAACCTTCCTGCGGACCCCGGAAATGACCTGGACATCCTTATTGGACAACAACAGGTTCATCAAGCCGAAACTATCCTCATTGGTACCATGCAGTGCTTAGGTTTTCGAATGTATAACAGAGCGGAATTTGCCTGCCTCTCATTGTATTTCATCAATGAGGCTAACCAACCTCTGCATATCGATTTATTCACCGAATTCACCTGGAGGGGGTTTTGTTTTTTTCCCAGCGCAAATGTTCTCAACGATAAAACTCCTGCTGGCATTTTCACCATTCCACACCCGATTCACGAGGCCCTCCTCAATTTACTCACCAGACTTTTATATCATGGGTATGTTCATGAAAAATATAAACCCTTCATTTATCAAACATTTCAAACGCACCCGGCACTGGCACTGAAATGGTTGGACCAGATTTTTGGTCATTCCTTGGCAACCCACCTGATTAAGGCTGTACTTGAGAAAGACTGGAAATACATCGAAAATCAAACTTGGGCTTTACGCCTTCAATTAATAAAACGGGAAATACTCCGACATCCGCTCCTCACGACACAAAATCTGTTCCAATTTTCTCTGAGAATAATTAGGCGGTTTTTTCATCCACCGGGTCTTCTCATTATTTTGCTGGGACCTGATGGATCAGGAAAGTCCACCCTGGCACATCGCTTGATTGAGGACTTGGGCTCCCGCCTGTTTGTTGGACCAGGTTCGTATTTCCATTGGAAAGCAACCAAATTTTTGAAGTCACAAAATCCCCAGCCGGACATTTGCCCAAATCCCCATGAGGCTGGCCCTCGAAATCCTTTCGTATCATTGGTCTTTTTTCTTTATCACTGGATGGAATTCGCAATTGGCAGCTTAATTCGGCTTCGACCTCTTCTTTGCAGTAATAGAATGATCATCTTTGATCGGTATTATCACGATTTTGAGGTGGATCAGACGAGATATCGCTTAAACGTTCCCCAAACAGTCATCAACCTTGGGAAATACTTTCTTCGTCAACCGGATCTTATATTTGGGCTGACAACATCTCCAGATATCTTGCAATCTCGGAAGAATGAGGTGTCACGGGAAGAGGCCATCAGACAAGGCGATGCCTATGCAAAATTAGTCAACACCCATAAAAATGGTTACGTGATTGACGCATCGGAATCCCCTGAAGAAATTGAAAAGAAGGTCCGGTTTCTCATTTTGGAATTCCTGGTGAAACGTACAAACGCCTCCTTGTCGATCTCAATTTCTACCACATGAATATGAAAGCCTTCTTTCCCCCTGATGCAAAAATTCGATGCATCCCGGACAAGGCGAATCCCCGAGTGTTGTTAATGGGCACGACCTTTGAAAAGAGGTGGAAAGAAAGTCGCCTGTTCCCCGGATTTCGACCGACGGCACGGATCTATCGACTTGTAATGAGACTGAAGGCCACCCTCGGGATTGGAAATTTCATTATCAATGATGCTCAGCAGTCTTTGGTAAAGGAGTTTGTCGCCGACCTCTTTCCTCATCTCTGTTCAATGGTTGCACTTATTGGCACACCCGGCCCCACTCAAAAGTTAACCTTAGAATTGTGGGATGACACCCAGGTGATCGGATATTTCAAATTTGCCGAGAAACCGGCGGCACGCCTTCGTTTGCAACAAGAGCAACAAGTTCTATCCTTCCTGCCGGAAGGATTAGGACCCGAGCTTCTAAGATTTGGGAACCTCCAAAACGGATTAGCCCTGGTCACCACACCGTTGGTGGGGCAAAGGGTCTTACCAACAGTTACCCCGCCTCCTAATGTTCTCCAACTCTTAGAATCTTTTCCACAGTCTGAGCCCAGGCCTATCCACCAACACCCCGGATCCCACCTCCTTATCCAATTTTTTGGGAGAGAGGTGCAACCCTGGCTCAACGCCTTGGCTGATCGAAAATGGCCTGTGGTTGTGCATCATGGAGATTTTGCTCCCTGGAATTTGATTCGGACGTCAAGCGGATTATTGAAGGCAATTGATTGGGAATATGGAAACAGAGAGCATCTTCCCTACCTGGATTTAGCCTATTACATTCTGCAAGTCGGATTCTTCATTTTTCGTTGGTCCGCATCCCAGGCCAAATCTTATGCCGCTCACCAGTTACACCAATTATGTGGACTGACCAATCAAGAAGCACAGGCTATAGTCTGTCTGACCATGTTCCAGGCATTCCAGGAGGCCCGCAAAGACGGTGTCCAACCCAATTCACCCTTACAAATATGGCGACAATCCATCTGGAAAGATGAGGGATGAAAAGATTAAGAGTCCTCATTTCCGCGTATGCCTGTGAACCCAACACTGGCTCCGAGCCAGGAGTCGGTTGGAATCTCAGCACGCAAATGGCTAAATATCACAATGTCGTTGTTCTCACTCGAAAAAACAATCGCCCAGCTATTGAAAAGGCATTGCATCATAATCCTGTCCCCGGATTAGAGGTGGCATACTTTGATTTTCCTGATTGGGCGAAGTTTTGGAAACGAGGGGCACGGGGCGTTCAACTCTATTATTACCTCTGGCAGATCGGAATCTATTTTGTGGCTAAACGCCTACATCGTCAAAGGCCATTCGATTTAACACATCATATTACTTTTGTAAAATACTGGACTCCGAGTCTCCTGTCCCTACTTCCAACCCCCTTTATCTGGGGACCGATCGGGGGAGGAGATTCGACACCGAAGGCCTTCATCAGAGAGATGAGCTTCCAAGGGCAATCCTATGAAACCTTGAGAAACATGGCCTGTACTCTTGGAGAATTTGACCCGTTAGTGAAACTCACGGCAAAGAACAGTGTGCTAACTTTTGCGTCTACGCCAAAGACGGCCGAACGACTAGAATTAATGGGCTCGAAAAACATCCGGTTGTTGACACAATGCGGATTGAGTCATTCGGACTTCGTGGCCTTGGACTCTTCGATTTCTCCCTCTTCCCGTTCGTTTCGATTCATTAGTATCGGCAATTTACTGTCGTTGAAAGGGTTTAACCTTGGGCTCAAAGGTTTTGCGCAAGCTAACCTTTCTAACACGGAGTATTTCATCGTCGGAAGTGGGCCTGAAAAGGAATCACTTCTTTCACTTGTCAAATCCCTTAAGATTGAAGATCGCGTACACTTCGTAGGAAAGCTATCCAGACAGGAAACCTTAGAAACATTGCAATCCTGCCATGCTCTTGTCCATCCCAGCTTCCATGATTCAGGCGGATTGGTATGCCTGGAAGCTATGGCAGGAGGTAAACCAGTCATTTGCCTTGACCTTGCAGGACCCGCGATAACCGTCTCAAAGGAAACCGGAATCAAAATACCTTCGGTTTCCCCAACTCAAATCATCGATGATTTGGCAGAAGCCATGACCGCTTTAGCCAAAAATGAAAGCCTTTGTGAAGAAATGGGAATGGCTGGAAGAACCCGTGCGAAAGAATATTTCAGTTGGGAGGCAAAAGGAAAAGTTCTGAATGAACATTATCACAATATTGTGATAGCAACGTCTTCGGCCACGCGATAATCTCATCACTTCAACCAAAATTGTAATTTACTCAACATCTCATTCCCCTCCAAGCCTCCATAAACACTTTTCATGAAAATCCTCATAATTCATAATTTTTATCGGGAACCTGGAGGAGAAGACCAGGTTGTCGCCGATGAAACCAAGCTCCTTCAAACTCATGGTCACCAGGTCTTTCATTATTTTTCAGATAATAAAACGATTAACGAATCCCAGCCTCTGTCCTTAGCCATAAGGACCATATGGAATAGGCAGGCCTATCGGGACATTCGCAAGGTCATATCTATCTATCAACCGGACGTTGCCCATTTCCATAACACCTTTCCGCTCATTTCCCCGGCCGGCTATCATGCGGCAAAAGCAGAAGGCATCCCGGTCGTTCAAACTCTTCATAATTACCGGTTCTTTTGCCCCAACGCCCATTTATTTCGCAATGGTCAAAATTGCGAATCCTGTCTGACCAAAAAGTTTCCCTGGCCCGGCATTGCTCATGCCTGTTACCGAGGCAATCGAATGACAACAACCCTAGTCGGCATCATGCTTGGATTCCACCAAACCATTAAAACCCTTAATAATAAAATTGATTTGTTTATTGCGCTGACTCAGGCCGCAAAAGACAAATTTATTGCCGGCGGGCTTCCGGCCCACAAAATTATGGTGAAACCTAATTTTGTCTCACCTGACCCCCTCAAGGGCTGTGGGACCGGGCATTTTGGTTTATTTGTGGGACGCCTTATAGCGGAAAAAGGTGTCCTTACTCTTCTAAATGCATGGAAGAAATTACTGAGCCCCCTCCCACTGGTTATCGTCGGGCAAGGACTTCTCTCCCCTTTGGTCAAAAAAGCCGCATCTGAAAACCCACTCATTACGTGGCTGGGGAGGAAATCTTCCATGGAAGTCATGGATCTCCTCGGACAATCCTCATGCGCCATTTTTCCTTCCGAGTGGCAGGAACCTTTTGGGCGAGTGGTGGTTGAAGCCTTTTCAAAAGGCACACCTGTCATTACGTCAAATTTTGGGGCGATGGCCGAACTCGTGGACCATGAAAGAACAGGCCTGCATTTTAAAGCGGGAGATTCCAGTGATTTGGCTAATCGGGTTGACCATTTGATGGGCAACGATCACCTGCGCCAACAAATGGGCCTTGAAGCAAGGAAGGAATATGAAAGGAAATTTACCGCTGAATCCAACTATGAAGCGTTGAGCACAATTTATCGAAAAGCCATGTCCCAGGAAATGAGAGAATTGAAAACGGCATCTTCGGAACGTTGATTGCTATACAGCACTCTTGCGGACGGGAACACTTTCGGAAGGCCTCTCCCCGGACATCTCTTCAGAAAGTTCCTTATATTTCTGACTCAGCATGACAATCGTTAAAAATAACACGAATTGACTGTGTGGACGTCCGCCAAACGACGAATTAAAAAGACCGTTTATGAAAATAAAACAATACAGGGAGAGTAGCCCACTTCTGAGGATAGGCATATCTTTATGCAGAATCGTTGGTGATGAACGAAGGAAGTTCTTAATAAGAATTCCATTTAACATGACCAGGACAACAAACCCTACGAATCCATTATTATACAGAACCTCAAGAAAAGCATTATGGAGTTGACCTGCATCCCATGACAGGTCTTCCACGTTCAACGAGGCAAACTTTGACGTGACATATCCGTGCCCCAAAAAGAACTTGTCCATTATGACCGGTAGACTTTGCGTCCATAACTCCGATCGTCCTGACAAGGTGGCTCCCATTTCTGAGGACTGATACTTTTGAACATAGCCAACCATGGGGAGATCAGCGGAAACTCCGACGAGAACCAACATAGCCATTATCAGGATAAAGCCCACTGAGGCTTTCACATTACCTAATACGAAGAAAAACCCCATTCCGGCCACCAGGCACGCCACAATCGAGGTCTTGCCCATCCCCATCAGCATAATCATCAATCCCATACATACTGAAATTTTGAATTCGGTTTGATAGCGGCCATTTAATTTCATCAGCATTAATGCCAGAAGCGTTAACGTGCCGGCGGTAGCTGAAACGCCTGTTGGGCTAAATACCCCACCAAGCCGATATCCAGCAAACAGCAATTCAGGCCCTTCCAGTATCTGCACAAAGGGAAGAAGTGACAAAATCAAAAATACGTGATGCATTACAAAAACCGCACGTGTGAAATCATGAAGATTTTCAATGCCAGAGACCCATATATTGAGAACGAGAATGACAAGAATTAATTTAAAAACCCATAAAAATGAATAGGTCGGTGCAGTGGAATACAAAACGGAGAGAAGAGCCAAAATCCCAAAAACAGATATCCAACGATAGCCCGAAGCAAACAAATTCCTCAAAATTCCAGGACTCCACAGTGAAAGTCCAACCATGAAGCAAAAACACGTCAACCAAACGACAGCCTCACCGGCTGCCGCATGCTGAAACTCACCCTCTGCCGCAGTGATAGCAGTCCCCGAACGGACCAAGATTCCTTCTGCAAGAATCAATAACCCCCACAGAGATGCCCCCCAATATAGAAGGATCTCATTCGTACTCTTCATACGATGTAAAACAAAAACTCCAAAAATTCCTCCGATGATGGTCAAGGTGAACAACGTTCTCAATCCGTCAAAATCGGATATCCACGGGACAAGGATGAGCGCACCACTTGCCGCGCCGACAATGGCTGCACTTATTCCGCCTCTAAAGACTAACTTTGATAAATTGCCGACCATCCTGGGTACTCCCGTAGTTGAGGAGGCTCTCAGAGTTTTCATTCCGACCGGTTTTTCATGTCAGATTCGAAAATCACATAGGCCGGACCTGTAATCCTGACCTAAGAGGTTTCAACCGATTTAGCCATGAGCATCTCATGACTGAAGTTTCTCCTTCAAGGAAAATTTCGGAAGACCGCTCAAATAAGAGGATTTCTCTACCAGGCGTTTACTTTTCCACATCCCGAGGAGCTGAAACCATCCGCCTATTCGAAAATTTCTACTCAGAGCGGGCAAATCTATTCTATTGCGTAATGACAATTCTTTTCCGTAGAGGAAGAATTGGCATACGTCTTCCCAAAGGTCGAATCCAGGTCCTGAGAAGTTCGTAATTTCCACTCCATGAAACTCAATTGCGTGGGTCCAATTTTAAATGGCCCACGACCAACCGGCTTGTACCACCGATTATGACGTGATCGAAAACTGGAAAAAAATTCCGGTGAAGAGTCAATGTCGATAACAGCATCAGCACTTTCGATAGTATTGCCCTCCAATATATACCCGGAAACTGTAATCTGAATATCCTCTCCGGTTTCCCAATTATCAACCAAAAACACCTCTTTTCCCCTTAACTGAATTTGAGGACCGCCATTATTCACAATGATATTATTAGCAAAATGAACATTCTGTGCGTAAAGAATTCTGACTCCTAATTCCCTGTTATTAACAATGGTATTGCGTTGTATAGTAAATGGCCCCTGACTTGCCTCGACAAATAACCCATGCTTTAAATTCCCACACCAGAGAGCGTCCTCAATAAGAATGTTTGAGTTATCGGAATCAAACCATAATCCCCCCGTATGATTTTTTTTCGCTTGGTGACGCCGAAATATGGCATTATGAGTTCTCATGACTTTGTACCCACCAACGGCCCAATATAAAAATTTGCCCTTTACACCTCGTAGGTTGTTGCCCGAAGTCTCGTCATCTTCAGAAAGATAGGATTTCGTCTTCCAGGCCACCATCCCTGCCCCACCGTTTTCTATAGATCGATTTCTTCTGGTGGTGACATGATCAACATTATGCAAGGTTAAACCCGTCCAATTATTCAATCTAAATTCACAATCTTCAACCAGGATGCCACTGGAGTCGACCAGCCAGACTGCAGCTCCCTGAATACCTGAAGCAGCATGCTGAAAAGTTAACCCCTTTACCACAATTCCTTTTTTTCCTGATATCTGAAAGAGATTGGATCGGACAGCCACCTCGACCGACAACGGGGCGTTTTTTCGTTTCCCGGAAGGGAATAAAAATATTTGGCTTGTCCCTTCCGAAATAAAAAATGTTCCTTCTACTAATTCTTCGTAAGATAAAACTTGCTTCATCAACTCCCCATCTACCGCTACCATTTCCTTTCGACGAACGATCGGTTCAAGCTTGACTTGCCCCTCCCATTTTACAGGATAAGGAACCAGACCCCATTTGTGTGGCCAGTGATGAACAAAGAGCCCCTTCGCTCCCGACTTTTCCCATGCCGTCCAGACATCCGACCCTGAAATAATGACCTCTCCAGGTTCTATGGACTCGATAATAATGACCGGATCGTTTTTCCGTCGGGTAAAATCCATTTTGATTTGCTCTCGATAAATTCCTGGAGACACGAAAACTTTAGTGCTAAAACCACGCGCATGGTTTTCCATGGCCCGTTGGGTAGCGGCACGTATTGTTTTTAAAGGATAGATCTGGCTTCCGGGATTCGAGTCGGAACTTTGTGAGTGCGTTTGATCCACATAAATAACCCTGTCAATGTCTACGGTCTGCAACCAAGAAGGCGCACCAGGAGGTTCATTCAAGAAAGTGGAACCTTCGGACGGCACACCAAGGACAGCGACCATCGATATCATCAAACCAAGAACACGAGTGCCCTGCTCTAATAAATTCTTTCCCATCTACTTTTCATTTTTTTAATAATGCTTTAGATGAAGGTAATGAATGGACGGCTCAGAAACCTTGACGAAAACTCTCTCCATTAAGGTGGAGGAGCCCACGCCTCCTTCAGGAAATACCAGGCATCTCTGGTTTTTTGTACTGATTACTCAGCCAAACCGTATCAACCTCAACTTCCCCTTCATGCAATTTCAACCAGGGATGGAGGTCTTCCGGCATGCGGGGATGGATGATCACCGCAGCAAAATTATTACTTTGGCGAGGAAACAGGAAGGTCAACACCTTCAAAAACGGCCATGCCAATTTAGCCAGGCGGGACATCCATTCATTTTTTCGTCCATTTAATTGGGTCCAGGGAATGACCATTTTATAAATAAAGATAAATCGGCTTTTCCCCCACGCATTAATGGAACTAATCGTTTTCTTTACCTCGGTTTCCGTCCATCGATAAATGTAATTGGGTATAGGGCCATTATTCACTCCGCCAAACTTGCATCCATTATAAAACACGGCGGCATGTTCAAATTCCTGCCCGAATCCCAGGGAAACACCCATACGGGAAAAGATATTGTCATACGGTTCAAAAAGGACAAACCCTTTTTTGGTGACCCTGGCTAATTCAAGCAAAGCCTTGTGCGGGGAATAACAATGATGCAGACCGCGGTACACAATGCCAAAATCAAACCATTTATCCTGATACTGTAAATGCTCGGCATCCTGGAAGGACCAGCCAAATGGAGAAAATTCCGCTCCATTGATTCGGGAATCAACATTACAGATAATCACGTTTTCAAAATGTAATGCTCGCAAAACATCCGCATCAATTTTATCTCCACATGATACGATAACCGACATATTCCGGTGAATGAGATTCTGATTCAGCAAGGACTGGAGAACTTCGGTATAGAAACAATCTTGTTGCACGGCTGGATAAGGAGTAGGAATGGTCTAAAAGGAATCCGGATCCTTGGAAAAAGGAAAGACTGCTACAGGATCTTTAGGAGAATAATTTGCCTGACATCTCAGCTCGCCGGAGTTCCAAAGATCCGGAGTTCCCTCGTTTCTTTCAGAACCCTGACCTCTCACACCACTGAACCGACTGACCGCAAGAGGCTAAAAATGCTTATACATCCATTCCGGGATGTAATATCGTTGTTTATTAAACACCACACCGAGAATGCTTCCACCACTTTGAGCGATGCGATCTTTCAAATTTGATACGACCTGGAAATTTGTTTTTTCGGCTTCCAGGACAATGACGATCCCATCAACGGAAGCACACAAGCCCATAGCTTCCTCGGAAACATTTAGAGGAGGACAGTCAAGCAGGATAAAGGGAAATTGTTTGCATAATTGAGCCCAAAGGTCTTTGGCCATCTCGGAGAAATTAGAAGTTGTGTGAAAGCCCCGTTCTCCGAATAAGCGAGCAACAAACAGGAGAGAATCTTTCACTTGGACGATTGCCGGATCAAGCGCCCCACCATCAGCCATGATGTGCTGCAAGGGAACCCCAGGCAACACCCCAAACATTCGATGCTGATCGACTCGAGATGGGCCCACATCAACTAATAAAACTGGTTTCTTGATGGTTTGGACTAAGACTCGCCCAAACTCTCCCACAATCGTAGAATTTCCTTCCTCGGTCCGGGAACTCATAAATTGGATAATATGTCTTGAAGAATCAGGCAGGAGGGCCATCAGACTTTGATACAACCGGCCCATTTCTTTGTCCATTTTTGGTGGAGACCATTCCGGCCTTTTCCCAAATTCCAATGTTAACTTTTCCTCCGATCGTACGGCCCCCTTCATGACAGAAGATTCCTCTTCTTCGCGAATATGCTGTAAGGCTTCGTATACTTTAATCATAGAATTTTTCCTTTGAACTCATTATGCTCCCCAGCCCATACTTCCACTCTTCCGGTACCCTATGGATAGGCAAAACATGATAAACCGATCTTCAATTATCCTCTGGAATCTCAAATGAGTGAATATTCATCTTGAGTGAGGAGCAATCATCTGAAGGGAAACATGACTTCTTGGTCCGGGAATATTTTATTGGCACTTATTAATTGCGGATTGGCAGCTAAAACCATTTCGACTTCCTGAGGTCCTGCACTCCCATATGCCTCTCTCACTAATTTCACTAAGGTATCCCCTTCCCGAACAACTCTGGTTTCAAAGTTGGAATATGGCCTAGGGGTTTGATCTTCTCTTCCCTCTTGATCTCTTTCAGAGGAATCAGGAAAGGGTGCGCCGGACAGGCGACCTGCCGCCAACAACAGGGGTTCCCCTTGCCTGGGTTTTGTCGCCTGTCCTCCATAATTCCTCAATCCCAGCTTTTCCTTTTCGACTTCCTGAGCCGTGAAGGCATTTTGCAGAGAGAAGGAAATCTTTTTTCTAACATCCTGTCCGTCAAGGGAGACCATCACGGCAATAGCAAGAAGAATGATACACATCCCTGCCGTGGCAGGAACCCACCACCTGGATGGACGAGGCCTCATCCCGTGTAAATCGGCAATCACTTCCTTGACAATCCCCCTGGTCACAGGAACTTTCTTATAGCCAAATCCGGTCACCAACGCATTGTCGCAGATAATATTCATCTTCCGAGGGATGCCCTTGGCTTCCCGCACGATTAAGGTCAGAGCCCGATTCGTAAAAACTTTTTTCCTTGAACAACCTGCCTGCGTTAAACGATGGTGTATATACGCCAGACTTTCTTTGGGAGAAAGCGGGAAAATAGTGGCGCACACCGCAATGCGCTGTTGCAAAGATGGCAACTCACGCCTGCTAAACAAGGTATGCAGTTCAGGTTGAGCCACTAGTACGATTTGAAGAAGTTTATCCTTCGATGTTTCCAGATTCGAGAGCAGCCGAAGATGTTCAAGTGTAGCCAGCGGCAAAGCTTGGGCTTCATCGATCAACAGAATCACCGTCCTGTCATTTCTTGATTCTTCGAGGAGTATGGTCTGGAGTTGTGAAATCAGTGCCGTTTCGTCGCCGGTCAGAGGACCATGGTCGAATTCACCCAAAACGGTTTTAAGTAATTCCTTAAAAGACACATTCGGATTCAACAACCGAATAATGCGATTCTTCGTAGAATCAATCCGATGAAGAAAAGCCTGGAGAAGGGTGGTTTTCCCCATTCCCATTTCACCGGTGACGACAATTACCCCTTTCTTTTCCTTCACCCCATACAGGACCGTTCCCAACGCCTGTTTGTGCCCGGGACTTAAATAAAGAAAATCCAGGTCGGGAGTAACATGAAACGGTTTCTGTTGGAGGCCGTAAAATTTGCAATACATCGGGGTTACCCTTTGTAACGAATACTGGTCAATATGGGTAATCCTAAATCCTGGGACACATATTCAGGCCGTGAATACCCTCTCTCCAAAAACTCTGAACCAAAAGCAAAAAGCAATCCGGCCACTGCCCCTGCAAAAATACTGAGGAAAAAATTCAGGACCTTGGAAGGTTTCACGGGTTTTTCAGGAACCGTAGCCGGTTGGATGATACTGATATTCGCCATCTTCAACTGGTCCATTTCCTCGGAAACCCTGGCTTCTTCAACCTTAGCCAAATAGGTGGAATAGTTCTGTTGATCGGAATCCACAGTCAGTTGAAGGGTAGACAATTCCTTCTCCAATTCATCGAACCTCGCCAGGGTCCGATTAAGTTCTTTCAATTGCTGCGTCATTTCCTCAACCTGAGTCGCATAAAATGTGCGTTCAGACCCCGCCCGCAGGATTTCCATTTCCAGCTCCTGATAAACAGGATTTTTCCCGGTTTTCACGGTATCGGTCAGGTGGCTTTCCTGTTCATCAAGGAACTGCTCCACCATCGCAATCTCTTTTCTGACATTGCTCACAAACCGACTTTTCGCCTTATATTTGGTGGACAAGTCCTGTTCCTTGAGACGCAACGACAATAAATGCGCTTTCGTTTCATCAATCACCCGCTCTCGGGCTGACACACTTTCGAGGGAAGTGCTTTGCGAGATTCGAGAAATTTGCTTTTTCAGCAAACCCAATTTACTGGTCAAGCCCAACATGGTGTTCTGTGATTCTTTAAGTTTGGCATCCAGATCTCTTCGTTGTTCCAGCACCAATCGTCGCTCTTCCTCAAGAGAGGATAGCCCATGTTGTTGCTTGAACCGTTGCAGGGCTGTCTTCGAATCCTTCAACTTGTTCTGGTGGGCAATTAACTGTTTTTCCAAAAATGAAGCTTTCGGATTACTGAAAACCTCCAAATGTTTTTCTTTAAAAAAATTCACCAGTAACGTAAGGCTCTGTGCAGCCACAATTGGACTTTCGTTTTCGAAGATGACCTTAATCACATTGGAATCCCGCACTTTGATAACAGAGAGATGGTCCTGCATCGTTCGAATGGCCGCTTCCAGTGGGGTGAGACTTCCCGGAGGATTATCCCAGATATCCGGATACATGAATTGGATGCCCAACGTCTCAATGACACGTTGAGAAAGATCTCTGCTCGACAAAATCTGGATTTCCGACTCCACGATACGTTCCTGATCGTATGGAAGAGCCGGAGTCATGCCTCCGAATTCCGAGCGATACATATGTTCACGCCCGATTTTCACCATCAGGCTGGATTGAGCCTCATATGTGGGCGGCATCAACAACGTAATACCCATCACGGTCACAATGGTTCCGAGAAAAACCGTCAAGATCTTTCCCTGATGCTTGAGGACAATAGTCATGACATCCCGTATGCTGATTGATTTGATCCCGGAATAGCCGTAATTTCCCATTGGGCCCCTGATTTCCTATTAATTGAGTGGAAAGAATGCTCCGAAATTAATCGGAATATTTTTGCGAATGTATTGATCGACCCAGAGGTTCACATCGGCGACCGGAGACCGCGGCACATACACCACATCAAAGGGAACCAATCCAATGTCCTGCGTGAAATCTTTACCGGTCAACACATCATTAAGATCGACGGCAATAACCAGAGGTTCGCGTCCTTGTATGCGTCGGATCACCAGTGCTTCCTGCCAAGCCTTCTCAGTGAGACCTTCAGCCCGGGAAATCGCCTGCATCACGGTAAGAGGACCGACCAGTTCCTGTTCTCCGGGTCTTTTCACCTCTCCATCAATATAAATACGGGAGCCAAAGGATCGCACGATGACCGTGATCTCGGGAGATTTCAACTCCTCTTCATATTTTTTGGTCAATTCATCTTTCAAACCCAGGGGCGTACGTCCTGCGGCAACGATTTCTCCCACGAGTTGGAGAGAAATTCTCCCATCGGGACGAACGGTCATAAAGTCGCTCATTTCAGGATTATAAAAAAACTTGATGTCCAACCGATCTCCCGGTTGAATCACATATTCCTCACTGAGGGTAGGACCGATCAGTCCCACTTCAGTACCAGGCGCTCCGACCGGTGTCGGCCGTTCAACGACCACACTGGGAGAACATCCCCATAAACACGCGATAACAACCAGCCACAGGAAGAAACGATGGATCACTGCATCCTCATGAATGAAATTTTAAACGGTAGGCATAGGAATACCGGACATCCGCCCTCTTCCATAGAGGGCGGTCCTGAGAAACCCGAAGAGTGTTCAAAATACAAGACACCCCTTCAATAGGATTTCACCTTTACCACTATATCCCCCAAATACCCGGGAAATAGAAATCTCAACTACTTAAAAAAACCTGAAGAGCCAACGCCTGACGGTCTATCCACTGGAATAGGCTAGTTCCAGGAAGGCAGACAACAGACCGAGTAGTGTTGGGGGATTACTCGGATAAACGTTGAAGATAAGACCATGAAGGAGGAATGAAAAATGAAGGTATGAAAACTTAATTAAATATGGCTAAAGTATACCTAACCGCCATGGATAAATGCTAGTTATTTCCTGTTCGTAGAAAACTCCCTCCCTCTTACGTGGAGGGCAATTCCTACACTTCCTTAAAAGAGACATTCATTCTAGCGAAACCCAGCTTCAACCGGTCTCCATTCACTTATGGAACAACCAGCTTTCCTAACATGAGTGAGGCCTGGGAAACGACCTTATTCAGCAGGTTGAATGCACAGAGGGGTCTCATTGCGGGGGTTATTGACCAAGGAACTGATGGAATAAGCTTCCATGTCGGAAGCGGGATAGGGGTTCAACAGGACCCCTAGAGATTGAGGATCCTGCATCGCCGGGTCCAACCAGAAAAGATAATCGTCGGGATGAAGAATGACCGGCATGCGATGGTGGATGGGCTCCATGACCTGATTGGGTCCGGTGGTAATCATGGCACAGGACTCCAGCGGCGGGTCATCTCCCTGCTTCCAATGTTCCCACAGGCCAGCAAACACAAAGGGGCGGTCATCTTTCATATGAATATAGTAGGGTTGCTTGGCCTTCCCTTCCCGCTTCCATTCATAAAACCCATCGGCCAGGATTAAACACCGCTGCAGCTTGAAGGCGTTCCGAAAGGAGGGTTTTTCGGCCACCGTTTCCGCCCTGGCATTAATCATCTTATGCCCGATGCCGGGGTCCCGTGCCCATGAAGGCACCAAGCCCCACCTGAGCTGCACATATTCTTTTTCTCGAGATGTGGGATTGACCCGCACACACGCAATGGATTGGGACGGCGCGATATTATACCGTGGCTCCAGCAGAGGCAGATGCGCTAGGTTCAGCGATTCGGCGAGTTGCGTGAAGCTTTCTTTACGGGTAAATCGTCCACACACCGAACGGTTCTCTTCCTGAACAGGGAAACCAACGACGAATTTCTCTGTAATCTACCACAGAAGAGTCCTATCGGGTGACCATAATATGCACACTGTCGGATTCTTTCACCGTGGCCTGGGCATGAACCCACTTCCCTACCCGTTTGTCTTTGGTTGAGTCGGGATGCGTGATATCGGCCACCACAAAATAATCACCAGCCGGGATATTCAGAAAACAAAAGCGTCCTTCCTCATCTGTTTGCGTGGTTTTTTCAAACCGTTTGGCCTGAGGATCCTGCGGTTCGATCCGCCTCCGCTGCACAACCTTCACCTTAAAGGCTTCCTGGGTATAGGAAGTCACGGGAGCCAGAAGCACATGATCATGTGCACCCAGGTGCATCTGTCCGTCACTCATGGTCAAAAACACCTGCCCGCACAAGCGGGAAGTCCCCTGCTCAGCATAAGGCGCATATTCGTCCGGGGAAAATTGAGCCTGCCGCTTATAGACTCTGGCACAACCCACCAAGAGCAACGTGGCTAAGAGCATAATCATCCAGGGCTTCATCCATCGTGTCATCAATCCGTCCTCCTTAGTCATCATTACAATCCGGGTCTCAACCAGCTATCAATTACCTCATCGGTATACAGCCCCTCAAGACTTTATGCCCGACGCTGAGGCGTCCCGATTGACTAAGGCAATGGTTGTCCACAGGAAAAGCTTGAGCCGGACCATTCACAGACCATCGCTGGAATCTGTTAGACCAAACATCCATGTAAATTCGAAGGATCCAGCGAGAGATTGGCCTTGAAGAGAAAAAGCAGAGGGGGGAAATTTTTACCGGGTGTTGGTTCCCGATTAACCACCAAAGAATTGGGTAATGACCAGATACGCCCAGGCTGCAGCAAAGATAAACGTGCCTTCCTTTTCACCAATGCTCTTGTACATCAGCCGGTACCCCACAAGGGGAACAATCGCCAACAGGAGAGCCGAAAAGAAATGCCCCACCACGTCACCGACCATATGAACCGGATCGGCTTGGCCGGGAACCGCCAGCATAATACTGCCGGTTAACATGGCCACCCACAGCCAACGAATACTGACATTCATCGCATCATCATCTTTTCAATTGGGGAGCAGATGGAGGCAGGGAAAACTCCAAAATATATTTCAGATAACATCCGGCTTGGGGATCAATTTCAACCTTCTGATTGGACACCAGAATCACAAGACCCGGGTAGGATTTCAGCCGTTCCAACCAATGGCTGACTTCCAGATTCGCATACCGGTCATGGCTGTCCTTCACCGCCGTGCGCTTTCCAAACAAGGCATCGGCCTCATCAAACAGCAGCACGGCCTTCTTCTTTTCGGCCGTCTCCAACAGACGGGCCAGATTCTTCTCGGTCTCGCCGATATACTTGCTGGCAACCTGGCTGAGCGCCACCCGATAAATCGAAAAACCTAATTCCCGGGCAACCGTTTGAGCGGCCATCGTTTTCCCCGTACCCTTAGGCCCGGAAAACAGCGCAAGGGTTCCCTCAGAAGATGGCCTATTTCGCTGAAACCGGGGCACCATAAACCCCGTGCGGGAATCCCGGGCCATCTGCCTCAAGAATCCAATCTGCCCACTGGATAACCGGAGACCGGCACCCGTCCCTGCAGGAACAAACCTTTCGTGAGTGGATGGGGAACAGGGTTTAGCCATGACAAAGAAGTTGCAAAATCAATAGCAGATTAGTGCCGGACATTCAATCAAGAAAATTAACAGTACTTCTTGCCCGTCATCGTCAAACTCAGGGCTAGAGTAATAGATTTTCATGGGATTGCCAAATCCTAATTCCAGCCAACCCGGTTTGAATGAGAAATATGGAAGATAGATTTCCCTTATAGGAAACACATGGGCTGCGGGACGTCATCCCGAGATCGGACTGTTTTAACACGTCCACAATTTGTGCAACCGAAAAGCGGTTCCGTTTCATGCCATCGTCTCTTTTTCCCATTTGGGGAGATTATGAAAATATCTGACTTTCCTTTTGACCCAAATAGCCGGCTGCCGACCAGAGTTTTCATTTCTCCAAGCCTGCCCCAAGTTGGGCAAATTGACAAAACCTCTCTTATCTTTAAGGGGACTTGATTCCTAAGCTGGAGGAGGTAAAGTAGAGGCGGCAGGATCACGGAGGTCAGTTTGTAAGCTTCCCCATATCGAGGACAGCTAATTCGTAGAGCTTTCTGGCAAAATGCCCCAGGAGGTTCTTATGAAACGGACTCGATTCAGTGAATCCCAAATCGTTGCGATCTTGAAACAAGCCGATGCGGGCCTCAAGGTCAAAGACCTGTGCCGCGAGCATGGCATTAGTGAGGCCACCTATTACAACTGGAAGGCCAAATACGGCGGGCTCGAAGCCTCCGATCTCAAACGCCTGAAGGAGCTGGAAGGCGAACTGGGGAAACTCAAGCGGATGTATGCCGATCTGGCCTTGGAAAATCGCGCCTTGAAGGATCTCGTCGAAAAAAAGCTCTAACGCCGTCCGATAAACGGGCGGCGGTCACCACCATGCAGGAAACGCACGGCCTCTCCGTGGTCCGCAGCTGTCAGGCAGTGGGCTTGTCCCGGTCCGCGTATTATCAAGGCTCCACGGACTGGCAGATTCGTGACGCCTCCGTCATTGAGGCGCTCAATCAGTTAGTGGCTGCCCATCCCCGCTGGGGCGTGTGGAAATATATCGATCGCTTACGAGCCTTAGGGCATTCCTGGAATCACAAGCGGGTGTATCGCGTCTATCGGCAATTGGGCCTGAATCACCCCCGGCGCACCAAACGGCGCGTACCCACGCGGCCCTCTCTGCCGGTGTTTGTGCCGGAGAGCCCCAACGAAGTCTGGTCCGCGGATTTCATGAGCGATGCCCTGTATCATGGTGCTCGGTTTCGGACGTTTAATATCATCGATGATTTCAATCGGGAAGCCTTAGCGCTTGAGGTTGACACCTCGCTCCGAGCAGAACGGATCATTCGCGTGCTCGAACGACTCAAGGCCGAGCGCGAGTTACCGCATATGATTCGGGTGGATAACGGCCCAGAGTTCCTCGCGCAGTCCCTGCAAGACTGGGGGAAGGCCAATCGGGTGCTGATCTATCACATCCAACCCGGTCGCCCCACGCAGAATGCGTTTATCGAGCGGTTTAATCGTACCTATCGGAATGAGGTGCTCAATTTGTATCTGTTTCAGAGTTTGGAAGAAGTGCGGGAGATCACCGCGGAGTGGATGAGCATCTACAAGGAACAACGGCCTCATGAGGCCCTGAAGGGAGCAGCCCCAGGGACCTTTTACAAACCAAGGCCCGAAAACTCTACGTACCAACTGTCCGCTTGACGGGGGAGCTTACACCATAAGTTACTTTCCTCGATAAGGAGCAGACCACTTGTGATATTTCAACACTGAAATTAAGATGATATGTTTTTTAAATTTCCACCAACCAATAGAATATTTCTAGCTATTTCTCAGTCTTGGCCTGATTAAATTGAGAATATGGGAGGTTGAAATGTTTCTAAATGATGAAAATTGGTGTCAGGTAAAGGAATTCAATCAACAATTTGAGCGGATTAAAAATAAAATTAGAACTGGAGGTGATAGAGATTTACTGATTAGGAATTCGACAAGTCAGAGACTAATAGCCATTGCAGCACGACGGCGTTCTTTAAGTTTCTACAAAAGCTATGAACTCATTGAAATTCAATTGGACCTAGAAAAACTAAATCTTGAACGAGACTATCAACGTGCCCACCTTTATTTCCTAGTTAGTGACACAGACGCAATCTTATTAAATGGAAAGAGCCAAATCATTCATGAGATAAATTCCTATGGGCAGAGGGAGGAAGGAAATGTAGGGGAACTAGACCTCGAAACTCGCGATAATTGTAAAGATTATTTACGATTTTTTTGTTCTTTTGTTATGGGAAAAGATGGACCATTCACCATAGTTGAAACGCCTGATGACCTCTTATGGCCTAATCAAAGCAAAGAGAATTTAATCGTGGGATTTTCGACCATTGTGGAAAACCGGCGCGATCAATATGGTTGGCCAGCAGCCCCTATCAACCTTTCATTTGAAGACCTAAAACGATTTGCAGAATCTAATAGCAAGCCAGAAAAACTTTTTGGTGGGAAAGTTGATTTTAAAAGGCATTTCTCTGACGCTTCAACCGCATTGGAGGAGACCAAGAAATGCGTGAAACCCGTGGAAGTGCATCCTCACATTAAAGAGCGGGGGCATTATACGGCAGAGGGAATAGTACTCTATGACGAAATGCTATTTAAGGCAAAATTTGAGATTAAACCAGATGGGTTAATAGAAATGATAACTGATGAAGTCATTCATTCAGTACCTCTTCCAGTTTGGAATTTACATTGGGCGGCACCCATAATGATTCTCCCAAATCCCAGGCGAATAGTAAATTCAGACCTTATATTGAACAGCATAAAAGAGAAGGATGAGAGCCCTGAGGACCAGAACAATTCTTCATCAATTTCCGATTCTCCTAAAGTGCTTCGTATTGATGGAGATCTAGATTTAAGTAGCAAATCTTTTTCCAAATACCTATCTCTCCAGAATTTGGAAATTCTAGGAGACTTAATACTGAACAACAGCAAATTTAATGGAGGCATTGACTTAACAGGTGCAAAAATATTAGGTCGTTTATTGGCAAATAAAATTGAATGTGAATATTCGTTTAGAGCTGAGGGGCTCTATGTTTATGGACTCTTTAAACAAGACCCTTTAGGCAAAAATCCACGAATCCAAACGGAGACCTCTGTCCGATTCCACGGCGGAGTATTCAAATCTAATTTTGAAATGCCCCGAGCAACAATCTTTGGCGGACTTGATATGCGTGATATCAAAATTTTTGGTTCTGCAGACCTTCCTGCTCTCGAGATAGGTCCAATCACTCCGCTTTCCGCTGAACCAAGATGCATGTTTGATGGGGGTCGATTTCATCGCGGTTTATCCTTAGAAACCTGGATTCCGCCAAAATTTTCAGCACCAATGGACAAAGCTAAGAATAGCCTAATCGTTGGCTCATTTAATGCAGAACAAATGGCCATTACTGCTGGAGATTTGAATTTTTCGGGGTTAAGCATTAAACCTCATGAAAAAGGTCTCAAAATTGAGCATGGCGACCTCACAGAAGCACGAATGTTAGGTATAGAGTTAGCCTTAAAAGAAAGGATCGTTAATCTGGTATTCAATCCTAATTCAAGCAAGTTGGAAATCTTGGGAGCATTTAATGAAGAAGACCTCTTCTATAACCAAGAAATTCACCGTACTCTCCTTAATCTAAATGGAACCAAAATTGAGGGAAGGTTTCTGGGAAGTGGAATGACGGTTCAAGGTGACATTGAGGCAAACCAGATTAATATTGGGGTCCAAGCTAACCTCTGCCATATTTCGGTTGGGAAAAAGATTCTGAGGATGGCAAAGAATGACGCAAACATTATTGAAACCGGCTCATTCTATCTTATGGCATCCAGGCTTTCTAGGCTAACTTTAGGGAGACGCTTTTCCAATTTCACCGAAATCGAACTTTTTCATAAAATTTTGGACCTACCTGTACCTTCAAAATCGTCTTGCATTTTTGGGTCTCTTAGGCTCGATCGCGCTTGCATCTCTGATTCTATAGATGCACCCTACTTGAAAATTCATGAAAATTTGGATTTGGAATCTGCGAAAGTTGAACGGGATGTCATTCTCTCTGTGAGGGAAAGTGATGGGCCTGCCGTTATTGGTGGGGACCTAATTTTGAATAATTGTCAATTGAGAGGAGATTTTATTGCGGCAGGCATGGTTGTTGGGAGAAGCGTTGTAGCAAACCGAGCTGAATTGCAATCACTTGATTTGGGTTTTATTAACTTTGTCATTCCTGATCCAGCAGAAGCTGAAATATCAATACAAAAACGACCAAGGGAATCTGTAATTCAAACACAACAGGAGGGTCTTCCTCGGGAAATAACTTATCGAACGCATATTTCCGGCAACCTTTTCTTGAGAAATCTGGTCTGCAATGATGGATGTTCCTTCCGTGGTATTTTGGTAGGAGGAGTAGTAAGCGCCCCTGGAGCACGCTTCAGTAAATCCTGCGATTTTGGGTCAGTTGACCCCCAGAAACTTCAAACCATTATTAATGCTGAACAAAAACCATCTGAATTTTTAGTTGCCCTGGACCTTTCTGGTACAAAAAACGGATGGGTTAATCTTGGAGGGGCATACATTAAGGGAAAGGTTAGTTTTGTGGGAGCTGAGATTGATGGAATTCTTCACGGAAACAGCACTAATTGTTTTCGCACTCATATTACTCATGACTTAGAACTATCGGGAGTAAGGGCTTGCTCAGATCTTCGGTTTAAAGCAGCACGAATTGATGGCCATTTATTGGTAATTACCGGCTCGTTCCAGCGTTTTTATTTCTCTCCAGATTGGATTAAGCAGGATGAACGTATACACCATCAGGATTATCCACGTCGGAATTCTTTTATTCCAGTGGAGATTGGGGGGATTTTAATTGTTCATGCCTCATTAAAACTTATAGACCTTTGGGGAATTCAGGTACATCCATCCTCTCATCATGATTATGGTTCCGGAAGCATAGAAATTACAAACGTACACATTGAATCAGACCTTCTCCTAGGAAAAGACAGCATTGATTATCTGCATTATGGAATTTCAAAAGAGGACCCGAGGGAAAAAGAATTTCCAAGGCTTGAAGATTTTCCATCAAAAATTTCTGAAGGGATTAAAATTGACGCATGCAATATTGGAGGAGACCTCAACCTATCACATCAGCAATGCAATAAAATCCATTTAGACCATACTCGAATTCATGGCGATCTAATTGCAGGTAAGACAGAGATGAATCTGGGAATTAATACGGATTCCCTCGAGATTCATAGGTGTCAATTTGACGGGGAAGTTCAAATAAACATCATTCAGCTGCAACGGTTAGTTTGTGTCAAAACAATTTATGGGAGATCCCTTCTCCTGAATCTTATAAATCAGTTTAACCACCCATTGGAAGTTCTTTTGGATAGAAGCCAGATCAACCTCCTAAGTTACACCAATAAAAATGAAAAGGATCGTACCCTAATAAGATCAAAAAATTCAGAAATCAAAGAGGTTGAATTTTTAGGAGCCCTACCCCAACAAATTGCTCTCTATAATTCCAGGATAACGCGATGGATATTTGGGTATACCCCTCATAAAACCAAAATGGGAATTCAACTATCCTCTCTCCGGAAAATTTTGGCCGAAAGTTTACCCTTCGATCGAGAAAATTACCTTCGGATATCAAATGCCCTTCGCGAAATAGGGAAAAGCTTCGAATCGAACGTAATTTACGTTGACATGAGATGGAGAGCGATAACTGATTCCTCCAGTGATAATTATGCAGAGGACTATTGGCGTCCAAAAGGGATTAAGAGGTGGCTAAACTGTTGGCGTTTGTCATTTATCGAAACTCTACTGGGTATTTTCACAGGGTTTTGGACCAAGGGGTATAAAACTTTGATTTGGAGCGGAAGTTTTACACTTATTTTAAGTCTGTGGATCATTCAGACTCCAGAAAATATAGCGCCAACGACCATGCAAATGGGGGAAAACGGGGCTAAAGCAAATCTTGAACGAAAATCCTTTCCTAACCCCATTGAGTGGTCAGAAGCAGAAAAATTTCGCATCCTACTCGATAATCATATCCCAATAATAACTGTAGTTACACAACCCCGTTGGGAATTGGCTGAAAATCGCTTACTAACTCTAAAAATTCCATCATTTTTGTTAAACAATAAAGGGAAAAAATTTAATTGTTCTGGTGGTTCTAATTGCACCCCTGACAATGAAAATCCAACGGAAGCCACTAACAACGAAAAGCAATCAAATACAATTTCTCTTTCCTTGCTATCTCCCGCTGGATATGGGCTCTTTGTTCGCCTTCTTCACTGGATTGGTTGGTCTCTTGCACTTGTCGGAATCGCTGCCACAATTCAGCGACGGCGAGAGACAGAATAAATGGTCTATTTTAATAGAAATTCAAGGAAAGGAATTTACAAAGAGTGTAAACTTCCCCGTCCAGCAGACAGTGCTTTCAAATCTCTATCAAAATCGGGATTCGAAAATGCGGAATTTATGCGGATTTAAAACGATGGAATCTGGTGTTCACAAACCGGATGGTTGAGAAACAGTGGAGTGCTGAAATATAGATGAAGAAAAGGTTCCTGTTTTTTGTCCTTTTTTTTTCCGGATGAACCAAAGCGAAGATCGGAGTGCAATCAAAACCACCTGACCTTTAATTCCTTATTCCCCGTTGATACCCAATCAGAAAGTCAATAAATCTTTTACGGTTACCAAAACCTGGCATTTGGTGAAAAGGAAAATTAAATTTGGCTGGGGAACGGGGATCAAACCTGGGCGGCCAGATCCAGAAGGTATGGATGACTGTTGTTCATGATAGACTGCTGTGGCTCCAGGTAGTGTGTAAGCTTCCCCGAAACGAGGACAAGTCAAACGTAGAGCTTTCTGGCACAATGCCGCCAGGAGGTTCTTATGAAACGGACACGGTTCAGCGAAACGCAGATTCTCGCAATCTTGAAACAAGCCGATGCGGGGCTCAAGATTAAAGATCTCTGTCGGGAGCATGGGATCAGCGAGGCCACGTACTACAATTGGAAAGCCAAGTATGGCGGGCTCGAAGCCTCCGACCTCAAACGGCTCAAAGAGATGGAAGGCGAACTGGGGAAACTCAAGCAGATGTATGCGGACCTGGCCCTTGAAAACCGGGCCCTCAAGGATTTACTCGAAAAAAAGCTCTAACGCCGTCAGACAAACGGGCGGCGGTCACTACCATGCAGCAAACTCACGGCCTCTCCGTGGTCCGCAGTTGTCAGGCCGTAGGCCTCTCCCGGTCCGCGTACTATCATGGCTCCACGGACTGGCAGATGCGTGATGCCTCCGTTATTAAGGCTCTCAATCAGTTAGTGGATGCGCATCCCCGCTGGGGCGTGTGGAAGTATTACGTACGGTTACGGGCCTAAGGCCATCCGTGGAATCACAAGCGCATCTATCGGATATATCGACAATTGGGACTCAATCAGTCGCGCCGCACCAAGCGCCCCTCGCTCCCGGTCTTTGTGCCGGAAGGGCCCAACGAAGGCTGGTCGGCGGACTTCATGAGCGATGCCCTCTACCATGGTGCACGGTTTCGCACCTTCAATATCATGGATGACTTTAATCGGGAAGCCTTAGCCATTGAGATTGATACCTCGCTCCGAGCCGAGCGGGTGATTCGGGTGCTTGAGCGATTGAAGGCTGCACGTGAACTCCCGCATATGATCCGCGTGGATAATGGCCCCGAGTTTCTGGCTCAGGCTCTGCAAGACTGGGGGAAAGCCAATCGGGTGCTGATCTACCACATTCAACCGGGACGTCCCACGCAGAATGCCTTTATTGAGCGGTTCAATCGCACCTATCGCAATGAAGTCCTCAATCTCTATCTGTTTGGCAGTTTGGCGGAGGTGCGGGAAATTACGGCCCGATGGATGAACATCTACAATGAACAACGGCCCCATGAGGCCCTGAAGGGGGTGACCCCTTGCCGTTATGACAAACCTACACCAGAAAACTCTACATACGAACTGTCCGCTTGACAGGGAAGCTTACACAGCCCCAGGGACCTTTTACAAACCAAAGCCCGAAAACTCTACGTACCAACTGTCCGCTTGACGGGGGAGCTTACAAAAGGTGCTGGCGTTCCTGTTTCATCGTCAACCATTAACGGCACTTTTGGTCTCAATGATGGCATATATGTTCTTAATGATGCGGGAGTATTTCAAAAGGTGAATTGAATCGATCCTTTAAAGTCACGTTAAATTTTGAGATTTCAATATTAAATACGATGTCTTGCTGGCTGAAAGTGTGAGAGGAAGTGGCCCCGACTCTTTGAACAATTTGATGGTCTTCGATAAGTGGATCGCTCCTAGGTGAGTTACGCCGCTTGGGAGGATTTAAAAAAATATAACGAAAAGCTTCTTCTTCCATTGCTGGCTCCCTTTTGTAGGCCAAATTGAGGGGGACTTACTAGGTCCCCCTCTCACTCTTATTTTTAAGGGTGAAAAATGCTCTGGCACACCTACTCATTTCTCTCCCCCAGGACTGGGAGCCAACAAACCTGCTAATGCACCAACCGCTGCCGAGCCTAATGCCAAAAAAATGTCCGGCAGTTTCTCCATTGGTTTAACTTCCAAAGTCAGATAAAAGGTGGCAGCTAAACTTGTCAGAATAGCAAGACCCAAAAACCATACGACAAATCTATAGATCCAGACATCATTGTCTAGCGGGGTTCCTTTTTTTCGTTCCGCAGCGATTTTTTCGGTTACTTTTTTCTTGGTAGGCTCAGGCATTTCGTTATCAGGTAATTTTTCAATAAATTCCTGGATGGGCTCAATAGTTCGATCAAAGCTTCTCATAAAATCACCTCCTCAAAGACCCTATTGGGAATGCACTCAACTGCCAATGAAAGAGTTCGCCATTTAGTGAGGAGTGGTTAGGCCGAGCGGCCGAATCTGCTCCTCAAAAATTATCCTCCTTATGCTGGGACTTCCTGCTCCAACAGTAAATCTTTCCATGGCATTAACAGGATAGGGCGGTCCTGAAATTTTAAGAGATTAAAGAGTTGAGGATCCGCACTATGTGGTTCTCCTGTCACGAAATCCTGGGGTCCGCCCCATCCCGAAGATATATCAGCCTCTTCCCCGCGTGCATCCGCCCAGGCTCGAATGCGATTGTCGATCCACCCATGTAATTTCCAAAAATGGCGATTGACGTGACTCGAAAAAGGCGAACCTAACCAATCATTTTGGGGATCAAGGGAATTAGGCTGATTGGGAGGCTCGGTACTCCAATGCATGTGAAACCATCCATGAATAGTCCGTTCCAGGAGGGTGCCAAACGCATCAAGGGATTGCCTGCGCAACCAAGCCCGATTGGCAAATTCTTGCATGACACGTTGTTGATAAAAGTCGGTTGTGGCTTGGTCCTTCGACCTGCCAAAGATAGGGGGCCACTCAGAATTGCTGGCCACATCTACTTCTGGCATGGGCCAGACAGGATCCTGATGGTCCCACGGAATATCAAGCCAGGGGACAACCGTCGCTTTTAAGGGGTGGTGACTTTCTGTGGAATTGTGCGTATTGGGAGGGGAAGCGCCTTCCTGGCCCCATTGATTCACCATATCGATCATCATGGAATGCATGAATAAAAAATCCATGCCCGCACCCGGCGCACCTTCAAACCGAGGCGGCGTCCACCCTTGCCTTACTAACTCCCCGTGTTGTTGCGGTTCCCCGTCTCTCAAGGCGGTCCATTGCGCTTCGTTCCGCACGAAATGCCACAATGCATGAAACATTCGAAAGCGTTCAGCAGATAATTTGCTAATAACATGGGAAGGAATATCACCATATGCCATTTGTGTTCTCCTTTGTGTTGAAAATGGTGCTCCATGAACCAGGATGGTCTCCGTGCTTGAAACATTCGTTGGGGCCTCGGTTGAGCTCCTCCCCGTTTGCGCAATCCTCACCAGTACCCTCATCGGGATGATTACGCAGAGAGAAATAAATCAGAGCAACCCTCAACGAAAGAAACCACCTTGGCCTCGACTGGCCAATAACTGTCAAATGGTTTCTGTTCAATTCTCCTGACGCCATCACCATAGAACGCACCAGATATGAGATCCTTTCGTCACTCCTTCTTGGCTTTCTTCATTGGCTGACTCTTTCCTTGGGCATGAGACTGCCTTCAGAAACAATCCCTGTGCACCCATTCTGTCAGCTCATTCCGTATTAGCCTCTAGTGCCAGCATAGGCTGGTTTCTTGGTTCGTCGTTTCCCCCTACTTGTTGGAGTCGGCGGCTGCGCCGGAATAGGGGCATCAGCCAGTTTGGCAGCCATGGCCCAACTTTCGAGTTGTCCCGCATCCCACCGCCAGGTATCCACAACGCGCAGGGTCCATGTTCCGGCCAGAGGATCTCCCAGCAAGGATTGCAAGGCCGGCGTCTCGGACATACTGAAGGTGTGGTCCAAATTCTGTTGGCCTCCCCCCTCATGATTGCGGAGGTTTATTCCCACGCCGTCCGGGGTGATTAAATCAATGATCAAATCGCCGATGTAGCTATGCGTAATACGGACATGAATGCGAAGGTCGGCGATCGTGCCGGGTTGGGAAAACGCAAGCTGACTTTCCACGATCTGCCCCGTATCCGGAATCACCAGCGGGAGATCCGTAGCGGATTCCTGGACCGTCTCTAACTCATGTAACTCCCGGCCCGCTTGGGTGACGGCCGCAGCCGCATCAATTTTCCCATGGCCAAACCAAAAGCTGAAGCCATCGGCATCAAAGTCCCCGGCCACATTCACCGGTGTGTCTGACGCGATGATCAGATCCTGGCTCGCCGTATCTTCGATGATTGCGATGACCTGCTTCGCACTTAAATTAGGATTTTGAGAAAGAACAAGCCCACACACACCGGCCACGGTGGGGGTGGCGCTGGAAGTCCCCCCAAAGTCGCCGGTATACCGCGAGCCTGGCGTAAAATCACTTCCGGGTCCGGCCCCTTCGTTGTCCGTCGTCCAAATTCCTCGACCAGGGGGATGAAACCGTTGCAGATCGTCAAAATTATTGGAGGGGGCACACACGTTTATCTCCTTCCCCCAGGAAGAGTATGCCGCACGAGTTTTTCGAGAGGTTGAAGCACTCACGGTGAGGACCTTGGGATGGGCGGCAATCCAGCGATCAATGGGGCCCGCATACTCCCGCACGTTTCTGTTCCTATCCAGATATTGATAGGGGGTCGTATTGGCCAAATCCTTGATGGGACAATTATTGTTACCCGCTGCCACGCAAAACACCAAGCCTTGGCCCCGGCGTCCTCCCGATTCGGCCAGTTGGGAGATGATGTCCCGCAACGTGGTAGACATCGGCGCGTTCGCTGGCCCATATCCCCACGAGCAGGAAATGACATGGGCATGCGGAGAAATCCGTTCAAACATTTTCGCCATTTGCGCATCGCTCAACGTCAGAGGAAACCGCACGGCATAGAGCGCACAACCGGGAGCGACGCCAATCGTGCCCACGCCATTATGTTCGGCGACGGCCACTCCGGCACAGGGCGTACCGTGGTAATCGCCGGGTTGGGGTTGCACCTCCTCATTGAAGGATAAATCAATGTTATTCGGGTGTGCCAAAACATTGAGCCTTCCCACGACCTTCCCCGCCCCCTGAAAATCAGGATGGGTGAGGTCAAAACCATCGTCCGCAACGGCAATGACAATATCGCGACTGCCGCGGGTCATTTCCCACGCCCTCGGGGCATGAATATCCGCCCCTGCCACAAGGTCGATACCATTCATGGGAGCATGAAGGTGCCATTGGTTGGAAAACAGTGGATCAGCGGGAATAAAATCGAATTTGGACAAGCGGCGAATCAGGTTGGGTTCGGCGTAATCGATATTCGGACGGGTGGCCGCCAGATTAGCGGCCTTGATAGGGTTGTGCCCCGTGGCGTCGGTCACACGGACTAGGAATCGCAGATCATCATACACATCGACGACCTCCACTTTCGCACTCTGAAAATACTGATCCATCTCTTGTCGAGAGGTCCCCGTCTTAAATTTCACAAAAAAGGTATCGGTAATGACCACCTCATCTTCGGGATGGTCTTTCGTATGGTAAATATGATGGACGATATGGTCGGATCGTAACCGCGCCATCGCCTCATCGCGATCATCCGCCAGTTCCATTTTGACCATCCCGGGGGCCACTAAGGCCGGTTGTCGAATCCTCACGGCCGCACGCTCTGCCGCTCGTTGGGCTTCCTCCACGCTGTCGGCCTGGAGTGTGGTCAAATTCCCCGCCTGCTCGATTTCTATTTTCCTGCCTCCCTGCCAATAATAGGTTCTCTCAGACATGACGCCCTCCTTTCGTGACCCTGGTCTCTTCACTCAGGGTTGGTCTCTCTGTTATGAATACTGATCTCTCGGTTCATCGAAGAACTCCCCATCGCCCGCCAGAGACTGTGTACCCCCCTTCTTTTCACTCAAAAGTTGGACTTTAAAGATTTCTTGGAGTCCAATACCGAAATTCGTCCACCGTAATCTTTCCATCCTGAAACCGAGTCTCCCCAAACTCCATCCGGGCTAACAGGGGATCCCGGGCAGCAAGCGCAAAATCCCTGTGCTGGTGAAATGTCCTTCCATTCGTCGAAAAATGGGTCTCCAGGTTATCAATACTTTCAAATCGCAGTGTGGTAATACCCGTCTGAGTGAATTTCCCCAAGGGGAATCTGCATGAGGCGCCTCTTAAGAGAAAAATATTTTGAAGTGAAAGCGGCCATGCTTGACTGATAGGCAAGAAAAGTTCCAGCGAGACCAGTACAGACTGAACTGTTGCGAGATCAAAAGATTACACGGCCAACAGAACCATCTAGGGTTGTTGCAGGCAGTTCAATAATCGACAATGTGTATCTCTTTGGATAATAGATGTATCCACTTGGATACTGCCTATAACCTTTAAAATTTTGAAGTATGAACTGGGAGACGGAGTGAATGAGTGAACGACTATCGAACTTTGAGGACTTAAAAATTGAGCCAGGCTCTTTCTGATGTTGAACCTTTTTTTTGCAGCCATGCAAGAATCGAAAATTATCCAACCCTGGTATCAGGTCACTAATTTTCACAAGCTCCTATCTCCAAGCATCCTCTCTTTCTATATCGACACTAAATATCTACTTTCCTATGGTTCTATTTCTGGACCTCTGGATTTTATTCAAACCTTTTGCAAGAATTCCTTCAGTACACCCAGATTTTTTTAAAAACCACTGAACCCTGATTCGGAAATTATAAATTAAGGAGGAGAAGAAAATGTCTAAAATATTTGCATTTATGGCATTGCTATTTTTTCCTGTTACTTTCGCACTTGCAGATCAGTGCTCTCTTTTGGCTTCACAATTTTCGCAAGATAAGGACTCTTTGAAAGTGGACGAATTGGCTGTCCTGAAAAAATGTATAACTGACCAAATGAGCATACAATTTACGAGAGTTACGCCCTTCCCCGGCACCGTCAAAGATCCCAACACTGTTCCCTCCCTCAAAGAATCTGATCAAGGAATAACCGGCAAATTCAATAGTAAAAAGGCAATAAACCAGATTGGGGAAATACAGTCGGTTCCCTCTAGGTAGGTAGAAATTCATGCCCCCTTATTTAGTCCACGAAGAGGCTTGGAAATCATTCTGGCCGATGCTCCTGATCGCGTTATTTCTTTCTATTGGTCTGACATTTCTAGGCGAGAAAAATACACCCCAACGTAAAGACCTCTTTCTAGTATTATTGGCCTTTGCAATGCTGGGAATTGTGACGGGATATCTCACGGGATTTAGCCGAACTCCAGCAATCGGCGCAGTAGTGCCTGCTGTGCTTTCTTTAATGGGTGGGTTAGTTGTTTTCCTTATTGGCAAAAATGTGGAAAGCCGCTCAATGATTTGTTGGGCAATATTTGTTTTTTCTTTTACCTTATTAGTTGGATCTGGGTGGGGTGCAGTCATGAGGGGGGTTCATGACAACGAGTTAATGAGGCAAAAGAGTAATCTGGACGAATTTTTGAAGAGTGAAGACTATCTAAAAAAACAGGCATTTATTGAATCCCAAGTGAACGAATTCAGGAACAACTTAGGACTCCCTCCATTACGAGATATTGGGCCAAATGAGGATCCCAAGAAGAAATGAACCTCTACGGCTTTACGGCCGTAGTGTCTCTCCTGAGGCCGCGGGAAATATCCTCTCTGGTTCTGGATCCTTCGATCAATCCAATCGGTTTCGTCAATATATCGAAATTGGCCAAGGCAAGGACGATGATTTCAACTATGGGGAAGCCGTATCTAGATTTATGGGCAAGACTCAGAACTTAGGTGTTCGTAGAAATCGGCCTATCGTCATTCGAGCGGAAGGAACCGTAGATTTAAAAAAGGCTCAAGTTTCGAGCTCGATGGGGGCTGGCGGTAGGAAAACGGAGATCTCTGGAAAGTGAACCACTTGGCCAATGTGCTGGATCCGCTCTTTACGGTTGACGGGGAATTTCTGATTGTCTCGGTGAATTACATTCTCAGCTCTCAGGGAACCTTAACCACGCTCTCTCCCAAGACCGCCTATGAGTTGACTCCAGCGGATCCGGACCCGACGAAAAACCTTGGGGTGTATGAGGAATTAGCAAAGGGAATTTCTTCGTCGTAATTTGTGAAATTCTTGGTGAACCAATTATTCCTCATGCTTCTTGGGAGGGTCAGGATAAACCTTTGGAGGTTCCATATCCTTTACCATGGTAACGGGTACGGAATTCCGTCCGCGAAATAAATTAATCAACTTTATGAGTAAGTCGCTTTTTCTTGTCTCATCATCAAGCCAATCTTGTGGAACATATTTTTTTTGAAGAATATCAAATCCATCTAATTCAAAATTAAGTGTCTTCCCAATTTCACGGATCAGCACACTCAATAGGGTATTTTCTTTTGTTCTTTTTGCCTCTCTATTTGCTTCATTATCGGTTGAATAAGGAATGACAAGCTCTTGAATATAAGCATCACAAGCATCACGCACCTTCTTATCTTTCTTACCTTTGGCAAACTCGACTAAGATAAGGTTCAATGCTCCGACTTGTTCAACAGATCGAGGAAGCCCTCTGGTTCTCATGAGAGCTCTAAAAATATCCATCCTTTTCTGTCTTTGGTCTTTGTAGTCTTGAAGTCGGTGAGTTAACCAAACACCAAACATTGGGCCAAGGAGGATAGCCATTATAGTGACTATGGTTTCCACACTTGTACATGGAAGAATGGAATCAAGCAAGGAAGGAGTGGCACCAACATCAAGGGGATCCATTTACAGATCTCTCAATTTTTTGAAAATTACGTTGATAGGACCAGTTGGAGTTTTCAAGGAAATCGGATTGCCGGCACCTAAATCTAAGGGAAAATTAAACGGTATTGGCCAAACCCCAGGTTCAGAACCATGGGAAGCCCCTGTTACCAGGACGGTGCCAGCCGGAGAATTGAGCTCAAGCTTTCCCACGATTGAATCCTTTTCGACTTGGTAATCCCCATCAATTGTTGTCCCGGTGATATCGGCCCCAGTGATCACTCCATCTTTTAGAACAAGAGTGCCTGCGCCATTCCCATATAATCCAGAAAAATAAATTGCATAAATTCCATTATTCATAAGAATTTCCTTGATAAGTTTTCATTAAGTTTTCGATTCTCATGTAAGCCAGATCCCGCGCTTATCTTCTCTCTGGATTTTTACCCTATCAAATCCGCTGAATAAAGGGAAAATTAAAATAAGAGTGCAAGCTTCTCCATCTCCTCTTGGTTTCAATGAAAAAAATTCCGAATTAGATAGTCGATTCGGAGGTAGAAGAATTTTCTTTTGTCTCAATTAACAACAAGGCTATATTGCAAATTTGAAGCAATAAATATCGCATTTGATTTATCGGGGGACCCTCTCCACCATGCCCATCTTGATCTCCTCGGTGGGCAGCAAGGCTTGTTATTGTTTTCATTGTCGTTTGGTGAAGTTCCGGAAAAGCATTTTCTACCTGTTCCCTTTTACTTAATAATAGACTCTGATCTTTGGCAAGTAATCGAGAAATACTTTCCAAAGCCTTAAAGGCATCCCCAAAAATTCTATTCGAATCACTTTCCTTTATTAAGCGATGGGATGCCTCTACAAGGGAATTTGCCTCAGCAGGAAATCTTAAATGAAGGACAGGCAAAAGCTTACCGAAAACCTCTTGATGGAATAAGGGTTGATCAATTGGGATAATTAAGGGTGGGGTCTTTTGAATATCGATCATCAGGTGGGTTGCGACCATAAATTTCCTAATGTCATCCACGAAAGAATCAAAATTCCTGTTTTCCTGATTGATTTCTTTATACAATTGAAGAAATATCTCAAAGACCCTAAGTTTCGTCTTAATTGTTTGGGTGTCGCATTGGACATCGCCAAAAAAATCTTTTACATGGTCGACTAAAAGAGATCCGCTGCAATTATCTGGAACCCGAAATATTAAAAGACTTTTAGTTTTTAATTTTGTGCAGAATTTTTCGAATGAATATGAATCACGCATTGCACCAAATCCCATCTCACAATAAATAAGTGCTTGTTCAATTCGTTCGGAAACAAGAAAGAAAAAGGTCCTATAATCTCCAAGTAACTCTAATTCTGGGTATCTCAAGAACCATGGGACATTTCCACCCCACCGGGGATCATCTTGAAGGTTTGCTTCACTTTGCTCCATTCTCATTTCTCCTTCGGCAGCAACCGCTTCTTCTCCATCTCCTGAATTTTCACCTCAATCAGTTCTAACACCAGATCCTTCACCGTTTTCTGTTCGGCAATGGATTTCAGCCCGAACGGAAGGAAATACACCGGTTACCCTACAAAAACCGCTGAATAAAAGGAAGAAAAACAAGGGAAGGTAAACGAAAAAATCCGGAATCCCTGAGGGCTAAGGTTTATTTAAGGGTGTGAAAGCTTGTGGTTGCCGAAGAGATTACAGAGGGCTGAATTTTGGCTGGGGGCCAAGGGAACGAACCGAGGGCTCTAGAGCAAATACTGCTAGATCCGCTGATTATTACCTTCCATAAAACTGCGGCCCAATGACTTTCGGCATTGCCACTCAGGGAAATTCAAAACTGTTGAATACCCTTATTTGATCTGATCTTTAAGTTTTTTCAACTGAACCAGCAATGCGGGGATATCCTGCTTGATAATACTCCAAAGAGTGTCATTATCGATTCCCAGGTATCCATGAATTAAACGATTGCGAGTCGCGATCATCTGGCGCCAGGGAATCTCCTCGCATGACTTCCGAATATGGTCTGGAATCTGAGTAGCAGCTTCACCTATCAATTCAAGATTACGCACGGTCGCATCATAATGCAGACCACTGACTTCAAATTCTTTTTTGTCCACCCCATTAGTGTAATCAATAACTTTTTCGGTAAAGCGAATCAAATCATCGAGGTAAAAACGCCATTCCCGTTCAGACACTCACAGCCTCCCGCTCAATCAATGGACGCAATTCCGGTCGTAGCGCTTTTTCTGTTACGAGATCGACCGGACAACCTAGGGCATCCTCTAGTTGGAACTGCACCCCAAAATATCGATGAGAGGTGGCAGGCCCATCGAACGATACGACGATATCCACGTCACTATCGGGCCCTGCTTCGTCACGGGCGGTTGAACCAAAGACCTTCAGTCCGACCACTCCAAAACGTCGGATTAAATCCGGTTTAATCCGCGTCAACGTTTCCAGCACTTTTGACCGCTTCATAATGTCCTAATTTAATAAGGTTAGGATTTTGAATTTATGAAATACTTGGAAAGATTCGGAGGAAAGATTTTGGCTGGGGGACTAGGAATCGAACCTAGGCGACCAGATCCAGAATCTGGCGTCCTACCGCTAGACGATCCCCCAACCTAAGATGAGCTTAATTCACCTTTCAAGGCCAGTCAAGACAGGGGAATGAAAGGCATAAGGGGAAGAAAGGGAACCCAATTTAATGAGCCTTCATGGCCAGCTCGACACCCGCACGAATCCGTTGCAGAGTTCGCTCTTTCCCCAGCAGAGCCATGACCTCAAAAATGCCGGGACTGATCGTTCGCCCCGTGAGGGCCACCCGTAAGGGTTGAGCCACTTTGCCCATCTTAAGACCCTGTCGTTCGATGAGGGCATGAAGGATAGGCTCCAGGCTTTCTTTAGAAAAATCCGGTTCCACTTCCACAAGGTCGGCGAACTCCTTGAGGCTGGGGGCAATGGCAGGCGTCAAATGTTTGCCGGCCGCCCCTTCATCCATCGCCATTGGTTCCGCCAGATAGGGCACCGCCCCTTCCACGAATTCCAGGAGAGTTTCGGAGCGTTCCCGCAGGGGAGGAATCAGCGCCTCCGCCCCACCCGGAATTTTGGCGATAGCCGCATCGCCAAATCCCGCCTGATGAAGAAAAGGGACCAGGGCGTCAGCCACCCGTTTAGGGTCACTGGTGCGCAGGTATTGCGCATTGACCCACTTCAGCTTTTCAGGATTGAAAACCGCCGCAGAGGACTGAACCTGTTTGAAGTCGAAGTGCTCCACCATTTCCTGTATCGAAAAAATTTCCTGGTCGCCATGTGACCATCCCAGCCGCACGAGATAATTGACCAACGCCTCGGGCAGATATCCCATCTCCTGATAGGCCAGCACCGAAGTGGCCCCATGGCGCTTGGACAGGCGTGTTTTATCCGAGCCTAAAATCATCGGTAGGTGGGCAAAGTGAGGAACCGGAAAACCCAGCGCTTCAAACAACGGCACCTGTCTGGGCGTATTGTTGACATGATCATCACCCCGGATGACATGAGAGATCTTCATCAGGCCGTCATCCACCACCACGGAAAAGTTATAGGTGGCATAGCCGTTGGAACGGAGAATAATCAGATCATCCAGCACCGAGTTCTCAAATACGATCTGTCCTTTGATCAGATCGGAGAGAATGGTCTGCCCTTCCTGGGGAGCCTTGAACCGCAGGGCCGCCGTTTGAGTCGGCTTCGTAATGCCCCGTTCCCGGCACCGCCCATCGTATTTCAACGTCTCTCCTCTGGCCTGCGCTTCCTGTCTTCTGGCTTCCAGCTCTTCCGGCGTACACACACACCAATAGGCCAACCCCCGCTGAAACAGCTCCATGGCCTTTTCCCGATACAGCTCCAATCGATCGGTTTGCCGGAACGGGCCTTCATCCCAATCCAATCCCACCCATTTCAATCCCTTTTCAATGATCCGGATGGCTTCATCGGTTGAGCGCTCCTGATCAGTATCTTCAATTCGAAGCACGAAGGTGCCTTTTTCATGACGGGCAAATAACCAATTGAACAGAGCCGTCCGCACCCCGCCGATATGCAGATAGCCTGTCGGGCTGGGCGCGAACCGCACACGTATGTCACTCATGTGGATGTCTTGACCTTTCGGGAAAATATGACCATGCCCCTGGATGGATTCCTCTTGGGCGAAGGCTGTTGATTACCATGGCCACCCGGCCATGTAAAGCCGGCCTTCCCAACGCTTTCTGTTCTTGCCTTTGCGAGCCCGGGGCCGTAAAATTCCTCAGGATGATATGTGACGTTTATATGGAGGTTTAGGCATGATTCGGACCATTCGCGAAAGCTCGGATAAATACCCTTGGCTGATCAAAGGCATCATGATCATCATCGCCACCACCTTTGTCATTGGCATGGGGTGGTGGGGTTTTGAGGCCAATCAAAGTAATGCGGTCGCCACCGTCGGCAACCATAAAGTGACCCGTGAAGAATTGATCCAAGCCAAACAACGCTACTACCGGTTTTACAAGGAACAGCTCAAACAGGAAGACGTGAAAGAGGACACCATGAGACAATTGGCGTTGGAAGGTCTCATTACCAATAAAGCCTGGCAAAATCTGGCGGACGAACTCGATTTGGAGGTTTCCGCTCAAGAACTTCATGATACCATCGTCAAACAACAGGATTTTCAGAAGGACGGAAACTTCGATCCGCAACTGTATCAACGCCTGTTGGCCAACAACCGCTGGACCCCTCACCAATACGAAACACTGAGGAAAGGCGAGTTAATGGCGGAAAAAGCCCGCCTTCTGGTTGCGGAGGCCACCACACTTACCCCGGCCGAAATGAAAGAAGTGACGGAGTTGGCCTCCCGTCAGACCAAGGAGGGAGAGGCGGTGGATCAGGATATGCTCGAACAAATTCGCATGCAATTTCTCATGCAAAAGAAACAACGAGCCCTGCAAGCCTTTCAAGTCGCCTTACGCGCCCAGGACAATATCTCCATCAATCCGGGTTTGATGTAACAACAAACAATGAAGTGAAAAGGTAGAAGCGAGAAACATCCGACCAGACTGACGTCCGGACTCGTTTTCCTCATTTCCTTTGTAGCCTTTTTACTTTTCCCTTCTTACTTCTCCCTTCTTACTCAATCAACATCGCATCGCCATAGCTATAGAACCGGTAGCGTTCCTGCACGGCATGTTCATATGCCGTTCTGGCCAGCTCCAGCCCGGCAAAAGCCGACACCAGCATCAAAAGGGTCGTTTCCGGAAAATGGAAATTGGTCAGCAGCACATCCACGACCTTGAATGAAAATCCCGGGATAATAAACAAGCGGGTTTCACCCGACTGAGCCTTGAGTGTCCCGGTCGCATCCACAGCCGACTCCAGGCTTCTGGCTGCCGTGGTTCCCACGGCGATGACACGGCCTCCGGTTCGTTTGGCCTCGTGGATGGTCTGAACCGCCTGTTCCGAAATCTGAAACCACTCCGGATGCATGACATGGGCTTCAATCTTCGAGACCTTCACCGGCAAAAACGTGCCCGGCCCCACATGCAGCGTCAGGGTGACGGTTTTCACTCCCTGACCGGCCAGTCGGGAAAGCAGTTCCTCCGTGAAATGCAAACCTGCCGTGGGCGCCGCAATCGCCCCTTCATGCCTGGCAAACACGGTTTGATAATTCTGTCGATCTTCAGGAAGCGGCTCGCGTTTGATATAGGGCGGGAGCGGGACTTCCCCGTATTGCGCCAGACAGGCCTGAAACGATTGCTCTCCCTGCCAGCGAATGACCGTTCTTCCCGGTTGCCGTTCAATCACCTGGGCCATACCTCCACCGGGACACTTCAGCAATTGCCCGGGACTCACCCGTCCGTTCAGCAGGATTTCCATATGCTGCTCGTCCAATTGCCGCACGAACAGGAGTTCCACCTTTCCGCCGGTGGGGACCTTGGTTCCCCACAGTCGTGCCGGGATCACCTTGGTATCGTTGACGACCAGGACATCGCCGGGCCGCAAGACCTCAGGAAGATCTTTCACCTGCCGGTTGGCCAACTGTCCTGTGTGCCGGTTCACGACCAGAAGTCGAGCATGATCCCGAGGATGGATCGGTTGCGTGGCGACGAGAGTGAGATCGAATGGAAACTGGAAATCTGACAGATGCATGGGAGGCGACCGGAACGGCGATCCCGGTCTAATTGGCCGAGGTGAGCAGGACCCGGTCAAGCGGCAGTAGCGCGGTACCGGGATAATAGTGACGAAGAATGGATTGATAGTCATAGCCCAGGTTGGCCATTTCCCGCATGCCCCATTGGCAGAGTCCCACAGCATGGCCCGCTCCCCGTCCGACAATCACCACCTCGGCTCCAAGTTTTTGAATGGTAAACTGCGTGCTGAAAATTTTTGAATAGCCGATGACCCGGCGGAGATCCTGCCCGCGAAGAATGACTTCTCCTTTTGAATGAAGAATCCGTACTCGGTCAACCCGCCCTGACGGCGTCATGGTGTAGGGGGTCAGCGTAGCGACCGTCCCGACCTCATAGCCCTCCTTCCGAAGCTGTTGTTCCAGATAGTCGAAGGTAAACGCGGTTTGCCACTCATAGCGCGGGGCCTGTTCATCGAAGGGACAAGCCACCCCCTTGAGGTAGGGCAGGTCCAGGGCCCAGACATAAAGGGCATCCTCGGTCGGACCGGCAGCGGTCGAGGAATAGGCCGCAAAAATCGGCCGGTTCTCATAGGTCAACACCTGCCCCCTCGTAGATTGAATGGCCTGTTCAATCGATTCGGGACGTACGGAATGGCCGCGATAGACTTGATCCTGGACACTGGCCAGCACATCAAAGAGTTGCTGCTGATTTTCCATTTTTTTATACATCACATACGTCCTGGCGGCCACCGCTTGGGCTTTCAAGGATTCAATCGGCCATTTGGGGCTGACCTCTCCTGACACCACCCCGCCCACATAGGCTTCCAGAGGCACAAGACTAATGACCGTCATGCTATTCCCGATGCCCACCAATTCAAGAGGTCCCAACACCTGCCAGGTTCGTTCCTGCCCTGATCCGTTAGCGCCTTTCATGGCTCGAAGCTGAATAACTTCTCCTTGCCCGACAACACGCACCTGCGGATCAGAGACATCCCGGTCGTTTAATTGCCAGCCGTTGGCGTTTCGACGGATAAGGACCGAGCCGGAGACTCGATAGGATTTTCCCGAGGGAAGACGGAGCGAGAAGGTATCGGCACTGGAGACGGTGAGAGAGGTGACGCCTTCGGCTAACCCGACCCGCACATGGGACTCGGAAGCCTGACTGGTAACTGTCAGAACAACAAGTCCCGCTGCTATCAGCAGGATAAAGGCCATCCGTAGTCGAAAAGAATGCGTCATTAGTCTTTACCGCCGGAAGAACAGATAGAGGATCAGGCTTCCCACCAGGCTCAGCACAATACTGGTGGCCAGGGGGAAATAAAAGGTAAAAGAATCCCGTTTAATGACGAAATCGCCGGGCAGCCGGCCCAACCATCCCAAGCTGCTGTCCGATCCCGACCACTTTCCCAGGATCATGAGGAACACACCCAGGACCACCAACACGATACCCATGAGGGCCAGGATTTTTCCCATTCCACTCATGTCGATCATCACCGGTCCCCGAATGCGTTTACCGAAAAATGGCCTCCGCAATTTGCACAGCGTTCAACGCCGCGCCTTTGCGTAAATTATCCGCCACCACCCAAAGATTCAACCCTTTGGGAATCGACTCATCTTCCCGGATGCGCCCGACATATACCGCATCGGTTCCGGCCACATCAATCGGCAGCGGATAGAGTTTCCGCTCGGGATCATCATAGACCTGGATACCGGGGGCCGCGGCCAATAGCGCACGGGCTTCAGTCACCGTGAGCTTGTTTTCGGTTTCAATATTCACCGCTTCTGCATGGCACACGAACACGGGAACCCGTACGGTGGTCGCGGTGACTTGAATCGACGGGTCATCCATGATCTTCCGCGTCTCGTGAAGCATTTTCATCTCTTCCTTGGTATACCCGTTCGCCAAAAATTCATCGATGTGCGGCAGGCAGTTGAAGGCAATTTGATGAGGATAGACTTCAGTTTTGACATCTCCGAAGCTCAACAACCGACGGGTCTGATCGGAAAGTTCCTCCATGGCATCTTTGCCGGTTCCCGAGACGGATTGGAAGGTGGTGACCACGATTCGTTTGATCCGGGCCGCATCATGAAGCGGCTTCAACGCCACCACCATTTGAATGGTCGAGCAATTGGGATTGGCGATCAGGCCCTTGTGGTTGGCCAGGGCATAGGCATTGACCTCCGGCACCACCAACGGCACGTTGGGATCCATCCGCCAGGCCGCACTGTTATCAATGACCACCGCTCCCGCTTGGACCGCAATGGGAGCAAACTCTTTGCTGATTCCCGCACCGGCCGAAAACAGGGCCACATCCACTCCGGTAAAAGAATCAGGCTTTAACACCTTCACAGGGATCTCCTGACCCTGAAACTCCACAGTCAAACCCTCCGACCGGTCGGAGGCCAACGGTACCAGTGCCTTGACCGGAAACTTCCGTTCCTCCAGAACCTGGATCATTTCTGTCCCCACCGCGCCGGTCGCTCCGACGACCGCTACGGTGTATTCGGATTTTCTGTTCATCGTTCAGGATATTCCTTTGAAACAAACCCGGCTCAGTGACCAATGAAGCGGATGCGATGATTAAAGGTATCCGCAATCGCAATATTCCCCCACGTATCGACGGCCACCCCGAAGGGATAATTCAGATTGCTCGTTTCGGCTGCAGCCCCATCACCGCCAAATCCTGCCTGTCCATTCCCCGCCTTCACGCTCATCGATTTTTTCTCAACATCCCAATACCGGAGAAGATGATTATCCGAATCGGTAATCAGAATTCCTCCCGTTGCCGTGACGGCGATCCCATAGGGTCGGGACAGGGCGGTCGAGGCATCATTGACTCCACGTTCATATCGAAACTCGGATCCGTCACCCACTACCGAGGTCATGATCCCGGTCTGCCGGTCAATTTTTCGTATTCGCCCGTTAAACGTATCCGCGACATAGAGATGCCCTTCCTGATCCAGGGTCAATCCGCTTGGCCCCGCCAGACTGGCTTCCAGTGCAGGCATCCCATCTCCATTGTATCCGGTTTCTCCTGTGCCGGCGATTGTGCTCAACACGCCTGTTTCCAGATCCAAAAGACGGATCCGGTTGTTACTCTGATCGGCAATATAGAGTCGGGTCCCATCAACCGCGAGAGCCACCGGTTCATTGAAGGTGGCTTCTAGGGCCGGGCCTCCATCCCCACTCCATTTCGTGTTTCCGGTTCCCGCAATCGTATGAATCGTTCCTGACGTGGGATTCACTTTGCGAATACGATGGTTAAAGGTATCCGCGATAAAAATATCTCCCTCGGCATTCACGGCCACAGCGGAGGGAAAATTCAATATGGCCTTGGTGGCCGGGCCTTCATCCCCCGCAAAACGGTCCCGTTGAAGCCCCTGCCCAATCACATAGCGCACGGTTCCACTGAGATCGGGGGTTTGAGAATAGGCCTTTTCAGGCGATTCATCAACATCCGCAAGAGGATCGACTTCTTCCTCCTCTTCGGTGTGTTGAGTCGGAAAGGGCGTAGGCACTGATGGTTGGGATTGACTGAGAGGGCTCCTACCCGCCACCGTTTCGATCACGCCGGTCGCTTGTAGAATGCGACGAATGACGTGATTTTCCGAATCGGCAATCAACAAATTGCCCACGGCATCAAAACACACATTTTTCGGCTCATTCAGGGCAGCCTTCCACCCCGGACCACCATGACCGCTATATCCCGGCTCACCGGTTCCCGCCAGCGTGCCAATGACCCCTGACTTCCAATCTCCAAACATGATTACCGGCCACCCAGGTTTTGTAAGATGTGGTCGCTCATTTCCTTGGTTCCCACCAACGTGGTTCCCGGGCTTTCAATATCCTTGGTTCGATATCCCTGCACTAAGGTTTTTTGGATGGCCTCCTCGATCACGGCGGCTTCTTTGGTGAGATCGAAGGAATAGGCCAACATCATGGCGGCCGAGGCAATGGTCCCGATCGGATTGGCCAGATTTTTTCCGGCGATGTCCGGCGCGCTGCCATGAATGGGCTCGTACATGCCGACGGTGGAACCGACACTGGCCGAGGGCAACATCCCAATGGAACCGGTCAGCATCGCGGCCTCGTCGCTCAAAATATCTCCGAACATATTGGTCGTCACAATGACATCGAATTGCTTGGGATAGCGGACCAGCTGCATAGCACAGTTATCGACATACATATGGCGTAATTCGACATCGGGATACTTTTTGTGAACCGCGATGACCTCCCGGCGCCATAATTCAGATGATTCCAACACGTTCGCTTTGTCTATGGAGGTCACCAGCTTTCGTCGTTTTCTGGCTGCTTGAAACGCCACCTCCGCGATCCGACGAATCTCTTCCGTCGTGTAGACTTCGGTATTGAATCCCCGATGTCCGGTCGCGGTCGCCTCAATCCCCTTCGGTTTCCCGAAATAGATTCCTCCGGTCAATTCCCGCACGACCAGAACATCAATGCCCTCGATCACCTCCGGCTTGAGAGTTGAGGCTCCGATTAAGGCTGAATAGATTTTTGCGGGTCGCAGATTGGCGAAAAGCCCCAATTGCTCTCGAATGCCTAATAACGCACGTTCCGGCCTTCGCTCGTATTCCAGGCCTTCCCATTTTGGGCCGCCGACGGCTCCCAACAATACGGCATCGGCAGACTTGGCCAGCGCCAAGGTGTCCGGGGGCAGAGGATACCCGGTGGCATCAATGGCTTCCCCTCCGATTGGCGCATGCTGAAATTCAAACTGATGGCCGAAAGTTTGACCAATCGCTTCCAGAACCCGAATAGCTTGTGGAACAATTTCGCGTCCGATCCCGTCTCCGGACAACACGGTAATTCGTTTTTTCATAGTTTCCTCAACATACAGACCATAGAGAATATAATCATAGGTTACGGCGTGCAGACAACTTCAACCATCATGGGATCACGGAGAGGTCAGAGATGACCAGCGGGAGGGAAAACCTCTACGACATGCCACCAATCTGAAACCTAAAGGCCTTTAACACAGCCCGATTTTTTGTTCGGCCCGAGCATGCCGTTCCATCAAATCAGCCAGTTTGTTCAAGGCATTGAGATAGGCCTGAGCAGATGCAATGATGATATCGGTATCGGACCCATGTCCGGTCACGGTTTCACCGTTCTCTTCGACACGGACCGAGACTTCACCCTGAGCATCCGTTCCACCGGTAATGGCTTTCACAATATAAGCCTTCAACAGACTTTTCGTTTGGGTCAACACCGTAATCGTGCGGTAGACCGCATCGACCGGGCCATCTCCCTCTCCCGTCTTTGTGACCAATTGCCCGTCGATGAGCAGCTCCACCTTGGCCTGGGGTCGGCGATCCATCCCGCTTTCCACGTACAACCCTTTTAAGGAATACCGCTCGGGAACCTTGGTCACCGCCTTATTGACGATCGCTTCCAGATCCTCTTCAAACAATTCCTTCTTCTGATCCGCCAGACGCTTGAACCGATCAAACGCTTCCAGAATTTCCTGATCGGTCAAGTTGTAGCCCAAACGCACAACTTCCTCCCGAAAGGCATGACGACCGGAGAGCTTGCCCATCACCAACCGGCTTTGCGTCAACCCGATGGTTTCCGGCTGCATAATTTCATAGGTGATTTTTTCTTTCAGCAACCCATCCTGGTGAATGCCGGAGGTATGCGCGAAGGCATTCGCACCCACGATTGCTTTATTGGGTTGAACCACCATGCCCGTAATATTGCTGACCAAGCGGCTGGTTTTGGATATTTCCTCGGTTTGAATACTCGTATCGGCTTGATAAAAGTCTTTCCTGGTCCGAAGCCCCATGGCAATTTCTTCCAAGGAGGCATTGCCGGCCCGCTCGCCGATACCATTGATCGTGCATTCCACCTGACCCGCTCCGGCATGAATGGCCGCCATCGAATTGGCCACGGCCAATCCTAAATCGTTGTGGCAATGCACGGAAATAATCGCCCGGTCAATTCCCTTCACTCGTTCCCGAAGAGTCCGGATGATATGTCCGAATTCCTGTGGCGTGGTGTACCCCACCGTATCCGGTATATTGACCGTCCTGGCTCCGGCCTCTATCACCGCTTCGACCACTTCACATAAATAAGACAGATCCGACCTGGTCGCATCCATAGGAGAATATTCCACATCCTCCACATATCCCCTGGCATGTTGGACCATCTCCACTCCGCGTTTCAGCGCTTCCTCGCGTGACATCCGGAATTGGTATTTCAGATGGATATCGGAGGAGGACAAAAAAGTATGAATCCGGCATTTAGGCGTGCCCTTCAGCGCTTCCCAGGCCCGATCAATATCTTCCGGTTTGGCCCGGGCCAGACTACACACCACCGGACCTTCAATTTCCTGAGCAATACGCTGGATGGCTTCAAAGTCCCCCGGCGAACTGAAGGCAAAGCCGGCTTCAATAATATCCACATTCAACCGGGCTAATTGCTTGGCCACGAGGATTTTCTCCTCAATGTTCATACTGGCCCCTGGAGACTGTTCGCCGTCACGCAGCGTGGTATCGAATATTCTGATTAATCGCGTCATTTCTCTGCTCGCAACCTCTTTCAATACATATCCGTTGAATGTTCCCCGGTCAATCAGTGGGCCACCGGGTGGGGGTTTCCTGGGGCCCGGGTTTTTTCCTCGCCAACCCGGTCACTCCCACCCAGATTTGTTCCACGACTCCGGAGAGGGCATACGCCAGAAAGACCACAAACAGCATCGCCTGGGGATAGGCCAGCACCGCCATTAAAATCAGAACCGCATAGACCAGGTAATTGAAGTGATGGTGCTCGTGCGTTTTGAGTTCTTTTAAACTGCGGTACCGAAACGTACTGACCATCAGAAATGCCAGGGACAGACAAAGAATAATTGCCAGGATCGGCTTCACCGCTGCTCCAAGTGCAAATACATGGTGATCGAAAATGACCAAGGTCCCGATCACTCCGGCAGCTCCGGGAATCGGTAGGCCGGTAAAGGGTTTGCCTTCGCCTGCACTCGACGTCGCCATCACATTATACCGGGCAAGGCGTAACGCTCCGCAGGCCACAAACGCGAACATCACCGCCGCGCCCAACATTTTTGGGGTGCTCAGGGCCCAGACATACATCAATAATCCCGGGGCGACGCCAAAGGACACCACATCCCCCAGCGAATCATATTGCAACCCGAATTGGCTCGTGCTCTTCATAAGTCTGGCGGACGTGCCATCCAGTGTGTCAAACACGATGGCCACGAGAATGGCAATCGCCGCAGCCTCAAAGTTTCCTCCGAAAACAAACAAAATGGAAGCCAGGCCGCTGAATAAATTTCCAGTGGTCAGCAAGTTGGGAATAAGATAGACCACTCGACGTCGTTTTGGTGATTGAGTTTTCATGAACCCTCCGCGCACGGCAACTCAGCGACAATAGATGATCCCCCTTTAACCTTGTCGCCCACTTTCACCTGAATCACGCTATGTTGCGGGAGATAGACATCCATCCGTGATCCGAACCGAATCAGCCCAAACCGTTCACCAATTTCAATCTGCTCTCCGGGCACAACCCAGCAAATGATCCGGCGGGCGATTAACCCGGCAATCTGGACACACAGCACTTTATTCCCATCGGCACGCCGAAGCATCAAGGCGTTTTGTTCATTCCCCGTCGACGCACCGGGCTCATTGGCCGCCATGAACTGGCCGGGCTGATAAAGGATATCCTGCACCACTCCGGCAATTGGCATGCGATTGATATGAACATTAAAAACATTCAGAAAAATACTGATCCGAATGGCCTGGGCTTTTAGAAATCGGTGTTCGAATTCCGACTCAACAGCGACAACGGTTCCGTCTCCGGGAGAGACGACCCAGGTGTTTCCGAACGGAATCGTGCGGGCAGGGTTACGAAAAAACCACCCGACAAACACGGTTACGGCCCCCAGCAGGTATGTCGGCCATCCCCATCCGGCCCACCAACTGCCGACGGTCATCCCCACGGAGACGAGGATGAATGGCAACCCCTCCAGAGCGACCGGTACGCCTTTGGCCCGATCAGCCATTGCAGGCCACCTGTAATGTGTTACACATTTATTTAATTTTTTTGTTTATCGACCAACTGGTCTTTTTTCAACCAGGGCATCATCGCGCGCAACCGCGTTCCGACTTCTTCAATCGGGTGTTCTTCCCCCTTCTTGAGAAGGGCATTATAGACCGGACGATTGGCTTGATTTTCCAGCACCCATTCACGGGCAAAGCGTCCGCTTTGAATTTCCTGCAAGATTTTCTTCATGACCCGTTTGGTCTGAGGAGTTACGACACGCGGACCTCTGGTCACATCTCCATACTTGGCCGTCGTGCTGATCGAATACCGCATATTGGCGATTCCACCCTGATAAATGAGATCGACGATTAACTTCACTTCATGCAAACACTCAAAATACGCCATTTCCGGTGAATACCCGGCTTCCACCAAGGTTTCAAACCCGGCCTGAATGAGCGATGTGACACCTCCACACAGCACGGCCTGCTCACCAAACAGGTCCGTTTCCGTTTCTTCCCGAAAGGACGTCTCAATCACCCCGGCTCTTGTGCCTCCGATGGCACTCGCATAGGCCAAGCCGACTTGGGCTGTATTGCCGCTCGGATCTTGATGAACGGCCAACAAACAGGGCACGCCGGTGCCCTTGGTATATTCGGACCGGACGAGGTGCCCGGGTCCCTTAGGTGCCACCATAAACACATTGACATGACTGGCAGGCTGGATTTGCCCGAAATGAATATTGAAACCATGGCCAAAAGCCAAATAGGCCCCCTTCTTGAGCGAGGGAGCAATTTCGTCATTGTAAATGGCCGCCTGCCGTTCATCGGGAGCCAGGATCATCACAATATCGGCTTCTTTTACCGCATCAGCCACCGGCATGACTTTTAATCCTGCCGCTTCGGCCTTATTCCAGGAAGCCCCCTCACGACATCCGACGATGACCTGAATCCCGCTGTCCCGCATATTCAAGGCATGAGCATGTCCCTGACTCCCGAATCCCACCACGGCCACTTTTTTCTTTTTGAGCAATTGTTGGTCGACATCTTTTTCATAAAAAATTTTCATAACACACTCCTCAAGGGAAGATAATTGTAACGGTAATTCTTAAGAAGCCCGCTTGCGATGGAAGATGGACTGATTCGTGTATGAAGACAATCCGGTTGGTGAGCCTAATTGGCCTTTGCAAGAGGACGGGGTTGAACCTGCGCAGGCCGAATCGGTTCCCGTCCCATGGCAATACGGCCAGTCCGTACCAATTCCTTTATGCCCAAAGGCTGCAATAAATTAATGATAGCCTGGACTTTTCTGACATCCCCCGTCACTTCGATGGTGTAACTCGTCGGAGAGGAGTCCACAACATTCGCCCGGAAAATATCGGCGATCCTGAGCGCCTCGGCTCGATCCTCCGGCCGGGTATGGACTTTAATGAGAGCCGTTTCCCGTTCGACAAAATCACATTCGCTGATATCCACCACCTTAATGATATCAATCACCTTATTCAGTTGCTTCATGATTTGTTCGATGATGCGTTCGTCTCCATTGGTCACGATCGTCATCATGGAAACCGACGGATCCAACGTGGGAGCTACCGACAGACTTTCAATGTTGAATCCCCGCCCACTAAACAAACCCGCAACACGTGATAGGGCCCCAAACTTATTCTCAAGAGTCAACGATAAAATATGTTCCATATTGTTCCTCGGCAATTCTTCATGCCGTTAAGATAGTATCCGAGTCTGCCTGCACGCCGGTTGGATGGGTCCCCTTGGGCTTCTTCAAGTCCGGCGGATCTCCCAACAACATTTCGTGATTGGATCCCCCGGCAGGAATCATGGGATAACAATTCTCAAACTGATAGACCGGCACATCGACAAACACCGGCCTCTCAATCGACAGTACCTCACGAATCCCATCATCCACCTGCCCCACGTCAGCTATGCGAACCCCGGCCGCACCATAGGCCTCGGCCAGTTTCACAAAGTCCGGCGTTTGCCCCAGATAACTGGAGGCATAGCGTCCTTCGTAGAATAAATCCTGCCATTGACGAACCATCCCGTGGAACCGGTTGTTGATCACAAACACCTTGACGGGCAGTTTTTCCACCACCGCAGTGGCCAACTCCTGAGTATTCATTTGAATACTGCCGTCACCTGCAATGCAAAGCACCAACCGGTTCGGGAAGGCCGCTTGCGCCCCCATCGCCGCCGGGAATCCGAATCCCATGGTTCCTAACCCCCCGGACGTCAACCAGGTCCGTGGATTTTTCAATTTAAAAAATTGAGCGGACCACATTTGGTGCTGACCCACATCGGTTGAAACAATTGGATCACGGTCACATGTCAGATGGTAGAGCCGGTCGATCAGATATTGCGGTTTAATTTGGCCTTTCGGGTCCTGGTCATATGCCAACGGATGCTCCTGCTTCCAGGCATTTAACTGATCCCACCAGGGCTTACGCTGTTCTTTTTGATCACCATTCACCGTCGCACGAAGGATGTTGTTTAATTCGCTCAACACGCGTTTGCAGTCACCCACGATAGGGATATCCACATGAATGTTTTTTCTGATTGAAGTGGGATCAATGTCCACATGAATCACTTTGGCTTTGGGACAAAACTCCGACACTTTGCCCGTCACACGATCGTCAAATCGTGCACCCACGGCAATCACCAGATCGGAATAATGCATGGCCATATTGGCCACATAGGTGCCATGCATCCCTAGCATGCCCAAAGACAAGGGGTGATTTCCCGGGAAGGCTCCCAACGCCATGAGAGTCATATCGACCGGAATATGGGTCATCTCCGCTAACTCTTTCACTTCCGCCGAAGCTTCGGAAAACAGAACTCCACCGCCTATATAGAGAATGGGCCGCTTGGATTTCAGGATGGCATCAGCAGCCTGCTTGATCTTCCATCGACTTCCATCATACGTCGGGTTATATCCGCGAATGGACACGGAACTGGGGTAGTGAAATTCCCCTTTATCCATGGAAATGTCCTTGGGAATATCCACCAACACGGGACCGGGTCGACCTGTCGTCGCGATGTAAAACGCTTCTTTAATGGTCTGCGCCAGATCTTTCACATCTTTCACCAGGAAATTGTACTTGGTGCACGGACGGCTGAGTCCGATATTGTCAGCTTCCTGGAATGCATCATTCCCGATTAAGGCAGTCGGCACCTGGCCGGAGAAGGCCACAACGGGAACGGAATCCATATACGCATCCGCCAAGGCCGTGATAACATTGGTCATTCCCGGGCCCGAGGTAATCAAGCAGACTCCGGCTTTTCCTGTGGCTTTGGCATATCCTTCAGCCATATGCCCGGCACCCTGTTCATGACGGGTCAAAATGACGCGAATATCCTTCTGTTGGTGCAGGACATCAAAAATTTTCAATACTACCCCACCGGGTAAAGCAAAAAGGGTATCGACGCCTTCACGTTTTAACGCTTCCACGAAAATTTCTGAACCGGTCAGCAGCATGGTTTCCACCTTTTAGTTGGGAGACCCGTAAATTGAACCTTGCGGGCAAATAAAAATGGGAAATTCATTCCGTCATCCATTTGGATAAAGGTATCCCCTCCGGCTAATGATTAAAAAATCATGGTAATACTTACAGTTTTTTTAAGTCAATGAGCATTGTAGCAGGAATTTTGAGAATACGAAATACAGAAATTTGTCTTCATCACCTGTCCTATCTGAGAACTTAACCTCCAAGTTTCGACCTAATGTTTGAAGAAAACCGACAAAAACTCTCTAGGCAGCATTTATGGCGGGAACTGACCACCATAGACACCTCTTCAGGGGTCAACATCACCATCAAGGGACAATCCCTGCTTCTCTTTGCCTCCAATAATTATTTGGGCCTGGCCAATGATCAAAAAACTAAAGAGGCCGCGATTGCCGCCATTCAACGTTACGGGGTGGGGGCCGGGGCTTCCCGTCTGATTTCCGGCTCCCTCACCCCTCACATGGAGCTTGAAGACCAGCTCGCCCGTTTCAAGGGAACCGAAGGGGCCCTATCCTTTTCTTCCGGATATGCCACTAATATTGGCGTTATACCCGCATTGATCAATGAAAACGGCTTAATCCTGGCCGATCGGTTATGTCATGCCAGCCTGCTTGAAGGCTGTCGACTCAGTAAGGCCCGAATGCGAGTCTTCCATCACAACGATACGGACCACCTGAAAAAGCTCCTATCCAAGCGGCCGGCCAAGCAACCAACCCTTGTGGTGACGGAAGGGGTATTCAGCATGGATGGAGACCTGGCTCCTCTTTCAGACCTTGTAGACCTTGGGAAAAATTTTGAGGCAACCGTGTTAGTGGACGATGCCCATGGAACGGGGGTGATGGGACGGACAGGGCGTGGCACGGCTGAGCATTTTGGCATTCACCCGGGAGAAATTTTTCATATGGGAACCTTGAGTAAGGCTCTGGGAGTGAGCGGTGGATTCATAGCCGGGCCAAAGAGCCTCATCGACTACCTCATCAATACCTCTCGTCCATTTATTTTTTCCACCGCCTCGCCGCCCGCCATGGCCGCCGCCGCCATGGCCGCCCTACACCTTGTTCAAATCGAACCAGACCGAAGGATCAGATTATGGGCAAACAGAAACTACCTGTATGCGGGAATCCAAGCCATGGGATTTCAACTGACGCCGACCGAAAGCCCCATTCTACCCATTCTTCTCAAAGATCCTGAGCGGGCCACTCTCCTGAGCCGCGCCTTGCTTCAGGAAGGCTTTTTCATCCCGGCCATCCGCCCCCCAACCGTGCCGAAAGGAACCAGTCGCCTTCGCCTAACCGTCACCGCTGATCACACCAAGACTCAAATTGACGCCTGCCTGTCGGCCCTTAGAAGAATGGGAACCGATCTCCGCATAATTGATCCGGCCTAAAGCCGTGCCATTGGCATGTGTGTAATTTTCCTGCAGGGACAGCCCGTCTGTGCCGCAACCAAGAAGAATCAGGGATATTCAAGAAAATCGGGCGAGGTTCCGAAAGGATGAACAGGAATTCCATGGTTCCGCCACAAGGTTGTGGGCATGGACTCGACATTGTCCCAACAGGCACAGCGGAGAACCTGTTGATAGGAAACCCAGGGAGAGCCCCTCTCTCTCCGTAAAATTTGCAGATAGGCCAGACATGAATAAACCAGTCTTTCCAGGGAAATTTGAAGTTCAAGGCGAAATTGCGCAAGGAAAAACCGGCACGATCTATTATGGGTATGATCTGGAACTTCGCCAGGAAGTGGCCATCAAAATTTATCATTCCCATATCAATGGCCGATTGATTCGCGGGAAACCGTTTATAGAAAAAGCCACGCCACTGCTCAAACTGGACCACCCGAATCTCATTAAAATATTCAAGGTCGAAGAGGACGATGGGACTCCTGTGGTGTTCATGGAATTCTTTGACGGACCCAGCCTCTTCCAGGTTATCCAGGACAAGGGACCTCTGGCAGTGGAACACATGCTGACCCTGTCCAGAGGGATCGCCGAAGTTCTGGTCCATACCCATTTCCAGGGAATTATTCACGGCACCCTTCATCCCGGGCATGTGCTGGTTGGACCTCAACAGAACATCAAAGTGATGGATTTGGGCTTGTCCTGGATTCTTATGGACATTCTCTCCAACTGTGATGAAGACCTCCTCAGGCCTCTTCATTATTTGCCCCCGGAAAGCGCCAGAGGTGAGCTCCTGAGCCTCAGCAGTGATCTCTATTCCCTGGGCTTTATGATGTATGAAATGTTGACCCTCACCACTCCGTATACCAATCTTCCCAGAACTTCGATCATGGGAAAGCTGGCCTTCGACCAATCCGATCCCTCCTTTAATTTTCCGGAGGGTGTCCCGGAAGGGGTTCGCGATTTCATACGTCAACTGACGAGGAATGACCCTCAGAAACGTCTTAAGGATGCCACCCACGCCTTGACCATCATTAACCAGTTATTGGCCAGGCTGAAGCCGACCACTGTGCTAACAACCCCAACCACCGGAGCATCACGAAAACCTATTCAGTCAGATATCTCCCCCAAAATTGATACTGAAAAGCCTGAAACGTCGACCGGCACCCACACACAAGAACCCACGCCACCTCCGACCCCTTCGGTGCCATCTCGAACTCCCGGTATTCAAAGGCCTTCAACGCAGGTGGATTACCTGAAAGAGGGTCGGAACACCTCAAAACGATACGCTGGATTTGTGGGAGGAATCGTGGCACTCATGATTGTCGGAGGATCTCTAGGCTATTGGTTCCGGGATTCTGTGGACCAATTCAGGACTCCTTCCTCCACACCCTCTTCTTCACCTTCTTCGGAGGATAAATTCCAGGAGCGACAAATTCTTTCAGACATACCTACGCCTCCTCTGTCCATTGACACGCCGGTTAAACAGTTCACCCCGCCCCAAGAGAAACCAACCGATTTTTCATCAAATTCCGTCAACAACACTCCTCCACAGAATCCACCTCAATCAGAGAAACAATCCGCCAAGCCTCCTGTGGAAAGAAAACCGAATTCGGAGATAACTTCTCAAGGGGAACCCCCTTCCATATTATTACCGGCTAAACCCCCAACTCCATCAACCGGGGTTTCAACCCCGAGTCCTCAACACCTAGGCATACCTCCTATGGTGGAACGACCTGCCAGGGAAGGGATTGTTGAGGGAGGACTCTCCCAAAAATTACAGCCCACTCCACCAATACCAATAACTGAGGCTTCGCCTCCCCAGGTTCCTCAACCCTTAGAAATCACACCCGCAACATCTTCCGCGGTGGACAAACCAACCAAGGAGGTGATTGTCGAAGAAAAACAAAGCTCTAATTCGCCAACCCAGAAGGCTACTTCCCTGAACCCCATTGCAGAGAAAACCGAGAAGCCGGCTACCAGCATCGAGCCGCTCCACACTCCTACCGTCGTTCCTTCCTCTCCTACTAAGAATGCAGAAGTTAAAACCGATGGTTCTCAGAAGATTGAGAAAAGTACCAACACATTAGAAAAACCGGGTATCCCAAAAACCGACTTACTCCATGACCCCGCGACTCAGGAACTCTTGGATTCGGTGGATGCCACCGATGGCATTCCTTTTCCCTCCGAAGTACCCAAAATTACGCCTCCCCAGAAGCCCTGATCTGCGGCATGATTGCGGTACCCATCTCTCGCAATCCTTTTTTGGTCACACTACACCGTATTCCCCCCATTTGAGTCATGCTCATCAGAAGCCCCTAAAATGGAATCAAAGTGGTGAATCTCTTTTTCCGTTTTCTAAATTGACCCGCCGAAATAAAGTACGGTAAAACACCTAAAATTTTTTCTGTATTTCCTTCAGTAAACTATATGCCATATCTCGCGACTCCGGATTAGAAACGCAATGTTAGCCAAAGTCCACAGTGTGGGATTAGTCGGGCTGGAAGGATTCTCCATCGAAATTGAAGTGGATATCGGCGGAGGCCTTCCGCAATTTTCCATTGTCGGGCTTCCGGACGCCACGGTTCGGGAAAGTCGTGATCGAGTACGCTCCGCCCTCAAAAACTCGGGCTTTCATTTCCCGGCAAAAAAAATCACGGTGAATCTGGCACCTGCTGATTTAAAGAAAGAAGGCGCCGGTCTGGATCTGGGCATCGCCCTAGGCATTTTAGTCGCCGAGGGATTACTTCCGCAGGAAGCGATTCTGCAATACGTGTTTGTAGGAGAATTGGCTTTGGACGGACGCATCAAATCCATTCCAGGGGCACTCTCCATGGCCATGGCGGTTCAGGCTCCGCAATCCCTCATTCTTCCCCATGATAATGCCGCACAGGCCGCCGTGGTCGAAAAGACCACCGTATATGGCGTTCATACCCTTCCGGAGGTCGTGGAATTCGTCAAAGGCGTTCACCAGCTTCTACCAAGGCACCCTGATGCTCCGGCCGCTCAATCCCTCCAACCGACCATTGAGGAAGACTTCGCAGATGTGGTTGGGCAGTTCCAAGCTAAACGAGCACTTGAAGTGGCCGCAGCCGGCGGACACAACCTGCTCATGATCGGTCCGCCGGGTTCCGGGAAAACCATGCTGGCTCAGCGGTTAACTGGAATTCTCTCCCCAATGGGGTTTCAAGAATGCCTGGAAGCCAGCCAGATCCATAGCGTGGCCGGAACCCTGTCTCCTCAAAGCCCATTATTAACAGCCCGCCCCTTTCGCGCCCCGCATCATACGATTTCCGAAGCCGGTTTAGTGGGAGGAGGGTCCGTTCCACGACCAGGGGAAGTGTCACTGGCCCATCATGGCGTACTGTTTTTAGATGAAGCCCTGGAGTTTAAACGGACGCTGCTCGATAGCCTTCGCCAGCCTCTGGAAAATGGGACGGTCACTCTCACTCGAGCTCAGGCCAGCCTGACCTTTCCTGCTCAAATCATGCTGGTGGTCGCCATGAATCCCTGTCCCTGTGGATATTTCGGGGATGCCACTCATGAATGCCTCTGCACGCCTCATCAGATCCGCCGATACCGGAGCCGCTTGTCCGGTCCCTTGCTGGACCGGTTGGATATTCATATTGAAGTCCCCGCCGTTTCTGTAAAAGACTTAACCGGAGGGACCAGGAATGAACGGTCTCAAACCATCCGGGAGCGTGTGATAGAGGCTCGCCACCGGCAGCTCGAACGATATCAGGAAGACCATGTCCTCAATAACGCGCAACTCAAACCCAGGCAGATCAAAAAATACTGCCAATTGGACGAAGCCGGGAAAACCCTGCTTGACCAGGCTGTCTCCCGCTTGGGATTATCTGCTCGGGCGTATGGCCGAATTCTCCGGGTGTCTCGAACCATTGCCGACCTCGGACATGCTGACATGATTCAAGCCAACCATGTTGCGGAGGCCATCCAATACCGGGCCTTGGACCGTCCACTCTCCCCCTAGATTAGGAATAATGGATTCGTTCAAAATCTTTCGCTGGTGGTTCATGATTGGATGCCTGATGGCCTTGGCGGTCATCATGATTCAGGGGGGAATTCGAGATTTGATGTTGGCCCAAGAGCCTATTTGGGAATTGAAATTGGTGGAACTCGGACCGCCGATATTGGGCGGAGGACTGTTAGGCGGATGTATCGCGTTGATCCTGAATCGCATTAAAAAGCAGTAGAATCGGCTTCTGGGAATATCTACTCTTTTCGGCAGCCACCGATCACACGAAAAAGGAAATTTCCTCTAGCCACCATCGAGTTCAGTCAGTACAATGAACCGTTTCTGGAGGAAAAAAACTGAAAAAGGAGGCACAGTGAAGGATATGGATGTGAAAGTGGGACCCCATTGGTACCGCAATTCCAGCGGGATCATAGAAATTGAAGGATTGCCCCAGATCGAAATACAATTTCAGAAAACCGGCGGCACTCCTATTCGAGTCAAATTTGCCGTTTTTGACAAAGTGGGAAAACTCCACGCCAAGATCGAGAGCAACTCTCTGGTCATCAATGAGCAACGCGCCTATAAATTAGAACGTTCCCCAAGTGGATTGACCCTGACTCAGAGCGCTGATGGAAAGAAAATTCTCCAATTGAAGGTGACCGACGAGGAAAAGGTGGAAATCCCGGAAGGGGAATTTTACACTTTAATGGGACATACGTTGAAAATTACCCCAAAGGAATGGACCATGGAAAAAACCATCATCCGCGAAGGGGAAACCGACATGCAGGGAAAGCCCGTCGCTCTGGCTTCCTAATCCCTGAAGGTGCGTTCAGTAGGATCGTGTTTTCCCAGAATCTACGTCCTCTTTATCCACCTCAGACCTCTGCAACGGGAGCATCGCAGCGCCCCTCGCAAATAGCGCAGGTCCTCGCCAACACCGCCTCACCGACAATAGCCGGGCCTAAGGCAAACCCCGGATCAAGAGCCACCACATCCGAACCCTGGTATGTCCATAACCGGCCACATTCCTGGCAACAATACCAGATCGTATATCCCGGCCATTCCCGATCACGAACCGCCATCCATCAATCCTTTTCGTCCATCAAATCATGAATAGTGGGTGCCAGCCCTTTCAACCACTCGTCAAAGGGCACATCGGCATCCACGACAATTTCCAGCTTGCCATTGGGCAACCGCCGAACTACTCCGGGACTTTCCGGAGTCAGGGGAATATCCACCTCTTCCCGGGAAATCTCCATCTCATCGGTGAGGGCCAGAATTTGCATAATTTGCGGAAATGAAACAGCTTGCATCGCGTTTGCCTCTTTGTGTGTGAACCGTCGTATCGAGGAAAAATTCTAAGAAGGCGGAGTGCGGGTGTCAATCCAACCCTGATAGGCCGCAAGACTTACGCAGTCGCAAACACCTCAGAGAACTTTTTTCCGGCTTCTTCAATGTCGGCGGCCGTCACATCCAGGTGCGTGACAAGTCGAAAGGCCCGATCCCCGACCGCGTTAAACAGGACGCCGGCTTCCCGACAACGTTGTAACAGAACATCCGTGGCACTCTTTGCCCCCGGAATCTTAAATAACACAATATTGGTCACCGTGGCTTCCACATCCACCACCACGCCGGGAATGGTCGACAACAACTGAGCCAAACGCCTGGCATTCGCATGATCCTCAGCCAACCGCGGAATATGGTGTTCCAACGCATAGAGTCCGGCCGCCGCTAAAATGCCGACCTGCCTCATTCCACCGCCAAACACCTTCCGCAACCGTCTCAAGCGCACAATCCGCTCACAATCCGAGACAATCATGGACCCGACCGGCGCACCCAGGCCCTTGGAGAAACAAAACGAGACCGTATCGAACAGCCGGGCATAGTCCGGTGCGGATACCCCTGTTTTAACAACGGCATTGAACAGGCGCGCGCCGTCCAAGTGCAACGCCAACCCATGCCTCCTCCCGACCTCGACCACACGTTCCATGGTCGCCAGAGGGTATACGGAGCCGCCTCCGACGTTATGGGTTTGCTCCAGACACAACAGCGTCGTTGAGGGATTATGAATATCCCGTGGCCGAATGGCCGCTTCGACGGCCTCCGGGGACAAAATCCCTCGTTCCCCAGGCACACAACACACCTGCACTCCGGACAATGAAGAAGCCGATCCGCCTTCGTAACGATTGATATGCGCGGAGCCTTCCACAATCACTTCATCTCCCGTTCGGGTATGCAAGCGAATGGCGAGCTGATTGCCCATGACCCCGGTCGGCACGAACAAACCCGCTTCTTTGCCAAGCAGGTCGGCAGCCATCTTTTCCAAACGATTGACCGTAGGATCTTCACCATAGACATCATCGCCCACCTCGGCGTGAGCCATGGCCTCCCGCATGGCAGGAGTGGGCTTGGTCACCGTGTCACTGCGCAAATCAATCATCCCCATGAAAGGACTCCTCCGGCAAAAATTTGTTTCTCATCTCTTATTTTAGGGAACACTTCCGCTTCACACAAGATTTCTGTTTGATCGCTCATTTACAATGAAAGGCATGAAACCACGTCTCCTCGTGACCGGGGCCGCCGGGTTTTTGGGCGGACACCTCATCCAACGCGCCATACAGAATTTTACCGTATCCGGGACACTACATCGAACACCGGCCACCTCTACCCCAGGTGTGACGTTTCATGTCTGCGACCTCCAACAGCCGGAGGAGGTCAGGACTCTGCTGGACCGGGTGCGGCCTGACATCATCATTCATACAGCCTGTTCCGAGCAGGGAGAAGGCCTTCACGCCATCGTCCCGGCTGCCGCCCTTCTGGCCATACAGACGGCGGAACGCGGTATTCGCTTCCTTCATCTCTCGACCGATCAAGTCTTTGATGGAACGGCAGCCCCTTATACCGAAGACAGCCCCACCACCCCCATCAACCCCTACGGCCAAGCTAAAGCCCAAGCGGAAGAGGTTCTTGCCTCAGTGAATCCCCAGGCAACCATAGTCCGGACATCCTTACTCTATGATCTCCGCACACCGGATCGCCAAACCAGGCGATTGATTCACACCACAGAAACCGGCGAACCGTATCGACTGTTCACGGACGAATTCCGTTGCCCCGTCTGGGTGGAAAACCTGTGCGAGATATTACTGGAATTAGCAGGAAAAGATTATGCGGGCATTCTGCATTTAGGAGGGCCTGAACGCCTGAACCGGTGGGACTTGGGCATGAAACTACTACAGCATTTCGGTGTCACTCCTACACCCAATATTCAACAAGGTACCATCGAGGAATCGGGGCTCGTTCGCCCCAAAGACCTCACCCTGGACTCATCAAAAGCCCCAAATTTGATATCTACGCCGCTTCTCACTATCGAACAGGCAAAAAAACATTTATCTAACAAATCCTAGCCTTTACGTTGTGTACAAAAAGTAAGTGGAAGACTGCTAATGAAATTGTCATGGTAGGTTCTTCGTCAAGTATTTGGCCAACATAGCCCTCACTCGAATGTCTAGCAAATTTTCGCGTCCCAATGATTTTATTTTAGTTCTACTTTCCTTTTCTACCTGTTTTCAATTCTTTCCTGAGCTTTTCATAATGCACAGCATTTTCCGGCACTTCAGATAGCCCGAATTTCCAGCATCGCAAGAAAACATCTGCAATGGCTTCATTACGTCGCACAGCTATTTTGACAAGTGGAAAAAACTTCTCAAAGTGATATTCAAGTATGTGCTCAAGTACACACGTCGACAACGCATTACGGAGATCATCGTCCTGCAGCTCAGCCCATCGGCAAACAAATTGCCAGATTGGCTCTGGCTCGGTTGGAATAAAGTCGGCAACTGCAATAACAGCCTGCCAGCGGGGATCTTTATCACCCTCTGCAGCCGATGCCTTTTGGTGAATTAAGACTCTATCAGCGTGGGCAATCGCTTCTTGTACAGTCATCATAGAGCACAAAAATATTGATTTTCGGTTTTATGTCTATTTTGTGACAGAACTTTCATTTAAAAAGATACCATCGGCTCCATTGGGGTAGGGCAGGAAAGACGGTTTAATCGTTCATTGAAACCTCATTACAGATCAGTGTTATCCTCTTACGCAAAAACCGCTTTAATTTTCGCAAAAGAAATAGCCCCTTCGCGAAGGATGCGAGTTTCTGGGGCGACTTGTAATACCGTGGAGGGTTGGCCGCCGGGAGTGGGGCCTCCATCTAAAATCAAATCGATATCGGATCCTATTTGTTGCATGACCTCTTCGCCTGATCGTGCGGGAGGTTGACCGGTGCGGTTGGCGCTGGTGCCGGTAAGCGGACCGGTGTGCTTCAGCAGTTCGCAAACTCTTGGATCATTAGGCTGACGCACACCGATTGTGTTTTTCCCTCCAGTCAAAATAGGAGACAGACGCGGAGAAGCCCCTAATACCAACGTGAGCAGGCCAGGCCAGAATTCCTGCATGAGCTTGATGGCAACATCAGGAATATTTTTTGTAAGCGATTCAACCTGAAACACATCGCCCACCAATACTGGAATCGGACTCCCTTCACGCCCACCCTTGATTCTTAGCAGCCGCTCAAGGGCAGACGGCTGAAACACGCCAACTGCCAGCGCATAGAAACTGTCGGTGGGGATGGCCAGAACGCCACCCGCCTGAACACATGCCACAGCCTGTTCAATGAGTTTAGAAGAAAGCGGAAAGTGAAAAGGAAGCAGAATGGCCATAGGACCGGGGCTAATCTGTGGTTTGATGAAGGTTCATGACCAGAAACGTGAATCCTGCTCAAGACCTGGAGGGATAGCAAGAATGGAAATAATGACCAAAACTTCTTATAGGACCCGGTGGGCGATATCTTTTCGGTAGTACCGTCCGTCGAACCGGATGGATTCCAGGGCCTCATACGCCCGTTTCTGTGCGCCTCGAATGGTGGAATCCAGAGCCGTGACTCCCAGCACTCTTCCGCCGTTGGTGACGATACCCTGGTCTTGTACCGACGTTCCCGCATGAAAGACAATTACCGAGTCCGATGTCTTGGAAGATTCTTCCGGCAATCCGGTAATCGGCAACCCGGTTGCATACGATCCCGGATATCCGGCGGAGGTCAACACCACACACACGGCGGCCTGATCATGCCACTCCACCTGGATTTGATCCAACCGGTGTTGGACCACGGCCTCGATCACATCCAGTAAATCGGTTTTTAGCAGTGGCAACACAACCTGCGTTTCGGGGTCGCCGAATCTGGCGTTAAATTCCAGGACAAAAGGTTGGCCATCCGTGCGAACCATGATGCCGGCATACAACACGCCATAGTACGGACTTCCCACGCGGGAGAGACCATTTACCGCGGGATACAACACGTCTTTTAAGATACGCTCCCGCAAGGCCGTGGTCCCCAACGGAGCAGGCGCATAGGCTCCCATCCCGCCGGTATTCAAGCCTGTATCCCCTTCTCCGATTCGTTTGTGATCCTGCGCAGGAACCATGGGAATGACCGTGCGGCCATCAGCAAAGGCCATGACGGTCAGTTCTTCCCCTTCGATAAACTCCTCTACCACCACCTTGGCTCCTGCCTGTCCGAACTGCTGCCCTTCCAACATCCCGGTGACGGCCTCTTTGGCCTCTTTCAGGGTTTCGCAAATGATCACGCCTTTCCCTTGTGCCAGCCCGTCGGCTTTCACCACCACCGGGACCGGGCAGGTTTCAATATAGGCCAAGGCCGCCTCCAGACGGTCAAAGGTTCGCGAAAAGGCCGTGGGAATATGCTCACGTACCATTAATTCCTTCGCGAAGGACTTGCTGGATTCGATCATGGCAGCACTGCGCGTGGGCCCGAAAATCCTGAGTTTGGCTTGCCGGAACTCATCGGCGATCCCTAACGAAAGCGGCACCTCCGGCCCGACAATGGTGAGATCAATCCGTTCCTGTAGAGCGAAGGCTTTCAGCCCGGCCAGATCATCCGCCTTGATCGGCACGCATTCCGCCACCTGAGCCATCCCCGCATTGCCCGGCGCGCAATAGAGCTTGGTGAGACGAGGCGATTGGGCGATTTTCCATGCCAGTGCATGTTCACGTCCCCCATTGCCGATAATGAGTATCTTCATGATGTGATCTTGATAAAAGCGTCCTGTCGAGAACAGACTAATGACGGAAATGGCGCATGCCCGTAAGAATCATGGCCATTTTATGTTCATCCACCGCTTCGATGATTTCCTTGTCCCGGATGGAGCCACCCGGTTGAATGACTGCGGTGATCCCGGCAGCGGCAGCGGCATCAATCCCATCTCTGAAGGGAAAGAACGCATCGGAGGCCATCACGGCACCTTTGATGGGCATATTAGCCTTCATTTGGGCCAATTTGACCGAGTCCACCCGGCTCATCTGTCCAGCCCCGATACCGATGGTTTGATTCCTGGAAGCAAAGACAATCGCGTTGGACTTGACGTGTTTGCAAACTTTCCAGGCGAAGTCGCAGGCTTCGTATTCGTCACTGGAGGGCTGACGTTGCGTGGGAATTTTCAATTCACCCATTTCCCGCAAGGTTCCCAGATCGCGGTCTTGCACCAACAGACCTCCCACGATTTTCCGCATATCCTGGGTATCGCGGTCGCTGCTCGTCAGCGAGCCGACAGACAAGAGGCGAAGATCCTTTTTCCGTTGCAATTCGATTAACGCTTCCGGAGTAAATCCTGGAGCAATGAGCACTTCGACAAATGTCGACGTGATTTCCTTGGCCATATCCAATCCCACTTCGTGATTACAGGCAATGACTCCGCCAAACGCCGAAACCGGATCCGTTTCGCGAGCCCGCACATAGGCCTCCACCGGCCTCTCGCCCAAGGCCACCCCACACGGATTATTGTGCTTTACAATCACGACGGCAATGTCATCAAATTCCTTGACCAACTCCAGAGCGGAATTGGCATCCAGATAATTGTTATAAGACATGGCTTTGCCATGAAGCTGTTTCGCTCCGCAGACAGACGCTTCCTTGGTCTGGCGCTCGCGATAGACCGCTCCGGCCTGATGAGGGTTTTCTCCATACCGTAAATCTTCCACTTTCTCATATGAGAGCGTGAGTTGGGAGGGAAAAACCCTGGGTGTGGCAGGCGAAGACTGCGCCTCCAAATAGCTCGCAATGAGACTGTCATACCGGGCGGTATGTTGAAAGACTTTCCGGGCCAATTCCCGCCGAAGAGGCAAGGACACAGTATCCGCATGAAGCGCTTCCAGCACACGATCATAATCGCCGGGATCGACCAGCACGATGACATCGTCATGATTCTTGGCTGCCGACCGCAGCATGGACGGACCGCCGATATCGATATTTTCAATAGCCTCCTCGAACGAACAGCCGGGTTTGCTGATCGTTTGCTCGAAAGGATACAAATTCACCACCACCACATCGATCGGAGAAATTCCCTGCTCCTTCATTTGCTTCACATGGGAGTCCACGGAACGCCGCCCCAGTAATCCTCCATGAATCTTCGGATGCAGAGTTTTTACCCGGCCCTGCAGGATTTCGGGAAATCCTGTGTATTTGGCCACTTCCGTCACGCTGACGCCGGCCTCCTGAAGTATTTTGGCCGTCCCGCCTGTGGATAAAATATCGGCACCAAGAGCCGCCAGCCCTTTGGCCACTTTTTCAATTCCGGTTTTATCCGAGACGCTGATCAGCGCCTTTCCTAAGGTTCCCATGTGTCCACCTATGCTGATTGAATGGTTGGTATTGACGTGAAAGGGGTGGCAGCTTACCAAATGGCCTGCTGAACTTCAACGAATAAGCCATGCCCCGTGTCTCTCCAAGAGGATGGGGCAAGCCCTCTCATCATCGGTTTCATTGACACCAGGATTTTTTTGAAATTCCTTCCGGTTTTAAGGCAAGAGAAACCCTTAATGAGATTCCGATGATAGGCTCATCCCTTTTGTTTTTTCAGATGATTTCCCTGTTTAATCGCCCCATAAAGCTCATCACAATCTTGACCGATGAATACTGCTAAGGGCAGGCTGGATCTACTTGAACTTTCCTTTTCATATTGTCGGTTTTTTGTTTCTCTTTGGGTCGGATGCCGGCATTTCTTTCGTCCGATCGGAGCTGCTCAAAGTGCCATCTCAGTCACGTGATTCAAGAGGAATGCGCTCGTTGGAGGGAAAACAACTCAAGGATCGGAGATCCGATTTTTCCCGTTTCTTCACATCTTCGAAATCAAAAACCTGAGTGCAGTAGGGCCCCGGGTACAGATCGAAATGGAATAGGTTCGCGTGGACGGATTGATGCTTTTTCTTGCAGGATGGGTTTTGCTGGTCATCCTGGCCATTCTCTTTGTCTTAAACCTTCCCAATAAGTCTTCCCAAGAACAGCCTGCCAGATTACCAGGGGTGGATTTTCTTCCTACCCAAATGTACCGGGGAAGTGATGGAATGGTCGGCCTGGCCATCAATGAGGAGACCTATCAACTGTGCCTCTTGAAAAATTCCACCAGACCACCGCGAATCTTTCCAGTCAAAGATTTGATCGGATCGTTTTTGGTGAAAAATGGCGAAATGATCGGCCAGGCGTTACGAACACGCCCCCAAAAAAATCACGCATTCTTAAAAACCGTCCAGAGTCAACTCACGGCATTGATTGGCTCCAGTGACTCCCCTCAATCCGGAGGCTCCAACCAACGCATCGATCTCATTGTCGCCGTGCATGATGAAGAAGACCCTCTTCATGTAGTCAATTTTTTGGATATGGAGACCAAAGAGGGAGGCATTCTCTATGAAAAGGCCATAAGCACCGCAAAACATTGGCATTCCTTGGTAGATGGTCTCATCCTGAAAGCCGACCACCTCGAACATGTCCAGGGGGATATTCGGGATGCCGACACTGAGTCCTCTGTGACATCCGTGGCAACTGAAATTGAAAAACTGGCAGAATTGGTCGAAAACAAATTAATTACCAAACAAGAGTTCGAAGCTCAAAAAGAAAAAATTCTTACCGGAAAAGTCTGCTTAACCAAAACGTAGATTCCACCATTATTTCGGGGACGATTATTGTCATTCTTTCTTTTCTCACCCTCCGACTAGCACCCTCTCAATTCCTCGTTGGGAATTGTCGCTTCCAGGGCATCTTCAATCAATATCTCAAGGTGTTTTCTCGCCCGTACGCCCGGAAAGTTCTCTAATCCTCTTACCAACTCTGCGAATCCCTTTTCACATCTTCCGTTTACTTTTCTCCTACAGCGACCCTGGCCCTTCCAATGGGGTATTGGCTCGCCCCCACGGATCTTGTTTGCTGGACAGAAGAAAAACTTCTGAAGCAACACAGATCTTTGGCCTTTCAGTCTGCAATTCAGAGCCTTCCATGTTTCAGACACGGACATTCAAGATCATCAAATACCTTGGGCTGTTTTTGGGAATTGCAATTTCCCTCGCTATCACGTCCGGCTGGAAAAATTCCGGCAACCCGCCTCTCTTCCAGGCTATTCAGGATCGCGAACTCTCTTCCGCGAAAAAGTTGCTCGAATCAGGAGCTGACATCAACGCCACCACGGCTGAGGGAGGAACACCACTCCATTATGCGGCCGAATCCGGACAATATGCCTTGACCCATCTCCTTTTGGAATACGGAGCCGATGTCCACGCTCACTACCGGCAAGATTGGATGCCACTCCACTTTGCAGCCAAACGAGGGCATGTGGATATCGCCGACTTGCTTATCCAATATGGGGCAGAGGTCAACGGGCAGGAAGGCGCCATCACACCGCTGCATGTCGCCGTCCAGGAGCACCAACAACGCATGGTCTCCTTCCTTCTGAGTAAAGGTGCCACGGTGAACACCTCCTTCAAGGAAGGATGGACCGCTCTGCATCTGGCGGCTCAAACGGGAGACACCAATATCACGAGATTATTATTGGATGCCGGAGCGGCAATCAATGCCACGAACGTCGTCGGGCTGACTCCGCTTCACTCGGCAGCTTTCTCTGGCCATAGAGATGTGACGAACTATTTAATCACCCGAGGCGCTCAGTGTTCCCTGCCCACCCAACCCCTCCCGGGCTTATCCGGTAAAAACCTTTCGGTGTTGTATTCCTCTCTTCAAGAAATCATTCAAGGCTGCTCGAATACCTTGGCCAAATCCTAGCCTAAACCCACCACCTATTTGAGTCCGCCCCCCATCTCCCATTTATCCACGAGGCCAAGAGGAGTAAGATCCTGCACTTCTCAGGCATAGAACATTCCTCACGTTATTCCCATAATGAAGCACTTCGGAGATTGAAGTTGCTCAGAGATCATCCTCTTTCATGAATTCCACATTCCATTGGATCCTCCTGGCTCTCCTGGCCGCGTTCATTGAATCCTTGAAAGATCTCTCCAGTAAGGCCAGCCTGCGCACAATTTCTCCTCAACTCGCGGGACTGGCGGCCAGTGCCGTTCCCATCCCCATACTCTTGATCTTTCTTCTGCTGTCTTCTGGCTGGCCGCCCGTTGATTCCAGGTTTTTTCTCGCCCTGGTTCTGAGCGGTTCATTAAACGTGTTCGGAATGTTTCAATTTATGCGCGCCTTACAAGAATCCGATTTATCATTGGCTGTTCCCCTCATTTCCTTTACCCCCATCTTTCTGCTGGTCACGTCGCCCATTGTAGTAGGGGATATTCCGACGGCACAGGACATTTCTGGAATTGCCTGTATCGTGGGAGGAACCTACCTCCTTCATCTTCATTCTTTTCGCCGGGGACTGTTTGCTCCTTTCAAAGCCATCTGGGATCAGCCGGGTCCCAGGCGTATGCTATTCGTAGCCTTCATTTATAGTTTCACCTCAAATTTCGATAAAATGGGCGTTCAACATTCCTCCCCCTTACTCTGGAGTCTGTCTATCACCACGTTCATGGCTATTGGATTTTTATTATTACTGCGGTATGTCCCCTGGGCGGAGCACTCTCCACCACAAGGCCGGGCACTCATGGTGTTGCTGTTGATTGGCGTGTTTCAAGGCCTCGTCTTACTGGTTCAAAACCACGCACTTCTCAGCGGCCCCGTACCATCCGTGATCGCTCTGAAACGAACCAGTATCCTATTCGCCGTGATATGGGGAATTCTTTTCTTACGAGAATCGCACAGCCGGGAACGACTTGCGGGTGCGATGCTGATGATTATAGGAATTGCAATATTGGGAATAGGCGTCAGTCGCTAACCCTCCGACTTGTACCCACCACAGACACTGTATGGAAAACCGGATCTATTTGATGGGAAGAGTCGAGAGATCGGCAACAGAAACCAGAGGACCGGGAAACACTCCCAGTAAGACCACGCCGGCCACGGCACAGGCCAGGACAACCGATACGGAAGGAGATAGGGCCAATCGAGTATTGAGTTCCTGGTCGGATGACGGTTCGCGCATGTACATCACCATAACCACACGCAGATAATAAAAGGCAGAAATCGCCGCAAACACTAATCCGATCAACGCCAGCCAGGCCAACCCCGCATTGACGGCCGCCATAAATAAATAAAACTTTCCGATAAAGCCCGCCGTGGGGGGAATACCGGCCAGAGAAACCATAAAGACCATCATGAGAAAGGCGCCGCCTTTGTGACGTTTGGCTAACCCGGTAAAATCATTCAGCTCTTCTCCTTCGAGACCTCCCTTCCGCAAGATCGCCACCATGGTAAACGCCCCTAACGTCATAAAGGAGTAAATGGCCAGATACAACATCAGACTGGACACGCCACTGGCGGACACTCCCGCTTCGGTCCCAATCCATCCCGCCACGACCACGCCGATAAGCGCATATCCCGCATGAGCAATACTGGAATAGGCTAGCATCCGTTTCACGTTGGTTTGGACGATCGCCACAAGATTTCCGAGCGCCACCGTCAGCAGGCACAGAACCAGGATCATCCCGGTCCAGTTGGGCTTCAGACCACCAAAGGCTTCCAGCAGGACCCGAAGAAACGCGGCGAAGGCTGCCGCCTTCGACGCCACAGCCATAAAAGCGGTCACGGAGGTCGGCGCACCCTGATACACATCGGGAGTCCACATGTGAAAAGGCACGGCCGCCACCTTGAACCCGAATCCTACAATAATCAACATCAGGGAAATCAGGACAAGAGGATCGCTGAGACTCTGTTCGTTCATGGCGGCGGAAATTTCAGTCAAGCGCGTACTGCCTGCCACACCGAATAACAGGGAGATGCCATACAGCAAGATTCCCGATGAAAATGCCCCCAACACAAAATACTTGGCCGAGGATTCGATGGAACGTGCTTCAAACCGTTTAAAGCCCACCATAATGTAAAGAGTGATCGACATCAGTTCGATGCCTAAATAAATCACCAGCAGATCGGCGCCTGAGACCATAACCATCATCCCAACCAGGGCCAGCAGAATGAATCCATAAAATTCGGCCAGATCGATATGCTCTTCCTTAAGATAGGTTATGGACAGGAGAATGATCATTCCGCTGACGAGACACAACAATACTTTCCAGAAGGAGGCATAGGCATCAACCACGACCAGATCACTAAAAGCCATGACCCGTCCACCGAAACTACCCATAATCATGACCACACAGACCGCCAAAGCTCCCAGGCTGGCCCAGGCCAAAAGGTCTTTCTTCGCTTTGGGCGTAATGGGGTCCAACACCAGCAGGAGGCAGGCCATGCCGATGACAATCAGCTCAGGCAGGATGGTGACGATATCGGCAAACGGAATACCCATACGAACTATTGCCCTTTTTCCGTCAGTGATTGACTTATGACTGTCCCTTCGGCAAACAGCGATGAGCGCTCATCGACTCGTTGGCCACGATCAACCGTAACAATTTCCGATTGTGAAGCCAGCACCCGGCCCACGCTCCCGTGCATCACATCCAATAAGGGCTTGGGATACAGTCCAATCCAAAAGACAAAAAACACTAACGGCAACAACATGCCGAATTCACGAGGATTCAGATCCGTCAGCTTGGGCAGCATCTGCTGGGAGGCCGGACCATAGACGATTCGCTGCACCATGTAGAGAATATAGGCAGCGGCCAGGATAATCCCCAGGGATGCCAGGGTAGCGGTGAATTTGCTCCACTCAAATGCGCCGACCAGTACAAGAAACTCCCCGACGAAACTATTCATTCCAGGCAGCCCCACCGACGACAGGGAAAAGATGACAAAAAACGTGGCGTATTGCGGCATCGCCTTCGCCAGACCGCCGTTATCGGCAATTTGGCGGCTATGCGTTCGTTCATAAATAATCCCGACGCACATAAAGAGCGCACCGGTCGTAATGCCATGGTTGATCATCTGAAGCATGGCGCCTTCAATACCCTGTGCATTCAGGGCGAACAGACCCAGAGTCACAAATCCCATATGGCTCACACTGGAATAGGCAATGAGTTTTTTCAGGTCGGCTTGGGCCAACGCCATATAGGCGCCATAGATGATCGCAATAACCGATAAGGCCATGATAATCGGACCGAAGGCGACAGACGCATCGGGCAACATAGGCAACGAAAATCGTAGAAACCCATAGGTGCCAAGCTTTAACAACACACTGGCCAAAAGCACACTGCCGGCGGTCGGCGCTTCCACATGCGCATCCGGCAGCCAGGTATGGAAGGGAAACATGGGCACCTTGACCGCAAATGCCGCGAAAAATGCCCAGAAGATCAGGGACTGAAGATTCGGGGAATAGTGGGCCTTGGTCAACGTCACAATATCGAACGTGCGTCCACCTTCAAAGTACAACACCAGGATCGCTACAAGGAGCAAGATGCTGCCGGCCAGCGTATAAAGGAAAAACTTGATGGCCGCGTAGACCCGATTCGGCCCACCCCATACACCGATTAACAAATACATGGGAATGAGCATGGTCTCCCAAAACACATAAAACAGCACAAAGTCCAAGGCCGCAAACACCCCGATCGTGGCGGTTTCCATAACCAGCAAACTGATCATGAATTCCTTACGACGCTGCTCAATAGCCGTCCACGACACCAGGATACATAAGGGCGTCAACAGCGTGGTGAGCAACACCAGAGGCATGCTGATGCCATCCACCCCCAACGCGTAATGGATGGAAGGGGATTCGATCCATTGATGTTTTTCGACAAACTGCATCCCCCCGTTGCCGTTATCAAACATGAACCACAACGGCAGGGACACCAGAAAAGCCAGCGTGGACACTCCTAGCGCCACCTGTCGGGACAGGGATTCCTGTGCCAGCAAAATCCCGGCAACCCCCAGAAGCGGGATCACCAGCACCAACGTCAACCAGGGCGTACCCCCTGAGGGAATGACCATCTCTGTCATGAGTCAGATACCATTTCTTGCCTATCCTGTTTCACTTGAGAAACCGCCTGTGAGGTTCCGCCGGATGAATGGCTTTATCTTTACCGCGCTCCCCTTAATAAAACAGATACGCTCCCAGGATCACGACGGCCCCAACGGTCATGGCCAGGGCATAATTTTGCGCCTGACCACTTTGCAGCAATCGGGTGACCCATCCTCCCCAGGCGATCCCCCGTGCAATACCGTTGACTGCCCCATCGATCACCGCCACATCCACTTTTTTCCAAAGTTGATCGGCGGCCTTCATCGTCGGATTCACAATCGCCTGATCGTAGGCTTCATCCACATACCATTTATGCAAAGACCCCTGATACAAAGACTGCCACTGCCGCGCGAACCGGTCAGGTAAATGCGGGGACTTCACATACAAGACATAGGCTCCGGCAATACCCAATAAACCCATCACCGTGGCACACACCATAATTCCCAGCGCAGCAGACCCCTCATGATGTCCTGTCGCACCTGCTCCATCGGGAAACGCTGGAGCCAGGAATTCAGGAATGCCAATATAGCCTGCCACGATACTCAACACCGCAAGAATCAGGAGTGGAATCGTGACGGTCTTCGAGGGTTCCTGGACATGCCCCGCATGGTGAGGATCAACTCGGGATTCCCCCCAGAAAGTCACAAACACCAACCGGAAGCTGTAAAAGGCCGTCATCATAGCCGTGAGCAACCCCAAAACGGTCAGGCCCATGCCTAACCCGCCTGACATCCATGAGGCCAACAACAGTTCGTCCTTGCTGAAAAATCCTGAGGTCAACGGAAACCCGGCCAATGCCAACGAGCCAATGACAAAGGTCCAATAGGTCACCGGTAGCTTATCCTTCAACCCACCCATGCGCCGCATATCCTGCTCATGATGAAGGGCGATAATGACGGACCCGCAACCCAGGAATAACAGGGCTTTAAACGCCCCATGCGTTAACAGGTGGTACATCCCCGCGATATACCCGCCTAACCCGCAGGCCATCATCATGTATCCCAACTGACTCAAGGTGGAATAGGCTACGACCCGCTTGATATCGGTTTGCGTCAATGCAATCGTAGCTCCCACAAACATGGTGACTCCACCAACCACCGCCACCACATCCATCGCCACCGGGGAAAGATTATAGATCGGGGCCAACCTCGCCACCATAAATACACCGGCCGTGACCATGGTGGCCGCATGAATCAAGGCTGAAATCGGAGTCGGACCTTCCATCGCATCGGGCAACCACACATGTAACGGCACCTGGGCAGACTTGCCGACCGCCCCCACAAACAGCAGGAGACAAATCATGGTCATAACGGACACTTCCCAATTTCCGCCGATGGATCCCAATATATTCACAGTTCCGCCCACAGCCGTCTCAAGCCGTGGAAAGACGGTTTGATATTGCAGACTCCCGAATGTGACAAATACCAAAAGAATTCCGAGCATGAACCCGAAATCGCCGATCCGGTTGACGAGAAAGGCCTTGGTGGCAGCCGCCCTAGCCGATTCCCGGTCATACCAATGACCGATCAGCAAATATGAACACAGCCCTACCGCTTCCCAGAACACAAAGAGTTGCAGGAAGTTATCCGACATCACCAACATCAGCATGGAAAAGGTAAAGAGTGCGATATTGCTGAAAAACCTCGCGTACCCGGATTCCCCGTGCATATACCCGATCGTGTAGATATGCACGAGAGAACTCACCGTCGTGACCAGCATCAACATGGCCACCGTGAGTTGATCAATGTAGAGCCCGAGGGTAATCGTGAGCGAACCGGAACTGGCCCAGGTATAGAGCGGAATTTCCAAAATCTTTCCCCCGGCCACTTCCGACAGCGCGACAAGGGAGAGGATAAATGAGAGGACGACGGCAGGAACCGCGACCAAATGAGCCCGTTCCTTAATCCAATGGCCGCCTAAGCCGAGGATAATAAACGCCAGGAGAGGAAGGAGGGGAATTAAAGCGTAGAGCATCCCCTTACCATTTCAGCAATCGGAAGTCATCAATATTGATGCTCGAGGAGTGACGATAGAGGGCAATAATAATGGCCAATCCCACCGCGACTTCCGCCGCGGCCACGGTAAGGGCAAAAAAAACAAAGACCTGCCCCGAAAGATTCCCAAGGTAGGAGGAAAATGCCACAAAATTGATGTTGGTCGCATTCAACATCAATTCAACAGACAACAAGATGATAATAATATTTCGACGGATCAATACCCCAACCAGTCCAATTAAAAACACCAGACCACTGAGCACCAGATAAAAACTGATCGGCACCTCCACTAGTCTTTGACCTCCATAATGCCTTTTTTGGTGAGGATGACCGCCCCGACCATGGCCACCAACAGGATCAAGGAAGCCACTTCAAACGGGAACAAATAGGTCGAATACAATAATTCACCAATGGATTCGGTATTCCCCTCAGTCAACTGAGCTGGTGTCCCGACCTTCCCCAATGTCGTATTCCCTTTGATCAATAACAACGCAGCTTCCGCAAACAGCACGAAACCCAGCAACAGGCCGACGAGCCATTGATTATGAAAATATTCTTCCCGCTTCAAGTTCAACAGCATCACCACGAACAGATAGAGCACCAGGATGGCTCCCGCATACACCAGAATCTGAATGATGGCCAAAAATTCCGCATGCAGGGTTACAAAGAGCCCGGCTACATGAAAGAACATCACCAGGAGAGCGAGAGCACTGTAGATGGGATTTTTCAACGCCACCACCAACCCGGCAGTGGTCACAATGACACCGGCAAAATACAAAAATACGACCATTCCCATTCGACACCCTGTTAAATTCGTCTACCCGCCAATATGTGTATCACGAAATGAACGATATGGCGGCAATGATACACCGGTCAAAAGCTAGAGATGCCCAGCAAGGAGAGCAATCCTTGTCACCTCTTTACGTGTTGCTCCTCACTTCCTCATTCCTTCTCCCGGCTCTTCCCTTTTCGCATCTACCGTCTTATTGAATATCCTTCTCGGGAATTCCTTTAAAGCCCACATTAAAATACGCTACATTGGGATGCTGAAACTCCAGTCGTTTTTCTCGCACGGGGTACGCCCGATCCCCAATGGCCAATAACTGTTCCTTATTCAAATGTAACTGGCGCTTGTCATACACCGCCCATTCAAACTCCTGAGTCATGCCCAATGCATCGACCGGACAGGCCTTGACGCACAGTCCGCAAAACAAGCATCGCGTCATATCCATATAGTATTCCTTGGAATACCGTTTGGTCGGCTCACCAGGAACTTCCGCGCTCACCACCCGGATGACCCGCGATGGGCAGGCCGCTTCGCAGAGGTCGCATCCCACACATTTTTCAGTGCCATCATCATAGCGAAGAAGGGCCAGCATCCCGCGATAATTGGAGGGCAGCGGTTTCTTTTCATGAGGATACTGCAAGGTAATGGGCCGATACTTCACGAGATGAGAGAGTGTGGCCTTCATCCCAAGCAGGATTTCATAAAAGGTCAAGGTCTTGATCCACTCTTTGACGTTCATGGAATTCTTATTCCTCAAACCTTTCAGGGGTAAATATACGCCCAAATCGCGGTAATCACGATATTACCCAGGGCAATCGGCAAGAGTACTTTCCACCCAAATCGCATCAATTGGTCATACCGCAACCGGGGCAAGGTGGCCCGAATCCAAAAGAAGAAAAATAGAAACGTAGATACTTTAAACGCAAACCACATGATACCCGTTAACCAATGTATGGATTCCGGCCCTTGTAGAAATTCAAAGGGCGCATGCCATCCCCCAAAAAACAAGACGGAGGCGACACAGGACACCAAAATCATATTGCCGTACTCAGCCAGAAAGAAAAAGGCAAATCGCATCCCGCTATATTCGGTAAAAAACCCGGCCACCAATTCGCTCTCGGCTTCGGGCAGGTCAAACGGCGTCCGGTTGGTTTCCGCCACCGCTGAAATCAGAAACACGGCAAACGCAATGGCCTGAGGAAACCCTCCGCCACCAAAAAAGTACCAGTTCCAAAACCCGCCTGCCTGCGCGTTCACAATCTGCACGAGTGACAGAGAGCTGGACAGGAGAAGGACGCCCACGATCGACAGCCCGACATTCAATTCATAACTGATCAACTGTGCGGCTGATCGAAGCCCGCCCAACAACGAATACTTACTGTTCGACGACCACCCCCCCAGGATAATGCCGTACGCGCCAACAGACGCAAAGGCCAGGATGTATAGGATACCGATATTAATATCGCTAATGACAAAGGGCTTAAATTCCACCCCGCCGACTTCCACAGTCCAATCCGGCCCAAAGGGAATCACGGCAAACCCGATCAACGCCGGAACCAGCGACAATACCGGAGCCAGGCTGAACATGAGTTTATTCGCGCCGGCCGGGATAATGTCTTCCTTGAAAAACAGCTTCAACCCGTCGGCCACCGGCTGCAAAATACCATAAGGCCCGACTTCCATCGGTCCCATCCGGTCCTGCATCCATCCCAATACTTTTCGTTCCAGTAACGTCAGGACAGCGACAGTCAACAAGACGACTCCCATAACTACCCCAATTTGCGTGAGGGTTATTGCTAATCGAATTCCGGCATCCATACTGGATCCACTCCTCTACAAAAGAATCAACAAAAATTATCGAGCGATTGATAATGACCTAAACTTTGACAATTCCGACCTGCGCCAATTTGCAATACGGAACCTGGGTTTCCGGATCAACAGCATAAGAAAGCAAGCGACGGATGTCCTGGTCAAAGTGTTCGGGAAACACGGCCATACCCAAAGGAATGCGCTCTCGAAGTCCGACCTTGGTCCTGATCATTCCCCGGTCATTGGAAAGGTCAACCTGGTCTCCTTCCTCAATACCCCGCCGTGCGGCCTCATCCGGGTGCATATACAATTTCCCCTCAGGTTCAACTTTCAGCAGACCATCAGCCTTCAGAGAAAATTTCCCCGAGTGAAACAAGGACTGCCTCAGGGACACGAGAAGCTCATCGGAAGAAGTCGGTTTCTCATCGGTCAGACGATATCGTACAGCCAGGTCCCGCTGATATTCCCCGCTCACATAGCCACTCACCACCTGGGCATCGGGCTTTGACGGGATAGGCGCCGGACCCAGCGTTCGAATGCCTGGCAACAAATTCCGGATCTCCTTCCCGATTTCTTTGACATCACCATATTCCATGGGATCGCCCATTACCATGGACAAGGCGGAAAAGATTTCCCAATCGGGCCGACTCTCGCCGACAGGCTCCACGGCTTTTCGTACCGCCTGGATATGGCCTTCGGTGTTGGTAAACGTGCCGTCCTTTTCAGCCGACGAACAGGCTGGCAAGACCACGTGGGCTTTTTGAGCGGTTTCCGTCATGAACATTTCCTGACACACCAACAATTGGAGCCCTTCCAACGCCTGCTCTATGCCGGATACAGGAGGCAACGAACCCAGGGGATTTTCCCCCACGACCAATAGCGCCTTAATTGCACCGGATTGCATCCGATCCAGATACTGTGGCAGAGAACCACCCGGAGAGTCAGGAATGGGCCGTCCCCAATTTTTAGAAACGGCCGTCCGGGATTCCGCCTGATCAATGAACGTCCCCCCAGGCAAGATATCCCCGACTCCACCCATTTCAAACGCACCCTGATCATTGTTTTCTTCCGCCAACGGAGCCAACCCGCATCCGGGATTCGCCAGCTTCCCGGTCAACAAGAGGAGATCCAATAAATTCATGGTCATTCCATATCCACCGGGGGCACGCAAAACACCCTGGCCAACCAGAATCACCACTTTCTTCCCTTGGCAGAATGTGGATGCGGCTTGACCATAGTCCGATGATGGATAGCCTGTTTGGTTTTCCAGCCTTGACCAGGGCAGGGCGGACAATTGAGCTAAGAGGTCGTTTCCATACCCGGTGGCAGAGGATTTCACCTCTTCGGCGATACCTTGGGTTTCCAGCACGGATTTCATCAACGCCAGCACGCCCCCTTGAAATCCGTCAGCCCGAACTCCAAAGTGATGATGGGCCAGGTTCACAATATTACTGATCGTGCCGATGGCCGGCTGAAGCGCTTCGATCGTAATCAGTTTCGCCCCTTTTCGCTTGACCGCCTCTTTAATTTTCAAGCCGGTAATCGGATTGGTTTCCGTGACGTTCGTTCCGACAAGGAGCAATACATCGGCTCCGACAATATCGTCAAAACTGACGGTCCAACGGTGTGTACCTTGTACACGTTGTAAGGCCCGCACCCCGTTCAGATGCCCGTACCGGACACTGCTATCAATTTGGTTGGTCCCAATGACCCCGCGCATGAACTTTTGAAAGACATAGAGATCTTCATTGGTACATCGGCCGGTGATGAGCCCGGCAATGGCATCGGGGCCATGTTTCTGTTTAATAGCAAGGAGAGTTTGGCCTACCCGTTCAAGCGCTTCTTCCCAGGTGGCCGGTTGAAACGTATCAGCCTGTCGAATCAAAGGGGTCTGAATCCGATCGGGATGCTCCCCCACATGGTAGCCGAAATATCCCCGGGCACAGAGATCGCCATTATTTCGACCGGATCCATGGGTGGAACTTACCTCGATCAAGGCATTGTTCTTGGTTTGATAGGTGATCTGGCATCCATCCCCGCAATACCCGCAAATGGAGTCTGCCCGCTTGAGCATCCATGGACGAAATTCATACATGGACATTCGACTGGTAATTGCCCCCACAGGACAAATCTGCACACAGCCGCCGCAAAATTCACAATCCAGCTCATGGGCGCCAAACGCTTTAATCTCCGTCAAGGTCCCACGGCCGACCGGCGCCAACGCTTTCACGTCCATCACCTGATCGCAATACCTCACACAGCGCAAACACTGCACGCACCGGTTCATTTGCGTCTCGATCAGCGGGCTAAAGTATTCTTTTTGAAAGACCCGTTTCAGCTCCTGAAACTGGCTTTTGGTGGCGGTGTATTCATGGGAGAAATCCTGAAGGTCGCATCGCCCACCCTGATCGCACACAGGGCAATCCAACGGATGGTTGGCCAGGATGAAATCCAACACCGATTTCCTGGCCGCTTCAACCTGATCCGACTTGGCTGATTTCACCACCATCCCTTCGGCTACAGGGGTACTACAGGAAGTTTGCAGACGAGGCATCTTTTCAATTTCCACCAGACACATCCGGCAATTGGCGTCAGGAGTGAGTTTCGGGTGATAACAAAAATGGGGAACCATGACCCCCACCTGGCGAGCCGCTTCTATCACCAGTGTCCCCTTGGGGACTCGAGCGGATTTCCCGTCAATGGTCAACGTCACCAAATCGGTTTTGGTCTCTTGAGTCGTAGTCATACCTCAGCAACTTCCCTGGTCAATGCGTGAAGACCGGCAATTCCTTATTAAGAGGCAGGGCAGCCTGGGCCTCCTGAATCAGCTCCTCATATTCATGCCGCCAATGCTTGATCGTACTTAGCACCGGACCAACTTCAGCCTCACCAAACGCACAGACGGTGCGACCGGCAATATTGCCGCAGAGTTCTTCCAATAACTCGATATCGCCATGCCGCCCTTTCTTCTGCCAGATCCGTTGAAGCGTCTGAACCAACCAGGAACTCCCTTCACGGCAAGGGGTACATTTGCCGCACGATTCATGATAGAAAAATTCCATCAGGCGCAGGGCGGCCCAGACCATCGAGGTGCCCTCTTCCATCACCGTCACCCCGCCAGATCCTAACATAGAGCCGGCCAGGGCTACCGACTCAAAATCCATTTTGATATCCAGATGCTCGGGCTTTAGAAATGGAGCGGACGCACCACCGGGAATAAACCCCTTGAGGGGTTTGTCGGAACGCATGCCTCCACCCAGATCATAAATCAGTTCTCGAAAGGGGATCCCCATGGGCACTTCATAATTCCCCGGGCGCTTGACGTGCCCGCTCAAACAAAAGACTCGAGTCCCGGTGCTTTTGGGAGGCGATCCTATCGAGGCAAACCATTCTGCCCCCTTATTCATGATATGAGGGATATTGGCCATGGTTTCCACGTTATTGACGACCGTCGGTTTTTGGTACAATCCATGGGTGGCCGGAAACGGAGGCTTGAATCGGGGCATCCCGCGCTTCCCTTCCAATGATTCCAACAAGGCCGTTTCCTCACCACAGATGTAGGCACCGGCTCCCTGATGCACGTAGATATTGACCGTTTTCCCGCTGCCCAGAATATTTCCACCCACATATCCTGCAGCCCTGGCTTCATCAAGCGCCCTCCACAGAATTTTGGCACCTAGCCGAAATTCTCCTCGAATGTAGATATAGGCCGTTTCCGCTCCAATCGCAAAACAGGTAATCACCATACCTTCCAACATTTGATGGGGATCCCGCTCCATCAATTGGCGATCCTTGAATGTCCCTGGCTCGCTCTCATCGGCATTACAACACAAATACTTCGGACCCGGATGATCCTTGGGAATGAATCCCCATTTCACCCCGGTCGGAAATCCGGCACCTCCCCGTCCCCGCAACCCGGACTTTTTTACCGCGTCAATCACGGCATCAGGGGAGAGGTCTTTCAGCACTTTTTTGAGCGCCTGATACCCACCAGCCTGCTCGTATTCCTTAAGAGATCCGGAATAGCCCGGCTGTTCCATATTTTTCAGGAGAATTTTTTCGTACTGAGCCATAACTGAAACGTGTAAGACCTTCTAGGCCATTGGCCTGTTATTTTCCGATCGATTCAGGGTACATAAACGGCCCGCTTTTTAACGAACAGGTACCATCCCGTCTCAGATCATCGAAGATTCGCTTCAATTTCTCTTCCGTCAATTGCTCATAATAATCATCATTGACCTGCATCATCGGGCCCGTTCCGCAAGATCCCAAACATTCGACGACACTCAATGTAAATATCTTGTCGGAAGTGGTTTCCCCAGGCCCGATGCCCAGTAGGTTTTTGATCCATGCCACCAGATCGTCAGACCCCACCAATGCACACATGAGCGACTTACAGACCTGAAGATGGAAGGTTCCAATCGGCTTGAGATTGAACATCGTATAGAACGTAACCGTCTCGAATACCTGGGGAGGCGTCAAATCCAACAACTTGGCAATCTCCCGCATGGCCGGTTCACTCACAAACCCTTCCCGTTCCTGAGCCAAATTTAACAAGGGAAGAAGGGCCGACCGCTTCACCGGATACCGTGCCATAATGGCCGTCACTTCGTTCTGTAATTTCTCAAAAACCATAATATCTCTTGCATAATCGTGATAGGGTGAAGCAAAAGATTCACCTTTACGCCTGCCGATTCGCACCTGACGGTTGTCAATTATCGATCACACTCTCCCATCACAATGTCATAGGTTCCAAAAATGGTAACAATATCGGAAATCAAATACCCGCGTGCCATATGATCGAAAGCCCCCATATGGACAAATGACGGAGACCGGATCTTCATCCGATATGGCCGCGGACTGCCATCGCTGATGAGAAAAAATCCCAATTCGCCTTTGGGCACTTCCGTCGCGCAATAGGTTTCCCCTTTGGGTGGCTTGAACCCTTGCGTAAAGATAATGAAGTGATGAATCAGGCTTTGCATATCCCGCATGACGTCCTCTTTAGGAGGAGGGATGATCTTGGCATCTTCAGCCATGATCGGCCCTTCGGGCAATTGATCCATGCACTGTTCAATAATTCGTGCGCTTTGCCACATTTCTTCCATCCGGATCCAATACCGGTCATAGGTGTCCCCATCCTTCCCGAGAGGCACCTCCCACTCGACCCGGTCATAAACTCCGTAGGGTTCCAGCTTGCGGATGTCATAGGACACACCCGAACCGCGAAGCACCGGTCCCGTACAACCGAAGTTTATGGCATCCTCTGCCGAAATGACCGCTACGCCTTTTGTCCGGGCAACCCAGATCCGGTTCTTTTGTAACAGCGTATCGTATTCGCGAATATGGTCAGGAAAGGTCCGGAGAAACTCGCGAAGAGCAGCAAGAATTTCTGGAGTCAGGTCACCGTCGACTCCACCAATTCGAAAATAATTCAACGTCAACCGGGCCCCGCAGAGTTTTTCAAAGAGATCCAGCAAGACTTCCCGCTCCCGGAAAGTCCAGAAAAACACGGTCATCGCTCCAATATCCAAGGCCTGGGTACCCAGCCAAAATAAATGACCGACGATGCGCTGCATTTCGGCAACGATCGTCCGCACATATTCCGCCCGTTCCGGCACTGTCATTCCGACAAGTTTCTCTACCGCCCGGACATAGGCATAGTTATTGGTCATGGCACAGACATAATCCAGACGATCCGTATGAGGGACCACCTGCATATAGGTCAGCCCTTCGGCCAGTTTTTCCACGCCGCGATGCAGGTATCCCAAATCGGGAATCGCCTTGCTGACCCGTTCCCCATCCAACTCGAGTACGACCCGCAGCACGCCATGCGTACTGGGATGCTGGGGCCCCATATTCAGCAGCATTTCCGTCGTCCGCTTTCGATCCTGAGGCCGATCCTCCGCCATGAACTGGTGACGCTGATCTTCGGGCACTTCCGCTTCCGACCATTCCTCAACCGGTTCATCCAATCGAGGCAGAAAATCAAACCGGCTACGCCACCCTTTGCCCTCAGCCGGAAAATCCTTTCGAAGCGGGTGCCCCTCATCATAATCTTCAGGCATCAGGATCCGTCGAAGATCCGGATGGCCGGAAAACCGGATGCCCATCAAATCATAGACCTCACGCTCAAGAAAATTGGCGCCCTGCCAGATGTCGCTGATGGTGGCAATAGTGGGATTATCTTCGGTGATCCGGGCTTTGACCCGTAAGCGTTGGCCGTGGGGAAGCGAGAGGAAATGATAAATCACTTCGAAGCGTTCCATGTCATCGGGATAGTCCGCAGAGCAAATATCCGTCATATGATCCATGGCCATGGCAGGATCATCATGAAGAAATTTGGCGATACTCCGCCACGCATCAGCCTTAACCTGCACCCATAACTCCCCCCGAGTGGGATCCTCCTGGGCCGTAATGATCCCTTGAGGAAAACGATCAACTAAAGGTTGTAAATAGGGATGCATATCCGAAGTTTGACATCCCTATCTCGAGCTTGAGACAGGGATGCCGACCCTTTATTTCACGAAATATTTTTCTCGTTGAATTTTTTCTTGAAGCTTAATTAACCCATCCAACAGCGCTTCGGGTCTGGGAGGACATCCCGCGACATAAATATCGACCGGAACGATCTGATCCACACCCTGCACCACACTATAGCTGTTGTAATGATTACCGGAGGTGGCGCACGATCCCATGGACATGACATACCGGGGTTCGGCCATCTGGTCATAAATCCGCCTGATCACCGGAGCCATTTTCCGGCACACCGTGCCGGCTACAATCATGAGATCGGATTGTCGTGGCGAGGCCCGAAACACCCCTGCACCAAACCGATCAATATCGTATTTCGAGGAAACCGAGGCAATCATCTCAATGGCACAACAGGCCAACCCGAATGTCATGGGCCAGAGTGCCGATTTTCGACACCAGGCAATAAAATAATCCAGATTAGTGGTAATGATATTCGGTTCAAGTTGTCGTTCAAGAAAGCTCATATTTCATTCCCTCACTTTACAACCGGGATATTCCTGGCATTACTCAATCGGAACATACGTCCCACACTCTCGCGTGGGCCGTGATTGTAATGGGTTACCTTCCTCATTTTCTAGGGCTAAAGGCCTACTTCTTTCACAATTCATTAATCCCAATCCAGTGCACCTTTTTTCCAGGCATACCAAAACCCCACGATGAGAATGGCCAGGAACATCCCCATTTCAATGAGACCAAGCAGCCCAAGTTTTTTGAAGACCACGGCCCAGGGAAACAAAAAGACCACCTCAATATCAAAGATCACAAACAACATGGCAATAATGTAATACCGCATGGGAAATTGCACGCGAGCGTCCATAAACAAGGGACTCCCGCTTTCATAAGGCAACAGCTTCGCCCGATAGGGACGACTGGGCCGAACCACATAACCAACAACCAGGGAACCCACGCCAAAGAGTGCCCCTATGACCATGAAGATCACAATCGGAATGTAATTCAATGGAACCGCTTCACTTCCCATCCACCACCAACCTATCTTGAAAAACGTTCAACCTAAATCCCAGGAAACGATACTAGAGCACATCATCGAAAAAGGCCCGAAACTGTAACCCTTTTAACGAGACGTTTGCCATGTATTTTTGTTGCACCAAAACCTTAAAGGTTTTTCCCATTCCATGCGGATGGAGGAGTTGAGCTAACGCTCGAACCTCTTTCGATTCCTGGTCCAACTCAGCCACAAGGTGATCGACGCCTAATCCCATCAGCCAATTGGCCAAAGTCGTAAACCCCACCGGAAACATCTGATGCCGTGTGCCGATGTTGGCCAGGGCCGAAAAATTTACATGCGCCGTGAGGTCCTGTTCCCCAATACGGTCGTAGGGGTCCTGGGAAACAGAATGTTGGTAATAACACAACAAGGTCCCATCTTTCCTGTCAGGCCTATAAAAATCGCTGGCAGAATGCCCGTAATCCACCGTGATCACGACTCCACGATGGAGCACCCTGGCCACATCTGCCATCCACTCACCCGCCTGAACGTGCAACTCTGACGTACAACCATTGTCCAGTACGATATTTTGTTGCCTCACATAATCGGACACTTTGGAGGAAGACAATCCTCCCAAGCGCTCAACAAACCTTCCGTCTGCAAAGTCGACCAATACTTCTTGAAGTCCGGAGGACGTTCCTTTTACCCGATGGACAGGAAACGCATCCACCAATTCATTGGAAAAAAAGACTCCTGTCATAGAATCATCAGGACAATCAGCCAGACTCTTCAGCCAATGAACCCGTGAAGATTCCGCGGAACCAATGACTCTTTGGATTTCTTCCAGCTGTTTGACCTGAAGGGAGGGGCTTCGCTCGACAATACGATAGGAAAGCCGACTCCACAAAGCAGGAGCCTCGGTCCGGCAACTCTGCAAAAAATCCCTCGCAAAAGTTCCGGTCCCCGCCCCCATTTCGACAAAGACAAAAGCAGATGGATGTCCAAGATGACCATCGATTTCCAACACTTGCTGAACAAGCGTCCTGGCCAATAATGGGGATAATTCCGGGGCTGTATAAAAATCCCCTTGCCAACCAATACGTTGACTCTTTTCACCCTCCACATTTTCCCGTGCCGTCATGTAATAGCCATATTGCGGGTCATAAAGCGCCATCTCCATGTAGCGCGCAAACGTCATGGGACCATCCCCCTCAATTTCCGCAATTATCTTATCTACCAGGACTGAACGATTGATTATCTTACTTGGTTGGTATGGCACGAATGGACTATGGTTACCCCGTGCAAAATACCTAAAGCAAATTGGGTACGATAACCCCCAAGTTACCCCAAGTCAAGCAAACAGGGGGAAGAAAATAAGATTAAAACAGAAATAAAATCAGAAGGTTAGATGATGCGGTGAATACGAAATGTTGAGCAAGAAATCATGAATGTAACAACAAAGAATGATTGTTACGGACCTGTGAGCCAACAATCAGGGAAAAGTTATGCCCCGTGGCATTTTTTATATTTTTTGCCGCTGCCACAAGGGCAGGGATCGTTGCGGCCGACTTTGTCTTCAACCCGTTGAACGGTTTTTTGCGGAGGAACGGCCGCCGACTCGCCCCCGCGATTGAGGTTCAGCTGCACAGGCTTGAGGGCCTCGGGCTCCGGTTCCGGTCGCTCGCCACGCACCAATTGGAATTTAAAGAGACGTTCCAGCGTATCGCTTTTAATGCGCCCCATCATCGCCGCGAACATGTCATAGCCTTCGCGTTTGTATTCGGCCAACGGATCCTTTTGACCATACCCGCGCAATCCGATGCCATCTTTCATCTGATCCATGCCCCAAAGATGATCCTTCCAATGCTGATCGATCATTTGAAGGAGAATCGTCCGCTCCACATAATGCACGAGTTCGGGAGTGGCTCCCTGTTCCTGGATCAGGTATTGAGTTTTAGCCTGATAGGCTTGCTTGAGTTTTTCAATGACTTCTTCCTTGAGACCTTCACGGCCCATGTCTTTCATGTCATCCGGATGAAAGAGATCCAAGCCATATTGCCCTTGAATCAACTCCGCCAACCCCTTGAGATCCCACTCTTCGGCATATTGTTCTTCCGGACAGAAGGTATCAACCAGGCCTTCCCCGGTCTGCTCGATCATGTTCAAAATATCTTCCGTCACATCGGTGGCTTTCAACACCGCTTGCCGGTGTTTGTAGATGACCTCCCGCTGTTTGTTCATGACATCGTCGTATTCCAGCAGATGTTTGCGAATTTCAAAATTGTGGCCTTCCACCTTCTTTTGTGCATTTTCAATGGACTTGGTCACCATCCGATGCTCGATGGGCACACCTTCTTCCATCCCCAATTTCAGCATCAGATTGGACACCCGCTCGGATGCGAAGATCCGCAGGAGATCATCCTCCAAAGACAGAAAAAACCGGGATGACCCCGGATCGCCCTGCCGACCGGCTCGCCCCCGGAGCTGGTTATCAATGCGCCGGCTTTCATGACGTTCAGTGCCCACAATATGCAACCCACCGAGAGCCAGCACTTCTTTTTTATTGGCTTCACAGGCCGCCTTGATGGTCTCATAGGCTTTGGCCTGTTCCTCCTCCGTCAGTTCTTCTCCACGATAGATCACTTGTTGTTTAAAGAGAGCTTCCGCATTGCCGCCCAGCAAAATGTCCGTGCCACGGCCTGCCATGTTGGTCGCAATGGTCACAGCACCCTTCTGACCGGCTTGCGCGATGATCTCAGCTTCTTTTTCATGGAATTTGGCGTTCAAAACATGATGCTTTACGCCACGATGTTTTAATAAAGCAGAGAGACGTTCGGACTTTTCGATGGAAATCGTCCCGATCAGGACCGGCTGACCTTTCTCTGCATAGTCTTTGATCTCATCTGCGATGGCCTGAAATTTTTCTTTTTCGGTCCGGTACACCACATCCGGATGATCAACGCGAATCATCGCCCGGTTGGTGGGGATGACGTTGACTTCCAAATTGTAAATTTTGGCAAATTCAGGCGCCTCGGTATCTGCCGTGCCGGTCATACCGCCCAATTTGTTGTACATGCGAAAATAGTTCTGAAAGGTGACCGAAGCGAGGGTTTGGTTTTCATTGGCGATTTTCACCCCTTCCTTGGCTTCCACCGCCTGATGCAACCCGTCACTCCACCGGCGCCCCGGCATCAAGCGTCCGGTAAACTCATCCACAATAATCACTTCCCCGTCTTTCACCACATATTCCACATCCCGTCGATACAAGACATGAGCCTGCAGGGCCTTGATGACATGATGCACCATATTCAGATGCCGAAGGTCATAAAGATTTTCCAGCCCCAGCAAGCGCTCGACATGAGCATTACCCTCTTCCGTTAAGGTCACGGTCTTGGTTTTTTCCTCGACCGTGTAGTCCTCCTCTTTTTTCAGCTGCGGAATAATCCGGTTGACCTGATGATAGAGGTCGGTGCTCTGCTCGGCGGGGCCGGAAATAATTAACGGGGTTCGTGCCTCATCGATCAGGATACTGTCCACCTCATCGACAATGGCAAAGTTCAATTCCCGTTGTACCCCTTGCCGAAGATCCGTGACGATCAAGTTATCCCGCAAATAATCGAACCCAAATTCATTGTTGGTGCCATAGGTAATATCCGCCCCATAGGCTTCTTGCCGGGTACAGGGCCTCAGGAATTGCAACCGTTTATCGGGAGCATCATAGGTGGGATCGAATAAAAACGAGGCATCATGCTGGATGATGCCGATTGACAAGCCCAGACCATGGTAGAGAGGGCCCATCCATTGCGCATCCCGTTTCGCCAGATAATCGTTGACGGTGACGAGATGAACCCCTTTCCCTTCCAACGCATTGAGATAAATGGGCAAGGTGGCGACCAGCGTTTTACCCTCACCAGTCCGCATTTCCGTGATCCGGCCCTGATGGAGAATCATTCCGCCAATGAGCTGCACATCGAAATGCCGCATACCCAGACAGCGTTTGGACATTTCCCGGCAGACAGCAAAGGCTTCGGGCAGGAGATCGTCCAAGGTCTCACCGGCCTCAAGCCGTTTTTTAAAGGCCTGGGTCTTTTCCGCCAGCCCCTGGTCGTCCAACGGCTGAAGGGACGCCTCCAACTCGTTGATTTTATCAACCTTGGGCTTTAGAACCTTCAATTCCCGTTCGTTTTTGCTGCCGAATAATATATTGAGAAGGCGGACAAACATCGTGGGGTTACACCTCGACCAGTGAAAAAGGGTTGGGAAGAATTAAGAAATGAAAGGGGAAATGGCCTATCGTCAATCTGTTATGTACCTAAAGTCTTCTAGTATACCGAAATAGTATCGGGAATCAACCAATGACTCAACGGAAATTTCATGACATCTCACTACCGCGGGCAAAGGTCAAACGCGCTCGGAAAACAATCTACGCCATGGAGGCTTGCTTGACACCCTTTTCATTCTTTTCATACCATACAACTTCCTGTTTTTATAAGTCATTTCCTCATTTTACTCATGAAATCCCTGCGTTCCAAATCACTTGCCCTTCTGTTAAGCCTGGTCCTGGTGCTCCTGATGGGAACCATGCACATCGGCATGGCTTCTCATGTCGTTGATCATGCTCATCACACCGGGACGACTCACAGTACCGGCATCTGCGCCTGGATGTGCATGGCGGCCCAAAGTCTTTCGGCCGATTCTCCAGCCTTCAATCAAGCATTTCTTCCCATGGGTTTTTCAGAAGAACCGACCTCTTCCTCCATTCCTGGCCAACATGCCTTCCTCCTCCCCTCCCGCGGTCCTCCTTTGTAATATATCCCTACAGGCACCAGCAATCTGACTTTCCTTAGTCATGAGGTTCCCGGTGGCGACTTCCCGGCGAATGACTCGCAAAAGATAAGGAATTTACCTTGAACATGTGCTCCCTGTACGACCGATTCACCTGAATTAGATATACAAATGGCCAAATAGGGTGGATTGGAACAAAGGATGAGCTTTCAACCGGTTTTTATGAATCTTTTCAACATTGAAGGAATCTCCTACCGCAAATGTTCACTTCCCCAGGGATCAGAAGAGTTTCTTTTTTCACGGGAGTTTGGAAGGGAAATATTTTCATGACTCCCCCATTTCAAAAAACCCGGATCAGACAATATTGGATTCTCACTCTGTGTTTTTGGATAACATTTCCCCAGCTTTCACAGGCCATTTCTCCTCAAGAGGAAATAGAGACCCTGGACATCGTTGAAATCACAGGCACGGCAGAACCTGAACAGAAACGGGACATTCATTTTCCTTTTCCACAATTTCCCCAGTCTTCCCAGGTTTTTTACCAGGCCGATCTGCGTCCAAAAGATTTTGTACAAAGGCATCCCTCACCCACCCAGCCCAGGCATCTTTTGGATCAAACCGCACAAGTCAAGGGAATAGCCACCCCGGTCAAGCCGCTTAACACCGATCATCCGGCCTATCCACGCCAGGCACGGGAGAAGGGTTGGGAAGGAGTCGTCCTCTTACACCTCACTATCAGTAACCAAGGCAACGTGGTGGAAGCCACGGTCAAAGAAAGTTCGGGACATCCCATGCTGGATACTCAAGCGCTTCAGACGATTCAACACTGGAAGTTCCAACCGGCCCAAAATGGAAATTTTCCCGTATCATCCGTCGTCAACCTTCCTATTAAATTTGATTTGCGGCAATAACATTAAGAGGAACCGGCATCATGAAACACTTTCCGTTCACTCACCCATGTCGCCCGACATTTCTCGCATTCCTTATCCTGGTGTGTCTGACCCTCCAGACCTCACCCAGCTTAAGTGGCCAGGCCCAAGACCTGTTAGGAAAAGCCTATGCATCCTACCAACAGCAACAGTGGGCGCCTGCCATTTCACAACTGGAACAGGCCATTGGGGTATACCCCCGTTATGCGGAAGCCCATCATTTACTCAGTCTCGTCTATTCACAACAGGGCAATTCGGAAAAGGCCATTCAACATCTTCAGAAAGCCATAGAGGCCTATCCGGCTTTTGCCCAAGCACATTTGGATCTGGGGTATGTGTATCTGCAAGTAGGAAAGCACCAGGAAGCTGAGAAAGCCTTTCGTCAATCGTTGGAACTGTATCCCAACTATCTCGAATCCCGAATAGGGCTCGCCTCGCTGTATGATCAAACGCAAAATTCCATAAAAGCCATGAAAGCCCATCAGGCTGTACTGGATTTGGTTCCCAATCAAGTCGAATCTCTCTATGGATTGGCGTTTTGGCTGGTGAATCAAGGAAAACTGAAAGAGGCCCAACCCTATGTGGACCGACTGTTGGCCGAAGCCCCGTCTCATGTGAACGGGTGGATTATGGCAGGTTCGATCTCGCAACAACATGAACAGGTTGATAAAGCCATTCAGGCCTACCAACGTGCCGTCGCGCTGAAGACCGAACTGGTTGAACCCTATTTCAACCTCGGTATTCTCTACCAACAAAAAGGAGAGCATGCGAAGGCTGCCCAGGCATTTGAAAATGTGACCCGTCTGGATCCTAAAAATCCGGAGGCCCACATTAACCTGGGAGTCGTCTATGCAGCCTCAGGAAAAGTCGACCAGGCCGAACAAGAATATTTGACAGCCTTACGATTGAACCCGTCCTTGCCAGATTGCCATTTCAACCTGGGGATTTTGTATGAATTTCACCGGAATGCTCCACAAAAGGCCCTGGAGTATTACAAGGAGTATGTTAATTTAGGCGGACAGGATGGACGGATCGTGAAGTTGTTGGAGCGGACGAAATCATGAATCTGACCTTTTCCCCTGAACCCGAGACGAATCGCATATTTGTCTTGAGCGCCTTGGGGAGTGTGTTGCTTCATGGTCTCCTGCTGGCTCTTCTCGCGCTTTCTCCTCAATCCCCGGCCATTGAAAAAGACCCGCCAAGGGTGCAGGTACAGTTGGTACAAAGGATGGAGGCACAACCAACCCCTCAACCACCTTCACCCCCACAGCCGGCTCATGTCAGGTCGTCGCTTCCTCCGCCCATACCTCCAGCCAGGCTGAGAGAAGCAACGCCCGTCCCCCAGGCGCCACAAATGGTTCAACGCCCCAAAACGACAATGGCTCCACCCAAGCCTATGCCATTAAAAAAACCGACCCTGCAAGATTTCCAAACCGTCAGAGCCTTGCAGGCGCGGGGAATGATGAAATTGGCGACGCCCGCTCAACCAAGTCTGTCCAGGCCTACACAACAACATCCGGATACACAATCGGTCGCCCCGCCTCCCATGGCCACTCTTGAACGATCGCACCCTCTTCCACTCCCTCCCAGGCCGTTCTCACCCACGCGGCCGCAGGCATTACAAGCTTCTCCTCCCATTTCAGCAGGAGAGAGCACCACGAGGCCTGTCATTTTGGCCTCATCGAAACCTCTTTATCCCCGCGTCGCGCGGGAGGCCGGATGGGAAGGCACCGTGATTGTTCGCACACTTATCGATCATGAAGGCGTCCCGACCCAGACTGAAATCAGGAAAAGCAGTGGACACCCTCCATTGGACCAGTCGGCCATCGAGGCCATCAAAACCTGGACGTTCCGTCCGGCTCAGGATGGAAACATTCCCATCTCGAAGTGGGTCGACATTCCCGTCAAGTTTGACCTAAATCGATAACGCAGATTGAAGGAGCAGGATTGATATGGTTGAGATAATTGACATGCTCATGCGCGGAGGATGGATGATGATCCCGATCATCCTCTGTTCCATCGTGGCCCTGACCATCACCATCGAACGAGCCTGGACCTTTCGATCGCTGGGTTTGGGTCGGTTGGCCGAACGCATGATCAAATTAGCCGAGCAGGGAAAATTTTCCGACGCGCTCACCTTTGCGGAGCAAAAGCCCAGCCCAACGCTCAACGTGTTGGCTGCGGGAATTGTTCATCGCACACACCAGCCCGCCATCACCATGGAAGCGGCGGGAATACGGGAGATTTCCCTTCTCAAGCGGAGCTTGTCGGTTCTGGACACCATCATCACCCTCGGGCCCTTACTCGGACTCTTGGGAACGATTATCGGGATGATCGGTTCGTTCGGCATTATGTCCGAGTCAGGGTTAGGTAATCCCCACGCCGTCACCGGCGGTGTAGCGGAAGCGCTGATTTGCACGGCGGCAGGAATCTTTGTGGCAGTCGTCACACTCATTCCTTACAACTATTTTCTTTCCCGGGTTGAGCAGGAAACCGAGCAAATCGAGCAATATGCCACCTTATTGCAATCGATACTCGCGAATTCCGAAAGCTCGTCCGCGTAATGGCCTTGACACTTCTTATCAAAGCACCCGACCAGTTGTCTCTAAACATGGGGTATCGATTTCTTTCCGAAGTACCATCCGCAATTTTATGTGGATGGCTACTGATCAGTTTGTTTGTTTTTCCCGGACTGACTTCCGCAGAGAAGATAAACGAAGGAGAGACGGTATTGTCTCGGTCTCAAACCTATGCCTTCATCAATGGCCAATGGTTTGATGGGAACACATTCGTCCTCAACACCGTTTATTCCGTAAACGGAACCTTATCCTTCTCGCAACCCAAGAATATCGATCACACTCTCGACTTACAAAACGGATATGTCGTTCCTCCATTTGGAGAAGCCCACACTCATAATGTGGAAGGTGATTGGAACATCGATCAGGTCATCCATCATTACGTGCGGGATGGTATTTTTTATGTCAAAAACCCCAATGACATTCCTGAGTTCGTCGAAAAAATCCGCCATAAGCTCAATAAACCTGACAGCATTGACGTGGTCTTTGCCCATGCAGGCCTCACAGGTCAAAACGGCCATCCCATTGGTCTGTACGAAAACATGCTTCGCATTCATCGCTACGAACCCGTTATCGGCCAACGCGAAAAAGGTTGGTTTAATGGCCGGGCATATTTTCCCATTTCCACAATAAAAGATGTAGAAGATCAATGGCCCGCCATCATGGCCACCAAACCGGATTTTCTTAAAGTCTATCTTGCCGACTCGGCACGTTTTGGAACACACACCCAGGCCCACATCCAGGGATTTCGGGAAGGCCTAGATCCCCGACTCATCGCTCCCATCGTCCAATTCGCTCATCAGCGGGGGTTGCGGGTATCCGCACATATCGAAACCGCTGCCGACTTTCGAATCGCCGTCCAGGGGAATGTGGATGAGATCGCACACCTTCCAGGGTGGTTTCTTCCTCACACGGCTCAACGCTCAGCTGTTTTATTAACGGAGGAGGATGCCAAGATGGCGGTCACGCATAAGACCGTGATTGTCACGACCACCGTTGCCCAACACTTCCACCCGACGGGACACCATCAGACGGATTCGAATGCCCGCCCACACTCTCCTTCGGACTCCGGGGACCACCAAAAACAGACCGACAAGCATGGACCTGATGTCGCCGGTGACATTCAACGGCATAATCTTCAAATACTGCATCAAGCGGGAGTCACGATTGCGATTGGGAGCGACCATGCGGAAACAGCCCTCGCAGAAGCCCTCCACCTGCACAAGTTAGGGGTGTTTGACAACCTCACGTTATTGAAAATGTGGTGTGAGACAACTCCGCAAACAATTTTCCCTTCCAGGAAAATCGGACGATTGGAGAAAGGATATGAAGCGAGCTTTCTGGTTTTGGCACATAATCCGCTAAAGGATTTCCGACATGTTCAGGACATCACGTTTCGTTTCAAACAAGGAGTTCCGCTGGCATGGAGCGACAATCGACATACAGGAACAGCCCCTACACCTCATTGACCTTCTAATCGAGACTGGCAGACCACGAAGCTTGTCCTTGAAGCGTCAAGGTACTCGAGTAACAATCCGAATGGCTTAAAACGAAGTATTTATCATGACGTCCGGTCCTGTTAAACCGCTTTCCAGCCTCATCATCGTTTTATACCTGACTCTGATGAGCGTGGGAACCTTTTGCCTGTCATCCCATGATCTTCATCACTCACCAATCAATCATCATTCTCAAAACCAAATTTCCCACTCCCTGCTCTGCTCATGGGCGTGCCAAGTCAGCTCTAAAGCCAATGCGGCCGACACGACTCAGAGAGCCCTTATTTCCCTCCCCTTCCTGCTTGCCGGACTCCTTTTTCTCATTACGCTCATCCCGACTCAAGCCACTCTGATTCCAACCTCCGCTCGCGGTCCGCCCGCATCATTCGTTTTCGCCTGACCAACTCAACCGTCATTCATTTCTCCCGACAGGAATAAGACCCTGTTCGGCGAAACTGTGGTCTAATCGTCTGATCTGGAAAGGACATGTATAGCCAATGAGTGCCCAAAAACTTCTTACCATTTCCAACCGACCCATCATGTTGACCTGCGCTGCGGTGGTAAGCCTTCTGTTGATCGTGCCACCATGGGGGTTGGCCGAAGAATCCATTGAAACCTTACCGATGGTGACCGTAGAAGGGAAAAAGATCGAGAACATCGATATCGTGAAGGAAGAAATGGCCCGTCGGCCGGCCAGCAGCGTGTTGATTGAAGAAAAACAGATCAAGGAATCTCGTGCTTTGAATTTAAACGATGTCCTGCAATTCGTCCCGGGCGTCCGATTCCAAACCCGCTTCGGAGCCGACGAAGGACAATTTCAAATCCGCGGAACCTCCCTCCGGAATAATTTCCACCATCGAGGGATTAACATTCTGATCAACGGAATCTATTTCGGGGATGCCGACGGATTTTCCGATTTTGAATCCATCGAATTAAACGCCTACGAACGCATCGAAATCTATAAAGGAGCCAATGCTCTCCGGTATGGAGCCAACACGATCGGGGGCGCCATTAATTTTGTCCCGAGGACCGGGTACAATGCGTCCACCCTCCAGATGCGCCTATTGGGAGGGAGTTTCGGGCTGTATTCAGGGCAGGTTTCCAGTGGCCACGTCACCAAACCCATGAAACTGGGAACCATGGATGTCACGGCGGATTACTACGTGAGCGTCTCCGGCAATCATCAGGATGGGTTCCAAGACAACAGCCAGCAGGACCGTCAACGACTTAATGCCAACTTTGGATTTAAGATCGGCACCCATCAGGAAATCCGTGCTTACATTCTTGGAGGGGTAGTGGCCGAACGGATCCCGGGATCCCTGACCCTGGCCCAGTTGGAAAAAAACAACCAGGCGGCCAACACGTTAGGAGGCATAAGTCCCTTTGCCTGCGGACCCAATCAAGCCTGTAAATATGGACGGTACTATAATCTGATACGAGCCGGCGTGGCGTACCGGAACGAATTTGCTGCCAATCAATACGTAGAAATTATTCCCTATTATTCTTACCAATATGTGGATCATCCGATTTTTCAGACCATCGTCCAGGACAACTATAATGTGGGCGGGGAAATTCGTTATGGCAATTCCAACTCGATTTTCGGTCATGATAATTTCTTTATCATCGGCCATCAGCCACGATACGGCGACACCAATCAACGGCGATTTGTCAACAATTTAGGCAATCGCGGAACGCAAACTCAGAATCTCACATTGGAAACGACCAGCTTTGGCACCTATTTGGAAAACCAATTCAGTGTCACAAACGATTTTATTGTGATCGCGGGAGGCCGGTGGGATTACAGCATACGCCAGGGACGGAACCAGCTCTTCACTCCTTTTGGCGGAGCATTGACGAGCAGCCGCACCGACCTGCGCCAATTCAATGCCATTACCCCCAAAGCCGGTTTCGTCTACCGGACAACCCCCACCTCCCAAATTTATGGAAATGTCAGCCGTGGCTACGAACCCCCCATCAATCTGGAATTGACCTCCTCGGTGAATCCTGATGGAACGGTTCCAACAAGCGCCTTTCTCAATCTGGACGCTCAACGGGCCTGGCAATTTGAACTGGGAACACGAGGCACCACCGCAGATAACCGGGCCTCTTGGGATCTCACGGTGTTTGACTTGGAAATGCAAAAGGAAATCATCGCCTCTAACATAAACAATCAGGGTACTTTTCAAAATGCCAAAGGGACCAGGCACACAGGAATCGAAGCCGGCGGCGCCCTCGTGATCGCCAATGGCCTGCTGGCTCCAGGTCAAAAGAATGCAACTGATACTTTAACGGTAAGAGGGGCCTATACCTGGTCCTTGTTTAAGTTTACAGACGATGTGAAATCTGGTGGAGGAGGGGGCGTACCGATCACGACGGTAGCCAAAGACGGTAATCGAGTCCCTGGTGCACCGGAACACTTCCTGACCGGGGAACTGCGGTATGACCATCCGGTGGGATTTTGGATCGCACCGAATTTCGAATGGTCCATGGCAGGATATTTTGTTGACTCGGCGAATACCGTCAAAAACCCCGCATACTTCATCGTGAACCTTCGCGCGGGATACAATTACAACAAAAATCTGTCGTTCTTTGCCGAAGGAAGAAATCTAACCGATCAAACCTACGCCGGGGCCGTGGTGGTGAATGACAGTCAGGGAAGATTTTTCAATCCCGGCCAGGGAATCAGCGGGTTTGCCGGAGCCGAATGGAAGTTCAACTAATTCGTTTATCAAATCGTTAAGAGGTTGGAACCGGAACATTGAGGATGTCACACCTGATTGGTATGCTAGGTGTGACATCCTAGGTCCCCGATCAATGACCGACAAGCCTCAATCCATGTCGTCACTTGACTCCCTGAACGCTGCATAAAGGATCGACTTTAGAATTGTCATGAGACTGCCAGCGACAGCCAAGAAAAAGGCCAGGATCGAAATCATTCCCATGATTGACACCATGTTTTTTCTCCTGGTGTTTTTCATGATCGCCACCCTGTCTATGACGCTTCAACGCGGCATGCCCGTGAACTTGCCGGAGGCGGAATCCTCCACTGATAAGGTCCAGGAAGAGGTGTCCCTGTCTATCACCAAAGACGGCACCATCTTTTTTAACAAAGAGCCCATTGCCCTGGGCGAGCTGGAAAGCCGCCTGGCGGATACCCGCCAACGAGATCCCGATCCCAGCGTCATCATCAATGCCGATGAATCGGTCCGACACGGATTGGTGATCCAGGTGATGGACAAAGTTCGAATCAGCGGCATTCATAATATGTCCATTGCGACAAAACCGACTTCGAATTCTTGACATGAATATGTTGTCCCCGGTTCGATTATCCCTTCAGACTCGATCGCGGCTTCAAGGTCTTCCCTTTTTGCTGGTCGGCCTTTATGTCGTATTGCTGGTTTTTGCGGCGCTCTGTGGCTCAAATTCCATGATGGTGGACTTCCACCACCAGCACCCCCACCACCAAACCCATCACCTGATACTCTGCTCCTGGGCCTGCCATGTCAGCCAGACTTCCACCGAACTTTCGCATTCTCAGCTCACCTTTGCCTTACTATTATTGACGGTCTCCGCTTTTTCCACGATTTACACTTACAACCGACGATTTCTCATCCTTCTTCCCACTTCCCGCGGTCCTCCCGTCATTGCCTAATCTCAACGTGTACTCAATTTATCTCCTGGTTTTCGCTCCCAGGCGACAGAAGATGCGGCAGACGGCTTGAGAAACACCCTTTCGGATGTCTTCAACCAGCATCGCCATCATCTGTCATTCGAGCACTAAACCGTGCCTTTTATCTAAGGTCCAGGAAATAACCTTAAAGATTGATATCTGCCAGGAACAAGGCCCTCATGTTGGCCACAATGTCCGACAGATTATAAGGAGAATGTCGCATGCATACACAACTGTTACGGGTAGGAGAAGCTGCAAAACGTTTAAATGTCAGCCGATGGACCATTTACCGATGGGTTGAAGAGGACCGCCTCAAAGCGACCAAAATTGGAAAAGGCAGCTTGCGGATATTCCAGGAATCCATCGATGCCTTGATCGAACAGAACCGAAAGGACCAATGGCATCTGGCTGTGACTTCTTATCGATGACCAAGCATGTTGCATGTGTGGCATCCGGTAGCATTCATGCGTAGACACCAATAGCGACTATCGATAAATTGACCCATTGGAAATCAACGAGTCAATCTGAAGACCGTATCGCGTATGAGTAATCTTCGATCCATCAAACATTGGACAGCCATCATCCTGACCTGTTGCTTTCTCTTCGTGTCGGCCGGGCTGTCCTATTCCCCGGTAACTCATCTCCACTTCGGGCACCACGACCAGCAATCTCATGGGAAAATCTTGTGTAGCTGGACATGCCAGGCCGCGAATGCCTTACAAGGGTTTTCCCCAATCCTACCCACCCCATTCTCGCGCCTATGGTCCATTCATCTTCCCCACCCACCCGTCCCGGACCTTGATCTGTTTTTTGACACCGCATCCCGGGCTCCACCTCCTTCTGCCTTGTTGTAATTACACCATTTTTTTAGGGCCGGACGACCGGCAATACGGCTGGGACTCTCCTGATTGATGCCGTCCGGTCGGAGTTTCCCTAAGGACGAACCTGAAATCTCACAGGTTCACACCAAAAAGAGAGATCATTCGCCACCCTCTAGGCAGGAGGAAATCGTTCATGTCCGTCTTTACAAAACCACGTATCACACCTCATCCGACCCAAGCATGGATATTCCTCGTCAAAATAGGATTTCTGCTCCTCATCGGTGCTCACACCTCCCTTGCCTTCGCTACCGAACCCTTTCCCCTCTATCTTGATGAGCGGCCGTTTTCCCCTCATTTATGCAAATCTACAGGATCCGACAGGCCAATCCGTATTCATGTGATGAACCATCGAGATTTGGTCATTGATCGGGTGGATGGTCAATACCGTCCTGCAGATACCCATGAAGCCAGAACGAAGGATTACATTCATTTCATTTCCCTACGGGATTTGACCGACGGAATCCTGGAACAGGGCGCGATCGCATTTGATAAGAATCAGGCGGTCGTCTTCACTCACGAACATCCTAAAGGCATGGCACGAACGGCATTCCTTGAGACTCTGGAGATGTCTGAACGTCCCCTGGCAGAACGAGCCTTGGCCACATTTCTCAGGCTCCATCAGGTATTCTTGGCCGCCATCGATACCTGCCGTGCCTATCCTCCATTCACAACTTATGGCACGGACGATGAAATCGATCGGATTGAAGCGGGCAGACAGACATTCGCTCAACGGGTTCGGGCCTATAACAACAACCCGACATTCCTCTCTTCGGCAAACATTCCCGACCCAGGGCTTGATGGAGGGTTCGTTGATCCAAACGGCGGGCATCGTTCCAATGTCAGTTACCAAGCCATGAATCCACTGAACTTTTTTGTTCCGTAGTGCAGACCTACACCTGACATGAGGAAATTTCAGGATCAATCTGTTCGCGGAATCGTTGCCTGTAGCATTAATCAGAAATATTCGGCAGAGGGTTATTTACTCGTTGAGGACTCTCCCGGAGAGTTTCCGGCTCGCTATCAAGCGATATTTTACTATCAACAGGAGGCATTCACGTATGCGCAGAGCACGTGAGTGGTTTCCGGTGTTGGCCATTATGGAATGTTCATCGGTATCGATGGCTCCATCTGCACAATCCAGTTCCATGCCGAAAGGGCTTTAGAAAAAGGAACAGACGGGAATTTGGTGAAGGCGGATTTAGCCAAGGTATTCGTCAGGCAAAAGGGAGCGGGATGAGGCAGGCATGCTCCGGACAATCTGAACACGGCATTGCATTTATCCAGCACTCAAGAACAAGAGCAAACAATTTGAATATCGACGACACCACCTGCCGTGCCTGTCATCGACCCCTGAGGGACAGCAAGGATTACGTCCATCGGTATGATAAAAATTTTGAAAAACGAGCGCATGGTGCCCATAAAACATTTCCGTTCAGCCGTTTCCATCACAGGCGAAACTACTCGGCATAGAACCTCCAAGGACGGACCGGCCTCCAACCTTGGATAGGTAGGGTGAGGGTGGGATTGACTGACATCCTCCTAGGCCCTCACCCTACCCTTTTAAACAGCCCTTTCCGCTTTGTCGTGCGCTCTTCCTCCATTCCTAAACACTCAACCTACTTCGTAACCCCACCCGTACCGGTGGTTTTCTCGTAAATAGAAAGGTAATAATCCATTCACCAATTGCTTAAGCTCCTCTTTAACAGTGGCTCCGATTGGTCAGGCTGTGCTATAGAAATCGGAGCAATGAGGAGAAATTTATCTGCAATTCTTGCCATTGCAGATTTGGTGTGGAGACTCCGCATTGAACGGCATTTTCTGAAAATTCTGGGTAGATAGTTGGACCGAGCCTTTCTTCGACACATCTGCTGGACCGTTTGGCTAGTATGGTTGGGAGGCTGCGCCAATCATCCATTTGCCAATCTCGAAGAATGGAAGAAAATTCGAACCGCAAATTTCATCTTTTACAGCAATACCGATGAAACCCTCGCTATTGATATAGCCAAAACCCTGGAAAATTTCCGCACCCTCGCCCTGCAGATTACCACCATTCCCCCGTTTGAAGAACCACATCCTCTTCGCGTATATGTATTCAATGACTGGCGTTCGTTTACTGCGTTTCAACCCATGGAAAAAGTGGGAGGGTATTTTATTCAAGGGCACAATTTCATTGCCATGAATGCAGCAGTATGGGACGGTTCCGCCTCTTCCATCATCTATCATGAATTTATCCATTATCTGCTCTCAAAGCATCCCGCCCGCTTCCCACAATGGTACGATGAAGGATTAGCCGGAATTTTCGAAACCTTTGACTATCATGATGGCACCGTGAAATTCGGAATTCCTACAGGTGACAAGTGGCTGTGGCTGCTCACTCAACCGGAATGGATTTCAATGGAACAACTCCTCTTAGACCAGGTAGATTTCCTGCAAGACCAGGTAGGCATCATGGCCCATGCTCAGTCTTGGGCCATGATGCATTATTTTTTCTTTGGAAAAGAGGGAAACTTTGACAAGCTTGGTCGATACATCTTCCTTGTCAATGACGAGGTTTCTCCCCTTGAGGCATTGATGGCCGCCTGCGGCCTGACACCTGAGGGTTTATTCCAAGAGGTCAAACAATATGTCGCTCAAGGGGAGCTGGATTATACCTCAATAGCAATCAACCCTGTGGACCTGAATCCTCAATTGGAACTCCTGCCCGTCACCCAAATCGAAATAAAGGAGGTCCTTCACGAATTACTGGTCCCCGTCAAAAAAATTCAAGATCATCGTTCTTAAACTGATTTTAGAGTATTTACATATAAGATTGCCGGTAATCGTTAGGACAATGTCTGAGGTCGGTCAAAAAAAGATGCCATCACGTTGCCACACCTTCTTCTGCTTGGCTAATGCGAGGACTGCGCTAAAGAACTCTGGAAGTTTTAAAATGATTGAACAAGGGAGCAGATATGGCCAAAGAAAGTAAACTCAACAAATCCGTTAATCAGGGAACCGGCCAGAGTTTTTCGAAAGCCTCCGGGTCCAAGGTAGCGAAAGGGCCGTCACTTCTCGACCTTCTCATTATCATCCTGACTGGCGCCGGCCTGATTTTAACCGCCTACTTGACCTATACCGCCTCATTTGAAGTTCACCCGGCATTTTGCAGCGAGGGTTCGGGGTGTGACATCGTCCAGAGTAGCCGCTGGGCCACCCTCCTTGGCATGCCAATGGCCCTGTGGGGCTTCATGACCTATGTGGTGATCGCGGGGCTCGCCTGGTCCGGCCGTGGCAAATCCGGTAGGGGATCGGTATTGATTTACGTGGCAATGAGCGGATTCGCAGTCAGCGCCTACTTGACCGTAGTCTCGGTCCTGGAGATCGAAGCCACCTGTCCCTACTGCCTCACCTCTTTTGCCATCATCACGACAATCCTTGGTCTGGCTCTCGCTCGACGGCCTCCCGATTGGACGAAATCCCTGAAAGAGGCGGTCGTGATCGGGCTGCTGATCGTGGGCGGATTGCACATGCATTACAGCGGCTGGTTTGACGCGGCCGCGGGCCCCGAGGACCCGCAACTGCAAGCCCTGTCCATTCACCTGGATCAAACTGGAGCCAAGTTTTACGGTGCCTACTGGTGCCCCCGCTGCCAGGAACAGAAAGCCGAATTTCTTTCATCGGCCAAACGGCTCCCCTACGTGGAATGTAGTTCCGGTGGACGCGGAAGCGCTCTCACCGCTCCCTGCGTCAAGGCTGACATTAAAAGCTACCCTACGTGGATCATCGGGGAACGCCGGTTAACCGGTCTTCAGACTCCCAAAGACCTAGCCCGGGCTTCCGGGTTCAACTGGCAGGATTAGACATCCAGACCAAATTCCTTCGCAACCATCATCGTTTTTCCCCTTCGTTCTTTCTGACTGCGGCTTATTCCGGCATCCCCTCACTGCCAAGGTCGGTGGCCGGAGTTTTCCGGTCATTTTCATAAAAGCCTTCGATTAGAATGGGCTACTAGGAACATTCAGGAAAGAATAAAAGTGAGGAAGGAAGAATTACTACTCCTAATCAATGCCGCAGGCAGAACCAATATGGGGGAGAACACGCATGCACGAGTTCTCCCCCTCTACCGGAGCAAAGGTTCTGTTCACCTGATGCTTCTAATCCTGATCGCGAAATCCATGACCGCCGAATCCACCCTCCTTAAAAAAAACGTTCCTGTCATCGTCCTGATACCCATGTTGGTCTTTCCCTCGTCGATCGAAAAGGCCCTTCGGAAAGGTCTGAGGATCATTCACACAACCAAAACTCCGGCCTTGGGGATTTTGCGTTCCCGCCCCGCACACCCACACTTCATCAAAAAATAGCGGCCCCGCTTGAGGATCGCTGCGATCATTGATTTCCCCCCTGACTCTGAAACCATAAGCCCCGTCAATCGTCGGTTTGAACCAGGCATTGTAACGATTGTCGGCTCCGAAGGCCTGTTCCGGTTTGGCCAGTTGATCTACTTGAATGATTCTGGAGTCAACACGTTCTTCCTTTCGAAACTGGACCTCGGCTTCCACATTCACCACGTCTCCATTATTCACGCTAATGGGTTTCCCATCGAATGTTCGAGTCACGAGAAAATCAAGGGCATTGGGCACATCTTCAAAAGCCGGTTCGATCCTAAACCCGACGGCCAAGGTATATGGCCCGACTTCTCTCGGTTCATGAGGATTGGCCATTGCCACCGATTGCACCAACAGACCGAAGGCCATCGCAACGCACAATCCTGAACCTACACCATAGCATGTAAAAACCGCCGTACACCGCATAGGACATTCCTCCTCTTCGAATGTGAACATGGATAAGGAAATTCTCTAACAACCGAGGGGAAGATATCCTGTGACCGAAAAACTCGCTACCGAACCATGCCTTCGTTGACCAACCCATGCACCAAATTCTTTCTATTCTATGATTTTTCGAATAACAGAAGGACGATACCCTTCAACGGAAGGTCGAAAGCAAAACTTCCTTGGCCCAACAAAAGCTCATACAGGAAGGAGGTTGAAAGCCACTCTCCCGAACATGCTACGAATATGGCATCCAGGATGCTTGAAAATATTTTTCTAGGAATGTTCCCGACTGTTGCACCGATAGGCAGGAATCCGTAGCTCATTCCTATCCGGATCGGATATATCTTCTCTTGAGGCTGAAAGATCATTGCACTCTTCCAGCTTTATGGGGGCGGCGTGACTCATCCCTGACCCATTCCGCTCCATCTCAGGGTGAAGGCATTTGGAATTGCAACCTCCTTGGCCTTCACCCTGCCCTTTGACAGGAACCTCTCCCATTCCATTGGCTATTGACTGATTCAATCTTGGCACAGATTAGAGGATTCGTCCCAATGATGATTTAATTACCATCTGTCCCCGACATGCATTCGCCTGCAGCTTAATATAGAAAAAGCATTTTTGTAGCATGGATAGGCATCCGTGGCATAAATCAGGCGCTAAAGGCCAATGAGTAGCGTAAGCCTTCTTCCATCTGCTAAAAATTATGGACCGCACATATTTCAACAACCCGATATTTTTCTTGATTCTAGATGGAGCATAAATAGTCATGGAGTCAAACCTGAAAACAACCCGCTTACTTTTCATCTCCCTGCTGGCAGTGACCTATTGCCTGTGGAACCTGGGCTCTCTAGCCAGGGCCGAACAAGCCCCCGATCAAAGGATGACCTTTGGCCCCAAATACACCATTGACCATAAAGGAATGCACACCACCGGTCCCTCAGCTCAACTGGCACCAGACGGAACCCTGCACCTTACCTGGGGCGGAGAAAAACAGGAGGACCGGGGAGTGTTTTATCTCCAAGTACCCCCTGGTGAGGAAAACTATCCCGAGCCAATGAGAGTTAGTCCTCCCGCCACACCCGTCGCCACACTTCATGAACCTCCCGCTTTGGCACTAGGCCCCAAGAACGATGTGTATATCACCTGGACGACCCCTCATCCCAAGGCCAATGGAAAACTTTTCACCAGCCTTCTCCTTCTGAGTCGATCACTTGATGGGGGAAAAACCTTTCTTCCTCCGTCGCGAGTCAATGACGACGAGGCCGTAACCGGCCATTCCTTTGATCATGTGACCGTCAGCCCGAACGGATCCGTCCATGTGGCCTGGCTGGACAACCGGGAAGGGAAGAAGGATCCGGCCACCTACTCCAGTGTTTCTCGTGACCAGGGTGCCACTCTTTCACCCAGCCTGAAGGTCGATGAACCAAGCTGTGTGTGTTGTCGAACTTTTGCCACCACCACTCAGGATGGCACCGTATTTCTGACATGGCGAAAAATTTTTCAGGGAAGTATCAGGGAAACAGTCGTCGCCCGGTCCATTGATGATGGACGAACATTTTCGCCCGCTGTGATTGTGGGACATGACCAATGGGTCTATGATGGCTGCCCTCATCGTCCGGCCACGATGGGAGTCGATCAGCAAGGCCGGCTCTATGTCGCCTGGTACACCGAAGGCCCCGACGATACACCGGGAGTGTATTTTGCCTATTCAGACGATCAGGGAAAATCTTTCACCCCTCGTCGCCAACTGAATATGTCCAAGGGCACTTTCCCCGATCATCCTCAACTGGCCGTCAACCAGGAAGGCCATCTCTTGGTCACGTGGGAAGAACAATCGCCGGTCCGACGCGAAGTGGTCTTCAGTTCATCACTTGATCGTGGGCATACGTTCAGTGCTCCGAAGAAATTAAATGAAAAAAAATCTAAAAGTCCGGCAGTGGCCATAAACAACCAGAATCAAGCCGTTATCGTTTGGATGGAACAAGTCGCCTTTCCCGGGTGGAGCACGATCATCCAAGCATTGGCACTGCCAAACCCCTCAACCGCTTGGGCCGGACGTCAATAATGAGATTTTTCAACCGTCCGGTTCATTTGGAACCTCAAGCTGATTATTTCGTTCTCGTCTCTCCCGTGATTCTGGTTTTGGCCTAATGTCCCCTCCTCAGTGTTTGCGGATGTGGTCTCTCTTTCTTTCCTGTCTTCTACTCGCAACTTCTTTGACCGCCTCCGTGTGCCAAGCTGTACACGGACCATCCCACCATGCATCCGAGCCATCCCCTCCTCAATTACCACCTGTCCATACCCTTCTCTGCGACTGGGCTTGTCAGATCGGGGCCCTGTCTACGACAACATCAACCACCTCCCCCCTGTGGCATTCTCCCGGACATGCCCTTGGGTTCCTTCCCATTCTGTTCGCCTTTCTTAATACCGCCTCTTTTCGTTCCTCGGGCTCTTCACGAGCCCCTCCCGGCAAAGCGTTTCTCCTGGTCGCTCTCTGACCTGAACATGCTCCGCCAAAGACAGAACGATTTCCGACTAGTCTGACTCGTCAGTCTTCGCTTGTTCGACCGACATCACGCGGACAAGTCTTCTCTGAGGTTCTGAAGGTCGGTCTGTCGCCAACCTGACTGGCCAGAATCTATTTATTTCCTTTTTCTTAATGAAGGAGTCTGTATTGTGAAAAAGTTGTCTCTTGTACACTCCATGAATTGGCTCGTGTATGCCACAGTGAGGCTATGCCTGCTCTTCCTATTTTCAACTGCTCCCTTACCCGTGCTTGCGGCTTCAGAGCCCATCGTGTCTGCCTCTCAGGAAGGACTGATTCAGCAACAACAGGATTTGGAACAGGAGCTTGATCGCCTCAATAAACGATTACAAGAGGTCAGAGCCAAACTTTCTGAATTGCGCCAAACCCCTGCCACACAGGAAACTGAGGAACGGCAGCAGGTCCAAACCCGGCTACAGGATGAAGAAACGGTCACACTGGATGAAATCAGTATTGTGAGTACCCGAATCCTGAAACGACCCGAGGGGATATCCTTTTCCGCCACGCCTCAATCGGAAACTGAATTACAGCCGACGCGAAACATGAAGGAAGCCATGGAGTCTTTACCGGGGGTCGTCCTCCGTCAGGCCAATGGTCCGAGGGATTTCAGTATTTCCATTCGTGGCTCAGGCGTCAAAACCTCTTTCGCCATCCGGGATCTCAAGATCTACGAAGACGGGTTCATCCAAACGCAATCAGACGGGTTGTCCCGCCTCGATATGCACGATCCGTGGTTCATGAGATCCGTGGAAGTAATTCGGGGCGCGGCCTCTTCGCTCTATGACAATTATGCACTCGGCGGTATGGCTCATTTCAAAACTCGGCGTGGCAGCGACATCAAGGGGGTGGAAACATTCTTTTCAGGCGGATCGTTTGGCTATCACAAAGAAGCCGTAGCCATCGGGCAGGAATTCAATAACCTGGATATCTCCTTGTTCATGAGTAATGTGGCAGAAGAAGAAGGGTATATTGATCACAGCGACTACAATACACAAACCCTGAATTTCAATTTTCGTCATAACATTAATGACAAACACAGTGTCTACTTCAAAGCCATCACCAACTGGTTGGACACCAGGGTCCCGACTCGCCTGACCAAAACGCAATTTGAAGCCGACCCCCGTCAGGCCGGCTCATTGACTCTTGCACGAAACCAACAGCGGGTTGATCGTCGAACCATTTTGGGTGCCATGTATGAGGTGGAGTTCACTCCCAATACCGTCTTGACGATGGAAGCCGATTATGACGTCAAGGACATTAACCAATACTTTTTTCAAATCACCGACAATATTAATACCAATATCAAGCATTATACCGACCTTCGACACCATGGACGGATTTTCGGCATGCCCCTACAAAGTTATCTGGGATTTTTCATAAACAATATGGAGCAGGAAGGCAATAGCTTTCAAAATCTGGCGGATGGCGAGGGGACCCGTGGCACACTGGCTGCCAACAACCGCGGCACGATTCGCAACATCGGCGGCCGGGTTCGGGAGGAATTGACATTCCTACCGAATTGGACAATCGCCGCAGGACTGGGGTTCGAACAGTCCAACCTGAGTATCCAAACGATCAACTACGATAATGCCGGAGCCGTGGCCTCAAGAGCGCAAGCCACCCGAACATTTTATAATTGGGCTCCGGAGATGTCCCTGACCTGGAGGCCGGCTGATGGTTTCCGTCATTGGGTTCGGGGCTCCACCGGGTATGGCATTCCGACATTCGGGAATCTCACTCGAGATCCACTTACCGGATTACCAGGGAGCAACTTTGAACTGAACCCTCAGCGGAATGTCAATGTGGAAATCGGAACGGAATCACGGCTTCATGAAACCTTGAACGTGCAATTGGCAGGGTTTTGGGTATTCTACAGAGATGAAATTATCACGCAAAACGTGTTCGATCAGAGTACCACGGCTTCCGTGAATGCCGATTCTTCGGAATATCGTGGTGTGGAAATTTTTGCGGATTGGCGTCCCCTACCTGGCTGGCGTTTGTCCGGCAACTATACCCACATCGATGCTCGCTATATTAACTTTCAAGATCGGTATTTGGTGGGAGGGGTGGCCACCACGGTCACCCAGGATGGGAAAAAAGTCCCGAATGTTCCGAGAGACATTCTCAACATGAAGATCGCCTATGATCATGCTCCGACCGGATGGGGAGCCTGGATCGAAAGCAATTATTCCAATAGTTACTTTTTAAATAATGGCAATACGATCGGCATTCCATCCTACTGGTTCGTTAACCTTAATCTCCATAAGACCTTTATTTTGAATAATGATTGGGTGCGTTTTGCCAAATTGTATTTCGAGGTGGACAACATTGCGAATACAACCTATGCGGCCTCCGGCCAGGTTGTGTCAGATGCCACCCCCGACGCCAGCAAACAATTGTTTTTTGCGGGCTATGGGCGGGCATTTTATGGAGGAGTCACTTTGGGATTATTTTAGTTCCCACCACAGAGAAGGCGGGGTGCCTTCCGCGCCTCGCCTTTTCTGTGGTGGCTTTGACTTTAGGGAGAAGAAATTAATGGCCCTGCTTCAAATGTTCGATGGCTTCGCTACTATGTTCGCCAGCAATTCCCCCATGTCCTTGCTTGCCATGATCAACAGCTTCTTGCAGGTGACTAACACCTTCACCGACATGGACATTTTCGCCTTCCTTCATGGCGTTCTTAGCATGTGACTTCGCTTCTTCAGCATGCTTGACGGCCTCGCCGGCATGACCCATTTCTCCATGGGCTTTGGCTTCTCCGGCATAGCCTATCGCCTCATGAAGATGCGTATCGGCTTCCGTAAAACCGACAGCCGGCATCATCAACATTTCGACAACCCCTAACGTCCCACACATTCTCTTTATGGTTGGATGATCCTTGCCATGATTCATCTCCTTTTTTGAAAAATTGATCATCCGAGAAATTGGCATCATTGTGAATGATCTCAAATCCGGAGACAACCCACTGCTGAGGAAAATCCATAGGGCTTATTCATTCCCTTTATCTCTGAGCCCCTCAAGATATTTGCTCTACCATGGTGAAAAACCCATTTAAAACTGTTGCAACTGGTGCATTGATAGGCACCATTCGGTAGACGACCTCCCCGCTCCTTTCTATAATCCGCTCCTGATTGGAATAGCCCTCAAGAAATCCCTATGAACGCAAAACATCAGGACTTGATCTTGCTATGACCAATCTCATTACCTGTTCGTAAAGGCTGGAGGTGGATTTTGATGGGGAACCCTGACCTCCCCAAAGGGATACCACTTCTTCTGTGGAGGATGGTCGGGGTGGAGCTTGGTATCGCCTACCTCCCCACCCCGATCTTCCCGGAATTCCCGAAAAACCGAAAGATCAACATACTCATCGGTTTGATGATAGTCCTTATTGTTCATTCAACTTACAATCTCTGTGTTCCAAAAGGAGGGTCATAATGGGTACATCATTGATCCGTGCATGTTTTCTGGTACTTCTATTGGTCATACTCTGCTCCCCCGCCTTCGCACTGCAATCCGGCGGTGTGGAAATTGGTGATTTGGAAACCGGCTCCGTGATCGGTCAACCATTTAAAGCATTGGACGTCGACATTGCCTTAACAGCCATGGAAATCGGCGGAAAAAACTCCTGGTATCCTCCCACATCCATCTTATCCCTGGGTCGTGAAGGAACAGGCGGTCGGAGCGGACGCCCGGTTTTGCTGCAAGTGACCAATAAACTTGCCTCAGACTATACATTTCATTTATCAGCCGATTCGGCTATGGCCGGCCCGACTTCACTCAATACCACCTTGGTCCTGAAGCCCGGTGAAACAAAATATATCGGCATACCCATCAGCGATCTCACCTATGTGACGGCCAATAACTTGTTACAATACACCAACCCTTCCGACCCAAAAGGCTTGGGTGGACAACTGTTGATTTTGCGCTAGTACACCAGCCAAAAACGCCGCATATACCAGAAAAGCCCTGCCTTGTTTCTGAAGGCAGGGCTTTTCTGTTCCTCACGCGATCGGGATGTCCGGACTTTCACTATCCCCAGCAATCGTGAATACCAGATTTCACTTGACCGAGGTAGGCCGTGACAAGGTATTTTAAACGCATTACAGAGCAACTTGGATAAGGATTTTTCCCCATGACTATAAAAAGGATACTCACACGTTCTCTCGTGTCATTATTGAAACCCAGTGTTGTAGGCGCAATGCTCGGCTGGGCGTTCCTCCTTCCAACCGTGGGAGACAGTCACGAAGCGGCTGAGCTCTACCAACAGGCTCTTGTGGCCACACACTCCAAAGATTTCACCAAGGCCAAGAACCTTTTAGAGCAAGACATCCAGGTTTTCCCTTTGCATCCTGAGGCTCATCATCTATTGGGACTTGTCCAGTTTGAATTGACCCATGATCCCGGCTCAGCCATTCCCCACCTCCAACGTGCGGTTGAACTCGCCCCTCATTTCGTCCAAGCTCAATACGATCTGGCACTCTTGCATCTTCAGCAGGGCAATATTGAGGACGCTCAACGACTGTTACAGCATACACTCCAAGCCTATCCAAAATTTTGGGAAGCCCATCTCGCCCTGGCGCAGACCCTGGAAAAACAGGAAAAAATCACACTGGCACTGGAACAATACCAAGCTGTCCTCGCCACACAACCCGATAACCCTGAAGCGCTCTATGCCTTGGGATATTTGCAATTTAAAGATGGAGAATTTGGAAAAGCCCACTCACCCATTTCCCATTTGGTGTCTGCCCATCCTCAACATGCGGAAGGGTGGTTTCTGCTCGGGCGTTTGGAAGAGACCCGAAACCAGACCAACAAGGCGGTAGAAGCCTATGAAACGGCCGTGAGTCTGAATCCGGAAAACGACGAAGCGCACCACAACCTTGGATTTCTTTACCAACAGGAAGGCCAGTCGGCCAAAGCCATTGAACATTTCCAGGCCGTAACCCGTATCAACCCCCATGACTTTGATGCGTTCATGAATTTGGGTGTGCTCCTGACCGCCGCAAACAATACAGCCAAGGCCAAAGCCGCTTATCTTCAAGCCCTAAGCATCAACGAGTCTTCCCCGGAACTCCACTATAACCTCGGAAACTTTTTTGAGTTCCATGAAATCGAATTGGACCGGGCGGCACAGCACTATCGAAGATATATCGAATTAGGGGGAACCGATCCGCGGATTCAACGCCTGCTGGAGCAGCTGTCACCCAAGCCTTGACCCCGGTTAAGACATCCTGCCTTTGAGAAGTTGGGTTACCTGCTGAATCGCAGATCGAAGGGAGTCCTCACTCGTCGAGTCAATGAAAATAACCACAGGCCGCTCATCGTTCCCAAAGGGTTCATCCTGTTTGACCTGTTGATGCATCACCGAAATCGTCGCTTCCGAAGCATCTCTTCCTGCTTGCCTTCGCTGTTCAATCCGTCGTGACCGGACCGATTCAGGAGCCGTCACATCCACTATGTAAAATGGAATTTGCCTTCCGGATGCCATTTTAGCAAACATCTGCCGGTCGGCCTGCCTGAGAAAAGTGGCATCCACGATGACGTGGAATCCTGCCGACACCAAACTTTCGGTGAGAATCGCTAATCGTTCATACGTGGCCTGAGTCATCGCAGGGCTGTACGAATCCGAGATCTTGCGAGTGCCTGGCAGACTTGTGATCATTCGCTTCCGTTCAACATCCGAACGGATTCGAATGGCATATAAGGCCTGGAGAATCCTGGAGGATACGGTCGTTTTCCCTGTCCCCGACACTCCGTGAGTCAGGATAATTGCCGCATTTCGTTCCTGACTCACCCGTATGGCCAATTTGAGATAGCCGACCCATTCGTCAAAATACGCGGCCCAATCCGAATGGGTGCTTGAAATTTGACTCAGACGTATGCCGGCAACTTTCGCCCGGACCAATGCCCGATAGACTTCATAAAACCGAAATATATTCATGCTTTCATAATCGCCGGTCTTCTCCAGATATCGATTTACAAAGTCATAAGCAAGATCGGATCGACCGCGCACTTCAAAATCCATAACCAAGAAGGCCACTTCGCTGATCACATCAATCCACCGCAATCGAGGTTCAAACTCCAAGGCGTCAAAAATACATACCTCTCCTTGGGCTACGGCTATATTGCTCATATGAAGATCCCCATGGCATTCGCGTATGTAGCCCTCCTCTTTTCGCTTGAGGAATTGCGGATGCAATCTCATCCACTCCCGATGGCACCATCTGCGAAGATTCTCATAGCCATCCGCTAAAGATGCCGGAAGCCATTCCCGAGAAATTTCGCCCAAACATTCCGCCACCGGCTTCCATATCAAATCCGGGCTCCCATAGGAGGTCTCAAGTCCAGCCACGGCAATGTCCCCATGGAATCTCGCTAATGTCTCGGCAAGATCACTCAGAAGGCGGACATCAATCTCTCCTCTCTTCAGTAATGCAGGGAATTCTTGGGAAGAGTCAAATTGCCGCATGTGCACGGCATACTCAAAAACCCTTCCAGGGCCTCCAACCTGGGGGGCGGATGGCGATCCGCTGAGGGGAACGACCCCAAGATACACGGTAGGCGCCAATCGTCGATTGAGACGAACCTCCTCTTCACAGAACAATCGGCGCTTTTCTAAGGTGGAGAAATCCAAAAATGAAAATTTCACCGGCTTTTTGATTTTATAGGCAAACTCTCCGGTCAAGACCACCCACGAAATATGTGTCTCCACCACACGAAGGTTATGAACAGGATGAGGATAACAGGAAGGGTTTTTGAGGGAATCTCCAAGGTTGGGTATGCTCATGGCTGCATCATACCTTAGACTCTGGACATTTCAGAATGGTCCAATGATTGAAAATAAGCCCTACACAGATTTTTCCTCCTGCTCGTGTGCCCCTCAAGCCCTTGTCTGACCTATCCAGACTTGTGATCAAATTCATTCACAAGGTACACTAAGATAACGAACCGATGTAACGTGAACGATGTTTAAACGAATAAAGGTCCTATTCTTCATTTTCCTTCTCCTGATCCTTGGGGGAATTCTTGGTGCCTTGTGGTTTTTGCCCGGCGTTTTCAGTGCAAAGGCCACGCCCCCTGAATGGGAGGTGAAAATCGCCCGGTACATCCGCCATCTGGCCACCCCCGGCCATTTTCTCAAGATGTCCAATCCCATCCGTTCTTCTCCTGAAATATTGGCCGAAGGCCTGCATCACTTTGCCGACCACTGCGCGACTTGCCATGCCAATGATGGAAGCGGGAAAACGCCCATGGGACCGAACTTTTACCCTCCCGTGCCTGATCTTCGCGATCCGGCTATTCAATCGATGGCTGATGGAGAACTCTTTTATATCATTCACCATGGCATTCGATTTACTGGAATGCCGGCTTGGGGAAAAGGAGACCCCAATCAAGATAAAGATAGCTGGAAACTTGTGCTGTTTATCCGACATCTTCCGAATATTACCCCTGAAGAAATCGCACAAATGAAGCAATTCAATCCGATGACTCAAGAGGAACGGGAAGAACAGGATGCCCTTGACCGTTTCTTATCCGGAGAAGATGCCACTCCCCCTCCCGTCCATGAACACCGTCATTAATATCTGAGCAAGGAGTTGATTATGATCAAGCAGATTCTTACCGTTGCGTTGTTAACTATTATGACTTCCGTTCCCGCTGTCTGGTCTCACGGAAATGCTTCACACGTGATCGGAACCGTCACCACCGTCGGGGAGGACCATGTCGTGGTACAGACGCCCAAAGGTGAGACGACGTCCATTGCCTTTACACCCGATACCACCTTTCAGCACAACGGCATTCATTCAGACACCGCACGTCCCCAAATTGGAGATCGCCTGGCAGCTGAAGTCACTAAAAACGGTGTTCAGGAAAACCGAGATTGGGTTGCATCCGAAGTGAAATTTGTCACCCCAAAGAAGCCCTAGGCAACCATCCTGTTACAGGAAAACCAACAATGCCGGGATTGATCATCAGTAAGCAAAAGATGGCTTGTGGCACCCCCCGGTGGATTGGGGCCATGTTCTCTTTTGGAATTCTGATAGCCGGGTGCTCCACTCCCTATGTGACGACACTCCCGGGCAATCTTGCAAGCCGCGTAGACCTGAGTTTGAACTTTCTACAAATTAAGGAATCGCCTGATTCGCACAAAGGAAAGCTGGTGATGCTGGGAGGACAGGTTCTAGAGGCCAGGCGGTTGAAAGACTCTACCCAACTGACGATCTTGCAACTCCCTCTCATCGACCAGCAGGAACCCACTGCAGAGTTAACCCAATCTCAGGGTCGATTCATCGCCACCCAACAGGATTTCCTGGATCCGGCAACCGTTCCTTCCGGGACAAAGGTCACGGTGGTCGGAGAGATTTCTGGCTCACTGAACCAAAGTTTAGACGAAACCACCTATGATTACCCCACCATCAACATCAAACATATAAAAGTATGGCCTCAGGTTTCCCTGAATTCGTATCACTACCCTCCCTACTATGGATATCCACCCTTTTATCCCTACCCCTATCCCTTTTACGGCTCCAGAGGCGGATTTTTCGGATATTATCCCTATTGGTAGTAGTCGAGAAGATCCTATAGTTTCTCTTTTCGAGCAACGGACATTATCTTGTCCTCCCACCTGAAGGGTTTTCCAGGAAAACGCTTGAACCATTATCCCTATCTTAGAGAGAAGAAATCGGTCCTAAAAAACAGGACATTTTTGATGATGCCTTAAGGGGAGTGACCAGGGAGGGAGGGAAACTGTCAGGTGGAGAGAACTTTTCCCCCCACCTGACTTTAAGCTACTCAGAAGCTTTTTTATAGAATTCTTATAGACTCACTTCGGGCTTGGGTTGAGCTTCCGTGATTTCTGGAACTATCGTGTCTGCAGGAGATGTTTCCTCAACAAGAGGATCAGGCAATTTGATATGATTGCTGGAAAAGTCAGCCACTAATCCCACCAAGTCATCGCCTCCGTTTAGGACCAAGGCTATACGGGAATCGACAGTTTTCCATTCCGAAACCATGACCAGATGGCCCCGCATGAGAGCTTGGCCCCAGAGACTCTTATCATATCGATATAGGTTATCCAACCAAATTTCCTCCATCGAGGTTGGAGCTCCATAGGACTGACTGATCCAATCCTGAACGGTGTGAAAGTCATGGATGAAATTCGAGGAATCGTCGTGTTGAGGTTCAAACACGTATTTCGCCTGGGCCAATTGATCTTGATAAAACGTATAGGACAGCGAGGTATCGATGCCTTCAATGTGAGTCCGATACGCTATCCGTTGCTCAAATTCTCCCAACAGAGGAGTACGTAACTCCCAAGAGGGAGCCATCGTTTGGTTGGCTTTGACATCCAATGCACTCATACCCCAATCTGCTCGAAGTTGTTCAAACAATTTTGGCTGAGATGGCATAGCGGTTTTTTGAACCACTGAGGAAGGGTTCTGCGCTTCTGAAGTCATCGGGGCAGTCGCCACCGCATCGGGAGATTCCTGGGATACCTCCGGTAAAGCCGCTGAAGTAGACACGGATTCTTGCCCTGCCGGGGCCTTCGGGGCAGTCGCCACCGCATCGGAAGATTCCTGGGATACCTCCGGTAAAGCCGCTGAAGTAGACACGGATTCTTGCCCTGCCGGGGCCTTCGGGGCAGTCGCCACCGTATCGGGAGATTCCTGGGGCACAGTCGGTAAAGCTGCTGGCGTCACCGCAGGTTCTTGAATCTCCGAATGAGTGGGATGCGGCTGAGCCGGCGCGATCATGAGATTCCCATTGGAGTCCCGATGTCGCATGAAATGCAAATATTCCGGCTGACTGAAAGCCAAACCCGTCGTCGCCACTACCGTTCCTAACACCACAACAGCCCCAGTCATCACAATTTGTGTGTTCATAGTTATTCCCATCTTTGTTTCATACCAATTCGCGTTGCCTGCCGTTGTCCCAATCAGGCAGTGAGAACACTATCGCTCCCCCCGCGACCTCTATAAAAACATTTCGGACTTTTTTTAACTGAACTTTAAGGAAGAACTCGGAATTTTCCGGCTTGTAGACTAAAGGTAGGCTTAAATACGTATGACAGATAATGATAACCGACAGCAGAGTCTTGGCTTCAGGTTGGCCACAAGGAATTACACAACCACAATTTTACGATTTTCTTTTCGATCTAGTTGCTTGAGATAGTTGGCCATATGATGATCCTTGACGCCATCCGTGCCCGGCTTTCCCAAATCTTCAATGCGCCCCTTCACCCGATCGAGGAAATGATTCCAAAAATGCAAATCCGTTTGAAGTTTACCGAATGTGTCAAACACCAATACATTCCCCACGTGGCGATAACCCAGTTCTCGTGGAGGGACCCTGGTGACCACATCGTTATTATTCACAAAACGAAATGTCCGAGATTGAAACTCCAGGTCAAAATTTCTCGCAAACGATTTTCCACCCACCCGCGGCTGTCCAAATGTATATAACCCATGCACAGGTTTGGCTTCTTCTCCAAAGGTGGCCACAGCCAGGGTGGCCAGAGCGGCTCCCAAACTATGACCGGTCAGCCATAAAGATTGCGCATGAACTTGCCACTCCTCAAGCACGGCCCGAATCTCCGGCAGGACCGTCCGCAGTCCTTTCAGGAACCCCCTATGGACTCTGCCATAAGGCCCCTTCACACGTTTTATTTTGGCGTCGGTCATCCAATCTTTTAAATTATCCGGTTCCGTCCCCCTAAATGCGAGGACAATCATGTCTTCATTCCCCGCAAGATATGCCTGCGTTTCTCCACGGTCGACAAATACAAATTGATCCAAACCCCATTGAGCCACGACCGGTTGAATCACATCAGGAGTCTGGTAGGCCAACAGCGCGGCCTGGGCCAGGAGCATGGCATTTTGATGACGGTATTGAGTTGTTCGCGAATCGAATGGTTCTTCCCCCATGGAATTCTCCTCAGGTCTCGCTATATCATTGGCAGAATTTTGCTCCCACTATACTCAAAATGATCAACCAATTCTAGAAAAGAGTAAGCCAATAGCCATGCCGCTTCCTAAGGGAACAAAATCCGAACGATCAGGGAAATTTATTCGATGGATTGGAGAGGCCGTTAACAATAAGCAGGATTACCTGACCACCCTCCATGGGAATCCTTGGAAAATGGGCGATCAATAATCTCCTGCCAATGGGTATGGATATTGGCAAACAATTGAAGGTACCCGGAAAAGGTATTGGGCTTTTGAATATACCCATGCACACGCTGCACCGCACTCTTATTGATATCTCTGGGAGCCTTGGAAGTGGTCAGAATAATGATCGGAATCGTCGCAAAAGTTGGATTTTCTTTGATAATGGCCAACGCCTCATGGCCGGTCATTTTGGGCATATGTAAATCCAACAGGATCAGACTGGGCCGTGGTGCCCTTTGACGATTAGAAAATGGCCCTTCCCGGTTAAGATAGGCGAGCAATTCTGTTCCATCCGAGACACACAGCAACTCCTGCCCCACAGGGGCTTCTCTCCAAGCCTCACGAACCAAATCGCAGTCATCGCTATTGTCATCGGCAAGCACAATCGTTCTTAAGGGCCGTACAGACATGGTTCCTTATAGCTTCCTTGGAAAGGATTCCGATGGTTCTAAGAGGGTTAGACTCTATACAAACTGATTGCGATATCCTCTTTGGATTGCCCCTCATGGGTTTATCGACAGAAAAAACACAATCTTGCTGCGACTCGGGCAAGTCTACGAAAACTGTTTTCAATAACGTGTCAACTCGCCAGGAACGGCCGCATAGATGAAAAACGTTCGGAGGGGAAATAGTTTAAAAGCACAAGCGGAATTCGGAAACGGGTTACAGCCAGGCACTATCTGCCCGAGCCTGCAACGATTGAATCAGGGCATCCCAACCACTGACACGGGTGACGTGAGGGTCCTGCACCGATTGGTTCCAGGGTTGATCCATCACAAATACTTGAATGCCCATATCCCGATACGCCTGAATGTGAAAAGGATGGTCATCGATGGCAACACTCAAAGACTCAGGGATTTTGGTCTTATCCTCGGCATGATACAAGACATCAAACGGGAGACTGTGTTTGGCCAACCATTCAAGAGTTTGTGGTCGGGAATGAGGCCTTCGGGCCGTAATCAGGACAATACGATATTGCGAATGGAGCACATCTAATGCAGGCTTGACTCCGGGAAGCAACGGTAACCGTGGAATAGATTCTTCATGGAACCGTGAAAAGATGGTCTCGATCGCATCGCGATCAAGCTGGCTATGATCTAAACCTCCCGCACTTCCATACATGCCGATGGGCCATGGTTCACCCGTGACCTCCTGGAATAAACGTTGAACTTCCTCCTCGGCATGAGCCAACACATTGTCGATGTCTACAGCAAAATTTTTTCGCACCTTCGTACCCTACCTTTTGTACCGATCCAACACCCGAAGAAACTGCTTCCGACTCTTGACCCCACTCTAACAAAGTCGGGAAAACCCTTGCTAGCAGATCGATCCTTCACTCTCTTAATGTTGAAATAAGATTCAAGACAGCAAACAGAGCGAAATTATGGAGTCAGAGCTGCAGCCAACGGAGGGGGCGGCACGAGCGTACGCAAAGCATGGTGGGTCAACACAAAGTAGGCCTTTTTTATTGATCGCACAGGGGTCACCTCCATGAGAAACGGAGTTTCCCAATCGCCGTCAGCCACATCCAATTCTTCCGGAATCACAACTTTCCGAAAATTTTTCTCATGGGCCGCATGGATTTTAAGAGGGACTCCTCCCACAACCCCTAAGGACCCCTCCGGCGTCACAGTCCCGGTCAATACCGTATCCTCATACACCGGTTCGTTTTTCGCTAAAGCCACAACATTCAAGGCTGCCATCGCAGACAAACTTTCACCATACAGGGTGACACCGGGGTAGGGCAGAATAAAGCGAACCGTCCAGGAATCGGAATTTAAACCAGCTGCTTCGACTACTCGTTCAATAGCCTCGACGACCGATTGCCTGGCAAAAGGGGAAAACTTGCCCGGGGTTTCCTCAAAACGAATATCCAATCCTTGATGATCCCGTCGATGCGTAAATTCAAGGGTAATCTCTGCTACAATTCCAACAGGTTCAGAATGTTCATTGACCGTCGTGCCTAAAATTGGAATCACCGTTCGAATATGGCGAAGAGGAATATCCCGGCCACCAGGAGACCCTCCATACCCATCCATGGGCATACTCAGAATCCCTAAAGCAACCAACCCCGCTAAAATCCAGTAATGGCTGAATACTATCCAGGTCTGACCGGCAGGGGACTTAGCCCCAATGTCGGGACCATATGAATTGGTTGGGCGTATAAAACACTGGCCATTCATGGGAGGCCTCCTGAGGTTTGTTTTCCCTCCCATCGGCCTTCAGATGACCGAACTTAAGACTTCACGAATATTTGGATCCGGCAAACCCTGGTCCTTTCCAATCCATGACCTTTCCCCTGGGTTAGCTTTATCAACTAGGCAATCATTTCCCCGCCTCCCTTGCCCGATTCCGACCTAATGCGTTCCCACCGGCTACCAGGTATTCCTGAACTTAGACGGAGTCCGACCATCTATGAATGGATGTTTTCCTTTGTCCTTAAGACAGATGAAAAGCCCACCGAAAAATTCCAAGACAGACAAATCCATACTCGACCACCCACGCGGAAGGTATTCAACATCTCATGGGGATAAAACGCATACCTATCGATTCGGTTTCCGTCGGCATGTACCTCTGCGGGATTGACCAATCGTGGTTGAACACCCCTTTTCTACTGCATCGATTTCTCATAAAAAGACAAGTCGATATTGATAAATTGAAAAATTGCGGAATCCTCGCAATTGACATTGATACCGACCGGGGAATCGATGTGCCAGCTCTTCAAGTACCTGAGACCTCAGGAGACGACCAAGCGGAGCAAGCCGTGCCCACTCTTCTTGCACCGTCTGAGGAGGAACGGATCAATCATCTTTCGAAGGAACTTCAGGGAATCTCGTTGTCGCAGGAATTGTCTTCGATCAGACAAACCCGAAAACAATTACTGGATGGGGTTCATGAACTACTGGAAGCGCTCGCCAAAACCGGCAGGGTGGAAGTGGAGAAGGTGAATGAATGTTCTCAGGCCATTATTGAGGAAACGCTCAACCATGAAGAAGCCTACATTGCGCTTATTCAAACACGCGAATTCTCACCGATTCTCTATGACCATGCATTGACGGTAAGTACGTTGGCCGTACTCTTGGGACGGGCGGCAGGACTGGAGGATATAGACCTTCAATATCTCGGCACCGCTGGATTATTGCATGATGTGGGGCTCCTGTATCTCCCCAATCAGCTCCATCGTCCAGTCAAAAAGTTATCCACTTCGGAATTGACGATTTACCAGACACACTCTCAACGCGGAGTGGATGCGTTAAAGAAAAATCCCAATTTAGCTCCCAAAGTCTTGGAACTGATTCTCCAACATCATGAAGCCTTGGATGGATCCGGCTATCCGGCTAAATTCTCATCGGACACATTGGACCGTTCCAGCCGTATCCTTCGCATTGTGGATGAATACGATGAACTCCTTAGCGGCCACCACAGTGGGAACCCTCTCTCCGTTCGGGCCGCACTGCAACTCCTGTATCAAAAAGGAAAAAAGGGCATGATTGATCCAGTCCTGGTAGCCAGATTTATTAATGTCATCGGTATCTATCCGACCTATAGTTTGGTGGAACTCAACACCGGTGAACGTGGGATCGTGACCGGCAATTCACGGGATAATCTCCTGGAGCCCATGATTCTGCTCATTCAGGACGCCAACCACCAACCCCTATTGGAACCCATCCCCTTAAATTTTTCCGTTCTGTCTCCTCAAACGACGAAACCCCAGATCGTTGGAGTGCTTTCCCCCGAGGAAGCGGGAATCACCGTGGAATCGGTATTGAAAGAATGGGTCACCTTATAAAACCAATAAAAAAATACCATCTGTTGTTTCCACTGCCTGTCTCTTTTCAGGAGAAGGAAATCTAGCCGTCTCACATGCAGGACACTCGTTTAATCAGTGCTTGCCATAGCCTCCCCCTAACGCAACAGAAAGACACCTAACCTTCCTCAACGGAAGCCACTAACACCTTCGGCAAGCTTTTCTCCTCCCGGCCGACATAGACAGAAACATATTCAATAACCCAAAAGGGGAGCCACGGATCACCCCTAGAAACCAGGTCCATTATGAAGATAGAACAACCAGAACCAAAATCCAATGTCTTTTGCCTTACAGGAATCCTCGCATCGTTGCTCCTCATCACCGGGCTGCTCACCGAGGGGAACGCCCATCCCGTATCATTCCTTCCACCGCCCCCAACATTGATACACGCCTACAACAAGACTGAATACCCACCAGGCAAGATATTAGAAACGACCAAGAAGCAGAAGGAATTGGCAGATTCAAAGCAGGATAGCCATAAGGAATGGCTCTTGGAGGACTTTGATAAAAATGGCCATCCCAAAAAGAAAAGAATGGGATTGGCTCTCATTTTTTTGGGAATCTTGGCAAAGGAAGGATGAAGTGCGAACACTTAAAATTCGATTACACATCTCATCCGCACGTCGAAGTTTCCATCCATTCGACGGTATTTCCTCCATAGTGCCATCATTTAAAGGGCAGCCTTTTTGAATACACAATCTATGACGCCGGGATTCGATCTGAAGGTTGAATAAATCCCGGAGCAAGATCTTCCAGGGCGAGAAGAAGTGCTTGAGTTCCTGACCGGCCATGGCCTTGAGCCTGAATTGCCATATAGAGTGTCCTCACCTGGCTTAACCCAGGCAGGATTAAGCCCATTCGATTCGCTTCATCCAGAGCCATACCCATATCTTTAATAAAGTGCTCCACAAAAAATCCAGCTGTAAAATCACGGCTCAACATCCGGGAAGCCAAATGATCCAGCGTCCAACACCCAGCCGCGCCACTCCGAATGGAGTGTAAAAGCGTTTCTCCATCCAACCCTGCTTGTCTGGCATAGAGCAAAGCCTCACACACACCAATCATCGTGCTGGCAATTGTGATTTGGTTACACAATTTGGCATGCTGTCCGCAACCGGCGGGACCATGATAAACCAGCGTCTTTCCAAATACCGATAAGAGAGGCCGGACCGCTTCAAACGCGGAAGAATCTCCACCCACCATAATGGACAATAAGCCATTCCGGGCACCGACATCTCCACCCGAAACCGGCGCATCAAGAGCAACCGCTTCCTTTGAGCGGGCTAGGCTGTCTAATTCGCGGGCCAATGTCGGCTCGGAAGTCGTAAAATCCACAAAGATCTGCCGGGGGCGAACCTGGTCCAACAGGCCGGCCGGTTGAAGATATAAGGCACGAACATCCTGAGGAAAACCAACCATGGTACAGATCACATCACTCTCCACTACCAAGGCCGCAGGAGACTCGGCCCACCTGGCCCCTTGTTCCAATAACGTCTGAGCTTTGGAAGGAGTGCGGGTGTAGAGGGTCAAGGGATACCCTGCACGAAGCAGATGTTCGCACATGGGCGCGCCCATCACGCCGGTGCCAACCCATCCAATGCGAACAGGGGAGGGAAGAAAAAAAGAATTGGATGCGGAAGTATTCATAAAAACACTTGAGAATTTACAGAGAACCAGAGACTGGTTGCTGTTGCGTTAAACAGTGAATGGTGCCGAAGCCCCAGACCAAATCCACCGCATGAATACCGACCACCGTTCGATCCGGAAACAGTTCAGACAATACCCCTAACGCCATCCGGTCCTGTGGATCATTAAAAGTGGGAACTAACACGGTCGTGTTGCCAATGAAGAAATTGGCATAACTGGCGGGAAGCCGCCTTCCTTCAAAGAACAGTGCTTCGGGCATGGGCAGAGGCACCACCAGTAACTTTCTTCCATCTTCGGCCCGCATGCCTTCAAGCCGTTCTTTATTCTCAGCCAGGGGACGGTAATTCTCATCGGCCGGATTGGATTCCTGACATAACACCACGGTATAGGGGTCCACGAAACGGCACACATCATCCACATGCCCATGCGTATCGTCACCGGCAATACCTTTTCCCAGCCATAAGACCTGTGAAATCCCCAGATGGGCACGGAAAACCTCCTCATAATCCCTCCGGGAAAATCCGGGATTCCGCACCTGTACCTGCTCATCCAGTAAACATTCTTCCGTGGTCAACAAGGTCCCTTGTCCATTGACGTCAATGGCACCACCCTCCAGAACAACCCCGGTTTGATTCCGCTCAACAGGGATGACGGGAATCTGAAGTTTCTGGCCCAATCGAACGGGGATACGATTGTCCAATAGCCAATCCTTATACTTGGCCCAGGCCGTAAAACGAAACCGGGCAATCGCGACCTGACCATCCGCATAATTCCCTTTGACGAAAATGGGACCGAAATCCCTGGCCCAACCCCGATTGGTCGGAATACGAAAGAACTGGATACGGCCCATATCGCTCCCGACTTTGTCCAACACCCGACGAGCTTTCAACTCATGGGCCTGGTCATTCACGAGGATTCGAACCATTTCACCGCCAGAAAGTTTTCGAACCATTTCCCCATACGCCCAGGAGATCGCTCCCATTTTCCCAGGCCAATCTTGCGCATTATGGGGCCAACCCAGCCAGGTCGCCTCATGCCGCTCCCATTCAGCGGGCATGTGACACTCATCTAATAACGCGCTAGAGACTTTTTCTGTAATCCCAGCCATGCCGCCAAGACCCTATCTGCAAACCAATAATAATTTGTAAAAAAAGATATTCCCTCATTTTTCGAGAGGGACAGAGAGGTAGATCCGTCAGGTACCCTGAGGCAACAGTCCTCAAACCACTTATTTGGGAAACGTACGTAACCTAAACCACGCTAATGATCCAGAAATCGTTTTGTGATTCCCCCATACGCATCGATGCGCCGGTCGCGGAGAAAGGGCCAGTTGCGTCGGACTTCTTCAATGCGCTTGAGATCAACATCAACTACCAGCGTGTCTTCCCGATCCACCGAAGCCTGGGCCAACACTACCCCGAATGGATCACAGACAAAGGAGCCGCCCCAAAATTCCAATCCATCGCCCCCGGCCGGAGCTTCATGACCAACACGATTCACGGCTACCACAAATACCCCGTTGGCAATGGCATGACTGCGTTGTATGGTCATCCAGGCATCGCGTTGGGCTTGCCCCTCTTCGGCTTTCTCTTTTGGGTGCCAGCCGATCGCTGTGGGGTAAAACAGAATTTCCGCTCCTTGCAGCACAGTCATGCGAGCCGCTTCCGGATACCACTGATCCCAACAAATTAACGGCCCGACGGTGGCGTGCATCGTCTTGACCGCCTGAAAACCCCGGTCCCCTGGGGTAAAATAAAATTTCTCATAGTAGGCCGGATCATCCGGGATATGCATCTTGCGATACAGTCCGACCATCTCTCCCCGCTCGTCCAACACGGCAATGGAATTGTGGTACACCCCGGCCGTCCTCCGCTCAAACACCGATACTAAAATGGTCACGCGATGGGATTTGGCAGTTTTGGCAAAGACCTCCGTGGAAGACCCAGGAACGGATTCTGCCAAATCAAACAGAGCCGCATCTTCCTTCTGACAAAAGTATTGGGAGCGGAATAACTCAGGAAGGCAGATAATCTGGGCCCCACCCTTCGCCGCTTCTTCAACTTTGGCCACAGCTCGTTCGACATTCTCGACAGGATTGGCCGCGCAGGCCATTTGAATAACACCAACCTTCATAGAATTTCACAAGCCTTTTTCACATATCCCTCATTTTTACTCGTCAGAACCCATCATGGCGCAACCGGGATCACGGGCAACGAACATGCCGGCAATTTTTCGGTCTTGAGCTTTAAAGGCTTTGTGCCACCAACATGCCGCGTTCCACAAATGCTCGGGTGCGCTGTTACGCTCAGAGGTTCCCGGTGTCACACCCAACCCTAATCCTTCAAAGATAAATTCAATATAGGAGGAAGCCGCGATGGGCATGCCTTCCCGTAACGGATTGCGCTTCGCCCCTTGCGACCAGAGATAGCTTTGCCACATGCCTAACATGTCCCAAAAATTGTAGCGGATGCGATCCAGATTCCAGTCCATCGCGCGTTTTTTAAGTTTTCTGGCTTCCTCGTCCGACATACTGACCGCAAACAGTCCCACGTTTGCATCGATGTCTTTGTTCTCATACAACCCCAATGTCCCTTGGTTTATGCCATTGCATTCCGGCCTTGGAAAAATTCCATTCCGTGGATGCAGGGGAATTTCAAGAATGGGCAGGGACCGTAACGATCTGCGGGAAGTCACGGGTTGGGTCACCACAAAAACATGAGACCAATAACTGGGCCGCAAATCCCAACGGAGCATGGACTGCGCCATTCGCAACGTATGCCCGGGAAGATCCCTGCTGCCGACGAGTCCCACAGTCATTAATCCACGATTCCCAATTCCCTGTTTTTCCAGAGAGGCAAAAGCCTCCCCCAAAAATTGCAGGTTCGTACGCTTCCCCGATTTACTGGTCCAGTCTTTGATCGACGGATTTCTGGTGGAAGTCTGCGAGTGGCGCATAATTCATTCCTTTCTGGGCAACCCTTAACGCAGCAATAGCTCTTTTTTGAATACCTGTTTGAGGGGACCGCCAAGACCCTGGGGAGGGGCTTCTTCGTCCCAATCTAACTCGATGCGCTTGGCCGGTAATCGCCATAGTTCCAGTTCGAATCTCACCCGTGGATGTCCGCTCACCGTCGTGCCGGGAACCATCCGAACCAATCCCACATTATTCTGAATCGTCATGACTTCAATATGCTTCCCAGGGTCAATGGTCCAGATCGACTCCTCCCCTCGCGCATTAGGTCGGACACGGATCCGCTCAGGGGGAGATTCGGGTTTAAAATTTCCCGGATTAATCATCGCGGCGGGAGACGCAATAAATTCAGGGACCCCGTAGGGTGCATCAGGGAACGGACCATGTGCCTCGGCATACCGTCCCGTATGGATATCCCCGGACAGCACCAGAATATCGTGCACCCGCTTTTGGGCATTCTGGCCAGCCAAAGACCGTTCGAGCACCCTCCACAGACGGGCATAATCATCGGGAAAATTTGAGAGAGAATGGTCGCGGAAGTCCCCATCCCTTTGAAACAGTGGTTGGCCCAGAACCAAGACACCAGGTCCGGTCAACTCGTGTTGCCAGGCCTCCAAAGCCTCCCATTGGTCAGACGACATAAAGTGGCTGGTCCCTTTGTCGTTGCATTCCTCGCGTTCGGAGCGTGTATCGGCGATAAAAAAAGAGACCGGGTCAAGGTTGAATGCATACCAGCGAGCTTCGTCGGGGTTCAGACATCGTTGATAGTGATAATACAACTGCTCCGCTCCACGCCCATATTTTTTTCGGTTTTTCGGATCCCAGGTTTGCGGCAATTGGATCTGATATTCCGGATAATCGTTCCAGTACTCATGATCATCGCAGGTGATGAAATTAGGACATGCCTGTAACGCTTCCCGGTAATACGCATCTCCCCAATATTGCTGATACCGTTTAGCGTACAGTTCCACCTCGTCGTCCCCAAGGTTCCAGGCCTTGGGCCAATCCCCATACACCTGATCACCTATAAGCAGTTTGAACTGAGGAGAAAATTGGCGCTGTAAATCCAGCAATCCGGACCGGTAGTACCCGTCCCGATCATTATTTTGCCAAAAACAGGAGGCGAAAAGAAAAGTCACTCCAAGGTCGGTCACCTTTTGTGGAAGGGTGGACCATAAGAAGGTTTGAGCCTCACCGTTGGGATCAACGGTGAAGTGAAACGTCGCACCTTGCGGAGGGGGCAAACTTTGCAGTTGAACCGACCAGACTCCCATCCGTCGCTTCAGTCCGGGCAGGGGGGGCAGCAATTTCCAGTCAATGTGAACGGGAACGACGGTGTCACCATTTCTCACTTCCAAGGGTGGAGGAGTAAAAGGCCCATCCCCTTTTTGTGAACACCAAATCCGCCAACCCTGGCCATCGGGAAAAGGAGCTCCTGGGATCACCCACCATTTCATGAGATAGGTTGTAACAAAAACGAGCGAATAATTCGACTGCTTGGCTGAAAATATCGGAGAAACAAAAATGGCTAGCGTTGAAGCGTTTTGGGTGAGACAACCTCTTCCATGGACGATTCGGATTCGGAAGACGAGACCTCTGCGGTTATGGAAAATTCATTGTTCTCCTCTTGATCCAAAAAGCCGCCTTGAGATTTGACCAGATTTCTCAGCGTTATTCCCTCTAGTGCCGTTTCTACGGCCTTATCCCGCTGAATCAGCAACTGACTCATCACATCAGTCCCCACCGAAAAGGATTGCGGACCGCTATGGGGTTGATGTTGAACAACCCGCAACACCTCGACCACCGGGATAGACTCCGGTGGTCGAGCCAATACCAGCCCTTCCGGGTCTTCCGTTCGAAAAACCATTCCGGCTTTCACCAAATCGTTAATTAAGGATTCCACCAGGGTCAGCGGGACACCCTGTACCCGGGCCAGTTGCTCTTCTTTCAGCGGGGGTTTGCCCAACAGAAAACGCCTGGTGATGTGCCGTAATAATGCCAGAGTAAGGTATTCGCGAAACAGCGGAGTTTGATGTTTTCGACGTAAGTGCAAAAGATACGCCGAAGGGTGTTGATGGTAATAGGCCACTTGAGCCCCCGCCAAGACAATCAACCAGCCTACATACAGCCAGATCAAGAAAAGGATGAGAACGGCAAAACTTGAATATATTGCGCTATATCGCCCGGAGCCGGCGACAAAAGCTGCAAAGGCCATTCCCGCCACTTGCCAGAACACACCTGCCGTCACCCCACCCACCAAAGCAGAACTCAGATTCACCGTAGTAAAAGGGACAAACTTATACAGGAAGGTAAAGACAAAACACATAAAAAAGAACGGCAATAAATTGGTCAGGACAACGATGAGATTCCCCAGGGGTTCAACATCCAGGACCTTTTGTACCATCCAATGGCTTTGAGCCGAGGCGGTCAGACCGAATGCCGTAAACACAAATACCGGCCCCACCAGAACCACACTGAGGTAATCGGTGATTTTTCGCGCGAAGGGTCGTCCGGTCTCAATTCGCCAAATGGAATTCAAGGCTTCTTCGATTTTTTCGATCAGGGAATAAGTGGTATAAAACAGACCGGCCAGTCCGACGGCTCCGAGGACACCCACCTTCAAATTATCGACAAACAGGACAATGTTCGTGGTAATCTCTGCTCCCCTAGGGCCAAGCGGATCCAACGCTTGGGCCAGTATGGGTTGAATTTGTTGGTGCACTCCAAAGGCCTTGAGCACCGACAACATGACAGCCAAGAATGGAACCAAGGAAAGCAGGGTGGTATAGACCAAACTGGTGGCACGTATGCTCAGGATGCTTTCCTGAAATTCGGTGACCGCCACCAAAAGAAGACGCAACACCTTGACGCCCCGTTGGCGGAGTCCGCTCAATTCATTGACATTGAGGGACCAAACATCGAACTGGCAATAGCGAATGATTCGTTCAATAAAATCCATGCAGACGGAAACCTCCCCGTTTATTACCCTACAAAGACATGGCTCAAAAGTCCAGAAATGTGCCCCGAGACGAGGTCATTCATGCAACATCCACATCCTTCCAGGCCATGATGAATTCTGATAGCCTTCTCTTCTATTTGTTCAATGACCCTCGTTAAAAATTCGGTTATGCATTCACGACTCTTCCAGTGTCTTGTCCCATGCTCATGGACCATCCTTGCCTGTTGTATGTCCGTCCTGATATTCGGATGTTCAGGTCCCTCTGATTGGGATGTCCAATGGGAGGAGATTACGGAGGCCATGGAAGCCGGGAATATCCAGGAGGCAAAGACTCGCCTGATCGCCCTTTTGCCAGTTGTTCAACAGGAAGGTCCCGGGAATCCCCATTACGCCCAGGTTATTTTTCAGTTGGGCACGGTGGCGCAACAGGAGGGAAATTATGAACGAGCGGAATCCTATTTCTGGGAAGCGCTTCCGCTTTGGGCCCAATCCCTCGGGCCGGAACATCCTCAGATGGCTGTCACCCTTTCCGCCCTTTCCGCCATTTTTGTGAAAAAAGGAAATACGGGGAATGCCCTTCCTTTACTCAAACGTGCCGTGGCGATTGAGGAAAAAGCCTGGGGCAGTTCGGATCGGCGACGCCTTCCCTCTCTGATCGCCTATAAAAATCTCCTCCATTCGGTAAACCAAGAGTCTGAAGCCCAGGAAATCCAAACCCACATTACCCACATTCAGAGTTCTCATTCTTCAGAATAAGACTCAGCATCACTCCATATGTCGCATCTGTCCCGGCAGAAAGAACGGGCATAGAGAAATGAACAGTGAATTCAAAAATCCTGGAAAATGAACGAAGACAGCCTATCCGGGGAATCGATGTCCTCATGAATGGCAGCCTGGTTGAGAGTCATTTCTCGGTTACCAATTGTTCCTTCCATGCCTGATTGGTAAAAGTTCAATATTCAGACTTTCTTTTCACATACATCCTGTCCATATTCGCCTCAACCGTACAAGCGGTTTTTCCACCTTTCTCTATTGCTCTTTTACATCGTAAGGGGTACCATTCCCCCCAAGCAGTTAGGCTCAAGCGTGCGGGGCTAAACTGGAAGTAGGGTGGTGTCTTGTCCGGTGCGGTTTCTCTCTCCCGTTGTCTTTCCCGTTAGGATGAAAAAACGGATTCCCATTCAGGAATTACGTCCCGGAATGTTTATTGCCAGCCTCGATCAATCCTGGTTTAAAACACCATTTCTGCGACATCAATGGCGAGTCAGGCGGGATGATGAAATCACACTCTTGAAAAGTTATGGTATTCAAGAAGTCATGATTGATACCGACCAAGGCCTGGACGTAGGCACCGAATACAGTTTGAAAACGCTCTCCCCCCTCCCCAATTCCTCTTGTGATCCTCCCGTGTTCGACAAACCCGCTCTGGGGCCTGACCCTGAAGAGATGAAATCGGCAAGGACCATTCGTGCGGAAGCCATTACCACTCTGGATAATTTTTTCCGGCAAATGGAACCCTCGACTTCCCACAACTTGGATCAAGTACGTGGCGTGGTCAGCAGCTTGCTTGATGGTATTTTGGACCACCGGGCCGCCATGGTTTCCTTAATTCAAATGCGACGGTTTGATCCGGACCTGGCCTCACATGGCGTTGACACCGGGGTACTCGCAATGGCCATCGGTCAAGAGCACCATTGTGATGTCAAGGCGTTGAAGGCCTTGGGATTGGCGGCCCTGTTACATGATATTGGTCAACTTCGCCTTCCTTTAAATCTTATTCAAAAACCAACACCCTATACGACCCAGGATCATAAACTGATGGAAGGACATTGTGAGATGGGTCTGGCATTCCTCAAGGACTTTTCGGATATCCCACAGGAATCCAGACGCATGATCCTTGATCATCACGAACGTTTAGATGGATCGGGGTATCCTCATCAATTGAAAGGAACGCAGATCTCGCAGGTCACACAGATCCTGAGTATCGCCGATGCCTATGATGCCCAGATCAGCGGACGTTGTTGCAACCCGCCCGTTCCTCCTGCACGCACCCTTTCAGAATTGTATCGGGCGGCGATTGCCGGACAATATCTGTTGGATGTCGTCCAACAACTTATTCAATTATTGGGGGTCTATCCGATCGGCACCCTGGTCCGGTTAAATACGAACGAACAGGCCCTTGTGGTGTGGGTGCCCAGTCATTCGCGAATGCTTCCCACCATCAAGCTACTGAAGGATGCGTTCGGACAACCCTACGCTGATCACATTCTGCTGGATCTTTCCGCACAAGGGGACGAGAACTCTCCTCGAACGATTCGCGAGGCATTGGACCCTCAACAAGAAGGCTGGGATGTCGGGAAAATCCTTGAGGCCTTATGGTGAATCCCATTACCCTTTAACGCTTAATCAGAGAAGAGAATAGATGTCTCACAGTCACACACCATCTCAACCTTCTTTCCACCATATGGATGTTCCCAGCCTGGAAAAGGCCCTCCGATCTGCCCAAACTTTTGTCCATACGTTATTGGATTCCATTCATATTGGAATTTGTCAGGTGAACCAAGAGGGAAAGATCCTGTCTTTGAATTTGGAAGGTGCCCGCATTCTCCAACGGACAGAAAAATCTTGTGTCGGGCAATCCCTTCATGATCATACCGGATGCCTGTATGCCGATCCCCATACACACGAACAGGCCTGTCCCATTGATCAAGTCCTGAAATCCGGAAAATCCATTTGGACCCCGAAAATGCTGATCCGGCGCCCCACCGGAGAAACTCGGTGGGTTGAATTTCAATGCACCCCCTTGAACAAACTTGACGAGACGGGCGCCCTGCTGATTTTTCGTGACCTGAGCCAACAACTTCAGCAACATGAAGAACATCAGCATTTGGCATCAATGCCGGAAGAGAGCCCTAATCCTATTGTCGAAGTGGATACTCAAGGTCGGTTGATCTATGCAAACCCGTCGATGATCCAGCTTTTGGACGTGTTTGGATTTCGCGATGACGGGATTCCCCACGTCCTTCCGTCGACCGTCACCCAAATCTCCAAGGAATGCCTGAAAACCATGGAGCCGATGCGGGGATTAACTGTGGTGGTGGAACAATGCCATTTTGATTGGACGTTTTCACCGATTCAAGACAAGGGCCTGGTGCGTGCATATGGATTGGATATTTCGAGTCACGTGAAAATGCGAAACACCTTAACTGAATTACAATCACGCTATCATTTGTTGGTGGACTCTGCTCACGAAGGGATCATTTCCGCGGATCTTCATGGCACCATCGTATCCTGGAATCCGGCCGCGCAGGCCATATTTGGCTACCAGCCTGCTGAGATTATCGGAAGTTCCATTTTGACCCTCCTGGAAGAGGGGTTTCGGGATCTCTATCGGACCGGACTGGAAGACATGAGCTATGGACAGGTCACCACCCATCCCCTCCAACGCCCTATGGAATTGACCGGTCTTCGAAAGACCGGGGAAGCATTTCCGCTTGAAATTTCTCTGACGAGTTGGAAGGTCGGATTGGATACCCAGTATGGATTTATCCTTCGGGATATTTCCGATCGAAAGTTTTCTGAAAAATCACTCTTGCAGGAAAAAGAACGATTGATCACCACGCTCCAATCCGTCGCGGAAGGCATTATTACCACAGACCGCGAGGGCCGAATTTCCTTTGTAAATCCATTGGCCGAGGACATTACCGGGTGGAGTCATTCCGAGGCCCTCAACCGACCCCTTCAGGAAGTCTTTCGATTGAGCAGTGACGCCTCCATTCACCAACATCCTTCATCATTACCGTATCACGCCCCGACTCTGGCCCTTACTCAACCGGAAGCGCCGTTGGTCCTCTTGGCCAGGTCCGGATCACAACGAACGATTACCATGCGTGAGACGCCCATTCGGGACCACCAGGGGCACCTGTGGGGAACCGTCATCGTCTTTCGGGATATTACCGACCAATTCCGACAACAGGAAGAACAACAACGGATCAACAAACTGAATTCACTGGGCGTCCTTGCCGGAGGACTCGCCCACGATTTCAATAACCTCCTGACCACGATTCTGGGAAATGTCTTTGTTGCCAAACTTCGCATGGTCCCTAAAGACCCCCTTGCTCAAAATCTTGAACAAGCCGAGCAAGCCTGTTTGCGCGCAAAGGAATTGACCCAGCAATTGTTGACCTTTGCCAAAGGAGGGGCACCAATCAAGACCTCAATCGCTTTGGGAGACTTGGTGCAAAAGAGTACGATTTTTGCCTTGTCGGGCTCTCCGATCAGTTGCCATTTTGACATACCGGAACGCCTGTGGCCTTTAGATGCCGACCCAAGCCAACTCAGACAAGTCATCCAAAATATGGCGATTAATGCCCGACAAGCCATGCCCGATGGCGGACATTTCACAGTGCGAATCAAAAACGTGTCGTTGACAGGGCATCCTCCACCCATTTCGCTTCCCCTCGAACAAGGCAATTACTTGCAAATCACCTTTGAGGATCAGGGCACAGGGATTGAAGAACATAACCTCCCGAATATATTTGATCCCTATTTTACGACGAAGCCCGGGGCGTCGGGACTGGGACTAGCGACCGCGCACAGCATTATTCAGCACCACCATGGACATATTAGCGTTTGCTCCCGACCAGGGCAGGGAACCAGCTTTACCATTTACCTTCCCTCCTCCTTTTCCTCCACGCATACGAAGACGCTCTCTCAGGCACCACGCCATGCAGGACGTGGGAGAATTCTCGTCATGGACGATGAACCTAGTATTCGTCGAATGGTGGAAGACGCCCTCACCCAATTCGGCTATGAGGTTGTCAGTGCCCAAAATGGTCAAGAGGCCATTGATCTATTTTCCAGTTCCCTCACCACTGGGAAACGGTTCGATGTCGTATTGCTGGACCTCACCATTCCTGGAGCCATGGGAGGCAAGGAAGCCATCCAACATCTCCTCACTCTTGACCCTCAGGTTAAAGCCATTGTGACCAGCGGGTATTCAGATGATCCGATCATGTCCGACTATCAACGGTATGGCTTCCAAAGCATTCTGATCAAACCTTATAAAATCATGGATCTGGCTAAATTACTTGATTCGGTGTGCGCTCCTCTCAAGGCCTAATCGGCTCACCGATTTCCCAGCCTCCATTTTGCCTCCTCCCATCCTGACGTTTTCTCACGAAGAGAACGGACATACCAATGCCCCTTCCCGTTCTTCACGCAACTCAACTGAACCAAGGGTAAGAGGACTTAACAAAAATCAGCGGCACGAAGAAGTAAGGTAAAACCTGGCTGAGGTTGGTCGGAGGATAGGCGTTTTTCTACCGTGCGGGGAAATCCGGACGCTCTTTGAATATCCAAAGAGCGTCCTCACGAAGAAAACAGAAAGACGAATCATTCATAACCATGCTCCCTACAAACACATCGGGTCTCTTCGGAGCAAAGTCTGTTGCTGGATCATGGGAAGTCTGGCAAGCATCCGATTACTGACTGATAAATTTTCCTTCGCCTTTTCATAGTAGCTGGGCTGGATTTCCATAGCCTTTTCAAAGCATCGGGATGCCCTGGCGAAATTCCCCTCTTCCATAAATGCCACGCCGATATTGTTATAGGCCTTGGCGGAATCCATGCCACGGGAATACGCATCAAATGCCAGGTCATAATGCCCTAGCTTGCTCAAGGCCATGCCCAAATTATTGGAAATTTTATCTGTGGTTCCCCCTACTTGAAGCGCTTGTTGAAAAGTTGTCGCCGCTTCCTGATACCGTTCATCCAAATAATAGGCCATACCCAGATTATTCAGGATTGAGGGATCACCTTGTCTAATTTCCAGGGCTGCCTGGTACATATGAATGGCCTCTTTATGAGCATGACGACGATCATACACAATGCCCAGAAAATTTTTGGCCGTCCACATTTTCGGTTCATAGATCAGCGCAGCCTCAAATTCTTTTTCCGCTTCGGCATCTTTTTCCATCTTCATTAAAGCGCGCCCCATACCCTCATAAGCCGGAGCAAAATTGAAATCATAATCCAGAATAGCATGAAATTCATCGTAGGCCTTCTGAGCCTGTTTATTCTCTAAATACGTCACCGCCAATTTATATCGGGCGAGGACACGCTCCGGTTCCAGATCCAACGCCTTTTCATATTGAACCTTGGCCATAGGAAAGTTTCCCTGCTGGAGATGCGCATCACCCAGTTTTTCAAATTCATCCTGGGTCATTTCCTTGGAGAGATCAATGTCAGCCTTGGGCTCAGGAGCTATCCCCGCCTTCTGTCGTTCTAGGATTTGCTGATAATGCTCGTCTTGCAAGGTGAAGTTGGGCTTGTCTTGACCTACACACCCGACTAGGGTTAGCCCCACCATTCCCATCACGAACCACATTCGTCTTGCCCTCTTCATCATCCACCTCTCCGGGTTAAGAAACATCAAAGACAGGGATGGCTGTGGCTCCCAATCTTTTGGGTTATTCAAGCATACATTTAGGATATTGATTCTGGTCATGCGTATCTCTCCTTTATAGGGTGGGTCGCGTCACGTTCATGCCAGTACTAGGAGCCTCCTCCCATGGACGGCAATAGATTTCGAATCAGATTAATCACGCCGGGCCCGACAATGACCACCATTAATGCCGGAAAAATAAACAGGATCAGCGGGATCATCAATTTCACCGGAAGTTGCGCACCCTTCTCCTCCGCTTTCATTCGACGTTTCATCCTCATCGAATCGGAATGCACACGCAGGGCTTGACCGATACTCGTTCCAAAACGGTCGGTTTGAATCAACAGGGCGACCAGGCTTCGTATATCCTCAAGGTCAGTACGGTTCACCAGATTACGTAGTGCTTGTTCACGCGATAACCCGGCCCGTAATTCCAAATTGAGGAGAATAAACTCCTCGCCAAGCTCCGGATGTCCCTGTTTCACTTCATGACCCACACGAGAAATTGCCTGATCCAAACCCAAGCCCGCTTCGACACAGACCACCATCAAATCCAGGGCATCGGGAAATCCATTCACCAAGAGTTCTTTTCGTTTGTTAATCGTATTCCGTAACCACAGTTGGGGGCCATAATACCCCGCAAACATCGAACCAATGAGAAACACAGGAAACCACATGGGGTCTTTTTCTTTCACAGCATCCGAGCCAAAAATTAAAAATGTCAATCCAAAAATCACGGCCAAAATAATCCGGGTGCCCATGAAAACGACTGGGGCTTGGGATTTGCGATATCCTGCTGTGATCAGTGAAGCTTTTAATTGTGACGTCTTGGCTTGGTCCTTTGACTTATTGACCTGTCCTATCTTTTCCAGAAGCTTGAGCCCATACTCTTTGATTCCGGATTGTTGCTGCTCTTTCTTTTTAGCGCTTTTTTGGGTAAGAGATTCACCCTTGGCCCGAATACTCCAATCATCGGTTTTTTGTTTGGACTGCATCAACACATAGGCACCCCAACCAACAATCAGAATCCCCAAGAAGACCAATCCGCTGATGAGTAACAATGGGTCCATCATGTCGATCACACCTTAATTTCGCACATATTTTTCATCACGATGGCCCCGAAAACCATGAGGAATCCGGCCACGGCCATCATCATGAGCCCAAGATCGTCTTCGATTAATAACCGCATGTAACTTTCATTCAACCACCACAACACCGCAGCCATCACAAAGGGCATCGCAAACAACACGATGCCGGAGAGACGGCCTTCGGCGGACAGGGCCTTAACCCGTCCAAATAATTCAAACCGTTGCCTGATGAGCCTGGAAATGGCTTCAATGATTTCGGCCAAATTACCTCCGCTTTCACGCTGGACAATCAACGCAGTGATAAAAAATTTCAAGTCCGTACTGACCACACGATTATTCAGATTCGACATGGCCTCAGGCACATCAATACCAAAGGAAATTTCTTCAACGGTTCTTCCAAATTCTGGACCGATAGGGTCCGGGAATTCATCCCCTACCATTTTCATCCCCACCGAGAACGCATGTCCGGCCCGTAGAGCCCGTGCCATGAGATCCAGTGCTTCCGGCAACTGCCGTTCAAATTCCTTAAACCGGCTGGCTCGCTTCATACGAAGTTTGACATACGGCAACATCATACACACCGCCCCGATCCCGGCAGCCATCATCAGCGGATAGTCCATAAGGCCCGCTGCCACCAAGCCCCCTCCCCCGAATACCGCTGACATGAGAAGAAACACGCCAATCGGCATCTGACTGTTGGCTTGCTGTAACGTTTTCTCCAACGCTCCCAAGTTGGACATGGAGGACAATAACGTATGCAGCCAGGGAAGATCACTGAGTTTTCGCTGGCGAAGAATCTCTATGGCTTGAGATCCCTGGTGACCATCCTGAGGTCGCGCAGCCCCCCCGCGCAATCGGCGTTTGATATTCCTGTTGTGTGGATTAAGGTATTGCTGGTAACAAAAATACGCTCCTTCCACAAACAGGATAATTGAAAGGAATATCCCGATGCTGATGGCAATCGTCATAACAGATTCTCCACGACTTTTATCCCGGAGCAGGCGAATAGGATAACTTCAACCGGCAAGGTCAAAAATGTGACATTAAACTTCATAAATTTTTTCAGGATCAAAAATGTTGGGATCACACTTGATACCCAGTGCTTTAAATCGCTCGACAAACTTTGGCCGAACGCCCGTGGCCCGAAAAATACCATGGACCTTTCGTTCTTCATCAAGACCGGTTTGTTGAAATTGAAAAATTTCCTGCAAGGTAATAGTCTCCCCTTCCATCCCGACGATTTCGGACAAACTGGTGGTTTTACGAGAGCCATCGGATAAACGAGTCTGCTGTAAAATGACATCAATGGCTGAACTCACATAATGGCGCAATGCTTTCGATGCCAGGTTTAAACCGGCCATCGCCACCAGGGTCTCAACACGCGTCAGGGCATCACGGGGAGTATTGGCATGAATCGTCGTCAAGGAGCCGTCATGCCCGGTGTTCATTGCTTGCAGCATGTCCAGACACTCGCCTCCACGCACCTCACCAAGAACAATCCGATCGGGACGCATCCGCAAGGTATTCTTGACCAATTCCCGCATGGTCACTTCCCCCCGTCCTTCAACGTTGGGAGGTCGAGTTTCCAGCCGAACCACATGTTCCTGCCGCAACTGCAACTCGGCGGAGTCCTCGATGGTAATGATCCGTTCATCGTCGGGAATAAACCCCGACAAAATATTTAAGATGGTCGTCTTTCCACAGCCCGTTCCTCCGGAAATGAGGATATTGAGCCTGGCTTCGACAATGCCACGAAGAAGCTCGGCAATTTCCGGCGTGAGAGACCGCTTATCAACAAGATCCTGAATCTGCAATTTATCTTTAGAAAACTTTCGAATGGAAATGGAAGAACCATCCAAGGCCAATGGGGGAATAATGGCGTTGACCCGGGACCCATCCAGAAGTCGGGCATCGACCATCGGAGAGGATTCATCGATACGTCGCCCCACGGCAGAAACAATTTTCTCAATGATCTTCCGAAGATGGTGCTCATCACGAAACTTGACATCGGTCAACTGCAACTTGCCGGATCGCTCAACGTAGATCCGATCAGCACGATTGACTAAAATATCATTGACCGTTTTATCCTGAACAAGAGGTTCCAAGGGACCTAATCCCATAACCTCATGTTGGATATCGGAAATCAAACTTTCCCGCTCTTTCATGCTGAGAGGAAGAGATTCCTTTTCCAACATTTCATGAACCAATTTGGTCAACTCGGCTTTCAGCAGAGAAGTATCCAAACTGGCCACGATGGTCAGGTCGAGTGAATCAATGACCTGACGATGCAATTTCTCTTTCAAGGGACCGAGATCCAACACTCCGCTGCCGATTTCATTACCCACTGTATCCCACTGAGAATTCATCATATTCCCGTTAACCTCTAATCGAAGGATGAAACTGTATGGTTATGCGCGTGAGGGAGCCGATTCTGCGCGCCGCCCCTTAAACGGACTCAACCAACCGGATAACAACCCTTTACTGGAAGTGGGGGTAGCCGTTTCTTCAAAAGTCCCGGCCAAATCGATAAAACATTTGGCTACAGGGGAACGAGGAGCCACTTCAATGATCGGCTTTCCGCTATTCACCGCCTGACTGACGGATGGGTAATCATTGGGGATAGTCCAATAGGTTTTCTGCTTCAGGATTTCCTCGGTCTCCTTCAACACATCCTCCTCTGCAGATAAGTACCGGTTCATGAGCAGTCGAATCTTCTGGGGCGCAAAGCCTGACCCACGCAAGAGTTCCAAAATACGTTTTGTCCGATGAACGACTGGGACAATGAGTGTAGATGTCACAAAAATTGATGTGGCGAGTTCCAACGCCTTTTTCGTGGTCAGATCCAAAACATGACCACAGTCAATCACCACATAATCAAAATTCGCTTGAAGAAGCTTCAAGGTCGTTTCCACACAATCGGGACTTAAACGCCCCGTGCTCAAGTCATCATAGCCGGAAGGCAAAACGGGTAAACCTGATTCGGCTTTCACAAGTACTCGAGTTAAAAAAGCCAGATCCAAGCGTGAGGGATCTGCCGCAATATCTCGAAAGCTATGATTGGGTTGCAGATCAAGATAGAGAGGAAGATCGCCGCCATGTTGGTTCACATCGACTAACACCACGGTTGAAGCGGTGCATAACTTCTTCAGAGCAGCGGCCAAATTGACTGCAACACTTGTGGTGCCCACCCCTCCCTTTCCCCCAAAAAAGGCGAGGATCTTTCCGGTTTTTTGGCGATCTTCCGCTCGATGCTGACCGGATCCTACCGCACGTTCCTTAAATCGGACGATCGCATCTTCCACTTCTTGTTGTTGAATGGGTTGTGCCAAAAATTCCTTCGTGCCGGCCCGCATCGCTTCCAGAAGAACCGTGGAATCTAACTTGGAGGATGTCAAAAAGATTTCGGTGCCTTTCGCCGTTTTGGTCATTTCCCGTATCAGAGCCAGGGTTTCCTCAGGTTTCTCTGCGAGTTCCAAAATTACCAGCGCAGGCACCTCGGCCTCCTTACCAGCCTTGATTCGCATGCCGTCAATGGTGGATAAAGTTTTCTCAAGTTCCGCTTTGCATTCGGTGGATTGAACCGACACTTCCACCAGATACTCCCGAGAGGAAGCATCGGAAGGACTTCCGCTCACACGTTTGGGTTTCCAGGCTTTATCCGTCATTTCTTACCTCCCGTCCCACCGGTTTTCGGACTTCCGCCGCCTGAAGTTGAACTCGTGGAAGACGATTCCGTCAATTCCCATTCAGAAAACGGAGGCGTCTTAAAGCCCAATTGATATCGGCTCAAACTATATTTCAACGCCTGAGGATCGGCGGCTCCAGGAACCTGCTCTAAATTATTGGAGGCCGCAGGGTTTAGAATTTGGCCTTCCACGCTTTGGCGATAGGCCACCCCGAAGTCCTCACTTAAATGAACCGGACGGGGAGCCTCGGGCAGAAACACCTGATCACTTTTCCCCATCGCAAAGGGTCGTTTTCCATTCTCCTCGTTCATGATCGGCCAGACCCCGCAACCCATCAATCCGATCATCAAGAGGCCGCCCACACTGATTACTTTCATGTCCAATTGCCGTTGCATGGTATTCTCCTTTGTATATCTTCAGCAGTCTTAGGGAGCCAGATGACCAAACGTTCCTTCAATCCCACCTTTGTGATAGGGCATGCGGGTGGCCGTTCGAGGCTTGTCTGGCATGTAGGCCCCGGCCGGTCTCGGCACGTTCGGCTCGGGATACTTGCCTTCCGTATACCCCATTAGCATCAGCTCAAAATCATTGGGTTCCAAATAGTAATCGGTCGGCAACGTCTGTTTCACCATATTCAACGGTTTCACCAGATGAGGCGTCACAATCACAATTAACTCCGTTTCATCCTTCTGGAATGAGGTACTGCGGAACAGCGCGCCAAGGATAGGAATGTCACCCAGGAAAGGATACTTAGATACGGTCTCCCGGATATTTTCCTGTAGCAATCCTGCAATCGCAAAACTTTGCCCATCACCCAGCTCCACGACCGTCTTAACCCTACGGGTGGTCAAGGAGGGAATGGTAAATCCCTGTAGGATCAGACCATTTGCAAAATCCAATTCCGAAACCTCAGGATTGACAATAATGGAGATCCGGCCTTCCGACAGCACCGTGGGGGTAAATTTCAGACCCACACCGAATTCCTTAAACCGAATTGTGATTTGTCCGAATTGCTGAGGAATGGGAATGGGGAATTCCCCTCCTACGAGGAAATCGGCGGCCTGACCGCTTTCGGCAATGAGTGTGGGTTCAGCCATGGTCTTGGACAAACCATGTTCTTTCAACATGTCCAGATAAACCGTCCATAAATCCTTACCAATCCCAAAACCTAAAATCCCGTTGGTGGCGAGGGCTGGAAGAATATCGAACAATTCAGTGGACGTTCTGGCTGGCCCAGTATCGGGATGAGCAAGACGCACATATTCATCAAGATTCACCGCTGAGTGGCCGTTGAGTAACCCCACGGAAAAATCCCGATGGCCTTCCTGTTGACGATTAAAATTCACGCCCAGCCTTTTCAACAGGCCACGTTGCATTTCCGCAATTTTCACTTCCATCATGACCTGCTGGACACCACCCACCTGTAACAAGTTCACGATCCGATCAGGGGCATAGGGTTCGGCCAGCGATAATATTTTATTCAGCGACCCCATATCCGAAACACTTCCGGCCAGCGTGATATGCTCATGACTACTCATCACCTTGATGCCCAATTCATTGGGCATAAGGGTATGAATTTGTTCCTTCAACCGATTGATGTCAGGTGAAACTTGAACGTTAAACACATTACTCACTTCCCCACTTTGTCCCCATAGCGTTAACGTGGTGGTACCAACCGCTTTTCCCGCCAAATACACTTGTTTGGTGGATAGTACGATCTGATCCGCTACATCAGGATTCGCGACCGAGGCCCGCTTGAAGGGATCACCCGTTTCCACAATTTTGGATTCACCGACAGTCAGAGAAAGAATCTGCGGGGTATTCACCTGAACCGCCTGGTGAGTAAGGCCTTCCGCCAAGAGTTGGCTGCTACCCATCACCATCAGCCCTAATGCCATTACCACACTGTTACACGATAACCGGTGAGTCTTGTTCATAACCGTACCTTTCATAGTCCCTATCGTCCTACCATCACCAAGCCAAAGCTTTATTAAAATTTCACTGTTGTCTGTTTGGAACCATTAATAACCTCCACCCGGATTTTCTTCTCCCCCCTGGGCTTTGGTGGAATTTGTTGATGGGAGGTCATGAGCGCCTTGAAATCAGCTCCCCTCGTTTTCCTGATATCGGCATTGAGCGGGCTCCGAAGAGCTAGCCGTAATTTACCCCCGTTTTCCGCCATCGCTAACTTTTCCGCTTCCTCCAGTGACACTTCCAGGGTAATTACCTTCACCGGAGTCGGGGCTTCATCGCCTTTGGCACGCTGCATCTGGGTATCCGTCGCCAGCACCAATGTGTTTTCCAAGACCACCTTGGTAATTTGATCGGATTGGCTTTTCTTACCGTTCGGATTTTCGAAGGTCGCCATCACATCAACCCGATCACCAGGCTGTACAAAACCCGGCAATCCCACAATTTCGTTAACCTTGACCGCCATAGCCCGTTTATTGGGATCCATGACTGCAGCCACTCCTCCGGTCTTCACGTCGATCGGAGCCAGCTTCGAACTCAAGACGGCCTCGTGCTTTTTAAGATTGGTCAGAATAACCCGGCCTTTTAAAGACTTGGGATCGGTAAAATGTCCCAGTGGAACACTGTCTTCAGGATACGGAACCATCCGTATAGAATCTTCCGTTAAGACCGTTCCCCAGGGAATATCGGCCTTGGCCACGGCCAACTGCACACCTTCCACCACGACTTCCGGCATAGCCACGTCCACCATCCGCTGTCCTTGCAGCCATTTATATACGAGCACGGTCGTCACCAACGCGATACCGAGGGCAACCCCCAAAAATACCAACGGCCGTTTTTGTCCCATTATCTTTCCTCCCCTCTATTGTCCATAGCACTCAATAACCTGTATGAATTAGAAATCCGTGAGTTACTCAGTGGAGCTGTGAATTATTCTACAGTGCATATCGGATCACAATTGCCATTCTTTAGCGTTAACAGGCAAGAAACTTGTTAAAGACATTCCGCGTATGATTTCCAACAAACAACACTTCACAACAAGCCATAAATGGTCAACGTCTGTGTCAAGACAGTCCCAAGACCAAGCACCAGAGCATATCGCAGTTTGGGTTCTTGAGATCCGGGGGTGTGAGCAATCAACACCCCTTTGGTGCACCGAAGTGTTTGTAAAAGTAGCACCACACGGTCCCAGGTATATTGGAGTCCCCCTTGAGCAACTAACATAGCCAGGCTGTAGAGCCCTCCCAGGATGGCGGCAAACCCAAACACATACACCACCAAATGTGGCCCCATCACCGCTCCTATTGCGCCCAATAATTTGACATCGCCCGCCCCCATACCCCCCTTGATATAAAAAAAGATCAAACACAGAATCCCCAAAGCGATCCCTTCAATGCTGCTCAGGAATCCTCCCCATCCTTGGTAAAAGGTGTTAATCGCGACTCCAAATCCCGCCAAAGACAGGGTTAACCAGTTGGGGATACGACCCTCCCGGACATCAATATACGCGGCAAGAATAAGGGCGATAGCTAAACCAATGAGAAGGGCAACAGATATCATAAAATTGAAATACCGCGTGAGGAGCAAGGTTCAACAGGCTATTGAATACTGCCCAAATTCATGTAAGAATTTTGCCTGTCTTTCCCTTCAATTAGAAGGCCTGCCAGCAATAATCCAGTTATCGGTAAGAATTTCGGCAAGAGACTTTGAGTTCTTAAGTGTGCGATTATTTTTCACGAAAGAGCCTGACAGAAAATCTGGGTCTGCTGGAGGTAATACTGCCCGACTACTATTATTAAAACAGGAAAGGGAATTGATGGAACATTTTTGGTCCGCATAAATTCAGAAAAATGGATGAAGACAAAAATCTTGGGAAATACGAACGCCACTCAGGACTCCACCTCATCAAGGGCATTCAGAACAAACCAATAAGAAATCAAAAATGATGCTTGTGCTAATTGCAAAAGAGGAAGTAATTACGACACTCCAGGTACCTGCCTTGGTGAACACCGGGTCAGCTAAAATGGCTCTCAACAGCAGCGCGAAAGGAGATAGGCTTGGGAGGCTTTCTTATGAAGGTAACCGAGGGCCTTGCGCTTCAGCTTGGATTTTATTTTTCTTTACGGATGAGAACATCGCTTTTGTGGTCAAACAAAACTGAGGAACTTATCATCATTTTTACAACCAGGTGGCAAAATCTCGCCAAAGACCGGGAGGATGGATTACCACTGCCAATCGCCACTAGGCCGGTTTGAATTGCTGGTTGGCATTTTTAAGTAGTAGGTGATTTCAGAGGAGTTGGGGTAGCACCATCAATCTATCCCCCGTAGGACGAAAGATTTTGGTACAGCCTGAGATTAGATTCAATGCACAATATCCGGCTCATTTCTGCAAAGCTGCCAGGAAACTCTGGTAAAAAGAATCAAATGGAGACGGTCCACGAGTAAGCAGAGACCAAGGATTAACTCATCGCACCATTTAATATTCCCACCGCAGTTTGGTACATCAATACCACTGCATTACCCATGCTGGTTTGAGCCCCAAGCGTGGCGGCGCCAATGAGCGAAGCCAGAAGTGCATATTCCACAGCCGACGCGCCTTTTTCAGTCAGAAGAAATATTTGTATTTCCGTAAATAACTTCATCATGAATATTCGCCTCCTCTCCTGAGAAATCACACGATCTACCAGATCCCAAAGCATGCTCAATAGTCCAAGATTCCGCCTCTGAGAACTGACTCCCAGAGACGGAATCCATGGAACCATTTCACAGCCAAACCATCACACCGGCGAGGTGTCTCTTAACTGATGCCGGTGGCTACTTTATTGAAGGCCGTGTTGACGTTGGTACCGAGGGAGGTCACGGCCCCGACGATCACCGCGGCAATCAAGGCCGCCAACAGACCGTATTCAATGGCAGTGGCCCCTTCATCTTCCTTCACAAAACGCATAATTTGGTTAACCATGGCGCTTCTCCTTAACGGGCTAGAAAAATGTTCGCTACCCCAGTTTGCCCGACATTGACCGGCGTAGTCGTTTCCCCTTGCATGACAACTCCTTCGGTAACCCGGCTATCAGAGACCAGCTCCGACCCGTGGCTTTGCGCCCACGCCTTTCAGCGTGTTCGCCTTTATCGGGAAGGGGAACCCGATCGACACTCTGCATGCCTGTGATGTACATATGGGCAAAGACCCAGCGAAGGGTCCCGTAAACTTTTCTATGATTGATCGCCTGCATGCTCCATTATCGACTCCTTAAAAAAAAACTTGCAGAGCTTTTTCTGTTTATCTTCGTTCGGATAATGGACAATATGCTTGATTACAACTCCTTATTGAGTAATCATTCCTGATAGCTAAAAAAAACCGAGGCAGGCCAACAACTTCTCGACCACCGAAAAGGTACTGGCTATACGCTTGGATCTCTTTCAATCTCTTTGATAAAGAACATCTTTTCCTCAACCGATACATAATTCAGGATACATTCGCATGTCGTATGAGTGTAAACCCTGATTCCGGTTGGCAAAGACAAGAGGTACCAATCCACCATTTGCTGGGTAGGCTGAAACAATAAATAATTTGCAATTAGTCAAATGTAAGATTTCTAAACCCCTAGAATGGACTTTCTTTGACCATCCGTCAGCCGACACTAATTAATAATTGATTTTCATTGAGGAACATGCTCTCAACTCTGGCGACTATTCAAGACCTGCAATTATCCAACGGCGGCTTCCCATATCAGGCCGGTGAACATGCACGACCTGATTCTACCTCATGGGCCGTCATAGGCATGTCCGCCTTTGTTGGGACGGATGAAAGCTGTTCACGAGGAAGATCCTATTTGGTTTCCCAGCAAGCAGAGGACGGCCATTTGAGTATATCGGCGAAGCAGGATCGGGCCTCTTGGCCAACACCCTTGGCTATTATGGCATGGGGCATGGCTCCTCATTTCCGCCCAGCACGGGATTTAGCCCTAAATTTTTTGTTGAACTTTTCCGGGTACCATTATCCCAATGTGGATAAGACCATAATGGGGCACGACACCTCCATTGTCGGTTGGCCATGGATTGCCGATACCCATAGTTGGGTTATTCCTACCGCTATGGCCATCACCGCATTGCAAATTTCCGGAATCATCCACCATCACCGCATTTCCCAAGGCATCTCCATGCTCCTGGATCGGCAACTCCCACATGGAGGATGGAATTCAGGCAATACCCTCGTGTTTGGGAAAGAATTACTCCCCTTACCCGAGTGCACAGGGATCGCACTTCAGGCTTTGGCCGGAAATACCGAACGGAGGCAGATCGAACACAGTCTGACCTATCTTTTGGACCAACTCCCCAACCTTCGGACACCTATCTCGCTCGGATGGGCACTATTAGGCTTAGGCGCATGGGGCCTGAAACCAGAGAAGGCGGAAAACATGATTAATGAAAGCCTGGATTGTCAAAAACGCCATGGTCCCTATTCCCTGCCTTCTCTGGCATTGCTCATATGTGCCGCACAGGCACCTCAGGGATTCAACTCTCTTCTTGCGGATCGCCCCCTAAAAACCCCGTTATCCACACTCCATGAAGCGAAAACCTGACTATGCCGCAAGTTGCTCAAGAAACGGAAAGTCCCACCCTTTCACGCCGGGACCTCTTACGAGCCACCTTGATCGGAGGAGGGTTGGCACTCTCCGGATTTTCTCTGCTGCAATGGCTCAAAGGCCCACTGCTTACCGCCTCGACATTTATTGGGAAAGCCAACACTTATCAAGTGGATATCGCCGCTCTCATCCGAAGTGGTTTCCAGGAACTAGGCATCACTCACACCTCCTTAACCGGGAAACGGATTCTCTTGAAACCCAACCTGGTTGAACCTCATCGATCGGCGCCCCATATTAATACACATCCTCTGGTGGTTCGTGGTGCCATTGAAGCCTTTCTCAGTCTGGGCGCAGCCTCGGTGATCGTGGGAGAAGGACCGGGGCATCGTCATGATACGCTATTGGTGTTGGAAGAATCGGGGCTTGGCGATGTGCTTTATGAAGATCGAATTCCCTTCCGAGATTTGAATATGATGGAGGGCCTCTCTCTTCCAAACCTCGGGAAACAAACCAGGCTGACTACCCTGACCTTTCCCCGTGTAGTCCAAGAAGTCGATTGGATCGTATCCATGGCTAAGATGAAAACTCATCATTGGGCTGGCGCCACGTTGTCCATGAAAAATCTCTTTGGCATGATGCCAGGCATCTACTATGGTTGGCCAAAAAACGTCTTACACCAGGAGGGAATTCCTCAGTCCATCCTGGACATTAATGCCAGCCTGAAGCCTCACTTTGCCATTATTGATGGAATTACGGGTATGGAAGGCGATGGCCCCATTATGGGCACACCGATTGATGCCGGTGTCATCGTCATGGGACAAAACCTCCCTGCTGTGGATGCCACCTGTTGTCGTGTGATGGGGATTGACCCCTCGCGAATAACGTATTTAAAAAAAGCTGATCAGTGGCTCGGCCCCATCCAGGAATTGGCCATCCAACAACGAGGAGAATCCTGGCGTTCTGTCCGGGTTCCATTTGCTCTTGAGCCTGAAATTCCTGCACACCATGGTCTTCGCCTTGCTTAATCTATTCTCTGCTCAATAACTCTCAACCCCTTCCATGTCCTCCATCCTCTGAATCACATACCTGCTATTAGTTGAGCCCACACAACGGTTCCCGTCAAACTTTAATCCTTCTCCCTTCGTTCTTTCAGTTAGATGGCCATTACGTTCTGACTTTGAATTTCCCCAATGGATTAAAAAAACTCCTCACGCGCTTCTCATTACATGAGATTTTGACTGAACTCCTTTCCTCAACCAGAAATTTGTTGGACGAAACAAGGTGCAATCGTGTTGTTTCCACCCATCCACAAAGAGAATATGGACTAACCAACATAAAGATGTAATCTCTCGCAAGCTTTGAAAATTTTTGACGATGTAGGTAGGCAATATTTCATTTTTTCACGCGCCTGGAGAAAACATTGCCCACATTCTCCAGGACCAATCACTGGGCACGCACAATTTGGACTTGGACAATAGGAATGGAGGTAGAGGTCATGATTCTCTCAACACCCCAACAGCGCAACTCACCACTCCATAATCAGCGAGGCAGTTACCTCATGATTTCGGTTATTGCCATCATGGTCTTGTTTGGATTTGCCGGATTGGGGGTCGAGGTAGGAAGGTGGTATGCCGTTCAAGGAGAAATGTCAAAATCGATTGATGGGGCCGCCTTCGCCGGGGCCAAAAATGTCAACAATCCTAATATTCCAGATTTAAATGCCTTTGTATTGGAAGTGGCCCAGGCCAATTTTGAAGCGGGATTATTGGGCACAGATACCCCGGTGTTCACCGTCACCAACGATGGCAACGGGAAGATTACGGTTGATGGCTCAGCGCACGCCTTAAATACTCTGATTAAGGGCTTTAATCCCGCCTATGACAAAACCCAAGTAGCCACATCCGGTTCTGCCAAACTCCGAAATGCGGAGATCGCGCTCGTTTTGGATATTTCAGGGTCAATGGCTGGGAATGCTCTAAGCAATTTAAAAGATGGAGCGGAACAATTTGTCGATAATTTTGCCGATCATGAAACAACAAGCAAATTTGCCCTGCTCACCTTTGCCTCAGGCGTCATGAAACCCTTTAATCTTGACCATAACTATGTCGGCCCGATCGGGACCGCCATTAACGGATTGAATGCCGTGGGTGGGACCAATGCTGAAGATGCTTTAGCCCAGGCAGGAGCCCTCCCCTGGACTGACCAAACCGCCCTGCCTCCAAATGAACGTGGGAAACAAGTAGTCGTTTTCTTTTCGGACGGCAATCCGACCGCTTTTCGAGGACAATTCAAATATAATGGTACAAACTACGATGGAGTGGCAGCAGTACACACCGGTAATGATGTGTATTCCGATCTCTTGAAACCCAACAAACAGATGGAAGCATTTTCCGTAAACCGAGTGAATAGAACTGGAGACGGCAAAACTGAAGGCTCCACAGCTTGCCCCAAGAAAGACGGAAGCAAATTAAATGTGAAATGGTACATTGCTGAAGATCCCACTTATGGGTTTAATAGCTTTGCTCAAACGACTGGTCTTGCCCCGGAGCAATGTGATATCTCCCACCCGAATCCTCTTTTTAATTATCATGCCTGGGTGAATAAACAAATGGCTTTAGACAATGCCCAGGCTCTGAAGGACCAAGGCATTGAGATCTACACGATTGGATTGGGCGATGTGGATCAGGCCTACTTGAACCAACTCTCTAGTGGCAACGGGTTCTCATACTATACAACAGATCCAGGGGAACTCGCTGGAATTTTCCAACAAATCGCTAATATCCTGAAGCTCGTATTAGTAAGTTAGTTAATAAGTACTTCCTGATGTCGAATATAGACTGAAACACTTCGTTGAAAGGCTAGCGACGATGAAACAGAATACAGAAAAACAACAACGAGCCTCTCTCCTGGGAATGATATTCAAGCCATGTCGCAACGAGGCAGGAATTTCGGCAGTGGAAACCGGAGCCACCATGATGCTCTTTGTCCTCGCCATGTTTTCGGTCATCGAATTCGGTTGGTATTTTGTCCATCAAACAACCCTCACCGCAGCAGTCAGGGATGGGATTCGTTTGGGGGCGATCGGAGATTCACTCACCGATGGACAGGGTAACCCGATGTCTCGCGAAAACAGTATCAAGCAAGCCATTAAAGATCGGGCTAATCCGGTCATGGACATTAACCCTGCCAGCATTTTTATTTTTCCAGTGGACGCTGACTGGACCGATCCGGATGACCCGGCCGTTGCGAACGGTGCAGCCGCAGGGGGAGCCGGAGCTTTTATGCGGGTTCGCGTTCAATACAATCACACGTTTTTCACATCGCTGATTGGTGGATTTTTTGGGGGACAAACGATCCAAATGCAGTCTGAGGGAACATATCGAAACGAAAACTTTATTTTATAGTAGTCACGTTGAGAGGAGATTGTTATGATGTCGCCACACACGCTCCCTGCATGTTATAACGAACGAGGTACTGCCCTTTTGGAATTATCCATTTCCATTATGCTCTTCCTCTTTATGGCTTTCGGAATCATCGAATACGGCTCAATGATCAATGAACGGAATGCCCTCACGCAGTTGTCGCGGGAGGGAGCCAGTATAGCTTCAAGAAATCTGACTTCTAATCAGAATATGCTGGATCTTTTGGAATCCACAGATAACGCATTAAAATTTGGGTCGAATCCCAACAAATACCGTATTTTTTTGGCACAAATCACTGCAGGGAATGCAGCTAATCCCACACCAACCTGCGCACTCGTACAAAGAGGCGGGCTTACAAACGGTGTTCAGGCCCCAGTCCCGCCTAACTGCGATTTGCCTGCAAACTTAGTGACGTACCTCACCTATGATGCAGGACTCGGAACCGCTCCTGTTCAACAGTTTACTGTCGTGAAGGTGTACTATGAACATGATCCGATCACTCCATTCGGGAATTTGACCTGGTATGGTGGGGGCGGAACCGGAAACGCCCCGACAGTCTTTATGAGTGAGGCCATCTTTTAAATGAGCGAAGCATACACTTTCTTGGCAGACTCCGTTCCAACACCTCTCTTATTGAACGTTTAGCGGAAATGAATCCCAATGTGATGGAACTCCATGACATCAGACACACATCTCGCTTTCCACGTGTGTCGTGGGAACTTTCACCAGAATTACACTATAGATTAGGGGGCACGAAGGGGAGAGAAAAGCCAGTTCAGGTCTGATCAAGATGGGGACTTCAGTAACATGTTGACTTCTTGTAAACGGGATTGAGCTTTGAGGGCTTCAGGACTTTGAGGGTACGTCCGAATTAATTGTTGAAATACCGACCAGGCAGTCGCGCCATCCTGACGCTCCAGATGAGAATACCCAATTTTCAATAACGAAGCGGGTACTTTATTGCTTGAGGGATACAATAAAAACACCCGTTCAAATTCATCGATGGCTTCCTGAAACCTCCTCTGCCCATAATAACATTCGGCCAGCCAGTATTGAGCGTTCGAGGCCAAGGGAGATTCGGGGTATGACCGCAATAAGTTGGAAAACTCCGTGGCCGCCCGCACGTAATTTCCTTCACGCAAGGACTGAAAAGCTTCGTCATAGAGAACACGGGAATCCTTCTTCTGTCTGTCTTCCGTTGTTTTACCTTTGAAAGTTTCCATCAAAGGTGCCACGGCAACAACATTCGTTCCAACCGAAGTGGCCGCTTGCACACTAGAAGTGTCGCCTGATGAAGTTGGAGGAGGAAGATTGAGAGACTGGAAGGAAGGGAGGCTAGGGGAAACCTCAGGCAACCGGCCATCCGCCTTTCGATTTAAGGGTTCGGGAGAGGAGGCAGCACGGGATTGAAGACCTAAATGATTTCCATTCAGACCCGCTATTCGATTCAACTTTTGTTCATGTTCATCCAAGCGGCTACCAAAAGTCGTCGTGACCTTTTCCATTGTTCCAATCACCGACTGAATGCTGCGCCGGACCTCTTCGAAATTCGCCTGCACTTGCCGGGTACTGGTCGTGTGCGTTTGGCCTATCATTTCCATGTGGGCCTTTAATTCTGAGACTTGTTGGTCTTGTTTAGCGAGAGACTGACGAATAGAGGCCAAAGCTTGCTGGTAATCAACCAGAGATGAGCGAAACTCTCCCAATTTTCCTCCCTGCTCGGTTAATAACTGCTCCCCCGCACCCAAACGCTCGCGGACTTGGCTGACAAGTGGTTCCAACGCTGTTTGAGATTGTTGGACTTGGCTTCGCACGGTCTGCATATCAGTTTCCATACGACCAAACCGCTGTGTCAGTTCACCCATCTGATGTTGATTTTTTTCAAGGGCTCCTCTGACTTGGGAAAGATCGGTCTCTTTGAGACTAGCCATTTGATCCATCAGCTCGGCTCTAGCATGCAATAATTCTTTAATTTCTCCCCGCTGTTTGGAAATAATACTACTGGCATTCTCCAATGCCTGATTGGCCTCGCCGACCGCTTGTTGCAGGGAGGTTTTGCTTTTATCCAGCTGGCTAATTTTGGCATCCAGCTCACGTTTAATTTTCACCACATCGGCTTGCTGAGCCACACACCCATACATCGTAACACACAACAATCCTATGACACCCCACCCACCAATGGTCATGACGATGGTTCGAATGTCTGCGTTACTCATCTTGTACATTTTCTAAAAGACCGTCCCTCACAACGCACTCACCATTTGAAATAAAATCCTTATCGCACTTGCATGGCAGTGGAGGCCAGGTTTATCCCCAACACCATGTGGGCCCGACGATTTTTTTGGTGACACGATTCGGTGTAATCCCGGCACGCCGGGTTGTCTTTGCCAAAAGTCATGGCATGTAGTTGTTGGCCATCAACACCCAGGCTAGCCAAGTAGGCTTTTGTGCGAATGGCCCGTTTTTCGCCCAAGACATAGTTATATGCCTGTGTGCCTCGGTCATCACAATGGCCTTCAATTGTGACTATTGCATCCGGATGAGCTTTAATCCATTCAGCGTTGGAGGAAAGTATATTCTTGGCCTGCTCGGTTAATTGCGAACTATCGAATTCAAATTGAACATCCCGCAACCCCGCTTCAGCAGTCATCTGTTCTGCACGAGTACGATTCGCCCAATAATCACCAGACGATCCGGCATTTGCCTGTGACAGAGGTGATTCTTCATATATTAAAGGGTCATCCTGCAAGAGATCTGAAAGCTGACCATCTCTGCCGGGAAAATACCCCTCGCTACCAAAACTTTTTCCATTACCGGCATTCGCTGGACTCACCAGGCTCGGGTCCTCCTTCACCATAAGCGCGGGGACCTTAGAAGATTTTTTCGCATGGTGAATCCCATGCGTGGAGCGATGTCCGCAGCCTACCACCAGAACACCCATCAAAATTATCAGGCTCCACTGGAGAACCCATTTCCCTCTCACTATCTGCTCTTTCATAACAAAACTCTCCTTCCTCCACACCCCTCGTTCATCCTTGCTGCATGTATACCCTGTGAACCCTAAACCAAAAATTGCAAGAACAAGACCATTTCCCACTCTTCTCTCTATGCCCACGATTCGACATATAGCTGGAGTCAATGGAACACCCGCTAACACAAAGAGTTTTATTAACTACTCACTCTCCTGCCCATAAATTCCTTAATAATTTATAGGGGTTATGACAGAAAATGAACCATAGCTTTTAGTGCCGACGGGGAATAATTGGAAGAGCGGAAACTCCTCCTCCTGTATTGTTGGTAAAACGAAAGTAGTGCCATACCTATAGGAGGGTCCCGACTCTGTTGCAAAGATCACGCAGCTTTTTTCAACACTCGTGTGATTTCGTCAACTCTGAGTATGGAGAATACAAAGCCAAATAACCAATTCGAGAAAGGCGCTTGGGAGTTTAAAGAAACTAAGGAGGAATGGAAAAGCCTAAAATCCTGAATGCGTATAACCGAAGTAAAAATGCCTTATTCCGCATTCCATTCTGGTGTGGCAAACACCCACTGTTGACCACCCTGTTCTTTGGCCTGATACATGGCCCGATCTGCGATTTCCAACAATTGAATGGGATGAGTGGCATCATTGGGGTAAACGGAGATCCCGATACTGGTTTTGACGGAAATGACATGGCCATTAAGACGAATGGGTGGAGCCAGACAATCTAAAATTTTTTGTGCCACCTGGCGAATATCGCGAATTCGATCAAGGCCCTGGAGAATTATGGTAAATTCATCTCCGCATAACCGGGCAACCGTATCCGTTGATCTGACGCAGGTCACCAGGCGCTTTGCCACAATCCGTAACAGGCGATCACCCATACGGTGTCCATATTGATCATTCACGGGTTTAAAATTGTCCAGGTCCAGAAACAGCACAGCCAACAGACCTCCTTGCCGCCGCGTATAGGCCAGGGCTTGATGTAAGCGATCCTCGAACATCACCCGATTGGGCAAATCCGTTAATGGGTCATGATACGCCAAATGCTTCATCTTAGCTTCTAATGTTTTTCGTCCTGTCAGATCCTGGAGAATCGCCACGTAATGGGTAATTATACCCTGCTCGTTAACCACAGGAGTGACCACCTGTTCCAGATCAACCCACACCCCATTGGACTGCTTCTCCTGTATGTCAGATTTTACACATCCGGGTATACCCTGAGTTTCTCCAAAGGAACCCTCTAAAGCCTGTAATTGATCTCGTGGAAAGGTCCTAAACGGTGTTCCAAGTATTTGACTCACTGATTGACCAATCAACTTGGTATAGGTTTCATTAACCCATTGTAAACAGCCCTTCACATCCATCACACACACCGCATAAGATACTGGGTCCATGACCGCACTTCGAAGCTTCATGTCCGTCAACCGTTTTCCGCAATTAAGCAGATCCAAAATTTGAGCCCGCAACGACTGTAACCATCGGCATAACCGTTCATCAAATGTGGAAGGGTGACCAGATGCCACGACAAATACACCACACGTCATCCCACCATGTGTCAGAGGCATCACTACACAATCCATCGGACCATAGGCTGAAGGCACCCAGGTCACTTCCTGGGGGTTTTTCTCACCCTCGGAGCAATGCAGAAACTCCATTCCTGATTTGAGGTTAGTCAACGGCTGACTTTCGGAAAAGCTTTTCCACCAGGTGGGTCCGTAAGCGAGCCAATTCAATCCAACAGCCTCCGCGTGAGCACAAAGCTCCAAGGGGGCATGCTCTTCATCGCAAACGCCGATCCACGAAAAGGATATTCCCAGGGTTGATACCAAGCCCTGACAGATTTGGGATAAGCAAAAATCTAAACTTTCCCCCGTGAACAACTGTGCAGCCAACCCTGGCGAGATGGTACCCTGTGATACCTGCGGCTCATCAGCCTTTCCCTTGGTTATATTCCACACCCAGATATTCACACGGTGTTGTCGATCAAACATGGGCGTGGCAACCCCACGGAATATCTGATTTTGCCCTGAAGCCGTTCTTAAAGTCATCATCCACTCATTCGAAGCCGACCTGGTTTCCGCCTTAGAAAGAACCTGGCGAATCACCCCCCACTCTTCATGAGGAAAAAAGTCACTAAATGAAATCGATCCCAATCCACTCACATCAAATCCCAACACCCCACAAGCTTTATCACAGGCCGAGAGAATCGTACCTTCTGGCGAAGTCGACAAACAGAAAGAAAGAGATCCCTCAAGAGACTGAGGTCGTTCCGGCACCTCAACCACCCCTTCCCACAGCTCCTCGGCTGTTTCCAGAAAATTCGAAGAGTTGGGAAAGTCTGGGCTAGAAAGGATATACTTAAGCCGCTCCGATAAAATCTGAAGGGAATGGCTCAGTTTCTCCTCTTTGGAAGACAAGGGAGTCTGGGATTGGACTTTGAGTTCTCGAAGAGAGGCTTCGACGGCTTGTTGAACTTTGTGAAGATTCTTCACGGCTAACTCACACAAACGAAAAGTGCCTCGGCCTGGGAAGGGCTTCTAGCACTACTTAATATGATATCTGTACCTTTTAGCAAGACCCAGGAAATAGCAACCCATCAAACGGGGCATTATCACGGGGGGAGAAACAAGAACAGGCGTTAGGAAGAGAACGCAGCTAAGTATAGCCAGGTTGATTTCGTAAAGCCAACAAAAAGTTTTCGGAATGGGCCTCGCACTGGGCTTGGGTATAGCGATCCATCGTCCCCACATCAGACCAATAGCCGGCATGAACAAATCCGAACAGACAGGAACCATTGGCCAGAGCCTTTGTATAAGTCTCTATAATTGAGAAGGAACCTTTCTCTGGTTCATTTTGAAGTAACCCAGGATCTAGAACATGGACACCGGCAAACATTCGGCGGACAATAAAGGTATCCTGCTGAACCTCCGACATCCCTTTGCCATTAATGCGAAGAAGGCGGTGCTGCCGATCGCATTCAACCACTCCCCACCGCTCAGCCTCCGGATCATCGCGCAGTACTAAGGTGGCCACACCCTGCTGCTCTCTGTGGAAATTCATCAAGGCCTGAACATTCAAATCAATCAATGTGTCCCCATTAATGACCAAAAAAGGCTGGTCCTCAAAGAACTCCAACGCCTTTCTCAGCCCTCCCCCGGTTCCCAAAATATCCGGCTCATGCGAATAGGTAATGTCCATGCCCCATTTCACACCATTCCCGAGGGTTTCTTGGATAAGATGTCCGAGATAATGCAGATTAATGATAACCTGACGAATGCCATATGTTCGCAACAACAACAGATTCCACACAATGAGAGGGTTTTCACCAACAGGCAACAAAGGCTTGGGAACCGTATTCGTCAAAGGCCGCAGACGAGTTCCAAATCCAGCAGCCAGAATCATGGCTTTCATCATGGATAAATTACTGCCATTCGGGAACGTAAGGAGTCAAATGGGTTCGCAACCGATGGAGTTCCGGATACTTCTCTAGATTGGCCTGAACGTTCCGTAGCGTGTGGGGAATTGATGCAAGAAAATTAGGATTCTTTTTGACCTGGTCGATATACACGAACCGTCCTGCGGCTTTTAGATTTCGCTGAATGCTGGTGTAATCAAACAACCGCCGAAAGGCACCGGAATCATCGAACAAAAAAGCTCGGTTTCGGGAAGTGGGTATAACACTTCGAACCCCTTCCAGATATCTGTCAATTAAGCGATCGATCAAGCCCTCATCAAGCCCAACATAGGAATCCCGAAGTAAAGAGGCCAAATCATAGGTGGCAGGCCCCATCAAGGCATCTTGAAAATCAATAATGCCCAATTGGTCACCATGGACCATCAAATTTCTTGAATGGTAATCCCGATGGGTAAAGACCTTCGGTTGACTGGCCAACACTTCGGCTATTTTTTGAAATTCCTCACGGACAGGAACACCATCATCAGCACACATAGGTCGTCTTTGCCGAACCACTACCCCATATTCCAGAAAATGATCGAACTCCCATAGATACAAGGGCACATCAAAGGAGCGGGTAAACGCCAGACAGGGTGAAGCGGAAGGTTGTGATGCACGCGCATGAAGATGCACCAGTTGATCGACGGCCTGCCCATACCAGTGCTCAAGCACCTTCAATGGCGCACCCTTACAGGCCTGGGCCAACGTGACATTCCCAAGATCTTCCAAATAGAGCAAGCCTGCCAGGACATCATAAAAATAGAGGGCGGGAACGGTTGCTCCGTGAGCCTTCAAGTGTTTGAGAATATTAATAAATGGCAATTCAGCAATATTACTCACCGCACCACTGACCGCTTCTTCGGAAAACTTAAATCCCTCCGGATCGGCTAATTTCATCAAAATCAGCGAAGATGCAGGTGCCCCTTTTAAAAATAGCCGATAATATCGCCGATTAGATGCATCGCCAGCCAACTCCTCACAGCTCAGCAGCTCACATGAAAAGGGCAAACGAGATTGGAGTGTCGCGTGAACGATGGAAAGGTTTAACGAAGGAGGGGTCATTGGAGCTGGAAGGGACATTCAAGAAAATTATACGGTGACTTTAAACCTGTGTCACCACACCATTCCGAAGGAATCCCATTTAGAACCCCCATTTGTCTTGAAAAATAATGATCGAGCGAAACAACAAAGGAATAGATAACCTGGCAAAAATATTCCATTTTTTCCTTGACCTCATGAAACGCATTGCTCAATTGTGGGCCATCTAAAGATTTATAAATAATGGTCGATAAGTTCTATTAAGAGAGAAAAAGACTTACAAGCTCTTTCACCACATCCATGGATAGGAGGTGGCTCATGGAAATTCATCAATTCCCCCCAAGCACGGTGCATCCCCTTCGCGCTCCCTCAAAAACCGAAGACGGCGATAGTGGATCCAGTGGAAACTTCTACCGTCGGTCCCACAGGCACCAAGATCAGACCGAAGACTCGGAAGGCCAGGATACAGTCCCAAGTCTGAAAAGCACCTCAAAATTTATCGATATTCGGGTATAAGCCCTTCTGAATAGACCGGCGTCCTAACACTAACACTCGGCAAACAAAATAACTGGCCATCCCGGTTTCTTCAGATCGCCTTCCAGCCAACCGACACACAATCAGGGCAGGCTTCTGTGGTCGCAAGCTCGATGGTTTCAAATTCCCTCAGAGCTTCTTAACACAAAATATTGAAGGCCACGAAAACTTATACCTATATATAGTATTTTTTGCGCTATTTCGCTATATTGACGCCGTTTAACCAAAATCATGAAAGAGGATGAACAGGATGAAGCAGGACTGATGAGTTACAAAAATATCGGTGACTACGGAATTATCGGGGACTTGCATACGATTGCATTAGTCGGCTTGGACGGATCGATTGACTGGTGCTGTCTTCCACGATTTGATGCCCCGAGTGTATTTGGAGCCATCCTGGACCAGAAGGCCGGTGGTCATTTTCGGATCGCACCAACCGAGGCGGGGAATACCCGTCAGATGTACTTACCGGAGACGAATATCCTCCTGACTCGGTTTCTCCAGAACGATGGGGTTGGAGAGCTGACGGACTTCATGCCGGTGGAATCTGATGAGGCCGGATTTCGTCCCCGCCGTCACCAAATTATTCGCATGCTCTCGGTAGTTCGTGGCACGGTGAAGTTTCGGATCGAATGTGCCCCTGCCTTCAACTATGGGCGAGATACCCACGAGACGGAAGCCAGGCCAAAAGGCGTCGTCTTTCAATCGGGAGACTATTCGGTCGGGCTGGTAAGTCCCATTCCCCTTACCATTCGTGAAGGCATGGCGTTTCAAGAATTCACGCTCCATCAGGGGGAAAGCCTGACCTTCTTTTTGGAATATTTGGAGGTGAAAAACGGCGACCAGCTCTTGTCCACTCCGGAATCCGGGGACGAAGCCTTTCGCAATACCTCAGCCTTCTGGCAACGGTGGCTCGCCCAGTGCCAATACGATGGACGTTGGCGGGAAGTGGTTCACCGGTCCGCCCTTACACTGAAACTCCTGACCTATGCCCCCACCGGTGCGATCGTAGCCGCTCCCACGACCAGTCTCCCAGAGAATATCGGCGGTCCGCGTAATTGGGATTATCGCTATACCTGGATTCGGGATGCGGCCTTTTCCATTTACGGTCTCTTACGCCTGGGCTTTACCGTGGAAGCGAGTCGATTTATGGATTGGTTGAGTGCCCGTTGTTGTGAACTCAACCCGGACGGATCCATCCAATTGATGTATGGCATCGATGGCCGTCGCGACCTGACCGAAGAAGAATTGCCACATCTGGATGGCCATCGGCAATCCAAACCGGTTCGCCTCGGAAACGGCGCCGCCACTCAACTTCAAATGGATATGTACGGCGCTCTCATGGACGCAGTGTATCTCTACAATAAACATGGATCCTCGATTTCCTATGACCTGTGGGTGAACCTTGGTCGCCTGTTGGATTACGTCTGCGACAACTGGGAACAGCGGGATGAGGGGATTTGGGAAGTGCGGGGCGGGCGTCAACATTTCGTATATTCGAAGGTCATGTGTTGGGTAGCGTTGGATCGGGGTATTCGCCTGGCCGACAAACGCGGATTTCCTGGAAACCGCACCCGCTGGATGACGGAACGTGACCGCATTTACCGACAAGTCATGGAACGGGGCTGGAACGACCAGATAGGCGCCTTTGTCCAACATTACGAGAGTGAGGCCTTGGACGCAGCCAATCTCATCATGCCCCTGGTCTTTTTTGTCTCCCCAACCGACCCCAGGATGCTCTCCACCCTCGACCGGACCCTTGAACAACTGGCCCTGGGAAGCCTGGTGTATCGATATGATATCCACAAGGCTGCCGCGGACGGGTTAGAGGGGGAGGAAGGCACATTCAGTATGTGTACCTTTTGGTTGGTGGAAGCCCTTACCAAAGCCGGCCGCTTAACGGAGGCAAGACTCATCTTCGAAAAAATGTTAAGCTATGCGAATCATCTGCGTTTATACGCCGAGGAAGTCTCGCATTCAGGTGAACAATTGGGAAATTTCCCCCAGGCCTTTACCCATTTTGGACTGATTACGGCAGCCTGCAACCTGGATTTAGCCTTGAATACGAAACGGGCCTCCCATACTGTGGCCCGGCGTAACCGGCCTTCCTCCCATTAATCAGATACAACCATCAATTCGCTTAGTTCTTCAGTTCCGTGTACCGACAAAGAAATAGGGCGCTCACAAGGAGGAGGGAACTCTATGGATATCGGATTTATAGGACTCGGAAAAATGGGGATGAATATGGTAACCCGCTTGTGCCAGGGAGGGCACCGCGTTGTCGTCTATGATCGCAGTGCGGAGTTGATTACACAGGCCAAGGATAAAGGCGCAGTCCCTGCTACTTCGCTGGAAGATATCAAGGCCAAACTACCGTCACCTCGCGCCGTGTGGATCATGGTACCCTCAGGAGCGCCCACCGAAGAGACGGTCCAACAACTCGGAAAAATCCTAGAACACAATGACATTATCATAGATGGCGGCAACACCAGGTTTCACGATGACGTCAACCGGGCAGCCGATCTGAAAAAGCGTGACGTTCATTATGTCGATGCTGGAACCAGCGGCGGGATTTGGGGATTGCAGATTGGTTATTGTTTGATGGTCGGCGGTGAACAAGAACCCGTCACCCGCCTCTCCCCGATCTTCACGACCCTGGCTCCCGAGAACGGGTGGGCCCATGTCGGGGGTGTGGGAGCCGGTCACTATGTCAAAATGGTTCATAACGGCATTGAGTATAGTATGATGCAGGGATATGCTGAAGGGTTCGAGCTCATGTCCAAAAGCGACTATAATTTGGACCTGGGAAAAATTGCAGATCTTTGGATGCATGGAAGCGTCGTCCGGTCCTGGCTTCTTGAGTTGGCCGTTAGCGCACTCAAGCAGGATCCCAAACTGGAAAGACTCAAAGGCTATGTGCAGGATTCCGGAGAAGGTCGCTGGATGATTCAGGATGCGATTGACAAGGATGTGCCCGTGCCCACGTTGACCACTGCTTTGTTCACCCGATTCCGTTCCCGACAGAGTGAGTCATTTTCAGAAAAGATGTTAGCAGCCCTGCGAAACGCCTTTGGCGGACATGCCGTCCGCCGATAAAACAGCCCACAATACGAGGGTGCTATGGCCCAGACTGAATCCCCGTCAACAACAACCCAGCCCGTCACCGTCAATCGCACGGCGGCCAGCCAGCCATGCACGATTGTGATCTTTGGAGCTTCGGGAGATCTCACCAAACGCAAACTGCTACCTGCGCTTTACAACCTTCTCCTGGATAAACTCTTGCCGGATAACTTTGCGGTTCTTGGATTGGGCCGAAAAGAAATGTCCGATGAGGACTTTCGAACAATCGCCCGTGAAGGAGTCGAGCAATTTTCCCGACAAAAACTGGATGGCAAAACCTGGGAAACCTTTCAAGCCAGGCTCTTCTATTGCGCCGGAAACATCGGTGAATCAGCCTATTACAAAACAATCCACGGTCGGATACAGCACATTGAATCTGAATTTAAATTGCCCGGACACCGCATGTTTTATCTGGCCATTCCACCCAACTCCTTTGCTCCAGCTTGCGAGGGGCTTCATGGTGTCGGCTTGGTTTCCCCGACGGGACTGGGAAAACCCTATTCACGGGTGATTGTCGAAAAACCGATCGGCCATGATCTGGAATCAGCCAAGGCCATTAATACGGCCATCGGCCAGGTGTTTGATGAAGCGCAGATCTATCGTATCGATCATTACCTGGGCAAGGAAACCGTACAGAATATCATGGTGATGCGGTTTGCCAACTCCATTTTCGAACCCATCTGGAATCACAAATACATCGACCATGTGCAACTGACAGTCAGCGAAGCGGTTACCCTGGGTAGCCGGGCGGCCTATTACGAAGGAGCCGGAGCCTTACGGGACATGGTTCAGAACCATATTCTCCAGCTCCTCTGCCTGATCGCCATGGAACCGCCCTATTCCCTAGATTCCGATGTGGTGCGCAATGCCCGCATGGATGTCTTAAGGGGACTTCGTCCCATCCAGGGAAAAGATGTGGAGCATATGACGGTCCGTGCGCAATATGCGCACGGAACCATCAAAGGCAAGGAAGTACCGGGGTATCGCCGCGAAGATGGAGTTCGTCCGGACTCCACGACCGAAACCTACGTGGCCTTAAAAGTCTTCGTAGAAAATTGGCGATGGGCCGGCGTGCCGTTTTATATTCGTACCGGAAAGGCCATGACCAAACGGGCCTCGGAAATTGCCGTGCAATTCAAAGACATCCCGCAAATTTTATTTAATGTGGACCCCAATGTCCCTCAGGCCCCGAATGTCCTGAAACTCAGGATACAGCCGGAAGAAGGCCTATCGCTTCGGATCATTTCCAAGGTCCCTGGCACGAAAGCCCAGACCCATCCCGTGGAAATGGACTTTAAATACGGAGATGCATTCGACGCGCCATCGCCTGAAGCCTATGAACGATTGTTGTTGGATGTGATGGCCGGGGATGCCTCATTATTCATGAGGCGAGATGCCGTGGAAGCCTCTTGGGCATGGGTCACGGATATTTTGGAAGGATGGGCTCAACACGGGAACAAATGGTTACCCGAATATGAGGCCGGAACATGGGGGCCTATTGAAGCCGAACGGATGATTGAAACCGACGGCCGCCATTGGAGGCATGTGTAATTTTCTACCGGGAGTATTCTCTTCTTCACCCATTCTTTCACTAAACCGCAGCTTCCTTCTCAATCTCCTCCCAAACATTTTTCCAGTCTGACCAATCCCTTTTCCACATCCCCGCTCAAGTGTATCCGAATGACACGCCGGTTACGGCTGGTCAGACTTTGCATATCCCCCAAAGCTTGCGCGGCTTTGAGTATGCCAAACGAATAGGCCTCCCCGGGAATCGGCAGATCCGCAGGATCATCACACGTAATTTGAATAAAGACACCGGAATTGGGACCGCCTTTATGGAGTTGACCGGTCGAATGGAGAAACCGTGGTCCATAACCAAGCGTCGTAGCCACCTGCTTCCTGTGACCAATGGCCCTCCGGATACGTTGAAAAATCGCATGCACGGCATCCGTCCGTTCCACATAGGCATTGATAGCCACATAATCTCCCCGGCCCACCCGACTTAGATGAGCATTCAGCACTTTTTCCAGAGACGTCAGGCCCTTCAATACAGCGGTATTCTGCTCATCGGCGTACACCTTCACTTCGCCATCGGTGATCAACGGAACCGAGTCCGGCAGTGTACCGGTCTTGGTGAACGCCTCCAGATATTTTTTCGTGTAATCCTTACTTTCTTGCACATTCGGTTGATCAAACGCATTGATTCCCAAGAGGGATCCCGCGATGGCTGTCGCCACTTCCCACAGAAAATATTGCTGCCCCAGATTGATGGGATCAGCCATATGAACACGAATCACCGGATGGCCGGCTTTCTCCAGAGCAGCCACTTGGGATTCCTGCGTAGAGTCGACCCCTGATTCCTGTCGAAGATAGACAAAAACCCGGTCAGACCCGTACACCTTGGGATCCCCAAGCGGTTCGTCATCCACGGGAACGATTCCTTTATTTTCCTTGCCAGTACTTTCTGCAATAAGCTGCTCCATCCAGGCCCCGACATCCCAGAAAGCCGGTGAGGCCACAAAGGTCACCTTATCTTTTCCAGCTTTGGCCAACAGACCCAACGTTGTTCCCAAGACTATCCCTGGATTGTACTTTGGAGGAACCGAGGCTTCGCAGGACTGCCGCATGAGTTCGGCACGCTTCAGGAATTTTTCTACATCCACACCCATCAAGGCCGCAGGCGCCATGCCAAAATTCGAAAGCGCGGAATACCTGCCGCCGATTTGAGGGTCGCCAGGCAGGATATGCCGGAACTTTAATTCCTTTGCCAAGCTTTCAAGCAGTGATCCGGGATCGGTAATCGCGATAAAATGAGCACCGGCCTTGTCCCCTACCGTCTGCCGCATACGCTCAAAGAAATACCTCTGGAACACCAGCGGTTCCGTCGTGGAACCTGATTTACTGGCTACCACACAAATGGTTTTGGCAAGATCCACCCGCTGTTCAAATGATTGGACTTGAGAAGGCACGGTGCTATCCAGCACATGCAAATCAGGATAGCCCGGCACCACTCCAAAGGTCATTCGTGACACCTCCGGACACAAACTGCTCCCTCCCATTCCCAACAATAAAATATGCTTGAACCCCGCCTGCTTCACATCCTCAGCCACCGCCTTTAGTCTGCCTACCTCTGCCTGTTGCGTTTCCAGAACCGTCAACCACCCCAGGGCATTTCGAATAATGTGTTGGTGGGCCGGATCCTCGTGCCACAGAGTGGGATCTTTTGCCCAGAGTCTTCGCGCAACCTGCTTGGTCCGACAATCATCCAGGGTTTGATCGACCTGGGCTTGCATGGAACCGATGGCATATTCCACCCGATCCAGTGTCGAACCCAATAATTTTTGGCGTTTTTGGCTGATGACACTCATCAACTGATCGAAGGCATCCACAAACAGTTTGGCGCCATCCTGCAAGAGCGTTTCAGCCACTTTCTCTAACGAAATTCCTGCCTTTTCCAACCGCTGAAGGGTGGTATGTGCCTCTGCCAGGCCCTCCTGAATGGTTGGCCTCACGTTCCCATGGTCGCGAAACGCTAAATACGTCGCCTCCGGCATCGTATTCACGGTATCGGGTCCGATTAATTGATCCACATAACACGTATCGGGATACTTGGGATTCTTGGTGCCGGTGCTTGCCCACAATAACCGTTGAACGTGCGCACCCTTCTCTCTCAATCGCCGGAAGTCGGGGGTCGAAAAGATCTCTTCATAGACCTGGTAGGCTAACTTGGCGTTGGCAATGGCCACTTGCCCCATCAGCGCTTCCATTTGTTTCCGTTTTTCAGGGTCCTGTTCACTCTTGGCTTGCCCCTCGAGTTTCTTGTCAACCAGGGAATCAATACGGCTTACAAAAAAGCTAGCCACGGATGCAATCCGATTGGGATTACCCCCTCCTGCCACATACTTGGTCACGCCCTTGATATACGCCCAAGCCACTTGCCTATAGACTTCCACACTAAAGAGCAGCGTGATATTGATGTTAATACCCTGGCCAAGCAACTGTTCAATCGCGGGAAGGCCTTCCGGGGTACCGGGCACTTTGATCATGACATTGTTTCGGGACACGGCCTTCCACAATCGCACCGCTTCGTCGATCGTCGCTCGGGTTTCAAACGCCAAATGCGGGGATACCTCCAAACTGACATAACCATCCCGCCCTTCGCTTGCCTGATACACCGACGCCAAGGCATCTGCCGCATCCTGAATGTCCTGAATGGCTAAAGTCTCATAGATAGCTTGCACTCCCTTCCCCTGCTTCACCAGGCTGGTCAGCTCCTCATCATAATCCGCACTCCCCGAAATCGCCTTTTCAAAAATAGCCGGATTGGAGGTCATCCCCATCAACCCATCCTGGTCAATCAGCGTTTTGAGTTGTCCGGATGTCATGAGTCCACGACGGATATAGTCATACCAGGGACTCTGTCCGGCTTCACGAAGCTGCAATAAGGGATTCATAGAGGCTCTCTCCTCATCATCAGAACTGTTAGTGTCGAACGGCCATGGGCTGGTGAGGGGCTCTGGACAGTTGGGCTTTAGCTTTAGCCTCAGCCACGACATGTTCGACCGTGAACCCGAATTTTTTCACTAACTCTTTCAGCGGGGCCGAAGCCCCGAAGGATTCCATCCCGATGGACTTCCCCTGGGTGCCCACATATCGTCCCCATCCAAAGGTGGAGGCTTGCTCAACGGAAACCCGGGCAGTCACTTCCGAGGGCAGCACCGATTCCTTATACTCCGGGGATTGCTTCTCGAAAAGCTCCCATGAAGGCATACTCACCACACGACTGTGAATGCCTTCGGCGTTCAACTGTTCATAGGCTTGAATACAGAGCGAGACCTCACTGCCCGTTCCTAATAACAGCACCTCGGGTTTTCCATCCGGCGCATCCGCCAGGATGTAGGCTCCTTTGGCGACCCCACTGGCGGGGGCATACACTGTCCGATCCAAGGTCGGAACTGCCTGTCGTGTCAGGACCAACACTACCGGTTCGTGCTTGAGCTGTATAATTAACTTCCAGGCCTCAACAATTTCGTTGGCATCAGCCGGACGCAAAACGATTAACCCGGGAATTGCGCGCAACGAGGGAACCTGCTCGATCGGTTGATGTGTCGGACCATCTTCGCCCACACCGATGGAATCATGGGTGAACACATGAATCACGGGGATTTCCATCAGCGCGCTCAGTCGAATGGCCGGACGTGCATAGTCACTGAAAATGAGGAACCCGGATCCGTAGGGGCGAACCTTTGATAAGGACAGGCCGTTTAATACCGCCCCCATGGCATGCTCGCGAACACCAAAGTGAAAATTTCGTCCGGAATAATCCTTGCTGGTAAAGTCTCCGGCTCCCTCAAAGGTCAACCGGGTTTTCGTCGAAGGAGCCAGGTCAGCGGCTCCGCCCATAAGCCAGGGCACTTTCACAGCCAGCGCATTTAACACCTTTCCCGATATATCCCGCCCCGCCAGCCCTTTAGGATCGGCGGGAAACACGGGAAGCTCTTGATCCCATCCCTTCGGCAATTGCCGGTGTTGCATCTGATACAAATGATCGGCCAATTCCGAGTATTGCGTCCGGTAGGCGACAAACCGTTCTATCCAAGCCGAACGAAGCTCGTTTCCCCGCTTGCCGATTCCAGCTTGAAAATGTTCAGGAACTTCGTCCGGCACATAAAACTGTTTGTCCTCCGGCCATCCATAATTCCTTTTGGTTAATCGAATTTCCTCTTCACCCAAGGGCTCGCCATGAGCGGCATGCGTATCCTGTTTATTGGGAGCCCCAAAGGCAATATGCGAGTCGACGATGATCAGCGTCGGACGTTCCGATTCCTTCAAAAAGGTTCCAAACGCCCGATCCAGCATATTTAAATCATTGGCATCCCCGACGCGGGTCACATTCCATCCATAGGCGATAAACCGGGTCGCCACATCCTCCGTGAACGCCCAGTCCGTATGACCTTCAATCGTAATTTTATTATTGTCATAGATCCAACAGAGATTGGAGAGCTTCAGATGGCCGGCTAAGGAGGCGGCTTCGGATGACACCCCTTCCATCAGACATCCGTCTCCACATAAGGCATAGACATTGTAATTGAACATATCAAAATCCGGACGGTTGAAATAACCGGCCATCCAACGTTGTGCGATCGCCATCCCGACACTGGTGGCGACGCCCTGTCCCAAGGGTCCGGTGGTCGTTTCGATCCCGGAGGTCCAACGATATTCCGGATGGCCAGGACATTTACTCTCCAGTTGCCGAAATCTCTTGATATCCTCCAGCGTCACGGAGGGCTCCCCGAGTTGTTCATATTGACTATTCACCGCCTTGACGCCGCACAAATGCAGCATGGCATAGAGCAACATGGACGCATGCCCGGCCGACAGGACAAACCGGTCGCGGTTAGGCCAAATCGGATCCCCCGGATCAAATCGCAACAACCGGTTCCATAGCCAGTAGACCACAGGGGCCAGAGCCATCGGTGTGCCCGGATGTCCCGAATTGGCCCCCTGAACGGCATCCATCGCCAGGGTCCTGATGGTATTAATAGAAAGTTGGTCGAGTGGGTCAGCCTGACTTGTCATGGTTCTCACCTCTTTCTACACAAGAAAACAGGCACAGGCATCTGATAAGATCGTGTGCATGACAATCTCTTCGGAAGGATTGTCAACACATTTTCTCCAATCTTACCACTTTTCAGAGATTTCCAATAACTTTTTCGGTAAATGAAGACCCCGACTTAACGACGTAATAGGTGGAACAGTCCCACCCAGCGAAAAGGAAAAGCCTATCACGGTCAGGATCAATGATTTGCCAATAGCCGGATCCCGTCATTATGATGAGCGGCATGAAGATTCATCTCAGTCAACCCGTCAGGGACATGGAACTGAAAGGCCCAAAACGGGTGAAAGACATCTTCAAGGAACTGCATCTCATCCCGGAAGCCTTCTTGGTGATTCGAGGGCAGGATCTGATGACCGAAGATGAAATGGTTCGAGATGACGAGGCCATTGAGATCCGGCCTGTCATTTCAGGAGGCTAATCCATGCGCTGCAAAAAATGTCCACAACGGGCGGTTCTCGGGCTTCCTCGCCATAATCTGGCTCTTTGCGGTCCCTGCCTGACCGAATTTGTGCGAAGCCAAGTCCAGCGAGCGATTGCCAAGGAACGGATGTTCAGCCCAGACCATCGTATATTAGTGGCGGTCTCCGGAGGAAAAGACAGCCTCACGCTATGGGAAATTCTTCTGAAGTTGGGTTATAAAGCCGATGCCCTGTATGTCGATTTGGGCATATCCGGCTATTCCGAGCGATCAAAAGAAAAAGTTGAACGATTTGCCCGTGATGTGGCAGAACCCTGTGGCGCGCAACTTCGGATGCACCACGTGGAAGAAGAGACAGGAAGCGGAGTGAAGGAACTGGCCATGCTCATCAAACGTCCCACCTGTTCCGCCTGCGGGACGGTCAAACGTTATCAATTTAACCGTGTGGCCTGGGAAAACCAGTACGATGTCATGGCCACCGGACATAATTTGGATGATGAAGCCGCTCGCCTCCTGGGGAATATTTTGCAATGGCAAGAGGAGTACCTCCAGAAGCAATCGCCTAACCTTCCCGCCTCGGTCGAAGGTTTTGCCAAAAAGGTCAAACCGCTCTATCGCCTGACCGAACGCGAAATGGCGGCCTATGCCGTGGTCAACCGCATTGATTATGTGGTGGAAGAATGTCCGATGTCCAAGGGTGCAAAAATGTTGGTTTACAAAGACGCCTTGAATCGGCTGGAGGCTGAGTCGCCAGGAACGAAGCAGCGATTTTATTGGGGATTCCTTGATAAACAAGAAAAAGCCACGGCCTCTTCCAGTTCATCCATGACGGACATCGATCAAGCCACCTTGCAACCTTGTACCACCTGCGGCCAGCCCACCACCGCCGAGACCTGTTCCTACTGCCGCCTCATGGCCCGTGCCAAAGCCACCACGGCTTAGTCGCCTGCAGACCTCTTTCGGGGAAAATCAGTTTCCTGTGGGTAGGGCATGGCCTGCCTTTCCGTTGGCAGACTTTCAAGTTTCTCTCACCGCCGATTACATCAATTCAAAGAAAACCCTTTCTCTGTAATGTAACTGATGTAACTTCTCTACCGTTCGCGGGAGAGGCGGACGGTCACTTTCTGACCCTTGATGCGACTCCGGCCAAGTGCCTTGATAATTCCCTGAGCCAACTCTTCGGGCACATTCACCAGTGAAAAATCATCGGCAATTTTGATGGGACCAATGACGTTCGAATGAAGTCTGGCTTCATTGGCAATGGCGCCTACCAGATCGCCAGGACGAATACCCGCCGTCCGACCTGCGCTGAAATGCAAGGTGGCCAGGGCAATCGATCGGCCAGAGCGATCACGCTTGCCGGCTAGCCTGCCCTCATCACCTCTGGCTTTTCCCCCGCGCGGGGAATCCGGCAGTTCCCGCCTTGGGCGCCGAGACGTCTGAAAGGGTTCAGGTGTCCGCTCCCTGACGACCGGAATCTCTTCTTCCGTGCGTTCCCCGGATTTTGAACTAAAGGCCAGGTGAATCGCTGCAGCAGCCACATCGGCCAGATCGTATTGTTCAGTCAGAGCATTGACCACCATCCGAAACGGCTCAAATTTGTTGGCCGCAAGGATATCCTGTATGGAGGCCCCGATCCGTTCCAGGCGTTTGGCTTGAAGATCGGCCACAGTCGGCAGTGTGGCCATTTCGATTTTCGATTTGGTGAGACGTTCGATATTCTGCAGCAACCAGCGTTCGCGCGGTTCGACGAGTGTCATGGCTTCACCGGCCCGTCCTGCCCGCCCGGTCCGGCCAATCCGATGGACATAGGCTTCCGGTGACGAGGGCACATCATAATTCATCACATGCGAAACATGGGAAATGTCCAGACCTCGCGCGGCCACATCGGTCGCGACCAGCAGATCCGTTTTTCCTGACCGGAAGGAAGCCATCACACGATCACGCTGAGCCTGGTTCAAGCCACCATGCAGTCCTTCAGCTCGGTACCCTCGGCTGTTGAGCATGGAGGTCAACTCATCGACTTCCAGGCGAGTCCGACAAAATACGAGGGTCGACTTCGGACTTGCCATATCCAGAATTCTCGCAAGGGCGGCTACCTTGTGTGGCCTTGCCACAAGGTAGGCCGTTTGGTGTACCCGCGGAGCCACTCCGGGCTTAACCGGTTCCTTCACAATCTGAATCTCAACCGGGTTTTGCAAATGCTGACGCGCGATGGACGCAATGCGGGGCGGCATGGTCGCGGAAAAAAGCGCGGTCTGTCTGGTCTTAGGCGTTTGTTGAAGAATCGCATCCAGATCTTCGGCAAATCCCATATTGAGCATCTCGTCCGCTTCGTCCAGCACCACGATTTGCAAATCTTTGAGATGAAGTGTCTTGCGGCGGATATGATCCAATGCCCGCCCCGGCGTTGCCACCACGACATCTACCCCGCGCTTGAGAGCCAAGAGCTGCGGTCGGATCGCCTGGCCCCCGTATACCGCGAGAATGGCGACCTGCTGTTCTTTCCCATAGCGTTGAACCGCCTCGCACACCTGCATGGCCAATTCACGTGTCGGCACGAGAATCAAGGCGAAAGGATATTGTTGACGCTTTGAATGGGCCAACCGCTGGAGAAGAGGCAACGTGAACGCCGCCGTCTTCCCGGTTCCTGTCGCGGCTCGCCCCAGAAGATCACGTCCGGCCAAGAGTGGTGGAATCGCCTCGCGTTGGATGGGCGTGGGTTCCTCATATCCTAACGTTTCCAGCGTCGTCAGCAAGGCAGCTTCGAGTCCAAGAGAGGCGAAGGCCGGCGAAAAGCCCTTGATGGTCGGAGCTGGCGGCGTGTGAGTCGTATCGTGTTTCATAAGTAATCCTGCTCACCTTTCTACAAAGGGTCTTGAAATAGTATATCTGGCCGGACGGCCGGACGGTCCTGTCCTTCGTGGGCGTTAAGACTTTTGATAAAGCCAATGTCTGGTCATCGCCAAACCGGCTTTATCGGGCTGGTCGTTTGGTTCGTCCATGGCGGCTGAGATTCTTGCACACGCTCACATCCCTGGCTATTCGCTTAAATTTCCCCATCGGCAAATCCCTGCCACAGCTTGGCTTCAAGTTCCAGTCATCACGATTCAATCAACTGCTTGAGGTATGACAGCCTGTGGGTATTCCGAGGCTGGCTCTAAAACCATCGTTTCCTGCTCTAGATCCTTTGTACCAGGAATGGGAAACAGATTCATAGTTCTTCCATTGCTGAACTGGCTTCTCGGAGAGCTCAGAGGCAGGGCGATGATGCTCACTTAAGTATATCCACGCAATAGAGAGTCTTGTGAATCGGCAGGGATTTGGAAAAGCTGGAGGAATTTCTATCTTCCCCACAAAGGGCATGCGGAGACATTCGTTGGCCAATTTTGATTCAGAGGAGTCTATCGGGATTGAATGAGGCTCATGGCATGTTCCCCCGCGGATCGGACCTCCGGATTATCCTCATTTTCCAATAATTTGGCTAAAGGTGCGAGGAAAGACGCATCGCCGATCCGGCCAAGCTGAGTCATGGCCGCCCCTCGTTCATTGGGTGGGGCTTTTTTAGCGACGGTCCAGAGAGCCTCCTGAGCTTCAGGCATGCTGAAGAGTCCTTGCCCCAGCTCCTGGATGATATTCAGCCTGGCGCGCTGTTGGACGGTTATCTGAGACGCCCCTCGCGAGCCGGCGGCATTGACCCGATCCGGGTGGGTGTAGGGACGCAGCAATACCTCCAGCAAAATATCCTGTTCCTTCTGACCTCGATGGATATGTCCCTGAATGAGATCTCCCACAAAACAATAAGAGGGATCTTCCTCCAAATTACTAATGGCGTCCCAATACAAACTACCAACCGGAATTTCATCGGGTTCTGCATCAAACTGCCGTGAAAAAATCTGGCCCAAACGCTTATGCACTAACCGCATCCCATAGCGGATAGCTGTACCCTGTTCCAACACTTGAAATTGCCCGCTAGGAATTTCCTCGTATTGAATACGGAGATTCGCATCATGGGGTTGCTTGGGGTCAAAGATCACCTGAAATCCGGCATCTTCCAGTTTGAGCTTCAAGACCACTCCAACATTGTACGGCGGGGCCGGCACATCCAACCAGGTTTGTACGCTGCCGGTCACCAATATGGTTTGGATCTGCTGTAACACTTCCCGGTCTTCCGGTGACCGTAAGAGTTCTGCGGGTGCTTCGTCATTGGCTCGAACGGTACCTGTAAAAAAAACCGTCAGGGCCAAATTGAAGACTATAATCCATGAGATATGCAGGATCAGTTTCACCGTCCACTGTGGCTGTCGTCCTGCGTCTTTTGCCTTTTGTGGTGGTGGAAAGAATGAGGAAAGAAATTTGATCGAATTCCTACCGCTGAGTAAATGAAGCATTTGAGCCTCTATAAAAATGAGGGCGTCTAATATTTCCGTAAACCCACCGATCATTTTAACAACCCTATCAGGGGCTGTTCTATCATTCAAATTTTTCATTGTAGTTCACCCCTGCCACCTATCCTGACAACGATAAAAGGAGAAGTAAGAGCTTTTAGGGTAGTCCGATTAGCATTGGTCAACACTCTCTCCACAACTCCTCCCTCCCATTTGACAAATCACAGCTTGACTAATTTCATCAATTGACCAAGAATCCATGACTTACAAAATCATGGGGAAGGGAAAAGCCCAATTGAGTAAAGAAACAGACTTTTTCGATTTTCCATCTGCAGTCACACCTCAATTTTCCTTCATCAATCAGATTTTCGGGCCATGATGAAAAAGGCTATCAACACCACACTCGCCATGACATTGGGAGTCATGTTTATCATGGCAGGTGGGGTCAAACTCTTAGCTCAACAATCCCAGGTCGAACATTTTGCCCATTGGGGATATCCCCTCTGGTTTTTATATTTTACTGGGATTGTTGAAGTCTGCGGTGGGTTGTGCTTGTTTGTTCCCAAAGCACAATTTTATGGCGTTGTAGCCCTGAGTATCACCATGGTCGGGGCAGCAGGCACTCACCTGAGAGCGGGCGAACTTGGCGCGTTTCCCATTCCGCTTGTGCTTCTCGGTCTTCTCTTCGTGTTGGCATGGACCATGCGGAAATCTTCCAGGCAAAAGGAGGAATAGAAAATCAATACACGATGGACAAGGGAATCGATCAGGAGCCAAGGGCTCGTTTCATTCGACCAATCTCGCTCAGGAAGTAAAGGTCATAGTACATTCCTCGCTGGAGTGTTTTTCAATACTCCACGGATGACCTGAAATTTCACAAATCCGCAATTGGATAGCCTCCCCAATATCGTTTTTAAACCATATGGAAAAGATTCAGAGGCTATTCAATCAAGGGATATAAAGGTTAATGGCCTTCTCAATAGCCAAAAGCCAACATGCCAGCTCAGGCAAGCCTGTTTTCAGGAGGACTCGATAGGCTTTGAAGCCAGATATTCCTGCTGGGCTTTATGGATTTGATTGAGACCGTCTTGAATCAACCCTAAGATTACCACCCAGGCGATGAATCCCAACGAAATTTCTTTAAGATACAATGGTAAAGTAAACGGCATGTTCCAGATCATATGAAGGGCCATCGCAATCCCCAGCACCCGAAGAAATCTGGGGTCTTTTACCATCTCGAAGGTAAAATTTCGATCTCCTCGAATTCGCCACAAGGCGGCCCCGACCATGGACGTCCATAGCACATGCCCGCCGACCATACTTAAGAACCCTCGATGGGTAATGTTGTCCAACATAGCCCCACCACCATAGGCCAATAACCGTTCAAGCGCATATCCGGCCGATTCGAATGACGCGAATCCGGCTCCGACGGCTGCACCAAATAGCATGCCGTTCAACGTCCATCGATATTGCAATTTCGTGACGACCAATAGCAGGGCACCGGCTTTCCCGATTTCTTCGATAATTCCGGCACTGGCGGCACCCAGCCAGCTATGCAATCCGGTGGTACGAAACAAAAACAGAGAAAGAATCAGAGACAAGATTCCTCCGAAAAATACCAACTTGATAACCTGGTAGAGCGAAATGTTTCGCGCAACGTTCACCTCAAAGAAAAAGATTAGTAAGGCAAAGGGAATCATAAACGAGCCGGTAATAATCAACCCGGGAACCAGCTTGATATTGTTAAACATATTCAGGGCGAACACGAACCCCAGATAGACGACCAAGGACACCACAAACACTTTAAAAAACACCCAGGGTTTCGGCCAGGCCGTGTTGATTTCCCAAAGCGCAGGAGTGGTGGCCAGGGTGCCGACATGGAAATAGTCTTCAACTTCTTCATCTTTTCGTTTCCGGATGACTTCCGAAAACATGTCCCAAAAGTTGAATCCTTTGACACGCTCCAAGCCGGCCACCGAACTGATTTGCCCTCCGATGTGATCAAGCCAATCCGGGATTCCGCCATGAGAAAGGTCGCCGCCCAACTGCCATACACTTCGACCAATACGGAGTTGCTGATTATCAGTGATTCGACCTTCCATAGTCCGGTGACCATCCACAAAAATGGGCGAATCATTCAGGGTATGGAAATAGGCGTGGTTGTGATTCAAGGAAAAGACCACGTGGTGTTCGGTGACTTCTCGATCTTCACTGAGCAGATGGCATTGCGTGGATCGCCCAAGCATCACTTCACCATCTCGCAACGCTAGCCGCTTGCCTCGATCGGGACCGGCAATACAGATGAGGAATACGTCCTGTTCACTCATTGGAATTTTCCAGGATTTTCTGGTCGAGAGTACCACGAGGCGGGAAAATAATCGACATGGGAATTATCTTTAAAATCATTAACGGGATGTGAAAATCGCCTGAACTGTATTTCGCGTTCCATAGGCTTGAGAACCCTCCGGAAGAACTATTGCCACCTCGGCCGAAGGCCATAAAATCAATCATCGATCGAGTACCTCATAATGAACGATGCCTGTCGTGTTAATCCCTTGTTGATTTAGCCAACTTTCAGCCTGGAGAAGATGCGACTCATCCGGCATATAATGCCCGCTTTCTCTATCGAGATGTGTTAAAACGCCATTTTCAACTTTAAGCGTTCCCGCAGCAGCCACGGGCTTTCCTTGTCCTAAACTTGAATGATGCACCCGCTTCGGTTCGCTCACGGCCCAGAAAAAATTACCTTCCTCATCCATGACGTATATCACTTCACCCCTATAGGCCTGGGTATCAAATGGCTTATTATCCCAATAGATTTTTCCATCTTTGATAGAAAGTTTTCGCCGCTCCAATTCTTGCAGAGTAAAGTACTTGACCTTATAAGATGAATCCAACTCTCCCTTGTCTAATTTGCTCATGAGAGGAGAAAGAGGTTTCGTTTTAAATGGAGGCCCACGAGGGAAACCTGCGGTCCCAAAGCCCGGTGGCGTATTTTTTCCACTCCCTGTCTCACCTCCACCGGATGTCCCACTTCCGTCGTGATCCCGACCTTTAACTCCTTCGGTTTCCGGGGATTGTGACGGACCATTGGATGAAGATCCCTTTCCTTTTTTCTTCAGGAATTTCTTAACGCCTTTGCTTCCCTCTTTTACCGCCTTTGCACACTTGCCAAAAACACCACCCACACATTTTGCGACCTTTCCTAAAGGAATAGCTTCGCAAAGCCTTTTGGCGGCAGCACGACCGTTTTCATAGGCCACTTTACTTTCTTCTTCCGGAGTCACTTTCCCCCCTTGCGGGGACAAGATGACCGGTTTATTCAACTCTTCCCAAATGCCCTTGAGAACTGCAGCAGGAATTCCTAGAATCTGTTCCGCTTCCGGAAAATTCCCCGCCATCATCGCCTGAACAGCTCGCCAAAGCGTGGTGACGCTTGTGCCGAAATCTTTGGCGCAATCCTCAAACCCTTTACCTAGACCTTTAACGTAGGAAAACGCAGGCGGATCGATCAGATTCAGCGAAAAATTTGGCCCATCGGGTTTCGGGGAGTGAAGCACCTTCGGTTGTTGAGGAGGCGGGACTTCATCGGGTTCAGGGATCTTGCGTTCATGAGGAAGAATCGGTGGATTTGGCGGAAATGGCCCTTCCTCAGGAGTGTTATTTTCCGGTTCCTTCTTTTTGGAGGGAGGGGTTTCTTTAGTTTTCCCAGGCCGTTCGGGTGTCGGGTCTTTAGGCCCGGAACCGGGTTTGCCGGGAGTTCCTGTTTCCGGTTTGTTCTGAGGGATTTTTGATGGAGTGCGGGATTGAGGCATCTTTTGGGGAGATGAGGAAGTAGTCCCAGGTTGCGTATCGCCCGAAATGACTTCCGGTTGTGTTTCATCCGACGGCTGTTCATCCGAAGGTATCTCAACAATTTCTTTGACTTCCCCTTTTAAGAGCGGTCGTTGTTCTGAATCCTCATCTAATTTTCCAGCGGTTTCTCGACGATTCACACTGGCATCGCGAACGCAATCCTGGATAGCCCTTCCAACTTCACTCCGTTCCTTCGCAAGGGCATTGATTTCTTTCGTAATCTGCCGGCTTCGGGGGTCTACGGCACCGCGACGTTCCTCTGCTTTTGCATACAACTCATCCGTCCTACTCCAGTATTCGTGAACCAGCCCGGCACATTCAGGATACCTGGGAGGAATATCCCGAAACGGTCGCCCTGTATTTTGATTCCGGTCACTGGAGTAGAATTCGTCATTTCCGACAGGCTGGGTCCAGGCCAGACTACTCAGGCAGAATGTGACCAGCGTTGATACGAGAAAAAGGGTGACTGCTAGAGGGAACTTTATTCGGAGATCGAAAGGAAAAGCCGCGGGTTGAATGTTCATGAAACCCTGCTGCTGCTCCTACCCCGGATAGGCTAACCCGGCGGGTTGTGCTGATGCTGGATGATGCCGGAGCAGAGCTTACTGAAAAAATGGAAAACTATCCAGGATATTTTAGAAAGTCGATCGATCCTTTCAATAGGAAAAACGGAGAGGTCAACCGATCATTCAGGTAATTCGATGCCCCCACCCTCGAGGTCGGCGTCGATGCCGGTCAACTCCATTTTGTTTCCGACACGCCACCACTCTGGGGACACTTCGGATACAGCCCCTTTGGAGGTATAAAACTTGGCGGCGGGTATTTTCACCGCGTGATCTTTTTCCTTATGAATTTCCATCACCGTCGTTTTCAAAGTACTGTCTTCAACTTTGAGCATGTCCGGGGTAGTTGTGAGTACGAACCGATCACCGGGATTTGCCTCCCACACATTGCGCTTTAACGTGGCGACTTCCGTGCCGGTTGGCATGAAGACCGACATGGTTAAAACTAATTCCGGTTTTTCGTCCAGTAACTCAATGCGGAGATGTTCCTTCCCGTGGGCCAAAAACGCTCCATTAGTATTCCGTAAGATATTGGTTCCCAATTCAATGTCTACCATATTATCCTCCTACGACAGCTAAAATTTTCATCTGATTATTCCTCAGAGGAAACACACATTTCAAGGCATGGGCCTCAAATCTGCCTCAGGCACCTTCACCCATTCTCGGCTGAATTAGCGGGCGGAGGTCGGCTCGGAAGTGCCAGTAAAATTCTTACCTTGCAATAACATCAAACACCCCAATCCGATCACAATCCACAGAATCTCCCGTAACCGGCGAATGAGGGCAAACGTCAATCCCGTGACTTCCGAATAACCGAAACTCATGAGCAGTAAGGTATAGCCCCCTTCCTGAGCTCCCAAACTGCCGGGGATAAAAAAAGTCCCCCCTTTGATAAAGACCGTCAGAGCGGCAATAGAGATGGCCGTCCACACATCCACCCCGACATTAAGAAAAAATAAAATGGCATAAACCTCCAGTGTCTCTGCAAGCCAGGCTACAAAAAATGTTCCTAGCGCAATAAAAAAGCGCCGACGATGGTGGGAATAAAAGTTTCGAATAGTGGCATCCAACTCTAGCAATTTCGACTCGCGAGCCTCAAAAAATGCCAGTTTAATCCTACAGGCACGTAGGATGGCCAGAATGCCCATCCCAATTCCATACCGTTGAAGCAACACGAATAATCCCACACCAAATATCAACACCCCCAAACTGATCACCATAGCCAACCCAGAACCTTCTGAATCCCCGATAATCCAAAAAGCCAGAGCCAAGCCCAACAATATAAAGAAGACTTGCGCCAAGGTCATCGTGGTCTTGGCGGTAACGACGGAGGCCAAGCCATCTACCATCGGCACTCCATACTGCTTCAGCAAGTAGGCCTTTAACGGTTCACCGCCCACATAGGCCGTGGGCGTCGTGACATTGACGGATTCCCCGGCCATCCGTATGCCGAACAGCCTGGGAAATCCGATCAGGCGGGCATGAGACCCCAGGGTCAGTTGCCACCCAAAGGCTTCCAGGGCATAGACAAGAATCATCGGGAGAAGAATGACCGTGATAGCCCAGGGACTGAGTTGGGAAAGAGTGTGAAGAATCGGTGCCAGACCGATATGAAAGATCATCCCGACCAAGGCCGCAAAGCCAAGAATCAGGAAAATGAGTTTAAGCACGAGGAATGAGAGTGCGGCGCAGAACCCACGCCATGGACATGACAAAGAACCAGGAACCCATAGCCGCTAACCCTAGAAACCAATGCAGGACGCCGACCAGCGCGCTTCCCAACACAATAATCGAAAAGTCCCTATTGGCCACATTGCCAAGCAGGAACTCGATTTTCGCACGCTCCTTTTCGGTCATGCGACGGAGGTCGCGTGGCCGCCCTCGAAGGTGCCGGGCATGATTTACCAATAATAGCGAGGCCAGATTCGCCAATACCGCCGAGGCCCCCAAAATCAGGGGCAATTCGGTGTAAGCCCATGGACCTTGCAGGTAGGCACCGCAGGCAATGCCCACAAATATCGCAATATGGACAATATTATCGGCCCAAATATCCAGCTCCTGCCCAAAACGTGATTCGGAAAAGGTCAGCCTAGCCACCTCTCCATCACAACAATCGATAATCACGGAAAGCTGAAAGAGCAACGCCCCGACCAGCGCCAGTTCCCATGAGCCCGGAATAAAGAATCCGGCCGCCACAAGACCAACAACCATCGAGATCATCGTGATAACATTAGGGCTCCATCCCACACGCAAAAAGAACCGGGTCAAAATCCCTGACAGTTTCCGATTAAAATAGCGGTCGACCAGGCCGTCCAATCCGCCCTTGAGAGACTGCAGGGACCGTAACAGATTTCGTTCCGCCAACTGCGGCCCCTTGTGGCCCCGCACATCTCTGAACCAGTGGGAAACTCCCGGAACCGTTTGGACCATTCCCTCAACAGCGGCCTGCTCAAGGGCTAACCGGAGCGGGTTTGTCCCGTTGGCATTTAATACCCCCGAGATGCCCAGCAGCCGAGAAGGCAGCACGATCATATCCCCGACCAAGGGATGACGGGAACGGTCCCCGTTCATATCCCCACTCTTCAGTCTCGTTGCCGGACGTTCCTGATGGTCCTGAAAAACCACCGAAGACGTGGCCAAGCCTTCTTGAAGGTCAGAACGCAACACAATTCCCGGGTTGCCGGAATGATGTCCCTCATTGGGATGGCCTACCACCACAATCGCCTTCCCCTGTGCCCCATCCTGTCGTAACTGTTGGACGAGGGTAGGAGAATAAACCGTATGACATCCCACAACCATACAGGAACCATGGACTTCCTCAGCCAGGGTTTCCCAGGTTTGCGGATCATGGGGAGGAAACTCTCGAATGGGTAGCCAACGGACAGCAGCCTGAATACGGGTGTCCTGATGCAGAGTCTGGCGAAGGGCGGATTCCTCTGAACCGGCTAACACCCAGATCTTTGAAATACCCCCACGTTGCAGGGTAAACACCGCACGTTGAAAGAGGGTCATCCCTCCTACACGAGTCAAGGGGCTAGGGAGCGGTTCATCAGGTCCCCCCATTTGGTTGGAAAACACTCCGGAGGAGGTGAGGAGAATAGCGGTATCCACCGCATACGTCGTTTCTTGTCGGAGGGTGCCATCCATAGGAAACTCTCTACCGGTTCGCTGACGCTGAGGTATTATTCTCCATTACACCTCTGGCAGGCAAGATCTCATGGGTCGCCCTCTGAATATCCTCTGGGAAATCAATTTCCACCCAGGGTATCCCCCCCACTTTTTCATATCCCACGGCAACTTGTCCAAAGAATTCCTGCATGGCATCTTCGTATTCCATGTCCAGGCGACCCGCCTCAATACAGGATTGTACGGAATGGAGCAACGTCGGAATGTGAGATTTTTGGATTTTGAAAAATCCAATTCCTTCCCCGGCCTCATCAAACCGTTCAGGCAATGTTTTACTTAATCGGACCACTCGCCCATCCCAGGCCGCCACCATGCATTCTTCCGTGTGCTGTTGAACCGTTTCATCCATGAGCAGAGCGGTGGAAAAAGAAGACCGAACCAGACGCATCAGAATCCTGGGATCGTAAAAGACATCCGCATCCATTAACACCGCATCTTCAGTCATGTGGTCTCTGGCCGCCCACAAGGAGGTGATACTGCCGCGCGTGAATTGCTCATTGACCACAAATTGAACAACCGAGCCGTGAGGATCTTGAGCCACGGCTTCCCGAATCGCCTCCTGGGCAAACCCCACAACCAGCACCACGGGTCCCACTCCCATCTGAGTCAAATATTCAAGATGGAGAGAGAGGAGCGAACGCCCCCCAATTTCCACCAGGCATTTTGGGCGCCCCTGGGTCACCGCTTGCAACCGACGGCCAACCCCTGCCGCAAAAATAATCGCCTTCATCCGTTCCCCGTGGTCAGTTTCAACGTATCCTGAAAGGCCGTGATAAATCCCTCAATGTTCTTATCCGTCAAGGCCCCGATATTTCCCACCCGAAAGATTTGAGATTCCAACTGACCTTGCCCGGCATAAATGACATAGCCGCGCTCTTTCAGCTGGTCATGAAGTCTTGCATAGGTCAGGCCTTCAGGCAAATGGAAGGCCGTCAGCGTATTGCTTTGGACTTCAGACGACAACACTGATTTGATTCCCCAGGATTCCATGGCCTCTCGGATCTTTTTGGCATAACCGGCAAACCGTTGCATTCTGGCCTGCACGCCTTCCTCAAGTAATTCATCCAAGGCCTCTCGAAACGCGTAATAGACCTGAACCGCCGGAGTAAATGGAATAGTCCCCCGGTCCTGGTCCTCATAGTAATTGGCCAAACTCAAATACCAGGAACGTTTGGGATATTTCATGACACGTTCCATAAATCCTTTTCTCACTAACACAAATGCCGCTCCGGGAAATCCCTGAATACATTTTTGAGCCGCACCAGCTACCATGTACAACTTCGAACCGACAATATCCAGGGCTTCCCCGCCTAACCCGCTCACCGAATCCACCAGCGTGACCTTGTTGAACCGGTCGACAATGGCCGCAATTTCTTCTACCGGATTGATCAAACCAAGGGTGGTCTCATGATGCACCACCATCACGGTGTGCACCTCAGGATGTTGCTTCAGGGCCAGCTCCATTTTCTTGAGATCCGGGGTCGTCCCCCAATCAAACTTGAGATCCGGCACCGCCAACCGCTGGGTCCACAACATGGAAGACATCCGTTGGCCGTAGACCCCATTGTTAATGACCATGGCGCGCTTACCCATAGGCATGCTGGACATCACGGCGGCTTCCACGGCGGCAGTACCGGAACCCGTCAGCACAATGGCGGTATAGTCATCTTCTCCCCCAGGAACGAAAGCCGTCAGTAATTTTTGCCGGATATCCGCCAACAATTCTGAAAATTCGGATTCCCGGTGACAAACATCAGGATTCATTAAGGCCTGGCGGACACGATCAGACACATTCACCGGGCCAGGATTCAATAACACCATGGAACTGCTCCTCTCCCCCAAAAAAAGAACACGCGAGATGAATGCCCAAAAACCAGTTGTTATGCCACACTTCCCTTAAATCGGGCAGTCAACTCGGCAGGAGGGATTTCTACGCGATCAGCTTCTTCCAGTTGTTCGTTCACTTTAATTAATAAAAAACTCGGGCCGGGCTCCGCCAGCATGGATTGAAATTCATACACAATGTCTTCACGTTCCCAAACCCGTTCGACATTCACATATCCCGCAGCTCGGGCCATTTTGTCCAGGGCCACCACCCGGGAGTATGTCGGCTGGTTCCCCGTGGTGCCATAGACTTCATTATCGAACACCACATGAATGAAATTTTTAGGTTTCAAGGCCCCCACGGTAGCCAATGTTCCTAAACTCATCAACACATTCCCGTCCCCATCAAACACCACCACGGTTTTCTCGGGCTTGGCCAGGGCGAGCCCCAACCCGATGCCGGCTGTGGCCCCCATAGATCCGATCATATAAAAATTTGAGGTACGATCCCTGAGCTTGTGAGCTTCCCGTGACGGAAACCCATTGCAAATGATCAGAGGCTGATCCGTAAGCAATTCCAACATTGCTCCCATGGCCTGTGCCCGGCTTTGCATCACTCCTTCTTCAGGTCCGATCATAATGCCATTCCCCCATTTTCCGGGTATATCTGCCTGCCCTTACGTTAGGGCTGTACGGTTTTCACAATACCTTTTTTTAGGAGCAAAGCCACAGGCACTCGTTGTTCCATAAACGTCTTGGCCACCCATTGCAGATCACTCACGATCGTAGCGACCTCCACCGTCCGATGTGGAATTTTCACGGTGTCCAATAATTGAGTCATCGTTTGCCCCATGACCAAATGCTCAGGGGCATCTTTCCCCTGGAACCCCCGCCAGGACACCAGGAGTAGACAGGGTATTTGGTAAATTAAATTCAAGGATGCGAGAACATTGAAGGCATTCCCTAATCCGCTGTTTTGCATGAGGACCGCCGGAATTTTTCCACCGAGAAAGGCCCCGGAAGCCATGGCCACCGCCTCATCTTCTCGAACCGCAGGAGTGTAGAGGCCTTCTTCGGTCAAATGGGCAATAATACCCCCTAAAATCGTATCCGGGACTCCGGTAAAAAAGTCGAACCCGACCCCTTGAAGCCCTTTCACAAAATCGTCGGCTTCAATCATGCCAATTCCCTATTTTCATCGTGAAAGTCTACCTACCTGACCGGAATGAAAAAAGAATAGGTAAACACCAGCGCCTTATGGGAGGGAATATTAAGTAAAAGCTCCCGATGGGCCCTCGGCTGTCACCCTATCAGAAAAGAGGAGCGATTATAGCCCAGGAGATGCCCATTCTCAAGAAAATCCACTCCCCAATATTGCGAGGAAATTACAGAAACAAGTAGACTGAAAACCTTTCCACTTTCTGCTTCTTAAGGACAACCCGAAATGAAAAGAGCCAAACCTAAAACCAGACCGGGGTACTCTGCCAAGCATGCCGAGAGCGGGATCACGGATAAGTTACCGCGAATAGAAACCTGGCCGAATCAATATCCAGGCTATGAAATTACCATCGAAATTCCGGAATACACGGCCATTTGCCCAAAAACCGGACTTCCTGACTTCGGGACAATCCGTCTGACCTATGTACCAGACAAATCCTGCCTGGAACTCAAGTCGCTCAAAATGTACATTCATGCATACCGGAACCTCGGCATCTTCTATGAAAATGCCGTGAACCGAATTCTGGCGGACCTTGTCAAAGCCTGCCGGCCCGTTTCGGCCACCGTCACGGGAGAGTTTACAGCTCGCGGGGGATTGCGTAGTGTCATCAAAGCCCATTACCCCTGAGAATCTAAACGTTCTCCCCCTTTAATTTGCGTTGAATCCGTGACTTCGGTCTCAGTGCCGATCAAAAAACGCCTTGACCGTGTCGACGACATACTGAAGCTGATCGGCGGACAGTTCGGGATAAATGGGCAGGGAAAGCACTTCCTTCGCCGCCTGTTCCGCGACCGGAAAATCACCTTTTCGATATCCTAATTCCTGGTAACATTCCTGGAGATGCAGAGGAACCGGATAATAAATTCGATTGCCGATGTGGTGTCCGGTTAAATAGGCACTCAATTCGTCACGGCGATTCGTGCGAATCGTAAATTGGTTGAAGACATGATGGTTGCCCTGCCTGACCACCGGCAAGGCGATACGATCCAAAAGATTGGCCTCCCCAAATAGCCGATGATACGACGCGGCATTGTCCTGACGCTTCGCAGTCCATTCGGCTAATCGTTGATATTTCACAAGCAGGACAGCCGCTTGTAACGCATCCAGGCGACTATTGATCCCGATCAGATGGTGATGATATTCCGAACGACTGCCATGCACCCGTAATAATCGAAGCCGCTCGGCAATTTCCGGATCGCCGGTCGTGATCATGCCCCCGTCCCCGAATGCTCCAAGATTTTTAGAGGGGAAAAAGCTGAAACACCCTGTTCTTCCCATCGCTCCGGCCTTTATACCATCCCGCGAAGCGCCGATCGCCTGACAGGCATCTTCAATAACAGGAATGTTCCGGCCTACCACCACTTGCCCAATTTGGGGGATATCGGCACATTGCCCAAACAAATGCACCGGCAAAATGGCCTTGGTTTTCTCGGTTACCCCTTCGGCTACTTTGTCCGGATCCATGTTCCAGGTGTCCGGGGTTATATCCACAAAAACCGGCTTCGCCTGCAGCCGGGAGATGACCCCTGCGGATGCAAAAAAGGTAAACGGCACCGTCACCACTTCATCACCGGCCTGTACGCCTAATTCCATCAGAGAAAGCAACAGGGCATCACTGCCTGAGGCCACCCCAATCGCTTCAGGGGTACCGATAAACTCCGCTAAGAGCTGTTCCAGCTTTTGAACGAGCGGGCCCAAAATAAAACTTTGATCCGCGCAAACCTCTCCCACCACTCGTTGAATATCTGCTTGAATGGTGGCGTATTGCGCCTTGAGGTCCAGAAGAGGCACGTTCACGAGACACCTCCCAACATCCGTTGGAAATTGCACAGGAAATAAGGCCAATTCGGCCTGAGATTCTAGAAAGGATTGCCATGGTCCAGCCTCGATGGCAAGCGAACCTTATCAACAAACTTTTAAGAAGGCTATAGGGATAGGAGGAACTTTTATTGGAATTTGTCACTCAACTTTTATCACGCATTTGACGGCAACACACTTAACAGAGCCGCATACCGAAGCCCTTTTCCTATACCGACATAAACCAAAGATACCAGCCAATGCATGCGCAACCACCCGCCGGCCACACACAACGGATCACCAATGAAAGGGACCCAGGAGAAGAGCAGGGCGGGACTTCCCCAATGGCGCATTCGATCCACGGCCCGTCGATGCGCGGGTTTGGCCAAATCTGTCGTGGGGAATCGCCACCCAAGGAGACGGCCAAGCCCCCAGGAGCTCATGCCACCCAGGGTATTCCCGACCGTCGCTATGGCCAACAAACTCCATGGTGAATACTGCCCTTGCATGGCTAAAGCTCCTAAAACCATTTCCGAGCTTCCAGGCAAGATGGTGGAGGAGAGAAACGCACTCAAAAACAGTCCCCAGAGGGAAAGAGACTCATTCATGATCAGGCCCCGGATTCACTTTCCCTATAAACTCTGTTGATCGAATGAAATTTTTGCCTGGAAGAAAAGGTCAGATCAAAGATTCCATCAATACCACGATGCGTCAAAAACGGGCGAAGGACTCGGGCGGGGAATTGCACCGTTCGGCCGTCTTCAGCCTGAGCGACAACCGAATCGACTGACCCCTCATAGTAGGCTCGAAAGCGCCGTGCTGAAATCCGTAGGGAAACTCTTACCGTTTGCATCACACAACCTGAATGAGAAGTCTTTCCAAAAAAGTCAATATTCGCATCCGTTGCACGTGATCCTCGAAGATCGTATCCTGGCACATAATCTCTCCTCTTTACATATTTTCTTTATATGATAAAAGAATTCATCCTTAGATCTAGAACCGGACGATATCGCTCGCTTCAAACGTTCCCTCTCCACAACCCATGAACCACAATCCACGCACTCTTTATCAGCCCGCCGCCTACGCCAAGGAACTCACCACAATCACCAAGGCTCTCCGCGTGGCCTCGGACTGCATCCGGCAGCTTTCTTCTGATGGATTGATTATTCAAACCAAATCCGACGGTTCGCCCGTAACCAACGCCGACCTGGAAGTCGATCGTATCCTACGGGAAATCATTCTTGAGGCATTTCCTGAGGACGGCTGGTTGTCCGAAGAACGGCCCGATCGGCCAATCCGGCTTCAGCAATCACGCGTCTGGATTTTGGATCCTATTGACGGCACCCGTCCCTTTACTTACGCGCTTCCCCAATTTACGATTTCATTGGCGTTGCTTGACCAAGGCCAGTTGGCGATCGGTACGATCATTAATCCGGCTACCCAAGAATATTTTTCAGCGATTCAGAGTTCCGGCAGCTATCTCAACGGCCAAATTCTGAAACTTCCTGCCCTAACGCCAGGGACTTCCAACGCTGGAGCCCGGCCGACATTTCTTGTCAGTTCAGGTTCTTACCCGCAAAGCCTTCTTAAAGAGTGGAAAGCCTCTGCCCAGTGCCCACCCATGCTGGGTTCCATCGCGTATTCACTGGCCATGGTGGCTTCTGGCCAGGTTCATGGAGTCATTAATCTGGGCAATCAATACGAATGGGATATTGCGGCAGGCGCGCTCATTGTCCAGGAGGCCGGAGGAATCGTCTTCAATAGACACCTGCGCCCTCTTTCTCTGAATCAACCCCGCCCCATGGTAGAGGGGATTATTGCCGTCCATCCACATGCATTTCCTCTTGTGGAACGCTTCCTGCAATCCGTGCCTTGAAGTTGACCGGATTTCCCCCAGGCTTTCCCCGTTCAAATTCCGACTCCCCGACCTACATACGTTTAATGGCTGTCCTTTCGCCCATTTCCCTCAATTCTTGGGGAAAACATAAAGAAGATTGCTATGCGTTTTTTTTTCTTGAAGGTTTTTGAGTAGTCTTGGTGATCATCATTTGCAGAAACATTCAGATCCCATACTCTTTCTGCCAACAGTCTATCTCAACTCTTGGGGAGTTTAACCGAAGACATGACTAGGTATTTCCTTGAGATTTGGAGTTTTAAGGCATTATCTCACCGGCCGGGAAGAATTCTGTGTCCACCACTTGCTCCCCCAACACCAGCGGATAAATCTTATGCGAGGTGCAGTCAAAAATACCATAAAAATTCTGACGATTGAGGACGACTCTGCACAGATAGAAGCCCTAAAGGAAGCCCTTACCGTCGCACAAATCATTTGCGTGGAAATTCACGAAGCGGAGGACGGGGACCAGGCCATGGGCTTTCTGTTTCAACAATATCCCTTTATGGATGCCCCGGAACCTGATTTGATTTTTCTAGCAGACACTCTGCCGGACCGGTCAGCCCATGAAATCGTCAAAGAACTGCAAGCCGATGGGCGTCTCAAACACATTCCTCTGGCCATTTTTTCCGAATCCACACCCACTCTTTTGAAAAATTTTCGAACCCCCTTACCACCAAATTATCATCTATTTAAACGGCCCCAAACCTGCGATGAATGGATCTACGTGTTGCGCTGTATTGAAGATGTGTGGACGACCCTTTTGAGCATTTCGGGAACCCCCAATATCTAACGAGTCCTATCTTTCCCGTTCTGTTTGGCCAGTCTGCTCTGCTTCCGGTTGCCGCCCGCCACCATCTGAAACTCATACAAACGCGATTCAAGCGGGCCATTGTATAAGGGAACCTTGCGTGATGGGGCCAACCGAATGAGTTTGGGCACCCGAAGGTCAGCCGTAAAGATATACACTTTCCATCCGGCAAACCGTTGCTTCAACATATTGCCAAATTTTGGATACCATTCCTCCAACTCGTGATGGTCCCCCATGCGAACTCCATAAGGCGGATTGGTGACAATAATGCCATGTGAGGATGGTGGTTCCACATCCAAGGCATCCACCTGTTGCCAATGAATCTCGGAAAACCCCAGACCACGGCTATTGACCCTGGCCATCTCCAGGGCCTGAACATCCTGATCAAATCCATACAGAGACAGAGGTGATCCTGAGGCAGTAATCTTTTCCCCCGCCTGACGGATTTCAGACCACGCGTGCCCATCAAAATTCGATAAGACCGTGAAAGAAAAATTCCGACCGTTCCCTGAAGGTATTCCTTTCCCCTTTAGAGCCGCTTCGATAAGAAAGGTTCCGGCTCCACACATGGGGTCCAGCAAAACCTGATCGGGAGTCCATCCTGCCAATTCCAGGATCCCGGCTGCCAGATTTTCCCGGATTGGTGCTTCCCCGGCCGCCTTCCGCCATCCCCGCTTAAACAAAGGGGCTCCGGACGTGTCGATATACCACACCGCTTCTTGTCCTTCCAGATACACCACCACAGGAATGTCCGGGTGCCGTTTATCCACGGTAGGACGAGCCCCGCACGCCTCTACAAACCGGTCGCATATCGCATCTTTCACTCGCAGGGTGGCAAACTCCAAACTTTTCAACGGACTGCGTTGGGCCACAATCCTCACCTTGATAAATGATTGAGCGGGAAACCGTTCGGCCCAGGGTTGCTCCAAAGTCAGGCGGTAGAGATCCTCCTCGGTACGGCAAACCCCTGCTCCCACCCGCCAGAGAATTCTGCTGGCCAACCGGCTCTCAAAATTTAACCGGTAACAAAGGGAAAATCGGCCTCGACATTCCACGCCGCCAGGCGTTTGTCGGACATTCTGCCCACCCAGATCACTGAGTTCCTGGGCAAGCAAAGCTTCCAGCCCACGAGGACAGGGAGCAAAAAAGACATCCTGCTGTTCTGTGTTTATCATTTTTAGAAAAGGAGAGATTTAGATGATGAACAATGGCCGGTCTTCACGCATCATAGACTTGAGGGTTTATACAATAAGGCAAGCGATTTCCCTTTAAACCGGCAATGACATTCTCGGCGGCCATCAGAGCCATGCGTCCCCGCGTGGCCACCGAAGCACTCCCCAAATGAGGAATCACCAGGCAGTTGGTTAGGGAAAGAAGAGGGTGTGATGCCGGAAGCGGCTCAGGTTCGGTCACATCCAACGCGGCAGCCCTAATGATGCCATCTTTTAATGCCCGGTACAACGCCTCGGTCTCGACTACACCACCTCGAGCCGTATTGATGAGAATGGCCGTGGGCTTCATGATACGGAACTCATTGGTTCCAATCATATGACGGGTTTCTTTCGTTAACGGAACATGCAGGCTCAAAAAGTCGGCATTGGCCAATACGTCGGAAAGGGGCACGGACTGCACCGCACCGGATTCCCTTGATTCACTCCAGGTCCACTGATGAAACACATCGGCAACCTTCACCTCTGGAGACCGAGTGGGTTCGTCTTCTTTGTCGTGGGAACGTGAAACTTGAGCGACCAACACCTTCATTTTGAACCCGAGGGCCCGTCGGGCCACGGCTTGGCCAATCCGACCGAACCCGATAATTCCTAAAGTGGCACCGTAAACATCCCGCCCAAGTAACAGATCAGGATTCCAGGTTGTCCACTGCCCCTGACGAACATATCGTGCGCCTTCCTCAAGACGCCTGGCTGCCGCCATCAGCAGGGCAAAGGCTAAATCGGCCGTCGTCTCGGTGAGAACGCCCGGAGTATGCCCAACCGGAATCCCGCGATTCGTACATTCGGCCACATCAATATGGTCAACCCCCACTGACATGCTGCTGATCACTCGAAGACGCTTCCCTAACAGGATAACGTCTCGATCAATGCAATCGGTCAACAAGCAATAGAGCGCCTCGGCCTCTGAAATATGGTCCAGAAGCCATTCCCGCGTCACAGGATAATCCGACTCCCACGTCACCACATGGCCGTGCATGGTCAACTGGTTGAGAATTTTTAGCGGAAGCCGTCTGGTGACAAGAATCGTAGGAAGGGCCATCACCTCCTCCAATCATGCATCGAGGCCAAAAGCCGTAAATATTTCAATAGGATGTTTCACCAGAACAATACGGAAACAACAAAAACTCCGTAACACAGGCCATTCACCAGCAAATGTATGGGCTTCAGGGAGCCCATCCGAATCACGACGCTCAAATACACGGCCGCAATCAAGGTCATCGCCATGCCCATCAAAATTTCATGTTGAGGTGTCCAGGCTGTCAACATAATCCCAAGAGCGGGCAGCAGACTGCCTTGAAACACCATGGCCCCGGTAATATTACCCATCGCCAGTGTATCTCGCCGGCGACGAATCCAAATAATACTATTCACCTTTTCCGGTAACTCGGTGGCCACCGGAATTATTAAGAGAGACAACGTGAGTGCCGACACCCCCAACCAAGGCGCCAAATGTTCAATGCCATACACAAAACCCTTGGCACCTATGACAATCAATCCCAGGCCGCACCCTAACTGAAATAGGATGACGAGCAGGTTATCCGGAAACCCGATTTTGGTGAAAAAGAGAGGATGGTCGGCCTCGGTTCCATGTCCATCATCCACTAAGACCGAGGAGGAACGAATAGTTTGATATAGATACACCACATACATCAACACAAGGAGGCACCCTATCCCCCCACGCACCATGGGCCACTCCTGGGGAACAAACGTCGCTACCACACCTAGGCAAAAAACCCAATTAAACCAAGCCAGGTCCCTGGCAAACCCTGTGGGCTCAGGATTCAGGAGCCCATGCCATCCACGGGCTTTCGCCGCGAACCAGCCTACAAGAAAAAAAGCCAGAGTAGACAACATCAAAGGAGCGCCAAGAATCGCCCCGACCCCCACCTCATGCCGCAACGTCTCGGATCCAGACCCAAGTAAAATAGCAAAAACGGGTACCATGGTCTCGGGGAGGGCAGTCCCAATGGCCGCAAACACCGACCCCGTGACTCCTTCGGAAATCCCTAGCCGTTCCCCGAAATGTTCTAAACTATTTGTAAAGGCCTCTGCGCCAAGCAAAATGACTACCAACGACCCAAATAAAATCAGTATATCCATTCTAAAAACGCCTTTTTACTCCTGGCCCATCTATCGAAGCGGATAAATTCCCCATTGAGTATTTTCTTCTGTATTTCCAGATGCCAGCTGACTTTCCCCTTAGGTTTTTCCCTACCTTGCCATCCGCTATTTTCCTCTTCTACACTGGAACTATGGATGACTTGTCTGTTGGTCTTATTTTGGTCCTGGGAACCATCATTACCTGTACGATAGGCATTCGATGGTGGAGATATCGCCGTGCCGGAAAACTGGCCGATAAACTCCTGGACGAGGTCATCAAAGGCAAAGATGCTTTCCGTCGATGACCTCCTCAGATTTTTTGCTCCATACCACTTTGAAACATTTTTGAGGCTGTCCGTCAGACACCCGTTTCCCTGTTGCCTTTAATGTTTACCAAAGGCTCCTTTCCCAGGAAAATCCCTAGCTTTAAAACGGAAGAGCTAACTGGACCAACTCAGGAGACAAGTTTTCCACAACAAGACCGCCACCGGAATGCACTAGACTAGACCTATCCTCTTCTATCATTTTTAAGTCTGCACCCTCCAGATTGGTTTCTTTCAACCTTCCCCCGCATTGCCCACAGCGATGACTGTTCGTCCTGATCGTGCGACGCTGCCGCTGATACTCAAATCCACATTGCACGCATTGCCAGGCATATCGATTCCACGACTGAACCGCTTCATCCAAATGATGATACCTAGAGACAGCCAATCCATTGTGATTCATACGATGCATCTTGGCCAAAAAGTCCGGCCCATGAGAGGGACGGCAGTGCCGCACATCAAATTGCCATTGATGAATCATTTCATGAGCCAAGGTCCGCACCACCTCCTCCATGGGCTGTTCCTGTAAAAGCGGGGCCGACAGACGAATCATTCGCGACGCACCCTGCCGAACATCAGCTGGCACGGAACGACTTCGAGGGCCGACCCGACTCACAAACATCCCGGCTGACGCGGTCAGACGCGAACTCCAGACAATAGAGATTGACGGCAGGCGATTGTCAAAATATTGGGTAGCCAACCGTCTCCATACATCCTGGATCTGGTCCAATGAGGGCAGGGGCAGAGGCCGGAGATGAGAAGAGGGCTTCACTCAGGTTTCCAGAGAAATTGGCTATACTTGCGATAGTGGCTATGCTACCATTTTTTCGTCTTATGGAACATGACATACCCCAACTTTCTCTCAGGCCCCATTTGTCATCGTTGAAGGAACGGAACGATCCTTTAATGAATGATCGAGATTTGATGCAGATGGCTCTGGGGCAAGCTCGAGAAGCCTTTCAACGAGGCGAGGTGCCAGTGGGAGCCGTGCTTATTCGGGACGGAATGGTACTCTCTAGCGGATTTAATCGGCGGGAGGAACGACAAGACCCCACCGCCCATGCGGAATTGCTGGCTATTCGTTCCGCTTCGGAGACCCTGGGCACTTGGCGACTGACTGAGACCACTCTCTATGTCACGCTTGAACCTTGTGCCATGTGCGCAGGGGCCATCATTCAGGCCAGAATTCCCCGGCTGGTCTTTGGCACGTGGGATCCCAAAGCCGGCGCCTGCGGGTCCATTTGTGACCTCACGGCCGAAACCCGATTCAACCATCGGGTGCAAGTGGAAGCCGGTTGCCTAACCGACGAATGCCGCCATCTTTTACAAACGTTCTTTCAACAACTACGCCAACCCCAGCCAGTGACCTGTTCATCATAAAAGCGGAGAGGTGCGAGAGTGGCCGATTCGGACGGTCTCGAAAACCGAATGATGAGCAAAAACCCTAAGAGAATCAGTCGTTTTCCTGGGAAAACGCGGCATGGATCAGCAGAATTCCGCACCTGACAGTTTCTACGGTGTCGTGTTGGGTCGAGAGAAAAGCATCATGAAACAGGAGGCTGCAATGGTCAACGTCGATACGCTTTACCAAGATTTCAGACCTCAACCATCCAAAGAAAACATGGAGTGAAAAACTGACCGTGAATGGAAAAATTAGACTGGAAGACGATCGATGGGAAATCAGGTTTCACGGCCAGTCCGGAAGGTCTGGCAGCTTCCAAACGACAACGCAGATCGCCAGCGATATTCATTTTGGAGATACGATTTTTCTGCACGTAGAGTCAGACCACGACCATGATCGCCTTAAGGTATTCAAGGGAGGCAGCCATGACTGAAGACGCAGGCAGATGGAATGGGGCGTTGAAATTTCAGGACGGATCGGAATTGCCGGTGAGCATTCCAATTCAGAAAGCATCGGGCGAATTAAACTCAGGAATAAATACTGCGACGGCTCTGCTTAGGGAGTTTTCATTTACGGTTGAATGGTACCTGAAACGTTTTCCGGGACGGCCGCTGCGGTCAAAGAAGAAACGGATCAGGAAGAAATATCCAGGGAATAGGTGGGATGGTTTTTTTGTCAAGCTGCATTTCCCTCGTTCAGGTCCACCAAATAATTGAGCAGGTCCCAGCTTCGGGGATGGCCCCACTGGTAATAGTCCCACCCGTCGCGCGCGTAGGCGCGCAGGCCGATGAGGCCACGATTCGCAATGCGTTCGGCTGCCGACGGCTTGAACGCCAGCCAGCAGCGCGCGAGGCCGCCCGCCCCCATCACGTGATCCAGGTGAATGCTGCCGCCCTGATAGAAGCCCTTTGAACAGCCCGAGCGCATGAGCGCCATGACCACCGTGGAATATTTCGCCGCCGGGAACACGGCATCCACCGCCGTTTCTTTCCCTGACCCATGGCTGCCACGGATGACTGTACAGCGCGAGCCGACCGCGTCCCGCACGCGATCGAGTTCCTGCATGGTGAGAAAATAATACTGTGACCAGTCCACCGGCCGCCCGGCCAGATCCTTCTCCCCTTCGAAGAAATTCTTGAGCAGGCCGACCTGATAGCGTTCCATGAATGCTGCCTGGTTAGTATTCCGCGATGATCCGGTGCACCGGCATGATGGACATGAGACTCACTTCCGCGCGTTCCGATCGGAAATCCCAGACGACCATATGCCAGAGCCCGTCGCGCGGCACGGGGATGGTGCCGGTCACGTAGCGATGTTTGACTTTCAACCCTTCAGCCGTGATGGTGTGGGAGACTTCACAGGTGACGCCCGATTGCACCCGCACGACGCCGCCCGTCACCATGTCTTCCTGATCGACCGGCGGCGCGCCAATCAGCACAAACGCGGCAAAGATGCAATTCAACGGCAGCATCGGACACCTCCCGGGTTAGGGCCACAGGACTTTGACCAGCATGGCGATGAACAGCAGCCAGACCAGCAGCACCAGCAGATGGGTGACCGTCACGGGGAGGATTTCTCCATCCAGCTCCGGCACCAATTCTCCGAGGCGTCGGCCTTGACCGCCTCTTTCGACGGAATGCAGGCTTTGAATTTTCCGGCCACGTCGGCATCGAGCACGGTCATTGGCCCCCAGCCCGCACTGATGCGGCCTTTATAGTTTTCCCCCGTTTCGATCATCATGCCGTGCTTGGCACAACCAGCCGACAGCAGCAAAAGCAGCATCACTGTCAATACGAGCCCCGGAATTTTTCCACATCACCCACCTCCGTTATTTTTTAGACTTGGCCATGCCTGCACAGCGGCCACGATCAGGCTGATGATTGTCACTACGCCCGCTTTAATTTTTTTCATTGTAGCCATCCATGCACTTATAAAATTCCGCCTTCGGCTTGCCCTCCAGGCAGGCTTGCTGCGCGTAATCTTTCGTGCGGAGCACGTTCAGCATCAACTGATCCAATTTATTCCGGTTGGCGTCCACAACCTGCAGCGTACTGACCGCGATCGCGCGATGCGCCTCATTCGTCATCGAGACATCCGGCACCCACCCAGTTTTTTGCCCCAACAGCACCAGGATCACCAGCCCGGTCATCCCGATTTCTTTAATCACATACGTCAGATTCCGCACATAATTACTGGGCGTCCATCTGTCGGCCTCCCGGCGTTCATCGGCCATATGCCACCTCGCCGCGTGCGTTCATCGTCATGGGGGATCTCCTTTCTGCCGTCAGGCGTACTTCACGCCAAAAATCATGGTATACCGTTCTTTTGCGGTGAAATTCTGAGCCACCCCGAAGCCATCCGTCCCCTTCGTGCTCTCCCCGCGATGTTCCACCCGATAGCTGCGCCCGCCCGCGGCCACGCCCAGGCTGATCACCAGCCAGGCGTCGGTTTGCGTGCTGGACAGCGAGCGGGCGTTTCCGCCAAACCCCGCCAGGCTACTGTCCGTAATGTTCCATAACCGCACCACGTGCCGACCCACCTCATGCGCCGGGGCCCGGATCAACAACACATAGCTGCCCGGCAACAGCGTAAAGGTGTTGACGCCCACCGCGACCACGCCGCCCGGATCGAAGAGTTCCGTATTCAGGTCCCGCACCCGCCAATCGCCCGCCGTGTATGTCCCGCCGTTCTGCCCAGGCTCCTTGTCGTCGGACACCAGGAACACCTTCAGGAGCGCGTTCTTGAGGGCCAGCCCGTCATCCACGTATTTTCTGCGCGCCAGCGTATCCTGATCGCCTGGATCCGCGGCGTACTTCGGCGCGCCCGAAAAGGTCCCGCCCGCCGCCGAGATGAAGCCCAGGAGCGCCTGCGCCGCCGCCACATTGGCCGCTGTAAAGAGCCCCGCCCCCAGCGAGGTCGCGCCCAGGTTCTGACGGGCCGTCGCCGCATTGGCCAGCCCGGCCAGGTTCCCGCTGAGCAGGCAGGCCAAGGCCAACTGCGCTTCCGGCACCTGCCCGGTGCCGTTGAGCGAGGCCACCCCGTTGGCCGAGCCGGGCCCGGCTTTCATGGCGTTGATGGCCGTAGCCATGGCCAGGATGGCCGTGCGGGCGCTACCCGCATTATCCGTCGCCTCATCCAAAAAACTCGTGTCGATATCGCCGCCGGTATACCATCCCATCGTTACACCACTCCTTTCACGTCCGTGTCCACCACGGCATCGGCCAGGGTGCCGGTGTTGTCGTAGATTTTGATGAGCGGCCCCAGCGCCGCATTCCGGTCGATCAGCTCCCACGTCCAGCCGGGCCCCACGTTCTGCAAAATGACATTCACAAACCGGATCAACGAAAAATTCTTGTTCAAGGGAATGCGGAACGTGCCCGCCGGCGAGCTGATGGTGGAGGTGTCCAGGTCGTTGTTCGTATCCGTCTCGGCCTTGGCATCGAGGATGATAAAGACATCGTCCAGGCGGGCATCCGCATGCGCCTGGCTCACCTTGAATTTAATGTACCGGGCCGTCACCTGGGGGCCCAGCGCGGCAAACGACGTATAGGTCACATCGTCATCGGAATGCGCCTCGGTGATCGTGGGCGTGCCCTGCCCGGTCACCGTCACCAGCGGCGTAAACGGCAGCACCGCGCCCACATCAATCGGCGGATGCTCGTAGACGATCGGATCGACCGGCTCGAAGTTCCACGCCAGCCACTCCTCCCAACTGATCTCTTCATCGATCAGGTCCTGCCAGGACTTGGACGACTGCGCCACCAGCGCCGTGCCCTCCACCGCACAGCCGGTTTTCGTCCCCGGCCAGCCCTGCGCCCTGGCGCTTTCCTGCACCAGCGCCCCCGCCAGGCGCGGGTTGGGAAAGGTGCCTTCAATCAGTTTGGCGTTCGTCGAGAAATTGGTGGAGGTATCCACGGCCTTGATGCCGATGGTATAGGTGCCCGCGGCGATCAGATTCGTTTCGAAGGGCGAGTTCAGGAGATAGCCGGTATGCAGGGCCTGGTCCAGGTCCTCCCAGGCGTGGCCCGTCCCGGCCTTGTATTTAATCTGCACGCCGGCGAAGTCCGGCGGTTCCGTGAGCGACCATTCAAACCGCCGCGTGCCGTCGGCATCCACCGACGTGGTGAACCGCTCGACGTCGGGCGGCGGGGAGTTTTTGCCGATGACGGTATGGGCCACCGGCGTCGTCCAGTCCGAGGCCGCGCCGATGCCGGAGAGCGCCCGCAGGCGCAGCTCGTAGGTTTCGCCGTCCTGCACGGGCATCACGATCAATTCGCCGGGGTCCACCGTCACCAGCGGCAGGCCCGCCCAGGCCGTCTCCCCCAGCAGCCGGAACTGCCCTTCAAAAAACCGGGTCTGTCCGGAAGGCGAGGAGGCCAGCCCCAGCCGCACGACGATGCGCGACTGCAACGACCCGTCCGGGCCGCGCAGGAGCGTGAACTCGTCGGAGTCGATCGACAGGAGAATCGGCTTGGCCAGCGTCACCCCCACCACGTTCGCCGGCAGGGTGATGTGCGACTGATACGGGGGAATGTCGCCCTGATCGGCCAGGTGCACGCCGGGGGCGGCATCGATGAGCGTGAGCCGCGCATGAATGCCGTCGAACGGCTCGATGGCTTTGACGATCCCTTCGATGGTTTCGAGGCCCGACTCGCCGAACATCACGAGGTCCCCCACCGCCGGAAACGTGCCGCCCGCGGCGATCGGCTCGGCAAAGGTCACCTGATGGGCGGTGCCCGGCACGGTGGTGAGCTCTTTGACCAGGGAGCTGTTGTCGGCCCCCAGCCGCATGCGCACGCCGTAGGCCGTTTCCGCCTCCTGCGTCCATTCGGTGTCCACCTGGATCCCGGTGCAGTCGCCCGCCGTGTTGGCCAGCAGCCGCGTGATGCGCCCGGTGCCCAGCCCCAGCAGGGCCGCCTGGTTGGACAACCGCACGAGGTCGCCACGGGTGCAGACCAGGTGCTCCATGTCGGTGTTGAAGCGATAGAGCTCCGCGCGCAGGCGCATTTGCGCCAGATGAAAGCGGCCCTCTTTCCAGACCTGCTGCGGATCGGTGATGCCTTCCCATTGCAGACCTTCGAATTCCGTGGCGTTGCCCTCGTGGTAGCCGTCGTCGTAGACGATGCGGGTGTCGGGCAGGAAGTTTTTCTCTTCGTTTAAAAAATCGATTTTCAGGGCATGGGGAATGGTGTAGAAGGCCCGCTCGCCCTCGAAGTCCCACGTGTTCCGCGGGGTGAAGTGCTGCACGACGGTCGACTGCGGCCGGTCCTCCACCACCGAGTACAGGTCGTTCTTCATGCCGAAGGCCGCGCGGCCGGTCTGCGTAATGACCTGGAGCATTTCAAAAATGGTGCGGTCGTCGTTCAGCACAAAATTGAACTCGCGGCCGGCGGCGTCGCACCGGTCGGCCCAGGCTTTCAGGCCCTCCGCATCCAGGCGCGAGAGCGCCAGCGGCATGTCCTGCCAAGTTCCGGCGAGCGTGTCGGCATAGGCCCAGGCCGGATTGGTCGTGGGCTGCACCGACCAGGCCGCGCCGTCATACACCGGGGCGTGGTTCTGCGCCAGGCAGTTCAATTCATCCACCACGCCGTTCAATTTTTCACTAGCCTTGATGCGGATGGCGATCAGCGCCCGGCCGGTGGCCGTGATGGGCGGCACGTTTTTAAACGACCGCAGGGCCGTCCACGTGAGCTTGTCGGCGATATTGGTGGCCGTCTCGTCGTTATCCATGCGCATGATCCGGACATCGTACTGCCCGCGGGGCACACTCCAGGTTTTATTGCGGCGGACGATGGAGCTCGAGCGCGTCTGCACGAAGATGCCCGACTGCCGCGTCCAGCCGCCCCCGCCCACATACGGGGTAAAGGCCGTGCCGTCCACGCCCAGCAGGTCCACATAGTTCGAGCCGACGGCCGCCACCTCATACGTGTTGCCGTTGAGTTCCGTGGTGCCCAGAATCCCGGCAAAGGTGAGCACGTCCCCCGCAAAGACGCGCCCCGCCGTGCCGGGCGAATAGACCCGCACGGGATTGGTCAGGCCGACATCGATGACCGCGCCGGTCTCGGTGTCGCCGTTGGGGATGTTCACCCAGTCGGTCGTCCCGGTGGGGGCGTACTGCACCCGCAGATAGACGATTTCCACGCGCAGGACGCTCGTGCTGTCGTACCGGCCGAAGCCGCTTAAGGCCGACACGTCGATGGAAATTTCATCGGTCTCCAAAGCCGTCGTCTGCGTGAACCAGCCGCCGGCGTTGGTCAGCAGAATCGACAGGGCCTCCTCCACCACGTCCCGCGTATAGAGCGTGAGCGGCGACTCGCCGGTGACGGAGTCGCGGATTTCATACTGCACCTCGCCGAAGTCGGCGATGGCCGTCTCGCCGATGCGGATGTCGGAAATCGTCATAGGCAGATAGCCCACCTCAAAAACCATTCGCAGGTATTGATCGGCACCGGAAATTTCGGTGAAGGGCACGGCGGCCACTTTCGGATAGGTGCGCACCAGCCCGTAGACTTTCGGGACGACGCCATACGGCTCGAAGACGTTCCGCGTGCCGGCGATCGAGAAGGCATTGTCCTGCACACCCGAATTCAGCGGCTTGGGCACCGGCGTGACGAGGCCCAGGAGCCCCGCCGCCACGAGGGCGGTGCCCGCCAGGGCCAGGCTGCCAGAAGAGATCCCCAAGATTCCTCCGCCTGAAACTTGTGCGGCTGTCAACCCTAGACCAGCATTGGCGGTAGCCACGGCCGCCACAATGAGCACCACACCCGCCACGATCCGGCCGATGTTTTTATTGCGGCTGTTGCCGCCGTATTTGGGATAGACCCGCGCGGTGATGAGCTGCCCTTCCCGGGGCATGAGCCATTCCCACCGGTCCGGCGGCACGGGCACGCCGTCGATCGAGACGGCCATGTACTCGGCGGGCCAGCCCGTGGAGTCGAGCACCTGGCGCAGCGAGCCGCCCGCCGGCCTGGTCAACAGGTGCCGGTCCTGCGTGAACGGGTTGGGGGCAATCGTCAGATTCAACATAGATCCAGATACCGGTAGAGGCCGACCAGCCGGTTCTTCCACACCGGCCCGTCGATGGGTTCCACCACGGTCTCGCAGCCCTTGGCCACATGCAGCATGCGGTCGGGCGACACCAGCAGCCCGCAGTGCAAGGGCAGGCCGCCCACGCGGAACACCGCCACATCGCCCGCCTGGGCCATCCGCGCCTCGGTGATTTCCTGCCAGCGCCCGCCGCGGCGGGCTTCCAGCGCATCGGCCACCCCGGCGCGGTCGTCCGCCGAGCGGTAGTCCTCATGATAGGACGGCGCGTCGATGGCGAACTGCTCGGCCAGCACCAGCCGCACGAGCCCGTAGCAGTCGCACCCGGCGCGGTCGCGGCCGCCGTCCACGAAGGGAATGCCGATATAGTCGTTGATCCAGTCGGGCAGCATGGTCAGAACATTCCCTGGTGATCGTTGGGGGTGAAGCGCGCCCAGGAGACCGGGCGGCTTAGAATGTTTTCGAAGCTCAATTCGCCGGTGACCACCTCGCGCGTGTACCGCACTGTCTTCATGACAAAGTGAAACGGGCCGTATTCCTCCACGTCCGGAAAGCGCGTAGTGACCACGCCCATCCGCACGCTCATCTCGCCCTCGCCGGGCGGGATGGACCGCACGCCCTGCACGATGCGCCGGTCCACGTTCTGGACCGAGAGCGGCACCTGCGGCGGGGCGTCCTGGCTGTCGGCCGGGCCGTCGATCTGAAACGGGCAGGCCAGATAGGTCTGCCCCTGCGACCGGAAGTCCGTCTGATGGCTACACACGCGGATGGGATCGGTCATGGTGGGATGATCCAGGTCCAGCGTGATGACATAGCCCTCGGCGCTTTCCTGCGCCAGCATCGAGGTCAGCACGGCGGGGGTAATCGGGCGGCTCATCCGGGAAGGATCTCCAATTCCATCGAGGCCAGCCACTGCGGCCCCGACAGATGCTGGAACCCGGGTCGGGCCGTGAACCGAAAACTCTTCAGGGCCAGCGTGCGCGGATGATAGTCCTGAAAGCTGAGGACCCCCTTGGCCAACGTCTCCGTCCAGAACTGATCGAGGATAACCGTCTGCTCCCGCGTCAGGCGTTTTTGAAAGCGGATCGTGCCGGGTTTGGGATTGGGGTTCTGCCGGGTTTTGGCGGGGCCCTCCTCCATCGGCGAGCGCACGACCGTATCGGGCGGCTGCTCCGTGAAATTCTCCACGATAGAGAACCGCGGCAGCAGTGACGGCCAGACGGCCGGCATCAGCCGCGCCTCCCGGCCACCGGCCGCAGGCCGAACGTGTCGGAAATGGCCCTGAACATATCGCCGCGCTGGCGGATGTTTTGCGCCCCGGCCTGGCCGACAAACACGTGCGTGCGGAACCCGCCGCCCGACGTGCGTTCCTCCTCCGTGCGGACGGGCTCGCCCGTATAGTTATTGATGATCACCTGCGGCGCCGGGGCGGTGCCGAGGGAGCCCTGGTTCAGGCGCGCGAGCGCCTCCATGCCCGTGCGGGAGATGACCCCTTCGCCCGGCGTCAGCAGCGCCGGCACGGTGTCCGAAAAGCCCAGGCCGGGCACCATCCCGCCACCAGCAAAGCCTAAGACCACTCCGCCTTGATTGCCCGTAGCCAGCCCGCCGCCAAAACTCGTAATGATCGAGGTCAGTGCCCGATTGACTAGAATCTGCGTGGCCTGCCGAGCAATATCTTGAAGAACGCTGATCGCCACATCCCGTAAGCCGGTAAAGACATCTTTCAGTGAGTTAATTTTTCCTTCCACGGCATCGGTCGCGAGCCCCTCAAACGCTTGATTAATGGACTGCACCGCCGCATCCGCAAAAGTCACGCCCTGCGAAAAGGCATCTTTCGTCCGAATAGCAAATTGATTCAGGCTTTCCTCGACCCCCTCAAAAAACGTGGTGCCGGTCCGCGAGACCGATCCTAAAAACTGCCCGCCCGCGCCGCGGGTAGGAATTGAACCGCGAATTTGAATTTCATTATTGAGGCGTTCCGCCAGATCGCGCGCAGCGTCGGCTGGTTGCTCCGCGCCTCGCGCAATGCCCTCGGCGAGCGTTTTCCCAAAGGCTTCGCCGGATTTATCCAGGTCCCTTAATGGACCCTCCTTGGCCGGAGAGAACGGCAGAAAGTTTCGAACCTTGCCAACCATTTCACCAACCGCATCCACTGCGGCTTGCGCACGCGAGGCCAACCCTTTTGCAAATTCATCGACCAATGCTACACCAGAGCGGAAAGCCCGAGACGGCAGCTCAGAGAAAAATTTATTAATGCCTGACAAGGCCACACCAACCGACTGCACCAAACTGTCGGCTTTTTCAGCTAGGCCTTTTGCGAAGGCATCCACCAACCCGGCAATGGCATCAGTCACTGAATCAATGGCCGCCGGCACCTTATCTTTCAGCCCGACAAAGGCCCCCACTAATCCCGTGATCGCCGCAGCCGCCACCAACACCGGGCCGCCCACCGCCCCCAGCGCAGAAAAGGCCAACGCTAACGCACCCACCCCAGCCAAGAGCGCGCCACCAACAGCCACTACACCAGCCATGGCCAACAACGATTTCACTAGATTGGGGTTTTCTTTTGCCCATTCAACAACTCCCTTAATGATGGGCACCATCGTCTCCGCAAACTCTCGAATAGCCGGCAGGATGGCATTCCCCAGCTCACCAGACAGCGTCGAAAATGTATTGCTGAGCGTTTTAATCGTACTTTCCGTGGTAGAAAATCGTTTATTCGATTCCTCAAGCAGCGCATTATTGGCAACAAACGCTTCACCGCCACGAACCATCGCTTCACGCAGAACGGACCCGGCATTAGCCGTCCGTAGCAAGGAATCACGCAGTCGAATTTCAGAGATATCCAGAGCGGCCAACACCTGAAAAAGGTCGCCACCCTCCGCCTTCACCCGGCCAAGAGCCTCCACGAATTGCAGGACCGCCTCTGCCGGATTATTTTGCACCAGCGTGCGCAAACCGTCAGTCGAAGTGCCCAGCAACCTGACAACTGCCTCATTCCCTTCACTGGCCGCCTGAGCCAATTTAATAAACACCTTTGAAAAGGCCGTGCCGCCGGCCTCAGCCTCGATCCCCACCGCACTCAATGCAGCCGAAATACTCAATACCTCTTGAGTTGTGAGCCCTAATGTACGCGCAGCACCGGAAAGACGTTGGGCCATCGAGGAGATTTCCTGCTCGGTGGTGGCAAAATTATTGCCAAGGGCCACCACCGTAGACCCCAACCGGTCAACCTGATCGATGGGCAATCCCATAACATTGGCCAATCTCGCAAAATCAGTGGCCGCCTGCTCCGCCGTCAGATTCGTGCTGACCGAAATTCGCGCAATCGTATCTGCAAATTTCTCCAGATTATCGACGCCGGCAACCCCAAGCTGCCCAGCCAATTCTCCGATCCGCGCCAACTCCTCCCGCGACACAGGTGTGGCGGTTGAGAGTTCCGTAAATCGCGCGGCCAGATCGGCAAATTCCGCCTCCGTGGCCTCCACCGTCTTTCGTACCCCGGCAAACGCACTTTCAAAGCCAATAGCCGCCTGCGTGCTTTCCTGAAACAATTTCCCGATGCCCGCAAAAATCCCCAGCCCCGCTACCGTATTCGCCAGTGTGCCGATGCGGCTGAGTTTTTCCGAAAATCCTTGAATAGATCGCCCGGAGGATCTTGAAAATTCACCCACATGCCGACCAGCCTGATCTATGGCCTGGTTGAACTGGCTGGTACTGAGAACGAGGCGGGATACAATGTCAGCCATCAGTTATCCTTTACATACCCGACAGAGCACGGTCTCAAGTTTCTCATGATCTACTACCATGCGAATTTCTTTGCCGCCCACCACTTGTCGCGGGGCCCTGACTTGCAACCACTCCTGACATTTTGTAATCTTCCGGCCTCCGCACGCCCGGCCCAACATATCCGTGGACTCGTTGAAAGCCGCACCAGCCGGACTGTCGAAGGTGGGGGGATTTTGTACGCCACACATCCGCATGACCACCTCTTCAAATAAGATCGTTCTCGTCCGGACCACCAAATAGGGCCGCAACTGGTCCCGCGTTAGGCCGTAGATGGCCCGGCGTCCGCCAGGGCTGCCGCCGGTAAGGGTGGCGCAGAGCTGATGGAGGCGGTCTTCTGGGGTCCACCGGGGAGCTTGGGCAGAGTGTCGGTGAGCCAGGCCGTCAGATTGATCAGGCTCTCGGCATACAAGCCAATCTGACTGGAGACGAAAAAATCCGCAATCACCTGCATCCGCAACCCCGGAGAGGACTCCATGCCAAACCACTTTTCCTGACGCTCAACAAAACCAGGCCGCTCCAACTCCACCACAAACTCATCAATTGTCTGCTCTTCGGGAATCAATACAATGGCCATCAGCGTCGCCTTATGCGGGCCGACGGCCTTCAGAAACGATTGAAAATCAGCGATCGCCGGCGCATCCGACAAAGATTGAAAGATTAATTCCTCCACATATCGCTCTTGCAGTACTGTAATGGGACGTTGGTAGAAAATTTTTCCACCAACCTCATACCGCTTGTATTCCATGAGACCCCCTTTTCTTACGTCAGTTGGATTTCCAGTTCGTTCGTGCCGCCTTTGTTCAACTGAATGGGCACGGAGGCGACCGGCTTCCCGGCCACGTTATTGATCGACAGGCCGGTATATTGCAATTTACTCGCGGAGAGCTGCACGGTGTTGCCCGCCGCCACCGGCGTTTTGATCACCATCGCCGCCTCCGTGTTGGCTTCCAGCAGACCCTGAAAGTTGTGCGTGGCCACTTTCGTATATTCCATTTGCAGCGTGCCGGTGGGCTCGCGATCCGTTATTTCGGCGTAGGCAAATCCTCGGCTGGCATTAATGTCCGGATTCAAGGCAATCTGATTACCAAGATTAATTTCAAACCCGCGGCCCTTCAGGGCCGTGCCGCCGATGGTAAACGTCCCGCTTCGGAGCACCGGCGGGATGACCGTTTCAAATGTCGGAGACAATGGCGACACATCGGCTGCCGGCGCCAAAATGCCGCGCATCTCAAACCTGAGCCTCATGAATTCATTAACATTCCCGGAGATCACCAGGTTGCCGACGGCCCCATAAATCATAAACCGTGGACCATCCGAGCCATCCGATTCCTGCAGGTCGAACGCGAGGGTGCCGGTTTTGATGCCGGTGGAGACCAGGTCGTAGGTGACACTGGTATCGGCCACCACCACGCCCGCGCCGAAGCCCACCATGCGCAGCAGATCATCGATCAACGAGGGCACGCCGGCCGCGCCGGAGCCCTTTAACTCCGTCTCAAAAGAAATGCCGCCCGCAAACGATCCTGACACCGAGGCTAGCTGCCCGAAGTCCTGCGTGATGGCGTTGCGCTTCAAGAGAGCCGGATCCCAGCTCGGCGTGATGTCGGTAATGACCAGCCCGCCATCCCCGACGACGAGGGTCTCGGCCGTGCCGGGAGTGGCTTCGATCTCTGCGAGCAAAATGCCTTTTTTGTAGGACAGTCCCATGATGCGTTCTCCTTTTCGGGGTTACGGGGCGCTCATATCGGTTTCGCTGTGGCGATAGTCCACGGCATACTCCACGGCCTTGATGACGCGGCCGGTGCCGTCGTCCAGGTCCGCCGGGCCGCTGCCCAGGTACCGGGTGGTTTCGGCCAGGCCGGTCCGCGTGGGATCGGCCATGACGGCTTTGTAGAGATCCTGCTCCAGGCGGTTCATGACGGTGTCGCTCGAGAGGCCATCGACGGCCGGGTCGTGGCGGACCTTGAGGAGCGTCTGGATGGTGACGGTGCTCATCTGCGTGCCCATCACCTGCAGGTCGCTCGGCGTCACGGTGCCTTGCTTAACTTCCAGAATGATCTGCCCATCCTGCGCCATGTCACCCGCATGCCAACGCTCCACTTTGTCGAAATCATGAAGAAAGCCGTTGTCCGTGCTGATGCCCGCCAGCGTGGTGGTCCAGTCGGCCAGGATTTGTTCGACGATGGCGTCAGCCACGAGTCTCCTCCTCCAGCATTTCCGGCTCCACGATCGGCGGCGCATCCACCCGCCGCCAACAAATCAGTTCTTCCGGCACCGCAATCTCTGCCCGTTCAAAGACGAGCGAGGCGCGCACCGCGGTGCCCCCGGCATCCATCAGGACCGACAGATTTTTCACATACACCCCCTGCGCTTCTAAGATTTTCAAAAAATCTTCTCCGGCTTCCGTCAGCAGTTCCGCGTGACCGTCATGTTTCACGAGAATTCTGAGCATCAGCGGCCCCCTCCGCGGTTGGCGTCGCGCAGGCCTTTGTCCAGCACCGCCTGGGTGATCCGCGCGGCTTCTTTTTCCAGCCGCCCTTTCAGGCGCGGGAGCAGCCGGCGAAACGCGGCGCGGAACGGCCCTTCCAGTTTCTGCCCGTGAAAACCCAGAAAGTGGCTCAGGTAGCCCACCAGGACGATGCCGCGCTCCCCCGTGGCCACTTTGGTGATGACGTGCGCTTTCTGCACGGACGCGGCGTCCCGGTTTGTGCGTTTTTTGAACCGCACCTTGCCGGTCTTCGTGAACGACCGGAGCCGCTTGGGTAAATTGATGCCCGGCGCACCGAAGAGAAAGCCTTTCCGGAATTCCGTCTGAAATTTATTGCCCTCCCGCTGCAGCTCCCGCTTGAAGCTGGCCAGGATGCGTTTGGGGGCCAGGCGCTTCGCCTGGGCAAACCCCGCGAGATTGTCCACCTTGAATTCAATGCTGTCCTGAAAGGCCATGGTTATTTCACAACCTCCAAAGTCAACGCCCCCTCGTCCTCGAACAGGATGCGCGAGAGGCGGAATGCGGACGGGCTGCCGTCGCCCACATGCACCTTGAGGCTCACCGTGTCGAAGCCCGGCTTGGGGGCCGTGATCCCCAGCGTGGCATGGTTGGCCACGGTGAGCTGATAGCGCCGGACGGGGGCCTCCCCGCCGCCGACGAATTCACTGACTGGCTCGGCCCGCAGGACCGAGGCGCGGATCTCCCGCGGGCTGCCGCCCGAAGGCGTGTAGCTGATGAGTTCGCTGTCCGGCAGGCCGTTCAGCATGGCCAGCAGATCCGTTGCCTGACTCATGTTCTCCCTGCTCCCTTTCTGTGTCCCGCGCGCTAGACCACCGGCGCGCGGACGGTCATGGTTTGATAATCGTGATAGATCGACCCGTCATCAAAGGCCTGCGCCAATTCCAGCCGATAGGCCGCGCCTCCCGTGCCGCCATAGATCTGCGCCACGCTGATGGTGCCCAGCACCTGCGTGTTCAACAAAAACGTGTCGGTCACGTCGTCGTCCACACTGTCGAAGATGAGGACGCCCAGCGTGGCCAGCTGCGCCGCGCGCAGCGGCAGGCGCCCCAGCCACTCCACCGTCACGTCGAAGATGTCCAGCGGGTATTTGAAAAAGGCCGAGACCGGCTGCGTTTTGGGGTTCCGGATCTCCACCGCCACGAAATCGTACAGGACGCGGCCGGTGTTGAATGTCTGCCCGAATTTGACGGTATAGGTCTCTCCCGGCGCGCCGCCCTGCACATAGGCCAGCGAGCGGTCGCCCTGCGTCACCGCCGTGACGAGCCGCGTGCCGGTGACATCCGCCCCCTCGCTGTCGAAGACCGTGGCCAGGAGCGCCCCCAGCGACGTGGCGCCCGAGGGATACCGCCCCGCCCAGTTCACCGCCACAGCGTAGAGGTCTTTGGGATATTTCCAGACGGTCTGCATGTGCTCGTCTCTTGCTCCTCCTAGGTGCTTGCCGCGTTGGTGACCCGGCTTTCGGCCGCCACATCCGGCACGCGCGGTTCCGCGCGAAAGAGCGGCGTGGCTTCGGAGAGTCCCGAGAGCGTGACGCCGAAGCCGTGACTAAAGAGATGCCGCGTCCAGCCGTCTACATAGCCGCCTTGAATCGTACCCACACTAATAATGACAAAGGCCGGATTCATCTTTAATCGTTCCTGGTAATAATCGTCGGGTTAGTCGCGTTATCCAGCAGCAGAGTGTATGCTGCGTTGCCGTCCTGCTTACTCACAGTGATGACGGCTCCGATTTTCGCGGAGTCGGTCAGGTATTGCAGGATGGCCCAGAGTAAATTGATCACACTGGCCGGATCGCCGTTGGCGTGATAGCTCTCCGCCTGCGCGGCATTGAGGGCCGCTTCGCAGGCCGCCTGGATCTGCGCGGAGTTGAGATCGTCCAGCGCGGCGATGAGCGCGGGGATGTCGGTGTTCGTGTTGGTAAAGATGGCGGCGATCCCGGACAGGATGGCGTCCGCATCCAGCCCGCCGGCGTCGGAAATGGGCAAGCCGCCCGCGGCATCGGCCGCGGCATTGGGCAGCGCCGTCAAGCCCAGGCGCACGGCATCGGCCGGATTGTAGGCCACCAGCGGAATTTCTCCGCCCAGGACGATCATGCCGGTGACGGTGCCGCCGATGGTGACGTGTTCCGCCCCGACCGCCACGGCCGCATCGGGTAGGTCCAGGCGATAGATGCCGTCGTCGATGTGTTCAATGCCCCCGTCCGCGTGCGCGTCATCCAACGCCGCGAGCGCCGCCGGCGTGATGGCCACTTTCAATCCGCCCGCGCGGCGGTACCAGAGGGCGATCCCGGAGGAGTCATGCTCCACCGCTTCTTCCGGGGTGCCGTCGGCGGCATCGATGATTTTGATGTTCACCTGCACATCGGTGCTGCCGGCTGTGATGGCTCTCATATCGTGTACTCCTTCTTAAAGTGCGCCTGCGTGGTCGTACCAAATTTGCTGTTGCGCGATGAGCGCGCCGCCGGGCGTGTCGAATAATGGACTGCGGCTCACCCCCAATAGATGCTGCCGGTCCGCCGCATCCAGCACTGCCCCGTCCGGGCGCGGCAGGATCTCCTCACCCAGCGCAAACGCGATCTGTCCTAGTTGATCGTTGTCGGCATAACCCGGCGTAGCGGCGGCCGCGGCCGACGAGGCCGCGCCGGGGCCTTGCGCATTGATCGCGTAAATTCGGTAATTGTATTCCACGCCGGAGGTCAGGCCGGTATCGCGAAAACTCGTGATCGGCTCGCCCGTATCCGCCACGAGCGTCGAAAAGCCTCCGCCCGTGGGCGACTCCCGCTCGATAGTATTGCTGAGTATTTCGGAGCCGCCATCATGGGCCGGCTGATTCCAGGAGAGCATCACCGTGGTGGGCGATTCGCCCACGGCTGCCAGATCGGTGGGCGCATCCGGCACGGTCACCGATGGGGCAATCTCAAATGCCGCAATACAGCCCCCGCAAAACGCCGAATTCGTCCAATTCATCGTGCAGGAGTTCGGCGCAGCAGTACTGATGATTTTCGTGGCCACCTTCGTGGAATGGTCGATGGTGGCCGCCCGCCCCAAGCTGGATCCTTCCTCCGCGAATGAGTTGGAATAGCCAAAGCCGGTCGGCGAGCCGGTATTCTCAAATCCCCACGCCGCGACAAAATACACATCAGCCACCGCGCCGGGGTCGGAGGTCCCTGACCCCTTCGAGGTCACCCCGCTGGACGGGGTGACGTTGGCGTTCGAGCCGGCAATAAACGGCGTGGCCGTCAGTCCGGAGACCTCCTGATAATGCCCGCTATTGCGTTTGCTAATCCCATTATTCGTCACCGCAATGCTGGTGCCTTCCATCCCATCGGACACCTTCGACATGATGACCATGCACGGGTGGGTATTGGCACTGCCGGAGACGGCCCGGTTAGTAAATCCGGCGGCGGTCCCATTCGGGACATATACATTGGCATCCATGGCGTAGTACCCATAGCTGACAATGAGCGTATTCCCGCTGGTGGGCGCGGTCACGCTAAAGGTGGCGCCCGCCTGATCGGTAATATTCAAGACCACCCCCTCGTTTTCCACCGTGGGCGACTGGGGACCATGCCGTTCGCGCTCCCAATGCAAACAGAACGTCAGCGGCTGCTCATCCTGCATGGCTGTCCTGAGAGCCCTTTGTTCGGCGAGGGTGGGGGTATAGATTTTTGAGCCGGCGGCTTTTTCCTGAAATTCGAAGGCGGCGGCGCCGCGCGAGAGCGTGGGACCAGAAATGCTGGCCCGGACAATGCCCCTGGTTGCCTCGGTTTGCCGGGCACGCATCTCACCAGGCGTTTCAATCCAATAATTGAGAATGTCCCACACCGGCTCATCACGCCCTGCCACCCGTTTCGTGGTGGCCACATTCGCCTCCACCAGAAACCGGGGACCACGCCCTAATCTGAGTAATTCGTAGACTTGACTCATAAGATGCTCTGCGGTTGTCGTTACGCGCCCGAGACCATTTCCCCTACGGTGGTCGTGCCGCCCGATTCCGACACCGGCGCCTTACTGAGCACCGTCGTTTCGTCGTCGGCATACAAATGATTGAAACTCCCGTCATTGGTTTTTTTGTTTCGAAACGCGGCATAGAGCCAATCGATTTTTTCGTCCCGCGTCGCGGACGCCGGCGGGGCCCCCTGGGCTGGCTCAGCACCCAACATGTCCAAATCGAAATGGAAATACATGTCCTTCCATTGCGCCCCGGAGGCATCGGAAAACAGTAGCCCCACCTTGCCAGAGGCTTCCGTCATTTCCGTGGAGGTGATGGTGATTTTCCAGCGCTTCGTCGCATCGGCATCCAGCACCGGCGTGGTGGCCAGGTTGGCCGGGGCGGCATCGCCCCGCAGGATTTTCACATCGCCATCCACCAGGTCGCCCCCGGCCACGAATTCATCGTCTGCCGTGCCGGTGCGCGGCACGAGCACCACATAAAACACATATTCAACGCCGTAGGTGGGCTTAGCTGACATGGTGCAACATCCTTTCTCTCATTACATCCGTGGATGAATATTCCCGCGTGCCCTGGATCCGGAGCGTGCCGTGACACGTCGGACATTTCCTGGTTTCGGGAAACGATCCCTGCCAGCACAGCCACCCGGGGGCGCCACAACTCTCGCACTGAAAGGCATACTCCTTAATGATCATCGCCACCCCATAAAAAAATAGCGGCGCGGCGGCGGGAGCAATCCGACATTCACCACCCGATCACGTGAGAACCCGCCCGCCGCCGCCTCCACAAATTCAAAGGCCCCCTGGTCGTAGGCTGCCCCCTGTGGCCGCAACGTGCCCACAAAATCTTCCGTGACTTCCGCGCGGGTCGCACCGTTGTTTTTGGCGGGCGAGCCGGTGGGGATCGACAGATCATTTAACGACACATTTGTAAATAAGGGATCGGAGTCGGTCAGGTTATCCGCGTTGACGGTCGCCGATCCGCCGTTTAAATTGACCGGATTGGTGTAACCCCACAGGATATTGTTTTGAATTTCTACATTGTCGTGCGGATTGCCGGGGCCAAACAGAAAAAACCCATGATCGCTCGCCCCGATGCCCTGGCCCGAATTATTCAACACTTTTTGCCCGTCATTGCTCCCGCCCGGTTGCGGGAGAAAATCCAGCGCAATATTCGTCAACTCCACCAGATAATTATTCATGATCAGGTTGTTGTTGCCCGACCAGGCCAGGCCGGTCTGGCAGTCATAGACCAAATTGCGGGTCATCACGCCGCCCGCCGACTCCGGGTACCCGGCCGTAATTCCCGCGCCGGCGGTGTAGAACCGCAGGCCGGTCCCCAGAAACGCCACATTGGCCGGATTTTGATAGGCCACATTCCCGGCCAACAGCCCATTCAACCCGGCCCCATAAACCCCTTGATTATTCGAGCCCACCCGCCCGAAATCCCGAAAGAGGCAGTTCGTCACCTGCCAGCCGTTCATTTTGGGGCTCAATTTCATGCCATCCGTGTGGGCGTTAACAATGCCCACACTGTCGATAATGAGGCCCACCTGATCGTCCACCCCCGCGTCATTCGCGAAAATTTTGATGGGCGCATCGATCGGCGTGCCGGTCATGCCGCTATCGATGATGGTGAAATTGGCAAACGTGAAATACCGGAGGGCGTCCTTGATCTGAAACCAAAACGAGGAGGTCGCCAGGAAGTTGATGGTGTCGCCCACCCGCCCGCGCATGCTCATGCGCTGGGCCGCGGATGTGCCGAATTGCCAGAGTGACTGATTGTTATTCAGGAACCGGAACCCGCTGGTGCCCGAAAAATTAGCGGTGCCGCCCACGGTGTCTGCGCAGAAAACAATGTCCCGCTTGTCGGGATTGCTGTAGTCGTATTTGGTTCGGGCGACGTTGAGCGTTTGCAACGCCTCGGAGGTGTCGTTCTCGCCGGACTTCGCATCGTTGCCGCCCGGTCTGACGTAAATGGCCATAGCGCTACTGACTGCCTCGGCGATCGATGGTTAGGTGCGTGTCCGGCGCGAACGGCCTGCGGGCGGCTGCCGCGCCGGGGAGGTCATACTGCTGTGCTGCGTACTGCGCTGGCGCGGATCGGGCGCCCCGCTATCGGGCGGCTCCGGGTTCGCCCCAGGCGCGTCCCGCTCATTCGATGAGACGGGGTCGGCCGGCGGGATCTCCGGCTGGTCCTCAGCCGTCCCCCCGGCCCAGGGGTCGGCCAGGTCGAGGGTGACGGTTTTCGGACGGGCCAGGCCCGCCGCGCCAATGGTGATGCGATACATCACGCCTCCGGTTAGGCGTCGGTGACGGTGGCCAGGACGGCGTACTGCCAGAGGCCATACCCGGCGTTATGCCAGGCATCCACGCCGTACTGATGGGCATCGTGATCGAATGCGAATTCGCTGCCTTCGGCCTTGGCCTTGATCTCCATGGAATCCGTTTCGCGCTGGGCGATAAACGGTTTCATGGTGGCGTCGGTGCGCAGCAGGTGCATCGTCTTCGCGGTGAGGCCTGTCTCCAACTCCACCTGAATCATGCCCTTGAGGTTCCCGAGCGGGTTGCTCACGGCGGCGCCGGCCGCGCCCTCGATGATGTTTTCCGACACGGCCGCCAGCGCCGTGCCCCAGTAGGTCACCGGCACGACCAACGAAAACTGTTTGGCGCCACGATTCATGGCGCGGCCCTTTTCGTCTTTAAAGCCGTACAGGGCCTCCAGCATCTGCTTGATGATTTTGGCCATCTCCAACTGTGTGGGGATGGCGGAGTCCACGGCCGTCACCGCCAGGTCGTTCGATTGTTGCCCGGAGTCCCCCTCCAGGTGATCGGTGTCATAAAACTCCTGGCCGTCATAACAGGCGGTGGCGGCGCCGGCATTCATGAGCGCCACGATCAATTCATACATGTGCTCGCCGGCGGTGCTGGCCAGATCGCCGATGCGCGCGCGAATCTGGTTGGTTTTATCCCGCCGCAGATCCTTGACCAAAAATTCCAGCGTGGCCTCAAAATGTTTGTTTTTGATTTCATAGTCGCTGGCCACAAGTTTGGCCGCGGCGCGGGCGCCGATCCATTCCCGCATTTTCGGCACCTGGCCGAGCCACCCGTATTTTTCTGAGGCGTTTTCGCTCTCCGCCGGAAAGGCGATGCGGTTGAGCAGCGCGGTCTGATCGGCCACCAGCGCGTGAAACGCCTGCCAGAAAATGCCGATCAGCGTGCGGCTGGAGAGAATGTCCTGTGATTTGTTGAGTCCCATGGCGTCGATCTCCTTGTGAGTATTCGTGTTCGTTCAAAAAAACGAGAAATCGTCCGGTTCCTGTGCCCCCCGTGCTTAGGTGTTGGCGGTGATGAACCCGGCGTTCCGCAACGCCACCAGAATGGCGTTGACCTTGAGCGCCAGCGCTTCATGCTCGGTTTTCAGTGTGACGAGGGTGGCCACATCGGCATTGTTCGCCAGGCCAGTGATGGTCTCCACGGCGTCGGCGATGGCCGTGAGATGCGGGTTGTGGTTCGCATCGAATTCCACAAAACAGGTCGTGCCGGAGACATGCTCGACCACGTAGCCGATGAAAACAGTGTCGTCAGCCTGCGTGAGGGTAAACGTGGCGCCGTCCGAGGCATACACGGGTTTGCGGAGATCGTTCACGCCATCCACCCCGGTGACGACGAGCGGCACGCGGCCGCGCGCCAACGTGGGCACCTTGATGGCGCCGTTGCCGCCCAGGGTGTTGTCCGCTTCCTCCTGCGCGAAGCCCAGAAACCGGTCCAGGTCGGTGACGCACACCAGTTGCCGGGCATACCCGGACGAGAGTTGCAGGCCCACGGCGGACCCTTCGTAAATTTTGACGGCGGTGAGCACCGGATGGTCGTGCAGGTCGCCGGCTTTGACGGACCTTCCTGCGTTGGCGGCGAGTTGTGTCATGATGAGGACTCCTTTGCTTGGTGATCAGTGATCGACAGGTGATAGTTCCACTCTCGCGCGGGTACCGAACGCGAGTTATTCTTTTTCGTCCGCGCCGCGCAGCACCCGCGAGCGGTCTTCGTTTTGCTTGAACGCCCAATAGATCGCCCACTCCATAAATTCATGCTGCAGGTCCTTGGAGGCCTCGAATTCAGCCTGGCAGTGCGCCTCCCACTCCGCGGGCGACATGTCGATGACATCTTTTGTGGGCGCCGGTTTCGCCGAGGCGCTGGTGGTGGCCCCCGGATCGGTCGGGCCGCCGGCGCTGGGATTGGGGGCGGTCTCGATGAGTTGCAGGGCCGTTTTCCGGTTGAAGAACTGCCGGGTCTCGGCGTCGTCGATCATCCCCATGAGGATCTGCAGCATCGACTGATCGCTCTCGATGAAGTTGGCGATTTTGTCTTCGCCCACCTCGAAGATCTTTCCATATTTATTAATGGCCGAAAGGCGAGCCCGCTCGGCTTTGATCAGCTCTTTACGATCGTCAGCAGGCGGTGGCGAATTTGGTTCATTGCCCATAGCGCTGTTCTCCTTTTCATGGGTTTCAGATTGTGGTGACAATGATGGCTGCAACGGCAGCCCTTTGAGTTCTAAATAGCGATCGAGAAAGGCGGTGAATTTTCCGATGAACGTGTCGCGCGAGAGTGCATGGAAGACGCCGTTCGGGTTGGCGGCCGGTTGATCCACCACATCCGCGGCGTCGAGTTTTTCCAGGCGCGCGCGGGGCCGCAGCGGCTGTCCGTCCTCCCCCTTTTTTCTGGTGCCGTCCGGCTCCAGGAGGTATTCCTCCTTGCCCGAAAACACGATGCTGGTGCCGAACGATTGCGGGTCCTCCACGGCCAGCTCCATCAAATATTCCGGGAAATTGCCGTCCGGCGATTTTTCCGCCGCTTTCAGCAGATGCAGGTCGGCGCGGACGACCGGGCCGGTTTTCCGAAACTGTTTGAATCGCCCGACGGTGGTGCCCATGCTGCGGACACAGGGATTCGGATGATCGAAGCGCGCCTTGATGCCGGACTTGACCGCATTCCCGGCCTCCGTCAACTGCTCCAGAAACGTCTGGTCGAGATCGATGCCGTGCCCCAGCGCGGGGCCTTCCGTGGCCACCGCCACGCCGTAGATCACCCGGTCGTTTTTATCGACGCCGGTTTTGGTGACCCCGCCGACCTCGTCGGCCCGTTCGATGCCCACGGCATACTGCGACCGGTAATTATTTTTTGCCTTGTCCAATTTCAATTCATCGATCAAGTGTTCGATCAATTCGTCTACGGGTGTCTTCATGCGGGCGCTCCTGTTCCGATGACATCATCGATGGCTTGGTTCACGTCGTCCGGCAGGTCCTCGCGTGGGATGGTGTTGGGGTCGGTGGGCGATTCCGTCTCTTCCGGCTGTTCATCGAGGCCCAGTTCTTTCCGCTTTTCCGCTTCGCGCTGTTGCTGCTCCATGATTTCTTCCCAGTCCTTGCCCTGCTGGGCCAGTTCGTCCGAATAGGTCGAGAGGCCGCCTTTGATGGCGTCCAGCGAGGCCGCGATTTCCCTGACGGGGTCGATGTAGCCACGCCCCGGCGGGACCCAGCGGGTGCGCAGCCAGTCGGCCATGTTGGGGCCCAGGAGGTCCACCGGCGGCAGGAGCCCGCGGCTCCAGGCTTCCAGCATGACGACGTCCCACATGGGTTGCAGGTAGGTGTTGGCAAACCAGGCCTGATAGAGCCGGAAGAACCGCCAGGTCTCCAGCAGGCTCGCGCGGGCCGAGTGCCAGGTGGTCTTCGTAAAATCTTTGGTGATGAGTTCATAGGGCAGGCCGATGGCCGCGCCCATTTGCCGGACGAACACCTGCACGAAGGCATCGAGGTCCGTGCCTTTCAAATCCGGCGAGACGGTGGTGATGTCTTCGTTGGGGTCCAGGTAGTGCGTCATGCCGGGCTCCACGGCATCCAGGCGCTGTCCCTGCGGGTTGGCGGTGGTGTTGGCCAGGAGCGCCCCCGTGGGGTCGATTTTTTTGATGACGATGCCGAAGCAGGCCCCCACGCGCTCCGCCACGATTTTGGCTTCCATGAAGTCGCCCAGGTCCTTGAAGATGGAGAGCGCCGGGGCCATCCACGGTTCGCCGCGGTTTTGTCCGGGCCGCACCGTCCAAAAGAGGTGATAGAGGTTCGGGTGGCCCATGGCGTTGCGCGCCGGGTAGCGCGTGAACTGCGTGGTCGAGAAATCTTTGGGGACGTGCGGCAGATACTGGTCGCCGGGATGATGTTTCAAGATCCAGTAGCCCTGCGGGGTGCCGGCGTCGTTCAGTTCCACGCCGTCCCGCACGCGCGCCCGCTGGTCGTTGGAGAGATCCGTCGGCGTGCGCAGGCGGTCGCCTTCGATCATTTCCGTGGTGAAGCCCAGCGCCCGCCGGCCGCCCGGCGTGACGCGCACGGGCAAATCAATGGCATCGCCCGATTGGATGACGGCGCGAAAGAGCACCACTTGTTTGATCATGCCGTGGACGCGCTGCTGCAAATCGAGCAGGGGCATGTGCTGCCGCCAGATACGCTCCGTCGCGCGCTGCCACGCGCGGACGGCATCCGGCGTGGCGCCCACGTCGTCCGGGCTCACCTGGCTTTGGGGCACCAGGCCGGTGCCGATGGCGTTGACCGCGATGGTGTTGTAGACCGAGCGGGCCCAGGGATCGTTCCGGTCCAGATCGCGCGAGCGTTCGCGCAGGGTGGGCAGATCATCCAGCAGGTCGGCATCGGCCGAACCGCCGGAGACCAGCCAATCGTTCCGGAGCCGGTTTTTTTCGGCCCCCCGGTAGGTGGCGCCGAATTTCTGTTTTTTGAGGACGCTGGCCGCGGCCCGGTATTGTGCGCGGTGGTACGCCCATTTAGGCGAAAGAAAGCCGATGCTCTGCTCCAGCCAGGTGCCAGGCTGGACGCGCGGCAGGGTGGCGGTGAGGCGCCGGACCAGGTTCATCGGGGCCTCCCGAACGTGGCATAGGCCCTCCCTGCTCCGCCTCCGGCACCCGATTGGGCCAGGAGCCGGACGTTTAGCTCTCGAATTTTTATGACATCATCAACCGACTTCTCCACAGACCGGCCATCCGGCATGGTGTACCGGACAATTCCGCTGTCCGAAACCGACTCGAGGGCCAAATCACATTTAGCAATAATGGAAGCTGGATCTGATGCCATACGCGCGAGTATGGCCTGCGTGGCGGCGGGCGTCTTTACTCAGTTTTCATCGGTTTTCATCGGTTTTCCACTTTTTTTCGTGCCAGGGGCCGCCGGGGTGTTGTATTTGGCCAAAAAGTGGCGCAGGGCGGGTTTGCTGATCCGCAGGTTGCCGCCGGGCAGACGGACGACGTCCAGCAGGCCGTCGGCAATCCAATTCATGATGGTGCGCTTGGTGCAGGAGCAGATGCGCGCCACATCCCAGGGGTTGTAGTTGGCTTTGTCTTTGATGTCCTCCGGCACCAGGCCGTCAAGCAGGTCCGGCTCCGGGGGTGGCGCCGCCGCGCGCGCCGCCGCCTTCGGCTCGATCCATTGCCGGGTTTTTTTGATCCAGGTCATGAATTCGGTTTGTTCACCAGGCCGGCCAGGCCGGCCCACGCAATCCGCTCGGCCTCAGTCATCTGTTCCTTGTGCTCCTCAAGGTAGGCGCGGCAGTCGTGCTGCAACTCATCGCGGCACGACTTATAGGACACGGCTTTTGGCGGATCGTGCACCGGGCAGCGCCGGATGTCCGTGACCGCATTGCCGCCGCAGGCGCCAGCCAAGAGGCCCTCCCTGTACGCCTGCCTAATGCAATCCAAGACCGTACTTTTGCTATTTCCCAATATGCGCAGCATGCCGCCAGGTGGAGCCGCAGCCATCCAATCCTTCACGCACGCTTCCAGCGCCCTGATGGTCTTGGCGCAACTGCAGTTCTCTGGCAGCTCATCACTCATGCGACACGTCCGTTCGGTTTTGAATTATTTTTCATGCGCTGTTTGGCGGTGTATTTCAGTTTGGCCAGCGTGACGACCGCCGGGCGGGCCGCCGGCGCGACCTTATTGAGCCCCAACGACCAGCGGCCGTTGAGCAGGGCATTCACGCCGCGCGGGACGGCTTCCCAGTTCGCCGGATCGGTGTTGGTGCGGTTCCCATCCAGGCATTTCAGGCACATGCCCGTGGGCACCGGGCCGTGCTTTTTCTCCCACAGGTACCGGTGTTTCAGCACGTATCGGCGATGGTAGCCGGTGTAGGGATTCATGGCCTTGATGCTCACCTCAACATAGCCGTCTTTGCTGATCCGTTCATGGCCGGCGTATTTCGTGTTGTGCGGCTTCTGGCCTTTTTTGAATTGGGTGCGAGCGCTGTTGGCGTGATAGGGCATCCGTTTGCCTTTGTTCCACGGGACGCCGCCCGGTTGGATGCGCCCATCCCGACCGGTGCGCCAGCCCTTTCGGGTGCAGAGCCCTTTGTAATTTTCGAGGGACAGTTTCTTCCGGCCGAATTGTTTGATGAACGCCGCATGGGCTTCTCGACGCGGCATGGTCCGGTGCCGTTTGATCCACGCCAATTCGGCCGCGGTGTAGCGGATGGCCCGGCCCTTCATGCCAACCTCTTTTTTCCATTCAGATCCGGGCGCCGGTCTTTCATGACCTCGTCCGTGTTTTCGAGCATCGGGAGCATAGTTTCGAACCGTCCGCCGTATTCCGCCACCAGCTTCGACGCCTGGACCGCCAGGGAGGCGTTGGCGATGATCTGCTCGCTCACGCTGACCATGGCCTCGGTGCGCTGACACTCGCGCTTGATGTCCTCCGCCGACAGGCCCTCGTCATTCAGCCGCTCCAACTGCTCGAAGAGGTGGTTGTTGAGATCGATGAGTTTGTTTTTCATCGGCGTGCCCCCCTGACCCTTGATGTGCCTACTTGGTGATAGAGAGAACAACAGCTTCTCAAAAATGCGAAAATCATTTCATTGGAGTAGACCCCCTCCCATTCGCCGGCGCAAAACTCGGCGGTTCTTTTCTTTCCTTCTACAGAAAAGTCGCCACGGAGATAATCAAGAAAAAGCATATCGTCAGGCAACAAACATTGAGTTCCAGTTCCACCAACAAAACAATGAAAAGGAAAGTATCGTTCGGCCCCCACGCGAATAACCGGCAATGTTTCACGACATTCCTGGCATTCAACAACAAAGCGATCACCGTGCGCCTCCGATATCTCTATAAGTGCCGTTAATGGAACAGGGGCCTCCGATAGGCCGCATGGTCTCACGATGAGATCTAACAGTGCCTCACGTTTCATTTTTATGATCTTCACCTTCCACCTCAATTCCATTGCAAACTGGTGGTTGGCAGCCTTATCCCTACAAGAACTCAAGCCGCTAGAATGGACCACACCATGCGAATGCGGAGAGGAATAAATATGACTATTAGGAACACAAGCCAACTTACCGTATCTCTGGCGTACGTCTTGGCCATCATCCACTGCAGCCCACCACTGATGTATCTCCTCAAATATGTCCCTGGTTGTCTCTCTCCCCTTTGGATACGGCCGAAACGGAAAACCATCATACAATTCCGCATCAGTGAGGCAGTCGCTTGGACCAGGACGACCTGACCACTTGTCCCGATATTTTGGCAGAGCGCCTCGATCCACCACTCCTAATCTCCACCAAACTTGAGCCCTAATTTCAACAAACTCTCCTCTCCTGTTTTCTGGATGATCCCCGCTGCCGGTTCCTTCGGTAACCGCTCCGGCATGGATTTTACTGGCGGGCGAGCCAGAAACCTCGCGACGGCCAGACTTAATTTTATGAGTGCCCTCCGAGCATCACACATCTAGTGCTCCTTTCAGCGTTTCAGCGTCTGCGGGAAATTGCCGCGTTCGGCTTCGCACCGGAGCGCGGCGACCAGGCCCGCCTCGATGTCCTTCAGGGTACCGTCCGGATCCGGATTGATGGGCGGATCATTGGGATACCGCTTCGGTCTGGTGTGATCATTCCAGTATTCGGTATCGGTGAAAATTTGCCTGATCTCGGCAAGGATTCTGGCGGCCTCGTTGATGATGCGCTGCCGTTCGGGATCACACATATTCAATCCATCCTTTCTCTCGGAACACATCCATCTGGTTTCTGGGAAGGGTGAGGCTGTGAATGCCTTGGATAAATTCTTCCTTGTGAAACGGCTGCCGGTGGTCGCAATTCCAACACTCATAAAAGTAGGCCCAATACTCCTCCGCGACCCACGACCAGCTTTTCGAGTCCTTGATGATGCGAATCCGCTTTTCCCGAAAATCATGTTCGCCGGTCCATTGACAGATCATCCGCCGGCAAAAGAATTCTTGGATGAGCCGCCAAATAGTCGGGCGCGTCATAGTGCGGTCTCCTTGGCTCTGAGCAGCCGGTCGATCTCGGCGGCGATCAAGGCTCCGGCTTTTTCGAGGTTGCGGATAGGATCATCGTTTGGATGCCACCACAAAGCATGCCACGGCCATTTTTCCGGAGGAGTTCTCCTTTTCCTTTGATTAACCTCGGCATAGCAGGCAGCCGCCGATGCCATTTCGCCCATAGTGTTGGCACCATCATGTTCTGCGGTCCATAACCCTTCCTCAATTTGCCGCTGCCGTTCTTTGGCAATCCGCTCGACTCCGTTCATGGTGACCCTCCTTTCATCGTTTCAGCCAACTGCCGCTGGAGCGGCCGCCCGGGCGTGCGGCGCCGGCGCTGCCTTGCCGGGTGCGGATCCAGCCGCCCCGGTCCGCCTGCTGCGCCCGCTGCGGGGCGTTGGGCTGCGGCTCCCGATAATCGAACGCGTACTGGTTCAGGTCCACGCCGGTGAGTTCCACAACGAACCAGTTGCCCACTAGCAGGTCCAGCGCTTCGTTCCGGTCCCTGAGTTTCATGTATTTGGTGCCGACGATCCGGCCGCGTTTTTTGACCGACACTTTGGCTTCGGCGCACACCTGCTGGAAGTATTCCTCGTCATACGTCACGCCCTGTTGCGGCCAGTGGAAGTAGCCGGGGCCCGGTTCGGTGAGTTTCAAGTTCGCGTAGATGCTGTCCTTGGCGGCGTCAGTGCCGATGGAATAGATCAAGGTGCCGGTTTCTTTGTGTTTGCCGCGGCCGGCCAGGAGATGCGCCGTCGGCTGGTTACTCCCTTTGGTGGCGATGATGCCTTTGCCCTGGCGCGGGCGCACGAAGTCGTACACCTCTTGCGTGTAGTTCCCGTCGCCCGAGTCGATGCCCATGAGCATGATGCGCAGCGGCCCCAGGAGTGCGTGCTCGAATCGTTGCTGGAACCATTGCTCCAGTTTGGCCCAGGGGCCGTCGGCCGTTTTATCCGCCGGGCTGCCCAGAAAGACCCGCAGGCCCAGCCCCCAGGATTCTTTGCCCGGCCCCCAGCCGCGCGCCTCGGCCTCGATGCGGTCGTGCTGCACGTCGGCGAAGGCGGTGATGACTTTGACCTCCTGGGGCACCGGCGCGGGGTAGATTTCCCGCCGGTTCCAGAGGTCCTGATAGTCCAGCTTTTCTCCCAGTTTTTCTTCCCACGTTTCCGCCCAGTACGTGTTGACGAAGGCCTGCATTTTTTCGAGGTTCTTGGTGTGGGCGATGTCCGTCCATTCTTTAGCCAGGTAGGGCCAGCTCTGCACCATGCCATACGGCTGATACAGGATGTTGATCCAGAAGCCCGCTTTGCGGCCGGCCAGGCCCGTCCAGTCGTGGGTGGCCAGGGTGCTCAGCCATTGGCCCTGCTCCAGCATGTGTGTTTTTTTGTATTCCGGGATGAGCTGTTTGCACTGCTCGCACAAATAGGCCGCGGTTTCCGGGTGGCCCTGTTTCCAGGTGAGGCCCTCCCAGGTGAGTACCTGGCCATGGTCGCAGAAGGGGCAGGGGGTGTAGTATTTGCGCTGGTCGGAGTCCAGGTATTCCGGCTCGATGACGCTGGTGTCTTTTTTGAGCGGGGTGGAGAGTTTGAAAATCTTATGACGCGGGAAGGTGGCCACGCGCCGCTCGGCCAGGTCCACCGGCGCGCCTTCGTCGTCCACGCTGGCGGGGTAGGCGTCCACTTCATCCAGCATGAGGTTTTTGGCGCTCATGAACCGCAGGCCGACACCCGAGTTGGCCCCAGTGAAGACCAGTCGGCCGCCCAGGTATTCCTTCTCGAAGGTGGTGTTGCCGGAGTCGCGTGATTTGCGTTCTTTCACCCGGGCGTGCACTTCCGGCACGAGCTCCACCATGGAGTCCACGCGCTGCTTACTGAGTTTTTTGGCAAGGTCCACCGTCGGCTCGACCACGAGCATGTTGCACGGCGCGCGGTGGATAGTGTGGCCCATCCAGCAGATGCCGGCGCTGGTGCCCGCCAGCTGGATCGGCTTCATGAGCACCACTTCGCGGATGGGATGCAGGGGCGAGAGGCAGTCCATGATCTCCCGGATGAAGGGAAAGCGCGCGGTGCGCCAGCGGCCCGGTTCGGCCGACTCCGACGGCAGGCGCATGTACTGATCGGCCCACTCGGAGACCGTCTCGCGCGGATCCGGCGCGAGGGCGGACAGCGCGGCTTCCCGGTAGCGTTCAGGTGGCGCGAGGGCGTGCATCAGCATGGCTCACTTCCTCCAGGATGTCGGTGATTTCTTTGGTGAGGATCTGGAACACCTTGTCTTGCCCGGTGGCGGCATCGAGGCCGAGCTCGGCCGCCAGCGCGCCGGCTACCCGGTTAGGGATATTCAGGAGCGCGTCGCGCACGTCGCGGAAGGTTTGAAAGGCGGTCACTTCCATGTGCTTGGCATCCACCAGTTGTCCGGCCTTTTCGAGATAATCAATTTCGGCGATCAGCGCCTTGAATTTTTTTTCAGTCGTCGCATATTCACGAAATGGAGTTTGCTGATTTTCCTTCGCGACTCCTCCATTCAAAAATTCAGAGTTGGCTTTCCGATCAGCGAGAGTCTCATGGGATTCAACTGTTGGTTCCTCGAATGGTAGACTCGCACGACGGTTATGATCGTAGCCTGGGTGTGAATTTTCTTTGAGAGCTCGATCCGCTTGAACTGGGTCGATAGCGCCATAATCATCAACCTTAATTACACCTTTCTTCACCAGCCGGTTGACTGTCGAGCGACTGATCCCAATGCGCTTCGCATACTGACTTTGATTCATAGGCCTACCGAAACAAGTGTCACCCAAAAACGAAACAAACTGTGTAGCGTTTTACTGCGCGCACGGCGCCCCGCATGCGGCGGAGGCCGGAAAGGACCCGCGATGTAGCGCCGGCACCAGCGGGCGAGGCCGGGCGGCACAGCAGACCGACTCGCAAGCGGCCAGGCTCGGAGGCGCACCGTTGCCATCGATGACCCAGTGAGCCGGAGGCATCCGTCGACATCGGACGCACACCAGGCCGAGATACCCACCGAATCGCCAGCGGTGAAAGAGATAGCCATCGGCACACTGGAACAGCGGCGCGGATGATTCACTCAGCGGCATCAGGCACCTCCTCGTCGCATAATTGAAAGTGACCGCAGGCGTTGCCGTCGGTGGAGTATTTCTGGTGGCCATACCAGCCGCAGGCGCGGTTGGTGCAAAGCCGCGCGCCAAACGGATGTCCGGCGACGGTCACCCAGAATCGACAAGTGCCACAGCAGGGATGCGCGGCTCCGGCAGCCACAGTCATACGGGCACCTCGACCGGCACCGGCGCGAGCGGCCGCGGGGCATCCACGCACACCACCCAATGCCGATAGCCCTCGTCGTGATGCGACAGGATTTTTCCGCAGATCCGGCACTGAAAGACTTTCTTGTCCTCGCGCGGCACGGTCACCGGCAGGCCTCTTCGATCAGGCGCTCGCTGCCCGTCGGCAGCGTCTCCTGCCCGGTGAGCAGATGCCAACATTCCTCGATGGGACGCCAATGAAACGGCCGGCAGCCGAGGCGATCAAAGGCCTGCTCGGGCGTGAGCCCGTCCACCCACTGCGCCAGGCGCCAGGCCTTCTGCTGCGCCAAGGGCAGCTCCTCCTCAGGCCGACGGCTCGCCTGCACCGCCGCGCGCTGCTCCAGCATAATGGCCAGCATGCCCGACAGATCGCGCACCGCATCCCGCAGGCCTTGCCGATGCACATCGCACCACGCCTCCTTCGCCTTCGCTTGCCGATGCAGCCGACACCGCCACGCCCCGGTGCGAAAGGGACATTGCCGGAAGACCACGATATCCGGATCGATAGCCTCCGCCGCCTCATCGGCGGCACACCGCGCCCCGCAATCCGGGCACACCCCATTCACCCCCGGCACCCGACACCAGCCGCACAGCTCGCTCATGGCAACACCTCCCGATCGTCCAGTGGCCCCGTCGTCTCGCCCGCCGCAGGCTTCGGCGGAAGCTTGGCCACATACCCGGCATATTTCGTCAGATTGAACAACGTCTCCGGCCGGTAATAATCCCGCAAAAACGCCGCCCCATCCGGCCGCGCGCTCCAGAACGTGAACTGATGCAGCGCCACCCGCCGCAGCTCATCGGCGCTATGCCCCTTCCGCAGCAGCGCCGCCACAAACTTCACGTTTTCCGTGGCCTCCCCGTTGGGGTGACTGGCCTGAAAATTCATCCCCGCCCGCTGATTCATGATCTGAAAAATCCCCCGTGCCACCTGGATCTCCTCCGCCGTACAGTCGCCTTTCCGTGGATACATTTTCGCCTTCCCCGGCGCGTGAGCCCCCCGAAGGGGGGTAAGGGGGGTTAAATTCTTAAATTCTTCTGAAATTGAAGATGAAGATGAAGATGAAATGTTCGATTTTGTTCGCGTGCTGTTGGGTGGGGTGTTCGCGTTCTGTTCGAACAGAACAGGAAGTGAGTTCACGGCTTTTCTCCTGGTTTTTCCACTATTTATACCGCCGCGCCGTTTAGCCTTGTTATTTTCCACGGCTTTCAACCAATAACTTCGGAGTTTTTTGTTGAAAAGTTTTTTTGTTTTTTTTTCAAACATAAAGTGCGCTAACACACTGTCTTTAATCTCCGGCCACGACCCATTCGCGCGGCTCCAGGCCGCCAACTTCTCGTCCGTATCGTCGGGCAACAAACAGTCCGGCGCCTTCCATTGAAAAAGCAGCAACCGGAAATAGGCCAACTCGGCCAGCGGGCTCATCACGGTAATCGAGCCGGAGGCCAGCCAGTCATTCACATAGACCGGCATCGAGGGAAACCGGTACTCCTCCCTAGCCATGCCGACCCACTTGACAAATCACGAACGGCGCATGGTTACAACACATACTCAACCTCTAGCCGCCGCGCATACACAAACCAGGGGCGTTGCCGTGGAGAGACCTGAAACGCCCCCAAGCGGAAGACCGGGCGGCCATCCGGCAGCGTCCCGCCGGAGGACACCATCAAGAATTCCCACGGCGTCCAGTCCGGACCACGGTCCGCCTGGGATGAGGAGTAATACAGCATCGGCCCCTCACCCTCCACGCACGCCGCGGCCAAAAACTGGATGTCCGGCGGCAGCCATTCCGTCCAACTCGACGCCATCTTGAGCGGAATTTCAAAAATTTTTCGTGACATTTTTTAAAAATCTTTCAGAAATTTTTCAGAAAATCCGACAAAACTTTTCAAAAATCGGCCAAAAAACTTTCAAGATATCCGTCGCGGCCCTCAATTAGCTTGAGCCGTCGCCTGCAATTTTGCCCCAAAGGCCTCAAATGTGGGTCATCACCGTTCCCTCCTCAAACCAAAATGGCTTTCAAACCGGGTGGGGACATTCGGCCCACCCGCGCCCACTCCCGGATGGGTGGAGAGAGGGAAGCGATCCCCCATGGCTCGCCTGCCGGAATCGGTCTCACCATGACCGAGGCTGTCCCCGTGCGAATTTCACGGCACATTGTGGGAACGGAGCCGGAATCGAACCGGCGACGCTCAACGATCGGCGTGTCTGTAGTGACGCCGCGTTTTACGGAAACCCTGTCACCTAACCATACCCATCTCGGTGACTACACCCGCACCGTATCGCTACTACCGGGTGTCCCTCGTTAAGCTGATTAGCGTGTCCCCAAACCACGCCGCCCGCTCCCGTGCTCTTATTTCCGCTGCATCCCCATTTTTCTCAGCAACTTGGGCGTCAAATGCTGTTGCCGGAGCCACCGGGACGGGCGCTGCTTCCGCCAGCGCGCGGTTTTCCGGCGGCGCTTCGCCTTCCGCCGATCGACAAGTTTCTTGTCGTCGATCTTCGGGCCATCCCAATCCAACCCACACATCAGCAAAACCGGCAATGACAAGCTCATGGTTTTCCACCTCCAGCTATCCTTAAAAAAATTTCAACAATCTTCGTCGCGCGCGGCGGCGTCCCGCTGGGCCTGACGCGCAGCACGAAGCCCGGCCCACGTCTCCCGACAGCGGATGGCCAGGGGCAGCCCCACGCGCACCCGATCGGCCAGGTGCCGGTCAAACCGTTGCGCCTCGGCCACCATGTGCGCGATCCAGCCCTCCGTGGGCACCGGAAACGTGCCGCACACAATCCCCTCGAAGGCCGACTGATACAGATACTCAAAATATGCCCGATCGCCCCGATCATGCCCGATCAGGACTGGGGCGGCCGGGGGCGAAACAACAGCACCCGAATCCCGTCTGGCTGTGCCACCTTCAGAATGCCCGTCAACCCCGAATCGCCTGGCCTCAACGGTCGATCTGGCACCTTCCGCACATTCGGCCGAACCCCCCACGCCGCCGACAGCTTCCACCCCCGCAGTCCCGTCCCCGTCAGACCCGGCGGGGCCAGCAGCCCATTCAGGCTCCCTGCCGTCGACAACGGCAGCGGCCGCAGGCTCTTGATCGCCAGGAGTACTTCCCGAATCAGCAGGCCGAGCGGAAACACGGCCATCCCCAGACAGAGGCCCAGGAACAGGCCGAAGAGAAAATTGTCTCCCAGTGAGTTCATGCATCACCCCTCCTTTCGAACACGTGAAACACCAGTACCCCATCTCCCACCAAGAAGGTCCCCAAAAACCGAAAGTCGTCTCCGGCATAGGGGAAATCATGGCCGGTCCCAACCACAGAAAAAATACGGCCGTCCCGGGGCTTTTCGGGATCCACCAAAAACCACATCCGGGGATGACCCTGCTGCACATGCAAACTCAAAAACACCGCCCCCTCCGGAAGATCGAGACTAAATACGTCCGTGGCCGGAACCATATATTTCCAAATCGTCCGCATCACGACCCCCTTTCATTGGCGACGGTCACCGCGATCGGAAACGTCCGGCCCCGGCGGCCCGGCTGCCACTCTGAATAGGCCATCCACCCGCGCGCGACCAACGCCCGAATGGTGGACGCCCCAAACGAAGTCCCCGTCTGGCCTTTATTCATCCAAACTCCGCCGGGCAGACGATGCAACTCCCCACCGTGCCGCTTGGCATATTCCAGGGCCGCCTGCATCGACAGAGATAACGGCACCGTCTTCATGCCGGGCTCACCCTCAGCGTGGCCGGCTCCTCGCAGGGCGGGCAGATCAGCACCCCGTCCGCGCAGCGCTCGAACTCGTGCGCGGGACCGACCCGACGACAGGCCGAACACTCATACAGGGGCGCCGGTTGTCCTGGAGGCACCACATAGAGACACACCGGCTCAATCGGATGCCAGTGGCCGCTGCCCGGCGCTGTAACATGCGGCACTTGCCTGGCCAGCGCCGCCGGATCACCCAAAACTATCCCCTCATCCGGATACCCCTCGAAAAATTTCCGAAACTCGCCAACCGTCATCGTCCGACCCTCCTCTAAAAAAAGATTAGCCCACCATCCCGACCCCACTCTCCGTCCGTGGAAACTCACTCCACTCCCGGCCATCGAGGAGACGACCAGCCTTCTTTTTGCCAATTTTTAAAATGGCCCTATTGGTGCCCGTAATAGGATCAGACCACGCAGAGAATCCAGACGGGCGAGCGGCCTCAACTTCATCCACATCCCACGGCAAAGAAACGGGCGCCCACTCCCCCCACTGTTTAAAAAAGAACGGCACCCCGGCGGCCTGGCACTGGTCGCGCACAGCCCGGAACCAATCCGGATGCGCGGGCCTCGCCTGCGGTCCGGATTCGCCACCGGCGACAATCCAATTCAGTCGAGGTGGGTGTTGCGTTTCAGAGAGAAAACCAGGATCGCAAATATTGCCGATGGCCTCCCTGTCGAACCCATCAAGAGCATCCAGTGTTCCATCGTTCAAGTTCGTGAAATCCAGCGGCCCCAACGCTGGCTCATAGCTCACCCATCGGACGGCCGCCGGCGTCTGCAGTAAAATCGGAATCCGCTCATCAGCGGTTTCCTGATCTTCCACCGAGACGCCGAGCCAGATATGCTCAATAATTTTGATTTTCAATCCGGCAATCCAACACACCATAAAATCTCTCATCCGTTCAGGTCGCTTGGTCAGGATCTGATAGGTATGCCAATCCGCTTGGAGCATTCGATCGAAAACGTCCTCAATAAACCCATCCGGCACATCCTCATGAAAAAGGTCGCTCATGGAATTCACAAAAATTTTTTGCGGCTTCTTCCAGTGGAGCGGCTGATCCAGTCGTTCAGGATGGCATTGCACGTCCGTAAATTTGCGCCCAGGATAGGGCCGAGGAAAGACCCGTTCGGCATAACAGTTCCGGCAGCCCTCAGAGACATGCGAGCACCCGGAGACGGGATTCCACGTCTTGTCGGTCCATTCAATGGTCGTGTCGCCCATCACGCTCCCTTAAAAAATGATTCGGCCGTCGGGCCAGCCCCACCACCAGAGACAGGCCCCGCCAAACAGCGCGGCCCACACCGCCGACCAGAGCACCATCTTGAGCCACCACGGCATCGGCAATCACCCCACCCCCGCTTACGCCAACTCCGGATCAATCATCAGCTCCAGGCGCGACTGCACCTCGGGGAGGCGCCCCAAGAAACAGGCCTGACACAGCAGCACCTCATGCACCGTCGTCAACGGTTTCTCCATAGCACTGGACGGAGAAAAAACATTTGCCAACTCCAGCGAACCGCCCATCATCTGCATCAACCCCATGTTCCGCTGGATGGCCTGCTGATCGAGCATGAATTGCTGGGCCGTCAGTTTGAAGAAAAACGGATTGATAGGCCCGCCACACAGATCGCACGGTTTTAATTCTTTCAATTCCATGACCCCTCCTAAAAACTGGTTGCGGGGGCTGGACTCGAACCAGCCTGGGGCAGCTTATGAGACTGCCGGGGAACCTCTCCCTCCACCCCGCAACACATCCTGGTTGTCCTGTTTAAACTGCACGGCGGCGCGGGCGGCCAACTCTTTCAAGAAATGTTGGCGCTCCCGCATGCGCGAGATTTCTTCTTCCAGGCGCTCCCATTCCTTGACCATCTCCTGAAAGACCGGCGACTCCTCGATGCGCGTGGGTTTGACAACCGTTCCAGCGCCAAGCACCACCGTCTCGCCATTCGAGAACACCTTCTTTTTTGTCGTCGTCGTGTCACGATCAACGCGCGGCGTCTCGGGTTTCTTCGGCCAGCCGCCCGGCGGACAGCCCCGTCGCTTCTTCGTGACGGGGTCGGCTACCACCGGGTCACCGACCAGAGACAGATCAGCGTCATCACGATCAGGACGATCAGCAGACTCAGGTTTTCGATCATCCGCCTCCTCCTCCAGGTCCGGATCCGGCCCGTCGTCGCCCACATTGAGGAACGCCGGGTGCCGCCACCCCTCCGTATCGGACCCGCTTGGTGTGCCGGGGCCGTCACAGGACGGACATTCCGCAAACGGCCCATCCAGCGACAATCCGCAAATCAGGCACCGCGCCATTTAGGCTTTCAGCTCACAGATGAAGTCACGCAGTGGGTTCACCACTGACCCCTCCAAACCCAAACCCCCGCTGCCGTTCACCGCCGGTCATTGGCCGGTGCACCAAGGTCTCCATCGTGTCCATTCGCACTTCTCGCACAATACCTTCACGATAATTCTTCACCACTCGCACCTGGACAGATTTTTCAGATTTCCCGACACGCAGAATGTGCGATTGCTGAGAAACCACGTTCTTTAATTTCTGAATTTCCGCGTTAAGCTTTTTATTCAACTCCGTTTTTTCCGCCGTCTTAGACTCCAACTCAGACTGCGCCTGGCAGACTTCCTCTCCGATCTCCAACCGTTCGTCCTTCGTCAACCCGACCGGGAGAATGCGATCCTCATAGGTCGAATCGACCATCTCATCCACATTGCCAATCGCTTCCTCCGGCGCATCAGATTCGGTCATGCCTCAATCCTCCACGTGTAGTGTTTATCGGGCGCTCCCCTGCCCGGCGGCCCAGGTGGCGTGATCGGCCACGATGGGCGTAACGATCCGAATGCGGTCCTTGCCCGTGCCGAGCGGCCGCCCGAGTTCCGCACCATAGGTTTTATATGTGACTCCGGCATATCTGTTCGCCCCGATCTCCATCCCGGAGAGTGGCCTACGTGCCCCCCCGAGCAAATGCGCGTGCGCTTTCCAGTCGGCGCTGAGATCCTCCGGCGTGGTGCGCCCGCCATCCAGCCGAATCGCCCCCAGCCGCCGCAGCGCGCGAATCTTTTTTTCCGGCAGCCGCAGAAATTTCCGGCACTCCTCCAAGCTGCCAAACTGCTTCTCGTGCGTGAGCGGGGGTTTGGGTTTTTTCATTTCATCAGCACCACACTGGAGGTGATCGTCAACGCGCCCGCCCAATACATCACGCGCACCCAGTCGCCTTCCACCAGAAACCGCAGCATGATCAAAAAATAAAAACACAACAGCAGCTTCATCAGCCCGATGCCGGAGGGCAGCCACGCCAACAGCCAGGTCAGACTGTGAGAGAGCCCCGAGGCCAGCCAGCGCACGTGCTCCATATTCAGCAGCCCCCCGTCAGGATGCACCGGCCCCACCAGCCCACGCCCAGCAGCAGCCCCCACAACACCAGCGAGAGCAGCCCCACCAGGACCACCGTGCGGCCCGCCATCGTCCAGCCCGCCTCCGGCATCCGTCCGCCTAGTTTTTCGTGCATCGCAACACCCCCCGGTGCATCGCACCGCAGCGCACGGTTCTTATTGATCCAACGGCAACGCCCGATCTATTTTGTAAAACCAGTTCACGCGATCTTCCTGAAACATGGCGTAGACCTTGGAGGCCACAATGAGGAAACACACGCCGGTCCGCACAAAATTCGTCACATCCAGGCCCCACCACCGCGCCCACGTGCGGGACAACTGGTACACCCGCTCGCTATTGCGGATGGACGGCCAGGAGCAGGGCGGCAACTTCTTGTGCTCCTCCACCCCCTCCGACCCCGGCGCCGTCGGCGCCATGGACACAGTAGACACATTGGCATTCATGGACCCCTCCTTTCGGGGCAGACCCGACAGCCCGGCGAACTCCGGCGCCAGGGCGTCAGGCAATCGGGCCACCACGGCCCGGCCGCGCATTACGAAAACGCATGATTGGAGAGACGCCCCACCATCCGGCACGCCCGGCCTGAATGACGGGACGACTCGATGGGGCGATACGTCTCACCCAGCCGCCGCTGGGCCAACGCCCGCGCCACCAACTCGTCGATATATTCCTGCGTCAGCTCGGGCGGCGGCAGGAGCTGCGGCACCCAGTCGCCGGGATTGGGCACGGTGGACATCGGCCGACCAAACACGTCACAAGACATGGCACCCCCTCCTTCGTTCACGTGGCCGCGTCCACCCGGCGCGACGGCCGGCGGGCGCGAGCGGTAGACAATTCCGTACACTGCCCGGGCAGCCGGGCCTGCTTCCGGCCGCCGCGCACATCCGGCGGCGGGGCGGCGGCGTTCGCCCGCAGCACGGGATCGTCCCGGTAGCCGCAGTTCACACAGCGGCGCTGGGGCAGCGGCGCGGCATCCAGCCAAACATCCTCCGCCACCACCGGCACCAGCAACCCCTGACAGCGCGGACAACTCACGACGCCACCTCCTCCAGCACGGCGGGACGATCCTTAGCCCGACGGGCGCGCACCTCTTCCAGTAGCGTGTCCAACGTGGCCGCCAGGGATCGCCGCTGCCTGGTTTTTTCCGCTTCAAGCCAATCCTTATTGCTCGCTTCAATCCAGGCATACAGGCTCTTTTTGCCCTTTTCGAATTCCATCTCCGTTCGACTTTTTTCTTTCGCCATAACTACCGCCCAAAAAGAAGTTTTAAACTGTCTGAAACAGTTTTACGCCTTTTTTTTGATTTTGTCAATACATTCATTTACGGTTAATTTCTATGGGTAGACCAAAAGGCACAAATGTGGTGAAGGAAACCGTATATTTCTCTAGGGAGGCCTATTCCGCCCTCCAAAATTTTCAGGAAAAGTATCCCAAAAGGAGCGTCAGCGACATCACGAATGCAGCGGTGCTGTACCTAAAAAAACAGGCTGGCGGATTGGGATTGGACGCCAACTGCGAACCCTTCAACCAAAAGACAATCAAAGCAATTATTCACGAAATAGCGGCCGAAGAGCGGCCGTTTTATGGGAACAAGGATGGCCCGACTAAAGAGAAACGGCCGGCCAACGACAGCCGCCGCTCATGAGAGCCGTCCCCCTCCCCGGCGCTCCGAGCGGTTTCTCACAGGGAGGCTCGATCGCCGACGAGCGGCCCTGTCCGTGCAGGCACGCCTGCACCTGCGCGCCCGTGGTCTCGCTCGAGGCCCATCGCGCCCGGCGGCCCCGCCCCCCGCTGTGCCACTGGTGGCCGCTTGCTTTTTTTGAAACGTTCTGGGAAGTTAGTGCCGTCATCCATCTTCCGTGAGGGGCACGATGGAATTCTTCCTGTTCGCGCTGGTTGTCCTGGCCGCCCTGGCCCTCTACTTCCTCCCCACCGGGATCGCCGTGGACCGGAAACACCGCAACACGGCTCCGATCTTTCTCGTCAACCTGCTGTTCGGCGTAACCCTGATCGGCTGGGCCGTGGCCCTCATCTGGGCCTTTACCGACAACACCAGAAAGGCCCACCACTGATGCGAGGAGTATGCACCGCGCTCATGCTGTCGCTCGCCCTCGCGGCTCCGATCCCTGCGGCCACGGCCGCCGAGCTCGTGCCGTTCACCGAACACCCCACCATCGCCTTCACGGGAAACGGCACCACCAGCACCCGCCCGTTCAACATCAAACACGAATGGGAAATTCAATGGGAGAAAACCGGAGAGTGGCCGAGCGTCGAATTGTTCATGGTGCAGGTGACAGAAAAAGGCAATCCCCTGCCCGTGGCCGCCTGGAATCTGGCCGGCCGCGCCGGCACGTCCTACGTCCCCAAGACCGGCGAATTCTATTTACAGATTACCGCCATGGGTCCATGGAAAATTTCTGTCGTCGAACTCTCACGCTAGCGCTGCTGATGGGCGCGCTGCTGTTTACCGGACCGGCCCTGGCCGACTGGATGGGCACCGTCGAGCGCGTGAAGGACGGGGACACGCTCGTGCTGCAACGCGGCGAGGAACGCATCACCGTGCGATTGACCGGCATCGATGCGCCGGAGACCGCGCAGCGCTTCGGCGTGGACGCGGCCGAGTTCGTGCGGGCGCTCGTGGACGGACAGACCGTTACCGTGCGCGGAACCGAGCAGGACCAATACCACCGGCTGCTGGCCACCATCGAACTGCCGGACGGCCGCGACCTCAACCGGGAACTCGTGCGCCACGGCCTGGCCTGGTGGTTCTTTAAATATTCCAGCGATCGCGTGCTGGCCGAGCTGGAACTGGAAGCGCGGCTGGCGCGGATCGGCCTCTGGAGCCAGGCCTCGCCCATCCCGCCGTGGATCTTCCGGCACCTGAAAGACCTGTTCCATTAATTATGCAGATGACGACACGGGGCATCCGGTCATGAAAACGATTGCCATTCTGTTGGCACGAATTATTGGGCTCCTTTTTGGAATCCTGGTTACTCTGATGGGCGTCGGGTTCCTGCAACTCGGCGATCCCAGTCCGGTCCTCGGGTGGCTGTTTGTCGTGGGCGGGGTGGTCCTGGTCTGCTACATCGCCTGGCCGCGCGAGCAGCCCAAGCCGGCCAGAGCACACGCCGCACGTCGCTTTTCCTACCCGCAGGAATGCCGCGCCGCCCAAGAACACCGGGTGGTCCGGATCACCTATCAGGATAAAGCCGGCCGCCGCTCGGAGCGCGACATCGAAGTCTATCGTCCACGCGACGACAGCTATGTGTATGGCTTCTGCCGCCTCCGTAACGAACCGCGCACCTTTCTGGTGGACGGCATTCTCGACTGGGAAATTCTGGATCAAACCTACGAGTGGAATGCTGACGTTGAGGAATGGTTCGACCGGGAAGGCCGCAAATCCAGCGACGACCGGGAAGACTGGCACGATTGGCTCGCGGCCAAAACGGCGGCCGCCCAATCGCCGCGCGGCAAAACCGGACCCACCAAGCTCTACAAACTCAAACCCTGACACCGCATGCCGGACGGCATCTTCAAATACAAAAAAGCGGGGAAGCCCACGTGGGGTGTGCGCCTGAAATTTCAGGATGACGCCGGCACCTGGCGCGCCAAAACCTGGCGGGGTTTCGAAAGCCAGGCCGACGCCCTCGACTACCGGGACCGGCAGCGCGCCGAACGCTATCGCGAAAAATATTTTCCCGAGCGCCCCAAAGATGAAACGGTCAAAGAATATTTCGAGCACTGGCTCCACACCTACGCGCGCACCCACTGTAAATTCTCCACCTACAAAGGCTATGCCGCCGTGCTCAACAACTACCTGCTGCCGGCCCTGGGGCCGCGCACCCTGGCCAGCCTCACCGGCGCGGATCTCACCCAACTGCTGCACAGCCTCACCGGCAAGCGCCGGCAGACCATCCGCAACATTTTCACGCCGATCAGAGAAGGCCTGAACCATGCCGTGGCGGAAGGCCGGATCCCGGCCAACCCCGCCAACGCCTTGAGCCTGCACCTGCGCCAACTCAAACAGACCCGGCATCAGGCGCACGCCCTGACCCCCGCGCACACCGAACGGCTCCTGCGCGCGGCCGACAAAACCGACCCGTGCCTGGCCGCCGCCGTCACCCTGGCCGTCCGCGCCGGACTGCGCGCCGGGGAAGTGCTGGGGCTGCGCTGGGAAGACGTCAATCTGAAAACCCGGCAAGCCACCATCCGGCACGCCCGGGTGCTGGAGCAGGACACCACACCCAAAAATCACCGCCTGCGCGTCGTCGATCTCACCGACCGGGCCGTCAAAGCCTTGCGGCGGATCACCAAACATCCCGGCAGCCGGTACGTGCTGCACCACAATGGTGCACCCTGCACCATGAACTGGCTGGACTACCGGTTCTCGTCGTTATTAAAAAACCACGGGCTCACCCCGTGCCGGTTTCACGACCTGCGGCACACCTACGCCAGCCAACTCATTGCCTTGGGCGCGAATCCGAAGTATATTCAAATCCAACTGGGGCACGGCACCATCGCCGTCACGTTCGACATCTACGGGCACCTATTCCCCGGCGAGCGTTTCGCAGATCGCCTAGAATCGAAGGCGGCCATTCCCCAAAGAAAGCGAGGTTGAGCAAAATGAAACCGGTACCGGTACCGGGCGTCCACAACAAAGGGATCTTGTCGTACACGGCAGACGGAGAACACAGGTGGATGGTGCGCTTTAAAATTAAAGATCAATCCGGGTGGCGCGCGATCACAAAAAGAGGATTTACGAGCATTGAGGACGCTAAAATCTATCGCGGCAAAATCAGAAAATTACGGTACAATAATCGATTTACCCCAGACCGGATGACCACGGAAATATTTAAAAACGTGGCCAACCGGCGCCTGCCGAGAAATTCAAAAATCATCCCGGAGGCCTGGGACCATGAGGATCTCCCGAGAGCGGGCGTGTACTTTATCCAGCCCTCGGCGGGCGGGCTGATTAAAATTGGCTACACGGATGACATTTACAAGCGATTCAGGCAAATTCAATATCAATGTCCTGTGCCGCTGAAAGTGCTGGGCGTGATTCCAGGAGACACCATTCTGGAAATCAGTTTCCATATGGACTTCATCGAAGAGCGGCACCACGGGGAATGGTTTCTGCCGCAGGGACGCGTGAAAGAATTTTTGCTGGAATTGGGACTGCCGTTTATTGATCCGGTCTTCACTTACACCAAAGATTGGGAACCCAAGGCTGTAGCAAGACTACAGGAACACTTCGCCAAAGAAGAAAAGAAGGCTGCAAATAATAAAACCTACGTTCCCGTCTTGGGTACAGGGAAGACTTTAGACCAAAAACTACAACTCGTTGAAAATAAACAATAATTATACGCGGAGAGGTGCGAGAGTGGCCGATTCGGACGGTCTCGAAAACCGTTGTCCCGCAAGGGACCGTGGGTTCGAATCCCACCCTCTCCGCCAGTTGATGCAGACAGAGTAAGACCTCATCAGAACCCAGGCCTCCTGAACAAACTTTTCTAATCGTCCTTGGTCACGTGAAAACAGACCGGAGCCGTTGATTGGAATGTCTGTGGGTCGGGCGGTTATCTTGATCTTCGCCAAAGTAGGCTATGCAAAGATCGCTTGATACTTCTAGGGCAGGGGGCGGCCAGCAATAACAAGCCACCACACAAAAAAGCCGACAGTATAGCGTGGACCATCTGCAAGACAGCTATGGGCTTGGAATGCCCCTGCTCCAGTACATTGGCATACACGGTTCGCGGGAACGTATGCCAGTATCTCCCTCGTCGAGCCGAATCGGGGAAGTAGAGGCCGGAAATGAATTTCTCAATTCCGTAAGCCAGACGCTTTCGGCCAAACAACCATTGGGGATTTGTCAGAAAATCTGTCGCAATGACGCAACCCGGATACCCTTTCGCCAGACTATCCACCAACTCCTGGGATACACGGGCTCCCATCAATCTGACCGCATTCAATGCAGTGTGAGTGATTCCGGTGGCCCCGGTCGCCCGGGCAATCGATTCAAGTCTATGTTGATCAAGGCCCATCGCCACCAGCCCATACAGATCGCAAAGCCGGACAAATGCATGATGAAACTCGTCATTGACCAACTGAGTAGCATAGTGGACAAAGGTCTCTTCCGGTGACATCCCCGGGATTTGCCGGTCACCAAAGCTCTGCAATCTGGCTCGAGCAAAGACCTCTTTCACCTCAAAGTGAAATGGCCTTCCTCTGGGATACACGTCCCAATGCAAATCTACGGATAAACTCCCAACACCTCTGCCTTTAACCAAACTGAGCTGGTGACGCACAACGGGATCAGGCATTTCGGTAAGGGCTTGAAACCCATTTTGGATAAAGATGTTGACCGCTCTTGCGCAGCAATCAAGCGGAATGAGCAGATCAAGATCATTCAACAGACGGGCATCGTCTGGGTAAACGGTCTCCATCACCACAGCCCCTTTCATCAAAGCAAACGGAATTTCCTGAGCCTGAAGGTCATCAAATACTGGCGAGAGACCGGACTGGTAGAGCAAACCCCGTTGTTGGGTCATCACCATGGCCACCCCCAGCTCCGTTCGAACCGCTTTGGGCAGGCGTTCCCACACCTTTTCCCGGGCTTTCAGGTTCCACGCAAGCATGGGTAGAACCCAATGGGCGCGTGCAAGACACAAGGCCGACTGCCAATTAAAACCCGGGCGGGAGAGCACCGTCTCACCTTGCACGAAATCCCTGTCGTCGGCATGGGGTTTAGCCAAAGCAAGGAGGAGTTGCTCTTCAGGAAGGAAGGTGGGTTCGATCATCTGGCTTACCTCACCCTCACGAAATTTCCATCAACCATACTCTTCCTTCGATAACGCTTTTACAGAATACATACCTGAAAAGAGAGGAGACGCGGACAGGGCCCATGGTGAATGAGCGGCCCGAGAAATCATGAACCAAGGAGATAGTTTCCAGGAAAATGGGCATCATGCATTAAGGGAACTTAATGAAAAGACCTCTACCAATTTTCATGACATTCATAGCCCATAGCCTCATGCGAAATAAAATGGCAGAGGCAGATGGATTTTTCCGGTTCACTCAGATAGCGGGTGATGGGACAGGGATTCTCTCATTTTAAAAATTGAACTGCCAGAAGGAAGTCCGTCTTCCTGGGGAAAGTACTCGCCTGGCACCAGGTGGAATCAGGATAATAGGGGATCAATGACTCGATGCAAATCCAGTACATCTCTTCCAAAGAACAGGCGATACGCTTTGACTTTTTGGATAAGATGGGACAACGCCTGAAATTCCTTTCTCGCAATGGCTTTGTCATACACCAACAATCCGTGCGGCAAGATTTCTTCCAAGGCTTCACGTTTGGAAACCAGCTCGACATGACTTGTGGCACGATTCACCACGTGCGGAAAAATCAATAATCTGGGATCACATGCCTTCGCAGTTCCCCCAGGGAAAAAGTCCTCAACATGAAAATACCGTTTAATCAACCCCTGATAGAGCTTCCCATGAGACTCATCACGCAATTCCGGAAAAAACTGCAGGGAGTTCTCCGTCACATCGACCTTCTCCGGAAAGGCCAATACCTCCAGCATCCCATTGGTAGTTTTCAAAAACGGGTGATCATCCGATAAACATCGATACCCCGACCGTAACAAAGAAATACAGGCTGTGGTTTTTCCCCGCCCACTATATCCCGGAATCAGCACCCCACGTCCCCCCTTTTCCAGGGCCGTCGCATGAATCGTATACAACCCTTGGCGCTTCAACAATTCACTCAGAACAAAATGAAAATAACTCACTCGGATATCCGGATGGAAAGACTCGGGGTTAACCAAATACCCCCTCCCGGTTCCCTCACCGTAATTGATCTGCAATCTCCCCTTTGCATGTAAATCGACGGTCAGGATTCCCTCGCTGGCATAGACATCGCATTGCCAGGCTCCGATCAAATCTTCACCGAACGTTTGGGTATTGTGAGATTCAATTCTTTCTGCAAGTGAGGGAATAGGGATGGGAATGGCTTGCGGGGAAGGAACTGAAAAAAAACGGATGCGCAGGGCAGGGGACTCATCAACAAGAGAACTCTCAAAAGATCTCAAGAAATTCCAGAGAGGATCCACGATGGCGGAACCTGTCCCAGAGACCACCACTCGCTCCCCATGAATCGAATAGACTTTTTTGGATTCGGCACTGTCCACAATCATCCCTTTGATAACAGTGAGACTGACTTCACCCTCAGCCAAAAAAAATCTCAGACCTGGCTCTTTGCACTCTTCCTCGAAAGGCGACTCTACCCTTTCATTATAAACACTAATGAACTAATGAGAAGTGGGTAGACAGTCACAAATTGACATACATCAACCTTGCAGAGACTATATCCCCGGAAATTGATTGGATGTAGATAATTGAACCACCTTGATACTGTCTAATAAGATGTAAAAAGACAAATCAAAAAAGCCGGAATCCAACATTATGATTTCACAGACCCCAGGCGACTAGAATCTCATGATTGCGAATTTTTCGACGGGATCCATGGTGGAGAAATAATTTATGCCAGAATCCTCAAATCCATATACGACAAGGATACTTCCGTAAGACCATTCATTAACATTGCCTATTTGAAACATGTCATCAAACAATACAAGGACAGCACCTTCATCCCGGATAAAAAAACCACTACACTTCAAGACGTTGATTTTCCGTGAATTGGCTGCAAGAAAGATACAAAAGCATAAAACAACTTTACCCACCACCTGCAGACGTATCGATTGGGAGATACACCTCCGCTATGGATTTTTCTCTAAACATCCCATCCGACTTCCAGGAATTTCATGGTGAGGAGGTTGCTTCCTAACTGAAACAGGAATTGGGAGTTCACCCAACCAGAAGAATGGAGCCTCATTCTTTCTCTGTTTAAATTTCGAGAAACTGATCGGTCCCAACCCTTACTTCCACTACTTCCACGCTTTCAGGCAGCGATTTTCCACTCAACTAGACCTCCCCTAAGGGTTATAATAGAAAAACAGCCTTTAAAACAACTAATTATTTATACTTATTTCAGTCTAATTAATAAAGCCATATAATTAAAGGTAATATTCCAGAAAGTCCTAATTTTAAATAAGGACCATCCGTTCAAAATTTTCTTTTAGTGAAATTCATGAAGGAGGATTGAAAAAAATGGAAGCCCCCAACAAAGAAATCTACAAAAAACCTGAACTCATAAAATATGATGCCTTACGGGATTTAACAGCACGTTGCTCTTCCAATTGCCCCTCTCCCACGTTGTGGTACCAATGGAAAAGTGAATAAGCCATTGGAATAGCCGACAGCATGAATTCATTGATTCATGGGAAATGGTTTCTTTCCAGCTATAGTTCGGTATTTCCTATTTCGTCCCTCCGCTTTTTATAGAGAGGGGGGAAGTAGGTTGTTGTGCTAGCCTACCCAATCCCAATCATTTGCAAGGCCTTGAAAAATCTCGCCTTGCTTCAGGACCTCACACCAGCTCTCTCTTGGTCGTTGTCCTGGCTGTTTCCTGTTCGATATGGGTTCCTTCTAACTCATTCAGTATTTTATTGTTGAACATCGCCGACTAACCTTCAATCGTTTTCACCCGAGTACAGACAGACCGCATTTTGTTCAATTCCCGACAGATACTGTCCGCATACATTCCCAACTGACGCCTTCCCGAGACAATCGACTCGTATGGTTGTGCCGGTCATAAATGGATTTTTTGACCGTAACAGTTCGTTTTTTAAGGTGGATCATTTTTCTTTCCCTCGCTCACGATATCAAGAAATCTTCTATTGGCCTTGCCCATTTTTTTGGATGATCATCTCCTCTCAGTGCCTGACAATCATGACAGCCGCAAAGAGGACAGCTAATCCTAGGAGCATGGTCAATCGACCAATAAGTGGGGAGAGTCGTATTAGCAATCGATCACGATTTGATAATTCAATCGTCGTTTTGTTTTTTAACAATCGAACTTTTGGCCCAATGACCTGGTCATGGAGAAGAGAAGCACTAATCAAACTTATTACCAGGAACAGTTTAAAAAGAATGGGCGGTGGCCAGCTCAGTGGAGACGAGAAATCAGTAACCCACCGAGGGAGAAGGAGGGCACCGGTAGCTGCGAGGAGGGCCAGTGCCCACCATACGAGTGTACGAAATCGGCGCGCGAGGCTCACAAACCAGCGTTGGGCCGTGACCGGGTCAGGGGCCTGCTTGAGAAGCGGGACTGCGACCAATGAGAGAAACAACATCCCTCCAACCCAAAAGGCCGCTACAGTCAAATGCACCCAAATGAGAATGAGGTTAAAAAGATTCACCACCCGAATTGTAGCCTGACAGCCTACAGATCTCTATGACCCATGAATGGTTGAATGGAAAGACCTGATTTTCCTAACTCCAACCAACCATGATGGTTCGCCATTGATACTCGACATACACCAATTTGCAAAGATTACTATATGCTGATGAACACGATAATTCTTCCTCCGCCCTTACTTCTTAATCAGCAAACGGAACCTGTGCGCTTAGGCCAGGTTGATATCTTCATCAAAAGCTAACACGATCATAACTTTTTGTCCCATGCGGGAGGTAAGTGTGATTTCAGTTTTCTCACATCTAAATTAGAAATTTTGGCTGAATATCCCTCAAGCAAACTTGAATGGAGTGGCTTCTTCATGATTGTCACATTTAGGCCCTGCTCACCTAAGAACCTGATTCTGTCGGCTTCCTATCGAGTATCGTCCATCTCTTAGAGAAAATTCTTTAAAAGGCAATACCCAAATAGGCTCCAACTGTACCAAAATTATTCGTGGTATCCGTTTGACCGGTTGCCAAGTGAAACCGCCCGTCTACTCCAAGATGGATGGCTTTCCAAATACGATACTGTGCACCCACCGCAAATTGGACGCCAATATCCAACACTGTCGTATCGTTTGATGGCGGGCTGATGACATGGAAGTCCAGCCCGACCGGGATGATCCATGGGCGGAACCGGCTGCCTTCCATAAACATAATTTTGGGAGCGACATTCACGGTCAGCATGGTGAGTTGAACTTTTTTATTGAATTCGGCCGTACACGTTCCTACTCCGGCCACCGCGCATGTGGTGGGAACGGCCTGAGCAACTTTCTCCGAGTTCCAACGTTTAAATTCCACGCCAATTTCTCCCAACACCCAGCTTCCGGACATCATTCCCCATGCATCGCGACTCAGGACTAAATCCAGGCCGGCGCCCACATAATAACCCGAATTGGAATGATTGGTGCTTCCGCTGGCTCCAAACACGTCGGTAAAGACCTCATTCGACCGGTCGTTTATGAGATTCGCCCATCCACCGCGGAAAAACACCATATGACCCGTCTCCTGCTCTGCACCCGGTGAATGGGATAGCGTCTTTTGCTCCAGCCGCTCCAGCCGTTCCTCAACCGTCAATCCTTGAGCCCAACTCGCACTTGAAAGTACCCACATCACACTCCAAAACATCGCCCCATACTGAAGGATGTGTGCTACGGACCGGCCTCTGTTCTTCATGTTCTTCCTCCTTTGATAATTTCCAAAATCATCAATATGAAATTTGGAATTGGACGCGTGTGGATTTTCGATACGACCGCATTTGGCCGCATACCACGCAAACGCGCATCATCCTAGAACAGTGCCCATTGGAAGACATTGCGAAGCGACAATTACAAAACAGATAGTTATCAATAGGCGGGGTGGGTCTAACGGCCTAGGGGGTCACTCACAAAACCGGGCGAATGGATTGCAGGCAGGAGAAACCTTCGAAGAACAGAGCAACAGGCCTTTTCAGGCGAATGACTTGAGAGCGAGGGACTACACCGGAAGGGACACAGGGTGAAAGAAGTCTGAGATTACATCGAAATATCGGCAATTTTACGCAGGCGTTCGGGCTTCAAAATCGTGATATCCCGACCGTGCATCGTGATAAGATCATCGGTTTGCAGATCATGGAGCAAGCGAACAACCGTTTCGACCGTGACAGCCGCCATTTGGGCTAAGTCTTCTCGTTTCAGATTCAGAGCCAGTCGAATTCCGTCGGGCACAGGCTCCCCAAAACGATCTTGCAACTCTAATAACAAACCGGCCAGACGCTCCTTGGCAGGAGAAAAGGCAAACTGATCTGCGGCCAACGACACTTGCGACATTTCTTTACTCAGGACCTGAACCAACTTCACAGCCAACTCGCCATTCCCCTTCAGCATATTCAAAAAACCCGGACGGTCTAACAAACAGACCTGTGAGGGCTCCAATGCTTCACAGGTCACTTGATGCACCGCCTGATCTTGCAATACCTGCTTTTCGAGTAAATGGCCGGCATCCACAATTCCGACCACACGTTGATGTCCCTTTCGAGTAAGACGGGTGAGTTTGACTCTCCCTTGACAGAGGACATACAAACCCAGAGGCGCATGCCCTTCATAAAACACAAATTGTCCAGGCTGATAGATCGCTCGTCGCTTGAGTACACCCGGGACTTCCTCCCCGGGAGGAATCAAATCGCAAATATCTGAATCATCCCGTTTGGGGCAGGTCTCACAGTCAGACAGGGCACGAGGGGGGACAGGTTTCATGACATTCATTTTCGCCTTGAAATCCAGTTAGAAGTATACCTTATTCCGGTATTCCAACTAAACCCTTCTTTTAGAGAAGCATATGGGGTCTCTGCTCTATCAAAGACCCCAATTCGCATTTCCCCTCGAAATTCGGGCTTAAAGTGGAACATATGTTTCAATATGGAATGAGGATCCTTATAATCCTATGGCTACCTTCTCCATCTGAATGACGACCGGTACCCATGAAACCTGACTCGCCACCATCCTCTTCTTTCTCTCAACTGAGTTCCTCTGCGTACAGACGAGCGGATTCCGATTCGGACTTTTTACAACGGGACGAACTCCGTGCAGTCCGCTTGCAATTGGAATGGTACAAACCGGAACTTATACAACAGGATGAAGGCATTGAGTCGACCATTGTCGTCTTTGGAAGTGCCCGATTGCTTGAACCGGAGGCAGCCAAAGCCAAGCTTTTGATTGCCGAGCAAGAGCTGTCCCAGGCCCCGACTGATCCGGAGAAAAAACGAGCCCTCGCCATTGCCAAGAATCAATTAAGCCTTTCTCCTTATTATGATGAGGCCCGTGAATTCGCACGGCTGGTATCGGCTAGTTGCCAGATAGACGGGAATTGTCAGTATGTCATTATCACCGGGGGAGGACCCGGCATTATGGAAGCCGCGAATCGCGGTGCGGCCGATGTGGGAGCTAAATCGATAGGCCTCAACATCGCTCTGCCCTATGAGCAAACTCCCAATCCTTACATTACTCCCCGATTGTGTTTTCAATTTAGATATTTTGCCCTTCGAAAAATGCACTTTCTGAACAGGGCCAAAGCCCTCGTGGTCTTTCCGGGCGGATTTGGCACAATGGATGAATTGTTTGAAACCCTGACGCTTATCCAAACCGGAAAGGTCAAGGATATTTCTGTCGTCCTCATCAGCCGGACCTTTTGGGAAGAATTGATTAATTGGAACAAATTCGTGGAATTTGGCTTGATCAGCCCAGATGATCCTTCTTTATTTCATTATGCTGAAACCGCGGCCGAAGCCTGGGAGATCATTTCGACCGAGCATCAGAAGGGACCCGCACGATGAATATTTCTTTCCACGGTGCGGCCAGATCCGTCACCGGCAGCCGGCATCTTCTTGAAGCGGGAAACTCACGGATTCTTCTGGATTGCGGCATGTTTCAGGGCCGACGCGACCTAGCCCGCGAACGGAATACTCACCTGGGATTTGATGCGAAATCAGTACGGGCAGTATTCCTTTCCCATGCACATATCGACCATTCCGGCGCCTTACCGGTCCTCGCCAAGGACCGATTTCCCGGATCCGTGTATATGACTTCGGCGACCGCAGACCTCACCAGAATTCTCCTGGAAGATTCCGCCCGTATCCAGCAAAGTGACTGTCGGTATGTAAATAAAAAAGAACGTCGAAAAGGCCGGAGCTGCGCTACACCCTTTTACTCCATTGGAGATGTGCATAACATTGCCACCCGATTCAAGGGAGTCGGCTATGGCGCATCCATTTCGGCCGGCCCGAATATCACCGTGCAATTTCACGATGCGGGACATATCCTGGGATCAGCCGCCGTCTGGACCAGATATCAACATCGCGGCCAGTCCACCTCCATTCTATTCTCGGGTGATTTAGGACGGGCCAACATGCCTATCCTTCGTGACCCTCAGGCTCCACCCCCTTGTGATGTGCTGATTATCGAATCCACTTACGGAGACCGCCTCCATGAGGATAACCAGGAAAAACGAAAAGCAGTGGCCAAAGACCTGGTGGACCATGCCGTTCAGCACAAAAGTAAGATTGTCGTTCCGGCGTTTTCAGTGGGTCGCACCCAAGACCTTATCATGCGAATTAAAGAACTTGTGAAAAATGGGGAGGTGTCACCAATTCCTATTTTTATTGATTCGCCACTAGCGTTAAAGGCCATGAAGGTCTTTCAACAACACCCGGAATGTTACGATGAGGAGACCTATCGTACGTTTACCTCCAAAGGTGATATTTTTGCCGCGAAATATATCCACTTTGTCTCAACAGCTAAAGACAGCAAGGCCTTGAACCGGCGCAAGGGACCCTGTGTCATCATTTCGGCCTCCGGCATGTGCGAAGGGGGACGGGTCGTCCATCATCTGAAAAATACCATCGAGGATGAAGCGAACGTGGTGGTTCTCGTAGGTTGGCAGGCCGAACATACTCTAGGCCGTAAAATCGCTGAAGAATGGGGAACAGTCCCAATTTTCGGTATCCCGACCAAACGACGCGCACGAGTCGTGCGTTTGAACGGGTATTCGGCCCATGCCGACCGGAACGATCTCCTGGCATATGTCAGGGCGATTAAGCCCTACCCTCGCAAAGTTTTTGTGGTGCACGGCGAAGAACGACAGTCTTTGGCTTTTGCCATGACACTCCAAACAGAATTTCCCGGTATGGAGGTGGAGGTTCCCAAACAGGAATCCATCCACCAGATTTAATTATGCCCCAGCACCCATGGCCACCCACCTGTCACCTCGTTTCGTATTTTCCACGCCGGAATCACCCAGGTCGTTATGAAAAATTCTGACGTCGTATACATTGAAGAGGGCCTGGGCTTTGTCATGTTTGCCTTTGACGTCGGATCCTGGATCCGGCTTGAGGAGGCGGAACAGCACATCACCACCACCAAGGAACGGGGCCACATCAAACGTCAACGACCAGCCCCACAGTATTTTGATTACGATCCACCACCGCTTCGAATCATGCAGGAGACGAATGTGATTGCGGTCGGAACGTTTCATACACTCCCTCAAGTGGAAACCATTCTGTATGATTTTGGCGTCATGATGGTGATGTACCGAGTTCCCTTGCAGGGTCCCTTTTCCGCCCTTTTGCCCTTGAGCGAAGCCCTCTTTGACCATGCCCGTCTTCTGGAACATGCGCAGCAACATGTCTCCCAGCTTATCCGCACCCTCGGAACCTATATTGAAAAAGCCGACTGCTCACCATTTGTTGAGGACTATAATATTTTCTCTATTGCCAAGACTCATCCGGCAATCCCGCCCTCACAGCTTCTTGAGCAACATCGTGGGCTGATTGCACAAATTCTTCGCTCGGAAGATGAGCCCCTGTCTTCTCAGGAAATTCAGGATGCCACCACCTCCTCCATCGCGTATGGGCAACAGGATATGACCATAATCGATTGGAATGCCGCGCTGATGATTGGCCAAGGCATGGACGATGTGCGAGCGGTTCTTGAAATCATTAACGTGGAATTGGTGGAGCGGCGATTTCTCGATCATCAACTTGACCAGGCCCTGGATGAGACGTATGCGACATTGACCTCCAAAGAGTGGTATACCATTCGCTGGCCGGGCTCAATGGTCCCTAACCTTCGTCGCATCGCCGGGCTCCAGGTAGATAGCGCCATTCTCTTCGAGCGCGTAACCAACACCCTCAAACCCCTGAGCGATCAATTCCTCGCCAGAGTCTACCGTATGGCTTCCCAGCGCTTTTATCTACACAGCTGGGATACCAGCATTACGAGAAAATTGGATACGCTGGATAATTTGTACGGAAAAATGATCGATCATACGGGAAATCGCCGGATGGAAATACTGGAATGGATCATTATTATCCTAATCGCGGTGTCCATTCTCCTCCCTTTCATTCCAGGATTTCCTGGATATTAACCTGCCTGCCCATCCGCTCAGGGAGCACACTGAACCGGTTTCGTCTCAGCAACGCACCTCCACATATTTTCAAAATCTAGGTGTAAGCTCTCTTGGAGACGGCCCAGGAACACCATGAACAGGTGAGACACTGCGATTTTTGAGTCGCATGCTCGGGCCCTAAAAACACGAAGAGAAAAAGGTAAAAAACCGTTTGAAAGAAAGAAGCTATTCGAGTGAAATCTGTCCGTCGATATTACGAATCGTTCTGGTGCGACCGTTCTGATCGAGTTGCGCTTCAATCCAGTCACCCACATGCGCCGGACGATCAATACGCGTATTTTCATCCACAGGGAGTCGGACGTCAATCCGGTCATTCATATGCACCACATAGGCCGCTCCCTCGATCTGAAACACTTGCCCCTGCACTTTTCTCATCGCTCCATTTCCGGACCAACTCTCTTGTTGAAGCTGCTGGTAGCCTTTGGTGCCTTCGACAATGCCGATTCCCAGATGAACTTGCTCAGTGTCCACCAGAGCCTGATTCCCCACACATCCCATCAGTCCCATGAAGAGAACTAGCACACTCTTCAGACTTTGACCTTTTGTTACCATGTGAAAGCCTCATTTCTTTTCCTGGCTGAAACATTAGGAGAGTACCCACTCAAAAGTATCCTAGCACATCCCCCAGTGGAGTCCAGGCAACGAACTTATCCTCATGGCTTTTCCATTCCTTTTGAGCTCACCGCCTCATTTTTTCTCAGGGCTTCACCGAACAATGGGATCTCTCACATAACTGTTTGACCTTTTGGGAGAATTCTTTTACCCTGCCGTCTCATAAGAAGAGGCAAAATGGGCTTAATGGGCAGAATCATCTGGAGCTTCGTATCTAAGCAGCAGGATGATCATATCGATTTTTCTCACCCGATTGAGGATACTCCCCCACCCTGGGAACGAGCCAGGCAAACCTTGAAGAACATCTCAGAAGCTTGCTTTCAAGAACCAGGCTGTGAAAATGAAAACCGTGCGATCCTGAATCTCCATGAACAATACTTTTGCGTTGGTAGGCTGACTCGTTGAACAGGAAAACGCCATGATCATAGCCTCCTTCCTCTTCTTTTACATTCAATAACCCTGAAGCTTTCACTCTCCACCATGTTCCAAGCTATTTCCTATCCATATCTTGTCCCCTTTGATGGATCGTTTCAAGTTGCACAATCACCCACCAGCCCTCCACGTGATGCTCCGAACAAAAAGAAGTGTGTATTGCGACTCAATAACCTCATTGAAACTCTGGATGAATACCAACGGAGGCTCTATGCCCAGGACCAACTGGCCATTTTGTTGATTTTTCAGGCCATGGATTCCGCCGGGAAAGATGGGACTATTCGGGCTGTCATGCGTGGAATTAACCCGGCAGGATGCCAAGTCTACTCATTCAAACAACCCTCCCACGGTGAGTTGGACCATGATTTCTTATGGCGCACCGCTTGCCGTCTTCCCGAACGTGGCAGAATTGGCATTTTTAATAGAAGTTACTATGAAGAAGTGCTCGTGGTCCGAGTTCATCCGGAATATCTCAAGCTTCAACGACTCCCCTGGATGTTACCCACGATTTGGGAAGACCGTTTCGAGTCCATTCGGGATCACGAACGTCACTTGGCCAGAAACGGCACGATTATTCTGAAGTTTTGGCTTCATGTTTCCAAGGTCGAACAGGGTCGGCGCTTGGCTGATCGCCTGAAGGAGCCGGATAAACAATGGAAGTTTTCCGAAGGAGATTTGGCGGAACGAAAACTTTGGCCAAACTATATGGATGCCTACCAAACCGCTCTGAATGCGACATCACGCCCGTGGGCTCCATGGTATGCCATTCCCGCTGATGATAAACCGTTTATGCGAATGTGCGTAGCAGACATTCTCGTCAAGACACTGGCCAAGCTCAATCTCTCCTATCCCAGAATAACCAAAGCTCAACAAAAATTGTTTAAGGACCTAGGTAAAAAATTCAAAGATCGGAAATAATGATCTTTCACCGAATGAATTAAGAGGAAGACACCTGCACGATGGAAGGGTTTGTAAACGAATTTCAAAAGGTTTGGGAAACAGGAATCCTGGGCACAGATTTGGGTCATATTCTGCTTGCCTTTGCCGTATTCGTATTGTTTTTGTTTGCCCGCCGAATCTTCTTTCGGTTCTTTTCGAGGTCACTCAGGACCTTAGCCTCTCGAACCCAAACGGACCTTGACGATCAGCTCATCAACTCCATTGAACGCCCATTGGAATTTGCATTTGTCGTCGTTGGCCTCTATTGGGCGGGGCAGATTGTCGCCCTCTCCCCAGCACTGGACGCCATCCTCAACCAGGTCGTCCGATCCCTGATTGCGTTTACCTTATTTTGGGCTCTGTTCAGAGCGCTGGATCCCTTATCAAGCTTATTTGACCGTGCCATCGACTTGTTTGGCAGTGCCAGCATGCATGAAACGATAAAAGGCTTCTTCCTAAAAGTGACCAAATTCGTGGTTGTGTGCTTAGGCGTTGCGGCCATCTTTCAAGAATGGGGGTTCAATGTGGCGGCCGTCCTCGGGAGTTTGGGCCTGGTGGGTATGGCGGTCGCCCTCGGCGCTCAGGATTTCATTAAGAATATGTTTGCGGGGCTCACGATTTTTTTAGACCGGGTCTTCGAAAAAGGGAATTGGATCAAAACGCCGGACGTAGAAGGCACCGTGGAGGAAATCGGGTTTCGGGCGACGAAGGTGCGTCAATTCGATAAAGCGTTGGTGACCCTTCCCAATTCCAAGCTGGCCAATGAGGCCCTGATCAATTACTCCCGTATGACCTACCGAAGAATTTATTGGAAGATTGGGATCGAGTACCGTTCGACCCACGATCAGATTCGGAATATCGTCCAAGCCATTTCAACCTATATTTACGAATGCGGAGACTTTGAAACGGACTCTGAACAGGTCAAAACCTTTATTTTCCTGGATTCCTTCGGCGATTCAAGTATCGACATTATGCTCTATTGTTTTACCAAGACCGTGGTGTGGGGGGAATGGCTTGAAGCCAAAGAGCGATTAGCCTATCACATTAAAAAAGTCGTGGAGGAGCAGGGAGCGAGTTTCGCCTTTCCATCGAGTTCAATCTATGTGGAAAGCTGGCCAATGGGACAACCTGAAGCGTTCCCGCTCCAGGCACCGGACCAACTTAAGACCTAGCGTTCCCACAGAAAAAAAGGATTGGGCTTTTCATGCAGGATTTTTGCGGACTCAGACCAGATCCTTGTTCCTCAATGCCCCAGGTTTTCCACACCGCCCATCCTGAAAAACATTCTCCATGCCGCTTATGAACACTTGCCCATTCCATTCATACCTTCTATGCTAACTTCTACCATCCATCAGCTATTAGTATTCTCATGAGCCCTTCCCGCTTTCGCCTCGTTCTCATCAAACCCTCTCATTATGATGACCAGGGCTATGTGCTCCAGTGGATGAGATCCTCCATTCCCTCCAATACCCTCGCCGCTCTCTATGGGATTGCCCTGGATTGCGCCAAACGCCAGACCCTGGGTCCCGATGTCACCGTTCAAATTGACCCCTATGACGAAACCAACACGGTTATTCCCATCACCCGAATCATTTCCGACATCACGCAGGACGGGCATGGTCTGGTAGGGCTGGTCGGCGTACAAACCAATCAATTCCCTCGAGCGATCGACCTGGCAAGACCTTTTTTAGAAGCCAATATCCCCGTTGCCATTGGAGGGTTCCACGTCAGTGGGTGTTTATCGATGTTGCCCACCCTTCCGGACGATATTCAACAGGCACTCGACCGGGGAATTACCATTTTTGCAGGGGAAGCAGAGGAACACCTCGATCAGCTTCTACAGGATGCATATGCCAATAACCTCAAGCCCATGTATAACGTCATGGATCAACTGCCGGGGCTTGGACAAGCCCCAAGTCCTTTCCTTCCGGCTCATATAATTCAGAACACACTTCGCCGCTTATCCAGTTTTGATGCCGGCCGGGGATGCCCGTTCCAGTGCAGCTTTTGCACAATTATCAACGTCCAGGGTCGTAAATCACGGTGGCGTTCCGCCGATGATATTGAAACCCTCATTCGGCACAATCTCAAGCAAGGCGTTCGTCGATTTTTTATTACCGACGATGACTTTGCCCGCAATAAGGAATGGGAACCCATCCTGGATCGCTGCATCGCGATGCGGGAGGAAGAAGGTCTGCCCATCTCGTTTACCATCCAGGTCGATACCCTGTGCCACAAAATTCCCCGGTTCATTGAAAAATGCGCCAGGGCCGGATGCCGGAATGTGTTTGTAGGATTAGAGAATATCAACCCGACGTCCTTAATCGGGGCCAAGAAACGACAAAATAAAATCGGGGAATATCGCAAGATGTTTCAAACATGGAAAGACCATGGCTGTACCACCGTCGCCGGGTATATTCTTGGATTCCCTGACGATACCCCCGAAAGTATCGCCCGTGACATCGAGATCATCAAAAGAGAATTGCCTGTCGATTGCCTGGAGTTTTTTTGCTTAACTCCGTTGCCGGGATCGGAAGATCACCAACGTCTTCATAAAGAGCAAGTCTGGATGGAGCCGGACATGAATGCCTATGACCTGGAGCATGTCACAATGAACCATCCGAAAATGTCAAAAAAGGAATGGGCCACCGTCTATCGAAACGCCTGGGAACAGTACTACACCCCTGAACATGTGGAAACCGTGATTCGTCGGGCAGCAGCCCGAGGACAAAACATCAATAAGGTTACATCCTTTCTCACCTGGTTTTACGGATGCATCACGATTGAAGGGGTCCATCCTTTGGAAGGTGGCATCTTTCGAAGGAAAGTTCGGACCCAACGTCGCCCCATGTTCCCGGTAGAAAATCCGCTTTTCTTTTATCTGAAACGGGCATTGGAACTCACCACAAATGGAATTCGATGGGGTTGGTTGGTGTGGACATTCCAACGAATTCTCAAACGGGTCAAACAGGATCCACACCGGAAAAGCTATACTGACCTGGCCCTCACTCCAGTACTGGAGCAGGACGAAGAATCATTGGATCTCTTACACATCTACTCCAACACCCCTGCCGCTACCCGGCACTTCGACAAACCAATCAAGCAGGCCTCAGGCTCATCCTAATTATTTTACCTTATCTGAATGATCCCTCAGGATGTGTTCTACCCCCATGAGGGTGAAGCCCACCCCTTCCGCTGATTGAGTAGACGGAGGCTATCCACACCCTGCTCATTAGATACCCTCAGCCTTTTACTTTGCCCCGATTGAACATTAAATACAATCTACTGAATAATATCTACTTTCTACTTAGTCAGGATTCCGCTACAATCAAAGGAGAATCATGAAATATGAATGATATTTGCAAACAAATTTTACCCACCAACCAAGGAGAAGGAATATGGCGGAAACAACAGGAGCAATGTTCGGTGGACACAAAACCAATGGTCTCGTCCTAATCGTGGATGATGAACCGGATGTTCGAAAAGTCGTACGAATGAGTTTGGAGAAGGCCGGATATGATGTTATCGAGGCTGAAGACGGTGAAAAAGCCATTCAGGAAGTGAGTAAGGGCGAAAATCCTTTAATGTTGGACGTCATCATTTCTGATATTCGCATGCCCAAAATTAACGGTGTGGAAGCCATTAATTATTTTCAACAGCAATATCCGCGTGTCCCACTCATTGTCCTTACTGGTTTCCCGGACATGGAAATGGCGACAGGGTTTCTCAAAAAGGGAATCGTGGATTATCTGGTCAAACCGGTTGAAAAAGAGAAATTAACCGCTGCTGTTTCAAAAGCCATGGAGCAACGGGAAATTAATCGCTTGTAATTGTCCATAACCGGTTTGCCACCATCTCGGTTTGCTGTTTGCGGGATAGGCATTATCCTCCAGCAAAAGAGCGGCCTATAAAAAAGCCCTATCCCCGTGATAGGGCTTTTTTATTTCTTTCGCAGATATATAATCAACATGACAAGTTGAACGACAGATGGAGGCAATGAGCATGGCGAAGAACGCCTGTCTCTAACGTAGCCAGAAGGGGTGATCTGAGTGGGACCTGCTGAAATAACGATCACGCATGTCGGCATCATCGGAGCGGGAAAAGGCGGCACGGCCATGCTGGAAGCCTTGGTCAATCTGCCCCATGTCCATTTGGTGGGAATTGCAGATTGCAATCCACGCGCACTGGGGCTGGAAGTCGCCAAATTCCATCATATACCTACGACTCTTCGCCCTTTGGACCTCATTCAAAATCCCAAAGTCCAATTGCTGATCGACGTCACAGGAGATCCCTCCATGGCAAGCACCATCTCTCAACTCAAGGCTCCCGGTACCGAAGCGCTGGGGGGGGCAGGGGCCAAAGTGCTTTGGGATTTCATCCAGCATGGCACCATCATGCAGGCTCAACTGTTTCAAGCCGAAAAACTGGCTGGCTTCGGCACCTTTGCATCGGGCATTGCCCATGATATCAACAATCCTCTGTATGTCATTCTTGCCATGGCGGAAAATATCCAAGAAGAAACCGATCTGGGGCTCATTCATCAACATGCCGTGAGCATCCACGAAGCCGCCCAACGGATCCATGCGATTTCCCGCAACATCACGCAGTATGCTCGTTCCTCCAGCACACAAGGGACACTCACGGTCGACCTGCACGCAAAACTGGATGAGGCACTGACGATAGCCCGATTTGCCACAAAATTTCACGAAATCACCGTTCAGAAGCAATACAATGGATTATTGGAGATTAGTGCCAAACCTGAAGAAATTTTACAGATCTTTGTCAATCTCCTGACCAACGCCATACACGCGATGGAAGGGAAGGGAAGCTTAACCCTCGCCACCGATCAAACCAATGGCCGAGTCCATGTCAGCATATCGGATACGGGATGTGGAATCCCTCCCGAGAATTTGCAGAAAATTTTCGATCCATTTTTTACGACGAAAATCAATGGAATGGGAACCGGACTCGGCCTGTATAATGTGCGTACCATCCTCAGAAAATACCACGGGGATCTCACAATTGAGAGCGAGGTGGGAAAAGGCACCACGTTCTATTTATCATTTCCCGGCACGATGTCATCAGAAATGGTGTCCCATGACTATAATCGAACCCCCTCCAACTAAACGGAAAAAGGGGCTGACAAAAAAACTGGTCATCTCCATGCTGTTGGTGGGAGCCCTTCCCTTGATGATCGGACTCTTCCTGGCCTTCTACCAGGGCACACAGGAAATTCAAGAAGTCAACGGATCCAGTTTTGAAGCCCTCGCCACCGAAACCGCCAGAAAACTTGACTTGGTCGTGGCGGAAGAAATATTTCGAACGTCATTATTGGCCACCGATGTAGATATCATTCAACAACTCGAAACCAAACGTGATGGCCTGGGCGAAATGTCACCCCAAAAACTCCAGGAAACCCTGGATCAGGAACAAACAGCCTGGGAAGGGAAAGATCCAAAAATTTTACACGAGACGTTAGAAGGTCCTATCGCCAAAATTCTCCAACGGCATGTGGGAGGGACCTTCATCGATCCCGGCCATCCCGTCCCGGTAATCACCAGATCGGCGACTCGGGGATTCTTCATTACCGATCAAGGCGGCCGCGTCGTTGCCAGCCTGGATGCCAATATGCCCTATCTCCACGGAGAAACGGACTGGTGGAAGGGGGCCTTTCACAACGGCGTTGGACAACCCTACATCGGGCCGCTGGAATTTGATGATCGGCGTGGAACCTACGTTTTCACGCTTGCTCTACCCATTATGGATAGCCTCCGGTATGAAGCCATCGGCGTTTTGCATCGTATTTATGATGCCAAGGAATTTTTTGCTCCTTCGATTGAAATTATTCGATTTGGAGAAACCGGCCATGTCATGCTTATTGATAGCCGTGGGGTCGTCCTAAGCTGTCCTATCCTGCCGACGGGTACTACGATTAGTGACAACCGCCTCATCCCCCTGGTCACACCGATGCATGCCGGTTGGACGCCGGCACCCAGCGACGGGCACGGGGGCACGCAGTCGTCCATTATTGGCTTTGCCCCACTCACCAACGCCAGTCGAATCACGCAAACATCGACCGGGGTAGGATGGCACATGTTTGTCTGGCAATCGTCAGACGAACTGTTTGGCCCCATTCAACATTTCTTCAAATGGACCGCTGCCTTCGGATTACTCGGAGTAGCGCTCCTTGTGACATTGGGGTACTTGGCTGCACACCGAATCACCAAACCTATTCGTCGTCTTCAGGAAGCGGCACGACAAATCGGACGGGGGGAATACCTCGAACCCATTACCTTATCGACGGGAGATGAGATCGAGGAATTAGCGGATGAAGTCAATCGCATGAATCAACAGTTGGCCTCTCAGTTCGCCGGATTGGAAAGCCAGGTTCAATTGAAAACCGAGGAAGTCAAATATCTTGAAGAATCCACAACAAAGATTCTCGATAGCGTACCCGACCCAGTCTTAATGATCAGTGCAGAGGAGAAAATTGAATATCTTAATAAAGCATTCAAGGAAGCGCTTTCTCTGAACAATGGCGAAATTATCGGGACACCGTTCTTCCACGTTTTTCCACTAGACTCCGCCACTCAATCTCGACTGAAACAGGAAATGCGGGCCATTCAGAATTCCGGTTTGCTCTTTTCCTCAGGCAGCGGGACTTCCGCCCCCTCTTCAAACTTACAGGATCCTCTGATCCCCGCCAATTGGGAATCCTCAGGCGCCAACCGGCAGGAACTTCGGGTGAATAAGCGAACCTATCGATACCGGTGGTTTGGGGTTCCGGCTAGGCCAGGGAAAAGTCCAAGCGCCGGATTGGTGCTTCGGGACACGACGGAAGAAAGTCTTCTACAGGACCGGGTGATTCAGGGGGAAAAACTGGCCAGTCTCGGCGTCCTGAGCGCCGGGATAGGGCACGAGCTCAATAATCCACTTGTGGGAGTCATTGGATTAGGTGAAGCCCTGCAAGAGGAAACGGATCCCGCACAAATCAAGGAATATGCCAAGAGCATCGTTCAACATGGTAAGCGCATGGCCTCGATCGTCCGGGACTTTACCGGTCAAGCCGGCAAACAATTTTCCGAAGCGCAATCTCCCATCAACATCAATGAACTGGTGATAGAATCTCTCGAAACCGTGAAGGCCCTGTTCCCTTCCAGCCCGGTAGAAGTGCACACCAACTTGGGAACCATCCCACCAATACGAGGAAAGGCCTTTGAACTCTGCCAGGCCTTTACCAACATCCTCACCAACTCGTATCAAGCCATGAAACAAGGGGGAAGTTTGGACATTTCCACTGGCACATCAGGGCACGATCTGGAAATCCGAATCAAGGATACCGGTCTCGGTATTGCCCCCAATCATCTTCCCAAGGTGTTTGACCCGTTTTTTACCACAAAATCCCAAGGAGAAGGGTCCGGCTTGGGACTGACTGTCGCGTATCGGACGATCAACAAAATAGGGGGAGAAATCCGGATTGAAAGTGCCCTCAAGCAAGGGACCACTCTCCTGATTACGTTACCGATTTCCCAAAAGACCCTTCATGAAGGAAAGGAGCGGATGCCATGACCAGGATGCCGGGCATCAGACGTCAATTCGGAATACTTGTCCTGATTGTCCCCATTATAGGATTTTTTTCCGTTTTCTCCATCGAGGCGAGTGACCTCCAATCCATGAAAAACCTTTCACCCGCGAAAGTTGCTGATTTTATTCATTCCATCGTCGAAGCGGATCGAAAAATTTACACTACCCATATCGTCAAACGCATGCAGGAACAGGGAATCGTCCTAGCCCGGGAAGACTGGGAAAATAAAAATGCGATTCCCCTGCCCGCTCAATTTCTGCATATTTCAAGTAAATTGGTCGCGGAATCCGGCCACGGCATTCGGTTTCGGCTGATCAGTCGATGGCCTATTTACCGGAGAAATGGACCAGCCACCGAGTTTGAACGAAAAGCCCTTGAGGAACTTGAACGAATCCCGGATGTACCTCAACGGGGAATCGTCACTACCGGGAAAAAACAACTCTTTCAAGCCATCTACGCGGATAAAGCGATTAATACGACTTGTGTTAACTGCCATAACTCGCACCCGTTGAGTCCCAAACGTGATTTCAAAACCGGGGATCTCATGGGTGGTATTGTCATCACCATTCCACTGGAGGATTAATGACCGGCCTCAGCACTGGGCAAGCTCCTTTCTCGTTCATCGGATAGAAAACATCTGTCTGCCTATCTGATTCCACCGATCTCTCCTACATTCATGAATTTTCACAATGTCCAGCATCTCATAAAATCCTATCATTAAAGGTAATAATGACAGCAAATGGGTAAAATTTTTAATTTCTGTATATTGGTTGGATTCGTCCTCACTGTTGCTCCCGTCTGGAGCTTGGGCCAATTCTCTTCTTCCATAGAGCCCATCGCGATCGAAAGTATCCTGCGGGACATTCGCGAACTGAGTCATCCCAAGTATCACGGCCGTCAGGCAGGGACGGAAGGTGGATTGGAATCGGCTCATTATCTGGCGAAACGCTTCCGCTCCCTGGGTTTAGTTCCGGTGAATGGTCTGACGAAACACATGCAGGATGCGAACTGGTTCCAACAACAACCCCATACTGCCATTCAAATCGGTGATCAGGCTGTCATGACCCTTTCACTGTTTGACTCAAACTCCTTACCCATAAAGTACTCGTTGATAGCAGGACAGGATTTTCTTCCCGTTTTGGACTCCCCTGCGGCAAAGCTCACTGCCGCGACTGTCTTTGTGGGATATGGAATTGTGGATCCTGCCCGAGGGATGGATGCTTATCGGGGAATCGACGTGAGTAACCGAATGGTGTTGTTTCTCCGAGGGAAGCCCTCTTCCTATCCGCGATGGGTGTCCCATGAAGAGAAAGCGGCTGTCGCTCAGGAACGAGGGGCGATTGGCTATCTGACCGTCACCGGCCCGCTGCTGGATCACTATGAAGCCCGCAAGGGCCTGGAACAAATTCCCCTGGCCATCTATGGAGCTTCACCCGATATTCGTCCCATTCCGGGAGCCTGGATTCATGGGAAAACTCTGGAGCAACTTTTGCCATCAATCCATGAATCTCTTGAAACCCTGCAACAGGCTGCAAATGACATGGGCCGCTTTTCAAGCAGACCACTCCCTATTCTGGCGCATTTTCATTGGGAAAGCCATTCCGCGCCCGGAACTCTGACAAATGTTATCGGGATGTTACCCGGCCATGACCCAGTCCTTCGTGATGAAATTATTCTCATCGGCGCACATCGGGATCATTTTGGGGAACAGGCGGGTTTAGTATTTCCAGGTGCCGATGACAATGCTTCGGGAACAGCGGTGATGTTGGAACTGGGGAGGATACTCTCCCAAGACAGCATCCCCCTCAAACGAACCATACTCTTTGTATCCTTTGATGGAGAAGAACGGGGGTTGTTGGGATCGACTCTCTATGTCAGCAATCCAGCCTTACCTCTGAATCAAACCGTGGCCATGATCAATCTTGACCATCTCGGCGTGGGGAACGGTAATTTAACGGTCGGGATTACGAAGTTGGATACCACTCTGGTCCAACAGGCAGCCAATCAGGCCATGTTGGGTGAGAAAATCAAAAAATATGGGTTTTTTCCTGGGGGAGACCACGTCCCATTTTATGAGGCAGGGGTGCCCACCATCACCATCGTCAGTAGCGGCTCACACTCCCACTTTCATCAACCTTCCGACACTTTTGAATCTATTCAACCTGGAATAGTATCCACCGCAGGTCGTTTTCTCTATTCACTAATCACACTCTTGGCTGACCCGGCTCAATAGTTCCTCACCGAACCAAGGCATGAAAAAAACACTATCCAGCTTCAATGAGCCCTCTCTGCCTCTATTGCTTGACCTTTTCGATGGTCTTTTCCTTGATCACTTCAATCTCCAATTTAATGGCAACCTCATCCCCCACTACTAACCCGCCGTTATCCAGCAACTTGCTGAATTTCATCCCGAAATCTTTCCGATTAACGGTTCCTTCAGCGGTAAAGCCCGCGCGGGTATTACCCCACGGATCCTGGGCCACTCCATTGAAGCTTCCCATCAGGGTGATTTCTTTGGTCACCCCGAGCAAAGTGAGGTCTCCAACCGCCGTATAACTATCCCCCGTTTTTTTGTAACTCTTCATTTTATAGATCATGGTAGGGAAAGCTTTGACATCAAAAAAGTCCGGACTTCGCAAATGATCGTCACGTTTTTGATGATCGGTGGTCACCGATTCCGTCTGTATGGTGGCCTCAATGGCTTTAAACTCCATGGCTTCCGGATCCATTTCGACGACACCAGAGTATTCGGTAAACTTGCCGTTGGTTTTGGAAACCACCATATGAGCGACTTGAAATCCAATTGTGGAATGATCATGGTCTACATTCCACTTACTCATTTCCGCCTCAGCCTTTTGACCAAAGCCCATACCAACACTCACCAATACTCCAACCATCACCATCCATTTGCCACTGACGTTCATGAAGCTACCTCCCTAAATTGAGCCCTGTAGTTGGAACATACCTTGTATCAATCACATAGGACATTGAACCATATCGCTCTTCCGGCTTCAACCGATTTGCGACTCATGTGTTTTTCTCATTCCCGCCGGCCAGCCAACGATCGATGATGGGAGTCAATTGGTCCAAAGCCTGATACCCATGCATCAAAATGGAGTGATCCATGGAACGGCGGCCCAGAAGAGTAGGGAAACCGTCCACTCCCCATTCCCGTGCCTGAGCGAATTCTCTCCAAGTCTCTTTTTTTATATGGGAATCTCGGAAAAGGGTTAAGAACTGGACCGGATCCACATCTTGTCCCTTAGCTACCTCCGTCAAAACGGTTTCGCAAGTCACATTCCAATTCTTAACATAAAAGGCTTCCTGCACACTCTTGAGGTAGGCCAGTTCATGTGTGGGAGCTAACTGTCGCACTACCCTGACCGCACGAGAAGGCGGTTCCGTATCATAGGTAAAATCCGATGGCATGCGGAAAGTAAAATTAAATGGCTGCCCCGTCCGCTCCTGCACGGCCCGCCAATGTTGTAAGATATATTTTCGCTTTTCGGCATCGAACGGTTTGGTATTTCCGGGACGCAGACCTCCCAACATCACCTGAATGGGGACGTGGCCCTGGTATCGCTGAACAATGGCGTCAAGAATCGGAGAAAATCCCCAACACCAGGAACACATGGGATCTACAACATAGATGAGAAATTTGGCATTCACTTCCAGTTACCCATGAATCAAAAAATATTATTCAATGGTCCAAGTTATGACCTTTTCACACATTCCATCAGGACCTTACCACAGGAGGCAACAAAGAATTTTGCAAAAGGCTATTTTGGTGTAAATGATCAATGTTTTGCCCTTGAAGGCACCTTTACTCCCGAAAATTAAATCCCTCATAATGATGGCTTGGCGCTGAATATTAGGAAGCGAAATCCCATGTCCACACCTCAAACACCATTTACCAATCTCGACGAAGAAACCGCCATTCGGACTATTTTAGAAGGCACGGCCACCGAAACAGGGGAACGGTTTTTTGAAGCATTGGTCGAAAACCTGGCCAAGGCCCTGCACACCAACGCCGCCTGGGTGACAGATTACCTACCGGGATCTCGCCGCTTAAAGGCCTTGGCGTTTTATTTAAACGGATCGTTTCTCAAAGATTGGGCCATGGACCTGGCCGGCACACCTTGCGAGCATGTCATTGACCAGGCCCGTCTCATCCACTTCCCCGACAATTTGTTGAATCTGTTCCCCATTGATCCGGATATCGCGGGCCTCAAGGCTGCCAGTTATATGGGGCTCCCACTGACCGATATCAGAGGAAAAATTCTCGGACATCTGGCAGTGATGGATACCCGACCGATGCCCGCCGACCCTCGCATCGAGGCCATCTTTCGAATTTTTGCCGCACGGGCGACCGCGGAACTTCAGCGACTCCAAGCGGAATCCGCCACACGGGAGCGGGAACAAAAGTTACGCCGCCTAGTGGACAGCGCGATGGATGCCATTATTGAGTTGAATGAACATCTCTACGTCACCCGTATCAATCCAGCGGCCGAGAAGGTATTTTATGGTGCGGGGAAAAGCCTGGTAGGTCAGGACTTTCTCCACTTCCTGGCCCCAAATGACCGGAAAACGATACAGCTCCTCCTTCAAGATCTGAACACCAAACCGACCGATCAGCGGTCGCTCTGGATTCCCGGTGGCCTGACCGGCATCCAAGCCGATGGCACACAATTTCCCGCTGAAGCCACACTGTCTCAATTTCAGATGGGAAAGGAAATCTTCTACACCTTGATTCTTCGCAATGTGAACGAACGCCTGGAAGCGGAACATAAAATTCGTTCTCTTACGATTGAAACCGAATTCCTCAAGGAAGAATTACATGAGCTACACCACTTCGGTGAAATTCTTGGGAATAGCCCCGCGTTGATACGCGTGCTCCGGGACATCCAACAAGTGGCCGATACCGAGGCCACCGTGCTCATCATGGGCGAAACCGGAACCGGCAAGGAAGTGATGGCCCGGGCCATTCATAGCAATAGCCGTCGTCGAGATCATCCCTTTGTCAAAGTGAATTGCGCAGCTATTCCTGCCACCTTGATCGAAAGCGAATTCTTTGGACATGAACAAGGGGCATTCACCGGCGCCACGAAAAAACGGGAGGGACGCTTTTCACTAGCCGACGGGGGAACCATTTTTCTGGATGAGATCGGCGAACTGCCGTTGGACCTTCAAGGGAAATTGTTGCGCGTGCTGCAAGAAGGCGAGTTCGAACCGGTCGGCAGCTCCCAAACCAAAAAAGTGAATATCCGTGTTCTCGCTGCCACCAATCGTGACTTACAAAAAGAAACCGGAAACGGCACCTTCCGCGAAGATCTTTTTTATCGCCTGAATGTTTTCCCCATCCATCTGCCGCCATTGCGAGAACGCGGGGAAGATGTCGTCCTTCTTGCCAATACCTTTGTGCAATATTTTTCCCAAAGAATGGGCCGAACCGTGGCGCCCCTCTCTCCCGATGCTCTCAGGCGTTTAAGAGCCTATCATTGGCCTGGCAATGTCCGTGAACTGCAAAACATCATCGAACGGGCCGTCATTACGGCCCAACAAGGAAAATTGAACATTGACCGAGCCCTTCCTGACCTGAATGATTCAACCTCATCCCCTTCTCCCATAGCAGAACAGAAGACGACTCCATGCATCCTAACCATTCAGGAACTTCAGGATTTGGAGCGGGAAAATATCCGATTAGCCTTGGAACAAACCGGATGGAAAGTCTCCGGTGAAAGAGGTGCCGCTCAATTGTTGGGCATGAACCCGTCGACCCTGGCTTCCCGCATGAAAACCTTGGGAATTACCCGTTCAAACTAAATTCTTTTAAATTGCCCCACCACTGACTTCTTTTCCCCTTTCCTTCACTCTTCGTTTCATTTTTTATACTAATGTAGGCCCTTGATGTCTTGCGAATTTTCGTAAATTCAGCTTGTGAATTTTCACAAATTACCAAATTTCATGAGGGTAACTATATTCTCAACAAAAATTAAAGACTTGTTTTGATTGAGAATTTTCCTCCATTTCAACCTGGCACATCCTCTGCACAATAGCTTTGACATGGAAAACAACATATTTCAACAAGGCTTTCGCACACCAGGAAGTCTCACCAGGCCAACTGGTCGGGACGAATACAATCCACAGTCTGAAGACCAGGGCGGGGAACGGACTCTTCAGGGCTTGTGTCGTCAGGCGGATCAACTGTTTTTTTACATGCTGTTTCAACCCAAACAAGGAGAATGTGTCATGTCCACAGTCACTACACCATCAACCATTAATGGCGTCAACGTCGACCAACTGGGAGCCAACATCAGTGCCATCCAAGGCAATAGGGAATTGGCCAAATTTCAGTTTCGGGCCTCAAACACTTGGGTTCATGGCGGTCACAATCGCACGACAATCAAAGAGTTTTATGGAGTGGGAAAAGAAGATATGACCAGAACCGAACCCTTTGTGCTCGATGCGGATGAACCGCCGGTCTTGTTAGGAGAGGATCATGGAGCCAACCCGGTAGAGTTTGTCCTTCATGCCTTGGCAGCCTGCCTGACCACTTCGATGGTCTATCATGCGGCTGCCCAGGGCATTAAAATTAACGCTGTGGAATCCAGGCTGGAAGGGGACCTGGATCTTCGGGGATTTCTGGGTTTATCAAAGGATGTTCGTCCGGGCTATCAAAATCTCCGAGTACATTTCACCGTGAATAGCGACGCCCCGGCTGAAAAGCTTCGTGAATTGACGAAATACTCACCGGTCTTCGACATTGTGACAAATCCCGTGCCGGTGGCCATCGACGTTACGAACTCCCAATTCTAGAGAATGGAGCAGCTTTAGGCTCTAGGTATACCGGTGGGCGCTCCTTTGAGAACGTCCCCGGTAATCCTACCCTCTATCAAATTCCAAAAATTCAGAGGATTCAGTGCTCCATAGGATAGGCTTGAGATTATTTCTTTTTAACAGGTTTTCGACCTTCCGAGGATTTGAGCCGCGTCGATTTGCTTATGCCTTTGGAAACCTTCTTCGCTTTCTTGAATACATCCACCCATTCCGTGGTCCGTGTCACATCCTCCCCGCGACACCCAGTGCTGGGGCAGACCAAAGAGACATTGCAACTTCCCATTTTGACGAAATCATTCTCTCCTCTTACCAAGATGCCTTCTACTCGCACACGCTGTTTATCAAAAACAGGCGAACCGGAATTGCCGCCATAGGTATCCAGGTTCGCAACAAAATATGGTTGCGGACTATTATCCCGGACAGAGGCCCCATCGGCATATTTGGCGGGTAACCCATTGGGATGGCCAATGACAAACAATTTCCGGCTTTTTTGAATTTTTCCTCGATGTCGAAATTTCACAGGCTTTCGCCCAAACACCGATCGGTCCAATCGAACCAGAGCCCAATCCTGTCCGCTGGTTCCTTCCAACTTTCTTCCGACGACCTCGATCCCCTGATACACTTCCTCCGATGTAAATTCTGTCCGAGCCTGAGTTCCGTCTTTCATACGAAAGCCGAACACAAATCTGATCCCGGCTAAATCAGCAGTGTTTTCCACACAATGTCCGGCAGTAGCCAGGAGATTCGGCTCAACCAGAAATCCGGAACAAAAACATCCTAAGGGTTGCTCAACAAACGGTTCACTGGAACACAGCTTATAGCTTTGCTGATAACTCATGATACGAAGCCGCCATCCCCCATTGGGCAGAGGACTGAGGTCATTTGCCTTGACCAGGGCACAGACGGCATCCGCTGCCCGCAGCACGGCTTTTCTCGTGATTTCGTAAAGATCTTTTCGATCATCCACACCATACACAACTTTTTGACGCCCACGAACCATCCCCACCAGATTCGGAGTGGACAGGGCCGCCAACTCAGGATTGTTTTTTGAAGGCGTCCCGATCGCACCCACAGGCCCACGAATTCTTCCCGCCTTTGGTGGAGACTGTCGGACTCGCAATTCGTTCATTAACTCATCCAGAGGCCATTGTTTTTTTGAATTGGTGGGAGCCACGGTATTTCTCCTTTGCAATACTACGGCACAATGCTGAAAGAACGGATCGCTGGATTCTGTCAGGATTTCCAAAAGACCGCCAACCAAATCGTAGGTTGTAATAGATCGGTCCATTCCACACGATGCCGGATGTGGGCAGGCAGGTATATGGCATCTCCTGGCACTAAGGTAACCGGGTCTTGTTGTCCCTCGATCTTTACCTTTGCTTGCCCGGAGAGCACCATCACCCACTCATGCTCTTCCTGGTCGTACCAAAACCCAGGAGGTGAAGCTTGTCCATGTGATACGATACGCTCAATTCTGACCGAACGATCCTTGAATAATTCCGAAACCGATTCGGATTGCTGCGCCTCAGGAATATTTGAGAACAAGTGATAAATCCGATCCATGCCAGGTCCTATGGTCGGAGGAGACAAGATGCCTGCCTGATACATCGTCCCTGCTTCCCGCTCATCCCAACCGATAAAAGGGAACTATTTTCGGGGAAATTTCCCGGCAAGGAGTCAAACAGGGAAAAAGTGAGATCGGATTGAAGGTCATTCGACTACCCTGTAAGAGCCAGGGAAACCCATCGCCTAAGACACCTTCAAGAATCAAGACAGGATGGTAGCCGAAAAGGTTAACAAGGGATTCCCCCTTCACCGAGTTCATTGGTATCACGAGGAAGGAGGGATAACCTGTCTTCGCTTCCAACAGGAGAAGACAGGCCGAATCCTTATTTCAACACAAAATGGCCTCGACGATTTTCTTGCCAGCACTCTTGAGTTTGTTCCGTGCAGAACGGCCGTTCCTTCCCGTAACTCACAATCTTCAATTTATCCTCCTGCACACCCAGATGTATCAGAAATTCTTTGACAGCATTCGCTCGACGTTCGCCCAAAACCATATTGTAGCTGGAAGTCCCTCGTTCGTCACAATGGCCCTCAATTACAAGATTCTTATCGGAAAGGCTGGCGACAAGACTGGAGACATTGTCTTTCAATACACTGGCCGCATCCGGCCGAATAGCAAAACGGTCATAGTCGAAAAACACATCTTTTAAGGGCTGCAGTATCGTTTCGACACTCTCAGGGGAAGCAGGAATCACCTTGGCGACCTCAACGGGGGGAGGCGTTCTTTCCGAGCTTTCACCTTGGGGTTCTTCAGGAGTTTGGACCGGAGCCACTTCCTGCATTTGCTCGGGTTCCACCTTCGCTATCAATTCCTGAGGAGGCACGACTTCTTCCCTGAAGGGCTCCCTTATAGTGGGAAGCGCTGGCATTTCCGGTTCCATCACAATGGGTGGAATCCCCACAGGTTGAGGAGTTTCGGGAACTGCTATCGGCACGGCGGGCTCTATTTTATCCGGAGAAAGAGACGGTTCTGGTTCTGTGAGAACTGGAATCACAGGAATAGCCGATTGCTGAGGTTCGATGATTCCTGTTCGCGGGGCAGCAAAAATATCGGCCGGTTCCGAGTGCCGGAGTGTGGGCCGTGCTGGCTCCTCGACCGGAATATCCATAGGTGGAATACCCTTTGGTGGTTCAACGTTTGAAGGCACGGTCTCGACGGCTCCAACAGGCGATAATGGTAACTCCGCCTTCGCCATTGTCCGCGGTTCATGGGTTTCACTCATCACCGTCGTGTGAAGTCGGGAACTACAGCCGACTATGATGACCAGAAAGCCGAACCCTATTATACTGCATTTCCCACTGTTCACTAGGCATCTCATTAAACCCTTCATGATATCCCCCTCAATGAAAAGTATAGGTCATAACCACCTAATTCACGATTAAGCGTATTTTGGCTGATTATTAATTAAGAATACTCAACAGGCTCGCCACTTTTTCTGTTTAATGCATTCATCGTATATCAATATCAAACTGTATGTCGTTTTTTTGTTCAGAGTCAAGGAAACCCAGGTAGCTCAAATGAGGCATTGCACTTCTTCCGGGAAACGCCTGTAACAATTTTGACGACCCCATCTCAGCGCTATTGCCTCAAAAGGCCAGGGAGAAGGGAACGTACGGCAGTGAGAGACCTGATCTAAATTGACACCTAACATTTCAGACCATCCATTCATCGACAATGAGGGCAGCGAGCAAAATTCCTGGGAAGCACCATCTTTTCCTGGCAAATTGAAGAATCTCCTCAAGTCATGGAACTCGTGAACCTCGTCAGGGACTCTTTGCCAATAGTTTCCGTGACGCACCCGATGTGCCTACCGTGAATCACTCCCGGCCAGAGTCAACGATGTAGAAGAAGAATTAACCATGCTTTTTAGTTGTAACAACAATCCAAATGTTCTCATCCGCATTTGGCATTTTACCTCTTTCCTCTCCTCCAAAAATTCCACTTTATTTCGTTGGGTGCTTCACATTTTCTTATTTCGATAAATTAAATTGGGTGCCCTTGAGAATCCCCTCGTACAAACCAAAATCCTCAATTCACCTCTTTCCAATCTCCAAATGTCCCTACCCCATCGGTTAAGGAATTATCAAAATACCCCTTTCGGACAGTTTCCGGTTTAACCGTGAGATCTTCCAACCAAGTGAAAACCGTTCTGTAGGGCAACCACCCAGCGATGTAGGTTTTACCCTTCAATAATTGATGTGAGAAAACTTCAAAACTCTTTTATTGTATTGTTTTTGTTGAAATTTAATAACGTAAATACAAAAGGAACACCCTTTGCAATTAGAATAAGCACCACAGTAAACAAACACCATTCCATGGATGTGAGCAAAAAAGTGAATATGATTGTCAGACCCAATACAGAGCCTCGGCGGAGGGACTGGTCTCAGGGGAATTATGACTCTGACCGCACCCAGAGTCTGGTTTCCTTATCAGCCACCTTCCCAATGGTCCCTCCGCCACAAATTTCCCCCTTAACCCGGAGTTGTGTATGAAGGGGGCCTTACACATGATGAAAATGAGATTTCCAGATTTTTCACCCAAACCTCAACCTGTTAAAGCTTCCAATAAAGAAAAAATTTTATTGGTTGATGATGATCAGGCTCATCGGGCATGCCTGAAAGGTTTCTTAGAACTTCGGGGATATATCTGTCTGGAAGCGGAAAATGGCAGGCATGCTTTGCAGATTCTCGAACACCATTCGGTTGACATGATCATCACGGACAACCAGATGCCGCATATGGACGGACTGGAATTGATTGAGCAGGTCAATCAAGATCATTCAAGTGAGGGCTATCCAATCTTTTTAATGACTGCTGAGCTATCATATCCTGTCCGTCTTCGGGCGTTTAAAAATGGGGTCAACCGGGTTTTTGAAAAACCATTAGATTTCCAAGAACTCTGTCACGCCGTAGATTGGGTGACCAAATTTGACCTGCCACCTTCCTCGGTCACCAGGTCCACCTCACCAAACTAAATTCCCCCTATCTTCCTCCTTTTGGCTCCGGACATCCCGAACACAACCAGGCGGTAAAATCATCCGTGGATTTCACAAAAATCCCAGTACAAAAAAGCCTTTTATGACACATAAGTCAGCAGATATTTTAAGAAACGGGCATGAATGGTTTATCAGACTTTGGGGCACGACAGGGAATAAACGGGAAGAGGAGGAGGCCATTCAAATCAACTGAGGTCAGATTTTCAGTCATGAACTGGGTTCATGATCAGAAGGCAGAGGCCGATCAAGAATTTCTCGCAAAGAAATAGCCAAAGACTTTCCATTCACAGGCTTCATTAAAAATGTGCGGATACCCAAATGTTTAGCCTTCTCGGGAGACATCGTATGGCTAAAACCCGTACATAACAGAATGGGAATGTCCGGACGAATAGCTAACAGGGCTCGGGAGAACGCCTCGCCACTCATCATGGGCATAGTCTGGTCAGTTACCACCACATCAAAAGCTTTCGGGGTTGCTCGAAACAACTCTAACGCTTCAAACGGATTCACACTGCTGGTTACCGCATAGCCCAAATGGGTCAGTAATTGAGTCCCCCAACGCGTCAGCATTTCCTCATCGTCTACAAATAAGATATTCCCCGATCCTTTAGGCCAGGCAATGACTTCCTCAGATTTAACAGGCACCACCACATCCAATCGTGGGAAAAGCACGGTAAAGGCCGTGCCCTCATCCGGTATACTGAACACGCCGATGCCCCCTCCATGGTTATGCACAATCCCATGAACGACGGCCAAACCTAATCCCGTTCCCTCTCCTGCCTCCTTCGTGGTAAAAAACGGCTCAAAAATTCTATCGATGGTTTCTTGAGGAATACCTTTCCCCGTATCCTTAATGGTTAATTCCAAATAGGGGCCGGGTTTCAATTTTGACATACCCATCACGACTTCGCTTGAAAGATCCTTCCGGCCCAGCGAAATGTCCAGAATACCGACTTGCTCTCTCATGGCATACTCGGCATTGCCACAAAGATTCATAATGACTTGTTGAATTTGAGTCGAGTCGGCATAAATCGCCGAATCGTTCAAATCTAATGATGTTCGGATTTCGACAGAGGAAGGGAAGCTGGCCCGGATCATTTTAAGCACATCTTTGATCAGAAGCTGAAGGTCAACCGCCTCCTTATTCTGTTCCGACCGACGGCTAAAAGCCAAAATTTGCTTTACAAGATCACGGGCACGTTGCCCGGCAGCGATCACTTCATTCAGATAGGATTTCAATCGTGAATCGTGGGACGCCTGAGACACAGCCAACTCCGAGTACCCCAGGATAGCCCCTAAAATATTATTAAAATCATGAGCAATACCTCCCGCCAAGGTGCCAATGGCTTCCATTTTTTGAGTGTGCCGCAATTGCTGTTCGCTCACGACCAAGGCCTCTTCCGTGCGTTTTTTCTCGGTGATATCCTCGCAAGACAGCAGTAATACCTTTTGGCTCTGAAGTGAAACAATAGCTTGAATCGTTTCCTTCACCCATAAGATAGTCCCGTCTTTTTTAACTTTTCGAAATTCAGGAATGACGCACCTCGTGACCTCTCGCATACTCTGCTCGATACCGGACTGAAACAGTTTACGATCTTCCGGATGAACCACATCAAACACTGAAGTCCCCATTAATTCTGGCACCTCATACCCTAGCAATTGAGCCCCATAGTGATTCACCGACAATACTTTCCCCTGCCAATCTACGGTCAAATAAATAAGTGGTGTCTGATCATACAGCGCACGGTACTGATCTTGACTTTTCTGGAGATCTTCCTGGACTCGCTTACGCTCCAATTCCGTCCCTGCTCGTGCTGCAAAAATCTCCAGCAGATATTTCCCCTGAGATGACAGATGAAATGGTTGAGAATCCATGATCGCCAAATTCCCTACAACCTCTTTCTTGGAATTCACAAGAGGAATCCCAAAATAGGCCTCCACGGCCAACACTTGAATGGTCTCACTCCGCGGAAAGCGCTGTTTGACCCCTGAAACCAAGTCGATCGAGTGTCCGTCCAGCACCTGTTCACAAGGGCCACCGAGACAGTCGTACTCGGAGGGAGGCTCAAAGTGATCGAGATTCCAAAAAGCCAACACCCGGGCTTTTTTTCCGACACCGGCCTCGATGCGCTCCGACAAAAATACCATGGACACGTTGAGCACTTTGGCTAATTCTGCCACCAGTATTTCAAAGAAATTTGGTGAGCCGGGGATCACATTCCCCTTCACAATGGCCTCCAACGCATCCTCCGAAAGTTTTCGTTGGGTAATATCCCGGGAGACCACCACCCCCCGCAATTCTCCCAAGGCCGTGCGAAACACTTTCCCGGTACTTTCAAACCACCGGTACGCTCCCTGTCGATCCTTATAGCGATAGACCGACTGGCCGACTCCCTCGCTGGTCATGCCTCGCTGAAATTCAGCGACCACCGCATCTCGGTCGTCGGGATGCACGTGAAGAAAAATATTCGAACCCAGAAGCTCTTTGGGCGTGTACCCGAGAACCTCCTTAAAATTGGGACTGACATATAAAAATTGTCCCTGCACATCAATCTCCGCGATGAGGTCATAGGCATTTTCCATGATAGCCCGATAACGTTTTTCTCGTTCTAAAATGGTTAACTCTGCCGCTTTCCGGAATGTAATATCATGAGCAAACCCTAACACCCCATTGTCACCAGTCTGGGAAAATCCAAACGGTTCCTTGGTCACAAGAAATGTGCGGGACACAGCCTGTCGTTCTACAACCTCCACCTCAAAAATCTGAGTACCTTCACCACGTCTCACTTCAACATCACCTTGAGAAAATAAGACATGAGACCCATTGGGGAACAACTCAAAATCTGTTTTCCCCACAATCTCTTCCACTTGTTTCCCAAGCAGATTTGCGGCAGAGAAATTTACCAGGACATATCTCCCCTCTCCGTCTTTTACGAAAAGGACATCACTGGTTCCCTCAACCACCGCAGTGAGTAAGGCATGTTTATTCTTGAGTGCCTCCTCGGTTCTCTTTTGATCCGTAATATCACGGATGGTCCCTCCTCCACGGAGAAATCTTCCCTCCGAATCATAGATGGCTTGGCCTTTCCCCTTGAACCAGCGATACTCGCCTTGTTTGGTTCTCAACCGAGAATCGACCTCATAGGGAATACGATTTTCAATATGAGCAGACATGGCTGCAAACACCCGATCCCGATCATCTGGATGGATTAACGACTCCCAGGTTTCCAACACCGGCGGAAACTCGTGCTCTTCAAAACCTAGGAGAGCAATAAATTGAGGAGAATACCAAGCGGGGGTCTCTGGGGAATTCCATGGTTTATCGGGGAGGGGATGCCCCTCCCAAAATCCTTCACGGGAACCTTGAGCGGCAATTTGATACCGCTCCAGTTGTTTGTTCAGACCCTCCAATTGATGCCGGGAATTCGCCAGTTGATTCTTCAGAGAGGCATTTTCTTGTAAAACTTCATTCAACCGTTGCCGAAGATCGGATGGACTCGAATCCAAAAAATCCTGATTAAGGACAGGGTCGGATTGCCGAAGGGAAACAGTCACATCCCCAAGTCGTTCACGATGAATTTCTTCATCGGACGGACGGGAAGGCTTCGCGGAATGGGGAAATTCCATACCTGAGCGATTCTAGAGGGAGATACGGACAGGACACTTATTCAAGGATACCAAGCTTCAAGAATGCCTCACCATGAAATATTTTCTCTATAATGTCAAGAAAGTAACCGGTTATGGACCTCAAATACTCCTCACCAAATTAACGATCCCAACGGATTTACCAGCATCATTGCCTGCTAGATCAGGCCCATGCGACATGGTAGACTGGCACTCCGAAAAGACAATATCAAAGGATTAAGGTATGAAAAAAGCCGTATTAGCGATCGCAGGCTCTGATCCAAGCGGAGGGGCGGGTATCCAGGGCGACCTGAAGTCGATGTCCGCGAACGGCGTCTTCGGAATGTCCGTCATTGCCTCAATCACGGCACAAAACACAACCGGAGTCACAGCCGTGTTTCATCTTCCCATTCAGATCATTGAGGCTCAGTTGGAAGCCATTTTCAAGGATATCCCCGTCGCCTGCATCAAAACGGGCATGCTGGCCACTGCAGATATTGTTGCGGCTGTTAGTCGGAAACTTCGTGATTGTGCTGGCATACCCATCGTCGTGGATCCGGTCATGATTGCCAAAGGTGGGCATCGACTTCTTGAACCAGAGGCCATTGATCTGGTCAAACGCGAGTTACTGCCCCAGGCTACCTTGGTCACTCCGAATATTTTCGAGGCGGAAGCGCTCTCCAATACCACCATTCGTACCCTGGCGGACGCTCGACAAGCAGCAAAAATCATTTTTAAGCTCGGATGCCGACACGTGCTGATCAAAGGAGGCCATCTGTCAGAACGACCGGGAACCGATCTATTGTATGACGGCCGCTTTTTCAAGATGTATACGGCTGCCTTCATTGACACTCCGCATACCCACGGAACAGGCTGCTCCTTCGCTTCCGCCATAGCCGCTCACTTGGCTAAAGGGGCAACAATGCCGGATGCTATTGATATCGCCAAACGGTATATCACCGAGGCTATTCGCCATGGATGGGCTCTTGGTAAGGGGCATGGGCCGACAGACCATTTTTATTTTCTTAATCAGTCCCCTGCTATATGAGCTAAGAGTCCTCATTCTTATTGTGGTATGCTTCCCTCCGTTCAAGCCTTCACTTCTCCACCGATAGTGACTCTGTTGACCGTAAGAACATTGAAGCCTTCCGGACTTTAACCATGACTGATTATCCTCCATCCAATACGCTGTCTGAGAGCAAAGAGACTTCCGTCACTCTGACCGGCTCCGGGGACACCCCGGTTCCAGGGATTCTCACCGAACCCAGACATCCCACCAGAAAGGCGGCGATCCTTTGCCATGGCTTTCTGTCGGATAAACAAAGCCGCACCAACCGACGCCTGACGGAACTCTTAATCCCCGAAGGCATCGCCACGTTACGATTCGATTGGTATGGCATGGGAGAATTACAAGAACATTTTTCCCATTTGACCCTCAAGCGATGCTTCACACAACTGGACGCCATTGCGTCCTACCTGACCGACCGTGGATTTACTTCTCTTGGTCTTATCGGCTCAAGCTTCGGTGGATTCATGACGATCCTGGCCGCCTCTCGCTTTCCTCTCCTTAAGGCCGTGGGGCTGAAATGTCCGGTAGTCGATTTTTCGGAATGCCTCCGATTGGAATTCGGGGAGGCGGGCATGGCCGCCTGGAAGAAGGACAACCTAATTCCGAATATTCTTCAGGAGCAGACATTCATTTCCCTGCACTACCGATTCTTTGAAGAATGTCGACAATACGACGGGTACAGGGAGGCTTCCCACATGACGGTTCCCACTCGAGTGGTCCAGGGGGGAAAAGACGATCTTATCCCATCCCATCAAATCGACCGGTTGATGAAAGCCCTGCCGGGGCAAAAAGATCTTCGTCTCCTGCCGGAAGCCGACCATCAATTTGGACGTCCCGAGGACTTTCGAATCATGACCATGCTCCTGGCTCAATGGATGATCCAACATTTAATGCCAGCCGGTCCCGAGATTGCCTCACAACGCTAACCCGGACCATCATACCCATGCTAAGATCCTACAAAGGCATTACACCCACAATCGCACCAGGTGCCTATATTGAAGAAACGGCGGTCGTCATTGGGGATGTGGTCATCGGATCAGCTTCCAGTGTCTGGTTCAATGCGGTGATTCGAGGTGATGTCCATTCCATTCGCATCGGTCATCGAACCAACATTCAAGATTTATCCCTCCTCCACGTCACGCATGATACCTATTCTTTGACGCTGGGAGATGACATTACGATAGGGCACCACGTAATCCTCCATGGCTGTACTATTCAGAACCGAGTGCTCGTCGGAATGGGGGCCGTCATCATGGATGGCGTGATCATTGAAGAAGATTGCATCATTGGCGCCGGAGCCTTGGTAACCGGGAAGCAACACATCCCCTCAAAAAGTTTGGTGGTCGGATCTCCGGCCAGAATCAAACGTGCTTTGTCGGAAACAGAGTTCCAATGGATTAAAGACTCGGCACAGAATTACGTGCGTTATGCCCAGAATTATATGGTAGACACCAAATCTTAACGGGACTCACGTTTCACGAGACTCCTTTTCTCATTCTTCTTGATTACTGTGCTAATCGGCTCTCCGCTGCCTCCGTTCAGCTCATCAAAACAAGATCCTTTGGTCATTCTGGGCGGAGGCTATGCGGGAAAGGTACTCTTCTACCGTGCGATGGCGGAAGGCTGGCGGGTCTTCTGTACGAGTCGCCAGCCCCATGAGCACCTTTTGGAAATTCCCTCCAAGTACCGGCTTACATTTGACCTGCTCCGTCCAGAAACCTGGAGTGTGCTTCCCTCTCCCATACATATCATCTGGTGTTTTCCTGCCTGTCCCTTAACCCTCGTACGGAAATTTATGGCTTCCCTGTCCCATCCTCCGGTCCGTATGATTGTCTTGGGCAGTACCTCAGCCTATCCGTCGGAAGGAAAAGTCGTCACAGAAAACCAGGAGCCCAACGCCCAAATCCCGAGAGTCCAAGGGGAGGAATACCTTAGGACGACGGCTGGAGCAATCGTCATCCGTCTGGCAGGCCTATACGGCCCTGGCCGAAACGTGTTGGATTGGATCAGAAAGGGAAAAATTCGGAATACGGCCCGCCTTGTGAACCTGCTGCATGTGGAAGATGCCGTCGGAATCTGTTTGAAGGCTCTCACACACGCACCAGAGGGCAGTACCTATGTCGCGAGTGATGGAACCCCTCGCCCCTGGAGTGACATTTGTACCTATGCCGAAAATAAATGGCAGATCACCATTCCCCCGTTGACCCATCCTACCGACCAGGGGAAACATATTGACAATCGCAAACTTCTGATGGAATTGGACTATACGTTTCGTTTTCCGGATCTATACCAGGCCTTAGACCGATTGGAGTCACCCAATTCGGAGTAGTGGTAAAGAGAGTGGCTCTCTGACGGAGAACAAATTCTGTATAAATACGGCAGTTAAAGGAAAAGATTTAGTCCCGGATTATCTGAAAAACGCCAAGAGGGAAAACACGACCAGGCTGTTATTGATGGCATGTGCCACCATCCCGGGCACAAGACTTCCAGTCCGATAATAGGCCCAGCCCCACAGCCATCCACTCCAGAGGACGGTCAAAAACGCCAGCAACCCATACCCATGAGCCAGCGCAAAAAGGAGTCCGCTTCCAAAGATGGCCGCATACCCGCCAAATCTCACATAGAGTGTCGGAATGAGGAGTCCACGAAAAATGATCTCTTCGAACAAGGGAGCCACAATGACGAATTCCACCAGGGTTTTCATGACTTGTATGGGACTTCCCCACACCAGCTCAGGGACAAACCATTCCGTCCAGTGAACGGTATATCCCAGATAATCTCCCAGAATCATAATTCCCCAATCACCAAGCATTCCTAAGCCCAGCACCCCCAGTGCAACCGGAAACGTCGCCTGTAATTGCGTCAGGAAGGGCCACCACCCAAATACCTGATTGAAGGATAATTGTCGGGTTCGGAAGAGAAGGCCATAGGCCATCAGCACAATTGGCAGATAGAGGAGAAGAGTTCCATATTCCATGAGAACGTCAGCTCCTCCGGGCCATAGGGCGACGGCCCCCAACACCCCCACCGTCAGAGCTCCCCCCCTGACCAACACCGCCATCCCGTCCCCAAATGTCCAAAAAGGAAAGGGGATTCCGATGTGAGACGACTGAGATCTCATCCATAGAATCAGACACATCGTTCCAAGCCCAAGAATGGCCAATTCAACGGCCAACCCTACCCGCCATTTCCATAAGAACGGAAGAGTCTCATCATTGAGCTGAGTTGCCAATGAAATTTGCAGGGAATCATCTCCTGCTCGTTCCGCCAAACGTTGGGCCAATTGAAAATAGAACCAATTGCCGGGCATCACTTCAGCGAGCCTGGCTTGCAGCTCCTGCACATCCAGGAAATGAGTTTCACCAAGATAGGCCGCATCTAAAGCCTTGTACAGAACAGTGGCGGGTTCACTGTCCACCGGATTTTCTTTCAGGAACGAACTCAGGACAGACGGACTCTGAAACTCTCCTAACAAAATCCCCAGATACACTCCATCCAGGGTCTGAGGAACGTGGGAGAACAGCTCACGGTACCACCTGAGAATATCCTCCTGGGTCTTCAACTCTTCCGTTCCCAGGCGATAGATAAACTGCTCAAATGAGGAAAGACGATTCGTATAGGCGTCAAAAGACAAGACGCGACTGGCCAGACGTTCCAGGTTTCGGCTACTCGAAGAGTCCAACAAAGGAGCCTCGGATAGGGAGGTGCTCCAGAGGATCACCCCCAATCCCGCCAGGCAAATCATTAGACTGAAAATGGTGATAACTGGAGAAAAAGCTGAAGGAGAAGACAGCGCACGCGTGTCATCTTGATCCGTCATATCATTTACCTGTCAATTGTCCGCAGCATTCATAGAAAGACCCAGCCAAAGTGATCCGTTTCCTTTCACTTCCCATTGTCTGGAACGACCGGCCTTTACCCCTCCAATAACCATGGCTCCCTTCCTGAACGGAATCCTCCCACACCACGACGATTAGGGCCAGCCCGGAATACAGTCATCTTCCTCCCATCGTGTCCCCAAACCCAACACCCGTCCATCGGCCGGGCAAGGATTCGACCTGATCCGCTTCTTTACCATTTTTCGTCTTCAGGGTTCCTTTCCCTGGCTCTCCACCTAACATCAATAATTCGTTACAATGTTTAGAGGTCCAATCTGAGTGAATCTCTTGCGAGGAACGAAGAGTGTGGAATTTCTTCAAACGGAATCGTGATAGCCGTAGCGCTTCTCAGGACATCGGTCCCTATTCGAATTATCGAATGACCGTGAGACTTGAGCTGACGCAGCGTCCTGGAGTCTTTGCACAACTGGCCACGGCCATTGCCGAAGAAGGCGCCAGTATCGGGGCCGTGGATATTGTATCGGCCACCCGCACAAAAGTGGTCCGGGACATGACATTGGATGTGCAGAGTGAAGAACATGGAGAACGCGTCCTCAAACACTTAAATAATCTTTCTGACGTCCGCGTGGTCGCATCGTCAGATAGGATTTTCCTGATGCATTTAGGCGGAAAAATCCGGGTGGAAAGTAAATTCCCTGTAAAAACACGCAATATGCTGTCAATGGTCTACACCCCCGGAGTGGGGCGAGTGGTCAAAGCCATTGCCCAGGAACCACACAAAGCTTACACCTTCACCACAAAGAGCAATAGCTTAGCCGTGGTGACGGATGGATCTGCAATCCTGGGATTGGGTAACCTCGGACCGTTGGCAGCCATGCCGGTCATGGAAGGCAAAGCCATGCTGCTGCATCAATTTGCCGGCATCGATGCCTGGCCTCTGTGCTTGGATACGCAAGATCCGGAGGACATCATTCGGACAATCCGGGCCATTGCACCCACATTCGGTGCCATCAATCTGGAGGACATCAGTGCCCCTCGATGTTTTGAGATTGAACGACGCCTCCAAGCCGAGTTGGATATTCCCGTCATGCACGACGATCAACATGGAACTGCAGTAGTCATTTTGGGCGCGTTATTGAATGCTCTGAAAGTCACTCGTCGCCCCATCCAGGAAGTTACCGTGGTCATCATCGGCTTAGGTGCCGCCGGCACCGCCTGCGCCGAATTACTCTTGGGAGCCGGCGTCACACATCTCAAGGGGTGCGATAAAAACGGGTTGGTCTTGGATCGCCCGTTTGAAGAACTCTCAGCCTTTCGTCACAATCTCCGTGAACTGATTCAATACGAACACCCGACCGGAACGCTTCAGGATGCGTTAACGGGAGCGCACGTCGTTATTGGCCTATCCACCGCCAATGTCCTCAAACCCGAAGACCTCGCCCTGATGGCGAATGACCCCATCGTCTTTGCCCTTTCCAACCCGGATCCGGAGATTACCCCGGAAGCGGCTATCCCCTATTGCCGGGTATATGCCAGTGGCCGATCCGATTACCCCAACCAATGCAATAACCTCCTGGCTTTTCCCGGCATCTTTCGAGGCGCATTGGATGTGCAGGCCAAAGCTATCAGTGAAACAATGCTGCTCGCAGCTGCGGAAGCCTTGTCAAAAATGGTCCCCAGTTCTTCCTTGAGCGAGGAATACATCATTCCCAGTGTCTTTGACAAACAGGTCGTTCCCAAAATCGCCAAGGCCGTCGCCCAAGCAGCCATCGACAGTGGACTCGCGCGCCGAACCAAGAAAGAGCAGGAAGAGGACGAGTAGAGAAAGGCAAAGATAGGCCGATTCTACGGCTAAAGGATATTCGCGTGATCCCTTTTAATGGAAGTATCCCCAAAGCAACAAGCTCAAACCAAGAGGCCAGAGATAATACGAAAAGAGATGAAAGTGATCCTGTCTGACCAACTTAATAATAAGCGAAATTGACCCGTACCCGACCAGGGCCGCCACGACCATCCCGGTGAAATACAAGCCAAGCGGTTCCTTCACTTGATCCATGACCTTTCCTATTTCCAAAATCGACGCACCCACAATCGCCGGCATCGAGATCAGTAAAGAAAATCGTGCGGATAACTCCCGGTCCAACCCCAGCAAGACGCCAGTGGCAATAGTCGATCCTGACCGCGAAATACCCGGAAATACGGCGATGCCTTGCACGGCACCTATGATCAACGCGTCTCGAACACTCATCTCCTTCATGGGTTTCACACTGTGTCGACCCCGCCCCACCCATAAAATGACTCCCGTAATAAGTAACATGACCGCCACGAGTGACGGTTGCGCCAGAGTATCGATACCAAGGGATTCGATTCCCAATCCGATAAAGGCGGTGGGGAAACTCGCGAGAATGACATAATGAATGGTCTGACGTTCCACCCCACGAAACAAACTACCCTCTTTGGTTTCCCAACCGAGATACCCACAAGCCAGAGTGAACAAATCATGACGAAAATACACCAGAATGGCTGTCACGGTGGCCAGATGTAACATAATGTCATACAACAAATTGGTTTCGCTGAAATGCCCGAACCACTGTTGGGCCAACACCAAATGTCCGGAGGAAGATACCGGCAAAAATTCCGTCAGCCCTTGGAGCACGGCGAGAAAAACTGCTTCAAAATATCCCATAAGACTCCTAGCTCTTCATTTTTTGCTATCTAAGGTGAATGGAAACGGTTCTATTTCTGCCAATCCTTGGCAAACGCTTGCACGCCGTGCTCCCAGGGAGGAAGGAGAATCCGTGGGTCTTGCAACGTGGTCAGAACTGCATAGGGTGGGCGCTGGGCCGGTCGAGGAAACTGTGCCGTATTGACTGGCGTAATGGTGGACTGAATCCCCACGACCTTAAATAATAGGCAGGTGAATTCATACCAACTGGTCCCGCCGCTACCCGCCATGTGATAGGTTCCATAGGCCTTCGAGTCAAGAAGCCCGTCAATGGCCTGAGCCAGATGCGGGGCATAGGTCGGCGACCCAAATTGATCATTGACGACCCGGACATCACCCTTTCGACCCAGCCCGCAAATGGTAACGGGGAAATTTTTTCCGAGCGTATGGTACAGCCAGGCGGTCCGGACAATAAAATGCTTGGGATTCGCCAGCCGCACGGCTTCTTCCCCGGCCAACTTACTGCAACCATATACCGAAAGAGGATTGGGCCGATCAAATTCATGGTATGGCCGGGAGGCTTGTCCATCGAATACATAGTCCGTAGACACATGCAGCAGGGATACCCCAATCTCAGCGGTGGCCAATGCCAGATTCCTCGGACCCATGGCATTCACGCGAAATGCGGCATCAATGTCCGTTTCAGCATCATCCACCCGGGTATAGGCTGCTGTATTGACGACCATGTGAGGTTGCAGCTGACCTATCGCTTTCCGAACCGGCTCCAGGTGCGTGATATCCAAGTCTGTCATGTCCCATGCGGTCACCTCTGATCCGGCCCATAGATGCCGGAGAGCCTGCCCCAATTGTCCTTGGGCCCCCAGGAGCAAAATCCTCATGGTCAACAGCGTTCCAGTTGCGGTAATTGATTCATCAGTTCAGCTACGGATAGGGCTCCTGCATCTTTTTCAGAGAGAAGGGGTGAAGTCACCGGCCATTGCACTCCAATGGCCGGATCATTCCATCGAAGCGTCACTTCTCCTTGTGGGTGGTAAAAATCTGTGCATTTATATTCCACTTCCGCAACTTCACTCAGCACACAAAAACCATGGGCAAAGCCTGTCGGAATATAAATTTGCCGAAATTGTGCCTCATTCAATTCCACACCGACCCAGGAAAGAAACGTTGGTGAACCTCGCCTGATATCCACGGCCACATCGAAAATCACTCCCCGAACAACCCGAATCAACTTTCCTTGAGGACGAACGACCTGACTATGTAAGCCGCGAAGCGTGTTCTTAATCGAAGAAGAACAATTGTCCTGAACAAAAACTTCGGGAATTCCCCCTTCCTGATATTTCGTCACATGATACGTTTCGAGAAACCACCCGCGTGGGTCCTGATACACATCAGGCTCAATAACCAGAACCCCCGGTAAGGTTGTCGTCAAAAAATTCATCCGGCGTTACCGTCAATCCCCATTCACGAGGTGGAGGAGATATTGTCCGTAACTGTTATGTTTCATGTCATGAGCCATTTGGCGAACCGCTTCCGCCTGAATGTACCCCATCTTATAGGCAATTTCCTCCGGACAGGAGACCATCAGTCCCTGTCGCTCCTGAAGGACCTGAATAAAATGAGCCGCTTGCAACAGCGACTCATGGGTGCCGGTGTCCAGCCAGGCAATACCTCGTCCCAAGACCTGCACCCGTAATAACCCTTCATGTAAATACCGCCGATTGATATCGGTAATTTCCAATTCTCCCCTGGCCGAGGGCTTCAAATCTCTCGCCATCTCCACAACTTTATTGTCGTAAAAGTAGAGCCCGGTCACCGCATAGGGTGATTTCGGATGCACCGGTTTTTCCTCCAGACTGGAGGCCTGTCCGGAATCATCAAATGTAACCACACCATAGCGTTGCGGATCCCGAACCTGGTAGGCAAACACCTGTGCCCCGGTTTCATGGGAAGCCGCATCTTTTAAGTAGATCGACAGGCCATGTCCATAGAAAATATTATCGCCTAGAACAAGAGCGACCCGATCGGTGCCAATGAAATCCCGGCCCAAAAGAAAAGCTTGGGCAATCCCCTCCGGCTGCGGTTGAACAGCATAGTGAATGGACAAACCAAACTGGCTTCCATCCCCGAGCAACCGAATGAATCCGTCCTGCTCATAAGGAGTCGTAATGACGAGAATGTCCTGAATTCCAGCCAGCATCAACACGGTCAGGGGATAATAAATCATGGGTTTGTCAAAAACCGGCATGAGTTGCTTACTGACCGCTTTGGCAAGCGGGTATAAACGAGTCCCCGATCCGCCGGCTAAAATAATTCCCTTCATGATCCTACAAAACTCCCTGCAGGAAAATTCTTTCCTTCACCTAAAAAGACCGATTGCCAGTTCCTACGAACTCAACTTGGGCGCTTCCAGGCCTAACCGCTCACGTTGATAGACATTCTGAGTCACCAAATCACACCAACGGCGATTGGTCACATACCATTCCACCGTGTGACGGATTCCCGACGAAAAGGAATGACGCGGGCTCCAACCCAGCTCCCGCTGAATCTTTGAGGAATCAATCGCATACCGAAAATCATGACCGGGTCGATCTTGCACAAAGGTTTTCAACTCCGCATACCTGGTAATGCCCAAAGGAGCAACCATCGGATTGTCCGGACAGGGGACGATTTCGTCCAGGATATCACAGATATGATCGACCACAGCCACGTTCGTTCGTTCGGATTGCCCTCCCAAGTTATATTTTTTCCCAGGCTGCCCTTTTTCCAAGACCCGTAACAGCCCCTCGCAATGATCTTCCACAAACAGCCAATCGCGAACATTCGTTCCACGGCCATATATGGGGAGCGGCTTTCCATCCAGCGCATTGAGCACAGTCAAGGGAATTAATTTTTCTGGAAACTGATAGGGCCCATAATTATTCGAACAGTTGGTTATGAGTGTGGGGAGTCCATAGGTATGACAATAGGCTCGAACAAAATGATCCGCCCCGGCCTTTGACGCCGCATAGGGAGAATTGGGCGCATAGGGAGTCTCCTCGTGAAAGGACCCGGTCGCTCCCAAGGCACCATACACTTCATCAGTGGAAACATGTAGGAATCGAAAGTTTGCGTGACGAGCAGACTGATCCCGCTTCACCATTTGCTTGGCTGCTTCCAACAGCACCAGTGTGCCGGTCACATTGGTATGGATAAAGGGAAAGGGGTCATCAATGGAACGATCGACGTGGGATTCTGCCGCAAAATTGATGACCCAACGAGGCTGATAGGTTTCCATCACCTGCCCCATGGTTTCGACATCGGCAATATCACCATGAATAAATTCCAGACGGGGATGTTCCCACAACCCATCCAGGTTTTCGCGATGACCCGCATAGGTCAGCTTGTCAATGACAATCACATGGGCATCAGGCCTCTTGAGTGCCATCCGGACAAAATTGGCCCCAATGAACCCGGCTCCGCCGGTTATGATCATCATATGGCGAGCCATGTTATTTCATCTCACGATCAGAAGACCGGATTGGTGAACCCATGGAATCATTTCAAGGGACAGAGCGATGGCGATAGGAACGTTCACGACACCACTACACTAAATTCGGTAAGAATCCCTGTTACTCGACGGTCACACTTTTGGCCAAATTACGAGGCTTATCCACATCAAGTCCTCGCTTGACGGCCACATGATAGGCCAACAATTGCAAGGCCACCGCAAAAAGAATCGGCGTGAGTAACGGGTGGACTTCAGGGATGGAGAACACATGATCCGCCAGTCGATCGAGCTGCCGGTCACCCTCGGTCACAAAAGCGATCACCGGGGCACTTCTGGCGCGCACCTCCATTAAATTGTTCACGCTTTTATCGTACAGCCGATCCTTGGGAGACAATACCACCACCGGCATCTCCTCATCGATCAACGCAATGGGGCCATGTTTCATTTCCCCCGCGGCATAGCCTTCTGCGTGGATATAGGAAATTTCTTTCAGCTTGAGGGCGCCCTCTAAGGCAATGGGATAATTGATCCCACGGCCCAAATAGAGAAAATTTCGCTTTTGATAATATTGTGCGGCAATCGTTTGAATCGCTTCTTCCCGCTTAAGAATCTGCTCGACATTTCCCGGAAGCAGAAGAAAATGATCCAGCCACCACCGCCCCTCTTCGGGGCTCAATACCTTTCTCACGCGCCCCACGTGCAAAGCCAACAGATAGAGGGCAATGACTTGCCCGGTGAACGCCTTGGTCGATGCCACGCTGATTTCCGGTCCGCAACGGGTGAAAATGATGCCATCCGCCTCCCGCGCCAACGTACTGCCCACGACATTCACAATGGCCAAAACGCGTGCTCCCAAGCGTTTGGCCTCTCTGGCGGCTGCCAAAGTATCGGCCGTTTCACCGGATTGGGAAATGGCAATAAATAAATCGTCCTTTTGTATCATCGGTTGGCGATAGCGAAATTCCGAACCGATATCGACTTGCACGGGACGATGAAGCATTTCTTCAAAGAGATATTTGCCGACCAATCCGGAATGCCACGACGTGCCACAGGCGACGATCCAGATGCGTCTCGCATTAATGAGTTCTTCATTGGACATCGCCAAATCGGGAAGATCGGCTTCCCCCAACTCATAGTTAAATCTCCCCCGAAGCGTATCCGAAATCACTTGCGGTTGCTCGTGGATTTCCTTGATCATAAAGTCGGGGAAACCGCCTTTTTCGGCCGCTTCGGCATCCCAATCAATCGTGACGACCGTCCTGGCTTTCACGCCACCATCGGGCCCCATGATGGTGATATCTGATCCTTGTAATACGCCGATATCCCCATCGTCCAGAAACGTCACGTCCCGGGTATAGGACAAAAGCGGGGTCACATCGGACGCTAAAAAAGTGCCGTGTCCATTTCGCCCAACCACTAAAGGGCATCCCGATCGGCTGACGACAATGCGTTCAGGCTCACTCACACTCATGATGGCAAGGGCATAGCTGCCATGCAATTCGAGACTGACGAGACGAACCGCCTCCACGAGGTTCACTCCCCGTTTGACGATAGAGGACACCAAATGGGCGATAACTTCCGTATCCGTCTCAGATTCAAATCGATAACCTTCCGTCTCCAGCCGGTGTTTTAATGTCAGAAAGTTCTCGATGATGCCGTTATGAACCAGGACGATATCTCCTGACCGATGAGGATGGGCATTTTGTTCGGAAGGACGACCGTGAGTAGCCCATCGAGTATGGCCAATGCCCATCAGTCCTTGAGACGACCCATTTTGCAACATGGTTTCCAAGTTATGAAGTTTTCCGACACTTCGCCGGATATTCAATTCTCCATTGTGCAAAATGGCAATCCCGGCTGAATCGTACCCCCGATACTCCAGCCGTTTCAGCCCGGACAGGAGGATCGGCGTAGCACATTCAGACCCTATATATCCAATAATCCCACACATAAGTTATTCCTTGGCATCATGAACGGTGGATGATACGTGATCAATATTCTTGCGTATTATGAGGAGGTAGTGTCAGTTTCGGTCTATTCATGGAAAAACTTTACCCTGCGGAAAAGGACAATGATCCCCAATGAATAGATAAAAGCACGGTAAAATTTCTTCAGGACTCGCCTTCTGAATTATTCGAAGGGGAACACGACTCCCCGGGAGGATTCTTCTCCTGTTTTGCCTTACTCTGAGCTTTCAATAAGACCCGTCGGCGGGCGGCAGTACCCTCCCGATTAACCTGTTGAACCCGGGCAATTCCAAGCGCATCGGGAGGGACATCTTCGGTGACCGTCGTTCCGGCAGCCACCAAGGCACCTTTCCCGATCGTCACGGGCGCAATAAGCTGCACGTCACTGCCAATAAACACATCGTCCTCAATCGTCGTTCGTTCTTTTCGAAACCCATCGTAGTTGCAAGTAATCGTCCCGGCTCCCACATTCACATTTTTCCCGATCACCGTATCGCCCAGATAACTCAGATGATTCACCTTGGATCCTTCTCCCACTTCGGTCTGCTTCAGTTCCACGAAATTTCCGACCTTGGCTTTTTTCTGTATCCGACTGCCGGGACGAAGATGCGCAAATGGACCGATCACGACCTCATCTTCTACCAGGACCCCTTGCAAGACACAGGCATCCCGGACAACAACGGACCGGCCCAAAACGGTATCTGTCATATGGGTGTTGGCTTGGATCACACAGGAATCCCCAATGTGCGTATGCCCTTCCAGGATCACACCAGGGTACAGGATCGTATCTCGCCCAATTTCCACGCCGTCATCGATCAGGACACGATCGGGATCCATCATGGTCACACCCCGCAACAGATGCCGCTCATTAATCCGTCCCCGCATGACCTTTTCCGCCATCGCCAGGTGAATACGGGTATTAATTCCCGTCGTTTCCAACGGGTCGGACGTGGAAAACCCGACGACTTTTTTCCCTTGTTGAACAGCCTGTTCGATGATATCCGTCAGATAATACTCTCCCTGAGCATTTTGAGGACGAAGCTGGGACAGGGCCTGTCCCAAAAACTCTTGCTCCACCACATACGTCCCTACGTTAATTTCACGAATAGCCTTTTCCCTTTGTGACGCATCCCGGTCTTCCACCACTCGCTGAACATTCCCCTCCTGCCCTCGAACCACACGGCCATAGCCTCCCGGATCAGCTAATTCCGTTGTCAGGAGGGTCAAGGTAGCCGATTCGGCTTGATGATATGCCAGTAGAGATGACAAGGTCTCCTCGGTCAGCAACGGGGTGTCTCCATTGAGAATCAAGACTTGATGACGGCCTGCTCCATGTGATTGGGAAACTGCCGGAAAGGCCTGAAGGACGGCATGACCCGTGCCTAACTGCTGGGCCTGATCCACAATCTGAAAAGGGTCCCACTCGGCTTTTTTTTCATTCAGGTATGATTTGACTCGATCCGCACCATGCCCCACGACGATAGCCACAAGACCACTTGATACCGTTCGTGCCAGGGAAGCGGCATACCACACCATGGGACGACCGGCGACACAATGAAGGACTTTCGGCAGACTGGATTTCATCCGCGTCCCTTGCCCCGCTGCCAGAATAATGGCTGATGTGATTGGTTGGCTGTTAATCAAAGGAAGAGGTTTTCTAGAGAGATTCACACATCAACTTAGGTTGTTGATACCTTCTGGGGTTCTTTGGAAGGTATTTTACCTTTACTGGACGCAATTTCAATGCCTGAAGGTTTCTCAGGAGGCGAATAAAAGCCGCCGGAAACAATGAGCTTCATGGCTTCCTCCACACCCATATCCACCGGGACAATTTCTCGTTCAGGGACGAGAAGAAAGTAGCCTGAGGTTGGATTCGGTGAAGTAGGGACAAACACATGCACCAGGGGTTCAGGGGCCAGGACTTGCACCTCTTCCCTGGTCTCACCGGTTACAAAAGCTAGGCAATAATGACCATCCTTGGGAAACTGGATCATGACCACCTTGTCATATTTTTCCCGTTGTTTAAAAGACAAGATATCCATCATGGATTTCAATGTGGCATAAATCCCACGAACGATGGGAACCCGATCCAAAAACTCCTCCCAACGGATGACCATCCGTCGGCCAAGAAAGTTGGTCGCCAGGATTCCGGTCAAAAAGATCAATAACACCAGCGTCAAAATGCCTAATCCGGGGAAATAATAATCAGGGAGGACTACATCCGCCAACGCCGTGCCAAGGATACTATCCACAGTCACGAACAGCGTCTTTAAAATCAATACGGTTCCCCAAATCGGGGTGATCACTAACAACCCCGTGAGAAAATACCGTTTCAGGGAGGCATGCAGGGAGTTCATAAAGGACAGGTCTACCCGACCGTATGGGCACGCAGAGGGCGTACCGTAAGAGACTGACAAAAAGGCCCTGTGGCATCTTACAACCAACCACTTGACCCTGCAAGGCTTTTCTTGCGAATTTCAACAACTTAGACTAGGATCACCCCTGGAAATTATCATGATGCCCTCACATTCCAGCCAACAAAAAAAACCACCGACCTACCCTGGCCTCTTTATCACCTTTGAAGGCCCTGAGGGATCTGGAAAAACCACACAATGCCGGCACTTGGCCCAATGGCTGCAAACCCATGGCCAATCCGTGCTCATTACCAGGGAACCCGGTGGAACCCCCATCGCCGAAGCCATTCGTAACCTGCTTCTGGCTCGTCAGGTACCCCACAAAAAACGGGAAACCATCACCCCGGCCTGCGAAGCCGCCTTAGTGCTGGCAGCCCGCTCTCAACATGTCACCCATACAATTGTCCCTGCACTCGAAAAAGGCATGATTGTGTTGTGCGACCGGTTTTTTGATTCCACACTGGCCTACCAGGGCTTTGGACGTGGGCTGAACCGACAGGACTTAACCCGATTCAACGACTTTGCCACCGGGGGAATCCGGCCAACCTTAACCTTTTTACTGGACCTCCCGGTGAAAGAAGGATTACGCCGGAGAAAAAAGGCATCCGACCAAAACCGTATGGACCAGGAATCACTGAAATTTCATGAACGCGTTCGCCGTGGATTTGTAACTCTGGCCAGACAGGATGCCGGGCGCTGGCGAAAACTGGATGCCCAACAATCCCCGGACCAATTAGCCGAGGAAATTATCCGGCACATTCAACCGGTCGTCCCCAAGCCCCATTCCACGAGAAGGAAAAGACCAGTCACGATTATAGGCCAGGCAACCAAACCCAGGAGACCACGGTCATGACCTTTCGCGAAATTCAGGGTCATCAGCGGCCGATCCGGTGGCTGCAAAACGCGGTGGCCAGCAATCATCTGGGGCACGCCTACCTGTTCCATGGGGAGGAAGCCATCGGGAAGCGCCTGGTGGCCGTGGCCTTGTCAAAATTTCTGCATTGCGAACGACCGCTTGATGATCCCATGCCGGATGCCTGCGGGGAATGCCGGTCCTGCCATCAGGTTGCACAAGGGACTCACCCTGACTTTCTGGTGATCAGCGCCGAGGATGAACAAAAACAGAATCCTAAAATAAAAATCGATCAAATTCGCGCATTGGAACATTTCGTGATCTATCGCCCTTTGGTGGCGACGCGGAAAATCTGCATCATTGACCATGCCGACACCATGACAACGGAGGCAGCTAACGCATTGCTGAAAACCCTGGAAGACCCGCCGGACCATTGCGTGTTTCTTCTGACCTCCAGCCGACCCGAACACATGTTGGCCACGATCCGCTCCAGATGCATGACAACGAAGTTCTCTCCACTTTCCAATGCCGGGACCTGTGAGTTTTTGAGCACCCGCACAAAACTCAACCAGAACGACATTCAGTTAATCGCCTCGTATTCGGAGGGACGGCTGGGAAAGGCACTCCAAATTACCCCTGAGGATCTGCGCGTCCAACTCAGACAATATTGGGCCTTATTATTTGGCGATCTTCCCAAATCCCCTTCCACCATCATGGACATGTGTGAGGATCTGGTGAAATCCGATCAGGTGCAAGAGGCCATCCGTTGGTTCCAGCTGGGCATCCGTGAATTGCTCCTGATGCATCTCAACAGGGACCATCGGTCACCCTTGTTTCCTGATCAGACGCCTGCCCTGCTTCGTCTGAGTGAATCCATTGATCTGCCGGATCTGTTGGACCGCCTGAATGAGCTGGAAAAACTGGAACGAAGCCAACAACGCAATTTCAATATGCAAATCGGCCTGGAGCAGTTTTTCTTTCACCTTCAGGATCATGTGGGCAGCAGTGCCCTTCAGAAAGCCTGAACGAACAACCTCAGTCGGACATCCGATCATTTCGCCATGATCCGTTAGTTATCAACCCACAATCCCAGAAGGATGTTGTTGTTCATGTCACACACATTTTATGTCACGACCCCCATTTACTATGTCAACGATGTGCCTCACATCGGCCACGCCTATACGACGATTGCTGCCGATGTGCTGGCCCGGTTCTATCGAACCCGGGGATATGACGTGTTCTTCCTGACGGGCCTGGATGAACACGGGCAAAAAGTTCAGCAAGCGGCCGCCAAGGCCGGCATCGATCCTCAAGCCCATTGCGACCGGCTCATGCCGGCGTTCAAGAATCTTTGGGCCACCCTCAACATTTCTCAGGATGCCTTCATCCGCACGACGGATAAACCCCACCAGGCGATCGTGCAACGATGCCTTCAAAGCCTGTACGACAAAGACCTGATTTATCAGGCCGAATACACCGGCTGGTATTGCACCTTTGATGAACGGTTCTGGACGGAAAAAGATGTGGAAAACGGCCAATGCCCGGACTGCCGCCGCCCGGTCGAGCAGGTCAGTGAGCGGAATTACTTCTTCCGGATGAGCCGCTATCAACAACCCCTCATCGACCATATCAAGTCTCATCCCGGTTTTATCAGACCGGAATCCCGCCGCAATGAAGTGCTGGGATTCCTGCAAAAGCCCTTGGAGGATCTGTCTATCTCACGCCCGAAATCCAGGTTGGCTTGGGGGGTGGAGTTACCCTTTGACCGGGACTGTGTGACCTATGTGTGGTTTGATGCGCTCGTAAATTATCTTTCTGCTTTGGAATATCTCGGCCCCACAGCCGATGCCCAAAAATTCTGGCCTGCCTCCGTACATTTGGTGGGGAAAGATATTTTGACGACTCACGCCGTCTATTGGTCCACCATGTTAATGGGCATGGAACGTCCCCTTCCCGAATCGATTTTTGCGCATGGCTGGTGGACGGTGGATGGCGAGAAAATGTCGAAAAGCCGTGGCAACGTCGTGGATCCCAACGCCATGGTCGAGCAGTTTGGTGTGGATGCTTTTCGATATTTTCTGCTGCGGGAAGTGCCGTTCGGACAGGATGGCGACTTCTCCCACTCGGCCTTTGAAAGCCGATACAACGCTGAGCTGGCCAACGACCTGGGCAATCTGGTGTCCCGTTCCTTGACCATGCTGGGAAATTTTTCCAACGGCCGTGTACCGGCCATGGACCTCCAATCTCAGACCGACCTGGATCGGGAACTAGCTCAGACCGCGTCCAATCTGTTCGGGACGCTCGATAAGCACCTCGGCAACCTGGAGTTCAACCGGGCACTGGAAACCATATGGGGATTGGTGCAGTTGGCCAATCAATACATCGATAAAACGGCCCCATGGACACTGGCCAAAGACCCCGCGCAGGACGCAAGGCTCAAGACCGTCTTGTTTTACTTGGCAGAGGTCTTACGGTTTCTGACACTGGCCGTCTATCCCTTTATTCCTAATACTGCCGAGGCCATGCGGTCACGGTTGGGATTGACCGTGTCCTTCGATCAGGCCTTATTAGCCAATTTCCCAACCTGGGGAGACTATGCCTATACAGGGGAGACCACGAAGGGAACTTCCTTGTTCCCAAAGAATCTTCCGAAGAAGCCAACCGATCAGGCAACGGATTCGTCGGCTGCATCAACCGCGCCCACTTCAAAAACAATCTCAGAAAAAAAACCCAGTGCAAAACCGTCAGGAGCCGAAACAGGTCTTCCATCAGCCGATCAAATCGGCATCGAAGATTTCATGAAGGTTCAACTCAAGGTGGCGAAAATTCTGCAGGCCGAGCGGGTCCCCAAATCGGACAAGCTCCTCAAGCTACAAGTGGACCTGGGAACGGAGCAGCGTCAGATTGTGGCAGGGATCGGAAAAAAATACCAACCCGAAGAGCTTCCCGGCCGCACGATTGTCGTCGTAGCCAACCTCAGGCCGGCCAAGCTGATGGGTGTGGAATCACAAGGCATGGTCCTGGCCGCGGGTGACAAAGAAGTCGTCAGCCTGCTCTTTCTCCCCGACGATGCCCCACCAGGAACCAAAGTGAAATAAACCAACCAGGCAAAAAATATCCCTCTTGTCTTTCTGATCTCTGTAAGAAATAGTTATTACCCACCCAGGAGTTTGAGTGCCGTCTTCTTGGCTATTTTCAAGAAAATCCCATCGTCACTCAACAAATCACAGTGCAGATCAAGAGCACATTGAGCGATGTGTGCATCGGGGGTAGAGACGGAGATTCCCACAGAAGATAACTGTGCCCGTAAAGCCCCCACACGCAACCAATGTTCGAAATCAACAGCGCAAAGGGGAAGATCAGACAAAAACGACTCCAGGTCAGCTCGCTGGCGAAAGGTCAGTCGGCCGCTCACTAATTCTGCGACCACGACAGGAGGAAGAAACACGCGGCCTTCAGCCAGGGCTTCGTCAATGACCGAAGGACCGGAGGAGGAGAAATACGAGACCCAGCTGGAGGTATCAACGACGAGGGCGCTCACGGGAGGTCTCAAGGTCGATCGATAAATTTAACCGTCCTCGCAGCTTGGCAGCTTTTCCAGCGGCCGCTCGTCGTTTGATTAAGGTTAACCCTTCCACCAAGGTTTCCGTAATGCCAGTCCCCGAAACCTGGCAGGCTTCTTTCAGGAGGGAAGCTGGCAGATTGGCCGTTACCCTTCGCACTTGGGGTTCCTTATTCATATTAAAATACATATCATCATTCATACTAAAATGCAAGCCCGGAGAAAACCTAAGGGATGGTCCTGGCCGCGGGTGACAAAGACGTGGTCAGTCTACTTTTCCTCCCCGACGACGCCCCACCAGGGACGAAAGTCAAATAACGCTTTCGAGTTTTCAAGCTCAGAGAGTTCCACAAAAATAATTTCGGTTTGACAGACGGGGCGTACCTTGATTGTGGTGCTAGATGCCTCAGTCATATTGAAATGGGTGTTGGAAAAGAGGGGCCGGAGAGCAGAGTTATTGGAATAGCTTCGCCGGCAGTGAGAGCTGGAGCGGAAATGCGGACGTCGCATGCCGGCCGTCCATACGGATGTATTCGATGGTGCCTGTGAGACCAATGATGATCACTTCTTTGACACCAGATTGCAGATAGCCCTGGATTTTATGATCCATCTCTGACTTCCGATTGCCTGGGGACAGGACTTCGACCACCACATCCGGTGCTTCGACCACGGGATTGCGGGGGAGTTGGTCCCATCGTTCTTGAGGCATCCACACCACATCGGGAACTCGAATGCCGGCGGTCTTGGTCAGGACGGCAAATTCTTGTACGGCTTCACCTCCTAACTGGTCTGTGAGGTATCGAACGAGGAAGGAACAAATTCGTTGATGCTCATTTTCAGCTCGTGGACTCAAAACGAGTTCTCCATATTCGGTCAGTTCATAATAGTCAGGTGCGTGCTCATCCTGAGCAAGTTCGGCCCAGCGTTGGGTTAACTCGTCGGGTGAGACCAAAGTAGAAACGTTTATAGTGCTCATACTGGTCATTCTAGGAACCCCCTCTGATCCTGTCAACGGTGTTAATATCGCGTGAAAAAGCGCTCCTCACCCGGTTTCATCCGATCCAACGTAAGGACATAAATGTAGGATTGCTTCAGCAAGCTACACCGGGACAATGTCATGGACGGCGTAATGGCGTGCGCTCGGTGTGTAAGCTTCCCCGTCAAGCGGACAGTTCGTATGTAGAGTTTTCTGGTGTAGGTTTGTCATAACGGCAAGGGGCCACCTCTATTGGAATATTGGTATCAAAGGTAAATGAAAAGTCTGTATTTCCTAATCCTCCGAATATCTTCTCACTTATAAATCCACTACCCAAATTTGTAAATGGTGCAAAGGCAGCTTCTCGAAGAGCCGTGCCTGAGGCCCCACGAATGATAGAGGCTAAGCTTCCCCTTCCTCCAGCATAGGATTCCGTCGCCCCTTTTCCAGCCCCCAAAAATGCGCCAGATACTGTTGTGCCTGTAACAAAAGTGTCGAAAGTCCCAAGCGAGGGCAAATTAACTACGCCAGTAGCTGGATTGATTACATTGAATTTGGCAAGGGTTCCTCCCGAGAGACCGCCCACGACAGCCCCGGTTACAGTTCCAAAGAGTACACCTTTACTAATATCTCCCCCATTTCTAGCAGCACTGAGACCCCCTGTTGTCCCCAAGCTTAGTTCTCCGGCCAACGCCCCCTGTAAATATGGAGCAGCTCCACATCCGCCACAATAGTAAGTAGCGACTGCCGTGGCCACAATAATTTCTCCAGCTAAGACGTATCGTCCTTCTTTGGATTGGGTTAAATGCGCAGTTCCTGCGATTGAGGAGATGCCTCCAGTGAGAGCAATAAATTGTGGATTGAACTGTAGGGTTACTCCAGCTATTACCGATCCAACAGGACCTAATTTCTTTTCGATGAAATTCGACGCTTTTTTGAGTCTCTTTTTAATGGATTTGAACCCAAAGTGCCCGGTGGGATCGTTATACAGAATGGGATTGTTGTTGCCATAGGTATAGCGGTTGAACGTTTGCGGATCGGTGGCATTCGGCACAATAATATCGGCCGAGATAAACCTACCGAGGACCGCGTCATAGTAGCGGGCTTCGTAGAAGTAGAGGCCGGTGCTGTCGTCCAACTCCGTGCCAGTATTGGTATAGGTCTCCCCATAGGGATAGTAGACGAGGTCTTGTTCCTTCACCCCGCTGCTGGTGGTCAGCACACTGGTCGAGCCCAAATGATCGGGATGAAAATAGCTGGTGGAGCCACTGCTCACCTATTTGATGGCAATGCGCTGTCTGCCATATCAAAAAACACTTTGGAAATATTGAACAATTATGATGTTTTGACATACACCCATATTGAGTGATACATCTTGCTGTATGAAGACAACTGTCGACCTGCCCCAGTCCCTGCTCAAGGAGGCCAAAAAGCTGGCTGCCAATCAGCAAACGACCGTGAAAGCTCTCATTGAAGAAGGGTTACGCCGGGTTATCGGAGAGCACCAACAAAAGGGGGCGTTTCGCTTGCGCAAGGCTACCTTTCAAGGCAAAGGGCTGCACCCTGACATGGATGGGGTTTCCTGGGAAACCCTGCGGGACCGGGCCTATGAAGGTCGCGGCGGGTGATTGCGGTTGATACCAACATTTTAGTGTACGCGCATCGGGAAGATTCCCCGTGGCATGAGGCAGCCTATCAGCAACTAGCCGGATTGGCAGAGGGGATCAGACCCTGGGCTGTCCCGTGGCCCTGCATCCATGAGTTTTTGGCCATTGTGACGCACCCGCGTATTTTCAACCCGCCCACTCCCTTGGCTATCGCCTGTGATCAAATCGAAGCCTGGTTAGAATCTCCACGAGTTCTCGTGTTGTCGGAAACGAATGGCTATTGGCCGGTCTTCCGGCAGGCGGTAGAGGATGGGAAAGTTCAAGGTCCCCTGGTTCATGATGCACGAGTGGCTGCACTGTGCCTGCATCATGGTATTCAGGAGCTTTGGACGGCCGACCGTGACTTCAGCCGGTTTCCCAATCTGGTGCCTCGCAATCCCTTACTTTCCTGATAGCAATCTTCCTGAAATTAAGGGTTAGGTCTTCATAGGCCTTTGTGCAACCGTAGTGTTGAGACCCCTCTCGATTGTTCGTTCCCCCAAGCCCATTCTCCGTTGCTCAAGATCGTGCGGCTTTTTCTTTCTGGGCGTCCTGCCTCCGGTTGTCGCCAGCCATGAAATCCTCATCGCTTTGTCATCAGTGAATATCTAATTTCCATATGTTCAGAGTTTCCCTAAAAGGGATCCGCAAGCTGTGGGGACTCTTCGGTTCTTCTTTATCAATGAGCGAATGGCGACAAGGATGCTTTGAGTATACGCCTAAATTAGGTGTATAATATTAGCGCATATAAGTTTCTGTCCATCATGGAGGAAAACCGAGTATGGGTAAATTGAATGTGTCTATCGATGATAGTCTACGGGAAGAATTGTTCAGGCTAGTGCCTCCTCGGCGGCGTAGTCAGGTGGTGAATGAAGCCTTGCGAAAGGAATTACTCCGGCGCAAACGGCAGGTAGCTTTGGAAACCGTACAACGGCTCCGAAAAAAAACGGCCACTTTGACAGAAAAGGCTATTGTTGAGGCCGTCCAACGGGATCGGACGCGAGGCAAAGGATGATTGTAGTGCCGGATGCTTCGGTCTTATTGAAATGGGTGTTGGAAAAAGAAGAGCCGGCGAGCTATCAACAAGCCTTAAATCTTCAGGCGGCCTTTTTGGCCGAGGAAGTGGAGTTGCGGGTTCCCACACTGTGGCGATATGAGGTGGGAAATGTCCTGGGGCTCAAACAGCCTCGTCTAGCCGGTGATTTGATGAAAGCTCTCCTGGCCTTTGAATTCGAGGAAGTGCCTCTTCAACAGGAATTTACGCTTGAGGTTCTCACGCATATGCAAGAGGTTCCCGGGGTAACCTTCTATGATTCCGCCTATCATGTCCTGGCGTTACGGGTGGAGGGGGTGTACGTCACAGCGGATGCGGCCTACGTGAAACGCGCCAAACGAAAAGGCCATGTGACCTTGCTCTCAGAGTGGGCGAAGGCCTAGCAATAGAATCCACACTCACCAGCCCTCTCACCCAAATCACCCTGTCCCCGCTCTCTAGAAACTTTTCCGGCTTGACAATGACTTGGCGGGCATTGCCCCACCTGGTCACGTGATAGAGAGCATGAGACAATTGAAGCCGAAGCGAACGCGCCATGGCCCTAATCTAGACGTTGCTCTATTGCATCGGAAGACCTGACCCCAATCCCTATTTTCTTATTACTCATTTTTAGGATCATATTGTCCAACTAGGAATTTCTCCAAACCCTTTTTCACCCAGATCACATATTCTTCGTTTGACATCCATCCATGTCCGCGTTCTTCCTCAGTGATGTCGGCACCCGTCGAGTCTAACATTTCCTGAACATATCCTAAAAAACGCATATCATCGCTGCTTAAAGAATCATCTGGAACTTCTTCTAAAAAAAATCGTAGTAATTTTCTCTGAACTCTTCTACCGACCATTTGCGGCTGACAAGTGCATCAATCATGTCGAGGAGTCTGGCTCGGTAATCCATACTAGTTTTCCTTGTTATTCGAGAGGAACGATATCCCCTTTTTGAATTAAATTAGGAATTTGGTCGGGCCTATTAAGAGCAACTGATTTTAACGTTTTTCCGTCCGGATCAAAAGTCGCCCGCAAGAATCCACGACCGTCCGGGCGCTCAAGGATTACACTGTTATTTCCTTGGTTTTTGGTTCGCAGATCCTTGAAAAGTTTTCCCTTCGAGAGGATTTTTTGTAGAAGTTCATCAGGGTTTTTTCCGAATTTTGGGGCAATTTCTTTTAGTTTTTTATTCGCTCTATCAAGAACCTTAAACTGATTGCTAATCAGGGCTTGCTTACCAACAATTTTTAGGCCCCCACCGATAATTCCAGCACCAATTGAAAAGCCAGCTTTTCCCACATTCAACAGATCAGCGGGAGACAACACAGGCTGAAGAGCCTCCTGTGCGGCTGTAGCTACTGCATGCCCTTGGCTATCAAATACGATTGAAGGATCAAAGGTTATGAATGGCAGGTTATTCCCTACCCCTGGATCAAACGGATTTAGAAATGGAGAGCCTATTGGAGGCAGGACAGAAACAGGAGGAATGGCAAAGTTTGTTACCGTCACCGTGGGCAAAGTATAGATGCCATTGATATACAGACCACCCGGGTTGATAGAAGGGGGCGATGGAGGAAAGGGACCTGCAATTATCTCCGGTATCACCAATTCCGCGGGCACCCCCTGACCGGGATCAGGCCCAAAAACGTTAATGAGAATATCATACCCCCCGGGACCACAATACGGACAATGCCCCGTGGGATCCGTATACCGCAACGGATTATTAAAGACATAACTATACCGATTAAAGGCTTGAGGATTTGTGGGATCGGACACAATGGTATCAGCCGAGATAAACCGCCCGAGAGTGGCGTCGTAGTACCGTGCTTCGTAGAAGTAGAGGCCGGTGCTGTCGTCCAATTCCTTGCCGGTATACTTATAGGCCACATTGGCCGCGGTGCAGAAAGCGCTTAAAGAGGTGAAACATGAAACCGGGTGATCAATTCTTGAAACTCGTCGAATGGTCTGAGGAAGATCAATGTTATGTGGGGACCGGTCCGGGATTGATGCTGGGTGGTATTCATGGAATGAATGAGGCGCAGGTCTATAAGGAACTCTGTCAGGCTGTAGAGGAATGGATCAAGATTCAGGAAAGGGATAAGGAGCCGCTTCCCAAAGCAACGGCTAAAGGATCTTACTAAGGGAAATTTGTGGTGCGGGTGGATACAGGCCTGCATCAGGCATTAACGGTTGCGGCGTTGTAGGAAGGAAAAAGCTTGAACACCTATTGTGTAGCCCACCTTCAACAAGCGGTTCGAGAAAGACCTGCGAAACAACGGTCATCGCCGGCAGGCCGGTCCGGTTCGAAACGGAAGAGCCGGTAAGGGGGAGGGGGCTGGACAGCGGTCGCTAAATAGTGTGAATAACCTATTAAAAATCGGGGAAAGCGAAGACCCTGCTCGTGACATAAGAGAAGGTGTGGAAAATGGAACGCGCAGAGGACGGGCAATTTCGGCAGACGACCCTTGAAAAATACCATCATTACAAGACCTGTCTGTGCCACTCAAAAAAGACCGTCTTTTTTTGCATCACTTAGGAATTGAAGTGCCGTGTTTGCCAGGGCATCTTCATAGCTATTTGTAAAAAGATTCAACCAAAAAAATGGGATCAACCCGATCCACGTTGCACCTTTCATTGAATATCTATAGGTGTATTTTGTTTGGAAGATCCCGTATTTAAACAACTCATATTCTATTTCATACACCATTAAATCCCCATAACAGGGCACGATTGCCAGAGTTAAGAAATTTGCCTCACACCAATCGCGGTGGCCATAAGAAGCATTATAATCATAATACAGAGTACAACTTACGAAGGTTTGAGAGAGGGCGGGATGAGTGCCATCAGCGATCATTTTGGATCCGTAATTTTCCTCAAAGACTTTTCTTATGGTTTGGTAATCCCTATCTCCTGGAGATAAGACCTTATCCTCGCTAATTTCACCCACCCCTAGTCCCGCATTCCTTCCTTTTTTAAAGGATTGTTTAATATTGAAGGAAAATGGTTCTTTGATGTTACTGATAGGAATGGTATTGAATACCTTATCGGAGACAGGTTGATAGCTGTAAACCACGCAGGAAGTTATACTCATCAAAAGCAATAGGAGGGAGCAAATCGAAAAAAGACCAAGGCAAATTGGAAGTTTTCTCATAAATCAAAGGACAACAATATTTTTTTAGTATAACGTTGAATTGATAAAAAAACAGAATTCTATAACCTGATCGTTTTTCTGACGGTCGAAGCCTGCAAGAGTGAATATTTGGATAAAAAAACCCGCTGCGGGAGTAAACTCACAGAGGGTTTTTTAAACGGATATTTCGTTAATTCTTATTTAATTCTTCGCGAGACATCAACTACACTTTGCGTACCACTTGTGAAAGCTGCAGCAGTATAAGCCGCTGCGGGAATCATTGTACCAAAATTTCCAACAACGTTAAATGCAGCTTCTGCTCCGACGTTGCCAAAAGGGATGTATAAACCATTCGCAGTGTAACGACCAAGAGCCCCGCCAATAAACCAATCATGAACTTTGGACGTTGCCTGAACTAAGGAGTCAATTCCAGGTAATCCATTATAATAATGGTCACCCCGTATTATTTGACCGTTCGAACTCAGGCTATATTCTCCTGCCTGACCAGCATTTGCGAACCATTCTAGTATACTATTGCCCTTTGCCAATTTTTCACCAAGTATGCCTTTAGTCCCATCTGTGCAAGGGCCCATTCCACAGTTGGTTGTATTTGCTGCTGGAGTATGTGAGTTGGTCCATTCTTTAGCAAGGTCCCAACCTGCCATGAGTGTTCGGGCGCCAGCTGCAGTTGCAAACCCATATTTAAAGCTTCCCCCTTGCAGTTTGGCTGACGTTCCACCAACAAGACCATGGCCTCCAATGGCCAGGAGGTGATTTCCACCAGCCAGAGAATCCACTCCTTGGAAGGCATATGACGTTCCAAATGAGATGCCTCCAGCCTTGGCCATATCATTAATTTTCCCTCCGTTCAGTTGAGTCGTGTAGGCGGAATACCAAGCAGAGCCTACGGGACCTGCATAAATACTGACAACCACGCCAACTCCCATTTGCACATATGGGCTTGTTTTTAAAATGGCATCCATAACTGGGAACGCCATGCCCCATGTCGCATACTTAAAGGCAACTTTCGCAACGTTTAGTTTTTTGACGGAGTTTTTGACTTTTTTCCAAGTTTTTTTCAGGGAGAAATGACCAGAGGGATCATTGAAGATAATCGGATTGTTATTGGCGTAGGTGTACCGATTGAAATCCTGCGGGTTGCCGGGATTCGGAACAATGGTGTCGGCGGAGATAAACCGGCCAAGGACCGCATCATAGTATCGGGCTTCGTAGAAGTAGAGGCCGGTGCTGTCGTCCAACTCCTTGCCGGTGTACTTGTAGGCCACGTTAGCCGTGCCGGTGTTGGTGAAGGTTTCCCCATAGGGATAGTAGACCAGGTCTTGCTCCTTCACCCCGCTGCTGTTGGTGAGCACACTGGTCGACCCCAAATGATCGGGATGAAAATAGCTGGTGGAGCCACTGCTCACCTGTTTGATGGCGATCCGCTGTCCGCCGCTAAAGATCATCTTGGCGCAGGAGGTGCCCACACAGACATAGAGCTTGCCGATATAGGTGGTGGTCGTGGTGCCCACGATTTTTTTCACTCGTCCGCCATCCCCGTCATACACAAAGGTCGTGGTCGTGCCGCTTTTGGTCACACTGACGGGACGGTTTTCGTAGTCATAGGTAATGGTCCGCCCCGCGCCGCCGGTCATGTTGCCGTTGGCATCGTAGGTGTAGGTATTCCCTCCCGCCGTGCTCACGGCATGGGGACGCACGCTGCTGCTCCCGCTGGCGGGATAGGTATAGGTACTGGGAGACAGGCGAGAATTAGTGAGCATGTTGCCGATCTGGTCATACGTATTGGTCACCGTGCCATAGGGACCCGTAGCCGAGGTGAGGCGATCCAAGCCATCGTAGACAAAGGTTTGATTACCATGACCGGGCACGGGATCGACCAGGGTCGTCACGTTGCCCCCGGTATCGAACGTGTAGGTCAAATCCTGGAGGGTTATCGCCCCTTTGACCGTCTTTAAGGTCTTCAGGCGGTAGTTATTGGGGTCGTAGGTATAGGTAGTGGCGGCACCGTTGCCCAACGTAAGAGTGCTGGGTTGGCCTTGGGCATTAAACCCGGTATAGGCGGCGTAGATCGTCGCCCCTTCCTTCACCTGCCAGAGTTGCGGGCCGTTGTAGGTGTGGGTAATGACGCTCAGATCGGGATAGGTCAGGTTCAGCACCCGGCCCAGGCCGTCATAGGTGGTTTGCGTGGTATAGGTGACGCCGCTCACGGCCTTATCGGTGCGAATTACCTCTCCCATGTTGTTGTAATAAAACGTGGTGATCCCGGCGCCATCCAGGACTTTTTGCAGGCGCCCTTTGCGAAAATCAGTAGTGCCGTCGTAGACATAGTTGACGTCGCCCAGTCCCAAGGTCTTTTGGCTGCCATAATCTTTTTGCTGGCGGCGGTTGAGGGCATCGTATTGAAAGTAAATATTCTGATTTTTGGCATCGGTCTGCCGGGTCAGGTTGCCGGCCGCATCATAGAGATAACTCCAGTTGCCCATGTCGGGATCGTGCATGGCCGTTTTGCGGGAAAGGGTGTCATAGGTCATGGTGCTGATGTTGCCCTTAGCATCGGTCACAGTTTTGAGGTTGCCCAACACGTCGTAGGTATAGGTCGTGGTGGCATAGGGTGAGCCGACGCTGGTGTCGCAGGTGGTATAGGTGCCGGTATATTCCTGCACTGTGAGCACCCGGCCGTAGGCATCTCGCACCGTGCGGCTCCGGTGATTGTTGGCGTCAATACTTACGGTGACCCAGTCGTCTACGCATGAGAGGCCGCGGGAGGCATCGGGGTTGGTGGCGCGAATGGTGCGGCCAACTGCATCGTAAAGAAAGCTGGTCCATTGGGTGGGCGTGGCCGGTTCGAACACCGGCAGGCTTTGCTGGGTGACGGCCCCGCGGTTGTCATATTGGACCTGAGCCACCGCAATTTTGGAGTCGGGCCCGGTACTGCGCGTTTTAATCGTGCGGTGCAAACCGTCAAAATAGGTCCAGGTGGACAGACTGAGGGAGGAGGTGGAGTAGATATGCTGCGTGCCCACCGTCCCGAAGCTGTTGTAGGCCGTGGTGGTCCAGGCGCCGTTGGGTTGGGTGACTTTGGTGTTCCGCCCAAAGACATCGTATTCCGAGGTGGAGACCGCCCCGTTGGGGTCGGTCACGGTTTTGACCTGGCCATAGAGACCCGTGGTCATGGCCACGCCGTTCACGCCGTAGTAACTGGTCGAGATGACATGCCCCAAAGCATTCGTGGTCGACAGGGCAAAGGTTTTGCTGCTGTCATAGGTGACTGTGGAGGTGTTGCCTCTGGGGTCGCGGGTGCAGGTCACATTCCCATAGGCATCGTAGGCCATGCGGGTTTCCGGGCTGGTGCCGCCCGAGAGCCATTTGACCACACGTGTGAGATCGCCTTTGGTGGGTTGTTGGTTCGTGGACGCGGTACCACAACTGGTCGTACCGTCATAATAAAAATCGGTTCCCGCCACTTGCACCGACGTTCCTAAACCTTGATAGATCTTTTCGGTGGCTGGGAGCCCCAGAATCCAGGCGGTGGTGTTGGGTGAATAGGTGCGGGTTACCGTGCGGTCATCGGTGGAGGTGCCGGTATCGCCATATTGATCCTCACGCGTGACGTTGCCATAACTATCGTAGGTGAAATCGGTGCGGGTTTGTTTGCCGCAGCTCGTGCCGTCGCAGGTGGTATTCACCACTGAAGAGGGTGGCGTAAAGAAGGGCGCCAAGCCGTTGTCGTCGGCCTGATACGTCGTAGTCGATTCGGAATACAGATTGCCGGCCCCGTCCTTCACTTTGGAGCGATAGGGGGAGCCTTTCAGATACCCGTTGGCGACATTGGGATTGTTGACATCCACGGCCGTATCATTGCCCTGGTGGAACCAGGTTTCGGTGATGGTCTTCTCTCCGTTGGCACCAGCCTGGCCCGTGACTTTGACAAAGTTGAATCCCCGAAAATCACGCTCACCAATGTGATGGAATCCACCATTATAATCATAATACGTGACTGCCTCGTGACCATTCCCATCGTTTGTTTTTGTAAAATTAACGGTCTGTATCGGGTAGGGTAATTGGGTATTCGTATAAAGTGTTGAAGGAACATAGTTTATCGTGGCCGTCCCGCCCACCCCATTATTCACAGTCTGGAGAAGATGTGGCACTCCATTGCCATTACCCAATCCCAGATAATCGTTAAAGCTTGTCATGAGTGGGCCGGCATGAAAATAAATATCTGCCTTCCCATCTCCATTGTAATCTCCAGGTACGATTAGCCCACCCGCCCAACCTGCCCCCCAAGACCAAACCCCGAGTGAAAATCCATCTCCGGTCGAATACCCTATTTGTTCTCCCACTGTAGTATTGGGGCGGCCATGCAGGTAAAGATCTATTTTTCCGTCACCATTAAAATCTCCTATTTCGACATCGTATCCCTCCCAATTTCCTCCGGATGACCAAGTCCAGGGAGTGCTAGTTGAAGAGCCTAAAAATCCGTTTCCCGTTGATAACCCCATATAATCCATACCACTGGTGTTTCCTGGCTGTACATGCAAATAAAGATCGGCTTTGCCGTCACCATTGTAGTCAGCGTGTAAGGCTTCATAGGTGGTCCAATTTCCTGTAGATGTCCACGTCCATGGGTTGGAATTAAAGCCCGTTCCCGTAGAAAGCCCCATATAATCAAAATTTCCCGTTCCCGGATTCCCGTGAAGATAGATGTCTGTTTTTCCATCACCGTTGAAATCTGCCGGGATCACCGAATACCCCCCCCATCCGGTTGACCAGGACCATGTCCAGAGTGAAAACCCGGTCCCATTCGAAAGGCCCATTCGTTCTCCCACATTGGTCCCTGGACGTTCATGGAGGTATAAGTCGGCTTTTCCGTCTCCATTAAAGTCGCCGGTGACCACGTGGTACAAATTCCAATTTCCGCCAGAGTTCCATGTCCATAGCGAAAAACCTGTTCCCGTCGACAATCCCATATAGTCGAACACTCCACCAACTCCGGGCCGAGCATGTAAATAAATGTCGGTTTTTCCATCTCCATTAAAATCACCAGGATGTACCTCATAATTATTCCAAACGCCTCCCGATGACCAGGTCCACGAGGTAAATCCCGATCCCGTGGATAAGCCCATATAATCCGGAAGGGAAGTCGAATCTCTTGCATGAAGATAGACATCAGTTTTTCCATCCCCATTAAAGTCACCAGGGATCATTTCATAGTTTCCCTGAAATACTCCGGAGTTCCAGGACCATATTTGGAAATCATTTGGGATAGTTGTATAACCATAAGAGCTTGTTGGCAGTGCCGTCCCTCCTGTAATCGTACCCGTGCCATCAATGGTGACGTCCTTGCCATATTGCTGCACACCAGTGAGCCGAGAGGGAGAGGCGGTTCCAGAGGTGGAATACGACAATTTATACGCACGGATCTTGGTTCCGTTGGCTTTGACCTCAATAGTTTTGAGCCTTTTCGCCGTTTTCATCAAAAAGTTCGGCACGTACATCGCGGGAGCATCGGTGCGGGTTTCGAGATAAAACTTGATGGTATTCGTGGGTGCGATGGCTCCGTTACCCGTGTAATCGATTTGAGAGAGATATCCTTGCCCTTGATCCCCCGTATAACTCAGGGTCATGTAATTGCCATGCGTGTCTTCGACGCGCTCCAGACACCATCGGAAGATATTATTGGCGTTGGCCGGGTCGGCCACACGGGTGCCTGCCACCTTCCCAAATGTAAATTTGGTTCCCGATTTATCGGTAGCCTCAAAATAGGGTTTGCCGTCGGCAGCGGTGAGTTTTTTGATCCGCGTAAAGCCCCCTTCCACTTCTGCCCGGTATTCTCCTGACCCTACATTGACTAATTCGACATTGATGCCGGAGAGCCGAAAGACGTACTCATCCCCGCTGTAATTCACCCCGAATCGGATCTGTCGCTCGATGACGCCTTTTTCCAGCTTCCACCCCTGTCCCACCCAGTCGTTTCCATTGGTCGAGTTATAGACCAAGTTCAAAGCAGGCTGGACGCCTCCGCGTCCCGGCGGCACCTCGATGGGTATACTTGTCGTGGCCGTACCGGTGAAGGGATCGGCATGGACCGCCCCGCCGACTGCCCCAACCGGCGATTCTTTGTCGATCTGTGCCGACCAAGCCGGAAGACTGGTTCCAATTCCTAGGGCAACACACACACCAACGATTCCGATCAAGGCCGCACAGGGAGAGGGGGATTGGGAGATCATGCGGAAGCTCCTTTGTTCAGAACACTGTCACGTAGCTTATTGAATGCGTTTTAAGAGGAATCAATTTGTTGCGCTAACATGCCCAATGTTTTCTTGGGTTGTATATCACCTTTTTGAGTCATGGGGACCTGTCCGAGTACAGGTGTTTCAAAAATATTTTTCATGGCGTTTGCTCCTTGCTTTCTATGGATGAGGTGGCCGAGACCATGCAGGCACTCTTGCTTTCCCTGGAAGGAGAACCCAACTCTTCCCCTTAAAAATCATCCGTCATCACACCTTTCGGCATTCGACCATTTGGGGCCGCATCCCAAACAGGTGGATTGGGAAAAGGACCGGGATCAAAGCACAGACGATTCAGGCTAGGGATCAAGTAGAAGAGTGGCGAGGACTTTGAGATGAGTTCGGGAGGAAACTTGGAGTTTTTCTAACAGGTTACTCACATGGAATTTCACCGTCCGTTCGGAAACTTTCAACAAGTTGGCAATTTCCTCATTCGCCTTGCTGGCTACTATCCATTTTAGGATTTGATGTTCCCTGAGGGTGAAAAGGGAAAACTCTGAAGGTAGTTGTCCGCTCATCTCTTTAGGCCCGTGGGTTTTGAGGCTTTTGAGGGGAAAATCGTTCACCCATCCGACCGCATAGTCCTCCATGGGAAAGATGCGGATGAGAGATTGTATACCACCGGAAGGAGTGGCTAAGGTTATCCGAACGACCGTGGGATGACGAGTCTCTAATGCTTTTTGAATAGCGGAGAGGACGGTCACACTCTCATTGGTCGGCAGCATGTGTTCGATTGTGTTGCCAACCAACCGTGGACCTTCAAAACAATGATGAGGAAGAGGATTGGGAAATTCACAGGCGAGATACGTTCCCGATTTATCCCAGAGGAAAATTTTGTGAGGCAGGAATTGGACCAGCCAATTCCAGCCAAGGGAATGGATGAATTCCGCCCGGAATTCCTCGGGGGAAAGGACCGCACCCTTCACCGCACGATTCTCCTTAAGGACGCCTACACGCTTAGAACTATTTGTCGGTCAATTTGCCTGAAGCTACCTTTTTCTCTTCTATTCAGAAAAAGGACTGGGTCCAATTCAGTGATGGATCCAGGAAATCCTGTTCAGATCACTTGAAACCTTGAAAAACTATGATCGGTACAAACCACCGCATCCGGAAGAATTTTGAACTTCTTTTCCTAGAGACAAGGAGGAGAAACTTTATTGATTGTCCTAGCCCCACTAAATTGGTGGGACTGAAAGTTTAGGATTAGACGCTAGCGGCAAGGGATAAGAAAGTTTCGTCAGCCTCCTCTTTCTCTCCAACGACGCTCCGCCGCGCACCAAAGTGAAATAAACTCCAGATTAAAAAACCATGTCCTCATTCCCCTTATTCACCATGGGAAATCGTCTTTTCTCAACTCTAATAGGCTTCGCGGTGAATAAACCCTCGCCAAATGGTCATGATCATAATTTTCAAATCAAACCAGAGCGACCAATGTTCAATATAATAAATGTCCAAAGCAAGTCTTTTTTCCCATGACGTATTACCCCGCAATCCATTGACCTGGGCCCACCCTGTAATTCCCGCCTTCATTTTATGCCGAAGGTTATATTGGGGAAATTGTTCACGGAATTTCTGAATAAATTCAGGTCGCTCAGGACGAGGGCCCACGATACTCATTTCCCCCTTGAGTACGTTCCAAAATTGCGGCAATTCATCCAAGCTGGTCTGCCTGAGTATCTTGCCGACTGCCGTGCGCCTAGCATCTCCCGACTGGGTCCAGACGGGCCCGGTTTCTGACTCCGCGTTCAGTTCCATTGTACGAAATTTAATGATGTCAAACGAACTCCCATCCAGGCCAACGCGCTTCTGACGATACAACGCTGGCCCTGGAGACGTGATTTTAATCAGAAGGCCGATGATGACCATCAGCGGAAATGTCAACCCTAACGCCATCATGGCTCCTGCCACGTCAAACCACCGTTTCAAAAAAACATTCCACCCATACAACGGCGATCCTTGAAGGGTAATGATAGGAAGACCACTGAAAATTTCCGCTTCGGCGCGAAGCGTAATAAATTCATAGATGGATGGAATAATCTTGACCTCAGCGGTAGTCCCGGACAGAATTTTCATGAGACGCTCCGCTTCGTTCTCAATGTCAGGTGGCAAGCATAAGAACACCACATCAATCTGTCGATTGAGTACATCCTCAGCCTGTTGAAACGTGCCGATGACTGGAACCTCCTGAAGGATTTGCCCAACTTTGGATTCATTTCTGGACAAATACCCTCGTACCTTCATTCCCAATTCTGGATGAGCCTGAAGCATTTGAACCACTCGCTGCCCCAACGTGCCCGCGCCAATGACCACCACATGACGTTGGTTATACCCCAACCGACGCAGCAACCTCAGGATTTCCCGGAACGCCATTCGAGAAAATCCTAATACCACCAAATTCAACAGCCAAAAATAGAGAATGACCAATCGAGAGAATTCAAAGGTTTGCAGAAAGAAGGTGAGAGCCACAAGAATTAAAATACACAGCGTGTTGGCTTTCGCCAAATCCACAAATTCAGCAAGGTGAGACCCCATTCTCCGTGGGCGATACAAATTCATGGAGTAAAAACAGATGCCCCAGACCAGAATGATGGGAACAAGAAGGGCCAGATAGGGTTCGATGGGGGGGATTCCCTTGGTCACGGGGAACACCGACCAGGAAAAGCGAATGAAATATGCCGCGACCCAACAGGCACTGATCAAAATGAGATCTGAGAGAAAGAGAAGGTTTTTAAAAAACTCGGAATGGCGTTTCAGCATTTCTGAGTCAGACAAAAATATTCATAATTCGTCATGATGACTTGCTTCATTCGTTCCTTGAAATGCACTCGATCAAACGGCTCTATATGAGCCCGAATAGCGTGTGGGGAAAACTCGTTTTTTCGTGATTCAAATAATTGAATCGCATTGATAAGCGGTTGCGTAGATTGTTCATAAAAGAATACTCCTGTAGGAGGGACGTTTGGGGGAATTGCAGGAAGGGGGTTAAGGGGAAGCACTGTCTCCAGCACCCCTCCTTTTCCATAGGCAATCACAGCTTTTCCGCATGCCATGGCTTCTAAAGGAACAATACCAAAATCTTCTTCACCAGGAAAGAGAACAGCACGGCATTTCCTGTATAACTCTCGAACATCTCCATCCGGCTGCCAGCCCAGAAACTCGACTGTGGGACCGGCTAATCCCTTCAAATATTGTTCCTCTTGCCCCCTTCCCACGATCTTCAAGGGTCGCTTCATCTCATTGGCAGCATGAATGGCCAGGTCGACACGTTTATAAGGGGCAAATGCCGTGACCATGAGATAAAAGCCCTCGTCTTGCTCGGAAACCGAAAATGTCTGCCAATCGACCGGTGGATGCACCACGCTTGCTTTGCGTCCATAGTGCCGATGTACACGCTCCGCCACATGATGAGAGTTGGCAATAAAATCGTGGACGTGCTGATTGGATTGCACATCCCATTGTTGTAGTCGATGACGAAACACTTTCATGCCCAGGGCTCCGAGATTCAACCCCGTTCCCTCACGACAATACTGCGCATGAGCATCCCAAATATATCGCATGGGAGTATGAATATAGGATTGATGGCAAGTCCCCTGTGGCACGCGCACTCCTTTTGCCACACAATGGCTCGAACTGAGAATACAATCAAACCCCTTTAAGTTGAATGCTTGAATAGCCCGGGGGAACAGGGGAAGCCAATAGCGATAGTGCTTGGACATCCACGGAAGCCGGTTGAGCACACTGGACACGATGGGATGCCGCTCAATGATTTGTGACACACTTCCTTTCTGATGAATCAGGGTATAAATCGGGGCATCAGGAAACAATTCACAAAATATTTCCAAGCATCTCTCTCCACCACGCATGCCCGTCAGCCAATCATGAATCAGGGCAACCCTCATGGACGGTCCTCTTGAATAATATTTGAAATCTTTTGAGCCGTTCTTCGCCAAGAATAGTGCCGAGCTCGCTCAATGCCTGCATGAGAGAGTGCTTCTCTGACACCTCTATTAGCGACAACCTGATGCATGGCATCTGCCAGGTCATCCGGTCTGGTCGGATCGACCAATACACCTGCATCTCCTATGACCTCCTTCATTGCTCCAGAATTCCCTGTAATAACCGGCACCCCGCAAGCCATGGCTTCCAATAGGGGAAGGCCAAATCCCTCATATAATGAGGGAAGAATAAAACTAGAGGCACCCGCGTACAGTCCAGGCAGGTCCTGAAGGGACACATACCCAAGAAATACAACTTTTTCCTTCACTCCTAACCTTTCAACTTCTGCCTGAAGTCCGGGGAAAAAGCGGGCATCTTTTTTTCCGGCAATGACCAATTGAAGCTGACTGACCGCAGCCACTCTCGAAAAGGCCTGAATGAGACGAAGGAGGTTTTTATGAGGATGAAAATTCCCCACATACAGGACATAGTCCTCTAACTGATATTTCTCCTTGACTGAATCAGACCTGATTCCTGGATGGAATAATTCATGATTACAGCCACCAGGGACCACGTCTATTCCTGAAGTGTGGACTCCAAGGAATTGAATAACGTCGGACTTTGTCTGTGCAGAGACGGTGATGACACGGCGGACTTTTCGTAGGAGAACCCTTACATAGGATTGGTAGAACCCCCATTGAAGGAGGTATTCCTTCGGAAACCTCAGAGGGGTGACATCGTGCACAACGACATATTGAGGCACGCTTCCGCCAAGGATCCCTTCGGGAATAGGGCACAATAATGCCGTGGCTTTATCCCGAATAATTTCTCTGGAAAGGACGAATTGGGTCCAAAGCAACCTTCGTAAATGGCCACGTTTGCCATAAGCAGGTCCCATCGACATGGGAATGTGTTTAATTCGAATCCGACCTTTGGACAATACATCCGGTTGGGCAGAATACACGAGAAGATCATCGTGAAGAGTCTTTAATTCCTCAATAAGGTTGACTGTGTAGACCCCAAGTCCGCTTAAGATAGGATCAAGGATTGACGCATTAACCGCCAAGCCCTTCATACCACTTCCAGTTTTTCAAAAATGGCTAGAGTCACAAGCTGGATCGTTTTCACCAATGAATAATTATTGTTCTACCCAGGCCAGGAAGGAAAATTTCTAAGCCGAATATTTATTCATGATACCGGCTGGAATAGGGTCTTTCCGCTGTTCTTCAGGAAACACGAATGGCGTCCCAGAAAGAATTCCTTCACAAATCACATCCAGTCCCAGGTCCTTCCCCGGTTGGATGTCCTCAAGCTTTGATATATTGACATGGTAGAGGGGCCAATGACCGATCGGGGTCAAACAATTAAGCGGGATCATACGCCGGAAAAAGAAATGGTAGGCATACTTCCTGGCTCGCTCTGTTTGTTCAGGCGTCATCTTTGATGAAAAAGGTAGCTTGTCCAGAAATTGAAAATATTCTTCCCGAGTGCCGGCATCAACCGTGAGCCCTTTATTGCGGATCCAGGCCTCCCCAGCCACGATGACCGGAATACCTATACTGCACAGCTCCACTCCCATCTTGGTACCATAAATCAACACCCCGTTACACTGTTTCATTACGGAGTAGGTCGATAAACGGTTTTCCGGACCAATTAGAAAGACATTCTTCGGAAGATCAGGGAAAGCTTTCTTAATTTCCTCAACGGCGAACTGGCGAGACGGAATGGCCCCCAATCGTTCGGCAGGGTGTACCCGTATAATCAGCTGTAAGTGCGGCCTGGCAGAAAAATACCGGATCGTCTGAAGTATCCATACCAGCATATTGGGAAAGGCATTTTTTGGATAATGCAATTGAGCATCCCACATGACGTTCGTAAGCAATCCGATGCAGGGTTTTAGAGGGTCAAGGCCATTTTCATGAATCCATTGCTCAAGTTCGTCAATCGGTCGTTCATGAAAATAGATCCAATCATGAGTTCCCTGTTCGCGACTTTGCAGATAAGCCGCAAGTTTCTCATCCATTGCGGATGTCCAGGGCAGATCTTCCCAGACAGATATCGGTTCGTCCATCATGGTATGGTGATAGGTCGATCCATGGCTAAAAATAAAACAATTCTTACGATAAGCAGGATTCCAATTCACCACTCTTACGCCATACTTCCTGGCAACTTCCCCGATAATGCCTTGGGGCACATAAATACCATGATGGAATACGGCGCAATCAAAACGGTTTCCCACAAGAATGTTCCGTCCCACGTAGGCTGTCACCAGGGCTCCATGGAAAAATCGTCTCAAAACCGCTTCGGCATGCGGTTCATCGCCCAGGGTCGCTCGCGCAAAAAACCTTAAAGCCCCCGCCAGGCCATGTTCTCCTATCGAAATTCCCTCCCATACAAATTCGGGAATCTGTTCAAAGGGAATGCTGGAGGAAAGTTCCCGGGCAGCCTCTCGTTCTTCGGGAGATATCCACTCACTATATTTATGTACGACAATACCCAACGCTTCGAAGATCTGAGCCGCAGGATCAAAGCATGCCACGCACAGATCTTTAGATGGGCCATGCTCCACAAACTGCTCCTGTTTTGGATACCAGGTCACATCACAATCCATACAAGCCGGCAGAACGGCATCACACAAGAGCACATGGGCTTCAGCCCGCCGCTGTTTTAAAGCTATTCCAAGCAGGCTTTCCAATGTCGCGGCCGGAAAATATCCCCCGATACTTGTGGCTACCAAAACTTTGGGTGAGCCTAACACCATATCTCCCTGTATTCGTTTAATAATATCTTCAGGACGATTCAGGTGATTTAGGAACACCCTCCAGTTCCAATCTTGCATTCGATTAGCTTGATAGCGCCTCCGAAGCAATCGAAAATTTCTGTACAGAACACCGCTTCGCTCCAATTGTCGTTTTAAAAAAAATTTTAGGCCCATAAATATTGAACAATATTAAAAGACTGCCTCAAGTGCATACCTAAAACCAAGCAGAACGCCTTAAATATTTTCGGCAGAAATCATCGAGTTTTTTGGCGTTCAACGTAATCTCCACATGCAACTAACTGTCATTGTAGTTCTCAGTTTGGTCTTATCCACTATTGGGTTATTTTATGTTAGTACACTAAGATTAGTGAATCCCTAAAATCATAACGTCTTGTTTGTGTTGATCAAGAGATCGAGTGCTTGTCTGCCAATATCCACGAATTATATGAATAAAAACCAAATTCACTTCTGACACAATTTCATGCCATATCCTTTCATGAAACGCTACACAACCCTCAGGATTCTTTGGAATTGCTGAAAACCCAAGATCATATGGGGTACAAAATGCCCAATATTTATTTGAGAATCCATCCACCATCTCATTGTCTAACATATATCCCGTAAGCCAAATCCGCCCATTAACACGAAGGTATTTTACCGCTTCCTGAAGGTGGCGCTTGATCGCACAAACGGCCATGTGCGAAAAAATAGAATTGTAAATTATGAGATCAAAAGCCCCTTGAACTTCTGCTTCTGAATACCGAAATTCGAGAGGGCTTAATCGTCCAGTAGGATTATAGTAAGAATGAGCAATATCAGCGTATCCAAACTCAAACTTTTTCCGTTCCGCAAAAATATTTTTCAATGCTTCAATTCGATCACGGTTAATGTCAAATCCAAAATAGCGTCCTTCATAGCTTTTATCCCGACCAAATGCTGCGGCAACCCGGCCATCACCGCACCCAACATCCAAAATATCGCCATAGCAGTGTTCAGGAACATGAACTGATAACCAATCGTATACCCTTTGCCCATTGAGAAAAGCTAAAAAAGGGTCACCCCCTGCACGCAAAACAGTAGAATCCGATAGATAATTAGCCTGCATATAATCTTCAGCGCGGAGCAATGTTGACTTTTTCATGAGTTTACTCCAGTGGGTATTTGAATATTGACAAGAAATCCACAAATTCCTTGTTACAGACAGAAATCATATCGGAGGACATTTCGCTCCGCCAACGCCCAATCGATTGGAAAGGGACTTCCGTTGTTGAGTGTTTTTTTGCGATCTCCCCTGAAGCTTCAATCGCCTCCAGGGAAGCATTTACCCGTGAAGGAGTAGCCTCAATACCAAGATATTGAAAAATTCCCATGAGCACTTCCGGTCCATTTAGAATTAACTCTTCGTAACGCACCAACAAACTACGATCCCGTCTTGCCAACCACGGCTCAACAACCCAAGGGCGCATCATTGATGCCCGGTGCGCTACGTATTCAAGATCGGTTCCTACATCCTGACGGCCGAAAGCCAAACGACCGCGTTTTCGATTGAATGCCAAAGAGGAGCAAATCATGTCCCTGGGGTCCCGCACCAGAAAAATTTCCTTTGCATTTGGACAAGCCTCCCATACGAACCACTCGGGAGAAAGATTTTTCTCGGCAAAATATTTTGGGGCTATAATGTTACCACTCTGCTCATAATGAAGAGTCTGATACCATCGACCAATCTCCAGAACCTCTTTATCAATGAACGCAGTAACTTTCGTTTGTATTTCATTCTTCGCTTCTTGAATAGAGGGGCATGACTTCACATGGGTTTGGCACAGATGGGTTACTCCATCAATAATTCCATGAAATTTTTTTCTGGCAAACGTCGTTTCCATTGGATACTTAAGGCGGACAGCAACTTCCGGATGGGCGCCAAGCAATTGCATGAGGAGAGTTGAACCACTACGCCCAACCGAAGTCACCATTAGAGGACAAAGTCTGTTCGGATCATCAGTAGTCCGCAAAAGGGGTCGTTCAATAACAACAGTTGCAATACGTTTCATCCCACCTGCCTTATGCCCAAAGACCTCTAAATTGCAACGTGGCGGCAATCCCAGTAAGGGCACGATCAATACGGTTTCTGGGGACTTTTGTTTTCCGATTAAGCTTTGTGCCAGGATCCGTGTTCCAAAGGTAACCCTAAGATCCAATAGGGCCCTATCTTGACTTCGTATTTCTAGTATAAGCCCTTCCACCAAAGCGGCATTCAGGGAGGGCCAGGGTTCTTCTCTATCAGACACTTCACATTTAAAAAACACCTCAAAACCTACATGGGTTCCGGCAGATTGGCACAAAGCAACGCATTCTCCCGTAGAAGGCACGGGATACCAGAAACTAATGGGAAAATCACACACCCTTGAGTATCATAAAGAAATCCATCTCGCTGCACTAAGCCGAATCGGGTGATAGGATTGATAAACTGGGGACTTTTTACATTAGAAGATTTTCGCTCTTTCGATTTGCATATCACAGTCACTGCCGTCTGATTATTGGGATTGAAGTCATAACCCCACAACCGGTGTTCCATGACGTCATAGGGCCCCTCCCGAATAGTTCCGATGATGTTGTCTGCATAGCGGAATCGGTTGATATGATCACGGGTTTGCTGATCGCCGAGATCAAAACTAGGCTCACGCAGGACTAGCCATTGCCGAGCTACACGATACAACTCGGCAATGATCGCTCCTTCCTTTCCTCTATTGGGTTCAAGTGCGTGGGAGGTAAACACAAGATCCACACTCTCGTCCGCAAGAGGGATTTGCTCGATACGACCGGTAAAAAGCGAACAGGCATTATCTTCCAGCTTTCTTTTACCATAGTTTTGAGCGAATAGAATCCTGGAAAGAGAAAGGTCGAATCCACCCATCCACTGGAATGCCGTCCCAGCATCCGATAAAAACGGCACAATATTAAAAAGAGTCGTACCCTCTCCCACGCCTGCCTCCAAAATGCTACGCGGACCCAGTCGAATAAATAGATCGGCAAACTGCTTCATAGATCTACGAAAGGTTTCGGTATTCTTTTCGCCTTCAATCGATGCGATATAACTCCCGGCCTGAATTTCATATGACAAAAAAACGGCTAATTCCGGGTCTCCCGTTTCACGAAGCACATAGTCGGAAATATTTTCCCCAGCCTCAAATAGCTTCTTCAGGTGTGACAAATTCAGATTGCATGGGAAAGCCTGACCATTTGCAGGCATTATTCGATTCCTGGATGGCGTATGAGAGTCGGCCGACGATCTGACAGTTCCCCATCTAAATATGCCTGGACAATTCTGTTCTCGTAAAGATCGTAAATGACTCTGAGGTGTTGGGCTTGAAAGTCACGGACAAGGAAATTTTTACCTGTGCTTTTCTGCCGTTTCCCTTCCCACTTGCCGATTGCTCTCAAGCGCTCAAAGAGATGGATAGCCTCTTCTGTAGCGCACACCACCGTTCGACAACCCACATCATGGATGCCGTCCGAACGATGCAAGGGGGGACATACTTGATGGACAATATCGCCGGCATCCGGCTCGGAAACCAAAAAATGAAACGTCGCGCCCGCCCAAGCCGGTTCGAGAAAATAAAACGGCCAGAATAAGGTCGCCGCCCCTCTATATCGAGGCGATAGACCCAGGTGAAGATTCAGCGTATTATGAGGAAGTTGAGCCAGCAATTCCTTTCCCAACAATCCGGTCCCAAAAACCAGTGCGGCATCGGCATTGGCCTTCGAGACAAACTGCAGGGATTCACTCTGGTTGAGCCCTTGAGCATCTACCACAAGAATGGGGGCCTCACAGCGGATTGGATTACCAAAAAATTGGGTTTCGGTCGCATCACGCTCTTCAAAGTGACGTGAAAAGTTTTTGCGGTCTTTCGGAGCCAATCCCACCGGTGGTGTCTGGACCATGGGTTCACGCTTCTGCATTACCAAACCGCAAATCTCAAAATTTTCGGCTAACTTGTTGGTGACGAATCGATGCCGCACGTGATCCCCACAGAGCATCAGAATCCTCACAGCAAACTCTCCTTGGGCATCTCCAGACGAAGTAACCCCTGTTCTTCCAATTGCACGGCAATTTCAGCCACTTCCTTGAATGACCTGCCTGTTTTTTCCGCTATATTCAACAGACTATGACGACCGTCGGCTAGGAAGGCTATCCAAAGGATGGTGTGTAATGGTTGATGAGGATCGTCTTTCCCTGAAGCCCTTAATCCACCACCCAACATCGGATATAGACCTCTTTTACCCAGCATAGGCTCTCCAAATGGGGAAAGGGAATGAACAACCGCATCTCGTTCAAGAATATCAATTATATCCAAATAGACCTGAAAAGATTTCATCAAGGAGGCGGGAGAAATATAATTGAGATCATCGAGTGACGAATGATAAGCAGGATAATGATGATATTGGCTACGAGCAATCGTGACCATGGGAATTCGAAATCCTGGTGAGGAATATTGTCTCTCATCACTTCCAAAAACATCGAACGGATAATGCAAAAATTCTTTTTCAGTATCAGCCAGAACAGAACGTGCAGCCCGATCAACCCATGTATTCTTCTGAAAACTTTCTTTAAGTGAAAATGGACCCGGACCGGCCACGGTCGTGAGCACAAACCCGCCAATCACGGAATCCAATGTATTTTTCCGAAGATCAAGATAGGCCAACGTCCCGATAGTCTCCGGTGCGATGATAAACCGATAGCCATGACGGCGAGGCCTATTCCCTAAATATCGAAGAAGCAATGCCCACAGGACCATGCCAGAAAGATTGTCATTTCCCATCATGGGATGGCAGCAATAGGTATGAACAATGAATTCAGACCCTGACGATCCTGGCAGGACCGCTTCTCCCAAAGTTAACGACCCTGGAAAAAGTTCGGTATTCACCACTACTCGATAACGAGAAGAAGGGTCAAGCTGGCAGAATGTCTTGTGAGAAAGGCAAAACCCCCAATCTCGCCTATAGTACGAAGTGCGATAAGGAATAGCATCAGGTTGGTCAGGAAGAGTATGGAGATGTGAGGCCAATTCATCAAATCCGAGTTCACCGGAAAAAGGCACGCTGTAACCAACTAAATGAAGATAATGATCGCGAAAATCAATGACCCGCTTTCCATCTATAGTTTCAACATACGCTTCCCTCACTCGCCACTCATCGGGGACCACCCAGTCAAAAACTTGAGTTCCACTAGAGATCTCCTCCATTATGAAGGACGCGATCGCTTGAAGGCGTCGTAAGGTTTGCCGAACTCCGTCCCCGGTAATACTTCGACAGATGGGAAACAATTCACGAAAAAGCTGTTCAATCTCGATGGACTGTGGGAGTTTTTCGCTCATATTTTTCTAAACAGCCAGTAGTTCACGTTGTCCAAATCAGTAACCCGTTTCCAAAAAAAACCATAATCGATCAAATCTATGCTCGAAAAAAGATCCAAAAAAATAGATCCATAATCACGCTTAAACAACATGTCATCATAATGACGATAGCGAACTGTCTCCGAAACTGGAGAAAAATACTCCAAGACCAAAATATATCGTTTCGCGACCCGATAAATTTCACGACAGGCCTGCTCCAAGGTCTCGGATGGAATATGAATGAGCACGGTACAGGTAAACACCATATCCATGCTGGCATCTTCAAATGGTAGATGCTCTGCCGAACCATTATGAACCTGTTTTTCAGGAAGAACCTTGTCATTGAGTAGGACTGCCCGCGCACGATGATTAGGTTCAAGAGCGTGTAGTTTAGCATTGGTAAGATGTTGCAACGCTCTTATATTTCTACCGATGTTGGCCCCTACTTCAAGAATTGACTGAGGCTGATGCAACTCAATTGGTCGTAGGATTTGGGCAAAGGCCACAATTCGTTTACGTAAAAGGTCTTGGGTACATGGATTACGCTCAATATAATCATCCCCAAATTCTCCTTCCCAGCTTTTGAGTTGCTTGCTTTTCACAGAAGCTCCATCTTCGATCCGTAGTATTTTATGAATTCCTGTCCTGGCAACCGAAAACATAAGGAACTTGCTCAACGCATTGATTCAGATCAAGAAGTTCTGGCTTCGTCCTAAAGAGTTTGATCAGATCGGCATATCGAAAATCCGGATTTTTCCGGTACAAGAGATTGTAAACGTTGGAAGCAAGTTGATAATCCTCCTGGGTATCAACCACCAATCGCCAATGTCGACGGTCGGGTTTGTGATCAAGAATCAGAGTTGAAAACCTATCCGGTCGTCGCCAAATAAAGGGGGTCACATGCTCAAGTTCATAATGATCCCTGGCTTCCTTTTTGGCCATTCGCAATGAATCGATTGTGAACACCTCACAATCAAAGCCAAGGGGAAATCCGCTCGTCATAGCCGTGCGAGCATAATCGAACCCTCCTGACTGCCTGGCCGCAATCACGGCATCCACCACAGCAGGCTCAATAAAAGGACAATCCGAGGTCACGCGAACAATGATGGTCGCCTTTGTGACTTCTGCTGCCTTAAGCGTTCGCTCCAACACATTCTCTTCAGGACCGGTTTCAACCTTGATATCTACCCGGCTATTTAGATGAGCTTTTAGAAGAGATTGGGTTTGTCCTTCAGGGATAGCGACGCAGATACCATCAAGCAGTCGACAACAAGTTAGTCTCCTGAGAACCTGATCAATAAGGGGGATCCCTGCGAGAGGAAGAAGTACCTTCCCAGGAAGTCGGGTGGAAGTCATACGGGCCTGAATTATAGCAATCGTACGTGTCATCTTAAGTTTGCAATTTTGGAACTACGAAGATCCACCAGAACTTCTCTCCACCCTCCTTTCAAGATTTTCCAGTTTGCGCGAAAGCCGGAACCGAATCGGGAGGTATCAATTCGATGACGGACGGGAACGTCGACCTCAACCCAATGCAAGCCCATTCGTAACCCTACTAATGCGACAGCTGTACCAATCGAACAATTCATTGAAAATCGGGGAAGCCCCTCGAAACATGCCAGCCTGTAAGCTTTCAGTCCGCACAAAATATCCCTTACACCATAACGATACCGAGCATAGCCTGAATAAATCCGCTCAGCCCAACGCGCCTGTTGTCGACGCCTTCCCAACACCAAATCCGCACCTTCGTCAACTCGTTTTACGGCGTCTTTAATAATTTCAACCGGAATTTGTCCATCCGCATCGATGGTCACGGCCATCCGATAGCCAGCGTTGCGGGCATAATTTAATCCTGTTTCCAAAGCTGCATCATAGCCCAGGTTACAATCATGGCGTAGGACCAGTGCCCCCACCCCTTGTGCCACTCCAACGGTATCGTCCTTAGACCCATCATCCACCACAATGACATCCCATTCAGGTTCCATTTTAGCGATAACCATGCCAAGGGTATTCTCTTCATTGTATGACGGAATGACCACTGCCACATCCATAAAGCTTCAATCTTCTAACTTAGAAAACGTCACCAAATCCCCTATGGAAATTTTCTTAGCTACACGGCGTCCAACGAGATCAATGGCCCGAAAAGGCGGTAGACCTTCCTCGGGACAGGGCCGGAGAGGAATCAGATCTTGTTCCGTAAGAATCTCGCCTGGCAAAAGATGCCTGGCTGCACGCACCGCACGCCGTTGGACTACAACTGAATCCTTTTCATTGTCCATAATTCGTTTTTCCTCTCTCCCAAGTGCCGCTTCAAGTTCTCGAGTTCGATCGACCATCTCACGCCAGGCTTTAGGGTTCATCGAAAATATATGATCGGGTCCCTCTCGAAGGTTGTCATCGGTAAAGTGCTTCTCAATCACACGTGCCCCTAAGGCTACTGCCCCCAGGGTGGCACTCAACCCAGGCGTATGATCCGACAATCCAAGCACTAAATCGGGGAATTTCCGGGAGTAGACCTTCAAAACATTTAGCGCCACATAGTGAAAATTCTCCACCGACCCTGTGTAGTTCGTATTACATTGCATCAACACGATCTGGTCGTGGTAACGTCTTGCCACATCAACCGCAGCTTCCACCTCTGCCATAGTAGAAGCGCCGGTTGCGATCAACAACGGTTTTTTTTCTTTCGCAAGCGTTTCAATCAACTCATGCCAGGTGATGTCACCGGATCCTAACTTCCAAGCACAAACAAAAGGCGATAAACGGTTAACCAATTCAAGAGAATAGGGCGTGGTTAAATATTCCACTCCCGCTTCAATGCAGGTTTTCTTGAGGGTTTCCGTCCATTCAAGATCAACCGATGCTTGTTTATAAACTTCAAAAACCGATTTCTTCCATGAGGCTTGATGGGCCATTTGCCCTAGTGCCCGAAATCCAAATTCCGAAACGATGGTTTCCGCCTGAAAATTTTGAAATTTGGCGGCATCGGCTCCCGCCTCGGCACAGAGGTGAATTAAATCTTTGGCACGCGACAAATTTCCATCATGATTCGCCGCAATGTCGGCGATAAAATAACTTGGATAATTCAATCCGATACAACGTTGTCCGATCCGAATTTCGGTAACACTCATGTACCTTTTGCCTCAGTTTTTACCACAATAAGGTCGGGGCATCTTTGATTCGGAAACCAGTTGCTTGACCGTATCCTCCATGGTCGGCAGAGAATAACCTAATACAGCTTCAACAGCCCCAACCTCCATGGTCATATCATTCGGTCTCATGGCTCGAAGCCCAAGGTCACTAACTTTTCCAATCCGAATTGTGGAGAGATCCAATCCAAGGTCACGACCCAGCCGAAGACCAAATTCGGCTTTGGACCACCCCCGTCCTGTCGCACCCACATTATAAGTTCCTTTTACGTGTTGACCGATGATTTGTAAAATCAAATTCACAAGATGAGCCCCTGACAACGGATTGAACCACACATCATCCACAAGAGTCAGGGAATCACCGTGCGTTAATCGATTAACCAGCCAATTCATGAAACCTGTGCCCCGTGATGACCACCCCACAAAATTGACCCGAACAATGAGATGATGCGGATACCCTCTTACGATGGTCTCTGCCGCACATTTGGTTAACGCATAGACATTGCGTGGCCAAATTCTATTTTCATGATGGGGGCCTGCCCCATCATACAATTGGTCGGTGGAAAGAAACACCAATACCACTTCCCGGCTTTGTTGCTGGACCCAGTCAACCAGATGTTTCGTGATATCCACATTCGTTTGAACCGCAGCGGCCGGATCTTCTTCGCATTTCTCAACGTTGGTTTCGGCAGCAGCATGAATGATAATTTCTGGCTGGAGAGAATCCATCAGAGCGTGCGAAATATCGCGATTTCGTAAATCAACAGCTCGAGCGAGAGAGAAGCCTGATACGGGGTGAGAATGGGCAATCGGTATGAAGCCTTTTAAATTGACAAGTTGTCGACAGAAATAGTTCCCCAGAAGCCCACTAGCGCCTGTTAAGGCTATCCGGCGGTCTGTTACCCATACGGGAAATGAACCTTTCTCTGCGATCATACTAAGACTTCGGTTTCCGTCAAAGCATGATTGGGATTTACCCGTTGAAGGATGAGAGTCTCCATGGTCTCCAAAACCTTTCCACGATTGGGAAATGAGGTTGAAGAACTAGCTGGCGCCTGTTGACGAAGCCCCCGAACCAGCATTTCGGGAGAACTGATCCCTCGTACAAACTCATCAAGTGGGGGCAAGGGATAGGGATTATCAGATACCAACAGGCGGAAGGCCCTTCTCCCTGTCGCCACTCCCAAAAGCAATCCGGAGGAAGAGAGTGCCGCAATGGCTTGGACTTCAGGTGCAGCCAGTAGAGCGGACATTGTAACACCGTCTCGCATTACCACGATATTTTTATGTCCCTTCAGAAAACGTTCTCCAGGAAGCAGTGTGGCATCATGGTAGAATCGGGGTTTGATGACAAAATACCAGTCTTTGGCCTGTGCCGCAGCCTCGGCCAACCATTGCAATGCCGTTTCGGTAGCCACGCGATTGTGATGGGAATAAGAAGGAATATGTTCAGACAGGAAAACAAGGCATTGGGGACCCGGCATTCGGGCAGCCATCACATCTCCCTTGCGAACCTGTTGTTCCATACAATCAAGCTGAGCCATACCGATGACTTCTATATGAGGAATAGGTAAACCAGGAGTCTGGATACCTTGCAATGTTTTCCCCACGACTTCATTCCAAATCCAAAGCTCATCAGACATAACCGGCATCATCTGAAAAGTCGGCCATTCATTAAAGAACCATATCACTCGAATGCCTTCCATTCGAGCCGCAGCTGTCAAGGCACAACCCACTGGGGTTTGCTCCCCATTAGTTAGGATACACTTCGGCTGTAATTTAGCTAGGATTTCACGAAGAACTCTGGTCATATGACGATTGGTGGCAATCTCTGTAAACAGACGTCTTGGGGATCTTTCAAACCGCCTGGCTATCGCCCTACTACCTACAAGGGCTGTTGCATAGGCCATTGCACTGTGCCAGAAGCTGAAGGGAATATCGAAAAGAGCCTGGTATCCTAAAGCACCCCCCAGAATCTTCCGCATGTCAGAAACAGGAAAGGTGGAGCTTGGCAATCTCCCAGGATACCATCCTATTGTTGCTGCCCCCCAATGCAGAACCTCTAGTCCGGCATTTCCCAAACGCCGGGCCAACCAATGCATGGCCGGCTGAACACTCGGTTTATCACTGGAACAATACATTAGGACATCGCAAGACTTTATCGGCAAGCGAATGGCCATTTCGGTGGCTCTGGAAGTCCAGAGGTGCTTCAGCCCCTCCCACAGGATTTTCTCTTTTTTGGGATCATCCCAATGTTCCAGCATAAGGGGATTTCGAAGGGCATAGACCCAAGGTTTGCAGATTCGCTGACTATACACACGAATAAAATGTTCGAATTCCCTGGTCGTATTCCACCAGCCGTCCAACGTTCCTTCCCTTCATGCTTCGTTAATAGTCTGATTGTAGGACTAACTCTTGGAACTGATCGAGACTAAGCCATTGATCATTAAGATCACTGGTGTAGGCGAAATCAGAGGAGACGGAAACGGCATCGGGCCACAACTCTTTCACTTCGGTTAACAACCAATGGGGAATCACCATGTATCGATCACCGACACGAAAACAGAATCTGGCATCGTCTCCAGAGATAAGGATTTCGTGCAACTTTTCTCCAGGTCGGATTCCTATTATTTGCTGAGGAATGGAAGGAGCAAGACAGCGCGCTACATCCGTGATTTTCATACTAGGCAAAATGGGTACAAACGTTTCCCCTCCTACCATGGTACGTAAGGAAGAAACCGTAAAAGCCACTCCCGCCTCCAGGGTAATCCAAAAGCGGGTCATTCGGGGATCAGTGATGGGTAATGTATCAGCCCTTTCTCGTTGCAATTTTCGAAAGAAAGGCACCACACTCCCTCGTGACCCAATGACATTGCCGTAACGAACGACGGAGAACCGTGTTTCACGGGCACCCGCCAAAAAGTTAGCGGCAACGAAGACCTTATCTGCCGCCAGTTTGCTTGCCCCATACAGATTGATGGGGTTCACGGCTTTATCCGTCGAAAGAGCAATAACACGTCGAACACCACATCGGATCGACGCTCGAACGAGATTTTCTGCTCCCATGACGTTGGTCCGAATACATTCCATGGGATTGTATTCCGCCGCCGGAATTTGCTTCAATGCCGCGGCATGTACCACATAATCAACTCCCGACAATGCCATTTCTAAGCGATCAAAGTCTCGGACATCTCCAAGAAAAAAACGTAACCGCCCCTGATTGAGTGGTTCCATCTCCTGAGCCATGTCCGATTGTTTCAATTCATCACGGGAGTACACCACCAACCTTCGAATCCCGCTGGTCAATAGGAGAAACTTCACAAGAGCCCGTCCAAATGAACCCGTTCCTCCTGTCACCAGCAAACTTCGATCCTCAAAAAATGGTTTCATGGTATTCCTAGGAGTACAGGGGAATAGATGTATTTTCAAGATGGATATTCATTTCAGGAATTTTGAGGTCTTCACTCAGGAAGCCCCATTCCCCAAGCGGTTGCACCACTAGCAGCGAACTTCTCCGCCCGATGTTTTTCCGCTCCGATAAATCCGATTCGGGATCAATGAGCGACACACCAAGCCCCTGACCCGCTCTTGGGTGATTATGTATCGCCTTTCCGTTTAGCGACAAAGCCGGGCGAACGACCAGGTTGCTGGGATTGAGCGTTAATTCCGGAAGAACCGCATCGAAATAATAGCGCCCAACACGAGAAAAGTCTGGATGCCCGGGCATGTCATCCGATGACACAACGGTAAGAAATTGCCCCGATTCATTACAGAATGCCACAACCACCCCTAGCCGGCCTTCTACATTTGGTTGGCGAATGGAAAACTCAACGCGAATCCTTGCGGGGCGGGTGAAAGGAGTCGCTTCGGTTGGCTTACCATCTTCGTCCATCAAATAACAGCGATCCAGTTGTCCAGGCCGATCTGGCTGCAAAGGAAATTCCAGCAACGTACGTTGCAATGCCGCAATTTTCAAATATTGCTCGACTCCGATTTGCGGATCCCCGTCAAAAGTTATTCTTCCACCGTCAAGCACGATGCAACGGCTCACCAAACTCTTCACTTGTTCCATACTATGACTGACGAATATTATGGTTCGCCCATGGAGAACTTCGTTGACGAGCCGATCAAGGCATTTCTGCCTAAACGCCGCATCACCAACCGCAAACACCTCATCGAGCAAGAGAATTTCAGGATCAAGATTAATGGCAACCGAAAATCCTAACCGAATCCGCATTCCGCTCGAATAATGTTTAATCGGGGTATCTAGAAATCGACCTATTTCTGAAAATTCAACAATTTCATCAAATCGTTCCTGAATCTCCAGGTTACGCATGCCAAGAATGGCGCCATTCAGATAGACATTTTCACGACCGGTGAGTTCATTGTGAAACCCCGCTCCAACCTGAAGTAGGGATCCAACTCGCCCTTGAATAACCGCCTGACCCTGTGTCGGCTCAGAAATTCTTGAAAGTATTTTGAGTAAAGTTGATTTCCCAGCGCCGTTTCTGCCAATGATACCAATTGCCTCACCCCGGCGAACCTCAAATGATACATCTTTTAATGCCCAAAATTCCTCTGTATTCTTCAATCCAATAGAGAACCCCCCTCTGGCCCATTCCTTTCCCTGGTGGATGAAATTTCGTAAGCCACCCGAGAAAATAGCCCTATTGCCTCCTCGTCGCTTGGGAATACGAAAAGACTTTCCCAGGCTCTCAACCTGAATAACGGGATCTTCCATAGAAAATCTTTAGATGACATCAACAAAATTCCGCTCAAAGCTGCGGAACATAACTAATCCAATCCCAAGCAATGTTACTGTGGCCAACACCGAGTAGGCCAATAGCCCCCAGGGAGATTCTGGGGCTCCAACCGTTGCCCAACGAAACGAATGAATAATACCCACCACCGGATTCAAGACATAAAGATGCAGGACGGATTCAGGAACAAGACTGAGGGGATAGACTACCGGTGAGGCATACATCCATCCCTGACTAATGATCGGGATCGAGCGGGAAATATCCCGAAAAAAAGCATTTAGAGATGAAATGATCAAAACACTGGCGAAACTCAAACCGGCCAACAAAATGATCAAAACAGGGACCAAAAGAATTTTTGCTTCTGGCATGATATCAAAATAGAGCATCACACTGAGTAAAACGAGGAAGCCCACCAAAACATCAATAACCCCACTAATCACACCCGATATAGGCAAGTATAATCTGGGGAAATAGACCCGCTTTAACAGACCAGAAGCTCCAACGATTGCCCCCGCCCCTAAGGAGAGGCTATTGGAGAAAAACCGCCATGGGATAAGGGCTGAAAGCAGAAAAATAGGATAAGGAATGCCGTTTGAAGGCACACGAGCAATATAAGAAAAGAAGAGTGTATATAAGACCATAAGAGCCAAAGGCTGGAGAATGAGCCAAAGATACCCAAGAACCGTTTGCTTATACCGAACTTTAAAATCCCGCCAGATAAATCGGTACAGGACCTCTCGCTCCTGCCACAGTTCCCTAAAGTTGATTTTAGGAAATCGAGGAGAAGGTTTGATTAGTAATGGTTGCGTTGAAGATTTCATAGATGATCACCAGGAAATTCACTAATTTCATGGAAGCCATGAGGTTGGAGAATGGAAAGTTGACTCCCTCTAATGGTTGGCTGGTCGTCTAAGGCAATATCACAGTCAATCTTCAATCATCTTTTCCCAAACAATCAAGGTTGCGGGGTTGTAGTCCAAACCGATCATGTTTGGAACACACTTCAATATTTTGATGCGACCCTCACCTTCAATTTTCTTTAAAAGAGGCCAAAGATTTTCGTTGTAGTGAAGGTCAAGACATCGATTGCGGTGCACCTGGCTTACTTCACTCAACGATTTTTCCTTCTGTGTCTGCCAGCCCATCGGTTCAAAATGGATTCCATTGACCTGCTTTCCTAAGTTAAGCACCCCTTCAATGCAATTTTCATGAATATGGGAGACCTGCTCCACGGAATGTGCCGTTAGCAAAATAGTGTGCTCTCCATCGGTTGGAATCCTACTATAATCTGGATTAAGATAGTCGAAAAATCGAGCTTCAAGACGGAAAATGGGATTAAGGGCAGCCAACATGAGAGCACATTTTCGTCCTTCTTCCTCAAGCTCACAAGCATAATATGTCGCATCATATGGACCACCATTGAGAAAAATATTACACAAGTGCTCACCCCAACCACTACCCGTCTCAATAATTTTGGTGGTATTGGAACGTACCACAGCCAATACGGCTTCAAAAACTGCGCTACGGTAGGCTGCCGCTGCCGGTCTCCATGGTAGTTCCATATATTTATCATTGATTACCCAACGTCGAGTTTCCAATCCCATTTTCCGGCGATTTTCCTCATGCCCTCGAACAATTTGTAAAGCCCGCATAAGATCGGTTTCACCAGACTCAATCACTTGTTGAATGCTTTGCATTCGCTCGCGCCAGACAAAATCATACCCTTTTTTCCCTAAAGCCGAATGATAGGAAGCAATACGTTGCTGAATAGGTTGTTCATCAAGTGTGCTCTCAGCAATTTCTCGAACTAAATCAATGACCTTTGAGATCGGGAAATCCGAAAATGGCTTAGACGCTGCTTCCCGTGACTGTCGATACTTCCGTTCTATATTGGCAAGTTTATTCTCCAGCGTCTTAATTTGTGCTTGATCTCTTGAACGCAATTCCCTTGCCTGCTTTAGCTTGCGAACCGTGTCTTGAAGATGCGTCGGCAATAAAATGGAGGCCAGTCCGATAGCCTTTTTTTTAATTCCAAGATTCAAAATAAATGCTCCTTTATAGAGTGGAAAAGCAGAAAATTCCTGAATGTACTAGTGCCTCCTATTCTTTATGCCACCCTCATTAGCTTGTTTTGACCTAACATCCCCATCTTTCCTCGAAACTTCAGATTGTTTAGCAATGACTGATAAATAGCGTGTTTGTAGGTGCATAACCCTGGCTTTAAGTTTATTAATTTCTCCACTCATTTCTTCACGCAATCGTCTTTCATGAGCAATTTTTTTCAATAACTTCTTCTGTTCTGAATTACTATGTTCATTAATTAAATGAATATCACTCTCACTTTTCGCCTCGTCTCTTGAGGTGAGAGAAGAAGCAGACGTTTCACTCAATTGGGAAGGAACATAAAAATCTCCATATAGAAACTCCCGCGTCAGCCAAAAAGCCCGACGACGTTTAACATTTATCCGATAGCGTGGATTAGCAAGAAAGTACTCACGAGCAGCCATCCACCCACACCAACGAAAATTCTGACTCCCTGCCCGAGGTGACAAACATCGGTGCCAAAGCAATGCCCCACTATTAACTATCTGTGTGGAATAACGAGTATACCAGGGAGGGGATGCAAATCCTTTTAGACGCTGTCTTCTTATATTATAGCTTCCATCAATCCGCCGATGCCAAAGCACACGAGGGACTTGGCGTACCGACCCCCAAAAAGCCAATTCAATGAGAAGTTGAAGGTCGGGGAAAAGCAAGCTGCGATATACTCCGCAACGTTCAAGAATACTGGACCGAAACAGTCCATACACCATGCTCCCAGTTCCTTCATGAGCCCAAATGGTTTTGAGCACTCGTTGATGAACATTCAAACCAACCGTTTCAAATTCTTGAAAAGGTAAATTTAAATCGTCGCCGTCTCCACCAAATTGACTCACAAAAGGATAGGCTAAGACCACCTCCGAATCACCCTGAATGGCATTTATCATTTCTATAAGCCATTCCGGCTCATACCAGTCATGTTGAGATGCCCACGCAAACAGCCCCTTCGGTTTGGCAATTTCGAAACATCGGCAAAAGTTTCGAATCGAACCGAGCCGCTTTTTATTCCGAAAAGCCCTGATGCGTGAATCCAGCTTAGAAATCTTCTTCACTAACTCCCACGTTCCATCGGTTGAGGCGTCATCGACAATAACTAACTCAAAATTTTTCCAGGTTTGTGCCAGAATGGATGCAATCACCCCCTCCAATTGGTTTTCTTGATATTGGTTGTATACTGGCAGACCAAATACCACCTGAAGTTGCTCATGACTGGAAACTAGGGGAGGAGAACCAACACTGTCAGCCATCTCTAACATTGTCTCCCCCCTTATCTAATGATGACTTTCAACCAACTATTTCTGATTGGAATGGTATCCGACATTTTGCTTTATAGGTCCTTACTAAAATGATGCCATTTCAATCTAATCAAGCCCTCCGAGCAACAATCATAAGGTTTTCACCTCGAAGACTCGGGGCTAACTCACCTTGGCTGTCTTGAGTCTGAAAATAATTTGGAAGCCTTTGGCACATTTTTGCACATGAGGTATTAGAATCAACCCCACAGTTGGTAAAACTGGCATATCGTTTAATAAATTGGCTTACCCTTCTTAGGAATGTTCCTGAATCCTCGTGAAGATTCCGACGTTCCAAAAAATTGTTATACGTAAAGACTTCAATGATTTCGAATCCTGCGCGGCTTAGTAGCTTTTTAATATTTTCTGAATGAAACACATAGATATGGAAAGGATTAAAACCACGCCACAAACTCCCCTCACCCTCAATATGGGCAGCTTTTCCATTTGGCGTATCTATAACCAAATATCCTCCAGGAGCGGTAAGTCGGGCTAGGCCGTGAACAAATATCTCAGGAGCAGGCACATGCTCGATGATATCGATACAAAGGGTGAGCGGAAATGGCTCTTGCAAATTACTACTTTCGAGATATTGGTCAAGCGTACCCGAGTAAGTTGGAACACCAAATTGCTCTTGAGAGTATCGGGCTGCATGCTCGGAAATCTCTATGCCATAACTCTGCCATCCAAGTTCATGCAATACCGAGAGTAAATATCCTTTACCACTCCCAACTTCAACCACACGCTTAGGCACATTAGCTGGAATCCTTCCAATAGTACGTTGATAGATTTGAGCAGTACGGGCAAAAGAATCGGCGTCCTTCTTTTGAAAAACATAGTAATTCGCATCGTAGAGAGCAGCAATGCCCTGCTCGGAAAGTCGAGGAGAACAAAACAACAGATCACATTCCGAACATCGCCGCATGTGAAAAACCCCAGAATAATGAAATTTGTCAAATCGACAGTTGAAAAATTCTTGAGACTTTTCTGATTCGCACACACAACACGGTACGTTGGCGATAACCGTTGGGTGGTATTCCATCACTTCACCCATTGGGGTATCTCAAAATTTTGAATGTCTCCGCAGCAACATCTTCTGCCCTGATAGACCCAAGACATGGCCGATTGCATTGTGCAATTTTTTCCACTGTTACCCGATCGAACAAAGTTCCAACATTACAATGGCAGGTGCCACGCATAGCGACAACATTCTCAGCATAGGGTCTGGTGCGGGCATATTCTGTAGGACCAAATAGCCCAATAATTGGGATTCCAACTGCTGCACCAACATGCATTAGTCCACTATCATTGCAGATCAAAAGACGAGAACGCCTCAGAAAATCCCCTGTGGCCCCAAGGTTCATTTTACCGCATAAATTCACTATCGAATTTTCCTTGATGTGATCCTGGGCAATTTCGTCGACAATTATTCGTTCATCGGTTGATCCCAGCAAGGCCAATTGAATACCACGACTCGACAATTGCTCAATAAGCTCCCTCCACGATTCGGCAGGCCACCGTTTCCAGCTTTGCAACACACTGGTCCCAATTTGTAAACACACAAGCCTCTCAAAAACGAGCCCATGGGAATTGGCCGTTGCTATCGAATCATATTCATCATTATGGAAAATTGGAAATTCAAGTTTGACTGCTGAAATAGGTACTCCCAATTGTCTGGCCAGATTGAGATTTCGCTCAACTTCATGTTCCTCAGACCTCATAGGCACAGGATAATTAAACACCCTATCCATAAATGCTACATATCCGGCGCTACTACTATGTCCCACACGCCATTTTCCGCGCAAAAGACAGGCTAGAATGGGAACGTAAGAGCTTCCACTAAATCGCCCAACCACCACATCTGGGCGAAACACTCCTTGCTGACGGAGTTTGACAAGGATGTTCCTCAGGGCTTTAATAGTTGGCTTAGCAGGTGCATTCAGAAAAATACACCTATCAATGCTATCCAACCGATTGGCAACTAAATCACTCCCTCGTTTTTTCGTAAACAAAAGGACTATTTCAGCTTCCTGGAAATATTCGCGAATTGCTCTTAACAGTGGCGTAAACATGATAAAGTTACCAATCCCCATATCACCGAACAATACAACTTGGCGTACATCCGTAGGTGACGGGAAACGATTGGGATTTGGCAACCAAGAGGCATAATGCCGAAGCATCAATTTGACTAAGACTTTTCTGATGTATTCGGATCTTTTTCCTAACAGAAAAAAAACGAACCGTTTTGCCCAGCCTTGGAGACTCTTCTTTTTCTTAGAACTTTGAGCTCGGGCAATCATGGTATCATGATCAAGTCGGCGACTAAGCACCATGGAGCGATTACCAGCCTTCATCGGGGACGGCTTGCCGTAGCGATAAGATTAAAAGTCGTTACCGTAGTATGGCGTCCAATTTCCGAAAACAACATAAAGTCATACAACCTGGACACAACATCCCATGCCAATTTTCGAGCAATCGCTGAACGTCCGGGACGACTAAACATTGAGCGCCACGTAATTTTCGGCACATGCGGCAAAAAGGGACTGGCACAAAAATCTTCATATCCGGCAACATAAAAAAGCTGAGAAAGGCTTGATTCGGTATAGGCTGTTTCATGGGTAAAGTCCCCAAACAATACGCGCCCAACGAAAGGAGAGGCACCATTGGGAACTTGAATTACCAATTTTCCTCCAGGCTTCAGGGCCGAATGACACAATTTTAAGAGAGGCAAGACTTCCTCTTTTCTAAAATGTTCTACTACATCACGCAAAAAAATGACATCGAAGGTTTCCACTTGTTCACTGAGATGGCCCACGAGATCTATGGATTCGAGATTATTAATACCTAGCCCCTTTCCTTCAGCGATTTGATCCGCACTTCCATCTACCCCACACGCATGAACGTAACCCTTCTTGTGGAGCCAATAGACTAAACTGCCATTTCCACAACCCGCATCGATGATTTTTGCATTGCAATTCTTAGGTAGGAAGCTGCCAAAATGCAAATCAAACACCTTCAATTTTTTGTTCAGTTGTTCGATGCTAAGTGGTCCTTTCCGGGGAAGGATATGCGACTTAAAATATTGCGCATAAAGTTCCTCTTTGAAATGCATAACAGAGTCCTACCATTAGGGGAGCAGGCGTTGGAATAATCGTGCTGCCCATCCATCTTTCCAGACAGGGCTCCCCACTAGAGATTTAAATTCGGAAGCGCCTTGCCTTTGAAAACTACTACTGGCACATTCAATTGCATTGGCGGTAATTTCACAAGCTCGCCGATCTAACCCTCCAGGCCGCAAAAAATTTTCTAAAAATACATGGTTACGATTACAATCATCAGGCAGGGATAACTCTTCCTGTAAATGCAAGATATGTTCATCCATTGTAAGCCCTATTTTGGCCAACTGCCCGGCCAAATACGCAAAGTGAATAGTCCCTTCTTGTCCCGTTTTTAATTCTTTATCTATTATGGTAAATACCGGGCGGCCAAGGATGGCTGCTTCCAGCTCTGCACTGGTATTGGCTCCAACCACCGCCCGTGAATGTGCTAAGCAATGATAAAGATCTCTGTCGTTGTTGAGTGCTTTGACCGTTGGCACCTTGGAAATATTGACGGCCACTCCATCAATATTCAAAAAGTATTCTCTCCATCCTTTGGAAAACTTTGGATGAGGGCGAATTAGGATATTCGCTGTGGCCACTAGAGGACTTGGTGATCCTCGCAATGCATTAATCCATTTTAAAACGAAAGGACGCTCATCTCCGGATACAAGGTTACTAGACCCTAAGTACGTGATTATTGGCCTTGAAGGATCAAATTGGAATTGGTGGCAATAGAAGTCACGATCCTCTTCAATCGATCGGTCCCAAAATTCGTCAAAACGGGCAGCTCCGACAACTTTCACTTTTTCAGATGGGATATTATGAAATACGGAAGCTTCTTGACGTTGAATTTCATTCCAGACCAAAGTGGAATCAGGTTGAACATGCACCGTACCTTTGGTAGTCAGATTGTCCCAACTGCCGACCAAAAAAACCGTCGGGATCCCAATGGCTTTGGCGGCCTTGATGAGATCAGCCTGACCATATTGCGTGACTATCAGAGGAGTCACACAAAATACATCCGCCGCGATATTTTTGAGATAGTTCATCATAAGGGGATGAGGAGGAATCAACTGTTCAATCCCTTCAAGGATTTTATCGATGGAAGACAACGCATTGGAATCAGAAGAAAATTTATCCAATACTTTGCGAAACTCGGCCCCCATTTCTGAGTCAACTTCTTGCAACCCTGAATCCAACATGTTTCGTATTCGATCCCGGATAATCATCGATTGAACATGCTCAGGAGTTAGATAGCGCAAATAATCACGACTAGCTCGCAATAAATAACTGAGAGGGCCCCATTCATCATTCCGAATATGGGCCTGAAAGGCCATTAACTTTCTGTGATCACCAGAAGCGACTTTGCGTTCAACCAATGCAGGACAGTCTTTCGTGCATGCAGTCGTGATAACTCGATGGCCGCGATGCATCAATTCTTTAATAATGGTAGTGAAATGGCGACTATGGGACTCCTGAGCAAGCTCGAATTGAATTTTCATATTAACATCCGATTTTGCGAATCATATATGGCTTCAAAAATCGATTAGCCATTAGTCTAATAAGGAAGAGTTGCTAAATTTATTGTTCAGTTAATTTCCTAATCAAATGTTCCGGGTCAAGCTTTTCTGCACTAAGGACCTCCGAATTTGTTCCACAGGAAGGAAAATTTGTTAACCCAATAAATTGGACATCAATTTGATTGTTGGGCCAGGCGGCAAACGTCTTAGCAATCAATTCGCCTTGACCCCCAATTTGGTAGTGGTTATCCAGACAGAAAGCGCGAGGACAGTTCCCAACAGCTTGCCGTAACCATTTATCATCAATCCGATTCAACCAGGGCAGATTAAGTACTTTGACAGTCATCCCTTTTTCTTTCAAAAGATGATCCGCAGCTTCCACCGCTGCACTCAAGAGGACCGGTCCATAGGCGATTAAAACAACATCTGTTCCTTCTACTAACGTCACTCCCTGACCCAGGTTGGGCCGATAGCTCTTGGGGAGTTGAAAGGGGATTTCACAGGGAATCGAAACGAGCCTCAAATAGGAACTCTCATCAGTCTCGTTGAGACACCAATTTAAGAGTAAATTCACTTCATCCTCGCACGACGGCTCCATCGAGATAAGATTTGGAATGGCCGCAAGAGTTGAAATATCTCGCACAGCCTGATGAGAATGGCCAGGCCCACCTGGAATGACCCCAGCCAAGGAACCGACATAAATGACCTTGGTTTTTTCACTGGCGTTATTATAGATTTGTTCATTCGGTCGAGCCGAGAGAAAGCAGGCAAAGGAATGGACAAGGGGAATCAACCCTTTTAAGGCCATGCCGCCCGCCATAGAGACCATATCCTGCTCGGCAATACCACACTCGAAAAACCTTTCGGGATAGCGATCGCGAAAAGGAATGAGGCCCGTATCAAGAACCAGATCGGCATCCAACACCACCAGATTTTTGTGTTTTTCAGCTTGGAGGAGTAAAGCTTGAGAATAGGCAGGGATCAACCGTTGGGCTTTTGGCGAAACAGGCACTTTTTCTTCATTTTGAATATTTTCAAATTTGATCGGTTCCGCGCTAACCTCTTTGATTCGTTGACTAAGACGATTTTTGATTTCTCCGATAGCCCGTTGATAGGAATCGGCATCCGGAGCCCCGCTGTGGAATCGATACATCGCCACATCGGAATCCAGCGTGGTATGCTCCATAAATGAAACTCCTCGCCCCTTAATCGTATCTGCAATAATAATCTGGGGACGGGTTTCCCCACGTAGCGAATGAAGGGTCTTCTCAAACGCAGCGAGATCATGTCCATCACAGCGCTCCACACGCCAACCAAACGCCTGAAGTTTGGCCTCCAAATCCCCGAGATCAGACACCTGTTTCACAAATGTATCCGACTGTAATTTATTATGGTCGATAATGGCCGTAATTTCATGCAGCCCATGGTTCGCGGCGGAAATTAGTGACTCCCAAAACTGTCCCTCTTGCAGTTCCCCGTCTCCGGTCATTACGAAAACCCGTCCTGATCGACTGAAGAACCGATTGGCCCAGACCATGCCTTTGGCCTTTGAAATACCCATGCCGAGCGATCCTGTATTGGTGGCGATCCCCGTGGTCGCTACATCAGGGTGACCAGGCAATCCATCAATCCGACGAAGCTTATGAAGGAGCTCAAAATCTAATTTCCCCAGTCCGATCAAGGCCGAATAATACCCAGGCGCATCATGGCCCTTTGAACTCAAGAACACATCACCGGGAGATTGAGGCGTTGGAGCCAAATCCAATTCCTCCAGCAATAACCAACTGACAATATCCAAACTGCTGAAGCTGCTTCCAATATGACCGGACCCGGCTCTGGCGATCATATAGAGCACATTGAATCGACACATATCGGCAAAGAGGCTGACCCGGGTCCCCCGAGATATGCTGAGTGAACGAATGCGTTCAAATTCCGTATAAGGAATGTAAACGAGGTTACCGTCAACCGCTTGTCCGACTTGATCACCCATAGCAAATTTTCCTCATCCCTCAACCAGATTATCGTCAAACTGAAAAGGAGTCACCCCAATCCTGGGCAACGAAACCTCCTGCGTGGCCAACAATCGCTCAGCCACCCACCAGTCCTCCTGATCGTTAATGTCAAAACCCTCCCGGCCCTGACTCACAAACGGAATAATGGCTTCACCAGAAATACTCTTTTGCTTCAAGGCAACCCGGGACCAGGCCATTTCCAAACTGGCATCTTGGGCATAGACCTCGGGAAGAGCCGCATATTGGCTACTATGCCATGGGGTCGAACCCTGCCTAAACGGCAACAACGATTGCATGCGATTCCCATTGACGATCCACATCTTTCCGGGATGCTGTTTACACTTTTGAACGGCGCGAAGAGAATCAGCATGAGGATCTTGAATAAACAGGGACCAAGCCCGTTGGATAGTCTCTGCTTGGCGAAAAGGACTCGTAGGACGAAGAATACTAAAAATCGGAAAAACCCGCCCTGCTTCTTTGAGCGCATTCAACATCCATACTACCCACTCAATATCCGGAGAACGATCTCCTGAGATTTCGGCTGGACGGAGAAACGGAACCTCGGCCCCATAATAGCGAGCCACCTCCGCATACCGCTCACTGTCCGTGGCACACATGACGGACTCAAAGACTCCACTGTCCAAAGCTGCACGAATGGAGTAAGCCAGGACCGGATGACCATCTAATAAACGGACGTTTTTATGGGGAACTCGCTTGGAACCTGAACGGGCCGGAATGAATGCGATGGCAGAAGGTTGCACGGAAGTCATATCTGATCGAATCGGGTAAAAAATGAAATATTTTTCAACTCAGAATACACATCCAAGGCCTCCACCCCAGGTTCACGGGTTCCGTTGCTTGATGCCCCAAATCCCCCAAATGGCATATGCGGTTCGCTTCCATAGGTTCCCAGATTAATGTTGGCCACCCCTGCTCGAACCCGTTGGGCAAACCACATGGCTCGATCAACACTCCGGGTATGGATGGACGCTGTTAGGCCATACTCACTTTGGTTGGCCAAACAAAGAGCTTCCGTGAGATTCTCAACCGAGTACAACGTCGTCACCGGTCCGAAAATTTCCCGACAACTCATTTCTGCCTTCGGGTCCAGCCCTTCAAGCACTGTGGGAAGGATATAATATCCCTTCGACAGTTCGGGATTAGCAGGCCGGAACCCACCGCAGACTATATGTCCTCCTTCAGCCTTCGCCTTGTCCAGTGACTGAAGAATAGATTGATGTTGACGTTCGTTTATTACCGGACCAAGATCGCAATCAGGTGCCACTCCTAACTTCAAGCTTTTGGCTTTAGTGATAAGACGTTCTCGAAATTCCTCATAGACTTTACGAAAGACAATCATACGACTTCCTGAAGCACACCGTTGCCCCGCATTGCTAAAAGCCGAAAGCGAAGCCCAGTGTATGGCCTGCTCCATGTCAGCATCATCACACACCACAAAGGGGTTCTTTCCGCCAAGTTCCAACGATACCCGTGCCAAGCGTTGTCCGGCCACCTCCGCAATCCACCGGCCAACCTCGGTTGAACCCGTAAAACTAATAACTCCAACCCGACTATCTGTCACTAAAGAAGCCCCTGACTTTTTTCCACTCCCTTGAATGACATTCAGGACCCCATCGGGTATACCGGCTTGTTTGGCCATCTGTCCAAACAGGAGAGCCACATGGGGGGCATCTTCCGAGGCCTTTAGGACTACGGTGTTTCCACAAATTAGGGCAGGAAAGATTTTCCAGGAAATATTGGCAATAGGAGTATTGGCCGGAACAATCAGGCCTGCAATGCCACGCGGTTGACGTACCGTGTGACTATATTTCCCTACCATTCCAGAAGTGAGAGATCGCCCATACAGCCTCATCCCCTCTCCCGCAAAAAACTCCCCTTGAAGAATGGCCCCAGTCACTTCCCCTTTGGCATCCTGTGGGGGCTTCGCCGTTTCCAAGGCGATACCCTCGGCCAGTTCGTCCCGATGTTGCTTCATCACATCAACCAAATTTCCGAGAATCTGGCCACGTTTGACCGGTGTGAGCTCTGACCAGGCAACAAAGGTCTGCTCGGCAGCCGAAACCGCCTGATGAACATCCGCCTCCGAGGAGTCGGCCACCCTGCTCAATAACTCCCCGTTATGAGGATTGAATTTATCTAGCCAGGCAAGCTCAGTGGGAAGCACTTCCCGTCCATTAATCCAATTGGGAATTTTTGTGATAGACATTGGTTTTCTTAAATCGCCGTCCACCCGCCATCAACCACTAAATTGGCACCCGTCATATAGCATGAGGCGGAGCTGGCTAAAAAAAGAACAGCTCCATTGTAATCTCTAACGCTGGCCATTCGTCCGATTGGAATTCGGCTACAATAACCATCCAAGAAGCTCTGCTCCTGGTTATTGAAAACGCCGGCAATGGTCAACGTGTTCACCCTAATCTGCTTCTTGGCCCAATACACGGCCAAATATCGAGTGAGGTTTAATATTCCAGATTTAGAAACGGCATAAGCGGCAGGCTTATAAAAAACCTCTCCCCGCTGCCTTCGGTATTCATACAAATTCTGGTCGGGGGAAACGAGTCCATAAATTGAGGCCACATTGATGATTGCTCCACGGCCTTTCTGGGCCATCGCACCACCAAAAACCTGACAACAGTGATAGACGCCTTTCAGATTAACGTCCATCACCTTATCCCAGGAAGCTTCGGGATACTCCTCAAACGGGCCGTTTTCCTCAGGAGGCGACGACGGCGGTGAATCAATTGCCGCATTATTAATCAACACGGAGGGTACCCCGAATTTCTCTACGACCTGAGACAGAACCTTCTGCAGAGAGACTTTCTTGGTGACATCCGCCTCACAGAAAAAAAATTGATCTGAAAACTTTGATATGAGCACGTGGCAACGTTCTGAGGAAAGGATATCTACCCCTACGACACGAGCACCTCGCTCAAGAAACACCTGAGCATACTCTGCACCTAATTGGCCGGCAACTCCCGTAATAAGGACCACCTCTTCCCTGACCTCAAAAAGAGGATCCAATTGTCTAGTCACGATGCGTGGTTTTCCCCAATTGAACGTTATCGTTCCTCTTGAAAAATTACGGCCCTATGCTCGTTTTTTAACGGCAATTTTGGCGGCATCAAAAGTCTCATCTTTTTTCATAGGTTGGGTGAGCGTCATGCCAACTAAACTGTCCCATTCATAGGGTGGAATCCCGCCCCCAGGAGATTTCATGAAAATATCTTCCTCTGTCAAAACATAGCCTTGCGGAAGATCTCTTGCGGCAACCAAACTCTTGCCCATTTTGGTAATTGGGGCTTTTTCACTTGGATAAGTGATTTTTTTCCCGTCACCCAACGATAGCTTTAACCGGCGCAAATCCCGAACCATTTTGGTTAACCCAGTGGGCTCCAAAGAAAAGGCATGGTCGGTCCCTTTCATGGCCCGATTCAACGTAAAATGTTTTTCAATAATCCGTGCCCCCAGCATGTAACCGGCGATAGCCATCGCAATACCGCTATCATGACTGGAAAACCCAATCACAATATTGGGAAATTCTTTTCGCAAGGTATCAATCACCATTAAATTAAGTTCATGCCATTCCGGAGGATACCCGGCAGTGCATTGCATAATACAAATCTGATTATTCAACGGCCTTACAACTTCGTATGCTCGACGAATATCATCCAGAGTGGCTCCGCCCGTGCTTAGGATTAACGGTTTGCCAAATTTGGCAACATGCTTCAACAGAGGTGTGGATTTGAGATCGCCGGAAGCAAGCTTATAGGCGGGGACGTTTAGGCGCTCCAAAAAGTCCGCACTGGGAATATCAAATGCTGTTGAAAAAAAATCAAGGTCAAGGTCCCGGGCATAGGCCTGCAGCTCAACATATTCAGGCCATCCAAATTCAAGAAACTCCCGATGTTCCCCATAGGTTGCGCCAAAGCTATTGGGATTATCATAGGGTTTGTCATAGGCGGCCTTGGTAAACAACGTTTTATTATCACGTTTCTGCAATTTGACCGCATCCGCTCCGGAGTTTTTTGCAGCAAGAAATAGTTTCTTGCACGTGTCCAAATTTCCCTGGTGATTGTGACCAATCTCAGCAATAACATAACAATCACCGCCATCATGAATGTGGCGTTTCCCGATAACCATAGTTGCTCTTTGTGTCTTCATAATAATCCCCTATTTTGCCACTTAGGGCACCAGATTATTAATCACAGGAAACGTTCATTCCCGCTCCAAGGAAGTTCCCTCTGCTCCTACTATATAAACACTGATAGCTTAATTGAATATCCCAAGAAACCAAAAATATCGATATCGGATTGCATGCTTTGTTCAAAAGTATTCTTGTGTGACTTTTCATTTTTCCACCCTTTCTGGGCTATTCTGCCGAGGAAGGATTTCCATCAGATTTCATGGCCCTAGCATGCTGAATCAATACCACAGAACACCCTATGAGCATCCAACACAAATAAGAATGACTACCCCCGAAACTGTCATCAAAAATATTTCGGATAAAGAAGCCAGTGGCCATTAATAAAGTTCCTAATATCCAAAACCGCTGATCTGTTCTTAAAGCCTCATTGAGTCCAGCCCACAATATCATCCATGTCCGTGACAATAAAAACATGAAGAACAGCAATCCGGGAAGACCGCTTCCCATGGCAATCATAAGATACCAATTATGAGGTTTTTCAGGAATTTTAGGAATGCCGGTTACGACCGTTTCAAGTTGCGCAATATCATCTGCATGCCGTTTCTGGAATATCGGGATTCCATAACCCACACCTGCAATAGGGTGCTCCAAAATATCCGCAACACCCATTTCCCATATCGCTAATCGAGCCTTTACCGTCCACGGGTCCAAAGTCTCACGATGAAGCCCAAGTGAAGCGACCACCAGAACCAACACTATCGCTAGAGACGCACCCACTCCCATCATCCACCATCCCACCCTTCGATTCATAATACAGACGGCTAAGACCACTTGGACAAAAAATCCCAGCCATACTCCTCTGGTATAGGAAAAGACTAAACCAAATATGGCCAACATAATTGTTACACTCCATCCAATTTTTTTCCACGGGGATTTCTCAACAAATAATCCAACAGCTAACATAGGCAACACCATTAAGACATTGGTACTCAACCAGGTAAAATCAGGTCCGTCAGATAAGGGAAATCCCGCACGAATATTTCTGTCCCAAATATTCCCACCCCGTCCCCAGAAATCTAAAAGAGAATATGTACAGGAGAGAAATGTTCCCAACCCCAACACAGTCAAAATGTTACGCTGGAATGGTTTGGCCTGTTGTTCACGGGCGATGAGACACGTTCCATAGAACACGGCAAATTGTGCCACTACCTTTTGCCATTCTTGAAGACTTACCAACGGATCAATCGAAAAGGGGATGGTAATAGCCACCCAACCCCCAAAAAGCAGAAACGGGATGGTCAGAGATGACCCAATTTTCAGAGACCGTCTTTTACAAAGGCAGGCCAGAATGCCAAAACCCAGTAAAACAAAGAACACGTATTCCTGAAAATGAAACAGCCGTGGGGAAAACCCCAGGAGTGAAATAAAACAGAGACCCCACCCTAATCCCCTCCACATTCCTTCGTGGGAGAACAATTCTGTGAAAGAGATTTTTTCAGCCTGAACCACGTCCCTGTGGATACTCATAAGCAGTCATTCAAAAAAACCAAATGTCAGAGTGCTACATTCTTAACCTAGAGGATAAGTGTCTTTACTCAACTCACTCAAACGTTTCGAGAACCTCCAAGCAGGACATGGGAGGTGAAGTTTTTCGATTGCTCCCACTATAACCCTCGCGATATCAGATCATGAACATGGATCATTCCCACCACTTTTTCCTGTCGATTTAATACCGGAAGCAGGGAAATGGGTTTTGCCCGTTTCTCCATACATTCCAGCGCCTTGACCGCCTTTTCATCTTCATAGACCCAACTTGGCTTGGCATTCATCACCTCACTCACCGAGAGGGAAAACAAGTCCTTTCCCGCTTCCAAGACACGCCGAATGTCATAATCGGTAATCAGACCCAGCAACCGGTATTCCTTATCAATGACCGAAACGGCTCCTGCACGTTTTCCGGTCATTTCGCATAACACGGTGCGAATACTATCCTGCAAATCAATCAACGGATTGGCCTCCCCTTGCCGCATCAAATCTCCAACCGTCAAAATCAGACGCTTCCCGAGCTGACCTCCAGGATGAAACAGGGCAAAATCGGCAGGTTGAAAGTTTCGAAGCTTCATCAGAGCCATGGCCAGAGCATCGCCCAATACCAGCGCGGCGGTTGTGCTGCAGGTGGGGGCCAACTTCAACGGACAGGCCTCCTCGACAATCGGTGTAATCAGAACCAGATCACTATGGGATGCCAAGGTGGATTTGGGTTGAGCCGTAATGGCGATAATCTTTGCGCCGATTTTCCGGATAAACGGCAACAGGGCAACGAGTTCCTCACTCTCCCCAGATTTGCCCACGGCCAGAACAATGTCATCTTTCGCGACAATTCCGATGTCTCCATGCATCCCCTCAGACCCATGCAGGAACACGGCAGGAGTACCCGTAGAGACCAGGGTCGCGGCAATTTTATTGGCAATCAGACCGGATTTGCCAACCCCGGTCACAATGATTTTGCCCGCACAGGCCTGCAGCATCAGGACAGCTTCGACAAAGGACGGCCCAAGGCTTTCCTCAAGATGGGCAATGGCCTGTCCTTCCAATCTGATGACCCGACGGAGTTCTTCAAGAATATCCAAAAACGTTTCTCCTTTAGTCCTAAAGAGCCACCTTAAGGTTGGATCCCGGCAACTCCTACCTTGCCTACAAACGAAGAACGATCTACACGCCACAGGAGGACAAGGGGACCGACAACACGTTATCCTACAACCACCTCAAGAGAGGTTTCCTGTGGATTGGCATTTTTTGTTCTCTCGGAATAATAAAATAAATACAGGGAAATAAAAATGAAGAAATTGGGGGTGATACCAGAATAAAATCACCACAACCTAGAAGGGACCATCTTTAAAAAAAGATAAAGAGGTAAAGATAAGTGTGCTAATCAATACACAAATTTTCCCTTTTGGTCAAGTCAGACCTTTCTGGAGAACCCGCGTTCTTCGGAAAACTGCCGGTTAGATTTCCTAGGTAAAAAATGGATTTTGCCGTTTGAGTATGCTGCCATGAAAGAACAATCGTTAACCCCACTGTCCATGAAGGACATTTCCTTCATTTTTTCGGCATTAGACTATCAGGCCCTTGGGTCAATCTATTGCGATGAAGGAGGGCACGATTTCTGGGAAGATCGTCGAAAACCATGCGAAAAAATGGGAATACGAGTGGCTAAGGCACTCAAGAGCAGGCTGGCATCGAGTGGGCAAAGCTTATACGTAGGCGCCGGGGTCGCTGAAATTCCTCCACTGATCATGGAAACCCTGGACTTGGGACGTGAAGTTTTTCCCTATAATCTCAGGAAGGCGGAAGTTTCAACTTTGAACCGGAGTTGTAAAGATTCCGGAATCACCTTTTTTTCTCAACCGGCGGAAACCGCCTCGGGAAAGTTCGATCATCTCTGGATTGTCAGTGTTTTGAATGACCCTGAACAGTTTCCCCACCTTTCGGCCCTATCCTATAATCGGGCTGACCCCATCCATTTTGATCCAGCCGCCTTTGCCCAGGAACGGAAAGCCGTATGGAAAATGCTTTCGGCCTGCATGCAGAAACTGACCTACCCGGCCCTGGTCACCACTTCCGTCGAAGAACATCCATGGGTAGCACATTGGTGTGAGACCTACGGGCTCCCCTCCCATGTTGAAAAAAAGACCTACCCCACCGCTCTCGTAGGAGACCCCATCTGCTTCATTTGGGTTGGATTAGACGGGAAAGTGCCTATCAACTCCACCCCTGGACGACCATGAACCTCGGGGCAACCATAAAAACAATCCCCGTTGGGCTAATCGGGATCGGGCGCCACGGAAGCCGATACCTGTCCCATCTGCTCACAGATAAAACCGGAGGGCATCTCCTGGCCATTAGCCGAAGAAATGCCGATGAAGGTCAACGATTAGCCAAACAACACCACCTGCGTTTCTATCCAGACTGGAAAAGTCTTCTCGGCGACCCATTCATTAAAGCCGTGATCGTGGTCACCCCTCCGGCCCTGAATTTTCCAATTGCCATGGAAGCCATCCAAGCAGGTAAGGCTGTCCTCCTGGAAAAACCTCTGACCTTAAATCCCCTTCAGGCACAGCAAATCGTCGAATTCGCCAAACAAGCCAGAGTCCCAGTCATGACAGCCCAAACCCTGCGGTATGAACCGACCATTCAAAAGCTACAGGAAGTGGGATCTTCTCTCGGAGATTGGAAGCATCTTTCGTGTACCATGAAATTTGAAACGCACACGATCCAGTCCGGAAACCGGAAAGGATGGGGGCATTACGGGGTCCTCATGGAAATCGGCATTCATCTGCTGGATCTAGTCAGAGTCCTCACTCAAGATGAAATCGTGCTGGTCTCAATTGAGATGGAACGGGAGGCCATCAAGAATCCTGAATCACGGGTTTGGGGAACTCTCACCACAAAAACCGGTCTGAACTGTATTATAGATATCTCAGGAGTCAGCCAGGGAAGAACCACCCGCGCCGAGATTATCGGCTCAAAGGGACAAGCATGCGCTGATTGGGCCAATCATCAAGTTACCTGCACCAATGAGGGAACCATGCCGACTATCTATTCTTGCCCCATAATTCCAACACTCGTTCCGCTCCTCCGGGATTTTTTCCATAGCATCCAAACAGCCATTCCCATGCCGATTGCGGGAGAAGATGGATTACAGGCTGTGAGAATTGCGGAGGCCTGTTACCAATCAGCCCAATCCGGGCATCCTGTCTCATTGACCCAATCGGGCTGACAACAAGCCCACTCCCTTAAGGCACCTTTTTCAACCAGGCCGAAAAAGCGTCATGGATAGATACCCCCTGTTGACCATACACGTCCCTGGCACGAAAAAAAATTGTTTCTATAACCAACCAATCATCTTCAGTCACGTTAAATTGCCGAAACGCCAAGACAACCCCCGGTTGGGTCCACATGGAAGACTGAGAGGCATAGGTCATCAACGCTTCCACCACCACACTCGTCAACCCGGTGTGAGGTATCGAACGATAGGTCTCTTCCCAGTTATCCCCCACCTTCACCCGAATAGCTTCAGACAGAAATCGCTGAAGTTCAGGATCCGAGGTTTTCACGACAGCTGATTGTAATTGGATCAGGGCATGAATAATTTGGTTAGCTTGAGCGGTCCCCTCAGGGGGTAAGACGCCTGCCTCATCAAAGGTTGCCAACAACGCCATAACGGTATTGACCAGAGACCGACTGGTCCGCTGCGGGGAATCGGTGGCTGAATTAGGCGAAAGTCCCGTTTCCTTACCACCTCGCGTAGGGGAGGTCCCAACCGGCTCTTCAACAGCCTCAACAGAACCTTTATCCTCAGTTAGCATAAAAGTCCGGTTACTGATAGGTACAGAGACAGTCCACCCATCCATTCCCCCTCCTGCTTCCACCGGCATAAGAAAAATGATATGAGCCAGAACAACGGAACAACATCGGTAAAACAGAATGAGGGGCAATTTTCCCTCCGAGGACCCAACATGTCGTCCTGTTACTCGAATACCTCTCCAGCCCATTCCACCCTCTTTTTTCAACATACTCCCATAATGGCAGGAGATCTTTATCTCATCGGCAAAATTTTCCGTACCGTCAAATTTTCCGAGTACAATGGGCACCTGGTCCCCTGTATCTCGTGCAATCACGCTCAGTTACCTCAGCACGTTTCTTCCGAGAAAAAGGCACCATAATTGCGGAAACAAATCATGGCCGCTTCTCTTAATCTGACACCTTCGTTAACCAGGAAGATCTCTATGCCTACACATTCCGGTATTCCCGTGCTCAAGCCATCCCTCAGCAATCTGGATCGATCCCTTCGATATTACCAAAAATCACAGATTAATCCTGCATCGTGGTTCTCGGTGGTCGCACAGGACTATCAACTCTTATTGGACGCCCTGGAATGGGGAAACCTTTTTTTCCCTCGATCAACCCCTTACTCCATTTTGGATATCGGATGCGGAATGGGGCGATTTCCCGCCTTACTCAGCCCTTGCCTTCCTGAATCCCTGTATATTCATTATGATATCTGCGACCCTTCTCAATACTGTCTAACCAGCTGCCAGCAGGCCCTTCGTGCTCCCTTATTTCCACGAAAGGCCTGGCGCACTACGTTGGAACATGCGGAACAGACCTGGGAACCAGGTTCCTATGACCTGGCTTGGGCTATGCAATCATTCTACTGCCTAGAGCACGAGACGTTACATGATTCTGTGCAACGGTTTATCAACGCCATTCATCCCACTAGGGGAACCGCTTGTATCCTCCTGGGGAAACGAGACTCGTTTTTCTCCAAAATCCACCAGTTATTTTTTCAACAAAGTCCCTTTTCAGCCCCTCAACCCTATGTTTCGGCAGAATCGGTGTGCACGATGTTGGGCCAACTCGGCACGAGTACCGTGATCCGCGAGCTCGAGTGTGTCCATACCATTTCTATTTGGGAAGATCGTCTGCTCGAACAATACCTGCAGCAATGCGTGATGGATACCACCCCACTCCCTAAATGGAAGGAAGTCGCCAGACTCAGAACCTTCCTGGACTCCTTCAGGCATGGGGACTCCTACCATTTTCCAAACCCTTGTTGGCTCATGCTCTCCGTACCAGGCTCAGCCGGACCGGACGGCAAACATCGCCTGCAGAGGTACCTCAAGGCCGTCTCACCTGCACGGTTGGCTTCTTGACAGTTTTTGACTTGGTCAACATTTTCAAGCGGCATTAGGTTCCGATTAAATCTCATCACAATCGGATCTTGGGTTAACGATTTCCATCAGAGGTAGATGTCCGCATCCCTTTTCCCGTTTTTCCTCTTGAGGTTTCCCCTCCTTTCCTTCCTGCATTGACCGTTTTACAGGCATTATGAGACATTCACCTCTAAATGCGCTGACCATGCTTCATCATTCATTTTTCGTGTGCAAGTCCCATGTAAGGAGAGCAATTCCATGTCAGAGACCTTAAAGAAAAAGAGTCTGACCTTAACCGAAGGACCTGATCGCGCCCCGGCCAGAGCCATGCTTCGAGCGGTGGGGTTAACCGACGAAGACTTTCAAAGACCCCTCATTGCTGTGGCCAACACCTGGTCCGAGGTCACCCCTTGCAATTACCACTTGCGGGAATTAGCCGCCAGCGTCAAACAGGGTATCCGTGAAGCCGGCGGGACTCCGATTGAATTCAATACCATAGTGGTCTCAGACGGCATCAGCATGGGAACCGAAGGCATGAAAGCCTCTCTCATTAGCCGTGAGGTGATAGCCGACTCCATTGAACTGGTCGTGCGGGGCCATTTGTTTGACGGGGTGATCGCCTTATCCGGATGCGACAAAACCATTCCCGGGTGCGTCATGGCTCTGGCCAGGCTGAATCTTCCCTCTATCATGTTATATGGCGGTTCCATTATGCCGGGAGAATTTCATGGCAAACCTATCAGCATCCAGGATGTGTTCGAAGCCGTGGGATCTCATGCCCGTGGCAAGATGAGTACGGAGGACTTGGTTGAATTGGAGCGTCGGGCTTGTCCGGGAGCAGGTGCGTGCGGAGGCCAATTTACAGCCAATACCATGGCCATCGCCTTTGAATTTCTGGGAATCTCTCCCCTTGGCTTTAATGGCGTTCCGGCCATGGACCCCCAAAAGCATCAAATTGCCAAAGACTGTGGAGGCCTGTTAATCAACTTACTCAAAAAGAATATGCGTCCGAGCGATATCATTACTCGAACCTCACTGGACAATGCCATCGCCGCGATTGCGACAACCGGAGGGTCGACCAATGGTGTCTTACACCTCCTAGCTCTGGCACACGAGATGGCTCTACCCCTCACCATTGATGATTTCGATACCATCAACCGCCGAGTCCCGCTCTTGGCAGACTTGAAACCCGGAGGCCAATTCATGGCCGCGGATCTCTATCAAGCCGGCGGCACTCCTCTTGTCGCCAAATGGTTGTTGGAGGGCGGCCATATCAAGGGCGATCAAATAACCGTCACAGGGAACACTTTGGGGGATGAGGCCGCCTCGGCCAAAGAAACACCAGGGCAACAAGTCCTTCATGCTGTGTCTCACCCCATTAAACCAACCGGAGGCCTGGTCATTCTCAAGGGTAATTTGGCACCTGAAGGCTGTGTGGTGAAAGTGGCGGGTCATGCCAAGCTTTCCCACAAGGGCCCAGCCAAGGTTTTTGATTGCGAAGAAGAGGCATTTGGCGCCGTTCAACGAGGCGAAATTCAGCCTGGAGATGTCGTGGTGATCCGATATGAAGGACCCCAGGGAGGACCGGGTATGCGTGAAATGTTGGGTGTGACCAGCGCCATTGTTGGAGCCGGGCTTGGGGAAAGTGTGGCACTGTTAACGGATGGACGATTTTCCGGAGCCACGTATGGCTTCATGGCCGGTCATGTTGCTCCGGAAGCATCCAAAGGCGGCCCCATCGCTGCCCTACAAAACGGGGATATCATTCATCTGGATATCACCAACCGAAAACTGGACGTGGAGCTTTCCGACAAGGAAATTCAAGCCCGCTTGGCCAAATGGACAGCCCCAGCGCCGCGATATACCACCGGGGTTATGGCCAAATATGCCAAACTGGTTTCTTCCGCCTCCAAAGGTGCCGTTACCACTTAACCCTTGATGGAGACCAGCAACTATTTGCTCAGGGAAACGTTGGCCTTTTTCTGAGCAATTTGAACCGTTTGGAAGGCTCGGTCTTTAGGGCCTAAAGGAGCTTCTTGTTCAACCTGAGAGATAAATTCACGAGGTCCATGTAATGGAGCATAGGTCATAGTCACAATGATGTCCATAGATGGCGCGTCTTTTGGTGTAGGAAATGTGAAGGTTTCAATTCTCGATTCTTCGGGTTTCATAAGCGTATCCTTCAAAACCTTTTTGGCCTCAAAATCAAACACCGTGTGTTTTCCATCAGGCCCTCCAAGAACCCGCTCATAAAACCGTTGTTCGTTATACACCCGCTTTAAATTTTTCCCCAGGACGGAAAGATCTACCACCAAACGGGACCACCCCGGATGGGGAAGCGGAAAATTGTGGGGTACCAAACTATCAATTTTGACCGAAACCTCGGAAGCGTCGCCTTTCACGGTGGTGGTAAAGTCCAATTGAACTGCCTCAGCTCTCACCTTTCCGAACCGTCCAGGAAAACTATGATTCGCGACCTTTCTGATTTTTTCTCCATTGGCGGACTCATCCAACGCTTCTGGCATATGACACGACTGACAAGGTTTTCCTGTGGCTTCCGCCTTCGACTGCTTCCATGGCCCCAGCCAATCCGGAAGATCGTTTGCAACCGTGGAAGCCTCAGGCATCCGCTCGTGACAGGTGACACAAAACTGCGATTGCCGATACAGGGGAAGCTTTTCAGATTGGTGTGCGAGATTTTGGGCCGCCTTATCATAACCGCCAAAAATGGTGGTTCCTACCTGGAATTGCGGCATAGGAGGATGAGACTTCTCATCTACACTTTGGATGAGGTGACATTGAGGGCACCCCACTCCATCAATCTGAGGGTCTCTGGATTGTACCTCCTTAATAAAGCGAGGCAGTTCATGATGATATTCCAAACTATGAGGGGCATGGCAGCGAAAACAGAGTCCTTGCTCCTTTGCATCCGCCGAGGCCAGAAACCGTTCAAGGGATACTCGAAATGGGGTTGTGACAATGGCCCGTGATTGTGCAGAGGCTTCCCATTCTTCAAAGGCGCGAAGATGGCACCGTTTACATTTATCTGAGCTTGGGAACGCTTTTTCCAGTGGCTTTTTGACAACCGGAGCATCGGCAGCATGAACCGGCAGAACGTGGAACAGCCAATTGAAGGTCGGCAGCCCCAGAACCATACATATAGTGACAAATACAAATCCTATTGTCCATTTCCGCATATTCACCGGTTTCATTACCACCATCCGTTAGATGTTCGTTGCAAGTCCACGCACACAACCGCCTATCAAAATGTCATGGTCCGGAACGTCAGCAATCGTGGGGCCGAATAATCTCTGATAATGGTTTCCGCAACTTCCCGTTCTTTGTCATTGGCTAGAGTCCCCAGATATTTTTCCTTCAAGATTTCCCCTGGCTCAGGGATCAGTGCATAACTGACGGAAGCTTCCAATAAATGAGGAACCGTCCCAGGTGCAGCTTCCAGGGAAAACGGTATGTGCCTGGTAGTTCCTCCGTTGACAAATGGACGAGGAATCGGTCCTCTCAGGAGGTCTTCAAAGGCCTTTCCAAACCGTTCTTGTTTTTGATCCAGAATGTTCCCTTTCCGGTCTTTCAACGTTACGGTTACAAAAAATTGTTTCAGCGTAGGATCGCCACCAGGAAACGTGTGGGGAACCGCCCCATTCCTCACCAATACTTCTCCCTTGACCGTGGAATCCGTCTTGGTAACATCCAAGTCCACTCGCGAGAACCATTCAGCCTGTAAATTCCGATTACTCAACATGATTCCAGGGATCACAATCCCTTGAAACCAATGTCGACCGATGGGGCGAGTGAGTGCTCCTCGCTGAGAGGTTGAACTTCCCGTAGATTGCTCCATATGGCAATCCTGGCAAATAGTGCCCTTGAGAATTTCACCGGGGATTTCTGCCCGGAATACATCTTTCACTTTCCCAAAATGACAAGAAGCACAGAAGTGGGCTCCTCGATAAATATCCGCCTGACCTGAAGGATGAACCAGATTTTCCTCAGGTTCTGAATAGGACCCATACATCGTTGGACCTGGCTCGAGTTTAAAAGTCGGGTGACCATTGGGATTTTCCTGCGTACCGGTAATCAAATGGCAAGCAGAACACCCAATGCCCTCTACCTTCAGCTGTTTTCCCCCTTGCATGACTTGGTCAATCATGCGATCGGTGTGTTGAGGGAAGACAGTTACCGATGGTGCATGGCAGGACAAACATCGGGTCCGTTCCTCCTGGGTTGGTGCCGTCTGCAGCCACAACCCTAGGACGGTTTTAAAAACCTGAGAGGAGAACGCCGTCCCATGGAGGAGAGCCCCATCCACACGTCCAAAGGTTTTGAGATCCATAGTTTGTTCCCGCATGCCCTTCCATTCTTCATAATGTCGGTCATGACATTGCTTACACTGTTCGGAAGGAATAAACACTTTTTCTATCTCGGCGATCCAATCCCCCTCCTTCGCCAATGCTGTACCTATGGGGGCAGTCATGCCGATCCAACTCCCGATCAAAAAACACATCGCAATGATCAGGAAAGAAGACAAGGATTGAGTTGTGTGGCTTAAATGAATACGAATCATGATCAAAAACGTTTAATCTTTAGCTAGACGAACAAAGTGAAAATTCAACCCACCGGTCAACCCCTGGTTGTCTGGGTCCGCTGGTTCATAGGTGGCTACGGAAAAATTCTGGGTCTGGAGAGCCTTTTCTAGGGCCTGACCAAGATCAACTAACGTTTTTATTTCATGCTTATCCACTTCCTTAATGACAGCTTTCACTTTAATGCCCGCCAACTCCGCAGGAGATCCTCCTATGACGGCAAAGACCACGACCCCTTCGGCTTTCGTTAATCCAAGGATCTTCTTAATCTCTTCATCCACCTCTCCCACATCCACGCCAAAATTCTCGGCCAGTGCGATGGCCTTTTCCGGCGTCATCTCACTCTGGCTTGTCGCCCCAGAGGGTTCAGCCATACCCATACTGGGATAAACCGTTCCTCCCCATATCATAATTATGAGAAGAAATAAGCAAATGGGCTGAGGCATAGGAATCACACGCATATTTCTTAAAAATGGTTAAGTTTCGGAATCCCCGGATTTGGGAAGCTGGCTGACTGCCGTCTCTGCCTGATCAATTTGCAATTGCATCCAAGAAGCAACTGACTTTTGTCCGTTTCGTTCCTTGTTTTCCCCATTCCACACAGCAAAGGCCACAGCCTGCATACGGCCGACCACCAGCCTGGCTTCATTGTCTAAATCGTCTCCTTCAACAGTGAGAGGCCTCTTCATTACCACCCGCCATACCCCACTCTTCCATTCAGCTTGCCCCTGGATGCGACCCTGCTCTTCTTTACTGGTTAACGTACTGAACCCTCCGCCAATTAAATCCTCTACGGAGGAGGGCCTCCTCGGAATCACCTCAAATCTTCTTGGGCCTTTGCGGTCCCTTTTGGATTCTTCGGCTCGTTCGGCCCGTCGGTCCACGTCACTCTGCCAATCGGCCTTCCAATGCCAGATGTTCACATAATGGTCTAGTTGCCCCATACAAAAAAAGGCCGGCGCGTCACCCAGGGGTAGCGCAAGCGCGGCACCATCTCGAAAAACGCCTGGGGTCAATGATTCATTCACTGTGGCATCTTGCCACTCCAACAAAAAGGCAATGTCTTTACCATTATGGATGGATCGGATGGACAGGGCACGGGCACTCGGTTCCGGCCATACCGGTCTGGTGATGATCTGTCCGCTTAAAGGAACTGGAAGGGGTGCGACCTTTTCCCAAGCTGCGTCCGTTGGAAAAGCTGGGACCTCTCCTGCTTGGAAATGGGAGCGAATAATAATTCCCTGAGAGCTGACCAAAGGAACTTGGTACCAGGTTAAAAACCCTAACACCATCAGACATGACAACCCCCAGGCCCAACGTTGTTTGATGTTTGGTTTTTCAAACATAGCTGATTGTCTCAGATGCCGGTGAAATTTACCAATTCCACATTCAATGAATTTTCAAAATGCCTAAAAAATTAAAAACCTGGACAGGCTTTGGTCATAGACAATTGATCTTATATCAATTTCATTAGGAAATCGCTTTCGGGTTTTACCATGAATGTCGAGAAAATGAAGACCGTCGGAAGTGGAGCTGTCGAGCTGGGATTGGGGAAACGGATCTCCCCCCCACTGGACTAAAGGCGGTGATGAAATCACCACAGAGAAATATCCGATGACGCTGCACTGGAAACCGTAAAATTTGAGACATCCATCTACGGACCAGCCTTTTCATCATAAATAAAATGGAAGCCATCAAATTTCCAAAACTCGGGTGGAAGTTTACCTGGGTCGGTATATTACGAAACAAAAAACCATTACCAGCGCAGGCCAGAATCATTTAATTTTCAACCGTCGAATCTTATTTTCATTCCGTTCACACACATACAGAAACCCCTGAGCATCCAAGGCTAAGCCAGCCGGACAATTGACAATCGCTTCCGTGGCAATTCGTCCATCCCCATGTTTCAACATCCCCGCATCTTCCTTGGCCACGAACCGGGCAGCACCGCACCCTCCCATATTCTTATCATCGTAGCCACTGTCGCCATTCCCGCCTATTGTCGTAATGATTCCGGTCTCGGCCTCAATTTTTCTAATCCTGTGGTTCATCGAGTCCGATATATAGACATTCCCTTGATCATCGACTACCGCACCCTCAGGAACATTCAGCATCGACTTGACAGCCATTTTCCCATCTCCGTCATAGCCAAATCGACACACGCCCGCTATGGTCGAGACAATACCCATTTTCATGTTAATTTTTCTGACCCGATTGGTTCCCTTATCGGTGATGTAGAGATCGCCATGACGATCCACATCCAAATCAACTACGTCATAAAACTTGCATTCTAATGCCGGTTTTCCGTCATCAAGATAGGCGGTCAAATCTAACCCATCCGAACATTGGGGTCGAAGCCATCCATGGTCATCACTAAAATCGATCCCGATCGCATCTCCCGAAAGAACAATAAGATTTTGTGCCGTTAACGGGCTCACGCGTTCATCATCTTCTTCTGTCCAGCACCCGCCAATCGTAGTGACCTGCCCAGTTTGTGGGTCATATCTTCTTATCCGATGGGCCTGGGTATCCGCGATATACAATATATCATTCTGATCAAAGGCAATGGCAGCCGGATAGGTTAAATTCACCTCTAGAGCGGGTCCATCTCCGTTAAAACCCCATTGACCAGTGCCAACAACCGTGGTGATAATCCCAGTTTCCTGATCGATTTTTCTAATCCGATTACTTCCCGAATCGCACACGTACAGGTTGTTTTGGGAATCACAAGCCACATCGAGGGGAAGGTACAGCCCTGCTTCTCCGCATGGGCCATAATCCCCGCTGTAACAGGTTTCTCCTGTGCCGGCAAAGTTCTGAATCAGCCCCGTCTCCATATCTACCCGTCGAATACGATCCGACCCGGACTCGGCAATATACAAATACTGATTTTTTCGATCAACGGCCACTTGATTAGGCAACGGAATACCGGCCTTGATGGCCCGTTTTCCATCACCCGTACTTCTGGACTTCCCGTTTCCAGCAAATGTTTCAATGATTCCAATTTCTGTGACGGTTTCCGTACTCATAAACTTTATGAACCCCATTTACAAAAGAAGGAAAACTATTCTCCCCACTTCCTTGTTGCAGGGCGTGGGCAAGACCTTTTCCATTTCCCCTTAACCCTTGGATGTACTGACGGCCTCAGAAGGCTGAACAGTGCTGGAAGCTGGTTGAGGGGCAACCGATTGAGAGAGTTGTGGTGGAGCACTGGCTTGTGGCGGAGGTTCTGCCTCTGCCTGCTGTGCTTGAGCCTCTACATCCATGGCCTCGACTTCATTGACTGACTTTTTAAATCCTTTTATGGCCTTACCAATTCCCTCACCCAGTTGCGGAAGTTTGCCAGCCCCAAAAATTATTAGGACGATCATGAGAATCAACACTAATTCGGTGAATCCAAGGCTTCCAAACATGGCACTTCTCCTTAGTTAGGATATCACTTTTTCCCGGTTTCCCGAGACCGCTTGCTAAATCGTTCCTTCAGTCGTTGCCTGGCCTGTTCGGCCTGCTCAAACATTTTACATTTCTCATAGGTGTTAATCAGATTGTAATAGGCTAGGGGCTCGTCAGGATTGTTTTCAACGGCATCCTCCATCACCTTGACAGCCATATCCGGTTTTTTCAGGTTGAGTGCGATTTCCATCAGCTTAAAGCTGGACTCCAAATGCTGAGGATCGAACTGTAAGACTTTCATATACGCCTGCATCGACATGTCCAATGTATTGAAGTCGGACACCTTCGGATCATCCAGCTTCTCATATACACCTGCCAGATTATACCAAGCGATAGGATCTTCAGGGGTAATTTCAATTAACCGTTCAAAGAAGTCCTTTGCCTCTAAATACCCCCCTCGTTCCGCGTGCAACCGGCCAATATTAAAAAGAGCCAGCACGTCGTACCGATTAAGTTCAAGCGCCCGTTGAAATTGTGCGGTAGCCTCCTCTGTCATAGCCTTGGTCCCATAAATGGTCCCCAGATTGGAATAGTACATGGCCAGAGAACGATCCATTTCGACACGCAGGCCTTCCGCCATCTCGATGGATTTTTTCACCTCGGCCAGCGCCTCATCAAGGCGCCCTTTGTTAAAATACAATTCTCCCAACCGACACCGAGCTTGAAAATCATCTGGTTCCTCGCTCAGGAGTTTTTCTAATTCCGCGATTTCTTCATCAACCGTCAGTGCTCGTTCTTCCGTCGTATCGGCTGAAGGTTGTTCAAGTGTCTGGCTTCCTGTTCGTTGTTCTTCCATGGTTCTCATCCTAACTACTGGGATTGCCCGTAAGCCGGGCGAATCGATTGGTACATTATGCCATCGGAAACTTTCTTTTTGAGCCTACCTAAACTGCCTCGCTTATCAATATTCAGCAACATTAACCCAAGCACCACCATCAAGGTCAAATGAGACAATTGAAGGGCATATCCCGCCATAAACATCAGACCCAACCCATATCCCGCCAACCGTCCAATTAAAACGAGCTTGACTACCGTATAGGCCCAACACGTAAAACCAACTACATAGAAGGCGAATGGAAGGTAAAAGGTATAGCCCATACCCATCTGAAAAATCCAACCGATGCCCTCCCCGGCCTTTCTGACCTCTAACGCCAGTTTTGGATCCCACAAGGATAGGAAAAAGTCCATAAATAGGAGCAGAAAAAATACCGTTCCGCCACTGACCAGTAAAGTCAACCCCCATTTTCGCTGCTGCTTATTCTTGGTAAAAATTGACGTACTCCCGTAGGCCCAAAACACAACAATACTGGCTAGGACCATCAGTGCCTCTCCTAGCCGATTGGCTTCATGGACCAAGGGAGGCGCATCCAGAATATTCATCAATCCATACACAGTGGAAATGGTCTGGTAATAAAGCCACCCACTGATTCCAAAGAAAAAGCACCCCACCAAAAGACGTTGGCTGAACAATCGATGGGTTCCCCAATATTCCACGACCAATACCACCAAGAGCACAAATGCCAAGATATTATAAATTACCGTTCCCAGCATGGCTGGCGGAAAGAAAAGGTACCCAATGGTACAGATCAGCAGAAGAGCGGTTAAGGGAATGACCAGTTTGTCCCAATCTCCCGCCCATAAACGAGTGCGTAGCTTCTGTACCAGCAATATTCCCAAAATCAGAAACACTAAAATAGCCGTCAAATTCAATAACATAAATCCGAGGGAGGAAACGGTTTGAAAGCCGATGCGGACCGCTTCGTATTTTTCGGCTAATTTACTTAAATGCATACCTAATCGGGAAACCAGTCTATACAGAACCAATTCAAAAAATGCCGCGAACAACAGACACTTGATCCCCCACTCAAATAGCAACCCTGGTGAGCCGACACTTTCGGATTTTTTTTCAATGGCATCTATCATGACTTTACAGGTCTCAATTGAGGGACACGTTTTCCTAAACGATACGTTTTATCTTTTATATTGCCTATATTGCCGCATCAAAAAAAATGACTTCACGAAACAACCGGTTGGGCTTCCAGTTGCTTGTTTCGACGAGCGATATACAGCAGTCCATCAGCCATAGAATAGTTAAATGGCAATTCACATACCACCTCACTGATTTTTTCATACACATGCTGATACACTTTTTCAGCTTGTTCGGGAGGCATTCCAGTCTTGACCTCGTAAAAAAAACCCAGGCTCAAATCTTCCGAAGCAGGTCTCATAATTCGTTGGACACCATACCCTCCTGGATCACTCATAATGGGCGCTTCTTTTTCCAAATCGAACAGACATGGTTGACAAGAAAAGCCGTACGATTGATTGAGCTTGTGGTTTTCTACAATAAAGTTCATGGTTTCCAAGGATTCTTCTTCGGTTTCCGTGGGGAATCCGACGATGATATAACAGTGAACTGCAATTCCCAGGTCTACGCAATCAGAGCAAATCCGATTAACACTCTCCTGGGTAATCCCTTTTTTCATGAAATCCATCAATCGTGAATTATACGTCTCTAGGCCATAGACGATTTTCTGACATCCAGCCTCTTTCATTGAACTTAAAAGTTCACGAGAAAGATTTTTCTCAAAACGCAATTCAGCAGTCCATTGCAACCCCAACTCACGTTTAATCAATTCCTTACAAAGTCGTTTGGCCGGAGAAAGGGCCAAACATTCATCCGTAAAAAAGAAATAAGGCGTATCGTATTTGCTGGAAAGCATTTCCAATTCATCGACAACTTTAATGGGATCTTTCTGTCTAAAGTTCTGGTGATCCAACGTCAACGCACAAAACGCACAATCTTTGTAATAACATCCCCTTGAAAATTGGACTGGCAATACCGTGTGGGGGGCAAGATACTTTCCAAGAGGGAATCCATCATAATTCGGAGCGGGATGTTCAGCCAGGTTTTCAGAGTAAAATGGCTGATTGACCACGATTCGGTCATTGTTACGCCAAATAAGGTTAGGGACTTTAGTGAAATCCTTCTTTCCCTCTAATTGATTGACCAATTCCAACAGTGCGGTCTCTCCTTCAAATACAATAAAGTCGTCTGTCACCTGAAAGAGTCGATCGCAACGCCGCAAATTGTCGACCAATCGTGTAAAAATACTACCACCCACCGTCACATGCGTATTAGGAGAAGCTTCCTTAATCAATTTACAGAGAGTCAATCCAGGGATAATTTGGGAGGTGGCGGTTATGGAAACCCCGACAAATTCAGGCTGATAGTCGCAAAAGGATGGAATAAAAAACCTGCGATACAAATCCAAATACGGGTTCTGGCTCTCATCGTGGATTGCCTTCAAAATATCTCTTGACGAATAAATGGAATAGGAGAGTTGATTATCTACTACGGTAATCCTTGTGGGAAAATACAAGGTGGACACCACATCCAACCAACGATCAATGACAAATAAAGCTTCACGGTATCGGTCCAGATCAAAAAAATCCAATCCACGCAATACGGCTTTGGCTGGTTCAATTTCCTCTATTAAATAGGGAAACCGTTCCAATACCTCTACAGCCTTGGCATAATGTTCCTTGCTTCCAGGCCCGTTCTCACCCACCATGGAATTTTCCAATCGCCTAACAAGATCAACAAGTTGTTGATGGACATCCAACCCATATTCTTTTGTTAAGATCTGATCTAAAATTTCAATATTTAAATCTTCTTGTTTGAAGCTGGAAATTCCTGCTTTTTCCAGGAAAGCGGAAAGGCAGGGAAGACTCAAATAGGGTTGAGAGGGATGCCAACTTGGGGGGAAAAGCAGTGAAATTTTCACGGGAATGGCCCTCTAAATCTAGAATTTTAAAGAATAAAACCTTACTTCTAATTTATACACGTGCCATTCTTTCCAATGCAACCATTCACATCAAACTCTTCATGTTAAATAAACAATATTCCAAAACATATCTTCGGAATAGAATTTGAGTTTTCGGTGAATGGCCTCAATATTTATATGGCTAAAATGAAAATGGGAAATTTTTAGAAATCCATAATAATCCATCAAAACTTTTACGAAAAAAAGACAGGTGTTTAATTCAAATAATTTAACATTTAAAACAATAGGCAGAAAAGCATTTTCCCTCCATATTACTTAATGCACGGGAAAAACTTACAAAAATAAATCGCTAGGGCTTTTTTTAGTCAAAAAAGTTTAATTTACAAAAAAAGAAAAGCCTTCGATAATCTGCCACATTGGCAAACTACCGAAGGCTTTCTCTTAAAAACAACCTTAACCGAAACCTGAATAATCTAGTTCGGCATTTGGGCTGTGAACCAGGTCGAGATGCCTTTCATCCCGTTCCGTTCCACGTTCGATCCATCCCACACGGCAAATGCTACTGGGAAGCTCGCCCCTGCCTTGAATTGCACATCGTTCGGGTCGTTGGTAGCCAGCGTCCGTTTCATCACCACCCGCCACGTCGGACCGCTGCAACAGCCGCCCTTCAAGGCACCGTAGGGTTCCCACAGACCATTGCCTACCACATCCTGCGAGGCTTGCGTTGTCAACGTGCTGAACCCGTTGGCATTCAAGTCTTCAACAGATCCCACCCGAAGGTTCGGATCTGACATGATGTTGCCAGACCAAATCCCAGGGTTGAACGGCCCTAAGCTCCGACCAATCCGGTCAGGATAGGTCACGCCCCCTGCCGGCTCTTCATAGTAGTAGTCCCAGGCAATGGATGGATATTGATTATCCACATCCCACATCCCAGCTACCCCAGCCCCTAAATCCTTTTGCCACTCGGCATTCCACCGCCAAATGTTCACGGTGCCACCAGATTGTCCCATACATTGGAACGGCGGGGCACCGGAGGTTTGGACAGGGAATTGCACGGCCACCTGGTCACGAAAATCCTGTGGTCCAATGGTCGTGTTGTTGAGGGTTTGATCCCCCCAATTGGCCCAGATCCCAATTTCTTTGCCGTTGGTCGCCATTTTCACCATGACGGTTTTGACGGAAATGTTGGGATGCATCGGGGTCGTAATCGTTTGCCCACTCAGCGGAGCGACCACACCCGGCACGGACTCCCAAACCGGGTTTGCCGCATCCATTGGTATGGGGCCATTGATCTTGCCAACCGGAATCGTGACCGGTTGCGAGACGGCCAACGGGATCTGTCCAAGCGTCAAACCTACACATACCACTAGAACAGACAGTAAAACGCCAAACACTACTCGTTTGTTGCGCGTCTGCACCAATCTCATAATGACGCATCCTCCTTTGATAAAAGATTAAAACTGAAAAGCCTACTAACTACCTGTTTCTCTAACTTTTCCTGAAAGTTGAACCACGTCAAAATAATCCTATCACCGCACATACCTTATGCGTTACCGGGCTTTTCCGTGGAACCAGTTTCTTTTTCTATAAACGCATCAGCCCCAACCTCGCTCATCAAGAGGCTCAACTCATTACCCTTGTCTTGAGCTCCACATTCAAAAGTTTGGCCTTCAGGACTCATAAATGATGCAGGCCGATAATCTGTTTCAGAATAAGGCTGAGGGGTAACACCCAGGTAAGCAATATCAAAAGCCATCCAGTCCGATGTAAAATCGGCAAGAATCTTATAAAAGCCAAAGTCGGCTTTTCGCACTAACATACCAGAAAATAATGGAACCCAACGACCTATATGCTCCTTTACAAATTTTTTCTCTGCTTCTACCACTGTCTGTAATTTTTCTTTTCCATCGTGCAGGATGGCGTAAGATTCCTTATAGGCCAAGTAGTGCATAAACTCTAATTCAACGCTTAAATGATCTAACCGTTCATGAATATCAGGCGATAACTGCAGGCCAAAAGCACTATAAAAACCGGCAATATCTCCCATCACGTAAGACTGTCCAAACACATGATCATTACCAAAAAGGGTTTCATACGGTGGGCAATCAAGAGCGATCACATTGCTAAATACACGACGATGCTCATCCCGTAAATCCTGAATACCCCAATTCTCTCCCTCAGAGGAAACCCACTCTTCAATTGAATCAAAATGAGCTTTCAAGGCATTGATCCTGTCCTTGACCTCCTGCCCACCGATATTCTGGAGTTCCTTTTCTAAACTCTCAAGAGCGGTCTTTCCGTCCTCAACAAACTCCCCACTTTGCAGGTAATCTAAAAACTCATCATCTTCGGGGAACAAGTACCCCCAAGAGACCAGTAAGTATAACTTACTCCGGCAAAGAGCGCGCTCAACAGCTGGAGCGTCTTTGGGAGAAATTTTCACTTCTTTTTTTTCTTCCGTTGATGTAGAAGCCATTTTATGAGTTGACCTTTTCCCTTCTTTCACTCCTGTACCCATATTGCCACCACCTTAGGAATTTAAAAAATCGGAATGAATGTTAAAAACGGACACCTCATAAGGACTTTATGAAAAGGGGACCAGATCATAGGACAATGGACCTATGAAGTCAAGACTTATGATCCAGCATTACCTCTTTTTTCCTTCTGAGAATCCATGGAAATTCTGATCCAGTACCTTCAATTAAAAACAGCCACCGAGACAATGACTTACAACAAATTATAACAAAAAACACCCTCCCCCAAAAGCCATATTATAGCCCCTTCCAACCCATCTTCTATCACCACACGTCGCCCTCCTGCACCAAAAATTCATCTATTTACTTTTAACCATTACCCTGATCGCCATTTGATCATTGACCGTTCGACAAATAAATTGGCAAAGCCCACATCCTACGCACCGATTTGAGTCCACCGTTACGGAAAACAAGGAAAAATCCATAGACAATGCATTCACGGGACACTTTGAGACACACGCATTGCATCCATTCCCAGCGGTACATAGCGCAGATGAAACCACTGCCACCCCCATATCTACCATATCCAAACCCGAAAGCGGCATCAGAGCATCAGCCTCACATGCCGCAATACAAGGAAGATCTTCACAAAGCTGACAAGGACCTTCACCTGGGAAAATGGCTGGAGTCTCGTCATTGAGAAGTTTCTTGATCACCTGGTGTGGACACGCGTCAATACAATCTCCACACTTTGTACAGCGCTCCAAAAAATCCAACTCCTGAACAGCTCCAGGAGGACGTAACCATCCTTTTTGAAGAGGCACTTTCTTTGACTCAGCTTCCTTGATTGCTGGCGCATCACGGTGCTTGACAAATTCTTGAACGGTTGAGCCGAAAGAGACCAAGGATTGGCGCAAAAATGTCCTACGTCCAAAACTCGGATCCGCTATTGGGTTGCCGCTATTGTCGGAAGTTGCCATAAACTAGATAAGAGTTCTTTTATTGAGAAGAACCGAGGAGGGGAGAATAACGCACCCACCCAGCTCACCCAAATTACACGACTCCAGCTGCCCGGAGCTTATAGACCTCCACGCATCGGTCACAGGCTCCATATTCAACATCCCACCCAGGGTGATTCTCTCGGATAAAGTCCAAAACAAATGACTCCACGATTTGGTCCATGTTTTCCACCCAGCTATAGGTAGGAAATCTGCACAAAGGACAGGGAAATCCCGGCAACAGCATGGGCTTTGTTGGGACATCGGGTACCTCACTATCCTCCACCTCAATAGCCCGCTCGATGACACGAGTGGTATCCGACGCCATTTCCACCAACTCCGCATGAGTCAAATAATCTGCCTGCCAAAGACCTTCAAAAACCGACTCGACCTGACCAGGCAAGATCTTACGATACCAGGACCGAAATTCACGGAATCGGTATTCCTTGGAAAAGACCGGTTCTTTTCCGGAACGGAGGATTCGACTATCCACATGCAGACTCCACAACACCCTGTACCGATTTAATATTAAATGTTCTTCACCCGGGTTTAACCCCACCTTTGTATCGGCATCGTACCCGAAGTTTTCATCCAACATGTCAGAAATATGGGTCAATTCATGCCGGAGATACTTGGTAATCGCGGGGTCATAGAACCGTCGAGGTACGAGCTTGATCCCTACACCCTTTTGACCTTTTTCTTCAAATTGCTTGGCTAACTTTGCCTCAACTAATCCCCACTTTCGAAGAATATCCACGCCTTCCTGATCTTCCTTCAGCACACCACGGACCAATACAATCCCGATTTTTTCTTTAAGCAGAGGAAATTCTTCAAAAGCATCTCGCAAAATTTCCGCAAACCCCCACTTCGCAAATAAGTGCTGATACAATTTTTTAAACTCAGGTTCCCGGTCATCCAAAGAAAATTTTTCATAGACAGGATCCGCGAACTCGTGAAATTCATTAAAATAAGTTGGATCTCCCTCTCGTTCCGTTTTTTCGGCAAACGAGTCAATGACTTCCTGAAGAAGAGCAGGCTGAAAACGAATTTCCATAAAACAATCCTCCGTGTCCCAAAAACTAACACTTAGGAACGAGGTTCAGCTACAATCTTGAACCCCGCCAAGCTGTAACATTAAGCAGTAAAGGTCCCCATTTATTATAATGAGAGAAAACCTTGACGCATCGAAAAATAGACGATTAGTATCCTTTTTACAATCGAATTAGATTATAGGAATGAAATTTCCGATTTGGCAAGAGAAAGCGCCCTTGCCATCTAATCATCCAAAGAGGTAAACCTTTTTCTGTAAGAACCATGTCATTGTCACATTTGACGAAGCGAGGAATATCATGACCCAGTTTGCAAACCCTGAGACCACATCCTCTAATCCCAGCCCGACACTGAATCCTGAGTTACCCGCCAGTCCTGTAATGGATGCCCTCGCTTACTGGAAAGCTGGAGCCAAAGAACTCAAAACCTTCCGTGGCCATTCCCAGGAAATTTGGTCCGTGGCCTTTTCCCCGGATGGCCTGACTCTGGCAAGTGGCGGAAATGATCGTTTTTTGCGTTTGTGGGATATTGAAACAGGTCGTTTGCTCAGATCCCTCAGGGGCCATACCCAGGTGATACGGCAAGTCCTCTATAGTCCGGATGGTCAGACTCTGGCCTCCGCCAGTGAAGACCGAACCATTCGTCTGTGGAATCCTCAAACTGGCGAAACAAACCGCCTCCTATTTACTCGATATGACCATGCGGTATGCAGTCTCTCCTATTCTCCTGATGGATTGATGTTGGCCCGGGCAGGCCAAAATAAAGATATTAAAATCTGGGAAGTCACTACGGGCACCGAACTTATGACGTTATTGGGAAAAGACCAATATGATCACCATTGGAACGTCTGTGTCGCCTTTTCACCAGATGGGATTCACCTGGTCTCGGGCAGCGATATCGGTAAACTTAAACTTTATGAGGTTCTGCCAAGCGGGGAGGAAAAACTCGTGCACAACGGCCATTGGCGGGATGAAGCCGACGATGAGTCAACCGAAAGTCGAGGTTTTTATGTGGACGATCAGGGCGGATTCCAAAAGCCTATGGAGTATTGGATTGGGGCCCTCACCTACACACCGGATGGATCCCTGCTCATTTCAGGGAGTCGGGATTGCACGATTAAATTCTTTAGTATGCCCGCCATGGAAGAAATTCGCACATTAAAAGGTCATTCCGAATGGGTCAGAAACCTGATTGTGACCCAGGATGGCAAGGTCCTGATTAGTGCAAGTGACGATGGCACGGTAAAAATGTGGGATATCGAGAAAGGACGTCAATTCAGAACGTTACGTTCCCACAAGGGACCAATCCGTGGAATCGCCCTATCTGCGGACGGCAGATATTTGGCGACAGCTGGAAATGATCGACTCATCAAATTGTGGGAAGGGGGAGAAGAAAAAAGCGAATAGTCGAAAAAGAGGAAAATCCAGCCTCTGTCAGGTTAAGCAAAAATGGCGGCAATCATTCGTCTTCATCATGCGCCATTCCTGCTTCTCCCGGCCTGGTGATTCCATATCGCTTACATTTTTCCCATAACCCTTTCCGAGAAAGCCCGAGAATTTTTGAAGCCGTGGTTCGGCTCCAACCAGTTCGCTGCAATATCTCGAAAATGTGGTTTCTCTCAAATTGTTCCCTCGCCAACGCTAATGTTTCCATCGATGCTCGCCCCGTACTTTTTGAGCCCTTCAAATCGCTACAAAAACCACATCCCGGTTGAGGTTCACCCCCGTTATATGGGCAACGGCTCTGTCCACACAGATCCCACACATGGATTTCTGCGGATTGCTGGGTCAAAGCGACCGCTCGTTCAACTGTATTTTCTAACTCCCGGACATTTCCGGGAAACGAATATCTAAAAAGCACTTCCCGGGCTTGTCGGCTCAATTGTTTGATCTCCAAATGATTCCTGACCGCCATGGTTTCCAAAAAGTGGTCCGCAATGAAGAGAATATCCTCCCGTCGTTCGCGCAACGGGGGCACGTGAACGGGTACAACATTGAGCCGATAGAATAAATCTTCTCGAAATTGCCCCTTTTCCACTTCCTTTCTGAGATCTTTTTGAGTGGCACACACCAATCGGACATCCACCTCGATGGTTTCATTCCCGCCAACCCGTTCAAATTGACGCTCTTGCAGAACTCGAAGAAGCTTGACTTGAACCACCGGGGACACATCCCCGATTTCGTCCAGAAACAAGGTGCCCTGGTGGGCCAGCTCAAACCGCCCCCTCCGTTGGCGGAGGGCTCCGGTAAATGCCCCTTTTTCGTGTCCGAATAATTCGGCTTCCAGAAGGGTTTCCGGAAGGGCCGCACAACTGACCTTTACAAGGGAATGCTGCCGGCGGGGACTGTTCATATGAATCGCATTGGCCAGCAATTCTTTGCCCGTTCCACTTTCACCCATAATCAACACCGTGGCATCCGTACTGGCTACCAATTTGATTTTCTCCAACACTTCCCGCATCCGATTATTTTTTCCGACAATGCCCTGGAAACTGAATTTGTGCTCCAATTCATCCCGCAGGATGCGGTTCTCTTTACGCAAATCCACCATGGCACAGACCCGGTCCACACTTAATAACAGCTCATCCATGGAAAATGGCTTGGTGATAAAGTCATACGCTCCTCTTTTCATAGCCTCTACCGCAGTATCAACTGAGCCATGTGCCGTAATCACGATAACTTCTGTCTGAGGAGATTGGTCTTTGCAGGTTTTCACAATTTTCAAGCCATCGGCACCCGGCATCCTCAAATCCGTAATGACCAAATCATAGGGCATCCCCTGTAAACGTTCCAAGCCCTCCAATCCGTTACTGGCTTCCTGGACCTCGTATCCAACCGCCGTCAGGGCATCGACCATTGAGACGCGCATCAATGGTTCATCATCGATAATTAAAACCGATCCTTTGCTCATGAGCCGACCTTTACTGAGGGATTGATACGAATTCGTGTTAAGGGAAGACGAACCGTAAAGCACGTCCCATTGCCTTCCTGAGTTTCAACCGCCATCTCACCTCCATGACGCTGGATAATGCCCAAACTCACCGATAACCCCAAGCCCGTACCTTCTCCGGTTCCTTTGGTTGTGAAAAACGGATCGAAAATATGCGGACGCACATCCGCAGGGATTCCGCATCCATCATCTTCCACATCAATTTCGCATGCCTCCTCACCCTGACGCGTTCGAAGGGTGATTTGTCCTCCTGGCCGAAGTGCATGGATGGCATTCAACACCAAGTTCATGATGACCTGCTCAATCATAATTCCATCAACCATGACCGGCCTAAGGGCCTGGTCATACTCCTTACGTATCGACCCAGATTTCGCCGACAACACATGCTCCGTCAGAAGCAGCACACGGTCGACCACCGCATGAATATCCGTGGAAGCCAGGTCCGGTTCCCGTTGTTGGGAAAAATCCAAAAGCTGCCGAACAATCCGCTGAACGCGTCGGAGTCCATCCTCCATAAAATGCATATACTCTTCAGCCCTGGCCGGCGTCAGGGATCCCTTGCGAATATTGTATAGACAATTCAAAATACCCCCCAAGGGATTATTGATTTCATGCGCGACACCTGCTGCCAATTTCCCAATTGATGCCAATCGCTCAGAGTCCTGAACCTGTTTTTCCAATTGTTTGCGTTCCGTGATATCCCGGGCGATTCCCAACACCCCATTCTGCCGCCCTTCGTCGTCAAGAAGGGGGGCGACACTGATCAACACCGACCGTAGTCCGCCAAGTCGGCTAACCACTTCAACCTCATAGACCATCTTGCTTCCCAAATCTAATGTTTCCTCTAATGAACGACTACGGAATCGTTTCGACAAGAGCGATAAATAGGGCTTCCCCAGTAATTCATGTTTTTGATAACCCCAGGCACTCACTTTTCCGTTGACATACGTAAATCGTAAATCCATGTCCAAGGTATAAATCACATCATTGGCATTTTCCAATAAACTTTCGATATAGCTCTTGGCTTGCTCAATTTCTCGCGTGCGTCCCTCCACGGTTTCTTCCAACGCTTCGTTATACTGCTGCAGCTGAGCTTCCAAGCGCTTATGATCCGTGATATCTCGTAATTGCACCATCAGGGCAGGTGTGTTCCCCATGATCATTCGAATCACATCCATTTCCATGGACTTCACGATCCCCTGACAATCCGGGAATTCTATCTCTGTCGTAGGGGATTTCGGTTCTTCCTGGCTCATACGATCGAAGATCTGTTGGCATGCCGCACGGGAGGAAGGCGAAACGAGATCGACAAAAATGCGGTTTTTCAGATCATGATACCCATACCCGAGGATCTCTCCCTCCCGAGCATTCACATCCAAAATGCCCCCATCCGATCCCACAACAAAGATCGAATCCGCAGCCAAATTAAACAAGGCCTTATACGAGGCTTCCGATTCCGACAACTGCTGGGTACGCTCTGCCACCAATCCCTCAAGCTGATTCGTATAGCCTTCAACCTCCTGTTCGAGTCGTTTCCGATCCGTAATATCCAGAACAAAACCCCTGGAATACACCAGTGCACCGGACTGAGGATCCATGAACGTCGTGGAATGAATTTCCACATCCATAATTTCCTGGGTCTTGGTTCGAAACGTGGTCTCAATGGCCTTATGAGTTCCGGTTTCCAAAGCACGTAAATACTGTTTCATGCGTTGATGTTGATCGACAGGCACAATATCCCATAACGACATGTGCAACATTTCCGATGCCGTATAACCCAAACGTTGCAGTTCTGTTTTGTTGACGTGGACAAATTCCCCTCTGGCATTCAACTGATGGATCATTTCCGGTGCATTTTCAATTAAATCGCGATACTTTTCCTCCAACCGGCCAATTTCCTCTACCTTCTGATTTAATTCCGAAAAGGACAGCTGAAGATTGACGGCCATCGCATTGAACGCCTCGGCCAATCGCTCGATTTCGTCACCGGTATGAATATGAATGGGTTGGGCCAGATGGCCACCGCCAAATTGCTGGACCCCTTCCGACAAGGTTTGAATCGGCCTGACGATTCGCCCCGCAACCAATGTTCCCGTGGCCCATAAAATCACGAAGACCGCCAGGCCATATGAAGCCACTTTTCCCAACATTTGATCCAAAGGCGCGTAGGTTTCGGCAGGATCCTGGCTCACACTCACATGCCAGCTTTTTCCCCCTAAACTTTCCGGAGCTAAGGTCATCCCCATGTGCAGAGGAGCATAGCCCACAATGGCATGCTTCAATCCATGAGAATCAGGATCAGCCACCAGCCACCCGGCTTCCCCTTGTTGAAAGGCCTGCACCACATTAGCCGGGATCGTATGCTCCTCCAATGATAATAGGGGGCAAAGAATGGTGACTCCTTCAGAAGAGGCCAACATGGCATGTCCGGTTTTCCCTGCCGTCACTTCTGAAATGGATCGAAACAAAGAATCCCGGCGCAATAAAATACTGATCGTCCCGACAATCTTCCGTCGGGAATCATCCCAAATGGGCACGGCCACATTCAGCACATGGGTACCAAAGCCCGGATCAAAGGATAAATCACTGACAAAAGCCTGGGAGTCGGGATGTTGCATGACAGCCTGCCACCAGACACTGTTGCCATGAAAAAAGCTCACCTGGGGAAACGAACTCAATACCACCGCACCTTGGTGGTCAATGACGACAATGGCCAAATAATCCGACTTTCGAATGGCATGCCATTGAATAAGATAATCCGTGGCGTATTTGTTAATAAAAACCGGGAACTCATCTTGCTTTTCCCTGATCCGCCAGCTTTCCTGCCACTCCAAAATGAGACGTTGAATTTCTTCAGGATTTTTATCTTCATAACTGCGATTCGAATTGACGACGGCACTCCGGATAAAAGGAATCGTGGCTAATTGCTGGGCTTCATTCATCCCACGAATAATTTGATTTTCCACTTTACGGGCCGTTTCAACGGCAATGCCCTTCATATTGATGCCGGCGGCATCACGGAGGGCCCGCTTTTCTTCAAAGTAAGTCAGGAGAAGGGAGAGGGTAAGAGGGAGAAGACCGACCAGCACAATGGCCAGAATCGTCTTTCCCTTGAGCTGAAGAGAAAACCCAAAGCGTTTCACTTTGGTAACATAAAAAATGATTTCAACATATCACAACCCTATCATAATTATAACATTCTGTGGCTCCTTTTTAGTTGATGTCAAGAATTCGTAACAATTACATCTACTTGCTTTTTCTTAGTAAATTACCCTCATCTCCAGGCCAAATCAACAGCATGGGGCTTGCCACGAAAATCGAGGAATAGGTGCCAATGACCACACCCAACAGCAGTGCCAGAGAAAAATCATGGAGCACTTCACCCCCGAATAGAGTGAGAGGCACCAGCACCAGCACAACCGTGAGCGTGGTGATGAGAGTCCGGCTAAGCACTTGATTGATTCCGTTGTTAATAATATCAGATATAGATTCTCGCCTTCGTTGCCGAAGGTTTTCCCGGATACGGTCAAAGACCACCACGGTGTCCGTCAATGAATACCCCGCCAGGGTCAACAAGGCGGTCACCACGAGAAGGGTCACCTCTTTATTCAACAAAAAATAAATACCTAAGACTGCCAACACATCGTGAAAGGTGGCAATGGCCGCCGCCATGCCGAAACGAAACTCAAAACGGACTGCGATATAAAAAATAATTCCAATGAGCGACAACACAATCGCCACGAGGGCATCCTCTTGAAGTTTTTGCCCGATCGTCGGGCCAATAGAGGTACTGGAGTCCACCACAAAGGAATGGTTAGGAAATTCAGTTTCAAAGGCATTAATAATGGTCTTTCCGACTTCCTCTTCAATCGTGTGTCCGGTTTTAACCCGAATCAGCAACTTTTGGTCTTGGGTAAACTCCTGGAGTTCCGCCTCACCCAATCCGTGTTTTTCAACGGCTTTCCTGGCCTCCTCAATGGAGAGGGGCTTATCAAACTTCAGCTGCACAGCCGTCCCTCCAGAAAAATCGATTCCCAAATTTGCCGACCCGATCAGAATCCAGACCACAGCCAACAAACCCAGAAATACCAAAACCCCGGAAAAAACAAAGGCTAGGTTTCGTTTCCCCATAAAATCAATATTGGTTTTCCCTAGAATTTCCATCATGGACGATCAATGCTCCTTTTCCAGATAACGACAACTGTCAAGAACGAAGCCTGATGCTCCTGTTCCAAGTAGCTCATGTAGTTGGAATATCTCTCAATCCCCCACCTCAACCTTTGCTGGAACTGACTAGATACTTAATGTTTCCATTTTTTTACGGTTCAGAAAATCAAAGATGACCTTGGTCCCTACCAAAGCGGTAAACAAATTAATCGCAATCCCCAGGCACAAGGTGACCGCAAACCCCTTAATAGGTCCGGTTCCAAAGATAAAAAGAGCCAGCCCAGTAATCAGAGTCGTGATATGGGAATCCACAATCGTCAAAAACGCCTTGTCATACCCCGCATCCACCGCCAGCCTAACCGGACGCCCCTGTCGCAATTCTTCCCGGATCCGCTCAAAGATGAGCACATTGGAATCCACTCCCATCCCGATAGTCAAAATAATGCCGGCAATACCAGGCAGGGTGAGCGTAGCATTAAGACCGGACAAGGCCCCAAGTAAACAGATTAAATTGAGAAAGACGGCCAGATTCGCAATAACGCCTGAAAGACGGTAATAGACAATCATAAACAGCAGCACCAAAGACCCGGCGATTAAAGTCGTACGAACCCCTTTTTCAATTGAATCCTTGCCTAAAGAAGGACCTACAGTCAGATCCTGAAGCGTTTTCAAAGGAGCAGGCAAGGCTCCGGCTCTGAGGACAACAGCCAGATCGTTGGCCTCATCCGTGGTAAATGTCCCATTGATAATAGCCCGCCCCCCACTAATTCGCTCATTAATACGGGGGGCGGAATAGACTTTCCCATCCAGCACAATAGCCATCCGTTTCCCCACACTGGCGGCAGTAATCAAATCAAATTCTCGAGCCCCCTTACTATCCAGAGTGACCCCGACCGCCGGTCCTCCCATCTCATCGATTTCCACACGAGCATCCTGCAGGACATCTCCGGTCAGCGCCGCCTCCTTCTTCACCAGATACGGGATGCTATAGGAACGTCCATCCGGCTCGGACTCAGCGGTCTCAAAGAGAATTTCGGCTCCCTCCGGAACGCGGCTTTGAAATTCGGCAACAACTTTTTCCTCTTCACCCCTAGGCACCTGCACCGGCAAATCGGCCGCCATCTGTGCTTCCTCCAACAGCTTAAATTCCAAGAGGGCGGTTTCCTGTATGAGGTCTTTTGCCCGTTGAGGATCCTTGACCCCAGGCAATTGAATGGCAATCTGATTCAGCCCCAAACGCTGAATCAGGGGTTCGGCGACTCCAAATTGGTCGATCCGGTTCCGGATAGTTTCCAACGCCTGGTTAATAGCCGAATTTTTCACCCGATCGACTTCCGTAGATCGCAATTCATATTTCAAGGACTTGCCAGAAGTCGTCTGCCCCACAAAACTTGAATACTGATCATCCATCAGCTTATTCACTTGCTCTCCATCGCTCTCTTTTTCAAGAATAATGACGAGCTCATTCGTTCCTTCCCGTTTCACACTCTCTACCGGGATGGCTTTTTCTTTTAACAGATCCTCAATCGCTTTCCGAGATCGATCTACGGCAATTTCAACCGCCCGCTCCTCTTCCACTTCGAGAACCAGATGAATACCCCCCTGCAGGTCAAGGCCCAGGGTCAGTCCGCGATGGCCAAAGATTTTTTGCACGCTCTCAGGAAAGACCTCGAATACGAATGGAAATGACGGCAGAGCGAGAACCCCTGACACCAGGGTCACTGCCAACAGAAGTAAAAACCGTCCACGAATTTTTTTCATTCACCTACCCCTTACACAATCAGGATTCATTGGTCGTTCGAATGCTCGCGATATGATCGCGTTGAATACGGATTTTCGTGTTATCCGCAACTTGAATCGTCGCGGTATCCTTGTCTAAATTGGTAATGGAGCCCCAAATGCCCGAAGAGGTGATGATTTTATCCCCCTTCTTCAAGGCCTCCAGCATCTCTCGTTGTTTTTTTTGCCGCCGCTGCTGCGGCACGATGAGCAAAAAGTAAAAGACCACAAAAATCAATAAAAAGGGGACAAGCGATAACAGGCCGGGCGAAGAATCCCCTCCCCCTGCTGTCGCTTGTGCCCAAGCCACGGATTGTAGACTCATGAATCGTTCTCCTCACTCGGCAAAACTGTCATCTGATCAGCCCACCAATTCCTGACCCAGCACTTCACTGGGATTGGGCTCGGGGATCCGACATCGATAAAATTCGGTTCGAAATTCGGGAAACCGGTTGTCGAGAATCGCCTGCCGCATCCCGCGCATGAGTGAACCATAATACCAAAGGTTGTGAATCGTATTCAGTCGAACCCCTAACATTTCATTCGCCATAAACAAATGCCGCAAATAGGCCCTCGAAAACTTTTGGCAGACGGGGCATCCGCATTCAGCATCCACCGGACGGGGATCTTTGGCATATTGCGCCTGCTTGATCAAAACCCTCCCGGTCGTCGTAAACAACCAGCCAGTCCGGCCATGGCGGGTGGGAATTACACAATCAAATAAATCTAAACCCCGGGCCACGCCTTCCACCAAATCCTCTGGCAATCCCACCCCCATTAGATAGCGGGGCCGATCAGTCGGAAGCTCCTGGACCACCGTATCAATCATCTCAAGCATGGCAGGTTTTTCCTCGCCCAAGGACAGGCCGCCGAGTGCAAACCCATCCAGGTTGATATCCAACAACGCCTGTGCTGATTCTTTTCGTAGATTGGAGAACACCCCGCCCTGCACAATTCCAAAGACCGATTGGTGGTCCTTCCTCTGAACATCGGCACTTCGCCGAGCCCACCGGGTTGTCCGTTGCACAGATTCACGGGCTTGCGATTCTGAACAAGGGAATGAAGGACAATGGTCCAGCACCATCATAATGTCGGATCCGAGCGCGACCTGAATCGCCATGCTTTTTTCGGGAGAGAGCAAATGCCAATCTCCATTTACATGAGACCGAAAGCCAACCCCCTCCTCCGTGATTTCACATAGCTTGGCCAGACTCACAATCTGATATCCTCCACTATCCGTCAAAATACCTCCGTCCCATTGCATGAACCTGTGCAAACCTCCAAGAGACTCGATGAGTTCATGCCCTGGCCGAAGAAACAAATGATAGGCATTCCCCAGGATCATTTGAAATCCACAAGCTTGCACTTCCTCGGGATGCAATCCCTTCACCGTCCCCTGAGATCCCACGGGCATAAACGCAGGCGTGTCAATGGCCCCATGAGCAGTCTGCAGCACCCCGCAGCGAGCCAACGTCGAGCAAGACTGATGGAGAATGGAAAAAAGTTTCATGGATTCTTCCAACCTACCGATTACATTTTTTCAGGCGATGACACTCCCAATAGTGTCAACCCATTACGAATGACCGTCTGGACTTGCCGGAAAATTGCCAATCGGGCCGCAGTGACTTCCGGTGAAATTCCCTCAGGCCGTATGCCACCTTCTCCTTCAGACAAAGGCTCCCCCGAAACCTCCGATTGATTATTTAGCTCCTCTGTTTTATCTGCTTTTTCCGGCCACGACGGTAAAACCCGATGCTTGTTGTAATAGGCATGAACTTGCGCAGCCAATTCCTGAAGATAAAACGTCAATCGATGGGGCTCCAAAGCCTGGGCACTACCTTCCACAATTGTCGGATAATGAGCCAACCGCTTGATAAGACCTAATTCTTCATCCTGAAGCAACAAATGTGGTTCCACGTCTTCCAACCTGGGAAGTGGAATCCCACGATCCTGGGCCACCCGAAACAGACTGGCCAATCGAGCATGGGCATACTGCACATAATACACAGGGTTATCGGTCGATTGTTGTTTCGCCAAATCCAAGTCAAAATCCAAATGGGTATCCGCCCGTCTCATGAGAAAGAAAAATTTTGCGGCATCTGGGCCAACTTCATCCAACACCTCACGAAGTGTCACGAACTCTCCTGCCCGTTTGGACATCTCAACTTTTTGACCACCCCGCAACAAACTGACCATCTGGACAAGCACGACCTTCAGTGCTTCTTTGGGAAATCCAAAAGCCTGGACCGCCGCTTCCATTCGAGGGATATACCCATGGTGATCGGCGCCCCAAATATTAATCAACGTATCGTAGCCACGACTCAATTTCTCCCGATGATAGGCAATATCCGCAGCTAAATAGGTATACGCTCCGTCCTGCTTTTTCGCCACCCGGTCCTTTTCATCCCCAAAGTTGGATGAACAGAACCACCAGGCTCCCTCTCGTTGCTCAAGAAGCTGTTGCCGTCGCAATTCCTCAAATGCCAATTCAATTTTCCCCGATTCATGCAATTGTGTCTCGCTGAACCAGGAGTCAAAGGAAATGCCAAATGTCTCTAAATCTTGACGGATTCGGTCAAGTAGGATGGCACACGATTCTTTGGCACAGACCCGCTCGGCTTCTTCCATGGAAATTTCCAGCAAAGCTCGCTGGCGCTTTTTAACCATTCCCTCGGCCAACACTTTAATATAATCCCCATGATATCCGTCTTCGGGAAACGTTACGGCCTGTCCCAACATTTCACGATATCGCGAAAACACCGACCGACCCAATAGCTGAAGCTGACGTCCGGCATCATTAATGTAATATTCCTTTGAGACGGAAAACCCGGCCGCTTGCAACACATTGGCAAGTGCTTGTCCCAAAGCGGCTCCTCGTCCATGACCCACATGAAGTGGCCCGGTTGGATTGGCACTGACAAATTCCAACAGAATCCGTTTTCCCTTTCCCACGTGTGACGTCCCAAATAAAGGCCCGGCCGCTTGGATAGATTCAAGGATCTGAATCCACCGGCTGGCATGCAGGGTAAAATTCAGGAACCCTGGAGGAGCCACGGCCACATGGGTGAACAGATCAGCGCATTCCCTTCGGAGATCGACGGCCAGGGTTTCCGCAACTTTTAACGGGGCTTGACGCACTTGTGAGGCCAGAAGCATGGCCACGTTTGAGGAAAAATCCCCCCATTCCTGACGTTTAGGAGGTTCCACCACAATCCCGGGACAGTTTGAAATTGAGAAAACTCCGGAATGACTCAATCGTTCAAGAGTAGAGGATATGGCCTCGGCCACCTGGATTTGAGGGAGGTCGTTCACAAATTAATTTCTATCTACGCAGAATATATAGAGTTTTTAGCCGAGGCGAATGTAGCATAGGCCATACATCAAGGCAAGGTTGAGATTGATCCGTGCCACGATTTTCTAAAAACCCTCCTTAAGCCACTAACCAATGTTGACAACCTTGCAAGAGTTGCTCTACCGAATCGCAAAGATCACCAGGAGAAAAATGCAGATTCTGATTCCATTGCACTCGAATATGTGCTCCACGAGGTGCCCATACCGCCGGATCGGTTGGCCCAAATAATAACAATGAGGGAACACCAAGATTGGCAGCCAAATGACTGAGGCCTGAATCATGCCCAATAAACACGTGGACCTGTTGAAAGAACCCGCAAACGGTCGGAAGATCCAATCCCTGAAAACACGGAGGATGAAGATCGGTCAGCGTAGAAAGAATGGGATCAAGGTATCTTGAATCAGCTGGTCCGCCAATAAGAGCCACCTTACCAGAAAATCTCGTGATAAGTTTTCTGGCCATCCTGGAAAATATATCAGGACTCACACATTTTTCTGGGCTTCCGCTTCCCGGGTGTAGAAGAAACAGTAATTTCTTTTCTGACAATTCCCTTAGTGGCTGGCCGAATTGAACACCGGACTTGGCGAACATTCCCTGAAGGGTCCGGAAATCATCAGGAACGGGAGAAGGACATATTCCTGCACATCCCGCACCCAAAGCCTCCCAATACCGCTCCAGCATATGCCGGGAAGTTAATTGACCTTCACGAGGTGACCGAAAGATGGAACGCGCATATCCTAAATTCTCAGCCCAGGTTTTCCAGTATCCATCACGATCATTCATCCAGCCAACCAACAAATCCGTAGAGGAATGAGAGGACCGCAAAGACTGGGCAACTGAGGAATACGCTCCCGATACACTCCCGACAGAAATGGAATCAAAAGAAAAAGTTGCATGGACTTCTCCGGCTTGGAGGAAAACTTCTCCTAAGGACTTATGTCCAACCCAAATCAGCTCATGCTTGGGATGTTGCCTTCTCAATCCACGAATGGTCGGCAAAGATAACAGGCCATCTCCAAGAGCACCGGGGTGCAAGACAAGAATTTTTGGATTTCTGAACGAACGGGTCATCGGGTTAATTTCTCTGTGCCTTCCTGGCAAATTCCCAATCTGAGGGGGTATTCACATTGATAAAGGAACGAAGGTGTGGGTCAATACCGGAAAAATGAGCCTCATCCAGAATGCGGGAAGAAATTCGTGCATCGGAAATAAGATGTTGAATTTTCAAATTATCGGCATGAATCATCTCCTCCAAAAAAGGGAGACATTGCTTGGAATAACGGGCATGAAGCGGCTGAAATCCCTGAAGGAGTTTGACCACGACAACATCTGCTGGAGGACTCAGACAAATTTCTCCAATAACCTCACGATTCAAATAAGGCATGTCACAGGCCACGACGAAACAATAGGGGTTTTGGCTGTGAAAAAGACCCGAGAATAATCCTCCGATTGAACCTTTTCCAGGAATTTCATCGGTAATGAAACGTACCGACAGCCCCCCCCTTTCATAATCAGGAATAGCGGTGACCACGATAACCTCATCAAATATTTCATTCATCACACCACACACCGAATCGAGTAGGTTTCGCCCTTGCCAATGTAAATATCGTTTATCCTGCCCCATTCTTTGGCTCTTGCCACCGGCCAAGACAACCCCGGATATATTCTTAAGTTTAATCATGTGTGCTAATAAATATTAAGAAAATACTTGAATCAGCGGATCTTGAATTTAAAAGTGATTTGGTCTTTCGGGGAAAAAAAAAGGGGGTGGTTGCCCACCCCCTTTCCCGTGCCCTGTACCCTGAGGCCGTCCCCTGGGCTGCTTGCCTTAGGCTTGGCCTTTGCGCCGATTGGCCCGTCGGGTCATAATCCACCCTTCCACAATAACCAGCCCAATGGCCGCCACTGTTGGGTAAATATACGTTTCTTTCTCGATCGGGGGCTCCAGCACCAGGTAATAGAAGGCCGAGACGGCCATCTTCCGGCCCACATCCCCATTGTGACCATCCCAGGCAAAGAAATTGATCGGGATGTATTTGCCCTTTTCAATATAGGTGTCGGCTTCGTAATCGCCTTTGAGCGGACGGCTGATGATGACCGTCCACCGACCATCTTTCCACTCCGCCTTCACCAACTTAAGCTCTTCCGTGAAATCATCACGGTCTTCCAGGTCCACATCCCACCCGGTGCCTTGATAGGCCTTCAAGTTCCCATCGGCCGTCCATTTGGTAATGTCCACCGGAAAGCCCTCATCCCCCCAGAAATACCGCGGCTTGCGTGGCGCCGGCAGTTCCTGCCATTTGATCGGGAACTGAAACCCGATGCCGTCATTGAACACCTGATAGTGGTTTTGTTTGGCGGCAATGGAGTCAGGATGAAATGGATCATCTTCTAATTTTGATCCGCCTGGTGGCTGCTCCTCAATACCGTAGTCCTCCAGGTTCACTTCCCATGGTTCAAAGTCCGGCTCGTCCTTCTGCACACTCTTGCTGCGATCATCCCATTGGAAGATGAACGAGATGTGCGTCTCGTTATACAAGGACCGCACCCATACGTCGTCAATCCGGTTGACAAAGTTCCGTGGCTTATGGGTGATCTGGCCGCCCATGGCCAAAATCCGCCGTTCTACCAGGTTCCAGCGTTCATCGTGTTCATCAGTTGGGAGTTCCCCTTCCACGAACTTCGACGGGACTACGAAGTTGATCTTTGGTTTGTCCGTCAATGGGTCAATGGGCAAAGGTTGCGCGGCCACCAAGGCCTTGACCGTCTCCTCGGTCACTTTCCCGCCGTTGATGTCCACATCGGTGGTCCGTTCACACAGATGATTGACGTAGTTGGCAATATCCCAACGTTCCTCAACCGTGGCATTATCGGCAAACGAGGGCATCGGCGTGCCGTTGACCCCAGTCGAGAACGTGCGGAAGATGTTCTTCACGTTATAGGGATCCTGGCGGCTGCCACGGAAGTTCCAGCATTTATGCCAATCGGCCGGCTGGATGGAAAACCCCCAGTCATCCTTTAAGTTAAAGGCATTGCCATCACCGCGACCCTCCAATCCGTGGCATTCAATACATTTCTTCTCCACCACCAGTTCGGAGCCCCGAAGAATGGATTCCGGCGTGGCTGGCTTCGGAGGCAGTTTGTCTAATTGGAGTACATGGAACTCTTCGAATTCTTTATCCTGAAATGAACGGTCTTTCACCAGTTCCGTCGTCACGAAGGCTAACACGTCTCTACGTTGATCCTCCGTCAAAATGCCTTCCCAAGATGGCATGGCCGAGCCCGGAAGGCCGTGCGTTACCGTTTGAAAGAGATCCACATCAATCAGCGGCAATTGTCCACTGGCAGTATGCCGGATCTTAAAGGTGCCGCCGTTAAAGTTTCGCGGCCGCGGCCACAAGCGGTCGGCACCAGGGCCATCGCCTGCCCCCTCTACCCCATGGCACCACACACACTTGGTGTAATATACACGCTTACCCGCCTCCACCTGCTCAGCCGGTGGTGGAGCCGGATGGCTGCCCTCGGCAAAGCCTTCCGCCAAGTCGGCTTGAGCCACACCGGGCAGGCTGGCTGTGCCCACCAACAGGGTTGCACTCAATAGCCAGGCCCCGAGCCCTATCCCGTTGCGGCTCTTGCTGGTTCCGTCACTCATGAGCATCCTCTCCTTACTCAGTTGGGTCGATAGTGTCATCCGCGCGGCCCTCCTTATTCCCAAGTCCGCGGGTAATAGCCCGTATGCCAATATTCAAACATGATCACTTTCCAGATTTCATCCACCGTAAGATGTTGCTCCCACGGCGGCATCACCGACGCCCACGGAAAACCTTCCCCCGGCAAGCCGATCCCGCCTTTGGCCACCCGCCAGAAAACGAATGTTTCCTGCAGCTGCGCAATGGTGCCCGCGTCCGTAAAGTTGGCCGGAATCGGGTTGAACGCAAATGCCCACAGGCCACGCCCATTTAAGTTATCGCCATGGCAGAAGTGGCAGTTCTGGAAGAAAATTTCGCCACCTTCACGGACATGCTTAATGTAGCCCTTGGCATTGGGGTCCCAGGGATTATCTTCCGGACTTTTGACGTCCTTCATCAACCGTCCCATGGATTGGTCCACAATGTGCGCATTACTATAGGCTTGGTCGTACTTACCCTCTGGATTGATCCGATAGGGGTTCTGCGCCACCTGCAGCACATAGGTTTTGCCATGCACTTTTGTCGTGGCCGGTGGGGCCGGATGTACCGTCCTCAGCTCGATCGGCTCTTCAAAAGATGGCAGGAACGAGTTATAGGCAAACCCCCACAACCCTATGGGCAGAAGGATAAGCATCACAGTACGCACGGCTTTAGTCAGGCCCGTATTCGCATCCAGCACATTGATGATGGGTCTCTTGAATTCTTCCCACTCCGCTTGCGAGCCGGATACCCACATGAACACACCGCACGCCGAGACCGTGCCATAAATGGCCCGGACACTAAATGGAATCGGCGGATAGATCCGGTACTTCAGATAGAACAAGTTGACAAAACACCAGACAAAAATGCCAGCCCAAAATTTCGGCAGCCCCATTCCCGCCCGCTTGAGCAGGTAGTTGGTGGCGGCAAAGAGCAGTATGCAGAATGCCAACTCCGTCACCATCTGCATCGGCATATAGCCTTCGACGAGTTTCAGCCAGGTCATGAGAAAGTACTCCTTATTCCAGGTTTATTTTTATTCTTTCGGAGGAAGCGGTTGACCTTCTTTTAATTGTGACAAATAATCCACAATTTTATTTACCGCTCCAGCACTCAACTTGACGCCAAAGTCCTTTGGCATTTGGTTGTCTGGATAATCTTTCACAACATAAACGCTTGGATTCAAGATGGACTCGGTAACATACTCACGAACCGACTTCGCTTTTCCTTGATACCCTGGATCCTTTATACGATTTGGGGCATTAGACCCTTCATACAAAACCGGGCCAACCTTCCCGGTAGCGCCCTCAATTCCAGGTACAGTATGGCAACCAGGACAACCAGCCTTCATAAACAACTTATCCATTGGCTCGCTACCATCAGCCAATACACCACCAGCCGGGCCAGCCTCCTCTTCACCGCCTTCTGCGGGTCGATCGGCCTCAGGAATGAACTTTTCGTAGGAAGTGATAATTTCATCATAGGCCGGAGCCTCTAAACCCTCCCGGACATACATCCAGGTATCCACCGCCGCCAACTCCCCCAATGAAAGGGATATCGGTGGCTTATGAATTTTCGGCATTGGGCTTTCTGTGTCATTCGAACCTTTCACCCCAAAGCCTGGAACCACATAACAACTTGGACAAGCATGAGATTCAGCGATATATTCTTGGGCGTTTGTGGCCGTACCGGAACCTTCAAAAGCTTCCTTTTGAACGGATGGCCGTGCAGCAGGATCATTCATATGATAGTTCGGCTCTTCCAATCGCTTGGTGGCCCTGGCAGGAATATCGAATAAATTTGGGGCCCGCTCACTGAGGAATCCCTGCTGGAAACCATGACATAGCGGACATTGTCCCTTTCCAATTGCCCCCTGGGTTTTACTTTGTCCGATACCACCGAAAATGATTTTTTCACCTTCATCACCCAATTGCTGCGCACTCATACTTTGAAAATCCAATTTCACTTCGGGAGGAGGAAATCCACCTTCCACCTGTGGAAGCCAGTTTCCGTAGCCAGACAGAGCTGCAGCTACAAAAAACATAAATCCGCCTATTTTCATCAAAGCGCCAATATTGGGGAAATACATTCCCATAATGAACGCCATGACCGTAATCATAACAAGGGAAACCGGCAACAGCCTGCTTTCACCGTAAAAATTATTCTTGTAATTGGCGATTGCGACAAAAACCAGGAATGCGCAGAGCATACCGATCATTGTCTTAAATGTCGCACTACGCTTTTGCCCTGGATCAGACGCCTTAGCCTGCATATACAGCAACAAACCGATCAGGAGCAAAAAGACCGGCCACCCGATGCTTATTGCCTCTTTAATTAGATCTACCACCTTAGCAGTCCTCCTAATTGTGGCTGGAAATTCCAGCCAAAAAATATTCCTTTGGCAATTTCAGATTATCAGTGTCCCGTAGCTGGCTGTGGAGCCGGAGTTCCAGGCACAGGCTGCGTTACCGGTCCCGTCACAGGAACTTTCTTTGCTCCCAAAGTTCCCAACCAGAACACGAACATAATACTAATCCAGAAAAAGAGCACATTAAATGAAATCACGTTTGCCGCAAACCCAATTGTATGGGTATAGGCCCATGGAGAGTTGTCCCTCATGATTTCATTGACGTGCCAGAACAACCGGACGGAAGATCGAATGTATCCCATCAATCCCATCATCCAGGTAAAAGCGGTAGCTAACATGATTAAAGCATATTGCGACCTCGGAGGTATTTTCCCCCATTGAATTGGCCCCAATTGCCTCCCGTTTTTCAACATGGCCAGATTTAATGGCGTCATGAGAATGAGACAAGACAGCGTTCCAGCGACCTGCGGGACAGATAAACCTATTCGCACGTTCGCTGGAATGAAATATCCATAACATGCCAACCAAACATTGTTTAACTGGGCAATAATAAAGAAACATCCCATGAAGATATTTCCAAATTTTGCCCATTTTACGGTCGGAACTCGATTTCCCCTTTGGTACCAAATAAAACTCAGAATAGTGGTCATAATGATAGCATTAATTCCACCATTCTTTGCCGACATCACACCATAATTCCCCAACACAGGATGTTGCTGACCACCCATCGCCTTCAACTCAGCTGGAGTCATGACGATTGTGTGAGGGGTGATAAATATCAACAAGCCTACCACCAGGATAAACACTAGGTATTTAATATATTTCTGGAATCGCTCACCTCCGGTCATTCTTCCTAACGCTTGCCAGAGGTAATAGTTCGTGGTCAAAAATAGAATTCCGATCATGGTGGCCTGGATAATGAACAGCCAAGCCAACAACCCTCCCATCAAGGTGATTCCCATTTGTTGACGATAAGCGTACACCTCACGCATCAACCAATACCCGGCGAATGGAAGAGGAATCAAGAACGCCACACCTAAACTCATGGCGATATAACCCATCCAGTCATAGTGGGCCCGCTCTTCGTCCGTCTTAGAAGAAAGGAAGCGGTATGCGGCATACGCGGCAACTACACCACCACCAAAAGCCATATTCCCTAGAATTCTATGGACATTCAATGGATTCCAGAGCGCGGTATGCAGCACATGCCAAATGTTACCCAGGTAGCGTCCCTGCTCGTCCACTCCAGCTGGCGACATCATGAAGGCAATCCACGAATTGGCCAAAAACATGAGGACCGTTCCGATAACATTCAACACTACCGACATACTGACATGAATCCACTTCAGAACCCCCTCTCTCATCTTGTCCCACCCATAATAGTAGATATAGAGAGTTCCACTCTCTGCCACAAACATCAAGGCGTAGATGTGCATGACAGGGCGGAAGATACTAGAGAGATAACCAAAAAATGCAGGATAGAGGGTCAGGAATGTAAAAATAAGAATACCACCAAGAATGGCGGTCAAGGAATACGCGGTCAAACTAATCTTAATGAAATCATAGGCCAGCTGATCATACTTTTTAGCCATGGCCTTGTCTTTTGACACCATTCCGGCAAACTCGATGCACATACAGAAAATCGGCACAGCCAACACAAAACTTCCATAGTAGAGATGCTGTTGATTGGCAAACCAAAGAAGCACACGGCTTTCAAAATTATACCGAGGATAGAAGGTTTCATTGTCTTCCGTCTTTGGTGCCGGCATTCCGACAGCTGGGCCTTCAGTCTTGTAATAGACATCTCGACCCATTTCAACCTTTACCTCTTCTTCCCCTTCAGCAGCTGCCTTTTGAGCCGCAACAACATCCGGTGGCGGGCCGCCAGCTGGCGCCCCCCCACCCCCTGCAAGGGCCGGGATTGCCATAATAATAGGCATCAAGAGCATTGCTCCCATAACCATAAGGAGCGATGCTGCAAAAAGCCTTTTGTTTTTCCGGGTCATTTGAGTGAACAGGCGACCCATTGACCTACCTCCTTTTAAAACGTGTTTTTAAACTACGTAAGCTCTTGTACTTTTATACTTTCACAAATAGGAAGACTGCTGAGCGGACCCAACATAACAATAAACATAACCGTTTAACGGAACATGTAGAAGTAATCCAAACCCTGGGCATCCATTAAAACATAGTCCAAAGTCTGAAAATACACAAAACTAATAAGCAATGAAACTATGACATAGACAACTGTCATAAGATCCTCCTTCGATCGAATTGTGGCAAGTTGGAAGTTTCTGAAAAAAAGTCATCACGCAGCTTTTAGCAGGGACACTGAATGCCGGCAAACCAATAAAAAAACCACAAACTGACCGCACAGGTTATATAAAAAATTGCTTTTCCAATTTTTGTTTCTAACTCTGTTGCTTCTCTTACTGGTCCAGCTTCAGCCATTTCCCACCACCTCTTCGTTAGTACTTGTTTTTATTTAAATATTAACACCTAAACTATTTCATTGACAGCTTCTCAAAATTCATGGTAATCCAAGAACTATTGTTCACGTAAATATGTCTTAAAAAGGAATAACCCATGCGTACCAATGCAAAAGTGTTCGACATTATAGTTTTGGCCGGAATGGTTGTCAATATAATCCTGGCTGTATTCCTTATCCTCTATTACTTTGATTTTCTGTAGTTTTCCATTTCTGATTTCGCCACGACTTCCCCCGTTTTTCGTGGAGGTCCGGAACTGGCACAGCGAAACCCGATGGTTTCGTCACGAAAATCTGGAACCATAAAGCTTCTATTAGTAATTCTCAGGTCTATCCCCCGACTGGTGTAACCTCCACCGCGCATGGTCTTATATGTGGAGGGGGGATTTTCATTTGCCAAAGAAGCCGTTCGCCCTGGCTTATACCCATCCTCGACATACCAGTCTGCTACCCATTCCATGAGATTACCCGCTCCGTCGAAAACCCCGTATACGCTTTGATCTTTAGGAAATGACCCTACCGGTGCCGTGACCTCAAAGCCGTCACGCTCTCCATCAAAGTTAGCCGGAAATCCCTCGATATCATTCCCCCATGGCCAGGTGCGTCCATCAGGACCTCGAACGGCTTTTTCCCATTCTTTCTCTGTTGGTAATCGTTTTCCCTTCCACTGGCAAAAGGCCTGGGCATCCGACCAGGACACATAGGTCACGGGCTGGGAGGGCCCCCGAAGATATTCAAACTTCCTGGCATATCTTGAAGGCGGACCAGGCTGACGATGCCCGGTAGCGTCGATAAACTTCTGATACTGATGATTCGTCACCTCATACTTGTCAATCCAATAGGCCTCCAAGGTTTCAACATGAGCAGGCTTTTCGTTAAACCCTCCGTCATTACTCCCTAAAATAAATTCACCGGCTGGCACTTCCACCATTTCCTCCAGGGAAGCCAAATCCACATTTTCATTTTGCACCACGTGCTCCGAATCAGCCAAGGGAGGTTCGGGTATCATTGACTCATCCTGAGAAGAAGGGGGATGGTCCGTTCCCTTGAGAATTCCAATGACAGGTAAACCCGTCAAGAACAAAACGGCCACCAAAAATATTAATTTAAAGCGACGGTCCACGTTGCTTTGAGCTTTCCTACCGTAAAAACAGCATTGATTGAAATCACAGAGAAACGAAAAACTGAGCTCATCAATACAGAAAAACGCTCACCGGCTATTGCGGTCAAGATGGAGAGTCGGTCGGGGGATCTTTCGCGCAACGGAATCCAACCGTCGCATCGGTTCTCCACGCTTTGGCTGAAAACCGCTTGGTGAGTCTGGCGCCCAGCCGTGATTCTCGCCAAGATCCACCACGAATGACCTTGAAAACATCTTCCCCATCAGGTCCCTGAGGATCCCGATAAGAGGCCTTCTGGTAGTAATCCGCCGCATAATTATCCATAACCCACTCCGCCGCGTTCCCCACCGCGTCATAAAGGCCAAAAGGGCTGCGACCCACCTCAAATGATCCCACCGGCGCCAGGTATTGAAAATTGTCTTCCTGCCCATCCACATTGGCATAGGGGTAATCAAACTTATCTCCCCAGGGGTATCGACGCTTGCCTTCACCCCGAGCCGCTTTTTCCCATTCAGCCTCTGTCGGCAACCGCTTGCCCGCCCAGCGGCAATAACCAAAGGCATCATTCCACGTAACCCCTACCACGGGGTAATCAGGGCTCACCAGCTTGGCGATATCATCTTCGAACACGGGAACCTTTGGCTTTTCCCGCTTGGTCATATGCAGGAACCGATCGTAATCAGCTTGAGTGACTTCCTTTAAATCAATATAAAAAGGCTTTAAATACACGGGATGCGGGGGGCCTTCATCGGGATCCCCATCGGCAATCCCCATAGTAAATGGGCCTTCCGGGATTTCCACCATTTCCCGGTTATCATCACCTATCAGAGTTTTATACATGGAGAAGTCTTGAGTCGGAAGAGGCTGAAGCACACGGGCCTTTGCCGGTTGTCCAGCCGACATGGCTGTCAATTCCTGCTTCCCTTTATACGTTTCATATAACAGCATTGCGATCATCATGATAAATGATCCAAAGACAAAGATGATCGCCCCCATGAGTACGTTTTTATTATCCATCGTCACCCTAATTTTTGAAAATCACCCAATATGGAAACTTCCTATGACCGGAGCTCAAGGAGCGGAATTATCCGGCTGCTCAACAACCGGCGGCGGCGCTTCCGCCTTCCGTTGTGAAAAGACATCCCGTAACATGGAAATCCAAATTCCAAGGAAACCACCCATGGCCGCACCTGAGGCAGCTCCTACCGTAATCGTATCCACTCCGCCCAAACCCCAAGCCAACAATCCACCAAACACGGTACCGATAAAAATGCCAAGGAACAATTGCCGTCCTCCCAAAAACCCGACACCAGCCCCGAGCATAATTCCGAGGAGAAGGGCAGGCCACAAGAACCCTTCACCCATGAACATCCCGATCAGGCCCCCTACGGTCCCCAAGACGGCTGAACCTAACAGAATGTCAAAAACTTTCGAACCAGCCACGCGCCATCCTTCGCCACACCAAGCTCTTAAATTCCAGGCTACTTTTCATGAACTTGTATGGATCCAAAGTCCACTTCCACCCCCGGCCCACCCAGCAAGGAAATACCCCAGGCCTTTTCCGCGGGTTCATGATTATGAATTTTCAGAAAATCTTCGTACACATTGATCCGTTCCTGCACCCATTCACCCAAAGGTTCGGCACCACTCCGAATCACCATCTCCGTTGAGCTAAACATGCCACCCTCTTTCACGGTCCCAACAGGCAAAGTGGTACTCCACAGATATTTGGTATTCACCGGAATAAACATAAAATCAATATCCAAGGACGGGTAGATTGCGGCAATAAACTCGGCATTATCCGGAACGACCCGAGCCCGCCATCGCCAGCTTAACACGGGATATTTTTTCGGATCCCAGGAAAACTGTTTCGTGTATACGCGTTGACTGGCATTCTTGGCTGATAAAAAGGCCGTTCCGGCTTCTTCTTGAATACGATAAGTCTCGTGCGCCGTCACCGTACTACGTTGCGCTTCCCAATTTTGAGGAAACCCTTTCTCATTCGGCTTCGAAAAATCCTCCAATACCAGACTATCCATGGCACCTTGCTGGGCATACCCAACAGATGATCCCCCAACACCGATCCCGATGGAAATCAAAATGAATGACATCACGATCGATATCCCATTGAGCCAAAATCTTTTGCGAGTATGACACATTATGTTCATGCTGATTCCTCTTGTGACAAAACTTGCACCACCGGGGTGGGAGGAGCAAAATCCGGAGCCCGTTCCTCTACTGTACGTTGGTCCCAACGACTTATCCAAAACACGAAAAACACCGAGGCCCAGAAGACAATCATATTGAGAGTCACCATTTTTGCGGCAAATCCGAGTGAGGGGGTAAACGCCCATGGAGACGAATCAGGAAGCAACTCGCTGATATGCCATTCCATGCGGCCTGCCGAGCGAATGTATCCCATTAATCCCATGACCCAGGAAAAGGCTGCCGCCACCACAAACAAGGACACCATCCCCCGGTGAGGAATCTTTCCCCATTGCACCGGCCCTACAATCCGAGAATTCTTTAACATCATCCGATTGATGAAAATGCCACCCAATACCACGGTGGCGGTTGTGAGTCCCTGCGGTAAAGAGAGCCCCACCCGAACATTGGCCGGAATATAAAATCCATAAATTGCCAACCACACAATATTCGCCATACCCAGGACAAACATTCCGGCCAATAGCATATTGCCACGGGCAGCCCAAGGAACCGTCACAATACGGTTGGCTCGCCGATATAGGATATAACTTAACCCCGTCAAACAGATCATCAAATTGATCGCCCCATTCTTGGCCGACATCACTCCAAATTGCCCGATAACAGGGTGTTGAGCGGCCCCCATCGCCTTCATTTCACTGGCACTCATGGCGATCGTATGGGGGGTAAACCACACCAGGAAGCAAATCATCAACGCAAATATGATCCCTTTAAAGTAGGGATGATATCGTTCTCCTCCCTGAATACGGGCCAAGGACTGCCATATATAGTAATTGATCCCCAAAAACAGGACTCCTACATTAATGGCTTGAATGACAAACAGCCAGGAGAGTAACCCCCCCATCATCGTAATGCCCATTTGCTGTCGGAATTCAAAAACGGCCTTCATGAGCCAATAACCCGCGATGGGCATGGGAAGAAGGGCACACACCATGACGACAAGGAAGACATACCCGACCCAATCGTAATAGGCCTTGTCCTCTCTCGACTTGGCGATAAAAAACCGGTAAGCGGCATACGCCACGACAACCGCGCCCCCGGACATGATATCCGCCAAAAACCGATGCGAGTTTAAGGGGTTCCAGAGAGGTGAATGGATCAGATGCCAGATATTTCCAAGAAAGTGTCCCTCCGAATCGACTCCGGAAGGAGCCATCATAAAGGACGCCCAGGCATTGGCCATCAACAAAAGGAGCACGCCAATCCCGTTAGAGACGACGCCAATCGCCATATGGATCCATTTGGAGACCCCTCCCTTCATTCGATTCCAGGAATAATAATAGAGCGCAAGGAAAAAGGCTTCTCCCACAAATACTGTGGCATACACAGGCATCGCCGACTTAAAGGTGCCGCCCATATACCGCATAAAAGTCGGGTACAACGTGATGAACGTCACCAGCATGAAAGCCCCCAACAAGGCAGTGATAGAAAGAGCCACCAGAGCGACACGTAAAATATCATGAGCTAATCCATCATACTGACGCCTGGCATTCTGGTGCCTCCGTGTCATTCCGATGAATTCCAACAATAAACTGAACAACGGCAAGGCCAGAACAAATCCCCCAAAATACGTGTGTTGCTGAGTGACGAACCAGACCACCAAGCGGTTATTCAGAAGGGGAATGTCGGAATATTCCGGTGTGAGGTCCTTGGCCGACAAACCTTGGATCGAACCTGGAGTTTGATAATAGATATCCGTTCCAGACATTCCCCCTGATTGGGATACGGTGGAACCATTACCGCTTCCCCAAGCTACTCCTCCCACCAAAAATCCGATGAGGCTCAAAACCAATAGCGCATGCCAATTTTTTACGTGTGTCATAGTTCAATTCACCGATTGCGTGTGATTGGCCTTCAGATCCACCATAGGCCTTGAGGCCATAAAATTTTTTGAATTCTGCAGAATCCCCATGACGAACGGGCAACGCTGAATCGACTCAGGAATAGCCAACGTCTTCTCCTCATAAGATTTTCGCCATCCCAGATACAGGGTATAAGTCGTCATCAAAAGCCCGGTGACCGCAGCCATCCCCATAAAGTTCAAAAGGGAAACCTCGGACACCCCAAAGACAAACGCCAGGATTCCCCAGAGTACCAAAAAGTAAGTGGCCGCAAAGGTAAAAGAGGGCCACACCCAAAACCATACACCACTAAGCCAACTGATGGGTCGTCCGGAAGCTTCAGAGGTTTTAAACAATTGACCCTGACCATCAAGAAAAGCCACCAGGGCCGCAGTTGCCACGAGGAACGGCACTCCCATGGATTGAACAATAGGCTGCCAATCAGTAGGTGCAATATTCCACAGTCCCCAAGATCCGATTACGCTGAGGAAAAAGGCCGAAAGACCCCATGCGCTGACTGTACTCAGAGCCTGCGACATCCATTCCCAAAAGGCCTTCCCGTCTGGAAAGGTGGGGACAGGGACTCCCTCGCGCGTCATCCGTTGAACATAACCGATCTCAAATGCGTCACGAGTCACCGAGGTACACGCAATGATAATGGCCATCATGGCCGGTCCTTCAGGATGAAGCAAAAAATCATAATTCACAAAAATTTGGAGGAGCGAGAGAACCAGAAGGGACAACTGCATACCATAGGCCAGTCCCACCCATCCCACCAACCAGAACCAAAATTTCTTTCCATCCTGTTGGAATGACTCCTTGAGGGACACTCCCCGCCCTTGTCGAAACGCCCAAACCGCCGTGATGGCAGATATTGTCCCACTGAACAGTAACAACACAAAGGGATTGGAAAAGGGAAGTATTGGTTTGAGCAGATGATAGATGCCAAAGGCTATCAATCCAGGCGCCAACATCACCCACCGCTTCCTTTTTCGCACAGGAGGAGCGGTGACCAAGGCATTTAATTGTGGGAGGACTCGCAAGGAAAGACGATGTAGCATACGTCGGGTTGTCTCCGATTGCCTTTGCTCAAGGGTATCAAATAGAACTTAAGACCGTCCTGCGGCCAGCCCAAAATACCGGGCCTTTAATTCTTCCATCAGGGAAACGGTCACTTCGGATAAATTCCGGTCGATAGCGGTCCGCTCCAGTTCCACTTTGGCCATGGCTCGAACCGGAGCAGGCACATTGGCCAAACGTTTCTCGGCTTCAGGACTCCAGGCCACGATCCCTTTGTTTTGAGCCGATATCATTCGTGCGCGGGTGACAATCCATTGATGCTGTTGCCGGGTGAAGGAAACGATCTCGTCACGAACTAACGGTTGCACATAAGGCGGCAGACGATCCAATTGATAGAGGGCTTCGTCGGTCCAGGTGACTTCATGGACGAACCGGTCAAAATCCTTTGGCGATCCCTCTCCGCCGATCTGCGCCACGCATGCGGCACATTCCCACACTCCCCATAATTGATCATCGGTGACTTCCTCGACAGGACCAGGTGTCAGGGTCTGTCCGCAGGGACATTCCAACATCGCCTTACCCGATTTTTCCGGGATACAGGATATAGAGCATGGTATAGGTCACCGTCCCGGTCACAAACAACACACAATAAATCACCATGGTAAACATCCCCAGGACACGGTGCCTTCGCGCGCCATTCGGCCAGATACGCTGAATGGAAATTTCTATACCAAACACAATGGCAATCAGGATGATCAGACCAAGATAGACACTCATTTTTCCCATGGAAAACCCGGATGTCAGGACCCTGGACAAGAAAAACAAGATGACGACTCCGGTAATACTTCCGAGAATGACGGCAATACGCCGCCCCGACGTTTGTAGAAGGGCATCTTTTAAGACCCGTCGCCCCTCCAGAAATGTTTGAGAACGAAACCCCAACACGATCATATAGATGGCCATGACCAGGCCGATCACGACTAATAAAATATGTACGGTCAGCAAGGGAACAAAAACATTTTCATATAACGATTGTGACCCGCCAAATCCTTCTTTCCCTTCAAAAGCCAGGACTCCCAGATTCCGGAACAAATAATAGCTGGTGAAAAAAGCCAGCATGGCCACCATGCCTCCGAGCATCAACCAATGATGATGATTGGCCTTTTTCTGGCGTGCCTGCACCCATCCCACCACAAACAACAGGGTAAAAAAAGTGGCCATGAATTGACTGACATCTGCTCCCATGGTTGCATGGGTTCCCAAAAATCCTGGCGTCCGCAACCATTCTGCCATATCTGCCATGTTTTCCTCTTCCTTTTTCTATTTCGTGCCCTGGACCATTGCACAGGGTTCCAGCTCTTCCACTGCACGGAACCCTGCCTGCTCCATCCACTGCCGGGTTTCTTCTATCGTAAAACACTGCCCCTGCTCGGTATTCACCAAAATGTGGACGGCAAATGCAGTGGTCCAAGCCGGACTCGTTCTGCTTGGATCCAAAAACCGGTCCTTAATAATCAGCCGACCACCATTACCCAGATGATGATAGACCTTTTCAACCAAAACGGCATTCGTCCGACCATCCTGATAATGGAGAATGTCCGACATCAACGCCACATCATAGGATCCTTGAAAAGGATCCTGATGAAAATTTCCAGGCTGCAAGGCAATACGATCGCCCATCCCGGCTTCCTCAATATAGGTCTTAGTCACCTTCAGAGTTTGGGGAAGGTCAAATACCGTCGCCGTTAAATCCGGATAGGCACGACAAAAGGCAATGGCATTGGTTCCGGCACCGCCACCCACATCCAACATCCGTTTCGCCCCCTGCAATTGAAGACGTTGAGCCAAGCCGACTCCACTCCCCCTTCCAATTCGATCAAGAACGGTCAGAACATGCGCACCTAATTCCGGTTGGGTTTCAAAGACATGCTGAGACACCGGAGATTGGCCCGTCCGAACCGTTTCTTCCAATTTCCCCCAATGGTTCCATTCGGAATCATGCAGAACCAACAAATGTCCTACATACTCAGGGGCACCCTTGACCAAATACTTCTCAGCCACAGGGGTGTTCGAATATTCCTTGTCGGATTTGTTCAACACTCGCATTGCTACCAGAGCGTTCATGACCCATTCCAATGCCCGCGGATGTAATGCACGTTGCTCCGCAACCTGATTCACGGTCTGGGACTGCCCCTGAAAAACGGAAAAAAGATCGAGTGAAACCGCAGTGAGAAGAATTTTAGTTTCCCAGTAATACCCTATCTGGAAAATATCAGCGAGGGACAACTCACGTGACACATGAAGCCTCAAATTTCATCAACATATTTGACCGTGATCGATCTTAACGGGGGGCGTTCTTCAAAGGCAAGGGAACTCGAAATCCTTAAAAAAAAACAAGGGCAACGAGAATAACCTCGTTGCCCTTGCGTAAAACCATTTCGAAAATTAAATTATTTAATTTCGAAATTCGCGTCGACGGACCCGCCGTCCTTCACTTCAACATCGGCTTCCACTTTTCCGGCAATGGGATGCCAGGCCACCACTTTATGTTTACCAGCGGGAACATCCTTGATTTCAAAGGTTCCATCCGCACCAGTGGTCCCGTAATGGGGATTGGTCACCGGCAAATACCAGCCTTGCATGAACTCATGTTGGTCACATTGCAACCGTAACACACTACCCTTTTTGGACATCTTCAACTTTACCGGCTTATCCAGGCTATCGCCTTTTTTCGCCAACCCGATGTTGAACTCGGTGCTGGACTTGGCGCCTAATTGGTCAAAACTATGAGGATTGTGCAACACCCCTTCTGCGGATTTAGGATCATCGGGATCGGCATCGTGATTTTCCACATGAAACATTCCCTTGCTGACGGCAATGCCGGTATACGGCTTGAATTCGCACAATTCCGCCACCACGCTTTGAGGAGCTGTTTTATCGGCGGCATCCAAGAACGCCTTATCCTGAATATCCGTGACGGCTACCACGGCATTTTTCAACCCTTTGCTTCCATCGACTTCCACTTCCTTCAACAGTCGTGTTTCCCCATCGGCACTCTTGCTGGGATTCTTTTTACAAAACTCCGTATTGGGGAACTTTTTGAAAGAAAACTCCTTGGGCTCGGGAACTTTTCCACTAAATGTGACTTTTCCTTTGATCGTTCCGCCTGCTTGAGCCATAAGGGGAGCGGCCAACAAGATGGCGCTGACCACCAGGGACATAGTAAGGGACTGACGATTCCTCATAATGCTTCCTCCTAAGTTTAAGAAAAAAGGTTGAATTGACGAGGGAAAATAAATCTGGGGTTTTGGACAACCAACCTTTTACCTGCACCCCGGCCAGAATAGGGCAAAAGGCTTTGACCTGAATGAATCATCCTAACCACTTCCGTATATATCAGGAATAAAAAAAACGTGTCAAGAAAACATCCGAAAACTAGGTCCTTTGGATCACTCTTTAGGCCTTTCAGCGCATACAGATTCAATTTAGCAAATTTTCCGAATAAAGGCTTTAATGAGGCCCTATTAATGGTAATCAAAAAAAAATTCCTTTACGAATGGAGCATGTTACCTCTCTTTACTTTTGGTCTACAATATTCAAAATGCTCACTTGCAGATCTTTGGGAGAAACCACCGGAGGAGAACACAACCGATCGGTACAAGCAAAGGCCAGAGGCTCCCCATGGTAGGGAAAAGAAATCTCGCCCCATTGAGGAGATTCCTGTTCGGGATTAAATTGTCTTAGTAGCTTTCCAGGATAATAGAACCGACGTCCTTCTTCCATGAAGGCTACGGTTTTTGGATCATTCGGCACTCCCACCACTGCGACATGCACACTGCCTCGGTACCACCGATCCACCGCTTTGCCCATCAACGCAATGGGAACCGGTCGTTTGGCCGAGATGATTGCACGAATGGTTCGTTGAGCCGTCATTTGATAATCATGTCTTTGTGTGAGATGAAACAAATCCAGATACCAGAGAGCCGTGTGGAGATTATCCTGGGAAGACTTGATGGGCATTTTCAGCAAGCCCAATCCCTCCTGATCCGGCCTACGATCAAAAAAGCCTCCTCCCTGGGAATCTTCCAAAATGGCTTGGGTTCTCGCAGCAAGATGTTCTGCCCGTTTTAGAAAGCCTTTCTCCCCAGTGGACTGAAAGGCGGCAACCAACGCTCGGCCTAACTGCATGTGGTCAGACAAAAGACCCGATACCGCCACACCTTCCGCCCGTGAGCCATGCAAGAGTCCCTGGCCGGCATTCCATCGTTCCTGGTCCAATTTCCTGATGACTTGTATGGCCAACCCACGGAGTTCTGGCCTTTCTAAAATCCAGGACGCGTCGAGAAAGGCTTCCGCCATGCCAGCATTGCTTCCCGTGAACACTCGTCGATCAATACGAGGCTGTCCTTTTTTGCTGCGTTCTTCCGCACTGAGCGAAAAAAAATCTGAACCCGCAAGAAGCGTGGTCCCGTCCGACGCTCGAAGATCGGCATCTTGGCTTTCCCAAAACTGTCCGGAGGTGTGATCAGTGAGAAAGTCCCAGACATAATCGACGATGGAGTTGGCGATGGTGCGATAAGAAGGATTTTCCGTGAGTTGAAATGCCTCAAGATAATTTTGAAGATTCCCTGCTTGAATCGTCAGCATCTTTTCATAGTGCGGATCAGTCCAGTCCGCCTGTTCCGCATACCGGTAAAAACCACCCCACACCGGATCCAATAAAGTCGTTTGCCGATCCAAAGTGTGAAGTCCCATATGCGTTAATTGCTGATCCTTGTTCACAAATCCCAAGGCCAAGGCGAGCTGAACCGCCTCGGGCTCAAAAAACTTCGGGACGGCTCGAAACCCTCCATGCTCGGCATCAAACTGATTTTTCATAAACGCCACAGCGTGACTCACCATGTCCGGCGAAATTGCCTGTTCAGAATCATCAGTAGCCGGACGTGGCTGAACCTTCTTCCAAAGCACCTGCGCTTGATTCCGGAGATCGGCTTTGTCTTGAGCGTACAGTTGAATCACCTCGTGCAGAAGTTCCTTCATTTCCCCAGGGGGCAGCGCATTAGCCTGAAAAAGGATCTCGCCCGTTGGTAATAATATACTGGTGGTGGGCCAGCCTCCCGCTCGATAGCGGGCCTCAAGGTCGGGGTGTTGGTCAGTATCCACTCGGACGGGAACAACCGAGGTATTCAGAGTGGTGACAATATCAGGTTCCACATAGGTAGTCTCATCCATGACATGGCAGGCATGACACCACACAGCCGTTAAATCCAGCAGGATGAGTTTATCTTCTGCCTGGGCCTTTTGAAACGCAGGATCCCCCCACTCGAACCAGTGTATGAGATCCGAAGAATCCGATAGTTCCCGAGAGGCTGCGGAAGGCACACAGACCCACAAGATCAAACACCATGTCATCATCCAATGCCGCATGACCTGGCTTTCCTGCATCGACTACGTATTACCCATCACAGTGGATGGAAACAGCCATTGGAACTCCACTGAAGACGAAGAATTAGGCCCCCATTGGAGCATCCAGAATCCGGACGATCGCGGCGGCGGCTGTGGCCCGCACGGCCTCGTCGGAATCCCGCAACGTTCGTTTTAACACACCCAAAGAATTTCGATGACCGATTCGTCCCAACGATCGAGCCGCCGTAATTCGCGGACGCGGTGTGGGATCCTGAATAAGCAGGTTCAGGAGAACGATTACTTCCTGACTCGTTCCATGTCCAAGCGCCTTGGCCACTCCCGAACGTGCTGCGGGATTCTGATCCTGCATGAGTCGTTCGACGGTTTGAGCCACCGTCGAAAAAGGGGCACCGATTCGTAGAAGTGAGGCCACGGCTGCCGTTTGCACACCGATGTTGGAGTCATGCAAAGCCGAAGTCAGGACCGTCAGGACTTCCTGGGGTGGAAAATTCCCTAAGCTAAAAGCCGCCACGCTCCTGACCCCCGGGATATGATCGAACATGGCTCCCTTTACGGCTTTCAGCGCTTCAGGGGTTTTGAGTTTTCCAAGAGCCGACACCGCTGCAGCCCGAATCGACGGTTGAGAATCTTTGAGGGTATTCTCAAGAATCGGAACACTACGCGGATCGCTCAATTCTCCCAATGCACGAATGGATGCCCCCCGTTCATACCCATCTTGGCTCAACACACCTTTCTCCAGACGCTGCCAATACTGTGTCTGCCCCAGGTCAAACAAAGCCTTGGCGGCCGAGATTTGCACAATGAGCTGGTCATCTTTCAGAAAAGGCGAAATGGTTGAAACCACGGCAGGTTCACCGGATTGAGCCAGACCTTCCAACACATTGGCACGCACCAGAGCCGCCGGATCCTTCAACGCTTCATGAAACAGTTTCGATTGACGACCGGATACCTCATGGCCCATCCCCTCGGCAACCAATGCTCGAATCATCCCCGATTGATCTCGTAGACCTTCCTCAAGAAACCGCATGGTTTCAGCCGATTTGATTTCCCGGAGAGCCGTATAGGCGGCTCCTCGCATCTGCTCCCTCATATCCGATCGTAAGGGCAAAATGCTCGCGATGGCCATTTGTTTCAACAGAACTTCGTCTTCCCGCTGATTGGCTTTGGCCAGATTTTCATAGGCATCCAGAGCCTCAGCGGTTTTCCCTGTGTGAGCTAATGCCAGGAGGTGCCACTGTTGGACCTGTTGTGAAGGGGGATTCCCTTTGAGGAGTGGATCGGCCAATTCAATTACCTTGGAATACCGGCCTTGCTCAAACGCATTCCGAACCGCCTCAATCGACCCTCCGGATTCTGCCACCGCCTCATTCGGACCTCTATCCATAGCCCATCCAGCCAGCAGATTCATCAACAATCCAAGCACTATTCCTCTCATGATTCGTTTTCGGCACAGCAGGTTCATCTTTTATCCCTTTGGCATCGGCATGTTTTGCGCTTCAATGACCCGATACCCCAATGGGGGCTCGAAGTAATAATCGGGTTGAGGAGAAATCACCACGTGTTGATATTCAATAAACCAATCTCGATCCTGGCTCATCAACTTCCACAGGACATCCCGATCAGGATCGACCCACTGGTAATACCGTTCGGCTCCGACAAATCGATTTCGAACCTGGACCTCATACAGCAGGGCCGGGCGGTCTTCCACCTGTCCCTCTCCAATCAATATCCGCTTTTGTTCACCTTCTAAGTCAACCGATAACGGTAAGACAAATTCGGCGGTTAACGGAACGCTAATCACCATGCGCCGTTGGGAAAGGACATACCATACTTTCTGTTCATCCAGGCGCACGATCGTGACCCCGGCATATCCTAAGTCCGTCCGGATTCCACCAAAATGTTCGATTCGATACCGGTCGTTTTTGACGAATAATTGAGCCTTGGAAACGTGCCCGCCGGTTTTCCATATGAGTCTGGCAGAAAATTCACGGCCTTTATCCTGGGCAACGTGAAGCGGCTGGCCATACCCGTGCGATACCCCATACACCATGAGGAATCCACTCAATACCACGCCAATTGCAAAACCGTTATGACGGAGAAAATGAACCGGGGCAACCAGCCGGGGGAAAAACCACCTCATGGCCTTTGGCGTTCAAGCAACGGCTCGATTTCAATGGGCCTTCCCAATGCTGCAGGAGTAAACCGTGGAGGTCGCTGGATCGTGTGAGCCGTCCATCGCTCCCTCGGAGAATTCATATGGAAAGAGGCTTCGGTTGTCTGGTGAGATTCTATGGTCACAGTTTGTACATGGTCCTTTTTTACACTCGGATGCCAGGCCCGCACCTGATAGGTCCCAGGGAGAATTCCAGAAATTTCAAAGGCTCCATCTTCGTTTGTCAAGGCAAAATACGGATTATCCACTACCATAGCCCAGCTTTCCATATAGGCATGGAAGCCGCATTGCATGACAAACGTTTTCCGGCCTTTGTTGAGCTGAAATTGCTGCACCATCGATCTTCCCGGAACATGCTGATGATGGGCCATCAAATTTCCCCGCTCATGACGCTCATTAAACGGGAGAGGCGAATTAAACAGAACCCGGGTACCGTGGGCGGATGACGTTTCATAGGCTTGAATATCATGCATGACGGGATCCATATTCACCACTTCGATCCCATGTTCATTTCTCACAACCGTGGTAAATGGATGGAATTGACAATCCCTCGCCTCTACCTTGGGAATGGAGAGATTAAACGGTTTTCCCGCTTTCACCTCTTCAATCACAATGACTACCCCTTGAATGCGATTCTCGTCATTGACCATAAAATCTTTTAACAGGCGCCAGCCTTTCCCATCCGAAATTCGACCGCAATATTCCGGATCAGGAAACGTAATGAGGTTATAGGCCTTGGGAAAAGGAACCTCCCCAATCAAATCGACGCTACCCTTCAGAGTCCCTCCATCAGCCACATCCACGACCTCATAGGCCCATCCATACCAGGGGACTCCGAGAATCATGCCCAAACTGACCAACCAACATGAAAAGACTTTTTTCATAATGACGCCTTAAGGAAGTTGTTTTCTGAGCGTGGGAATGATTTCCACTCCTTCCCCCAATAATTCCATGCCGAAATGAGGATTATCATGCATTTCATGGACGCTTCGACGTCCCGAGGGTGCCTCATATTGAAAATTCACGGTGAGACTTTTTCCGGCTTCGACCGTGACATTCTTCTCGAGATAGGCCTTCATACCGGGGTGCCAAACCGTCAGTTGATATTCCCCCGGCGGGATCTCACCGATTTCAAACAATCCATTTTCTTTGGTAATCGAATAATACGGATTGTCCAAGACCAATCCCCAGGAAAACATATACGGGTGAAATCCGCATTGCATGACAAAAATGTTCCGCTCCTTTTGCAAATGAATTTGCTCCACCATGGGCTCCCCGGGAAGATGCGTATGGGCGTTTTTACCGAGAAGACCCACCACTTTGTGAAACGGATTCATCGGCAACGGCCGGTTGAATAATACCCGAGCCCCCCGAACCCTGGCCGTTTCATACCCTTGAATATCATGTTCCACGGGGTCCATATTCACCACGGTGATTTCATCCTTGTCTCGAAGTACATTCACAAAAGGCAAAAAATCACAGTCAAGCGCATCGATTCGGACATCCGGCAATTTAAACGTCTTGCCCTTCTCGATATTTTTTAACATGACCACCGCATCTTTCAATTCACCGTTGTTTCCAATGATGAAATCTTCCACAATTCGCCAACCGGTTCCGGTAGAAATTCTTCCGCAATAAACCGCATCGGGAATAGTCACCAGATTAAAGGCCATGGGCCTCGGCTTTTCACCCGTAATGGTAACCTGGCCTTTAATCGTTCCTCCGTTTTTAACCTCAATTTCTTGGTAAGACCAGGCAGGATGGCCCAAGGCCATCAAGAGACAAACGATGAGTGAGACCCTTCCAATCATTACTCACATCCTCCTTACACTAAACAAGAAAAATGAATGGGAACATATATAAGCAAAATTTTGATGAGTTTCACTATACCATGTTTGCCGCCGGAATCGGCGAATGGGGGTTTTGGCCCATTTATTCCATTTTACGGATTTCATATTTCCCAACCAAGGCAACCTGTGTGCGGTCCCTTGTCTCACTCCAATAAAAACGGGGAAGCCGAACCTCGGCTTCCCCGTTCATGTCAGACCTGAGACCCGTTTCCGAGTCTTATTTGGCGACAGTCGGAATTATCCGTGGCTCACCAGAAAAATGATCCAACGCAGCCTGCTTGGAAGAAGACATTTCCCCTTCCAACGGAAGGATTCGTTGATCCGTTTTTGGCAGCACTCTCAATAACCCCCATTGACCGGATTGCGAGTAAGGTAACCGCCCGTTTCCATAGACGTAATCACCTGGCAACGCCCACTTTCCACCGGCAGAGGGCAGAAAGGCATCTATAGTTTCCGATCCGGCAAATTCCACAGTGCTAATCATGTCTGCACCTGGCATAAAGGGTTCGATCGGCCATTCATGTTTTTCAACGGTGAACATGCTGTTTTGTTCACTGCTGGCTCCAAAGACATGGATACGAATCTGGTCTCCTGCATGAGCCTCAATAACCGGCGTGGCAGGATCCGCTGGGTTATCCACTTCACAGGGTTGGAAGATCCGGCCTAACGAACAACCGGCTTCTTCCCGATAGGGATAGGGCTCAGCACGGTAATTAATACCGGTCAACCCGGCCACATTCTGTACATAGGGCATGAAGCTGGTGCCAATGATGTTATCCTCATCTTGGAAAAAGAGAGACACATCACGGTAGTTGGCTCGTTTTTCATTCCCTTGAATGCTGTGGTCGATCATAACATCGGCCACCCAGCTATTTTTTAACGAAATATCCTCACCGGTTTTTGGATCACGATAGGTAGACCCCTTCGGTCCGATGATAATAGCACCGAATAGGCCGTTCCGCGGATTCATCGCAACGTTTCCAAAATCCCAGACCAGGGATTGGGTTTCACCGATGAACGGATCGGCATAGAAGGTATACGTCTTGGATTCACCAGGAGCCACCGTTTGCTCATTGGTGTTTTTCCCCAGATTCACCCCTTGAGAATCATTCGGATCAAAAGCCAATCCGAATGCCGAGAATGAGGCCCGGCTTTCTTTCATTTTGTTCGTGAGCTTCACTTCCAGGCAATCGCCCACATTGGCCCGGAGGGTCAGAGGCATAGGTTGCACATCACCGGCTACCTTCGTCACCTCGTCTTCCAAGACATAAATCTTGGCATCCGGGTTTCGTAATTCGATTTTACGCTCGAAATCGACCTCAATGGTTTCAGGAGCCTTCGAATTAAAACTCATTCCCGGATGATCCATAGACACGACACTAAATGCCTTCACCGGCGCATCCGGCGGACAAACCGGAAGTTTTTCCGGAATGCCTTCACGGCCGTACGCTTTATTCGGAAGAGGTTGAAGATCATCCACCGGCTTCTCGATAACCCGTAGAATACCCCACGACCCTTCGGAGAACTTCGAACTCCGGCCATTAAAGAACATGTAATCACCGGGTTGATGTCGTGGCCCACCCGCTTCGGCTACGACCAAGTCGTACCGCTCGGCAATTCCAATATGGATGGAATTCTTCCGATTGGCATCCGGCGCATACCGCTCAGTCCAGAAGGTATGTCCGGAAACCGTGAAGACGTTGCTCTCATTCATGGTGACATCTACCAGCCTGAAGACCACTGCGTCTCCCAGATAGGCCCGCAACATGGCGGTACTCGGATCACCATGCACGGTGCTGCTGAATATTTTTGAAGGATCAGGGTTATTCGCCAAACGTTGAGCAAAGGGTTCTGCCCTGAAGTTCAACGCCCCTCCTGTCGTATGCGTTCCTCCGTTGAGGAACGGCATGGGAGTCATTTTGATCCTATCGTTAGGCGGCATGATGAATGACACCGTTCTTCCCGCTTCCAGGGCCACATCGATGGGTTGGCCGGGAGGGTTTCCTGCCGTCACAATATTCACAGTATGAGGAACGGTATCCATAACATGAACCATCAATTCGCGGAAACTGCCGGCCACATCATGTCCCACTCGTTCAATGGCATGAATATCCGCCACTGGCCCCGTGCGAATAGGTTTGCCCGTCTTCGGATCGTGCCAGGTTGAACCGAATGGTTCGGCGATCATGGTCCCCACGGCCCCATGCGGCCAAGTGGTTCCACCGAACGCATGATCGTGGAAAAATACACTGCCCACATCCGAATCCACCCAGAACCGTTGTCGGGCGTATTCAACCGTCACAATATCACCGACCGGATGATCATGCTTTAAGGGTTGATCAAAGGTGAGCGTTTCGCCTCCTCCACCTGAACCTTCCGATGGAGCCGCGCTTTGACCGGGAACCTTAATCTTCTGACCAACCACAATCAAATTGGAATTAGCCAGTCCATTAAGATCGGCTAAGGCTTGGGAGGTCACTCCATGGGATTGAGCGATTTTTCCAAGTGAATCTCCGGCTACTACCGTATATTCACTGGCAGCAGATCCGCCGGACGAGGCCCCGGAGCCTCCAATAGCCACGATTCGGCGCACCTCTTTGCCCTTCACGTTATCAGCCCCGATCAAAATCGGAATTCCGACATGATATTGATGGGCATTGGTCACGTGAATGGTTTTATCCCCCTTCTTGGCCGCCTTGGTGAACTTGGCATTCATCGGAACTGGTAGTCCTTTGTCCGATTTTTTCTCGAACTGGGTAAACGGCCTCATGGATTGATCATAGGAAAATCCTGAAATCACGCCATCGGATGCTTGATTGTCGAATTGAAAGAAATGGAAATGTGTGTTGATTTTCGATGATTGGAAATTCGTGATATCGTCATCCAACCATTCCGATGTCAACATCCAATCGAGACAATCGTAAATATTGACACGCGCTACGAGTGGAAATTTTTTATTATTATCGTTTCTGATAGCTTCCTCTTCTTCATGTGCCACAAACAAAAGCCCATTTGGATCCACGATAGCCTGTTGGTCTCCCTTCGCAGGAGCCAATTCAACCGGCAAGGAAATAAAATGAACATTATAATCCTGTGACCCGGCTCGATCAGGACACAAGCTCCACCGGCCATTTTCTCCAGGTTTGGCCGGTTCAACCGAACGGGTCCCATCGGGATTTAAATGGATGGGCTCAAGCCAGGGCGCGGGATTACGATCATTTGAAAAGGGAGAACGCTTTCCGAAATGTGGGGTAAGCCAGGGCCACGCCACTTTTCCGGTCTTCGGTTCGAACCAAATCGGACGACGCTCTCCTGGTGTATATCCCTGCCATTCCGGATGGTACTTGGGGTTTTCACCTATGGTGGCTTCTCTCTCGCTCATCGCCCTATTGCCCTGCCAGGTCCAATCCACCACCGTGGCGTCGTAACTCATCAACTGGCCCAATTCATCATCCGTATTGCCTGGCTTTCCTTGATTGCTGATCTGCATTTCCACCCAATCCTTAATATTGACGACAGCAGGATCCGCATTCCAATCACTTTTCCCTTTATCGACAATCTTGAAATTGGTCCCGAACCAGCTAACTGTCGTTCCGACCAGTTGATCCGATGTTACAGGCTTGTGCATTCGGCCTAACCGGTCAGGCAACTCTCTCAGGGGCAACATCACGTCATTCTTCACACCTGGGACCTGAAGCGTATTGTATACACGCCAATACCCCCACATACCAGACACATAGTGATGAGCGACATGGCAGTGAAACAGGAAATCTCCGGCCAACCATTGACACAAACCCGATCCGCACTCTGTTTCCAGATCCAACGCCTCGGCAGGTCCGATGACCTCCACGTCGACTCGGTCAGATTTTGTCCGGATCACCGGATACTTCATCGGACCATTTTGACCATTGGTCCAAAGTTCCTGCTGTGTGGCTTTCGGACTTCTTTGCCACCGAATCGATCCTCCGTGAGGATGGTGGGAGTGGAACACTTCTGAGCCACCATGGACCAGACGGAATTTGGCCGGGTCACCCAGATAACTCCTCGGGATGGTCGGCGCTGCATCCCCATAGGCATACGAACTGTATCCCATCGATTCATCTTCGAAACCGAAGTATTCATGCTGGACATGCATATTGTTAATGCCGAATGGCTCACTTCGATAATTTAATGCTCTGGCCCCTGGACGATAGGTGTCGGTCAATGGGTCCCGTTGAGGCAAAAAGTCCCCATGTTTATTGACTGGACGGAAAGCCTCATCACCAACCTCATGATAAATAAGGACAAATTCTCTAAAATCTGGACCGGTTCCGTTATCAATCATCACCTGCCATCCGCTTTTCGCTTCGGTGGCTGGGCCTTCGCCCAATGGCTCAAAATATTCCGATCCCCGAGGTTCTACGACGAATACTCCAAATAGCCCCATGACCGTGAGTTCCCGGTCATTACTATACGTATGGAACTGACGACCACCTTCCTGGGTCTCAGGGTGGATATACCATTCCATTTCAACAAACTCGCCTTCTTCGGCGACCGAATCCGGGTTGGTACTGAGCGCGGGCTGACCGGTTTTGCTCATCACCATATCTGATCCGTTAATGTGCAAACTGACTTCTTCGCCGAACTCTAATTGATTGCGCAACGTGATCTTTACGCAATCTCCCTGATTTCCACGGATTACCAAAGGCTGAATGTACTGCCCTTGAATGCCGTTGGTAACCCCACCAGGGTCGCTATGACCTTCTTTTTCACGGGCTTCCGCGTTTTTGGCTTCCTCTTCCCGAACTTGCTCAATTTGGTCACTTAACACGTACATATAGCCTGGATAATAATCCAGCCATTGATTCAGGGTAATTTCAACATTGATCGCCGAGACATCGTATGCCCTCACCGGTGCGGTTTTGGGACATAATCCGCCGGTCATCGAAACCGGTTCCACGCCGGGATTGCTGGACAGGAGTCCGTTGCCCGGGCCTCCACCATATTGATGGATCATGGACATGGAATTGAACATACCGGTATTTTCACCATTTTGTTCCATGTCCTTTTGCATTTGTTCCATTAACCGGTTGTGTTGTTGTTCAACCAGAGCTGCCCGTTCTGCACGGCCTTCCATGGAGTCTTCAAGAATGGTTTGGCCCTTTAATCGTTCCGCCCAACCTGGGCTATCCTGATGTGACATCCCCATTTTGTGCCCTGAATGCTCTGACGTTTGGGACTCTTCCGCCGAAGCTGTCCCAAAGGAAAACAGACCAAGCACCCCTGCTAAAACGACCGCAGACATACTTGTTAATCTATTTCGCTTGTTGACATAAAACATGGACCGGCCTCCTTGAAAATAAATTGAGCTGAAAACCTCAATCGATAGGTGTAATGGTCTTAAAATATAGACAAATTAGCCCCGTTCCCGGGGACCCCAAAGGTACTCAAATACCTATGGTCTGTCAAGTCCAACGGAGAATCACCATACTAGTTCCATTTATATTTCCTTGTCCAGAAATCATGTGGCGCAAACACCACATGATATTTATATTTTTGATGGCAAGAAGAATATGAAGGTATTGTGAAGGGTACACTTCAGGAAATTTGAATGGAATGCCTCAAACTGATGAGAGAAATTGACTTATCAACAGAATCCTGAAAAAAAGGCAGGTGACGCTACCTAATCCATGAGGGATTCGAATTTACGCTGAAGTTCTTGTGTAATGAAACCTGGGCTCCCCTCCCCTACCCGGCAGCCATCAATAGCAACAACAGGAAGGACCTCGATGGTGGTTCCGGTCAAAAAGACCTCATCCGATGACACCAATTCCTGCAGGGAAATGGGCCGACAGTCCATTTTCTTTCCCAGGTCCCTTACCAACTGCATGACATGCTGTTGTGTCACGCCAGCCAAAACCTGATGATTGATCAGAGGAGTATAGACAGCCCCATTGCGAACCATAAAAATATTACTGGTGGCGCCTTCCATTACCATATTTTCCCGAATAAAAATGGCCTCGAAGACACCGGCCTCTTTGGCCCGCTGTTTGGCCAGAACATTGGGTAAGAGATTCAAGCTCTTAATATCACACCGGCCCCATCGTGTGTCAGGAACCGTCATAACGGAAATTCCCGAATTCCGATCAGGAAAAGGCAGTTGGCCTATTTCCTTAAAGGACATAAATACGGTGGGTTCGCATGAGGATGGAAAGACGTGATCGCGAGGAGCCACTCCCCTGGTGACTTGTATGTAAATTTTGATTTCAGAAAGCCCACACTCACGGATTCCGCTGAGAAGAACATCTTCAAACGACTCAAGATTAAATGGGAGGGAGACCTGAATCTCCTTTGCACTTCGTGATAATCGCGTGAAATGATCAACCAAAAAAGCGGGCTTTCCCCTATAGGCGCGAATCACTTCATACACGCCATCCCCGAATAAAAAGCCACGATCCTCCGGAAAAAGACGAATGTCCTCCAGCGGGGAAAACTGCCCATTCAAATAGCCAATGTCTGACACAACTTCTCACTCTTTATTAGACGCAGGGACCACAGTGACTTCAAATACCCGGCGGTCCTCAGCCGTAAACTTCCAGGCCATTCGCTTACTGAATTCCAACTGATGATTCCCCGCTTTTAGAGCCTGGAACTCAAATGAGCGACGCCCGGAATCCACAGCATTATTACTGACCGTGCGGAGAAATTCATCCTCGACCAAGGCAAGGACATGGGAATCATAGGCCGGCACCCATTGTTCGCCCCTGGTGCGATCCTCCCAAAGATGTACCCAAAAAGTCTCCGATTCTTGAACCTGCAACTTTTTGGATTCAGATTGTTGCAATGGCATTGTCATGTCTCACAAAGAAGTAATCGTTATCCCGTAGAGTAATTGCGGCATGGGTTCTCCTTATTCTCCCGAAAACCAATCCTTTGGCTTAAGGTTCACCCACACCTGTTCGTCATGAATTTTCACTTCATACCGAACCACACAATATCCTCCTCCATCTGGTCCGAACCCTGAGCGCACATCAAATTGTTGGTCATGTAAAGGGCAGGACACAATATAGCCCTTTAACCGTCCCTTTCCTAAAGAAGCCCCTTGATGAGGACAAATATTATTGATTGCATAAAACCCATCCTTTACTCGAAAAATCGCGATGCTTTTGCCGGCGATTTTATAGGGCCGTCCGCCGCCTTGTGGAATATCCTCACATTTTGCGACAGCCGTATATCCTGCGGTTAGAGGGGAAGATGCTGCTTTCGAGGGTTCCATAGTATGTTCAGTTGTAATGCCTGTCCACTGTCAGGACACATGCAAAATAAATTTCACGGTATCGCCAATCTTGACCTTTTCCTGCTCCACAAATCCAACATTCGATTCGACGACATATCGCGCATCACGAGGTGGGGGTCCATACCATGGACAGCGATCCTCTCTGCACGGAATCGCATCCTTCACAACATGCACCACCACTTTACTTTCATCCAACCAGATGACGTCAACAGGAAATTGGAATTCTTTTGTCCAGACCCGATGTGGCCCTGATTTATCAAAGATATATAACATGGCTCCATCAGGGGGAAGGGCCGTCCGGAAAGCCAAACCGAAAAGCAATTTCTCCGGAGTATCGGCCACTTCGGCATTCAACATCCCTCCACCGGGGAACGCGATGGAAATGACATCAGCTTGCTCAGGGGCATTGAACATCAGAGCCCCCGTAATAAGCAGTAGAGCCATGACGATTAAAAAAATAATTCGTTTTTTATCCGGTGCACCCTTTGATTGCAAAAACGGTAACATATATCGCCTCAAATCTCTTAAAGACTATGCTCCACATCTCACCTTCAGGGATTTATCCAGGGAAAACCCGCAATTGTTATAGGCAAGGGAGTAAAACCCTTAGGTTTACCGACTTGGTGATTTCACATTTGCCATTGTTTTTCAAGGACAAAATCATGAAATCCGTCACACCAAATCCACCTTACCATTGCTCAAATGTTCGATTCAAAGTATATTTTATTAAGGTAGAAAAAATTTTCGAAATAACACTTGAAGCTAACAGCAGGACACTTGGCTTAAATTATTTACCAAAAAAAGAACCTTAATTCCCCCTATTCTATTCACACCTACTTTGGAGGCTTCTCATGCGTTACCTCCCTATACTCATCCTTACCGCATCTATCATGTGTACTCCTGGAACCGGAATGGCCTCCACGCCTGATGTGCCCACAACCATCGAAAGTTTTGTCTCCCAATTATATCCAAAAGGCAGTCACTACTTTTGGGTCATAAACCAAACCACAACCGAGTCTCCTCAAGAAATGATCATTGATATTCTGACAACGTTGAGAAAAATGCCAGAAAGTGAATTAGAAGAAAGTCGTTTTTTATTATTAATCATCAAGGGAAAGTTATTCGCGGCACAAAAGATCCCTTTGGATGCTAGCGTAGATTGTGAAAACGACGATCAAGAAGTATAAGACTTCCATCAGAGAGATAGTTGCAAAAGTTAAAAAAAAGCCCCATCCTCTTTGAGGATGGGGCTTTTCCTTGTCCCTCAATTTGAGAAACAGAACTATTTCAGAATCAGCAATTGCCCACCAAGGTGCGCACCATGAAGCTGGCACTTGTAATTAAGAAGGGCGTTTGTTGTCACGTAAGTCAAATCACTGATAGGAATACCAATATATTTGGTTTCTCCTGGCTTCAACACAATGCTCACGTGCATGGATGTAGGTCCTGCCATTTTTGAATCCGCTGAAAGGTCGAACCCATGCTCCTTATCCATGTTGTTGGTGACTTTCAGCAGAACTGGCCGACCAGACCTTCCACCCGTTCCTTCACGGGTCAAAGGCAGGATTCCTGTCGGAGGATACCAGATTTTTTTCCCAGCAACCTCCATTGCATTAAATTCGAGATCGACATCAAGAGCACTGAATGACTGACCTACCACAGAACCTGTTTCCAGGTCACCGATTTCCACGCCGCCTGACTGTAACGCAAACGCGGCCGAACTACCGACTGCAATGAGAACCGCACTTAAAAGGACGGATAGAAGCACTCTGTGCATCGCCTACCTCCTCATGAGAAACTTGTTGATAATGAAGATGTTCCCTAAGAACGCAAAACAAGATTTCGATTTTTGTTAATTCAACAAGAATTAAGAGGGCAAGTTATAGCATATGGGGTTTACTGACGCAAGGATGTAATTTGAATTATGAACGGATTTTTCATATCGATATATTGAAAAATTTAAAATCTTTTTATTTTTAAGGCTTTCCGATCTCATTGTCCTAGTGAATGAGAACATTTCATTTTTTAAGCACCCTTCCCGGTCTTATCACCTCCCCTGTCGGATTAGGGATAAACTATGACTCAAGAAGGCCGAAGCAATGGCATTCTGCCCTTAGCCAATCAAAGCAGGATTCTCAGATCAAAACCCGCATGGCTTTTCCCCCATCAACCATCATTCCACACAGATCCAGTTAAATATGTATCGGGCCACATCCCTTTCAAAGGTGCACTTCGTACAGTCCAATCATTTACCCTTAGCATGGCGAATCATATACCTGGTCCATTAGGCCGTCACAAACATGTTGTACTCTCGCTCCCATCCGACAGAGGACTCTGAACCATGCCCAGGCACCACGACCGTACTCTCCTGGAGTGTATAGATTTTCTCACGAATGGACCGCTCAATGGCCTGACTATCTCCACCCCAGAGATCGGTGCGTCCGATACCGCCTCGAAACAAGGTATCCCCTGACAATAATATTCCCGGCTGTTCAAAATAAAAACAGGATGACCCCGGGGTATGCCCGGGAGTATGTAAGACCACTCCCGAGAATTGTCCCAGCAACAAATTCTCTCCGTCCTGGATTTTCTGGTCAGGTGGAGGGGCTGGCACATAGGGCACACCAAACATGCGACATTGAACTTCTAATATATTCCACAAAGCTTGATCATCGGGATGAAGGTACAGAGGAGCCCCGGTCGCTTTCTTAATTTCTCCTGAGGCCAAAAAGTGATCAAAATGGGCATGGGTATGCACGATAGCTATGACCGTGAACCCCAATGTTTGCACGTCTGCAAGAATTCGTTCCGGACTTCCGCCTGGGTCGACCACGATCGCTTCCTTCGATTGAAGATCGCCCAGGATTGAACAATTGCAAGAAAGGGGAGGCACGGGAAAGGTTTTCCGAAACCATTGAGACATCACATACTCCGATTTTTCAGATGGAAAGATTCATCGAATGTATCATGTAGAGTCGGCTCTTTGACTGTTTTTATCAAAAAATCTTCTGTCGCAAAAACTCCGGAAAGAAGAAATATTTGCTCTAAGACAAGGATCAGCATAAAATACTTAAATAAATGTACCCAAACTCCGCTCTTCAAAGATTTTTTTAGTGGTTTTTGGGTTCCCCTCTTAGGGAGCTAACCCTCAGTTGTTTTTACTTCATTTCTACCAGGAATAGGGCCTTGTCGCTTCTGACCACCATAGGCTGGAAAATTTTTCTTTGTGCAATACTACTGACAGGCTCACTGACCGCCTGCGGCCAGGAAGCCAACCCCTTTCAAGAAGAAAATACCCAATTAAAAAAACAGGTGGCCAAATTGGAGACGGTCATTCATTCCCTTCAAGAGGGCAACAAGGTGATGCAACAACAAATTGATTTGCTTAACCATGAGGCCAGAAAAATCGCCGAGGAATACGAGGCCAAACTTCTTCAAGCCCGGACTGAGCATGAGTCCAAGCTCAAGGAAACCCAGGGGAAAGTGAACCAACTAACCAATGCTCCCAAAGAGCATGCCGCAAAAATTCTGGCTCTGGAGCAGGAGAATCAAAAGTTGGCCGGTGAAACCAAATGGCTAAGAAATCAGCGCGACCAGATGCGAAAAAGCTTAACCATTCAACAAATTGGCGGACAAACCCAGGAACTTCCCTTTGGCTTTACAGCGGTCTCGAAAATCATAGGGGACACCCTGACCAAGAACGGATATTCAATCCTCTCATCCATGGAGACGGACCAAAAAGCCGTGTTTATCACCGACAAGAAAACCACTCTCCCGCCCTCATTGGAACTCTCTGGATTTCGCAATCAATACATGGTGATGGTTGAAAAAGGACCAGCCGATCATACGATATTATGGGTTCGGGCCGAATTCGAAAAAATTTCAAAAAATGGCAACATCTTTTCCGCTCCACCGACCGAATCGGCAGACATTGAGCTTCGACTCATTCAGGAAATCCACCAATCCCTCGCCACTGGAATGGGCACCCAAGCTCGCAATTCCTAGCTTTATTTCCCGCCTTCAATGAATCTCACGAACCAAGTTTATCCAGGATCCCCTGAAAGACTCACCTCCTGACACGATAAGCGATAGCCTTCCAGGAGGATATCGGCCTCCTGATCCGCCTCCTGCGCCTCATCGGGCAATACCGAATGGACAAAGTCTACGAACCGGCGAATCTTCATCAAAAAAAAGTCATAGACCATTTCCTCCCCTGACCAGGGTGTGGCAAACCAAAACTCCAAGAACTGCTCAAGCCCCAAGTCATGACGTTTCAAGACCTCACAACTCCGAGGGAACATTTCCGATAGGTCCCCACCCCAGGATAAAATTTCTTGAGGGAGATACTGGTTGACATATACCCGAACGCCTTCCTTACTTTCGGTTGGGATTGCCACCTTCCCCGCGATTGCTTCGACATTGTCCCCTGTGAGGAGAGAAAGATAATCAGCATACTCTCTTACCAATTCCTGTCGGAGGAAATCCAAAGAATTTCCATTTTCCACATCCACATGACAACGTTCCGCATCCATCGATATTGCCCTGTCGCCAGAACCTCGAAGACGAATCCGTTCCAGTTGTTCGCCAAATTGTTCCTGCACAAACTCTAACTCCCGACAGATCAGTGAAATAGCCTTGTTATCAACCTCCAGGGCAAGCCCTTTTATGTGACACAGTCGATTATCCCGAAGCACCTTCCCTAAGGCCGAAAATAAGTCCTGAGGAATAGGGTCAGGGTGGGAATCAACCCAAGGAGCCGGCCCCACGCCAAGATCGCGGCTCTTTTCAACGGTCACAGACGGATGACAGGCCAATCCGGCCACATGAATCTGAATCACACGCTCGAGTGGAAATTCCTCAAGAAACACCTCGATAAACTCATCAAAACTTTTGGTGCGGCAGGCTCCCCCATATCGATAGGCCGTCCACACGTGCCCGATGTCCAACACGAACCCACAGGGTGCACCGTCAGCCACTCTTCTAAAAAACTCGGGATAGGACACATCACCTATTCCAAAATAGGTCAACGGCGGCACTTCCAGTAGTAATAAGGGGGTACCCTGCGTTCCCCATTGGCGTGCCTCCAGATCTTCTTGCGCTTTCCAGACCTGTTGAGCCGTCAGTCTGGCAGAATTTCCAGTAAATAATGGGGGCACATAAGTCCCGAAAACCCTGCCGGCGATTTCTTTTGTGGCACATTCCTGATTCACCCACCAAGCATCCAATACTTCTAAATCCTGACCGATTTGCGAAAGTCTGGAAGAAGCCTGCTTACTCCCGAACCACCCAGGCTGGGTGAACCAGAGGCCCTCGGCATGATAGGCCATGGGTATTCTTGGCAGATGCGTTCGAACCGTGCGAAGCGCGCGACGATGGGCTTGGAAAATTTCAAAATATCCGGCAGACAGATGATGCCTGTTCAAAGCTGCTGAAAGGTCCAACACATTGGGAGAATACAGATCAACGGAGAGCCCTAACCCAAGAAATGGGATGCGGCTGGCTCTGGCATGGAATTCTTGGGAAAAGTCCGTCACAACATCAATCCCGAAGACCTGGGAATACGGAGACTAATGGGATATTCAAGCAGGAAAAGTGAAGACAGCCATCCAAGAAGATGGAGTCAATTCAGCGTTGAGAAGATTTCAGGGAGCGATTGGCTTGTAGGTACTGATGGACACCCGCGGCCGCTTTCCGGCCTTCCGCAATCGCCCACACGATGAGGGAAGCGCCTCGCTTAGTGTCTCCGGCGGCAAACACCCCGTCCAGATTAGTCATAAAGTGTTCATCAACTTTCACATTTCCTCTGGGATCATATTGAACCCCAAGGGAATCCAATAATCCTTGCTTGACAGGCCCTACAAACCCCATGGCCAGGAAAACCAGATCCACAGGAAGTTCGATTTCCTCTCCCGGAATAGGAGCGAATGCTCCGTTTTCAAACTTCACCCGATTCGCATGAAGTTTTTGGAGCTGCCCGTTGTGACCCGTAAATTTGGTGGTGGAAATACTCCATTGCCGGTCACATCCTTCTTCATGCGCATGGGAGGTTCTCAGCTGCATGGGCCACAGAGGCCATGGGGTGGACGCCGCTCGGGTAGGTGGAGGTTCAGGCAACAATTCAAATTGATGCACTTCCGTGCACCCCTGCCGATGTACCGTTCCAAGACAATCCGACCCGGTATCCCCTCCGCCGATGATGACCACCCGTTTCCCTTTGGCCGATATGGGCTCTTCTTGCACGACATCTCCTGCCACACGTTTATTCTGTTGGGTGAGGAAGTCCATGGCCAGATGAACCCCTTTCAATTCCCTTCCCGGAACGGACAATTCCCTCGCCTGTTCGGCACCCATGGTCAGCAGAACTGCATCATACTCTCGGCGTAAAGCTTGAATATCCAGGTCCACACCAACACAAACGCCGGTTTCAAAGGTCACCCCTTCTTTCTGCATTTGATCAAGACGACGGTCTAAGACCCACTTTTCCATTTTAAAATCAGGAATTCCATATCGAAGTAGGCCTCCGATCCGGTCAGCTTTCTCCAGGACCGTCACCTGATGCCCGGCACGGGCCAATTGTTGTGCCGCGGCCAATCCTGCCGGACCTGACCCCACAATGGCGACTTTTTTCCCTGAAGAATCCACGGGTAACACCGGCTCGACCCACCCCTCATCAAACCCCTTGTCAATGATATTCCATTCAATGATCCTGATAGAAACAGGATCACTATTAATCCCCAGGACACAGGCCGATTCACAAGGTGCCGGACATAACCGCCCCGTGAATTCGGGAAAGTTGTTCGTGGCGTGCAAGGCTTTCAATGCATCCCTCCAGCGCTCCCGGTGGACGAGATCATTCCATTCGGGAATTAGATTGACCACCGGACAGCCGGAGGGACTTTGACAAAATGGTACCCCACAGTCCATGCAGCGTGCGCCCTGGACTTTGAGTTTCTCATCCGGAAAGGGTTCATACATTTCCTGCCAATCTTTGACCCGCAGCTCCACCGGACGCCGTTGCGGACCTTCCCGTTTATATTTTAAAAATCCGCGCGGATCAGCCACGAGTTACCACCTCTTTACCTCTTTGAGCATGCGCTTTCGCCAATGCCGCCTTCCGTTCCTGCAGGACACGTTTATAATCCACCGGCATCACCTTGACAAATTTCGGGAGAAAGGCCTCCCATTCCTTCAAAATCCGGGACGCCTTGGCGCTCCCGGTATATTTCAGATGGGCCTCGATTAAGGTCCGGAGCGTCTGCTTGTCTTCGAGGGCCACAACCGGTTCCAACTCCACCATTCCCATATTACATTTGACCGGGAATTGCTCATCCTCGTTCAAAACATACGCTTCTCCGCCGGACATTCCGGCCGCAAAATTCCGCCCGGTTTTCCCAAGAACCACGATGACCCCGCCTGTCATGTATTCACAACCATGGTCTCCGGTGCCCTCGATGACCGCACGGGCTCCGCTATTTCGAACGCCGAACCGCTCGCCGGCCGTCCCATAAAAATATCCCTCTCCCCGAGTCGCTCCATAGAGGGATGTATTTCCGATCAAAATAGTTTCTTCAGGATTGAAGATCACACCTTTGGGCGGCACCACGATAATCTTCCCTCCTGACAGACCTTTGCCTAAATAGTCGTTCGACTCCCCTTCTAATGTAAGCGTAATCCCTTGAGACAGAAAGGCCCCAAAGGATTGACCCGCCGATCCGGTGAATTTGATTTGAATCGTGTCGGGGGGCAATCCCTCGTTTCCATACCGTTTGGCCACGTGACTGGATAGGACCGTTCCCGTGGTCCGGTTGATATTGCAAATAGGCAACTCAAAAGCAACCGGCTCGCCATGTTCCAGGGCTGGCTGACAGCGCTCGACTAATTGATTATCCAAAATCCCTTGCAGGCCATGGTCCTGGGATTCACGACAATAGGTCGCCACCGTTGAATCAACATCAGGCTTTACTAAGAGGGAAGATAAATCCAATCCTTTGGCCTTCCAATGATCAACCGCATGGTTGACTTTTATTTTATCCACCCGGCCAATCATTTCATTCACGGTACGGAAACCCAATTTGGCCATGAGGTTCCGCACTTCTTCCGCGATAAACATAAAATAGTTGACGACATGGTCAGGATTTCCCGTGTACCGTTTTCGCAACTCAGGATCCTGGGTAGCCACCCCGACCGGGCAGGTATTCAAGTGACATTTCCGCATCATGATACAGCCTTCCACGATCAAAGGAGCTGTGGAAAAACCAAACTCCTCTGCGCCTAAGAGAGCCGCAATGACCACATCCCGTCCCGTCCGCAATTGTCCATCTGTTTCAACTCGAATTCGGCCTCGCAGATTATTGAGCACAAGAGTCTGATGGGTTTCCGCCAACCCGAGTTCCCACGGAATCCCTGCGTATTTGATGGATGACAGAGGAGAGGCCCCCGTCCCACCGGAATCCCCGCTAATCAGAACTTTGTCCGCATGGGCTTTAGAGACACCCGCCGCAACCGTTCCCACACCCACTTCCGACACCAACTTGACCGAAACCGCCGCATCGGGATTGGAGTTTTTCAGGTCGAAAATGAGTTGGGCCAGATCTTCAATCGAATAAATATCATGGTGAGGAGGAGGCGAAATTAATTGCACCCCTGGGGTGGAAAACCTCAACTGGGCAATGGCCTCATCAACTTTATGACCCGGCAATTGGCCACCCTCACCGGGTTTGGCCCCCTGCGCCATCTTGATTTGAAGTTCTTTGGCATTGACCAGATAATAGGCCGTCACGCCAAACCGGGCAGAAGCGACTTGTTTAATATAGGAATTCTTGGAATCTCCATTGGGCAGGGGAATGTACCGTTCGGGATCTTCACCGCCCTCTCCCGTATTGCTCTTGGCCCCCAAACGATTCATGGCGATCGCCAGTGTTTCATGAGCTTCTTTGCTGATTGCTCCAAATGACATGGCCCCGGTGGTGAACCGTTTTACGATGGCACTGACCGATTCAACCTCCTCAAGGGGTACGGAATCACCGGAAAATTTAAAATCGAAAAGCCCCCGCAACGTCGATCGCCGTTTATCCTCGTCATTGACCAATGCCGCAAATTCCGCATAGGTCTTGGCATCATTCAATCGGGCCGCATGTTGTAGCTTATAGATGACATCCGGATTCCAATTATGGTGTTCACCCTGGATGCGATAATGAATTTCCCCACCAAAATCCAATTGTCGGACAGGCACGGGGCGATATGCCAGAGCATGCCGTCGCAGAGTTTCTTCACCCACATCCCGCACCCCGATTCCTTCGATTCGGGAAGGGGTACCGGTAAAAAACCGGTCGATGAGGTCGCGATTCAGGCCGATAGCTTCGAAAATCTGGGCCCCGCAGTAGGACTGTACGGTCGAAATTCCCATTTTCGAAAAAATCTTCAGAAGGCCTTTATTCACGGCTTTGATAAACTTGGACTCAGCAGTGGCGATATCCACAGTTTCAGGAAAAAATCCCTCTCGTTCCATATCCACCAGAGACTCAAATACCAGATAGGGATTGATGGCCCCTGCCCCATACCCGATTAAACAGGCAAAATGATGCACATCCCGCGGCTCCCCTGTCTCAAGGATCAGACCGACCTCGGTCCTCAATTCTTCCCGAACCAGGTGATGATGAACCGAGGAAACTCCGAGCAAGCTGGGAATGGGCGCCCAATCTTCATTGATTCCCCGATCACTGAGAATCAGGAATTTTTCCCCATCATTAATCGCTTTGGATGCCTCCTGACAGAGTCGATCAAGAGCCGAGGCTAAGCCCTCGGGACCTTCCGCCACCTTAAACAACAAGGAGAGAGTTTTACTACGAAAGTTGGGGTCACCAAATAATCGTATTTTTTGTAAATCGTTATTGGTCAAAATGGGTTGCTGTAACTTAATTCGCCGGCAGGCTTCGGGAATTTCTGCAATCACATTGGGTTTGGGGCCGATATTGGTCACTAACGACATCACCAATTGCTCACGAATCGGATCAATCGGCGGATTGGTCACCTGGGCAAAGAGTTGCTTGAAATATTTAAATAATAATTGGGGTCGTTCGGATAAGACCGCCAACGGGGTGTCGGTTCCCATGGAAGATGTGGGTTCTTCCCCGTTTACCGCCATGGGGTGCAGCACCATTTTCAGTTCTTCCACCGTATATCCAAACGCCTGTTGCCGCTGTCTCAACGTTGCATGATCCGGCTGGGGCACATTCAAGGGTTCGGGCAATTCATCCAGCGAAACTCGGTGTTGCGTCAACCACTGACGATAGGGTTTCCGTTTCGTGATTTCGGTTTTAATTTCTTCATCATCAATAATGCGACCTTGCACCGTATCCACCAAAAACATGCGCCCCGGTTGCAATCGCCCTTTCATCCGAATGTTGTGCGGTTCAGTGGGCAACACTCCGGCTTCGGAAGCCAGCACGACAAGATCATCATTGGTCACCTGATACCGGCAGGGACGCAGACCATTCCGGTCCAAGGTCGCCCCTACTAAATGGCCATCCGTAAAACACACGGCGGCAGGCCCATCCCACGGCTCCATGACAGCCGCGTGATACTCGTAAAATCCTCTCCGGTTCAGATCCATTTGCGGATTTCCGACCCAGGGTTCAGGAATCAGCATCATCATGGCATGAGGCAGGGAACGGCCTGCCATCACCAAAAACTCAATGGCATTATCCAGACAGGCGGAATCGCTTTGCTCTGCCGCGTCGATAATCGGAAACAATTTCTTCAAATCTTCGCCGAAAAGATCCGACGCTAAACGTCCCTGCCGAGCCCTCATCCAGTTGACATTGCCTTTTAATGTGTTGATTTCCCCGTTGTGAACGGAATACCGGTAAGGATGAGCAAGGGACCAGGCAGGGAAGGTGTTGGTACTGAACCGGGAATGCACCAGCGCCAACGCGGTCGTAAACGTCGGATCAGTCAAATCCGGATAAAACAACGAGACCTGATCGGGCAACAACATTCCCTTATAGACAATGGTGCTTCCGGACAAACTGGGGAAATATACCCATTCCTTCCCGGGTAAAGCCGATTCCCGAATAGCCCGAGTGATCCGCTTTCGGATAATATAGAGTTTTCGTTCAAATTGAGCAGGGTTGAGTAATTCGCGGGCTATGAAAAATTGACGAATCGCGGGCATCGTTTTTCGTGCCTGCCCGCCGATATGTTCTTCTTTTGCAGGGACATCCCGCCAGCCCAAAAAATCCTGCCCTTCTTCCCGAATGATCGACTCAAGAAGAGCTTCACATTGTTTCCTGGATTTGGCCTCCTGTGGAAGAAACGCCATACCCACCCCGTAGGCTCCGGCTCCCGGAAGTCGAATGCCCAGCTCTCCACAGACTCGGTGAAAAAATCCATGCGGTATTTGGGACAATACCCCTGCTCCGTCCCCTGTACAGGGATCACAACCCTGAGCTCCACGATGGGTCAGGTTCTCCAAAACCTGAAGAGCATTTCGTAGGATGTCATGGGATTTCTGACCTTTAATATGAGCCACAAAGCCGATTCCACAGGAATCTTTTTCATTGCGGGGGTCATAAAGCCCTTGAGCCGGAGGAAGACCAGGAATGGGAGCAATATTTAACTGGTTCATTGACATACCGTTAATCTCTACTTGGGGTGATCGATTCGCCATTCTACTTTATTTCAAAGGATCTTTGCCATCAGGACATACTCAACGCCCTCCCTTCTTTGAAATTCGAAGGGCCTGCCCGCTTAGCCTGTCCCGGACCGGAAAGAGTTAGAATTCAAGAAGGGAAAATTTGGAAAAATGTAGAGGGGAACATTAATTGATGACGAATTTTTCTGTCAAGGCGGCATCCCAATTCGGATAATGGTAAACCCGAAGAGACAGAACCGCGGACAAAGCTATCCACAAAGATTCTCACATCCGTTTCTGGCTTGACAATCCACAGGGCACACCCTAGTATCGCCGCCATGTCCCAGGAACCGGCCCTTAAAGACCTGGAATCCATGGAAGATGTCTGGGAGGCTTTTCGTCCCGAGCTTATCGAGGTTGAAAGCCAGATCACCAAACATCTTCATTCGCATGCTCCTTTAATCAATACGGTCGCCGGACATATTTTTGCCAGCGGCGGAAAACGGATCCGTCCTCTGCTCCTCATTCTCTGTGCCCGGCTATGCGGGTACCTTCAAAAAGACTTTTTATTATTGGGAAGTCTGATTGAATTCATCCATACCGCCACCCTTCTGCATGACGATGTGTTGGATGAAGCCGATCTCCGCCGAGGGAAACAAACCGCCAGAAAAATCTGGGGCAACCAGGCCAGCATCCTTGTAGGGGATTACCTCTATTCACAGGCCATGGCCCTGATTGCCACGTTTCACAATCATGGCATTAACGAAGCCTTGGCGGATGCGTGCCGAAAAATGGCGGAAGGTGAAGTTCTTCAACTCTGCGCCAATAGCCAACCCGACCTTTCTGAAGCCGCCTATCTTCAAATCGTGGAATATAAAACGGCCGCGCTTGTAGCGGCCTCCTGTAAAGTCGGGGCTATTGTCGGAGGGGCCTCACTGGAAGAACAAACGGCGCTCTACCGATTTGGCTATCACCTGGGTATGGCTTTTCAACTGGCTGATGATCGGCTGGATTATGCCGCAGACAGTGCAAAGCTCGGGAAAGCGCTGGGTCAGGATATCCGCCAGGGCATGATTACCCTTCCGCTCCTCCACCTTCTCCAAACCTGCGCCACCCAGGACAAGCAATGGATCACCGAAAAAATTCTGGCGCATGCCATTGACGATGATGACATTACCACGATCATTCAACTCATGCAGAAACTGGGGTCTTTGTCCTATTCCACGGCTCGAGCACGAGAATACGTGGAGGCCGCCGCCCTCGATCTGGAACCCTTTCCCGCCTGTCCAGCTAAACGGTCTCTGGCCATTACCGCCTGTTACATGGTCAACCGAGACCTGTAAAACCCCCAATATCCCCTAGTCATTCCTGACAGTTTTCCCGATTCCCAACAATGTTGATAAGGATGAACACACCCTTATGTGTTGAACCCCTATTTTGTCCAGGCGATTTTTTATATTGCCGGGGTTTGTCCCGGCAGCCGAGGTCCTTTTGTTTCGGCAAAAGGACCCAAAACCAATTACGCCCTGCCTGGCCATATGAGATGGGACGAACGCGAACTTCTGGAGGGCGGACCAACTCGCTAGGCTCAGACAAGGCCTGCCTATCGATTACAGCGTGCGGCCCAGAGGCCAGCCAGCAGTCGTCAGATGCTAAGAGCGAGAGGAACTTGGTAAAACTGAAGGCTTCCTGCCTGGGTTTTACTGAGGACGCCAAGCAAATGGAGAGTTCGGATTTTGCTTAACAAATGGGGCAGAGAGAGTTCCAAATGCCACGCCACGCAACAAAATGGGAAATTCGGTTTCACTATTAATCCAACATTCATGATAACAGGCAGGAAAAAGAAGTGCGACAAAGGAGCGCGGATTTTTGCTATCCGCGTTGATGGCATTGTATGTGTATTACTCATGGTAATGGATAGCGATAGCCTTGCAAAACTTTGCCAAGCCGTGGCTCCACGAGCTGTCTGAGCATTTCATCGTTCTCATACTTTTCACGAAAGGTGTCTACAGCAATAACTAAATCGTTAATGAAGGACTTTGTACCAACTAGGACAAGGCGAGGGTTCACAGTGGGATTATATTCATGGCTGCCTCCATTGTTGTATCCAAACTGTATTGTGTCAGGGTCTGCATCATGTAACTCCCCTTCGACGCCATATGTGTGAAAGAAGGCACAACGAGCTGCATAGACATCTTTGCCACGATACTGATAAGGCTGGTCCGGATGTGCTTCAAGGTATGTATCTACCCATTCTTTAAAATCTGCGCGTGTGACCTTTTGTTTATTGATCGGCCTAGCTAGATTAGACATGGTATCAATGCAAATATAGGCCATTGCGACAGACGCCATTGTAATACCGCATTCATCACAGCGCTTTATATCCGACAGTAAGCGAGTGATGGATTCCCAATTGTGTTGTTGGTTATCAGTCATGTCGTTTCTTCAATACCCATATCTAGAAGCTAGAAATAGGTTGCACTGCTAAAAGCCCAAATTGTTTTGATTGCCTCATGTAACAGAATTGCGCATTCCGTTATATTTTCCAAGCTTCTCGGGTGGTGGCTGGTGACTAAATTCTATCTGTATCAAAACCTTCCAAAACCCCTATGCATATTGGGAATGGCCAAAAAATGCAACAGTTCTTTACGGAAAGTGTGACATTTTCAGTATTTTTTGTTATCTCATTTTTCCATCCATTTTAACCTGTTCCTTCTATGTTTCCGCCGTCTCTCCTGGCCTTGTGGTGTGGCCGAGCAGTGCAGCCGACACCGGGGATAAGGCGCGCAGTGTTTGAGCGCAGCGAGTTTGCGCGCCGCCGGAGTCGGCGAACCGCGCAGAGGACCCGAAGGGCCACACCACGGCAAATATGTTTTTGGCTACTTTTGCCTCCACAACAACGGTGGCGCCCTTCGGGACGCGCCAAGCAACAAACTCGGCACATGGGGACGAAACCCCGTTTCATTAATGTGAAAGAAGTGCAATGGGCTTGTGAAAAAGGCTATTTCAAAAGAGGTTATAAAGATGGGCAAGACTCACAAAAAAAGTCTTATGAATCATTTTACAATGTTCTACTTACCGAAACGCGCCTTGGCGATAGAGACGCCAAAAGGTGGTCAGACCAGTCCAGATAGGATGGCGCCGTTGGGCGGGAGTCAATTCGATTTTCACACCGGAATGTCGCTCGATCTTCCAAACCAGATAATCTGCGCCTCCTTGAAACGTAAAAGCCGCTTTGACCAATCGCAGGGCTGAAAGTATTTTGCCTTGGATTGTCCGAATCACCCACCCCACGCGATTCAACAAACGTGCTTGAGCCGGAAAGCTGGGCGTGTATTGTAGCTTGTTCGTGTCTTGGCCTATTCGAATAGAAGAAGGACGGGTGATGAGCACCGCCTGGGTGACCTGCTCGTAATACACCTGATCATGAGCCCATAGGGTTTTGGCCCTTCCCTTCGGCTCCGAACGAAGCTCAGCGCCATAGGTCAAACTCAATCCCACCTGCCACAATTCCTCTGCCCCAAATGACTCAGTCATACGGGGAAGCGTTTTCTCCAAAAACGTGCTGACCGCTTGCGCCAAACCTTGGAACACAGTGCGTGTGACGTCGGGATTTGCCGCCATCAAGAGCACGGTTGGCTGGGCAAACCGAGCCCAAAAATACGAATGAAACCATTGAGGCGTCACACTTCGTTCGAAATGTGATAAGGATAGTACGGCATATTTCACCCGAATCACCCGGTCATGAAACGGAACGCTCAGGAAAAACACATTGGGAGGTAAGAGTCCATTGGCAAGGGCTAACCATTTTGAGGGATAGAACAAGACATAATTCTTTACCAGCACATAACAATCCACCAAACTCTCCTGATCCGAATTGGCTCTCAGGCAGGATCCATAAAATAATACTCCCAAGACCGCACGATCATGCTGCTCCACCAACGCACGACCCACGGCTTTAATCCCCTCGGGTACCGGCCGAGTACTGGGTTGGCTCACCACATCCAACAGTTGGGGAGAAAGGGTCATGGATCTCAGGATTTCAATCGAACAAAGGATATTTCGCCACCGGATTCCAAGATCATCGGCTGATCATGAGCAGGCGGGTTATACACCTCCCCATCCAACACAAACCCGCTGGTTAAATGCAATCGAATCTCACGAGGATTTTGACTATCGTAGCCATTTTCCTTAATCGCGGATGGATGTCGTTTCCCTCGAAGTAACGCAGGCAAGAGCCGCCATAAATAGCGATAAGGAACCGTTAATCCCGTGTAATGAAGGGGACCGGCGGTCGGATTCCAGAAAGGCTTCATTCCCAGAAACAGTCGTTCCAGAGAGGTCACGAATAGGACCAAGTACTCCCGGTCCCCACGATCCATTCCATCAACAGATAGACGGGCGGAAACCGGATGAAGACCTTTTGTTGACCCGCTGGCCAACGCAACCAGAAATCTGGCCAAAATCAGTCCAGCACCCCATTCCCCCAATCGACCCACAGATTGCTTCGTTTGCCTGCCCATTTGCGTTCCAAAATAAATGGCTCCGGCCCCAAAAAACATGCCATACATGGGTCTTGTTCCATCAGGAAATGTTAACCGGAGGAGATGTCGTTTGGTTATGTGCCGTTCGGAACAGAAAGATTCCTTTGAAGCCAGCAATGTTTCAATCGTTCCTGGGCCATAGGGTCCAAGCCCCACGTCCCCCGCAATCATATTGGCCGTACCGGCCGGGAGAACCGCCAATCGGGGTATGACTGAAAATGCCCGATCATTCATCAACGCATTCACAACCGCTTGAATGGTGCCATCTCCGCCATTGATTACGAGAAGGTTCACCCCATGGTCCGCAAGGCCGGCAAGGGCATGGCGAATCTCATCGGGTGTCACCACTTCTTCGTGGAATAGGTCGGGACATGACTGAAAGAGCCTGCGGAAAGAAGAAAAATGCCGTTTATTTCTTCCGCTTTCCGGATTACTCAGGAGACCGATTCGAACGATACCGTTTCCCGTCTGAGAGGACATGGGCACAGAGATCAACCAAGAAAGAGGGGATAGTCAAAATAAATGTGGTTAAGCGGGTTCCTGGCGACATTATTCGGCCGTGGCCGGAGGATTCGTAAAGACTCGTACCGCCAGGGAATCCCGATCCTTGCCAGGGTCGATTTCCGCTAACCACGAGATTGGCGCGCCAGCTAATACCTTTTGTCCCAACCCCATCATGAATCGAAAAAGGAGGATCGCAGTTGAAGCCACCGTCCATACCGCGACAATTTCAAGCCCGATATCCGGACGTCCCAAGAGCACACTGACGGACAACACAATGAGATTCGGATTTCTTCTTGCCGTCACCAGCCGAAAATACGAATCAAACGGACGCCAAAGAAAAATCCCAAATCCTGCGATCGAGAGATGCCAGAGGCCTTCAACCAATCTTCCTGCAATATACCCAACAAAAATAACTGCAATAACGGTATCAAGAGAATACCCCAACAGATCTCCGGAAAAACCGGCCAATCCCACTCCCCACGCCCAATACCACAACGGTGGATGAATCAGATCAATGCCATGATCGAAAATGTTTCCCCACCAACTGGAGGTAATGGTCACACGGGCTAATTTGCCATCGACAGTATCCAGAAAAGTCATCATCCAGCCCAAAAGCAATCCCCACCATAACTGCCCTTCCCAAAAAAGGACCCCTGCAGCCACGGCTAGGACCAAACTCACCGCCGTGACATGATTTGGACGAATGCCATGATTGGCACAGAATCGGGTTGCCCACGTGGCAGGAACCGGCCAGAGGAATTTCGTCACCAGATCGGTCACGCCTTTGTATGACCCCGAAAATAATTGTTCCTCCAACTTTTTCCGGTTATCCGGACGTATCGGCAAAACATAGGGAGCTTTAGATTTTTTGAGCGTCTTGGAAAATCCGCTGGAAAGATCCTCTAACCTCATCATTCGAAATGAATGGGCCTCGGGGAGGCGTTCATCATTCAGGATGGACAGCACCCCTTGGGCTTTCAGCGCGTCCACATGTGCAGCCACCGGGATCACATGGGCGCCTCGTGTCACTTGAAACACCACGTTTTCTTCATTGCCCAGGGTCTGTAAGACCCGATCATCAAACAGATAGTCGCCACGCACCACCAATACCGAACCGGAGGAAGGCAGTGTCTGGATATCCTGCCCCACATATTCAAATCCCAACCCCGTGAGCACTCGCTTTAAGCGATCTTCAGATGATAAATTCCACAGACGAATACCTGAATCTTTGATCATATACCAATATTTAGCCATCACTCATCCATTTGCTTTCAGTCTATGTCCTCAACAAGGCGACCTCATGAACCATGAGCTTGCCCAAACACCAGGGTACTTTTCGATCTATATTCAGAAATCAGCATGCATCGTATACTACCCTTATCCTTGAAACAACGCAGGAACCGATAACGCCCCCGAATTACCAAACAACGTCATGTTTACCTTCGCCCACCTTTCCGATCCGCATTTAACAACCCTTGATCAGATTTCCTGGACCGCGTTATTGAATAAACGGATCATGGGTTACATCTCCTGGAAAACTCACCGGCGAGCCGAACATCGACGGGAAGTGCTGGACCTGCTCCTGACATCTCTCCATCAACATACCCTCGACCACATTGTGATTACGGGAGACCTCACCCATTTAGGGCTTCCCCAAGAATTTCAGGAGGCCCGGCTTTGGCTTGACTCTCTGAGAAAAATCACCGAAACGACCGTCATTCCGGGTAATCATGAAGCCTATGTTTCCACTTCTTATGAATCGACCTTGAAGCAATGGGAACCATACTTTCAATCGGACATTCCTCAAAAAGTCGATCACACCGGAAAGACGCGAGCGCCGTTTCCCAGTCTTCGGATCCGTGGTCCCATCGCCTTCATTGGATTATCGACGGCCTGTCCTACGGCTCCATTTTTAGCCACAGGAAGCCTTGACGGCCAACAATTAGAGGAGATGACAAGCATACTTCACTCCTTGCAATCCCGGACAATATTTAAAGTCTTACTGATCCATCATCCTCCCTTATCCCATACCGTTCGATGGAGAAAACGGCTCACCAATACCGATCAACTCCACAAAGTCCTGACACAGTTCCCCGTGAATCTCATCCTCCACGGTCATTCGCATAAATGTGCCTTGGATTTCCTGACAACTCCGGAAAATCGCATCCCGGTCATCGGGGTTCCTTCCGCCAGTGCCAAAGGGGAAAAACCTGGCGATGAAAGCCAATACTGTCTTTTCCATGTAACAAAGGAAGCCGAAGCCTTTAAACTTTCCGCCTCGCTCTATAGCTATTTCCGGGAAAAAGAACAATTTCTTTTCTCTCGAACCCTTCCGCTCTCCTAAAAACAACTTCCGCATTTTACACGGATTGTCGCCAAAAAATGACGGTCGCCCCCAACAAACTCCCAAAAGGGGCCAGCACGGTCATCACTGGAGAGAGTCCCATCATACCTCCGACTTGCTCAAGAACTTGAGTGACTAAATAATAGCCTAATCCGGTCATGGCCCCCATCATGACTCGCTTGCCGGTTGTCATCGTTCGTAAAGGGCCAAACACAAATGGGATCGCAATCATAATCATCAGTCCGGTGTTGAGAGGACGAAAAACCTTTTGCCAAAATGCCAATTCATAACGAACGGAATTTTGGCCCTTCCTGTCAAGAATCTGCACATAATGGTACAGATCAGCCGTTGAAAGGGACGAAGTGGGAAGAGTTAAGACGCGCATCTCCTGCTGTCGTAAAGGCGAGTTCCATTCCATAACCTCGACATAATCCTTGGAATATGCCTGCCCGTGGATCATCTTCAGTTGAACCTCCTTTAATACCCATATTTCAGGATCGTCCATATTGGCTTCTCTGGCATGTAAATATCTGCTCAGTTGGCCATCCGCATGAAATTCAAAAATATCGATCCCCTGTGGAATTTTCCCATACAAAACCTTTTGAATGCGGACATATCGTCTCCCCTCTTTAAACCAGAATCCCTGTTTACTCTGATAGGCTCCTGACTCGGACAAAGCCAGGGACCGCCCAAAAAAAGCCTGCTGATCCAGGGGCGGAGTGACAAATTGTTCCATGACCGCCACTCCAAGGATAAACACCAATCCATACTTCATGACGGCACTGGCGATCTGAAAGGGAGAAACTCCGCTCGCCTGCATGGCAATCAGTTCACGACCATTGGCTAGGCCACCCAAAGCCATAATGCTTCCCAGGAGAGCCACAAAAGGGGCGAGAAAGACTATCCGGCTTGGCATCGTTAATGTCAGAAATTCCGTGGCTTTAAAAAACGTGTATTGCCCTTTCCCCACTTCATCAATCTCATCGACTAATACAATCAGACTAAATACAGATAATAAAATCAGGAAAACCGGAAGATACCCGCGGACCAGACTCGCGCCGATATGGCGATGAAAGATGTTCATGGGATCAGACGAGGCAGAGGTTGGTATGGCCGGCGGCTTTCATGTGTCATTCTGATAGATTCAGCGCGGAAACCGGAGATCCTAAAAATCAATTTTTGTAAATCTTGAAGGGGACAACAATACGGCCACCACGAGGAATAAAGCCCCGATCACGGCCCATTGACCGGGGAAAGGCGGTATATTGCCCTGCTCAACCATCGTCATCATGAGGATGCCCAGAAAATAATAGACCGCAAAAATCACAATGGCCGTAAACATTTTTCCATATTTTCCTTGACGGGGCGCGGCGCGACTTAAGGGAACCGCCAAGAGTCCAAGTAAAATAGTGGAGCAAGCCGTTGAAAATCGCCAATGGAGTTCGGCAATATCTCTCAGGCCGGTTGATTGCCACAATGTTCGAGTCGGAGTGGCCTTGCGTTTATAGTCAATCGAAATCTCTTGCGGATAGATCGCCAATTGCGAGAATCCTGATATATGTTTAATATCGCCTTCTCTGGAAAATTTATATTCATACCCATCGAACAATATGGGAAGGATCGCGCCGGTTTTCGGATCTAATCGTTCCTCGGCTTCTTGAGCCGAGATAACCCGTAGGGTATTTCCACTTTCACTTTGCACAAACACCCTGCTCAGTCGATGACTTGTTGAATCCACGGCTTCCGCATAAAACACCAGAGAACCGTCACGACGTTCATAGAAATGTCCCGGGTCGAGATTAGAAATGCGAAAACCGGATTCCGCTTCGGCTTTCAATTGGTAGCTATGCGTATACGCCCAAGGTCGAACGTACAGCGAAAATACCGCCACAATAATGGCGACGAGGCAGGTTGGAACCAAGATAATACCCAGGACGCGATAAGGGCTGACTCCACAGGCCATCATGGCCTTCACCTCTGAATCGGCATACAGCCGGCCGAATCCTACAATGATCCCGAGATACAAAGAGACAGGCAGTAAGACCTCAAGAGCAATCGCAATTTTCAAGCCGATGAGGGTCACGATCAATTTGAACGGGAGCAAGGCATTCGCAGAACTTGCCAGAAAGGTGACCCAACTATACCCTGCGAAGAGCACCACGAGGATGCCAAGCACCACCGAAGTGGGCTTCAGCACCTCCCAAGCCAAATAACGACTTAACATGAAGCCATGTTCCCAGTAGAATGTGACCTTTGATTCTTACTCATGAGGAGATCCTAACGTATGAAAGCTGTCATTCTCAGCGCAGGACAAGGAAAACGGTTGCTCCCTCATACGGCCGATAAACCCAAATGTACCGTTCCGGTGAATGGCCAATCCATCGTGGAATGGCAAATTCAGGAACTCCTGCAGGTTGGGATCGACTCCATTCGAATTGTCGTGGGGTTTGGCGCGGACAAAGTTGAAGCCCTTTTGGCCAACCACATCGGTTCCGGCTCAGTACGGACCATCTATAATCCATTCTATGCCATGGCGGATAATCTGATCAGTTGCTGGGTGGCCCGTCATGAGTTGGAAGAAGATGTGGTCCTGATCAATGGCGATACTCTGTTTGAATCAGCAGTCATCGAGGGTTTACTTTCCGCTCCCCCTTCTCCTATTACCCTCGTGACCGATCAAAAGTCCCACTATGATGCCGATGACATGAAAGTCATTGTCCGGGACTCCCAATTAACCCGTGTCGGGAAAACCCTTCCGCTTGACCTGGTGAATGGGGAATCCATAGGGATGATGCGTTTTCAAGATTCAGGTCCCCAACTTTTTGGCGCCGCCATAGAAAACCGAATCAGAAAACCCGAGTCGCTGAAACAATGGTACCTCTCCCTCATTGATGAATTGGCCCAACAGGGTCACGTATCCACTTTTTCCATAAAAGGACGAATCTGGGCTGAAATCGACAACCCTTCGGATCTGGCACAGGCGGAAACCCTCTTTAAAGGACGCCCCACCTTGTCGGCCGCACCCACCATATCGCATTCAAAAATTTAGTCCTCCGGTTCATCCATCTCTTCCCCTGGCCTGTCCTGGTTCCTATCCCTTGGTCACTCTCAACCCTTCTGGGATAAAATTGCTTCGACAAGGTGAAGATCCTCAGGCTTATCCACGTCAACAGCGGCCTGAGGAAAGGGGAGCAGGACCTCCCGGATCTGAAGATTGAATCGTTTGCCCACAGAGGTCAGGCATTCCCGAAGGGTGACGCGTCCTAGAAGATATCGAATAACCATAAAGAAGCCTAAATGCCCAATTAACCGGATCGGGCGCTTCCGATCTTGTTCCAAATACTCCCAAAACTGAACAAGCCGAATCACCTGTGGATTAAAAAATATAAATAAATTGCACCCACAGAATTCTTCTTTCCCAAACCGCAATACGGTTCGTTTACTCAGAGGAAAAGACTGCTTAACGAGAGCATAAGAAGTCAGGCCGACCACGACATCGGCCCCCAACCCGGCAGCCTCCTTTACAAAATAATCTACGATTTCTGACGTCAGGAGGGCATGATCACCCGTCGTCACAAGGAGGGGGAGATCCCGGGGATGTGCTTCAAGAAATTTCTGAACGCTTCCACTCGGCCCCCGTTGCGGCTCCTCCCATCCAATTTCGCCGGATTCAATCATGGGGAGCAGCACTGAGTCATCTTTGACTATCTCCCAGGCAGGACCACATAACATCCGGGCGCCAATGGTTTTTGCCGCTTGAGTTGCACGCAACACCCGGTCAATGATTCGTTCTCCCCCAACTCTGGCCAGGACTTTACAGGCCACCCCCGTATATTCCGCCACAGGATCCTTCCCAGGCCGGGATCCCGCAAGAATGAGCGCGGTAACAGTGGTTTCAACTGTAGGCATGTATTTTCATATGTCCGACCAAGATAGTCAGATCAGAGCTTTCTGATACAGACGATACACCTTATAGGGTTTGGCACCCAGAGATTCCAGGATATGGCTCATTCGTTTATTGCTTTCCAAAATCCAGGATAACTCCACGGATTGAATGCCTTTCCGAAGGCCTGGGCCCCGCACGGCTTCGATCATGCCGTAGGCCATCGCCGCACCCATCGGAGTCGATTGATAAGGCTTACGAACTCCCATTAAGGCCACCCTGGCGGTTTTGGGATACGTGACTTTCATGCCCCATAAAACTTTCAACCATCCCCATGGAAACAACCGCCCATTCAGGTCTTTAAAAACCTCATGAATATTTGGAAAGGCCACCAACATCGCACAGGCCTGACCATCAATTTCAGCAATTTGAACAAAATCATCCGGCACTAAAAATTTGAGTTGTTGCCCTATTTCTGAAAATTCCTCATCCGTAAAGGGCAGGAATCCCCAGTTCTCCGACCACGCCTCTTCAAAGATCTCTTTGATAATATTCAAATCTTCCTTAAAATGAGACCGTCGCATCGGCCGAATCCGCATGGAGCTTTTGGCCTTGTTGAGAAACATGATGACGCCGGGAGGGAATTTAAATTGAATATCGATTTGATAGGCTAAGAGATCCTGGACCTTCTGGTAGTGATGCTGTTCGAGAAATGTCCCATAATAAGGAAGAGCATGACCCATCATAACCATGGGAGGCGTATCGAATCCTTCAACCAACAGGCCACACTCCTGATTAACGGACAGATTAAAAGGACCCTGCACACAGGTCATCCCCTGGGCACGCAGCCAATCCTCGGCTGTCCCCAGCAGAGCCTGAAAAACCTGCTCATTGCCTTCACCTTCCAGTAATCCAAAAAACCCCGTGCCCGGTCCGTAGCGATCCTGATGAAGATTATCGATTTGGGCACTGATACGCCCGACAGGGTTTTGCCCGTCAAAGGCGAGCCAGCATTGCCAGCGTGCATGCTTGAAGAAAGGGTTTTTGTCGGAAAACGTATGGAGGCGCTCAAGAATAAGAGGCGGAACCCAATGAGCATCAGAGGTATACAGCTTCCAAGGCAGACGAACAAAGGCTTTCAGATCGGCTCGAGTCTTGACCGGTACAATGCGAATCAACTGACCATGTCCTCAAATACTCTCCTCTTGACCGTCTTCCACCTGAATCAGCCTATCCCCTTAGAAAAAATCCATCCCCGCCTTCAGGATTTTTGTTGAGAAAGATCCGCCACCCAGGGGTACCGAAAACATTCCTGATCGGCATATCCTAAATTCGAGACGGTCTTACTCAATGGGACATCTTCCGAACTTTTATAGTATGTGCCAAAAATCCGATCACACCATATGCTGGTAATACCGAAATTTCCCTGTTCGTTATGGAAATGATGAAGCAAATGGTGCCGTTTGATTTTTCGCAAAAATGGGTTTTGGGGGGTCACCTTGAGATGCTGCATACAATGACATAACTCATACACCATAAACGCCCCTAACCCCGTCGCAAATGCCATGGGAATTTCCTGCCATCCCCCAACAATGATGCCAATCGGTACGGTGGCTACCACAATCGTGGGCAGAGTGGTATTCAATGCGCCGAACAGTACTCCCAGGTCATTGGGATCCTGATGGTGATCAAAATGAATCCGCTTCCAAAGAGCAGCCGTCCAGGGTGATCGATAGAGATAGCGCCCGTGAAGAATAAAGCGATGGACCCCGTATTCGACAAAGGGGTAAGCCAACAACGTCGCCAATACGGTCCAGCCCAATGAGCTCCAAGCCGCTAACCCTTGTTGATGGAGATATAATCCACCGGCAACGGCAAGAAAGAACAACAGAAAATATACCTGAATCCCGGGATAGGTAAAGTAAGCCCGGATGAGTTCCCTCGAAGTCATCCGGTCCAAATGATATTTTTTCTGATACCAGCGACCGCTAGACATTGATCCATTCCTCAAAGCAGTTGATCGCCCGCCATTGACTTTGCTAGGACCTACATTCCGAGTCAGTGCAGCGATTATAAAGTTCTTTCTCTTTCCCCTCAAGAAGAATACGTATTGTATTTCCCTGAATCCAAATCATTACAAATTGGTAATCAGAAAATCATTTTTTCATAATGCTTCTCTCTATACATCATAACAATTCTTGATTAAAATCCACCTGCTATTTTTTAATGCTCTAGGGGGGATCTCATGGGACACCCGCAAGAATTTCCCCGTCCATGTTCATGGAATATACGCTCGAGCTAGGGACCGCACGATATAGAACGCGGTAGACGTGGACAGCTATGGCCTTTCTTTGATACTTAAACAACAGAGCTAATGAATACCACTTTAGAAAAATTTGGCTTCCCGAATACACTTATCAAACAATACTCTCGATGGGCTCTTCTCTTGCGACCCCAACAAGTCACCTTGGGTTCACTCGTTCTTGTTTGCCTTGAGGAAGCCAAGGCCTTTTCGGCTGTTTCAACCGAATCGTTTGTTGAACTCTCTCTGGTGATTCGCGAGGTTGAGACCAATTTATCCGTGGCATTTTCCTATGAGAGGATCAACTATCTGATGCTGATGATGGTAGACCCAGACGTCCATTTCCACATCATACCCCGTTACGGGTCTCCTCAAGCTTTCCTCACTCAGCAATTTTTCGACCATGGCTGGCCTGGCCCACCCAATCTCAAACTACCGAATGAGACCTCCCAGGAAACCAACCTCGAACTACAGGGCTTTTTGAAAACCCAGTGGAAATCCCTTGATTAACCTTTAACCGATTTCTCATTTCATTCAATTCATTCAATGCTTTAAATTGTTGCCAAATAAACTCAATGCGTGCCATTTACACCACACAATTAAAAATAAAATGATAGCTCATTCTGTAAAAATTAGTGGTCTTTTTAACTATTTCACCATATTTATAAGTGGCACAACTATTGCTCACTCTTAGTTGTCTTTTATCGTCTTTTTAATAGGGTAAGAAACGCAATAACTATGACACCTACCGTTACATCACACGCCTTGCCGTTAAATCCAGGAATTTTTTCCACCCTCTCCGAAGCCCTTGATTATGCTTCAACAGGTGAAACCGGATGTAACTTTTATTCTGGCAGGGGAAAACTAGCCCACGTTCTACCTTATAAAGAACTACAATCACAGGCAAAAAGTCTTGCCAAACGATTGAATTCATTAAAGCTACATCGCGGGTCACGTGTGGCATTGGTAGCCGATACGACTCCTGATTTCATTCGTTTTTTCTTTGCGTGCCAATATGCAGGGCTCATTCCTGTGCCATTACCCATATCGCTGCATTTGGGCGGACATCAGGCCTATGTGACCCAACTCCGTCGATTACTTGAAAGTTGCCGCCCGTCAGTCGCTATGGCCCCAGAGGGCTTAGTGCCTTACTTGGAAGAAGCGGCCAAGGGACTTCAGCTTTCACTTCTAGGCGGCCCGGAAATTTTTGCGTCGCTTCCCGTAATAGATGAGGATCTTAGCCCATTAGCCACCCATGAGTTGGCTTATATCCAATACACATCAGGTAGCACACGATGGCCCAGAGGAGTGGAGGTCACCCAATCAGCTGTAATGACCAATTTGGCCGGCATCATCCAAAATGGCCTCCAGGTCAAAGAAGGCGATCGTTGCGTGTCATGGCTCCCTTTTTACCATGACATGGGGTTGGTGGGCTTTGTGTTAGGGCCTATGGCCTCACAATTATCCGTTGACTATCTCAGCACCAGAGATTTTGCCATGCGCCCACGGCAATGGCTGTCCTTAATGACAAAAAGTCAGGCCACGATCTCCTTTAGCCCATCTTTTGGATACGAACTTTGCGTCAGAAGGCTGGGAGAAGACTCACCTGAGCAATTTGACCTGTCTCATTGGAGAATTGCCGGGGTCGGTGCGGAAACCATTCGCGCGGATAGTCTCCTCCGTTTTGCCTCAACTTTAGGGCCATCAGGATTCAAACAAGAAGCATTTCTGGCCTGCTATGGGATGGCTGAGTGTTCATTAGCCATCAGTTTTGCTCCTCTTAGCCAAGGGTTAGATGTCGATCGGGTTGATGGAGACTGGCTTTCAAATGAAAGGGAAGCTCTCCCGATCAGTTCATCACTCACGTCAGAAGATGACAGTACCCGGTGCAGTTCATTTGTGAATTGTGGAGTTCCCTTGCCGGGGTATGAAGTCGAAATTCGCGATTCCCGGGGTTCCACTCTCGGCACCCGAAAAAGCGGAACCATATTTGTGCGTGGAGCCAGTATCATGTCTGGGTATTTCAATGATCCGGTAACCACCCATGAAGTACTCTCCTCAGACGGCTGGCTGAATACAGGAGACATCGGCTATTGGGTTAAGGATAGTCTGGTCATCATTGGCCGATCAAAAGATATGATCATCATTAATGGACGCAATATTTGGCCGCAAGACCTTGAATTTCTCGCTGAACAACAGCCTGAAGTACGCCCTGGTGACTCTTCAGCCTTTTCCGTCTCCGGCCCAGATGGAGAAGAAATGGCTGTCATGGTCATTCAATGCCGTGAATCTGAACCGCAAAAACGGGAAGAACTCGTCAAACGGCTTCGGGCGTTGGTCTATCAGGAACTGTCGATTCCCTGCTTTATTGAATTAATTCCACCACGGTCCTTACCACGTACCTCCTCTGGAAAATTATCGCGTTCTCGCGCCAAAACCGACTTTTTATCTCGTGTCCATTGGGACGTTTTGGCACCGATGCTGTCGGCTTCCTAGAAGACGGCCGCATCACTACTCTTTTTAATTTTCTTACAAGTTTATGCCTCTGTCCGTAGCCTTAACTGGTGCCTCCGGTTTTATTGGCGGAGTTCTCGCTAGGCAATTGAGGGAAAAGGGTTATCAGGTTCGAGCTCTGCTTCGTTCGGAAAAGCAGCAACATTCCTTAGAGACCATCGGCGTTGAAGTCCTTCATGGAACGCTTGAAAATCCTAAAAGTCTCAGCAGCCTCGTCCATTCATGCGATGTGGTCATCCACTGCGCCGGTGCCATTCGAGGACGTCACCGGCAAGATTTCTACCAGGCGAATGTCGAAGCCATTTTCCTTCTAAGCCAAGCCTGCCGTACTCTCAGCCCTCTTCCAAAGCTTGTTCTCATCTCGTCTTTGGCAGCCCGTGAACCATCGCTGTCGCCCTATGCGTGGAGCAAACGGGAAGGGGAATTAACGTTAATACGCGAAGCCGGTAATCTCCCGTGGGTCATTTTTAGACCCCCAGCCGTATACGGACCGGACGACCAAAGCCTTCGACCCCTGTTTCAGCTCATGGAGTGGGGAATCGGCCTTCGGCTCAGCCCACAAACATCCAGATTTTCGCTCATCCATGTGGAGGACTTTGTCAGCGCCATTATGGCATGGATGACCACAGGCAAACCTGAGGGTCACATCTTCGAGATTGATGACGGATTTCCTGGTGGGTATACCTGGGAAGAGGTATTCAAAAGCGGCCCACAGCCAGTTCGACTTCGGGTTCCTGTTCCTCAGATAGCTTTACAATTTGCCGCTTTCTTAAATGAAAAAACTTCAGCGCTTTTGGGTTATCGCCCGCTCTTAACCAAAGGGAAAGTGGATGAGCTGCTGCATACGAATTGGGTCTGTGACGGCAGAGAGACGTTTCAGTTATTGAATTGGCGTCCGCAAATCTCGTTAAAAACCGGCTTGCGTCAAATACAGACTTCGGATAGTCTCTGATCTGACAGCAAGTTTGAGGGATTTTCGTGCCAAGTGCATCCTCCAAACATAGATATGGTTAAACCACCTATTTTCTCAAAATTCAGGAAAGGTCATTGAAACCTCTCCATACGCCCTTTGAGCCGAACCACTCACATGAGACAGATGTCATGACCCAATACACCGACATTCTCCCTCAAATACTGGAAACGCTTCAGCCTTTTGCTAAAGAAGGACAAGCATTAGGAGAAGAGACCGAGTTGGTCACGGAACTAGGATTGGATTCAATGCAAGTGATGCAAGTCTTATTGAAAATTGAGGACAGGTTTGATATTTCCATTCCCCTGAATAACCTGCCCAACATTCGAACCGTAAAAGATCTCGGCCTCGAAATAGAAACTTTGCTCAAAAATTAACCATGTCGTTATTTGACAAATTCAGTGCACTCCAACAAACACGGCAGTCGTTACTCCAGGGCGGTATCAGCCCATTTCATCTGACCGTTGAAAAAATTCTGTCTCCCACGGAAGCCATCATGAATGGACGTCATACCATTCTGGTGGGGTCCAATAATTATCTCGGGCTGACGTTTCATCCGGAGTGCATTCAGGCTGGTCGACAGGCTCTGGAACAAGAAGGCACAGGCACCACAGGTTCCCGCATGGCCAATGGCTCCTTTGCCGCTCATGGGTACTTGGAGCAGGCTATTGCCGACTTTTATGGGCTTCCACACGCTATCGTGTTCTCGACAGGCTATCAAGCCAATCTGGGCATTCTCTCGACCTTGGCGAGCGCGGGGGACGTCATCCTCATGGATGCCGATTCCCATGCCAGCATCTACGATGGCTGTCGCCTCGGCGGGGCTGAAATCATTCGCTTTAAACACAATGACGTTTTCGACATGGAAAAGCGCCTCCGTCGGCTTGGAGAACGTTCTACCCGCACGTTGATTGTCGTTGAAGGCATTTACAGTATGCTGGGGGATCGGGCACCCCTGGCCGATATGATAGGCGTCAAACGACAATATGGCGCCACCCTGGTCGTTGATGAAGCCCATTCCTTAGGCATTCTCGGGAAAAACGGTCGTGGCCTCGCAGAAGAAGTCGGCGCGGAACAGGATGTGGATTGCATAGTCGGAACGTTCAGTAAAAGCCTGGGGTCCACGGGTGGATTTGCCGTCAGCCACCATCCCTTGTTTGACATGATCCGGTATGCCAGCCGACCCTATATTTTTACGGCCTCGCCCTGCCCGTCTGTCGTGGCCACCACCACAGCCGCGATTCGGGTGGTGCGCAAGCACCCCGAATTACGTGGTCAACTTTGGAATAATGCCAACCGCCTCTACGAGAGCTTGAAAACAAGTGGCTACTCCCTGGGTGCAGAAGTGGGGCCGGTGATTGCAGCCATGATTCCAACAAAAGAATTAGCGCTCGCCATGTGGCAAGGGCTGTTGGAAAATGGCATTTATGTCAATTTGATGATTCCTCCGGCCACCCCTAACGGTGAATGCCTCCTACGGTGCAGCGTCAGCGCGGCCCACACGGAGAAACAACTCGTCCATATCGGCCAAACGTTCCACGCGCTGAAAGAAAAATTTCTTCCGTAATTTTCGGCCCTCCACAGCGAAAGACCAAATCTGTAATGGCATGGGATTCCCTCAAAGTCCTGGCAGTCGTTCCCGCCCGTGGCGGGAGCAAGGGCATCCCACGAAAAAACCTGTGCCAGGTTGGCGGATTATCTCTAATCGGGCACGCAGCCAAAGTGGCCACCGCACTCCCCTGGATCGACCAGGCGATTATTTCCACAGACGATCAAGAGATGCGTGAGGAAGGGCAACGATACGGCCTAGAGGCGCCATTTTTGCGCCCTTCGGAATTAGCACAGGATTCCACCTCAGCCGTGGACACCTGGCGTCATGCCTGGTTGGCCTGTGAGACCTATTACCATTGCCGATATGATCTATCCATTTGGCTCCAACCAACCACACCATTACGCGAAGCGGAGGAAGTGGAACTGACGGTGAAGGTATTGGTAAATGGCGGGCACCAAGCCGCTGCCACGGTGAGCCGAGTCCCCGGCCATTTTACCCCGCAAAAGATTTTGACCATGGACGGTGAGGGCATTCTGCATTACTTTGCTCAGGATGGCTCGCAACATAGTACCCGGCAAACCATTCCTTCCTACTTTTACCGGAACGGGCTCTGCTATGCGGTGACCAGAACGACCTTGCTTGAAAAAGGCCTGATCATCGAGGAAGATTGTGTAGGCGTCCTGATTGATCGCCCGCTCGTCAATATTGACGAACCGATTGAGTTGGAATTTGCGAGCGTGATATTCCAGTCGGGTCTCCATTCGTCACACACAAAATGATATGATGAGGCCGCGAACATTCATCAGCCATGACAACTAAGCCCATGGCCCTGCGCCTAACTCCCGGCACCCTCTAACGAGATCTTTTTATGTCGAACACCTGGCTCGATACCCCAAAAGTTGGAGCACCCTGCACCATCATTGCGGAAGTGGGACAAAACCACGATGGGAGCCTGGGACTGGCCCATGCCTTTATTGATGCCATCGCGGAAGCCGGTGCCGACGCGGTCAAATTTCAGACCCACATCGCCGACGCCGAAAGCACACCGAATGAACCCTGGCGAAAACAATTCAGCAAGCAGGATGCCACCAGATATGATTATTGGCGCCGGATGGAATTTACCCCGTCCCAATGGCAAGGGCTTAAAGACCATGCCTCCGAAAAGGGATTGCATTTTCTCAGTTCGCCGTTTTCACTCCAGGCCATTGATCTTTTGACTCAAGTGGGCGTCAGGGCCTGGAAGGTACCCTCGGGAGAAATCACCAATACCCCGTTATTGGACGGCATGGTCAAAACAGGTTTACCGATCATCCTGTCCACCGGCTTGAGCCCTCTATCTGAAATTGATACAACCGTTTCCTATCTTAGGACATTCCCCAACCCTATGGCCGTCCTGCAATGCACCTCCATGTACCCCTGCCCTCCTGAATCCATCGGCCTCAATGTCCTGTCGGATTTCCGAAAGCGATATGAATGTGCAGTGGGATTATCGGATCATTCGGGGACCATTTTCCCGGGATTAGCGGCAACCGGCTTGGGAATCGAAGTGTTGGAAATTCATGTCACGCTCAGCCGGGAAATGTTCGGGCCGGATATCGCGTCCTCGGTGACCACCACAGAACTTCGCGAGCTTGTCCGGGGAATTCGCCTGATCGAACGAATCCGACAACACCCTGTGAATAAAGAACTGGTCCCGGCGGAAATTGCTCCCCTGCGTGATATTTTCATGAAAAGTATCGTCGCCAAAACGGACCTCATGGAGGGCATCACATTAACCCCTGAACATTTAGCCTTCAAAAAACCGGGAACGGGTTTGTCCCCTCAGCGGATCAGCGAGGTGGTGGGGCACCGCTTACGCCATGCCATTCAACGGGATGCTCCCATTACCCTGAAGGATATTGAATAGACTGCCATGAAACGAAAAGTGTGCGTCGTCATCACGGCCAGGCCGAGTTATTCGAGAATCAGATCGGCACTGGAAGCTATCAAGCAACACCCCGATCTCGAATTACAAATCGTGGTGGCCGCATCTGCCTTGTTGGAGCGGTATGGACGGGCCGAACAGGTCATTGAGGAAGAAGGATTTCACATTGACCGGCGGGTGTATATGATTCTGGAAGGTGAAAACCCGGTCACATCCGCCAAATCCACGGGACTGGGCCTGGCAGAACTGGCGACCGTGTTCAGTGACTTACGCCCGGACATGGTCATTACCATCGCGGATCGATTTGAAACCATGGCCACCGCCGTCTGCGCGGCGTATATGAACATCCCGTTGGTGCACGTCCAGGGTGGGGAAATCACCGGATCCATTGACGAAAAAGTTCGCCATGCGGTCACCAAACTGGCTGACATTCATTTCGTCTCCACCCAAAAAGCCGCGGAGCGCGTCATCCGCATGGGAGAAAATCCCGATCAGGTGTATGTCACAGGATGCCCGTCCATTGATTTAGCGAAGCGGGCCATTGAAAAACCGTCCCTGACCGTAGATACCATTTTCGAGAAGTACGGGGGCGTCGGTTCCCGGTTTGATATTTCCCAACGCTTTCTGGTGGTCATGCAACATCCCGTCACCACGGAATACGCACAGGCACGCCGCCATGTTGAAGAAACCCTCCACGCGATCAAAGACATCGGCATACCCACCTTGTGGTTCTGGCCGAACGTGGATGCCGGATCGGATGGGACGTCCACCGGAATCCGGGCCTTCCGGGAAAATCACGCGCTCCCCAATATTCATTTCTTTAAAAACATGCACCCGGAGGACTTCATTCAAGTCCTGAACTATTGTAAGTGCCTGGTCGGCAACTCCAGTGCAGGCATCCGGGAATGCTCGTTTTTGGGCACCCCGGTGGTCAACATCGGCAGCCGCCAGAACGGCAGGGACCGTGGGATCAATGTCTTGGACACCGATTACGCCCGCAAAGACATCATGTTGGCCATCGAGAAACAAATGGCCGCAGGCAAGTACCCATCAGACTCTCTGTATGGCACAGGAGACGCCGGTCAGAAGATCGCCGATTTATTGCCTGGCGTCACACTCGACATCGAAAAACGCCTGAACTTCTAGAGCCATTTCTCATCAATACTCCCGAGCCCTGACCATTTCCTCGCTCAACACCAGACTTCCCCTGAGCCATATGAAAAATATTACTGGTATTATTTTGGTTTCTGCTGGTGAAATCAGGAAGATTGAAAATGGCGGTGGGAATCGTTTTTTGGTACCTTAGGCGACAAGTCTGAAAAATTCCACTACTGGCCTCCCACTTGTTCAGGGCGATAAATCATCCAACAAAACCCTTCCATGTCTTTGCCTGACCTTTTAATTCCCGTTGAAAACCAGGTCCGGGAACTTGATGCCAAATTATTCCTGGGCTACCTGGCAGCCCAGAAGGGATTTCCAGTCATATTCGGCTGGAAAACGGCAATGGAAAATGCCATGTACCGGTTCCCCCGAGGCATCTATCTGGCCAAATCCTTCGCTCCGCAAAATCTCAAAATGCTCAGACTCATCAAGGGTTTGGGACATACGATCGTGGCCTGGGACGAAGAAGGCCTGATTCATTATCCCCCGGAGGTGTATTGGGGCCGTCGGATCACGCCTGCCATTTTACCCTACCTGGACCACATGATTGCCTGGGGACAGGATTACGCGGAATTGCTGGAAACGTATCAAAAGCCCTTTCCGGTTCCCATCCATAATTTGGGGAACCCCCGTGGGGATTTTTTACGGTCCGAACTCCACCCCTACTACCATGAATATGTCCAGTCCCTCAGGAACCAATACGGGCGTTTCATCCTGGTGAACACCAACTTCCCTTCTGTGAACTCGTTCGATCCTGAACTTCAACTGGCCAGATTGGATTCGGCCGGTCAGAACCTGACCCTGGCGAAGGGGAGTCAGGGCATGCCGGAAGGATTTGCGAAAGGCCGGTTTGACTACAAACACCGGCTTTTCAAGGCCTTTCAGGATATGGTGCGGGATCTCGGCGCCGGATTTCCGGACACCACGATTCTGGTGCGTCCGCATCCCTCGGAAAATTTCACAGCCTGGCTGGATCTGGCCAAGGCCTCTCCCAATATCATCGTGAAAAACGAGGACAATGTGCTCCCCTGGATTCTGGCCTGTTCGGTCCTGATCCATAATGGATGCACTACCGGCGTGGAAGGGTTTGCTCTGGGAAAACCCGTGCTGGTCTACCAGCCCTTTCCCTACGAAAAATTCGAATCCGACCTTCCCAATGAACTGAGTACCTTATGTTCATCCATGGAGGACCTGGTTAAAACGATCAACCGGGTAGCCAATACGGGCAGTGCCTCTCCAGGGAAAAACCCTCAAATCAGACTTGGCAAGTATCTGACCGCTATGGATGGTCCTTTTGCTTCCGACCGCATCGTGGACTTGCTGGTCACGCTGGCGGATTCTTCGAAATTACAGAAACCGGAGACCATCCTGTACGGATTGTCCTTCGTCAAAAGTCTTTTACGGCATCGAAAAAAACGGACCCATGAGAAAAAAGGGACGTTACGGTACAGCCCGGCCTTTCAACAGCAACGGTTTCCGGAACTCCAGGCGGCTGATCTTCAGAAGAGGATTGGCCGATTCCAGAAAATCGTCCCCGGTTCCGGCTTGATTTCTGTGACACCATTCGGAAAGAATGTGTTTACGCTCTCTTCCACTTCAAAATCATAACGCCCACCAGATCCTTTCATGGTCCTTGGAGGATTCCATGCTATCCAATTTATTCCGCCGCACTCCCAAACTGGACCTCGACCCTGAACGGGCATTACAAACATACGCCCTGTTTGATGACCGGCAGGGCTACCAATCGTATGCCCACCACTGCCGAGAGCGTTTTTCCGGCACAATTGATTCCGCTCCGGGCCTTCTCACCCAACAGGGACTGGAACATGTTTCTATTTTGAATCCTCCTGAGGCCGGAGAATTATTATCCCAAGCCCTGACCAGAACTGATGAGTCAATGACCAACAAACCCCAGATTGATTATTCCGATATTCTCATAATCCGGGATAAGGTCTTTCTGGAAACCTGGTTTCGGAAAATATTCCAAACGGCCCTGACGGCCAAACTCACCGGTTATTTTCAGAGCCACTTTCTCATCTACTGGTACACGTTCCTCAAGGCCAAACCCGCCGACCAGGCCGTGCGCTCCTTCCTCTGGCATTGCGATAAAGGCCCATCGGCTCATCTCAAGATCCTGCTCTATTTGAACGACATGAAGGAACATCGGGGCAATACCATTTTTCTGGATCGTGCGACGACAGCCCGTTTTGCCCAAAGTGGCTATGTATTCGGTTCGGTAAAAAAACGGACGGACGATCTGACCGAGTTAGCCAGGCAGGAGAAGATTCCTCTGCACCCATACTCATGGGACATGAAAGCTGGTGAAGGGGTGGCATTCGAGCCGTCTCAAGTTCTTCATCGAGGCATACTCCCCTCGACCGGCTTCCGATATGTCCTCGCCTTCTGCCTGCTGCCGAGTCCCATTCCCTGGGACCAGGCCTTTATAGGGAATAATCATGAAGGATTCCGTGCCGACTACACCTGGCATCCTCATGCCCAGGATCTGATGAAGGCCATTCCGGTGCCGGCCTGACTTCAGAAACACCGACAGGGCCTCCTGCCGCTGGTACGTCTACGATTCTATTCAGGGAGTGCGCGACCCTGAAGGAACAACAATGGGCAGGTTAATTTTTTACGGGTCAGGGGCAAAACCGGATGGGACGAATCGGCGGCAACCTGTTGGCAAGACGGTTAGGAAACTTTTCCCAGCACCAACCCCGCCCCGAGAGTCAGTTTCTGTGGAAAATCCTTGTAGGTCATGATGACCTGTATGCCAAATTTCTGTAGTTGCTCATGCGGTAGCGAAAAATAATCCTTGGCTCCCACATAATTGCGCCGCAAATCATCCCGGTTAAACTCGGCGAATGGCTCAAGAAACATGACATGGGTCTTGGCCACCCGTTTGATCTCTGACACCGCTTCATCCCGCAAGGTTTCCATCTGTTCCAGGGCTAATCGGGTAAAAACCAGATCGAAACTCGAGTCGCCAAACGGCAGGGCTCGGGCATCCCCCTGGCGGAAATCGATTTTTCGCCAGGCTTCCAAGTTTTTTACTTCCCAAGGACAAAATTTCACCAGTGCCTCCGGGAAGGTTTTCCCCTGTTGGACACTTTTGGCAGTGGCCACGCCCTTTTCCGTGAGTTCGACGCCCTGCATGGGTATATCAGGGAATTTACTCGCCAAGACAAAAAGATTAAGTCCATTTCCACACCCCACTTCCAGAATGGAACGTGGTTGGAGAGCGTTGATGACATCTGCCATGTAATAGAGATGCACACGAGACAATCCGCCACGCCGGACTTTTAAAATTTCCTCCCCCCAGGCCACCAATGACGTTTCCTTGGGTTGAAGGGGTTCTTGCGGGTTAGGCCAGCCTTGAGTTTCCCAGGTGGTCGAGTAACTCTCGATCACATACTCCTGATTTCTGGCACCTCGAAACATCGGGGGAAGACTGCGTGCGTTTGGCAGCCAGCCCAACAGCCGCCTTTGCCACCTTCGTTTTTTCCATCGGTTTTCCAGCTTGGTGATTTCACCGCTGAGTTGGGGATCCCGGCGGGTGCCCCGCTGAACGATATAGGGATCCAGAATGGTTGAGACGACGCTCTGATCCAGACTAATCGTTTTCAATGCGTCCATATCGACTTTTTTCTCCTCTCACTGGGCAAACTGAAAACAACTAAGGTTTCCCCCTGACCCGACCGGCAACGGAAACCGTTGCGTGAAATATTCCTTCAGATCCTTCTAAAGGGCGACAGGGAATACTGGACGATGACTATACCATTAGGCCAAAACGATGACCAGCATTCAGAATCCTATTCTTGCTGCTCAAAGGCTGAATTTCGAGGAGAAATCAATCTATAGGAGGATAGATTTAAACACATCCGAAGAGGGACTTGATGTAGTCAGCGACTCGAAATGTTTCATTAAAAGGCGTCCGGCTCGGAGCGTTCAACGGCGTTCCAAACACTTGAGCAATCCCCCGTGAATATAAATCCTCGTGAAGCACTTCCAATCGTCTTGGAGGATGACAATACCCTCTGGCAAAAAACCAGGTACACAGATCTTTTATTCGTGACGTGGTGATATCCCGTCCATGTTCACCTGCTACTGAGAGATAGGAATGGTTGAGGAGCCAGCCTTTGATGTGGGAAACGGGATTTATGTTTTGAATAAAGGTGCGAGGACGCTTGGGTAAGGGATAAATACACATCGGCTTGTCCGTGGCAGCCACTTCGGCCAGCATGGCTTCGCTTTCACCCGTCACCACGATGACATCTGCCAGGGCCAGAGCAGTGAGATAGGGCAAGGTATTCTTCTGAGGATTCCAGGCAAACATCTGCCCTGCCCTGCCCAATTTCTCCCGCAACGTCTTTTCCACGGCTTGTCCAGTTCGACGGCTGGTTAAGACGAATACCTGACCTCCCGTCTCTTTGGCATACCGTTCCAAATCAGCTCCCAGTTGACGGGCAATGGAAAGATCAAGCTGATAGCGAGGGGTCGCACCTCCCACCAAACAGACAATTCTTGGTCTTGGTGAATTCTGCATCACGGGAGACCCCTCTTGGGCAGCCTTGGATAATTTTTCCGGGGTGATTCTGTTCAGAGAGACCGTCGTCATCAGCCGGTTGGGATGAGGTGGCATTTGACAGTAACGGGGAGTCACCACGAGATCAAAATGATCCATGACGAGTCCTCCCTTTCGCCCAAGCTGCACCAACCGTATTTGATCCTGGCTTTGATTTTTTATCCATTTGGCCACCGGGGCCGTTCGCTGACCGGCAGCGATAACCAGATCGGGCCATGGCGGAGATAACGGGGGAGATTTTGACAGATCCACATGACTGATCATTGCGGGAAGATGCCAGTTTCTGGACGAAAAAGAAGACAAAAAGTTGAGCTGTTTCACTTCATACGGCCACCCCAGACTATCGGCTAAACCCATGGATTGAGTCGAATTTCCGGGACGATCATCCAGGAGCACCCAGGTTTGCGGAAGAGTGTGACCGGAAAATATTTTCCACTGTGGACTCCCCACCTCTCCCTTCCGGTCTTCCTTTCCTTCGGCCTGTTGATCCCCCACCGATAACTCCTCTCCGCTATCAGTTATGTACCACCCGGAACAAAACCGTTTATCCCTTTTATGGAGGCCCTATATTCATTCTCCTCCAAACCGGACAACCATGATCTTACGGAGTTTAAGACTTGGACATTCGTTCCTATATATCCATAATTCCGACTCAATAGCGGGTATGATTGACCTGAGGCCTTACCTCCCCCAAAGCCGGAAAACAAGTAAAAAAGTGGCGAGCCTTGCAGCAAAAAGAGTTGCATTTTGCCGATGGAAATGCTCAGATAATCTTGATCGCCTCTTCCACAAGCGACAAATTTTTCCCGGAAATCATTCATCGGTCAACCCATGAACACACAATACCTTAGCAGTGAAAAACTCCGTTCCATTGACCCGAAAAGTTTTTCAGCCCAACGTCCCTTTCCTAATACCAATCCTTCAGGCTTGATTACCGAAGCCGGATTTGCCGAATTGTGCCAATCCATGCCTGACCTCTCCTTATTCAAACCCACCTTTGGCCGGCCTCGGAAATACGGGCAAACCCCTCATGACCGGTACACTTTGAAATACCAGAAAGGGCTTCCCCTCTCCCCTCCCTGGCAATCGTTTTTAACCGAACTGAATGGCAGGGAATATCGAACATTTCTGTCACGTATGCTGGGAAAGTCTTTTTTCAGTCTGGATTTTTTTTGGTTTTTCACGCCTACCGGATGTTCCGTTTCCCCACATTGTGACCATAAGGATAAGATTGGCGCCCATCTCTTTTATATGAACACCTACAAAGACTGGGATGCCTCCTGGGGAGGAGACACCCTGCTCCTGGATGACGGCGGAAAGCTGGCCAGAGCCTCGGCGCCGGACTTTTCGGACTTCCCCACTACCCTGACTTCAAAATCGCTGGGCAACTATAGCCTGCTATTTGCCCGAACACCAAATTCCTGGCATGGGGTAAAGGAAATATCCTGCCCCGAAGGTTATTACCGGAAAGTGTTTATGGTGGCCATCAAAAAGTTTGCTCCTCTTGATGCCCTTTTGGCCAAATGGAGACCCGTGGCTGCTGAATATTGAGTTGCATGGCCTCCTTGTCATTCCTGCAGATCACCCACTCGCATCTTCTCCATTTCCTTCAAGCCAAACGGCCGTCTCCCGCTATCTTGCACCCTCTTTCTTTTAAAATTGGATCGATAATTATTTACCACCGTCGCTTTGATGTAACTCGATGACCAGGAAAAAAGGCACGAGGTCCCTGATCTTCACCAACCTCTTTGTTCTTCTGATCCTGGTCTGGTCGACCAATCTGCTCTCTTCCCTGATCATGGATGGAATCTATCTCTATAAACAATGGGATCCGCCGGTTTCCCAACCACTCTATCGCCAAAGTCTACCGGATCAAGATTACGCCCATACTGTTTTCCAGGAACTTCGACTGCTCACAAAGCGGTATATTCCCTATGTGGAATGGGGGCGCCTGCCTTTTTCAGGGAAAACCATTTCCATTGATGAAACCGGTGAACGGGTGCAGCCCCTGTCTCCCGATAACCCCAGCAAACATGTGCACTTTTTCGGCGGATCGACGATGTGGGGCACAGGGGTTGACGATCAACACACCATTCCCTCTCTTTTCAACCAAATTCACCCAGGCTACAAAGTCTACAACCATGCTCAATCGGGGTTCGTCAGTCGGCAGGAATTAGCCGGACTGATTAATCTGGCCAATCAAAATCACCCCATGCATATTGTTGTATTTTATGATGGGTGCAATGACCCGTTAACATTGTGCAGGGAGGATGTATCGATCAATGGCCATCGTGAGGAGTCCAAATTTGTTCAGAAGCTGGAACGGACCTGGGAAACTCCTGAAGCCTTATTCGGTTCCACCCAAACTCTTGTTCAAAAAATCATCAAAAAAGGGAAGCGCCCACAATCCCAGTGCCGGGACAATCCCGCCTACGCGGAGCAGGTCGCGGCCACCATGGTGAACAATTGGAAACTGGCCAGGCAGATCGCACAATTCAGAGGAGCAGAATTTTTGGCCGTTCTTCAACCGGTGGCGTCAATGGGGAAACCCAGCATTCAGTACCTGACAGAGGAATTTGATGGATCCGATTGGGCCGCGGTCTATCCCCTGGTCTTACAAATCAAGGAACGCGAACAGCTGGATTGGATTCATGATTTCACGGAAATTTTTGATGTGAAGGACTTCGTCTACATCGACAGTTGTCACGTGAACGGCCTGGGCAATCAGATGGTTGCCGAACGACTATCCAGAATTCTCCAACCTTCCTGATCCCTTTTCTGACACCACACGAGTCGACCAGCACCACAGGCAGGTTTTCCCGAAAAAGAATCGCTCTGTTAATTCACATCAAAAAGACCTTGTTCGCGAATTTGTTGCGCCAGTGAGGATGCGACAAGTTTATGAGACTTGGCCGTCATATGTTCATCTTCAACGTTAAAATAGAGTCCTTTTTCTCCCCTGGCCCAGGCATCCTGAAGGGGAGTCAGCGCATCCAACACGGGAATGCCGGATTCTTTTCCAAATTCCTCGAACGCCCGATTGATCCGGGTCACATCCAATTTCAGGCGAGGAAACACCTCTTGCACTTTCCGTTGATAGTCCGTTTCCACCTGTAGCTTGGGGGCCATGACCATCATGGCAAATCCGGCACCTATCTTTCTGGAATCCTCTCGCATGCGTAAAATCAATGCCTTCGTCACACTCCATCCATCTTCCCACAGCGCTTGATATTCCTGGGCCGACATGCTTCTGGTGGAATGTTCCGGAGCGAACTCGGCTAAAAAGGGCCACCCGATAAACATGTTGGGATCATTCCATTTTGAAGACTTGAACCCTTTGACGTATTTTTTAATCAATTTATACGTGACAAATTTTTTCAAAAAAGAGGCCTTTCGGGTATCAGCCTGTTCCTGCTGGTCTTGATAAAACTGTTCCGCATAGGTCAGATCCAACTTCAACTCCCCTTGCGGGGTGAGTGTGGCATACGGCCGACGGTTATGCTTTTGAGCCAACTGTTGAAGGGAAAGGGTATTGGCCTGAATATCGGTATTGGGACTAAAGGCTAACAGCACGAGGTCCGGTCTAAAGGCCAGACCTTCCTCCTCTAAAAATAACAGTTCTTGAACCGTGTTATACGTCGTAAAACTACCGTTCACGACCTCGACGTTATTGGGGTCCAAATCCTCAGCTAAAAGCGAGGGGATTATGTTTTCTTGAGTAACCCCGCTGCCGTATGTCGTCGAGTCGCCAATGATCAAGATCCTTTTCTTGGCGTCTTTGGGTCCAATTTCCTCTCCCCTCAACCCCTGACTATTCACCTTTACCGGTACGGTAAAATCAAGTTCCTGGTGCCAGGAGACCGTATCAGGCCTGAAGGCAAAACCTCTTGTCGGATGAGGAATCAGAGGATTCACTTCGTTGGTTTTTGGGAAGATGGATCCCCAGAAATACACCCGTAACGCGGCCTCATTGAGCACGAACATCACCAACAAGGTGATCAAGACCAGAAAGACATTCAGCCCCCATGTTTTGGTTTTACTCATCAGTTTGATCTTTTCCCGGATTGGCTCACTTACAGAACTGGACCGCATCAGAATGAACGGGTTTTCGCAAGCGGAAGAGATTCTTCAGATCTTAAATTGATAGCGCCCATAGATTGGCAAATGACACAGCCTCAAACAAAAGGTGGTTGTGTCCCTGGGACCGGCTTTCATGGCTTAGGGAATCCCCTGGGTTCCCATTAATATTTCATTTCTATCGAAATATGGGTGATATCTTCTTTAACTTCAAACTTGGATTCCCCAAAATTCGGAGCCGCCAAGAACAAGGAAGGATCGTTGGACACACCGAATCCCTCTATCGGCAATCCGATCCAATTCCGATCGAATTTGTGGTTGTTATTTTCATCATGGTAAATCACTACCGCGTATTGACCCACATCTGGCGCCGCCACACATAGGGTCATAGTGCCCTCTCTGGCCGGCTCACGCTCCTTATCAGTCTTTTTCCCCTTGACCAAAAAATCGTTGGGGTCCGGGCCATACAATACGGCCTTGACCGTTCCATGGGCATTCCGAATGCCATGGATATGGACATGAACCGGCTTCCCGGAATCCGGACACCGATTGAGGGGAGGTTGAGGCTCATTCGCAATGCTGACAGCCACAGCCACAATGATAACCCATGAGGCGTTCATGGCATCCTCACCTGTTGTCGGTATTTACCACATGGAGGCATTTATAGAATCGAATCACTTGCTGAGATCGTATCGCATTCCTACTTTTCACTTTCGCATAACGGAACAGATTGGAAATGAGCCGACAATTGAGGAACCTTTCAAACAGGCTTACAGGGGAGGATCTTCTTGCGGCGTCAGGTTCGACCTGCGCTTATCAAAGGCAAAGAGCACCAACAAGGAACACACGCCGACACTAATGGCCATATCCGCGACATTGAAGGCAGGCCAGTGATAGCCTTTGACGAAAAAATCCAGAAAGTCGATGACTTCCCCATATTGGATCCGGTCAATGAAATTGCCGATAGCCCCGCCAAAAATGGAGGCAATCGTCAATTGTCCCCACCAATCCCGATGATCAAGCCGAAGGAAAATGGTCAGGAGCAGCCCAATCGCGAACACAGAGGTCAGAAAAAAAAAGATGAGCCGAAAGCCGCTACTGGTCGTTCCCATGATCCCGAACGCCGCACCGGGATTTCGAATATAGGTGAGGTGAAAAAACCCCGGTATGACAGAGATGGTCTCATGAAGCCTCATGGTATTCGCAATATAGGCCTTCGTGATTTGGTCCACACTCACGATAGAGCAGGCCACAAGCCCCAACAAGACAAATCGATGGATTTGTTGATTCACCCGACGGCCTCCACACAGCGTCCACAGAGAGTCGGGTGGGACGACTGACCTCCCACATCCTGTCGAACATTCCAACACCGCTCACATTTGGTACCTTCGGCCTGGGCCACCTCAATGCCAATCCCAAGCCCTGAATCCACCAGACCCTCTTCCATACTCGGCAACGTTGAAACAGGCTTTACGTCCACATCAGACACAATGAAGAGCGCGGATAGATCAGGGAGATACCGGCACAAGATTTCTGAATGGGGCTCCAAAGCCTTGAGCGTCACCTTGGCTTCAAGAGAAGAACCAATAACCTTTTCACGCCGTGTCTTTTCCAGGGCGCCTTGGACTACACCCCGGACCTTCAACAAATAACTCCAGGAGGACTGCTTGTCCTGACTTTGGAAAACGGTGGGAACGGTTGGGAACTCGGCCATATGAATACTCTTTAGTTGATTCCCGCCCCGGGCAACCTCCGGTAAGACCTGCCAGATTTCCTCCGAGGTGAAACTCAAAATCGGCGCCATGAGTTTCGCAAGAGCAGTAACGATTTCAAGCAATACCGTTTGCGATCCACGGCGAAGCGGAGAATTCGCCGGGAAGGTATACAGCCGGTCTTTCAAAATATCCAGGTAGGTCGCGCTCATATCGGTGGAGCAAAAGTAATCAATTTCATGGATGACCTGACGGAATTGAAACTGGTCATATCCTCGCCGAACATTGGTCACAAGCTGTCCCAACCGCCACAGTGCCCATTGATCCAGTTCCGGCAAATGTTCATGGGCCACGGCATACTGAGCCGGATCGAAGTCATACAAATTGCTCAGCAGAAACCGGCAGGTATTGCGAATTTTTCGATAGGCGTCGACTAACTGCTTAAGGATATCTTTGGAAATTCGCAGGTCTTCCTGATAGTCCTGTGAGGCCACCCACAGTCGCAGGATTTCCGCTCCGGAGTCCTTAATGATTTCTTGAGGCGTCACGACGTTCCCGGCGGATTTCGACATTTTCTTCCCTTCGCCGTCGACCACAAACCCATGGGTCAGCACGGCACGATACGGGGCTCGATCATCCGTAGTCACCGACGTCAGGAGGGCGCTATGAAACCAGCCTCGATGTTGGTCTGACCCTTCCAAATATAAATCCGCTGGCCACCAGGAAGGTTCCCGGACTTTTAATACGGCAGCGTGACTGATACCTGACTCAAACCAGACATCCAGAATATCCTGTTCTTTTTTCATGGTCTGGCTTCCACAGGCAGAACAGCTCGTTCCAGGAGGCAACAATTCAATTGCGGATCGACTAAACCAGACATCGGAGCCGCCATCCTGCACCTGGCCTGCCACATGTTGAATAATTTTGGGTTCGGCTAACGGAGTTCCACAGTCCATGCAGGCAAACACCGGAATGGGCGTTCCCCACATCCGTTGCCTCGACAGGCACCAGTCAGGCCGATTGAGAATCATGCCGTAAATGCGTTCACGCCCCCGTTCGGGGATCCAACGCACTTTATCGATTTCATTGAGCGCCTTCTCCCTGAGACCATCTTTCTCCATGGAGACAAACCACTGATGAGTCGCGCGAAAAATGACCGGCTGCTTACAACGCCAGCAGTGCGGATACGAGTGTTCGAGCGTTCGTTCGCCGATCAGTCTTCCACTCTTTTTTAACGCTTCGACGATACCTGCATTCGACTCAAGAACGTGGGTACCCGCACACTCAGGAAATTCAGCCGTAAATTTCCCCGCATCATCTACGGGGACAAGAATATCCAGGGGCTTCTGATCGGGCAGGAGATGGAGAAGAGCAGGCTTATTGTATTTCAAGACCAGCAGGTAGTCATCCATGCCATGGCCGGGAGCAATATGCACACACCCCGTTCCCTGCTCCAGGGTGACAAAATCACCATTGAGAATAGGGACGACCCGCTTTGAAAATGGCGGATGACAGGTAATGCCTTCCAATTCCTTTCCGCGCCTCTTTCCAAGAACTTCCCCCCCTTCAAGACGGCAGGCTTTGACAAAGGATTCCAGCAATCCCTCGGCCACGAGATAGGCTTCTTGTCCTACACGGAACACCACATATTCCAGATCGGGATGGACACACACGGCCTGATTGGCGGGCAACGTCCATGGAGTGGTCGTCCAAATTACCACCGAAAGGGCAGGCAATGAGGATAACGAGGGAAGATTCAGGAAACCCGGCTTTGACAACGATTCCGGCGATTGGACACAGGGAAACTTCACATACACGGATGGGGAGACATGGTCTTCATATTCCACTTCCGCTTCCGCCAACGCCGTTTGGTCCACCGTACACCACAAGACCGGTTTGAGCCCCTTATAGACCCGTCCCTTTTCCACAAATTTTCCGAATTCCCGAACAATGGTGGCCTCGTATTCCCGATCCATCGTCAAATAGGGATGGTCCCAGTCCCCGAAAACCCCAAGCCGTCGAAATTCTTCACGTTGGATTCCCACGAACTTTTCCGCATATTCCCGGCACAAAGTCCGGAGCTGAACCGCACTGAGATCTTTTTTCTTGGGACCTAACTGTTTTGTGACCTGATGTTCGATCGGCAACCCATGACAGTCCCACCCCGGTACATAGGGCACGCGGAAGCCAGACATGGTCTTGGACTTCACAATGATATCTTTCAATATCTTATTCAGCGCATGCCCGATATGAATATGGCCGTTGGCATAGGGTGGTCCGTCATGCAGGATATACAGCGGTTTTCCCTCACGTGATTGTTGAATAAGGCCGTAAATCCCTTGGGTCTCCCACCAAGCCAGCCTCTCCGGCTCCTTCAGCGGCAAATTGGCCTTCATCGGAAACTCGGTCCGTGGGAGATTCAATGTGGCTTTATAATCCATCGTTATGCGTCCTTAAGGCATTCGCCTCACGAGTGGCCTCGAATCTGGTGCTAAACAAGTGGCCCATTCTAGCCAGAGGCTTTCAACCCGTCAAACCTCATCACTTCATAACCCATTAGCTTTAAAAGGAAATATTGAAAATTTCAAGAAGGGAATCAGCGAGAAGGGAGGCTGGAAATAATAAATATGAATCGACTTAACTCAGCGCCATCATGCGGTCCAAGGCCAACTTGGCATTCACTTTGTCATCCTCGGGAACCTGGATATGGTTGACGACAGTTCCTTGCACAAGATTTTCCATCGTCCAGCAGAGATGCGGGCCGTCGATTCTGAACATTGTGGCACACCGGCAGACCATGGGAGACAGGAAAAAAATCTGCTTATCCGTTTGCTCCTGCTTCAGTCGGTTCACCAGATTTAACTCGGTTCCCACTGCCCAAATGGTTCCTGGTGCAGCTCCAGTGACCGTTCGGATAATAAATTCCGTGGAACCGACAAGATCGGCCTTATTCACCACATCCTCATGACATTCCGGATGAACTATCACCTGCACGCCGGGATATTGCTTGCGGAAGTAATCGACATGAGGAGCTTGGAACATTTGATGAACACTGCAATGGCCCTTCCAGAGAATAAGCCTGGCCTTTTGGAGCGCTTCCCGAGTGTGGCCGCCATTGGGCTGAAAGGGGTCCCAGACAATCATGTCTTCTCGAGGAAACCCCATGGCATTCGCGGTATTCCGCCCCAAATGTTCATCAGGAAAAAACAGGATTTTCTCACGCCGGGCCCACGCCCAATTCATGATGGCTTTAGCATTGGAGGACGTGCAGGTTACCCCACCATGTTCACCACAAAAGGCCTTGAGGGAGGCTGCGGAATTAACGTACACAATCGGTGTGACCTGTTCTTCCACAGGAAAAGCCCGGCCCAGCCGATCCCAACAATCATCCACCTGTTCCATCGAAGCCATATCCGCCATGGAACAGCCGGCCGCCATATCGGGCAAAATGACGGTTTGGTTAGACCGGCTGAGGATATCGGCCGTCTCGGCCATGAAATGCACACCGCAGAACACCACGGTGGGAAATTCCGAACGTTCAGCGGCATATTTGGCCAACAGCAATGAATCTCCACGTAGATCGGCATGAACAATGACTTCGTCCCGTTGATAATTATGCCCCAACATCAGGACTTGTTTGCCCAATTTCGCCTTGGCCTCGGCTATACGATCAAACACCTCCTGTTCAGAGAGCGTTTGATAGTCGGTAATGGGAAGCTCGGTCAGTGTTGTCATTTCTGTATAAAGATGCCTACTTGTCGCAATGCGTTGGTGTCTGTAGATCTTACCCCGTATTTTAGGGAAATCAAGAAACAGTCTTTCACTCTAACAAACTACATGACAGGTGAGAAAGCCATTTCTTTCCCCAACAATTTGAAGCTCTCAATACTCACCTACCACGTTTGACAAACAAAAGGAACCACGTTTACCATTGAATGGCTAGGGGTGCAGCATGCTGAGAGTCCCGACATGGGGACGACCCTCACGACCTGACCTGGATAATACCAGCGTAGGGAAGCAGGACGAAAAGACGATCAGCAAGGAAGCCGCACTCTTTACTTCTGTCAGAGAGGCGGCTTTTTTTTTGATTCTTCCTTTAAACACTCCCCTTCTTCTTACAATCACCAAGAGAGGGCATCCATGACACCACCACAAACCAAACCTCTTTCGCCTGCAGATTCTTCGCGGCCTCTTATAGCGCCAGAGAATCGCACGCCGTCATCCTCAATGACGATTCAACCCTTTCCGGGTTCCACCAAAATATATGAAACAGGCTCCAGACCCGACATCCGGGTTCCCAAGCGAGAGATTCAGGTCTCCTCTTCGGATCAGGATGGTAGCCAGGGGGCTAGGGTATCCGTTGAAGTCTATGATCCGTCCGGCCCTTATACCGATCCGAAGGTTCTCATTGACGTTCGGAAAGGCTTGGCGCCTCTTCGAAAAGACTGGATCATGGAACGACAAGACGTCGAACAACTTCCCGAAGTCACCTCCCTTTATGGACGAAAGCGGGCCACCGATCCAAGCCTTCAATCGATTCGCTTCAATCTGCGCCGGCCACCCCTTCGGGCTCAGCCGGGCCGCAATGTCACGCAGTTGCATTATGCCCGCAAAGGCATCATTACCCCAGAGATGGAGTTCATTGCCATTCGTGAAAATCAAGCCAGGGCCGCCAACGGCAACACACCGCCCCATCAACAGCGCGGCGTGAGTCAACATCCGGGAAATGCCTGGGGAGCGACTATTCCGTCGATCATCACTCCGGAATTTGTCCGGGATGAGATCGCCAGGGGCCGGGCCATTATTCCGGCCAATATCAATCATCCTGAAATCGAGCCCATGATCATCGGGCGAAATTTCCTTGTCAAAATCAATTCGAATATTGGCAATTCGGCCGTAACGTCCTCCATTGAAGAAGAAGTGGAAAAGCTTATCTGGTCCATCAGGTGGGGTGCGGATACGGTCATGGACTTATCCACCGGGAAAAATATTCACGAAACCCGTGAATGGATTATCAGAAATTCCCCTGTTCCGATCGGCACCGTGCCCATTTATCAGGCCTTGGAAAAAGTCGGAGGCAAGCCTGAAGAGCTTACCTGGGATGTCTACCGTGATACCCTGATTGAACAGGCCGAGCAGGGGGTGGACTATTTTACCATTCATGCCGGCGTGAAATTGGCCTATGTACCCATGACCGCGAACCGCATGACTGGCATTGTCTCTCGAGGAGGCTCCATTCATGCTAAATGGTGCCTGGCTCACCATCAGGAAAATTTCACCTACACGCACTTCGAAGAAATTTGTGAGATCATGAAGAGTTACGATGTCTCTTTCAGTTTAGGGGACGGGTTGCGGCCGGGATCCATTGCCGATGCCAACGACGAGGCGCAATTCGCCGAATTGGAAACCCTTGGGGAATTGACCAAAATTGCTTGGAAGCACGATGTTCAGGTCATGATTGAAGGCCCGGGGCATGTTCCCATGCAGCTCATCAAAGAAAATATGGACAAGCAGCTCCAGGCCTGCGACGAAGCCCCGTTTTATACACTGGGACCGCTCACTACAGACATTGCGCCGGGATACGACCATCTCACTTCAGCGATTGGGGCAGCCATGATTGGATGGTACGGCTGTGCCATGTTGTGTTACGTCACCCCCAAGGAACACTTAGGGCTTCCCAATAAGGAAGACGTGAAGGATGGAGTCATTGCCTACAAAATCGCGGCCCACGCGGCTGACTTGGCCAAAGGCCATCCGGGGGCCCAGATCCGGGATAATGCGCTCTCTAATGCCCGTTTCGAATTCAGATGGCAGGATCAGTTTAATCTTTCCCTCGACCCCGAAACCGCGCAGAGTTACCATGACGCTACCCTACCGGCACAAGGAGCGAAGATCGCGCATTTCTGCTCCATGTGCGGACCTCATTTCTGCTCAATGAAAATCACCCAGGATGTCCGGGACTATGCTGCCCAACAAAAATTATCGGAGAAAGCGGCCTTGGCCAAAGGCCTGCAGGAAAAATCAGAGGAATTTAGAAAAGCCGGTGGAGATTTGTATGTGAATCCAGCCCAGATCGGCTCCACACCACGATAAAATGACCACCCACCCAAAGAAGAGCGAGAGTAACCTTATGAATCCGATACACGTGGCCCCATTGCGAGAGCGAGATGTGACACGTCAGATCGCCCGGGAATATTTCAAAGAATTTGACAGTTTGATTGAAAGCGACATTATTATTGTCGGGGCCGGTCCTTCAGGCTTAATTTGCGCCAGGGACTTGGCCGCTACAGGTTTTAAAACCTTAGTGATTGAGCAAAGCCTGGCGTTGGGAGGAGGGTTCTGGTCCGGAGGCTATCTGATGAATAAAGCCACCATTTGCGAACCCGCTCACTTGATCCTTGAGGAACTGGGGATTCCCTTTAAGCCAATCAAAGACTGTCCAGGCATGACCATCGTGGACCCGCCCCATGCCACCAGCCGCCTCATTTCCGCAGCGTATGAAGCCGGGGTGAAGGTCCTCAATTTAACGAAGGTCGTCGATCTGATCTTGCGACAGGATCAAAAGCTTGAAGGGGTCGTGGTCAACAACTCTCCCACCGAAATGGTTGGCCACAATATCATCCATGTGGACCCCATTGCGTTGGAAAGTCAGGTGGTCATCGACGCAACCGGACACGACGCCATTGTGGTGGATCTGCTCAATAAAAGAAATCTCTATCAAAAAATCCCTGGAAACGGCGCAATGTGGGTAGCACGTTCGGAGGCACTGGTCGTGGAAAACACCCGTGAAATCTATCCCAATTGCTTCATAACCGGTCTGGCAGTCGCCGCCGTAGACGGGTCACCCCGTATGGGACCCGCCTTCGGCGCCATGTTACTTTCCGGTCGGCGAGCTGCGGAACTTGTTCGACAAAAACTTAAAGGAGAATAGCCGTATCCTCTGTTGACCGATACCGGCATGTGATACCCATGGACCAACAAGATTTTTTAAACCAGGGCGAGGGCAAGGACGAGGATAAACACGAGGCCTGGAATCTTTTCCAACGAGGATACGAACTCCAAATGAAAGGACAGTTGGAAGAAGCCGTCGACCTCTACAAGCAATCCATAGAGATATTTCCAACTGCAGAAGCCCATACCTTTCTGGGATGGACCTATAGCTTTATGGGGCAGTTGAACGATGCCATTGAGGAATGCCATCGGGCTATCCGGCAGGATCCCGATTTTGGAAATCCTTATAATGATATCGGGGCTTATTTAATTGAATTGAATCAATTGGAGGAGGCCATTCCGTGGCTGGAAAAGGCGGCAAAAGCGAAACGGTATGAGAATCCAGCCTTCCCGCATATGAATTTGGGCCGGATTTATGAACGGAAAGGGAAATGGGACCTAGCAGTGGAATCGTATAAAAAGTCCCTGGCGTTGAATCCGGAATACAAAACTGCCAAGCAATCCTTGCTACGAATATTGACGTTAATGAACTAAGGAATTTGGAGAACCGGAATGACGACCCCTCAGACATTACTTGTCGCGGTCAGCGATATATTCTTTTATACGAAAATCCGTGATGCCTTTCGTCCTCAAGGCTATACCCTTGAACGGTTACGGAGCACGGATGATTGGATGAGTAAAATGGGAGACCAACCCCCAAAGGCCATCATTGCCAATATGAATGATGACCGCTTGAACGTCCCGGATTGGTTACGTGAAGTCAAAGCCAACGCCCAGACTCAAGATATTCCCATCCTGGCCTTTGCCAACCATGAGGAAATCACGACCTGGAAATTGGCCAAAGATCTCGGCATCGATAAAATCGTCTCCCGCAATGAATTTTCCGCGCGGACACTTGCGCTTCTGGAAGAACTGATCTCCTCACCCACATCATGAAGCATTTACCACTCCACGACCGACACCACGCTTCAGGCGCCACATTTGAGGTCATCAATGAGGAATGGGAAATCCCATCCCATTATGGCCACCAGGATGCGGAATACCAAGCCGCTCACCAGACAGTCGGGATCGCCGACCTGTCCCATCGAGGCACCTGTTTGGTCACAGGGGAGGACCGGATCAAATGGCTGCAGAGTATCATCAGTCAAGATATCCTTCCCCTTCAACCGGGTCAGGGGACCCTATCTACCTTTATGAACCATAAAGGTAAAATCCTTTCGTATTTTCGAGTGTATATGAGGCCAGAATCGCTTTTCTTGGAGGATGTCGGGGAAGTCGGCGACCAAACATACCAAGCTCTCAAAAAATTCCTTCTTTATGGAACCAAGGCCAGAATACACAATGGCATGGACATGTGGGGAATTTTCCTGGTAACAGGGCCCAAAGCCCATACCGTCATCCAACAGGCCCTGGCTATCAATGTGGGTGGACTGGAGCATTTACATGGTCTGCCTTTTGAGTTTCAAGCCCTGAATGGATTCGTGGCTAAAACCCAAGAAACCCGGTCTCCAGACTATGAGATATTTGTGCCGAAAGAGGCACTCTTCCCTCTTTGGGAACTCCTTCTCAAAACCGTTCAACAAGAGAGCGGCTCACCTCTCGGATACCGAACGTTGGAAACGCTGCGAATCGAAGCTGGAATCCCCAGATTGGGAGTTGAGGTCAACGAACAAATCGTTCCCCCGGAGGCCAACATGGAAGGGAAAACCTTCAGTCTGACCAAAGGGTGCTACCCAGGACAGGAGGTGGTAGCTCGGATGGACACCTATGGGGCCATTAAACGTCGCCTGGTTGGATTGGTGATTGACTCGCCTGACCGGGTAATTCCTGCGAGAGGATCCAAGATTTTTTCCGGGACCCGCGAGGTAGGTTGGGTATCCAGCGCAATCTTTTCTCCCCTTCTTGGAAAACCCATTGCCCTGGGCTTTCCCCTTCGAGACTTTACCAAACCCGCCACACCATTGGAAATCGAAACAGATGGGATCAAAATCCCCGCAGTCGTTTCAACCCTACCATTCCAAAAGACTTCTTAGAAAAAATCCGCTGCCTAGACAGGAAACCCTGCACGAGCACACAATTTCATCCCGCTATTTTTCGGGATGACGTCCCTCTCCGACTTTTGCGGCAAAGTCAAAGACGGAAGAACGTTGTTCATCTTTCAGGGCCAACAAAATATGGGCCTCGTCCCCATGCATCAATCGTAAACTCAAAAAGGCGTCCTGTGTGCGATTTTCGGTATTATCCCAGGTCCCGTCAATCATTTGAATCTTATCCAGGTCGGAACAGGAAAAAATATCGTAACGGAAATAATTGTCGCCGATCACCAGATCAAACAACACCCCACCCTGTGTGCAAAGGACTGCGTTCAATCGGCCTTGATCCTCATATCCTTCCGGAAGAAATTGATTTACATGAAGCAAATCGATTTTTCGTCCACTCAATGCCTGTCCAATCTTCTTTTCAAGTCCGTCATAATCAATTTGCAGAGGCCGTTCATCCGCATCTGTGGCACCCAATGCGGCCTCCCTGACTTTTTCAAATACATCTTTAGCAGTCAACACTCTCCGTCTCCTTTCAAATAAAAATCAGTCTATTTTTACAAAGGCTGCATGACCTCCGTAACACAAAAGAGGGTAACGATACCCTTCATCTATCACGGAAAGCAAGGCAATCGTGCTTGATGCCCTGACTTTTACGTATTCAATATCTCCCCATTGCCTTCGGATGGTTTTGTTGGGCATACTGACCAGGTTCAACGATTAAATTAAAAGTTAAGTCATTCATATACACTTTGAAAGGGCGATAGAAGATGAGTACCGAATCGTGTTTAATAGGTGGATGTACCGAGCCTCTCTATGCCCCCGCAGGAACGCGGGCACTCTGCAAGGAACACTTCCTTCTTTTTGTGGGCTGGCGAAAGAAAAAAGGGGGCCTGGGAATGTTCAAAAAATATAGCGCGCTTCCTATGGAGGAGCGGGACGCAACAGTTGACGAATGGGCCAAAGCCGTAACCGCATCATCTGCCTCGTAACACAAGCCTTGGGCCAGGCCTTTTGACTCACCGGAACCCCACGTCACCGAGCCCATTTCATCACCTACTCCATCAGCGGAGAGCCATGGTGGTGAATGATTTTCCATTCATCGCCGATGCGTTCAAATAAATTCGTCGCCACTACGCGGCTACTCTGGGGATCTTCGCCGACCCGACTGGTAATATTCTCCGTACAAATAACCCAGGCCACATCGGCAGCCACTTGCACTTGTAATTCCGTCAATTCAAATTTCATTGAAAAGGTGTTATTGAAAATCACCACCCAAGAATCCCGCACTGCCGGCCACCCGACTCGAATGCTCCATCCAGGGTGGATGCAGGTGACATATTCTTGATGCGCCCAGATTTTATCCATAAGGGCTACATCCAAACTTTCAAAGGCCCGATAAAATAGTTCATTGAGTTTAGTCACCTCTTCGATTCGTTCTTTCAACATCAGGTTTTCTCTCTTTCTTCTAAAATCTCTACCTGGGGAGGGGTGATGCGACCAAGTTCCTCACGGGATTGGCGATCCACCAGCCACACGCCAAAGACAATCAATCCTATCCCAGTTAATTCCCTGAAGCCAACCGGTTCCCCCAAAATCATGAATGAAAAAAGTAAGGCAGACACGGGAATTAAATTCCCAAATATTCCTGCACGGGAAGGACCAACCCCTTCCACGCCATAGAGCCAGGCTTGCTGGCCCACAGCGGTGGCAAACACCATGACGTACAGCAGCGCGACCCAGCCGGACAACGGAACGACTTCAAGTCCTGACTCCAGCACTTTGTGATTGATAAGCAGAAGAGGAACTTCGAATATCAACGATACCGATAACGTCATCCAGGTTACGGCCAGAGGCGAAAACCGTTCCATCGTCCTTCGGCACCCAATGGTATACAGTGCCCAACAAACGAGACCCGAAAGCACCAGCCCTCCACCCAACAGTGGATTGGAGCCCACGCCTTCAATGCCGCTTCTCCCGGTGATGAACAGGACTCCGACAAACGAGACCAGGCATCCCACCCAGATGACCCGCAGGGAGATGTCCTTAAGAATGAGCGAGGACAAAAAAGCCGTAATAGCCGGGCTGGCCCCAATAATGACACCCGCCGCTCCGGCACCGATAAATTGCAAACCAAACAGAATCAGAAGATGGTTTCCTAGCACCCCTAATCCTAAAACAAAAAACGTTTTCCAATCCTGTTTGGAAAAGACAAAGGCTCCCTCCGTCCACAACCACAAAGGGATGAGGATGGCCAAGGCTCCCAGACCACGAAATACGGAGGTTTCTACCGGAGAAAAAGGACCAAGAGCGACTTTTTGGGCCACCACCGATCCGCCCCACACCATAGCGGCACACGTTAAAGACAGATAGGAGGCACTGACGGACAACTTTGTGGAAGCCATACCGGCGAAGGGAGTTTTTCCGTTAGGTGAAATTTGAGAAAAAGATCACGATTTCTATTTAGAGGTCTCAGCTCGAACCATGAAAATGAATGAGGCTGACGAAAAACTCAGCATAACACGCTTTAGGGTAAAACCCTACCATCCTCGACTGGGCATATTCGCTGAATTGCCATTCCCGTTCCTTTTGAGGCTGACCAGACCAAATGGCTTATTCCTAGGTCTTCTGTGCCGTTGACGGCCTGAAATTTCAATCGGTAGAATGCCCTTCTAAGGTCATAGTCTGAAGCACCATCGTTCTAGTTGAGAAAAACTCTTCTGAAGGGCGCGAGCCAACAGAAATTCCCTTTTTATTAGTGGATAAGGAGGAACTCGAATCATGTCGTTACTGATTACTGAAGAATGCATTAATTGCGGAGCTTGCCTCCCGGAATGCCCTAACGAAGCCATTTTTGAAACGCGGAGTGCGGCGGAGGAAAAAGGCCATCAAGTGGGCGAAGGTCAGGGTGATGGAGATACCGTGTATGTCATTACCTATGAGCGATGCACCGAATGCGTCGGTCACTTCGACGAGCCGCAATGTGCGGCTGTGTGCCCGGTTGATGATTGCTGCATACCTGACCCGGCCATCCCTGAGACGACAGAGGTCCTCCTGAACAAGGCCAAAGAACTGAATCCGGACAAAGAAATCGACGCGGCCAAAGTCTGGAGTGGCGTTCGCAATTAGTTCATACAACGCCAAAATTTTTTATCAAAAAAAGCCCCTTCCTTTTCAACGAAAGGAAGGGGCTTTTTCTATCTCTTCAGCCGGACTTCAGGAAATCTATCCCACCTCTTGAAGATCCTGTAAACGGACTGAAACCAGCTTAGACACTCCAGGCTCCTCCATTGTCACCCCAAATAGCGAGTCGGCAATTTCCATGGACCGCTTGTTATGGGTAATCAATACAAACTGCGAGCAGTCGGCCATTTGCCGAAGGAATTGCCCGAACCGGACTACGTTATTTTCATCCAGAGGAGCATCGACCTCATCCAATACACAAAAGGGACTGGGACGAATCAAAAAACTGGCAAACAACAACGCCATGACCGTCAAGGTTTTTTCCCCACCTGAAAGCATACTGAGATTTTTCAACCGCTTTCCCGGTGGTTGAGCCACGATATCGACCCCAGGCTCCAGATGGGTGACCTCTCCATCAGCCCCCTCCACGGTCTCCTCAACCAAAACTAATTCCGCGCGACCACCGGCAAACAACGCGGAAAAGACTTCACTGAATTTCACCTGCAGCTCCTGGAAGGTCTCCTCGAATAAGCGATTGGTCGTATGGTTTAGTCGTTGAATAATTTCCTGGAGTGACTGAATCGAATTGGCCAAATCGTTTTCCTGCGCCAACAAAAATTGATACCGCTCTTCCAACTGTTGATGCTCTTCGATCGCGGCCAAATTGATCGGCCCGATCCGTTCCAGCCGTTTTCGAATCTGTTGCAGCTGTTCTCGCCAGGCCTCAGGAGAAGCCATGTTCCCGGCAGTAGGAACCGATTCCTCTCCCTGAACGATTTCATCACTCTCAAGATTCACTAAATCATCCGTGACCATTTCATAGGTCAACTCCAGTGTCTCCCTGACCCCTTGCAATTTCGTCCGGACTTCAGCCAGATGACTTTCGATCGGAACCCGGGCTTTAAATATTTTGGAGAGAGAATCTCTGGAATCCGCCATCAACTTCTCGCATTGCTTAACCTGCTGCGTGATGTCAGCATGACGGTTTTGACGTTCCCGTAACTCTTCAGCCAGTTCATTCTGCTTCTCCTGCAACCATTCCACCAACTCCTCGGCTTTCAGACGCTCATCCTGGCTCTTCCGGCTCGTGAGGAAGAGTTGCTCTAACTGCTGATCAAGTTGAACCAACCGATTTTTCCGATTATCCTCTTCCCGCTCGATCCGCTCTACCTGCCCTTGTTCATGATCCCAACGGGTTTTTAACGTTTGATAATTCACCCGTATCTCATTCACGCTATCAACCAATGATTGATATTCCAAATTCAGGGATTCCAGGGAGGCCAACCCCTCTCGAAGGCTACGATCCTCTTGTGCTCGGATTTCTTCCAGACCGGTCAGCCGTTGACGCAGATCCTCCTCTTCCTGTTGCATCCGTGCGAGTTCAATCCCTTCGGTCTCCTGTTCATGGCCAAGGATTTGCATTTTTTTCAGCAACTCCGGCAGAGCCTGTTCCCGCGAAGCTCCTTCTCTTTTGACCGTTACCCATTGAATCTCGGTTTCACGAATCACCGACGTGGCGTCTTCAATCTGCCGAGAGACGGATTCGATGTTTTCACACAAATCTTTTCTTTTGAGTTTGACCGCTTCCACTTCCAGTGAAAGATTCTGCAGCCGTTGCTCCAATTCCAAGATTTCCCGACGTCGATGCAATAATCCGCCAGATTCATTGTCCGAGCCACCAACAATAACTCCTGAGGAATAGACCAATTCCCCATCTAACGTCGCGATTAAAGGGCCCTGGCCCATAAACCATTGATGGGTCTCCATCAACGCCAACGCCCCGGCCAACGTTTCCACAATGACCGTTTCCCCCAATAATGAACACACGACTCCCCGCAAGGATTCATCGACCTGCACCCGTTCCACGGCCAGCCCTTTCACCCTGGGGTCTGATTGGATGGCCGACCACCACCCAGGCTGACCGGCCCCTGATACCTGATGAAGATTCAAAGGGATAAAGCTCCCTCGGCCCAACCGGTGCTGCTTGAACTGCCCGATGGTTTGCTCGGCCTCGTAAGGAGATTGAACAAGCCAGGCTCGCAATTGCCTGCCCAATGCCGCTTCAATGGCTTTCTCCACATTCTCGGGCACTTCCATCCGTTCAGCCAAAGCCGCTTGAATGGCCGAACAATTTCCCCGCACGGAAGATTCGGAATCGGCAGATTCCGACCCATAGCCCAGTTCTTCATGAAAAATCCCCTGAAGCGCACGCCATTCAGAATCCGTCCCGGCCATCTGGGTCTGCAATTCCAATAATTTCTCATCAATGTCCTCGCGTGACTCACGGTGACTTTGTAATGTCACCTCCAATTCTTCTTGACTTCTCTTAAGAAGTTCCAGTTGCTCTTCCAGGGCTACCCGTTGTTGAAGTAGCGTTTCGCCTTCGGCATGAAGCTTGGCCTGGTCAGTCTGGGATTGAAGAACATCCGAAGCCAGTCGTTCCAGACGACGTTGCAAGGCATGCTGCCCGGTTACCGCCGCTTGCAAGCGGTTTTCCATATTTGTCTGTTCCACGGCCAATCCTAATATTTTTTCCCGCCCTCGTTCCGCAACCTCGGCGGTGTCCTTTCGACGCGCCACCAGAACCGCCATTTTTTCATCCCCTTCCGCCACCGAAGAAGAAATACTTTCGATTTCACAACGAATTTGAGCCATCCGTTCTCTCACCGTCGCCAGAATTTCCTGGGCCGATTGCGACTCCCCCTCCAGACGACGTCGATCCTCCATAACCTGCTCATGCTGTTGTCCCAATTGTTCCAAACGGTGACGCTCTACCTGAATAGTGGTCAAGCCTTGGGATAACCGGCGATCAACATCCCGTAGCTGTTCCTGCGTCTCGGCCAGAGCTTCTCCGGTGGCCGATAAGGCCAATTGGTGTTCCTCTCGTTCGGCCGCGAAACGAGCCTCTTCCGCCACGCATGCCAATTCCTGGTTTTCAGACTCCTGTAATTCGGCTTCAAACCCTTGCTGCTGGTAAAACAATCTTCGAAAATCCAAAGAAAGAATCTGGACTTCCAATTCGCGAGCTTCACGCTGCAGGTTTTGATATTCCTCAGCCTGTTTGGCCTGACGGTTGAGGGTCTTCAATTGCTGCCGAACTTCACCCAGGATATCCCTGACCCGCAACAGGTTATTTTCTGTTCCTTCCAATTTCCTAAGGGCTTCGGCCTTTTGTTTTTTATACCGGATTATTCCGGCCGTCCCCTCGATAAATTCCCGGCGTTCCTGGGGAGAGGCATTCAATAACTGTTCAATGTTGCCCTGCTCGATTACCGATTGGCCGCGTGTTCCCGCACGCACATTCCACAAAAACCCGCGTATATCCTTCAACCGGCAGGGGATTTTATTTAACAAATATTCACTTTCTCCATCCCGGAAAAGCCGCCGGGTCAGCATAACCTCGGTCGGTTGTTCGAGATCCTCTAAAATGGCGGAAATGGGCTCCAGGTCACGTGGCGAGACATCGGAAAACACCAAGGAAGCTTCCACCATCCCAAGAGGTTTCCGCTGTTCCGTGCCATTGAAGATGACATCTTCCATGCGTTCACTTCGCAAGCTTTTGACACTCTGTTCACCCATCGCCCAGAGAATGGCATCGACAATATTGCTCTTACCGGTGCCATTGGGTCCAACCACTGCGGTAATCCCCTTAGGAAAATCCAGTTTGGTTTCCACAAATGACTTAAACCCATTGACGACCAGAGTTCGCAGATACATACGACCTCCTCAAAACAGTGGAATGGCAAAGGATGGAAGGCTAATCTTTACCATAATAAGTGCTAAATATCAAAAAAACACACAAAATGCAGTAGGCCATACCAAGGCTACATTCAACATATTGTAAAGATCGTCATTTCGCGCTTTTTGGCTTGCAGGTAAAGCGGAGTCAACAATTGAAACCCGAACTAGACTTGAGGTCGGACTTCTCGGGATGTTTTGTAATTAAAGGTAGGAGGGTAAAGATTTTACAATAGTGAGGCGGACATAAATGACATGTTTAGGGCCTACCCTTGGCCATTAACAATTCTTTCGGGAGAAGAAATTCCACGTCTTCCTCCACGACGGTGAGTTCCTCAAGGGAATCGGCACCCTGTTCTTTTAAAAACTTCACCACTTGAGTCACCAGTACTTCCGGGGCCGAAGCTCCAGCAGCAATTCCCACCGCGCGAACTCCCTCCAACCACTCTGGCTTGATATCTTTATACGAATCAATCAGATAGGAGGGAATCCCACACCGTTCACCCAACTCCTTTAAACGATTGGAATTCGAGCTATTCGGGGATCCAATCACCAAAATTACATCGACATGCTGGGACAGCTCCTTCACCGCATTTTGCCGATTTTGGGTGGCATAGCAAATATCTTCTTGGTGTGGGCCTTTGATTCCCGGGAACCGTCGATGGAGAGCCTCCACAATATCCCGACACTCGTCCACGCTGAGGGTCGTCTGGGTCACATAGGACAAATGAAGGGGATTTTCCACTTGCAAGACCTCGACATCTTCCACGGAAGACACCAGGTGGAACTTATCAGGCACCTGACCCAACGTGCCGACCACCTCAGGATGTCCGGCATGGCCGATCAGGATCAGTTCATACTGGTTGGTATAATCCCGGTTCACCTCATTATGGACCTTGATGACCAAGGGACAGGTGGCATCAATGATTTTCAAATTCCTTCGCTTGGCTTCTTCCCAGACGCTTTTGGCAACCCCGTGAGCACTAAAAATCACGATGGCCCCGTCCGGCACTTCTCCCAGTTCTTCAACAAAAATGGCGCCCTTATCGCGCAAAGAGGCGACCACATGCCGGCTATGCACGATTTCATGCCTGACATAAATCGGTGCTCCATAGGTTTTCAGTGATAAATCGACGATTTCTATCGCACGATCTACACCGGCACAGAACCCTCTGGGATTAGACAGAAATATTTTCAAGGTATCCTCCCTCAAAAGAATCGAAGTCTTCGAATCTTAGCAGGCCACGATAGGCTAAATGGAAATCCATCGTCAATAGAAGGCCGTCCTTTCAATCACCATAGTCGGAATCACCCGAACTGACTGTTTTGCACCCTTTGAGTTATCCCCATCGTACAAGAGCTGTGGCCCAGGTCAACCCGCCCCCGAAGGTTCCCAAGAGCACCCGTTGGCCTGGCTTCAGTCGGTGAGACCGATTTGCCTGATCCATAGCGATGGGAAGGGACGCAGACGAAGCATTTCCGAGATTCTCAATAATAGAAAAACAGCGGTCTGCCGGTGTGCCAAGGGCCTTGCACACTTGGGCAATGAGACGGCCATTGGCCTGGTGAAAAATAACGTGATCCAATTGCCCCAGCTCCCATTTTTCTTCAGTCACATGCTCCCTGACGGCCTGAGCCAATTGACGGACAGCCACCCGGTAAATTTTCGAACCTTGAATCCTCAGGGTATGGCCCCGCTCCTCCAATACTGCGGAAGATAACGGTCGGCGTGAGCCGCCTCCTGCAATTTTGATCAAATCATGAAACGCCCCATTCGCATGAAGACGAATACTGACAATCCCCATGTCAGCCTGTGAGGAACGCTCCAGAATAGCTACTCCCGCCCCGTCTCCAAATAAAATAGCCGTACTGAGATCGTTCAAGTCCAATGAACGGGACTTGACCTCGGCTGCCACAACCAAACACCGTCGATATTGCCCGGAACGGATAAGACAGTCGGCCATCGACAATCCATATAAAAACCCCGAGCAGGAGGCGGCCACGTCAAATGCGGGCATGCCTTTGATCCCCAAGCGGCCCTGGAGCAGACAGGCCGTTGAGGGAAAGAGCATGTCAGGGGAAGTGGAAGACAGCACAATGGCATCCAAATCTTCCGGCGCCACATGAGCATCCTCAAGAGCCTGTCTTGTAGCCTGTTCTGCCAACCAGGAACAATCTTCCCCCGGAGAAACCCAGTGGCGGGTCCGGATACCGGACACACGTTCAATATAGTCAGGCTCGACATCAAGCAACCGGCTGACTTCCTGATTCGTGACCACCCGACTTGGAAGAAACGAACCGGTTCCAATAATCCTGGAGCCAAAACTCATGACTTACATTCCTTCATTTTTGTCCAAACTCTCGCTATTGGGGAAGAACTTCCGTCTGTACTTTCCATGCCATCCGTGGCAATTGTGAGACATATTTCTATGTTACATTTTCGTAAAATTATCATATTTCAGTCTTTATCCTGATGGTCCGATTCTTGTATAAAGGTACAGCACTATCTATGACCACAAAACACCCGACCAATCCACCGACTGCCCGAAGCCCCAAACTCCCTATGTCAGGTCACCGTCTCACGACAGGGCTATTGGCCTGCCTCCTGGCAACCTGGGTTCTGGCGGCTTGTAGTACAACCCATGAACAGTCTCACACCCCCGTGGATTCGGGTACAGCCATCAGCACCACTGACGAACAAATATTCGTGGGCGATACAGTGGAAATGAGTTATGATCCGAATGTCATCATGAAACGGGCCGAATCGTATTTCGAAAAGGAATCCTACGCGGAAGCCATCGTTGAATACAAACATTTCCTGGATTTACATCGGAACCACGTACTGGCCCCCTACGCCCAATTTAAAATTGGGGTCAGCCACTTTAAACAATTCCGAACGGTGGATCGGGATCCCGAACCTTTGAATCAGGCGATAACGGCCTATAAAAAGTTATTGGAAGAGTTCCCCGGAAACCGCTACCAGGCTGAAGCCCAACAAACCATTCACACCTGTCGGGAACTGCTCGGCCAACGGCATCTCATGGTGGGGGAATTCTACCTGAAGCGGAATTCGTATCTAGCCGCCGCTCACCGATTCGAAAAGATCATTCAGGAATATCCCGACCTGAATATGGCCGGGGACGCCATGTACCTCTTGGCGGAAACCTATCAGGACTTGGGCATCGAAGAATGGGCGCAGGATTGGTTGGTCGCCTTAATCCAACACTATCCAAACCACACCTATCATTCAAAAGCACAAATTCGGTTAGCCTCTCTGCAAGCGGAACATCCTCAGCTTGTGGCAGCTCTTTCGAAGTCGGCAGCCAAACCGGATTCCCAAGCTCCACAACTCCTGGCAAAGGGGGATCTACTCCCGGACACTGCCTCCTCCACTCTTACCCACGCTGGTATAGTATCTGACACGGGCCTTACCCAGATGACCTCTCCTCCCACAACTCAGTCCCCACCCCCGAGCACTTCCTGCGCAATTGGTAATTGGTGTGAGTCAGACCGCGCTTTCTCAAATCCTATCCCTGTTTCTCACCCAATCCCCCAATCCATCCCTACCCCTCAGGACGTCCGGGTCTGCAAAACCGGCGAATGGTGCTAAATTTCCCGCCATTTATTTAGACCTCACCGACCTGCCAAACTTCGTTATTGGCTTTCTTGTTCAGATCGTTGCATGCCAATGCGGATGAATGCGGAAGAATAGAAGGCGAGGGCAAAGAAGAACAAAAAGAGCAATGCCTTGAATAGTGCAGGGATTAAAAGAATTCGTTTTTCTTCTATTGCCCCAGATACCAGCCGATGCCGTTCCGTTCTAGAAAGCTGGTCATCATAGTGACCGAATCGGTGAAAATCATGACGCCCACCAGGATCAGCAGGACTCCGCTGACAAACGAAACCCCGCCGATGTAGCCTCGCAGCCGTTTAAAGTAACTTAAAAACCGATCCATCCCGAACGCGGTCAGGAAAAACGGCAGTCCTAATCCAAAAGAATAGGCGGAAAGCAACATGATTCCGCTCGACATCGATTCAGTGGTGCTGGCATAGGCCAGAATAGTCCCTAATACCGGACCGACACAGGGAGTCCACCCTGCGGCAAAGGCCGTTCCGATCAGAAACGATCCCAGATATCCCACCGGCCGTGTTTCGAAATGCAGCAATCGTCGTTCGGTCATGAAAAAACCAAGATTCAACACCCCCATCAGGTACAAGCCGAAAATGATGATCAGGACACCACCGACCTTACGAATGACATCCTGATACTCATAGAACAACTGCCCGATCAAACTTGCCGAAGCCCCGAACGCGATAAATACGGTGGAAAACCCGGCGATAAACAGCAGGGAATTGGTAATAATCAGCGATTTAAAATGACTTCGTTCCTCCACATTCGCCAATTTTTCCACTGACAACCCGGTGATGTAGGAAACGTAGGAAGGCACCAGAGGCAGCACGCAGGGCGACACAAAGGACAACAGCCCGGCGCTGAAAGCAGCGAACAACGAAACCTGACTAATGGAATCCATCATTACATCATTTGAGAGGAATTTTGAGAGGGTCGCGCGGCGGCCTCTTCCAGAATTTTGAGTATACTCTGCCGGGCATTAGGAGTATCCCATTCCCGGGATCCAAACACCCGCTCCCTGATCGTCCCCTTCCGGTCAATAATATAGGTCATGGGTAAGGAACGGGCCCCATAGAGCAGGCCCACCTGATAATCCCGATCATGCAATATGGGAAAGGTGAGTTTTTTATCTTCTTGAAAGGGACGTGTCACTGCAGGTCCCTGCTCATCCACCGAAACAGCCAGAATTTCAAGGCCCTTATCACGATAACTCTGGTAAAGGACCTCCATGGACGGCATCTCCACCCGACAGGGCCCGCACCAGGTGGCCCAGAAATTCAGCAGCACCACCTTACCCTGCATATCTGAAAGGGCGACCGACCGGCCATTCATATCCAAAAGCTGAAAATCAGGAGCCTGGCTGCCGATCGTTGGCCGGGGAGTTCTTGCGATCAGACTCGCGTCCAATCGGGAAATGGGGATGTCTTCCGAATACCCGGAGTCACATCCGGCCACGGTCAGAATGAGTCCTACTCCCATTACCAGGGCAATCAGGACATGTGTCATCTTCTTGAAGCCAAACAGAGACATAGACGCATTCTCTCATATACACAAGGTCATGAATAGGGAAGCAGTAAGGTTTCTGACCATTTTCTGCTTTCTTTAGACTACCTCAATCATAAAGTTCCAGGTTTTTTAACGTCAATGAACCCTAAAAAAGTCTGCAGATACTCCAGGTCACTTTTTCCATCTCCTTTCTAGACAACTCTTTTGGCATTGCGTAGACTACGCATCCATTTCAGCTGTCCCCAGACCAACGCATGATCGCCATTCAGGCCACGAATCTTTCCAAAGCGTACGGCTTTTACCGGATCTTTGAGGAGCTTTCCTTTGACCTTCTCGCTGGGGATTGCTTTGCCTTATTCGGGCCAAACGGGGCAGGGAAAACCACCTTACTGCGAGTTTTGGCGACCTTGCAACAACCATCCAGCGGGCACTTTTCCATATTTGGACAGGATGGGGTGGGGGAAAAAGAGCTTGTCCGCCAATCCTTGATGGTCATTGCACACGGATCTCATCTGTATGAGGAACTGACCGGATTCGAAAATCTCCAATTTGCTCTGGCCCTTCGCGGGCAACCGATAGACGCCAAAACCCTGAAGCATGGATTAGATCGGGTGGGTATCGGGGCCTTTGCGGATCTCAAGGTCCGGCAGTATTCGGCCGGCATGAAAAAGCGGTTGGCCCTCGCCAAAGTCGTCATCGCAAGACCAAAATTGCTCCTTCTGGATGAACCCTATAACGCCCTTGATGAAGCGGGCGTGATCATGACCAACCTGATTATTCAGCAGACCCTGCAAGGTGAGGGAGCTGTGCTCATGACCACCCATGACCGAGACAAAGCGGCGCAGGTGGCTACCAGAGGCGCCATTCTCCAGAGCGGCCATATGCAACTCCTCACGCAAGCAGAACTCAGATAACATGCCATTTTTTAAAACCATTCAATGGGTCGTATGGAAGGATCTGGTGTGTGAACTTCGCAGCCGGGAAACCATTTCCTCCATGTTGTTTTTTGCGCTGATCGTCATTTTGGTGTTCAGCTTCAGTTTTTCGATGGACCAGGACGCCGCACGCCAACTCATCGCAGGCATCATCTGGGTGGCCTTTGCCTTTACCGGTATCATTGGGTTAGGCAAATCCTTCTCTTCGGAGCTTCAAAACGACTGTCTGGAGGCTCTTCAAATCAGCCCGATTCCCAAGGGCGCGGTTTATCTGGGAAAAGTTCTCGCCAACTTTCTCTTTATCCTGTCGGTGGAAATTCTGTTGTTCCCGTTATTCATCCTCTTTTTCAACCTGGACGTGGGTCAAGAATTGGGAATTCTTTTGCTGGTCTTTTTTCTGGCCACATTGGGGCTTTCATCCGTGGGTACCCTTTTTTCGGCATTAACCGTCCAAATCCGTGCCCGAGAGGTCATGTTACCGGTCCTCCTGCTTCCCTTGGCAGTCCCGGTCATGATTTCAGCAGTCGAGGCCACACGCGGCATCCTAAATGGAGACCCCTATTCGTTCTATTCCCAATGGATTCAGCTCCTGGTTGTGTTCGACATCATTTTCACGGTAGTTTCTTTCTGGCTCTTTGAACTCATTCTAGATTCGTGATTGCCAAAAATCTCCCTTTCAAATTAACGAAATCTCCTCTTTTCCATCTGATGATCTGCCTATAAAATACTGAAGATGATGAATAGGTTTATCCGGTACATTCAACGATATAAGGGTTGGTTCGGAGGTGCGGCTGCCATATGTCTCCTGGTCGGGCTGTATACCGGACTGCTGGCTTCCCCCCCGGACTATTACCAGGGCGAGGTGGTGCGGATCATGTATGTGCACGTGCCCCTGGCCCATACCTCTCTTCTGGCTTATTCGGTCTTGTTCGGGGGAAGCATCTGGTTCCTATGGAAACGCGACCCACTGGTCGACAATATGTGTCAGGCATCAGCCGCCATCACCGCTCTTTTTACGGGTCTGGCGCTGGTGACCGGCTCTATTTGGGCCAAGCCGACCTGGAATACCTGGTGGACATGGGACCCCCGGCTGGTCTCCTTTGCCGTGCTGCTCCTGATTCTGGCTGGATATATGATGCTTCGTCGGCTGGTGGATGACCCTGACCGTCAGGGCATTTATGCCGCCGTGTTGGCCATTGTCGGCGGAGTGGACCTTCCCATCATTAAATTTTCCGTGGAATGGTGGAGGACCCTGCACCAACCCATGTCGATTTCCACCAGAGGGATCAGTATTTCGGATGACCTGCTGGTTCCTCTGACGTTTATGAGCCTGGGATGCTGGCTGCTCTTTGCCTATATGCTCATGGTCCGCACTCAGATGCTGTATCTGACCGAACTGTTGCAGGCCAAAAAAGGCCGATTACTGAGCCAAACCCACTTTTCACAGTCTGCCCAATGACCGGATTTTATGCACGATGGGGTATGATCGGAGGCTTGGCCCTTCTCCTGGTATTATTGACATACCAGGACTATCAACGACGTTTATCCACCATTCCATTGTCAGCCATCATGAGCGGTACCCCCTCAAGTGAACCCGTGCGCATTCAAGGCATGGTCAAAAGCGGAACCCTATCTGGCCCAGTCGACCAGGGGGAAGCCACGTTTGAATTCACAGAGGGGTCGGTCACGGTACCTGTTGAATATCATGGACCTCCACCCGAAAATCTCCGGGAATTGAAAGTCATGGTCTTAAAAGGCCGATGGGATCCTGAAGCGCACATTTTCAAGGCCCAGGACACAGCCTTGGTGAATAATTACGGGTATGTGGCAGCCGCCTATGGGGTTTCCTGCCTCGGCATCGTTTGGATGCTATTTGCCATGAGCCAGAGAGTCATGGTTTTATTTAGGGAAATCAAAGAATCAAAAATTTACGAGCCTGAGGTCGACACCCTTGCCAAAAAACAATAGAAAAATCGCCGTCATTGTCAGTATCCTCCTCATCGCCGGCAGCTTGGGATATCTGGCCTTTGGCAATTTCGGCCAGAACATCGTGTATTTCGTCACCCCGTCCGAAGTCAAAGCCTTTACCCCTGAGTCATACACAAAAAAAGTCCGGGTGGGCGGTATGGTGGTGAAAAATACCTTGAAAACCCAAGCCGAACCTGTGGGACTGACGTTTGAATTGACCGATGGGGCAGCCACAATTCCAGTAACCTTCCAGGGCATTCCCCCAGACCTCTTTAAAGAAGGCCAAGGGGCGGTAGTCGAAGGACAGTGGATAAACGGCCAGACCTTTCATTCCACGATGATTATGGCCAAACACTCAGAAGACTACATGCCGATGGAACTCAAACGGGCTGGCGTGGAACTTCCCAAAAAAGACTTCATGAAAACCCTGTCGCAATAAACGTTTCCTCCTCACGACTCCCATGATTATTGAAATCGGACATTTTTCCACAATCGTTGCGCTTGTGCTCTCGGTATTCGGGATGGGTAGTTCCGCACTCGCGCTGCGCACGCGCAACCCAGATTGGGCCCGTGCCGGCCGTATGGCGGTGACCCTGATTTTCTTTTTGCTCAGTGCCGGAATCCTCACCCTTGTCTATGCTTTCATCACACGGGACTTTTCCGTGCTCTATGTGGCTAATAACTCCAACAGCAAATTGCCGTTTTTCTATACGGTGGCAGCTGTATGGGGCGGCCATGAAGGCTCACTGCTGTTATGGGTCTTTATACTCTCCCTGTTCAGCACCCTGGCGGTCTGGCTCCATTGGAAAACCCAGCCGGCCATCATGCCCTATTTAATCGCGGTGGAATGCGCGGTCATGTTCGGGTTTCTGGCCCTGATTGTTTTCTTGTCCAGCCCGTTTGAACGCCTGATCCCCGTTCCTCTGGACGGCAAAGATCTCAATCCGCTGTTACAAGATCCCGCCATGGTCATGCACCCGCCCATGTTGTACATGGGGTACGTGGGTTTTTCCATCCCCTTCTCTTTTGCCATGGCCGCCCTCTTTTCAGGCCGTCTGGGAGAGGAATGGATCAAGGTGACCCAACGGTGGACGACCTTTGCCTGGATGTGTCTGACCACCGGAATTCTTCTGGGCGGCTACTGGGCCTATTATGAACTGGGATGGGGCGGTTACTGGGGTTGGGATCCGGTTGAAAATGCCTCGTTCATGCCCTGGCTGGTGGGAACGGCCTATCTGCATTCCGTCCTGGTGCAGGAAAAGCGCAAGATGTTCAAGGTGTGGAACCTGTTTTTGATCATTGTCACCTTCTCATTATCCCTCATCGGCACCTTCCTGGTTCGAAGCGGAGTACTCACCTCGGTGCATACCTTTGCCACAGATCCCGAACGAGGCCTCTATATCCTGATATTCGTCGGCACCATTATCGGAATTGCCTTCGGCGCCTTGATCCTGCGTTCCGCCAAACTGAAATCCCAAGTTGAATTGGATTCCCTGGTCTCGCGCGAATCCATATTTCTGTTTAACAATTTGTTCTTTCTGGTAGCCGCCGCCACGGTCTTTTTAGGAACCCTGTACCCCCTGATGCTCGAAACGCTGTCAGGTGCCAAAGTGACAGTCGGCCCCCCATACTACAACGCTGTGTTTATGCCCATCGCGCTCGGTCTGCTTTTTCTGATGGGAATCGGACCTTATATCCCTTGGCGGAAAGCCTCCGTGGCGAATCTGAAGAAAACCTTCTCCACCCCTCTTCTTGCCGGAACGGTCATCTTGCTTCTCCTCTGGTTGACCGGCATCACCAGTCTCTATGCCTTAGCGGGAGGCTATGTGGTCGCCTTTGCCGCCACGTCGATGGGCATGGATTTCGGCAGAGTCTCCCAGCTCTATGCTCAACGAAATAAGACCAACATCCTTCAAGGTTTCCTGGCGGCTTTTACGGCCAACCAACGTCGCTATTCCAGCCTCATTACCCATATCGGCGTTCTGGTCCTGGTGGTCGGAATTATCGCCAGCACCATTTATCAAACCGAAAAGGTCGTATCCCTGAAGGTTGGCGATGAATTTTCCATCGGGGCCTATCGCATGAAGCTGGAAAAAATCCACGAAGTGGAGGGCGGCAATTGGCACGCGCAGGAAGGCGTGTTCCACGTGTTCGAGGGGGATACCCTCATTACCGAACTGAGACCCCAAAAACGCATCTATCCGCAAACCCAAACGCCCACAACCGAGTCGGCCATTCATGCCATCAATATGGGACACATCTTCCTGACCATGCCCGAAGTATCGGAAGATGGCGTGGCAGTCGCCCGGGGGGTCCTTAATCCCCTGATCCTCTGGGTATGGGGTGGAGGAGGCATTATGGGGCTTGGCGTCATTCTCAACATCTTGCGACCCCGGAAAAAAGAGGAATGACCAAAGGCTGGCAACTGACCCTGGTCATCGTCCTGTTGGCACTCTTTGCCTTATTCTATAAAGGCCTCTGGGGCGATCCGCACCATATCCCCACCGTCCTCATCGGCACACAAGCCCCGAACTTCGAAGGACCCGATGTGGAAACGGGTCAAACCATTTCGTTGGACCAGTTCAAAGGTAAAGTCGTCCTCCTGAACTTTTGGGCCTCATGGTGCTATGAATGCAAAGTCGAGCATGAGGACATCTTGCGACTCCATCAAACCTTCAAGGACAATCCGGATTTTGTCATGCTGGGAGTAAATTACCAGGATAAATTGCCAGACGCCCAAAAATATCTGAAAGACTTCGGCACGACTTTTTCGCACGTACGCGATCTGAAAGGCCAACTGGCGATTGATTTCGGCGTCTATGGGGTGCCTGAAACCTTTGTCATTGACCAACAGGGCATCATCCGCTACAAATGGGTGGGACCCATCGTGGGACAGGTGTATACCAATCTCACGCAAAAAGTCATTACCCCTTTGCTCAACTCCCAATCCCCGACAACCACCTCCTGATGATCATTCGCACCGGCCTGCTGTTGATTTTTCTCCTGGTCTTCCTTCCACCGGCTTTCGCCGATGAAGTGGGGGAAACGGAACTCGACGTACAGGTTCGGGAAATCGCGAAAACGTTACGATGCACCGTGTGCCAGACCGAAAACATCTGGGAATCGGGCGCACCCTTGGCTAAACAAATGCGGGATGCCATTCGCGAGCGATTACAACTCGGACACACCGAACCCGAAATTCGCGCCTACTTTTTGAGCCGGTACGGGGATTACATCCTCATGGAACCTCCCAAGCACGGTGTGAACTGGTTGATTTGGGTGGCCCCCTTCGTGCTGCTCCTCGTTGGAGGATTTTTTCTGTACAAGGAAGTCACCCATTGGGTGAATAAAACGCCGACACCGCCAAGCCAACCAGCCCCGCCATTGGACGAACAAGCCAGAAAACGTCTCGAGCGTGAACTGGAATCGTAACACCGCCCCTACTATGTCCCCTATCCTCTCGTTTCTCATTCCGTTCATTGTCATTCTGGGCATCGTGTTATTTGCCCTCACCCTGCCGTTCTGGCGAAAAGATTCCTCTCCCATTTCCTTCGGCCACGATGATGACCGCGCGCAGGAACAGGCGGATTTGCAGGTCGAACGGGAAACTCTGGGCCGGTCCCTGCACGAACTGGAAATGGACGTCACCCAGGGACGCATGGAACAGCCGGACTATGAACGGCTCAAGGCCACGGACGAACGACGCCTTCTCTACGTGCTGGACCGGTTGGAAGCAATAAAAACAGGTGAAGGATCGCCCACGGAAGACGCTCGGAAAGACACCGCTCATCGGGGTGGATGGCTTCGAGCCGTGGCCTCCGGATTGGTGGTACTGCTGGCTTCGTTAGGAATTTACGGCGTGTTGCAATTCCAGCAAGGCCAAAAAATCCTGGAAGCCCAGGAACGGATGGGCGGAGGCCCGAATCCATTGGAAATGGTGGCGAAACTCGAGACCCGCCTCAAGGAAAATCCGGACGACCTGCAAGGGCAAATCATGGCCGGGCGTTCGTACCAGGCCCTGGACCGACTGCCGGAAGCCAAAAAGGCCTGGGAGAAAGTGCTGGAATTAGATCCTAAGCAGCATGAAGCCCACTACAACCTGGGCGTCATCATGATCGAAACCCGAAAATTTGATGATCCCGAACTCTTCCAAAAAGCCCTCTCCCACTTTGATATCGTCCTGCAAGACCTTCCCAACCAACCCGCCATCAATTGGTATCGTGGCCTGGCCCTATGGTACCTGGACCGGAAACAGGAAACCGACGCTGCCTGGACGCTGGCCAGCCAGAATATGGAACCAGGCAGCAAAGATGCCGAATTCGTCAAAGACGCCCTCGTGAAACTCCGCGCCGGCGAAGTGCCGTTTTAATTTTTAAGGAACGGACTGCGGTTTACCTTGAACCGAAACCTCCTGTCTCACAGCATTCCAATTGGTCAATGCACGGAAGGCTATGGAAATCACTGCCACTTCCAGTGGAGTAATGAAAAACCAGGCAAAGGAGAACCAGAACCCTACCAGAAAGGACGACCACAATGCCGTTCCACTCCAATAAGAAGTAATCAGTTCACCGGTGATTGAGACCATCAGAGGGAACACCCAAACTAAAAAACCAAGCCGGCATCCGTTCCCTTTCGTCTGTTTCCATGACCACCCCAATGATGGATCTCCATCCACTGCTATAGCGGGAAAGATGAGGCTCCAGCGCCCAAAGAAATAACAAAATAGGAACGCGAACCCCTCTATCAATACGCGAATCATGAGTGGAGTTTTCAGCATCGATTCAAGAAATTTGCCTGAAACCTCTTTATTCACTAGGCTCGCAACCAATACACTTCCCGCTGACACCGCAATGGCCAATAGCAAGGACACGACGACATACAGGACGATAGACCACAGAAAAAATGTCCGCTCCCTTGGAGTAAAAAAGAACCGGGGACCTGATTCGCCCCTGAACGAATCCATCAAGATAGTCCGATGGCAATACACAGCCAAGATCACAAATACAATATGCTGTGAAATCAGGGGAATACCCAAAAGCAGATAGTATATTCCTTCAGAAAGACCGTTAAGTACCCACTCGCCCTCTTCATTAACCTTCCCAAGGAAGACCCTAAAAGCAGACAGCCCAGAGAGAACTCCGCCCAAAACTATCCATTTCCAAAATTTGTCCCATTGCCCCACAAAAAAGGCGAGCGCTTCCTGCAGAATTGGAAAAATCTTAATTTTGGGAGGGTTCGGATTTAGGGGCAGGGGTTCCATGATAATTTAAATTGTGGAGGTGGGCCTTCTCCCCTATCGGCACCAACCCTTACTCCCTGTAGCACAGAAAAGGAGAATGAAAGGGTCAGGATGAACAGGTAAGTTTAAACAAGTTAATTCTATTCTTCCCTAGGAGAAAACAAACTCAGATCGATGTCAGGTAGGCGGCGATGAGGAGTACACCGAGGCTCAAGGTCAATATCCCTCGTTGGACCCAGATGACTTTGCCGGAGAGCAGGAGGGTCGCCGAATCCTCCCCTGTCTTTTTCCCGGCTCCGCCGAAGGGGTCCAGGATTAAATCGTGGACAAAGACCAGGCCTCCGACAATGGCAAAGACAAACAGCTTGAGCATCATGATCAGTCCCCAGCTCGTTTCGATCCTGGCCGAACCGCTTTCATCCAAGAGCTGAGATGCCCCTGTCAGAATTAAGGTCACGATACACACCCACCCGATTGTCCGGAACCGGTTTCCAATTCGTTTGACCATCTCCAGGCCATCCGGAGACGGGGTCTTGTTTTTGCCTTCGGTCAGACAGGGACGGACGGCAAACAGCACAAACATCCAGCCGCCCAGAAAGGTCATGGCGGCTAATAAATGAATCCAGGTTACAACATACGGGGACATAACTTATCTCCTCGGAATACCCAAATATGGTCTTTTTTTTAACCGCCCATGATACCCGCAAGTCAGGCGAAAGACCACTCCGGAATGCCGGGGGCATCTTTCATGAAAAGCGGAATATACGCTATGGTGAAAGAAAGGCTTTTCTCATTCCAGTTAAGCGGCAATGAGGAACTCCAGTTTTTCCTTCAAAGGACCAAGAGGTGTCGACATGAATGTTTCATTCTTTTCCCGGCTTGTTCTCGTCACCCGATTTTGCGCCGCATTGGTCATCACCCTTTGCGCTCTGAATAGCCTGGCTTTAGTCCCTGCTCTGGCTGCGGAAGCTGATAAAGAACGGTGGAACAAGAAATATGATACCGACAAATTTTTATTCGGACAGGACCCGATTCCCTTCCTGAAAGATCACATCGATCTGCTGCCAAAGGGAAAGGCGCTGGACCTGGCCATGGGTGAAGGCCGTAACGGTGTATTTTTGGCTACTCAAGGCTTTGACGTCACCGGTGTGGATATTTCCGAGGTCGGATTCAAAAAGGCGAAGGCCTTGGCAGCTGAAAAAGGCGTGACCTTCACCACCACCGTAGCGGACCTGGAGCAGTACACAATTCCACCCGATACCTACGATGTGATTATCTGCACCTATTTTCTGCAGAGGGATCTCTTCCCTAAAATTGCTGCCGCACTGAAACCCGGAGGAGTGGCCGTGATTGAAACCTATACCATGGATCATTTGCGATACCGCCAAAAATTTAACCCGGCCTACCTGCTGAAACCCAATGAATTGCTCAGTCTTCTTCCCGGCCTGCGGGTGCTGCACTACCAGGAAATCGATACCGGAGATTCCGCCTACGCCAGCATCCTGGCTCAAAAACCACAATGACCAATAAATGTCCAGAGAGATGTCTCTCCATTTCACCTCTCACCACTCACTTTTTCCCTTTTTCTGCAGGTTGCGGCCTTTCGGATCGATGGGGTACCCTTGCACCTTCGTTTTGACATTTTGACTTATTTATCGCAAATAGAAAATCATGGCTGAAACCGCAACGACCCCATCCCCGACAACCGATCCCTGGGCGGGCATCACTCCACAAGCTTTGGAAGGAGATATCCTCACTCAACGGGCCTGGCGTATGCCGGATATCGTCGTGTACCAGCATGGCCCTGAGGAATGGTGGGTGGCCCCCCTCGACGAAGAACTCCCGCTCGTTCGCCTCAACCGGATGGGCGCTTCCCTGTTAGGCGCCATGGATGGACGAACGACAATCGGCGCCTTGCTCAATCAATTCGGCAAATGGGTGTGCAGTCCCACGCAACAGAACGGGCGCTGGCATCTGGAACGTTGGGCCTCTCCCCGTTTTTCTCTCGCCTATTTTGGGACAGAACCCCCGAGCGGCCACAGCGCCGATGCCAAATGGGACCTGTTGCTCCAGAAAGTGCGGGAGGGCTGGCATCAAAACGTCAAGGAGGAAACTGAAGACCATTTGTCTAATTTCCATGTGCAGGGCATTCAAGGACCGCACGGGCACTTTGAAATTATTGAGACGACCGTCTCCCATCTTTTTCGTGAACCCTGCGAAGCCATGCAAGGGCTCACCTATGGCCGCCTGTTGGGAAAAACGCTTCGCCAAATGGGCTGGCTTTCGCCTAAGCCTAAACGCATTGTGGAAGTGGGAGCCGGCCTGGGCTATGTCTCGAAGGAGCTGGCCGGAGAACTCTCGGCTGAAGAACGACAGGGGATTCACTACACCTTTCTGGATTTGACCCGCTCGTTTCTCGGATCCCAAACCTCTCTGGCACGACAAGCCGGATGGACGACCTCAGCCATTCAAGCCAACGCCGAGCAGGTCCCGATTGCCGGCCAGTCGGTGGATCTCATCATCGACAACGAAAATCTGGCCGACATGACCCCTGTTCAATTTTCAGAAGAGGAATTGCTGACATTCAAGGGGGCCAACCCGCTTCACGAAGAAGCCTTGAGTTTAATCCGCCGCATGCGCCTCCCCCTGATCCCTCCCTTTCCGGATGAAGTCATTTTTAACTACGGCGCGATCATGTTCCTGCAGGAAGCCTGGCGAATTCTCAAACCCGGAGGACGGGCGATCCTGATCGAATTCGGCATCGAGAACGACTGGCCGTCACCAGTCCGGCTGCCCGGCCATACCGAATACGAAGTGCAATTCAGCCATCTTCGCCATGCCGCCAAATGGCTGGGGTTTCGTGAACAATATTGCACACTCCCGCAACTCCTGGGCATGAAGCGCGATACGCAGGTGCTCTGTACCGGCGCGACCTATACCCTGCGGCGATTCTGCCAAGACCTCAACAAATCTTTCTCGGTCCGGGCCTACACGGAAGGTGAGCTTAAAACCGCCCTGGGTGACCTTCACCCCAAAATCAATGGCCTGCATTACCACAATGTGCTGGATCCGGCCTGGTTCGGCCTATGGGACTTCAAAGTCCTGCTGGTGGAAAAACCCGGCGGGATGAGTATCGGCCAACCCCCAGCCTTTAAAACCTCCGACGGCGGCCTTCGTTGGTATACTCAACGCTAGTTTTTCCGGTCGGTAATTACCGACAGAATCACTTGGCCTTTCGATGTGCCCGATCAACCAACACGCCTTCACGGAGTCCATAGTCACTCACGAGACATCGGTCGTAGCCGAAATATTCCATGGTCTTTCGAAGGATCATCGTTCCGGCCACGATCACCTGCTCTCGGCCGGGCTCCAATCCCGGAATCCCCAATCGTTGAGCGCATGGTTTGGCCAGGAGATTACGCTCCAACCGACGCACGGTATCCAAAGTCAGCACATAATTGTGCACCTTTGCCGACACGTATCGGGGCAGCCCCTGATCCATTGCCGCCAAGGTCGTAATGGTCCCGGCCGTACCGACCAAGGTCGAAGGCCACGGTTGCGGCAACTGTTGCTTGGCTTGTTCGAGCTGCCGGATGATTTCTTCTTCAGCGGCGGCCAGCTCTTGCGCAGTCGGTGGATCATGCACCAACAGTCGTTCGGTGAGCCGGACCACCCCGAGTTCCAACGAAATCGCTTGGTAGGATTGATCTGATCTGACACAAATACACTCCGTGCTTCCACCGCCAATATCCACGGCCAAAAATTCGGTGACGTCCTTCGGCAATCCGAATCGAATGCCCAGGAGAGTTCGCCGGGCCTCTTCTTCACCCGTCAAGACTTCTATTTGCCACCCGACAGATTCAGAGACCCGTTCGATGAACTCCCGCCGGTTTATGGCATCCCGAACCGCACTGGTCGCCACGATAACCACTGCCTCCACAGGGTAGGCGGCCAGCTTGGTTTTCCATTCCTTAAGCACGAGCAATACCCGGTCCATCGCCGCTTCGGACAATTTCTTCCGGGAATCCACTCCTTCACCTAATCGTAAAATCCGGCGGTCGGCATCCATCTCTTGAAAGACATGAGGGGGCTCCACGTGGGCCACCAATAAACGACAGGTCAAGGTTCCGATATCGATTCCGGCTATCAGCATATGCGTTGAATCCTTTGGTTCATATCATCTTTTCGGGAAGAATATTTCTCTCATGAATTCTTTCCCCACTCGGAAAGTCTATGGTAGGATTTTATCAGTTTCTCGCAATCGAATGTGCCTGTAGACTACCTAATCTTGAACAAGGAGAGCGACGAATGCCTCAGATTCACTGCCGCAAGTGCGATACCGACGCTGAAATGATGACCGAAAATTTATTCCTTGGTAAATTGGAAGAAGAAGTCAAGAAAAATGTCTGCGGTACCTGTTGGGAAGAATGGAATAAACCCGGAGGAGTGAAGACCATGGTGATCAACGAATACCGCCTGAATTTGGGAGATGAAAATGCCCGAACGACATTGAAAAACCAAATGAGGACGTTTTTTAAACTCGACGGGGCGGAAACCGAATTTAAAGATTATCGGACCTGATTGGCTATTCCGGCCAGGGCATAATTGTTCTCCTCTCCTATTCACCTGCTGAATACGGATTCCTTTTTACACCGGTTTGCACACAATTCTACGTGGGATATCTTATTGCCCGGCCACACATATTCTCATCCACCCTTGAAGGATATTCCTTCGCAGGTTAGGATCTAAGTATGGACACTCCTCTGGGAAAAGGTGTTTTTCTCATTGCCAAGCCGGCTTTACGGGATCCCAACTTTCGACAGACGGTGGTTCTCCTGTGTGAGCATGGTCCGGAAGGGGCCTTGGGGGTTGTGGTTAACCGTCCGACGGAAATGAATATCACCGAAGTGCTCCCCCAGGTTCCGGTCATCGAAGGTCAGGCCCATCGGGTATTCTCCGGTGGCCCTGTTCAGACCAACAGTCTGCTCATTTTGTATCGGCTGCCTCAGGAGGTCGAAGGCACCCATCCGGTTCTGGATGGAGTCTATCTTGGCGGCAACATGGAAACTCTGGAACGAATTTTGGAAGGCCCACCGAGGCAGGAAACCTTTCGGGCCTTCATGGGTTATTCCGGCTGGGCTCCGGGTCAGTTGGAAAATGAAATGGAAACGGGATCATGGCTGACCATGCCCGCAGACCCCGAAATGGTCTTCAAGCCCAACGCCACCCAGTTGTGGACCGACGTGATCCGCCAATTCGGCGAACAGTATAGTATCTATTCGGACATGCCTCCCGACCCTTCCATGAATTAATGATGGTTGCCTGACTTTGCGGCCTTTCCCCTGCAATCGCTTTCCAAACTGACCCTTCCCGTACCGGCAAGACCTAAGAACGTTTCTTTGATAAGGTCTTAGCTATGCCCACTCAAACCCGGCCCGGCCATTGGTTGGGAAATTTTCTGGCTCTGCTCCTGAGCCCCAAAATGCTGGTCATGCTTTTGACCGGATTTTCTTCCGGCCTTCCTCTTCTACTTACCGGCTCAACCCTGAAATTCTGGATGAGGGAAGAAGGCCTTGATCTTACGACTATCGGTGTCTTTGGGCTTGTCGGCCTCCCCTACACCTTAAAGTTCGTGTGGGCCCCGGTGATGGACCGGCTGATTCCCTCCTTTGGCGGACGACGACGAGGATGGATATTGATTACCCAATGCCTCCTTTTGGTGTCCATCGCGTCTCTGTCTCTGACCAATCCGACCAACCATTTGATGGTCATCGCCACGCTATCCCTGTTGATTGCGTTTTTTAGTGCCAGCCAGGACATCGTGCTGGATGCCTACCGTCGTGAGTCCCTTCAGGATGAAGAATTGGGAATCGGCTCCTCCATGTTTATTTACGGCTATCGAATGGGAATGCTGGCGGCCGGCGCTTTGGCACTCTTTCTGGCCGACCAGGAGGATTTTTCCTGGAACAGCGTGTATCTGGTCATGGGCTTGTTGATGAGCATTGGCATCCTGACCACATGGTTCGCTCCCGAACCTGCACTGGTAGCCCCGCCCCCGCAAAGCTGGCATGAAGCGATCCTGGGCCCGTTTCTGGACTTTTTTCAGCGGCCGGGAGCCATCACCATTCTGGTTTTTATTTTGTTGTATAAAGTCGGTGACAGTATGGCTTCCGAAATGCTTTCGCCTTTTATGGTTGACCTCGGAGTATCCAAAACGGACTATGCCGTCATTGTGAAGGTATTCGGGATGGTGGCACTCATCGGTGGAGGATTAATCGGCGGTTTGGTGGTCTATCGATGGGGAATTGTCCCTTCCCTCTGGGTGTTTGGTTTCCTACAAATGGTTTCAACCGCAGGATTTGCCTTCCTCGCTTTCGTGGGCAATCATCTCCCGACCTTAACCGGAGTGATCGCCTTTGAAACGATTTCCAGCGGGTTAGGACAAACTGCGTTTGTGGCGTTTATGGCCAGTCTGACCAATAAGCGATTTACCGCTACCCAATATGCCCTATTAACCAGCTTTATGGGGATCCCGCGAGTGTTTGCCGGATCGACGACCGGCCTTCTGGCCACGTGGATGGGATGGGAATGGTTTTTTCTGGTCTGTACCTTTATCGCTTTGCCGGGATTGATGCTCATTCCCCGGTTACGCCGGTTGGCGCAATCCTCGGCTCACCCGTGAGTCGAAAGTGGACCCCATACATTTCTATATGAGAGCAGAGGCAGCCACGGACCAGGCGCTATCTTTGATACCTAAAACGGCCAGAACCAGAAATGAGGGATATCAGGAGGCGCTTGAATGACCGAGTGATCGAAAGTCAAATCGGGCCGCATAGCCACGTGTAAGATATAAGTGACGCCTTCCCCTCGTCCCAGATTCATGGAAGGCGCGACCGGAAAAAACACCCGGATAATCCATCCGAAATTCACCCGCATCGACTTGTTATCTCCATATCGATAACGAAAAACCGTCCCGCTCACTCCCTCCTCTATTTCATCAGGAGCTCCCAACTTCTGCGCCACATCCTGAATCGTACTTTTCCCCGGAATCAACTCATGAAGTGAATCGACAATCAAGGGATCATTCACCACGACGCGACGAAAATCACACCCACAGAACACCAAAAGAACCAGGGCTCCCAATACACTGATTTTTCCTACAACCCCGATCATGCCAATTTACTCTCCGAAGGGCCAGATTTGAAATTCCACATTCTTGGTCCGATTGCCGAACACCATTTCCTCCACAATCCCCTGTTCATTGAAAAATATCCAGAGGTGATCGCTGCCAATATTTAAACGGGAGAAAAACAGCAACCACCCCAGTTTGCTGTCATAGCGACGGTAGTGGAAAATTTCATGACCGTTGGCCTGAACAATTTCCTCCGGTGCTCCAAATTGCTGGGCCACGTCCTGTCTACTGGTTTTGCCTTTCTCAATGGTCTGCAGCCGCTCTTCGGGAAACGTTTCCCCCACTTCTCCTCGTACGAACGCACAACCCGCCATCAGCCCCATCACAAACAGGAGACCGGACACGGTTAGAAATTCGGCTGGATTGCGTGTGTTCCGGCTAAAGCCGGGCTGAGTTTCCCGCAACATACATTCCCTCCTCCTGTTTATGATTAATTTTGTCGGGGCAGCCAGGGAAATATTCGGTTGGTGGTGCGTTGATAGGCGCGATAGGCATCCCCCCGAGTACTCAGAGCCTGGGCTTCAGCCAAAGGCACTCCCGTGATCCACAATAAAGACACCATCATAACCAGCGGCCACGCCAGAGCCGCCCAAGCCCAAGACAATCCAACCGCCAGGGGAACATTATTCTCATTCTCTGCCCTGTTCCACCTCTCCCACACCCCACTGGCTCGCCATGTCTGGCCCCCTCCAGCAAAAATGGGTGGGTCAGGCCCTCTTGGCCGGATGCACTGCGGCATCTCAGACGACACGGTTCGCAAATTGACCCCGCAAGGGGGCTTTGGTAGATTTCCGTCTTCTCAAAAAGCCCTTTTGAAATTCCTATTCCCTCCCCGGGACCAGACGGCGAAGAGGTGCTCGGGCTTATGAGTTTTCACCTCTCGCTTGACAAGAAATGGGGCCACTTATCGATGTGATTGGCGGCTATAGACTGCATCCAAGCCATGGGTGGGAGTCCTTTTTGAAGTCGAAGAGCAGGTTCCTTATCCCCCGAACCTGCATTGTGAGGTGAGCTTATGAAAGCAGATTCCCGCATCTACTTTGATACCCCAGTTACAGACGCGAAGACGTACCGTGGGCGAAGGGGAGAGCAAGCCAAAGAATTCCTCGAAAAAGTGGCAAAGCTCGTTCCAGTTGAAATCGTGGGGTCCTATAAAGCGGCGACTCTCTTTGTGGAGGGGATTCAACCAGCCACTCTCCACATTTGGGTTTATTGGGGACTATTTGTCTTTGGATTTCTAGGAACGCTTTGGTATGTGGGCTGGCGAATGGGAAGTGGCCTTGAGAAATGGCGGCACTTATTGGTCTACGGTGGGGCCTTCGTGGTGTGGGCTTACGCAGTCAGCGGGGAACATCTACTTCCGGCGCCCTACTATCAGGATGCTCTCGCAGGCATCGTATTGATCGTCGCGAGTGTGGTCTTCGGAATGGTTAAGCTGCCCGCTAAAGAAGTGAGGAGATAATCATGAAATGCCTCAATCAATTCTTGGAACGCGTAGATATCCAGAACATCATTTCCGGCTGCCGAGAATCTAAGACAGTCCAGGGTGTAAATATTCGGCTCAACCGGCTATGGCTTCGCGCATGGCGCGTCGGCGAGCGTTACGACCCATTCAATCCTCGGAAAGGGTACGAGAAATATTTTGAGGATTTTGTAAATCATTTCCCCCCTCGTGGACTCCTACATGACAATGACTTTCTAGGGGAATCCTTAGACCCTTGGATACCAACTCGACCTCCGGATTCGAAGGATCTGAAATGTCTGCCGAGGCATCCTTGGGAATGGATAACCTGGCCACCAATCCTAGTGACTATTCGTTTGTATCCAAATGCATCCAGTCGCGGGGAACTTCCACGGTTCCAAGTGCCCCCAGACGATTTCCAATTGATCTACGAAACCTGTCCACTTGCCCGTCTTTACGCCGGTCCAAAAGTCTCCCATCGACCAGTGGTCGGTGGCATAAGCATCGGAGTGAATGCCACGGACTTTGGAACACTCGGCGGGGTGCTAAAGGACAACACAGGGAGGTATTACGGTATTACCTGTGGCCATATTGCGCAGCTCTCAAACGTCGTCGAACAGCCTTCTCGAGCAGATGGGGGAACAGGGAAAACATCAGTGATTGGGAAGGTCATCCACGCCGAAGTGCCTCCAGCTTTTCCTTCGTATTTGCCTCAGAATCGGAAGAACCAGAGCAACCACGCAGGGCGGGTGGATATATCAGTCTTCGAGGTAAGTGTCGGCGCAAGACAAGAGATCCTGAAACTCGGACCAATTAAGGGCATACTGCCAGTCGATGATCTTGAACAAGACCACCGCCTTGAGATGACCGGGCTTACATCGGATTGGAAAGTGCTTTCATACGGTGGAATTACTCCGTATCACAATATTCATAACACGACTACCGGTGACAATTACTGTTACGAAAATCCGTTGATGTTGCGGGATTCCAGCGGGACGCAACCTGTCCAACCTGGAGATTCAGGAGCTTGGGTCTGCACACCCAGCGATCAAGGGTACGCGTGGGCGGGAATGGTTGTTGGGGGGGATGGTCAAGTTGGATTTGCTGTTTCTGCTGAGGCTTTACAACAGTGGTGGGAAGACACACCTCGTTCTATGAGCCTCGCGCTTTCTTGAAAACGCCCCCCGGGTCGTTCACTGGTCAAATGTATTAAGTTGAACCGCTAAAGTCTTGACAGAAGCAGTGATTCCCAGTCTCCCTTTGATCCACGATTGGCCGGTTGGATCCTTCCATGGCCCGCCCGGACGCTACACCCTTAGTCACGGTCGTTTATGCTGTTTTGAGTTTTCAACTATTGCTCCGCGAGCGTTAATGGCGGTTCAAAACCCACCTTTAGTGACGTTTGCCCCCCCTTCCGAGACAACTTTCAACCAGAGCAGACCACTTCCTCGACGGTCAGAATGACCTGACGTTGGGTGACAAACTCATTCGGCGTCAGGTGCCCGAGTGAGCCGTGCAGGCGGTGCGTATTGTAGTCCACCTGCCAACCTTCGATGATTACCTGTGCCTCATTCAAGGAGGTGAACTATTCACCTCCATGGCCTGGTGCTCGATGGCGTCTATCGCCTCACCGACGGGGGCCCGGTCTTTCAGCCCGTACCGGCCCCCACCACTGAACAACTTCAGGCCGTCCTCACGCGGATTATCACCCGCCTCCTGAAGGCCTTGACCGGCACGGCGCGCTCAAGGAAGAAGACACTGAGATGTCGTATCTGGCCCATCCCGATGCCGACCCCGCCTTGGCCCCGATTCAGGAGCGGCCTGTACCTACCGCATTGCGCTTGGGCCCCGAGCGGGCCAGAAAGTGCTGACGTGGAAAGATCCCGCGCTGCGCCTGGCCAGTCAAAAGACGTCACAGCCAAAGGGTTGTGTGAGTACCCAGGGGTTTAGCCTGCATGCCGATACCCGCTGTGGTCCCCATCAGCGGCATACCCTGGAGCGTCTCTGTCGTTACATCACACGCCCCGCCCTGGGCCACAAACGGGTGAGCCGCACTCGGGCCGGTGAGGTCGTCCTCTAACTCAAAACCCCATACCTCGATGGCACCACCCATCTCGTGATGAGCCCGCTGGAATTCCTCCAACGCTTGGCCGCGCTTGTCCCGCGGCCCCGGCTCCATCTCATTCGCTTTCATGGGGTCCTCGCGCCCAACGCGGCGCTACGGTCCCAGATCGTCCTCGGTGAGCCCAACCAGGTGCCGAACACCGACAATAGGGACGGCGGTCTCTCCTCGGCCTCCCCCCGAGCGCGTATGAACTGGGCGCAACTCCTCAAACGTGTCTTCGCCATCGATATCACCACTTGTCCGCAGTGCGGTGGGAGCTTAACACTCATTGCCGCGATCGAAGATCCTGCGGTGATTAGCAAGATTCTCACGCACCTGGGCTTGCCCAGCCGTGCCCCACCACGGGCTCCAGCCCGGCTCGACGGCTTGCTGCGGACAGCCTGATCTCCCCCGTTTTCGGTCCCGTGCCCGAACCGACAGGCTCCCTGTGCCCTGTTCCACCTCTCCCACACCCCACTGGCTCGCCATGTCCGGCCCCCTCCAGCAAAAATAGGCCGGTCAGGCCCTCTTGGCCAGATGCACTGCGGCATCTCAGACGACACAGTTCGCAAATTGACCCCGCAAGGGGGGGCTTTGGTAGATTTCCGTCTTCTCAAAAAGCCCTTTTGAAATTCCTATTCTCAGGACCAAAACCAGCCTTTGACCAGACTGTCACTCTGGCACTTAAAACGGCCAGAACCAGAAATGAGGGATATCAGGAGGCGCTTGAATGACCGAGTGATCGAAAGTCAAATCGGGCCGCATAGCCACGTGTAAGATATAAGTGACGCCTTCCCCTCGTCCCAGATTCATGGAAGGCGCGACCGGAAAAAACACCCGGATAATCCATCCGAAATTCACCCGCATCGACTTGTTATCTCCATATCGATAACGAAAAACCGTCCCGCTCACTCCCTCCTCTATTTCATCAGGAGCTCCCAACTTCTGCGCCACATCCTGAATCGTACTTTTCCCCGGAATCAACTCATGAAGTGAATCGACAATCAAGGGATCATTCACCACGACGCGACGAAAATCACACCCACAGAACACCAAAAGAACCAGGGCTCCCAATACACTGATTTTTCCTACAACCCCGATCATGCCAATTTACTCTCCGAAGGGCCAGATTTGAAATTCCACATTCTTGGTCCGATTGCCGAACACCATTTCCTCCACAATCCCCTGTTCATTGAAAAATATCCAGAGGTGATCGCTGCCAATATTTAAACGGGAGAAAAACAGCAACCACCCCAGTTTGCTGTCATAGCGACGGTAGTGGAAAATTTCATGACCGTTGGCCTGAACAATTTCCTCCGGTGCTCCAAATTGCTGGGCCACGTCCTGTCTACTGGTTTTGCCTTTCTCAATGGTCTGCAGCCGCTCTTCGGGAAACGTTTCCCCCACTTCTCCTCGTACGAACGCACAACCCGCCATCAGCCCCATCACAAACAGGAGACCGGACACGGTTAGAAATTCGGCTGGATTGCGTGTGTTCCGGCTAAAGCCGGGCTGAGTTTCCCGCAACATACATTCCCTCCTCCTGTTTATGATTAATTTTGTCGGGGCAGCCAGGGAAATATTCGGTTGGTGGTGCGTTGATAGGCGCGATAGGCATCCCCCCGAGTACTCAGAGCCTGGGCTTCAGCCAAAGGCACTCCCGTGATCCACAATAAAGACACCATCATAACCAGCGGCCACGCCAGAGCCGCCCAAGCCCAAGACAATCCAACCGCCAGGGGAACATAGGCCCACCAATGCACAACTTCAAAAAAATAATTGGGATGACGAGAATATCGCCATAAACCTTCCGTGAAGACCTTGCCCCGATTATCCGGATTTCCACGGAAGCGTTCAAGCTGACGATCTGCCAGAGTTTCTCCGGTTAGAGCGAGAATAAAAATTGAACCGGCCAGAAGATCCCATCCCCTCACGGCCTCCTGAGGATGAGCCATGACCCAACATAAAAGAGCCCCAAAGAACAAGGCCCCGGGAACTTGGAGAACAAAGTATCCCAGAAAGCCCACCAGTTCCCATCGACCTAAGGTTGATCGAAGCCATTGATACCGTGGGTCCTCGGCTTTTCTCCATACTCGATTCTTCCACACATGCCAGCCCAACCTGAAGGCATACACACTCCCCATTCCAACTACCAGCATTTTTCGCCAGAGATGGCCTTCTCCAGTCACTCCACAGACCAGGATCACCAATGACAATCCCAAACAAAATCCTACATCGGCCAGGGATGCATTCACGACACGCAGATAAAACAACCACAAAACACTGACAAAGAGAACGAGGCCACTGACAAGCAGAACAAAATAGGGAAGCGTAAGAATATGCCAGGGGAAAGGATCCATCATGAAAAAGCAAGAACAGGGCACCTCTCCATGAAGGGGAAAACCGGAGAGCCTTTCAATTCGCCGACAGACCCAAGGGACTCCGAACCGTTTCTTCTTCCGTGACGGGGCTGAGATTGGGCTCGACCAAAAAAATTCTGTCCCCTGGAACGTGAGCGTCTTGAATCATGAAGTCCCGAATGTGTTGTGCCCGTTGTTGAGCCAAAAGACGCAGTTGCCCTTCTTCAATCTGAATGGAGGCGAGCAGTTTCGCTTTCAAATCTTCAAAGGCCGGAGGGACGGCCGGTTTACCATCCGGCGAGGGAGACGCTTCCCTGACCAATGGGCCAAACTTCTCCACATAGAGTTCCGAAATCAACCGGGCTTCCTCTTCGTTGGATAATTTAATATTTTCGACATTCACTCCCTCCTGCGCGGCGGAAGAGTCTTGGACAAATTTCCTCTTTTGCAACTGCTTGCGTAGTTGAGTCCAGGCTAAAGCTGGCCTGTCGATTTGTGGATCAGCGGCTCCGGTAATGTCCAAGCGCAACCCCGGCCGATCCTCAAGAGCTTTACCCAAAGCTTTCAGCTTTTCGTGTTCAGGTGGCGTTAAAAGCGCCTGTCCGGACGGAAACGCCACGAACTGTAGATCTTCACCACTTCCCCCCAACAAACTTCCCACAATCGCAAAGGGTGAGGTCGCAATTTTTATGAGAAGATTCCCCAAGGCGTTCCAAACCACCCCTCCATAACTGAAATCCGGGTCGTCCAAATTTCCCCGAACGGGTAAATCAATATCAATTTGCCCTTTCCGGTCTTTCAACAACGCCAGGGCCAAGGGAATCGGCAACGACGTGGCATCCGGACTTTCGACCTTTTCTCCCATCGTGATTTGGTCGATCAAAACTTGATTTTCTCCGACCAATGTCTTTTCAGAAATCTTATACCCCAGATCCAAAGACAGCTTTCCTTTACTGATCGGATACCCCGTGTATTTGGCGGAATAGGGAGAAACCGTGGGAAGGCCAAAATCTGTCAGGGCAACGATCACATCCGTATAGGCATCCTCACTCAAGGGATTGATCTGCCCCTCAATGCGAAAGGGGGCATGGCGATCCACCTTCCCTTTCAATTTCACATCGGCTTTTGCCAGTTGTTCGGAAGATAACCCTTTGATCGTCCCCGTCAGCCCTTCGATTTGGGTCACTACATTAGGGGTAATCGAGACATCCGAAAACCGAGCGAGAAGGTTGGAGATCGTGACAGAGCCGATTTTGACGGGAGTGGGTGACTTACCGGAGGGTTTCGCCTCCGATGACGGCTCGGGATCAGAAGCCTCCTCTTGCGAAACCGATCCCGGCGGGGCAAATACTCGTTTGAGGTTCATCTCTCCATCCGTATCAATCAATAGAACCACGGCAGGATTCACCAAGTCCATCTCCTCCAGTGTCACCGCAGTCGGTTCAACCTGAAGATCAAGCTTCTTCAACATGACGCTGTCCCATTTCAAAAAGGAGGCGGCTTGAGTGGGATCCTCAAGGGCCAGACGGGACACCTCCATCTCACCCTGAAACGTCACAAATGGCTCTGCGGGCGAACCCTTTTGAACATGCGTATGGCCTTGAAGGGCCAGTGCCCCACCGGCCAAGGTAAACTGAACAAACGGTTCGACATAAGGCTGGAAGGGCTGAAGCTCGATGCCGGAAAGAGAGAGGTCAAGGTCAACAGCCAACGGATCCATTTCGACACTACCTTGGAACCGGGCCTTCCCGGTTTGATTGAATTGAAAAGCCAAATCAATGGGAAGCGGTTTGGCAAAATCCATGGCCACATCCGAGGTATGAAATTGAAGGGCTTCTAAAAAAAGTTTGACCGGCACCTCGGGTTGTCGATCCTCGAAATCCACTGCGAAATTATTCAGCGCCAGATCCTGAATAACAATATTCCAAGGCTTGGAAGTATCAGGGCCTGGGGAACCAGCTTCGGGCTCTGTCGCCTCTTTCACTTCAATCGGAGCAAATAACGGTTGGTAGTTCATTACTCCATCCGGTTCGATCCATGCAGTAAACCTGGCATCGTGGCCTTTCATGGAAGGAATGAGAACTTCCTGCTTCGCTAGATCGACTCCGACATTCTTCACCTCAAAAAGCGGGATAGACATGACAGGGGTGGCGGCCCCCTTTTCCCGAACCTGAAAGCCTTGCACCGTCAAGCTTCCCTCCTTAACCCGCACTTCCACACCCTCGGGCAATGTAGACACTTCATACCGGCCATTCAGTGTGGCCACCCCCTGCGGAATGTCAAACCGGAATTGATCCTGCAAATACGCCCAAAGTGCTGGCAATTGAATGTTTTCCAAAGCCAGACTCCCCTCAGATTGGAATGGTTCCAACACCACGGAACCTTCCCACGTGATCCTCTCGCCTTCACTCAATTCCGCAGACAACGAATAGGGATTTTCCTTTCCTTTTTTAGTGCTAAAATTTTCCAAGGTGAGATTAATGGGAACAATATGCCTCACAAATGGCGTGGGCAAGGAGGTATCCTGAAACTCCACCATGCCTTGCTGAATCGATAGCTGTTCAACAAAGACAGGCGGCAACCCCTCCGAATCCGGAGAGGAAGTTTCGGTAGCCAATGGCACCCCATCTTCCGTTTGGGGATCAGAAGGCGGTTGTAGGTCGGCCAAATTCAAGACCCCATCAGGACGCACGATCGCCAACCCATACGGAATTCCCAATCGGATTTGCGAAAAAGTGTACGCCCGTTTGCCCAGAGACGCCATGGCCTCAAAATCGATGAATAGGTCATCAAACCCCACCAACGGCGACCCATCCTTTTCCCGAATACTGAATCCCTTTATCTGGAGCGTGAAGACAAATGGATTGAACCGCGCCTCCTGAATCGTTACCGGCCGACCAAGTTGCTCGGATAGCCTGGAAGGAAGTTGGGTGGTAATCGCCCAGGGCACTCCCCAAAACCCCATGAAGGCATACAGGACCAAAAATCCTGTCACCACCATTATGATAATTTTCAGGCCTCTAGACATAATGAAATCAGTTTTCCAATTTAAGAAACGGAAAGGAGAGGGTAAGGCACGGATCTTCAGAACAGCTCTGTAAAAATAACAGAGTCAACCTCCTCCATGATACAGAGACAGACCTAGAGAGGCCAACACAGTATAAGAGAATGAATTCTCTCAGTTTTCCCTTTCGTAGCATATATAAGAGTGAACACGGGCTTAGATTGGGATTTTTCAGGGCAATCAGGCTTCAATCCTTTTGGTCTGGTTGAACCTACACGGGAGATTTTTTCATAACCAGGTCATAAGTCCCCCATAGGGTGATTGGCAATATTGGCTCATGATGAATAAAGGGACTTTTGAAAACCCGTTATTGAAACATCAAAGTCGTTTCTTGATTATTCTTCGGCATTGCATAAATCCGATCCGCCCGTTATACCCGGCGGTCTTCTCCAAACAGTCCCATAAAGACATTGGCACAGATCAGAAAGGTGCCCAGTAAAATTCCCCCAACGCCGGTAAAGGCGAACAACTCCGTCAGAATATGCGCATGTGCGGCTCCTCACCCAATGGAGGGGGCAAGAAAAAACATGCTGAACCAGGACAATGGATACAAGCTGCCCAGTCCAAGAAAGATGGCAGACATCTTCTTATAGGAGGGTTTAAGTGAGGAAACCATCGCCAAAAATATTAAACCCAGCGAAAAGGCCGCAATGCCGGTTGAATGGAAATGAGCTCGTTGGGCATACCGCCAAATTTTGTCAGGACTTTTGGCATCGTGCACCTCCGAGTTGGCTGCAATCCCTTGGGCCACAAAATCCTTAAATACATCTTCATTGACCCCAAACAAGATCCCCATGCCTACCCCCAAACATTAGTCCTACAATGACCAACCCAAGTCCCCCTTTGACCACCCGTAATTCTTTTTCCATCCTTCATCTCTTCAGCATCAAACAGCCTAAGCCTTTTGTGACATATACCTAGGTAACCGTTATCTGCTGATTCCGGTGAATAAGATAAGACCATACTTGCCCCTGTGGACTTTCGATCAGGATGTATCAAGCATTCCGACAAATGATTTCATTGCCTCTCTAATATCTTTCTTGGCTGGCAAAATAGTTGATAGATGGTACTGTTACTCAGAACCTACTCTCTCCAGATGAACGCCTCATGAAGGTCCTATGAAATATTTTTCATTTTCCAGATTACGAGCAGGACGTTAACCCAAATTAGGAGAAGGCTTAACATGACTCGCCGTTTTGGGCCACCATTTCCCAAAGCCGAACTTTTGGGTGGGCAACATCTTGAAACCCACAGCTTCTACGGAATGAATGAAAAATAGCCCCATTCGAGATACTTCCCGAAATGCCGAACCCATTTTAGTTCGCACAACCAACCAAGTCCTTGTTTTGTGAAAGGATTTTCTCTTATTCCATCCGTCTCAGCCCTATTATTTTTTACTTGACAGTCCATCAACCTGTTCCCTATTGTCTCAAGTTTGTTTACAATACCTTTTTGGTATTTTGGGGTTTTGTATGTTCAGCGCACTTACAGAAAAAATCGAAAACGTTTTCAAGCAGTTACGCGGTCAAGCCGTTTTAACTGAACAAAATATAACGGACGCCTTAAAAGAGGTGCGACTTGCACTGCTTGAGGCCGATGTCAATTTCAAAATTGTTAAGGATTTCATTGAGAAAGTTCGGGTAAAAGCCGTAGGCCAGGAAGTTCTGAAAAGTTTAACCCCGGCTCATCAGGTGGTCAAAGTCGTTTGGGAGGAACTTCGCGACCTCCTGGGGCATGAACAAAGCGCCCTCCACCTTTCCCCTCAGCCGCCAACGGTAATCATGATGGTTGGCCTGCAGGGCTCGGGAAAGACCACCACCACCGGCAAACTGGCCAACTATTTCAAATCGGAAGGCAAACGAGTCCTGCTGGTCGCCGCCGACCCTCGACGCCCTGCCGCAGGAGATCAGTTGTCCGCCTTGGGTGCCGACTTGGATGTCCTGGTGCATCGCGGCACCAATGAAGGGCAACCCGGAGCCCAGGCGGTTCAGACCTGCCGGGATGGCGTTGCGCGAGGCCGGGAACATGGCTATGAAGTTGTCATCCTAGATACCGGGGGACGCTTGCATATCGATGAAGAGTTGATGCAGGAGCTGGTTGACATTCAAACCGGCGTGACCCCACAAGAGGTTTTATTGGTAGCTGATGCCATGACCGGCCAAGAGGCGGTGTCCGTGGCCGAGCGGTTTAACCAGGCACTCGGCCTGACCGGGGTGATTCTGACCAAGGTAGAAGGGGATGCCCGTGGCGGAGCGGTCCTTTCCATTCGCGCCGCCACTGGAAAGCCGATTAAGTTTTTGGGGGTGGGTGAAAAACTGGATGCGCTGGAAGCCTTTTATCCTGACCGGATGGCTTCCAGAATTCTGGGAATGGGTGATGTGCTGACCCTCATCGAAAAAGCCCAGGAAAGCTTTACCCAGGAACAAGCTCAGGCATTGCAAAAAAAAGTTTCCAGTAATACCCTGACTCTTGAAGATTTTCGTGAGCAAATCCAGCAAATCAATAAACTCGGATCATTCGATCAGATCATCGATATGTTGCCGGGGGGACAGAAGATCAAAAATATGATGGGTGCCGCCTCCGGTGGAGAGGCGGTCGTTCCGGATAAAGAGATCAAACGGGTGGTGGCTATCATTGATTCCATGACCCGCAAGGAACGCCGGGACCATACGATGCTCAATGGAAACAGAAAGAAACGGATTGCCAAGGGGAGCGGCACGACCGTCCCTGAAATCAATCGTCTCATCAAACAGTTTTTGGATGCCCGTCGGATGATGAAATCGATGGCAGGCGGACAATTGGGTATGGGGAAAGGCAAAAAACGACGGAAGCTCATTCGCGCCATTCATATGCGGTGAGAGAACTTCCCCTCCGTCAGTCATCACATTTGCAGTTCTATAGGAGAGGAGAGTTAACGTGGCTGTACATTTACGTTTGACAAGAATGGGCCGGCACAAGCGGCCATTTTATCGTGTCGTGGCAACCGATTCCCGGATGCCGCGCGATGGTCGTTTTCTGGAGGTAATTGGCACCTACGACCCCTTGAAGGAATCCGATAAGGCCTCGTTTAAGGAAGATCGTGTCCTGGATTGGTTGAAAAAGGGTGCACAACCCACCGATACCGTCAGGTCCTTACTGAGAAAAACGGGGATTTACAAAGCGCTACAAGAGTCCAAAGCCGGTTGATTGTCGTTTTCAGATTTTTTCACGCCTTTTAGCCCCGCCTGACACCGCAAAATCGAACGGTAACGGTGAGGGGGTGCCTATGGTGACAATTGGGAAAATTCTGAAACCCTTTGGGGTCCGCGGGCAGGTTCGAGTGGAATGCCTGAGTGATGTGCCTGACCGCTTTGAAGGGTTGGAGTCGGTAACCTTGCTCTGTACCAACGGGGACCAGGTGGTCACGAAAGTGCAATCGGTCCGGCAAATAGGAGAAGGCTATATTCTTGGGCTTTCGGCATTTTCCACTCCGGAAACCGCATCAGGATTCCGTGGAGCTTTGATTCAAATTCCGGAACAGCCGGACTTGCCGCGTGCACCTGACACGTTTTATCAATTTGAGTTGATGGGGCTACAAGTGGAAGATCAGCAGGGACAAACGGTCGGCACGGTCGAAGATGTTTTGGACTTTCCACACCAGCAAGTCTTTGTTATTAAGCATGATGGTCAGGAATGGTTGTTGCCGGCCAGGAAAGAAATGATTGAATCTATCGATATCGCCAAAAACCGGTTACGCCTTGCCTCCAACGAACTATGGGATCAGTCTAATGCGCTGTGAAGTTCTGACCTTATTTCCCGAGATCATTCAATCGACGGCCGCTCAGAGCATCATGAAGCGGGCCCAGGATAAGGGCTTGCTTACCCTTGGCGTCCATAATCTTCGGGACTTTACGGATGATCCCCATCGAACCGCTGATGATACCCCCTATGGTGGCGGTGGCGGAATGGTGATGAAGGCGGAACCCATTTTTCAGGCGATCGAGTTTCTCATGGCGAAACAAGGCAATCTGCGTGTCATTATGCCTTCCCCACAAGGCATTCGTTTTTCCCAGGGATTAGCGCAGGAATTCAGCCGGGAATCGCGTCCCCTCGTATTCATCTGTGGCCATTACGAAGGCATTGACGAACGCATTCGCACCGGGATCTCTGTGGAGGAAATTTCCATAGGGGATTATGTGGTGACCGGTGGAGAATTACCAGCTCTCGTGATGATGGATGCGGCCATGCGCCTGATCCCCGGAGTCCTGGGAGACCCTCATTCTGCCGAAAAGGAATCCTTTGTGGAGTCGTTGCTGGACTTTCCCCATTATACCCGCCCATTTGAATTGCGCGGGCACGCCGTGCCTGATGTCCTGGTTTCAGGCAACCATGAGGCGGTACATCGTTGGCGACGAAAAGAATCGATACGCAACACGTTGCTCAAACGACCGGATTTACTGCAACCGGAAACCATGGAAAGAAAAGATCAACAATTGTTAGAAGAAATTACACGAGAATATGCTTCGGGATGCTCTGCCTCGCCGAAGCCCAGAAAGGAAGGAGTGCCGTCATGAATCAGTTGCAACGACTCGAACTCTCATTAGGCCAGGCATCACACCCGGCTTTTGAAATCGGCGATACGGTCCGTGTGAGGGTCCGTGTGGTGGAAACCAAAGCCACCACTAAAAAGAAGGATAAGGAAGAGGAAAAAGAGCGGATCCAGGTCTTCGAAGGAGTGGTCATTGCTCGCAGGGGCCGGAAGGGCGCCGAAAACTTTACCGTCCGAAAAATTTCATTCGGGGTGGGTGTTGAGCGGATTTATCCCCTGCATTCGCCTAATGTCGCCGGCATTGAAGTGATGAAAAAAGGCAAAGTCCGTCGCGCCAAGCTCTATTATCTTCGGGATAAAAAAGGTAAAGCGGCAAAAATTGCCGAGCGGGATTTCTCCCGAACTCCAAAAGCCGCCGCCGCGAAGAAAGAAGAGCCCGTCTCCGAAGAGCCGGGTACGACGGAAACTCCGGAATAACTTCCAGAAATTGGTGATCTTATCCACCAACGCCTCCCATTAAACATGGAGGGACGTGGGCCCCACACACTTTTTTGAAGAAGCCGCCCGGGCCTGTAGATTTCGACGAATTGCAGGCCTGGACGAAGCTGGCCGTGGGCCGTTGGCTGGTCCGGTGGTGGCTGCCGTAGTCATTCTTCCGCGCCGGTACGGTCCCGATGACTTGGATGATTCAAAGGCCTTAACCGCACTACAAAGACAGAGACTTTTCGATCTCATCACCCACCATGCCCTTGATTGGGCGATCGGCCAATCTTCGGAACAAGAAATTGATACCCTCAATATCCTGGAAGCGACCCGCCTGGCAGGCCGCAGAGCCCTGGCAGGGCTTCAAACGTTACCGGACTGCCTTCTGTTGGATGCCCTACACCTACCAGGAGTGTCAATACCCCAACGACCGGTCATCAAAGGGGATGCCCTTTCCTTCTCCATTGCCGCTGCTTCCATCCTGGCAAAAGTCTTTCGTGACCGGTTGATGGAAAGCTACCATGATCGTTTTCCAGACTATCAATTCCACATTCATAAAGGCTATCCGACTCCCACCCACCTTGAGTTCCTCAGGCGATTCGGCCCCTGCCCAGCCCACCGCTATAGTTTTAAGCCGGTTCAGGCCTGCACTATCCCCGTTCAGGCCCCGTGAACTCTTCTTCCAAAGACTTCGGGCGTTCCGCGGAGGCGTTGGCCGAAAACTGGCTTCGCCAAAAGGGTTATCGTATATTGGGACGAAATCTTCAGATCGGACATGGTGAGTTGGACCTGGTGGCACAAGATCACCACACGCTGGTCTTTATCGAAGTCAAGGGACGGCGCACGGAACACTTTGGCGGTGCCCCCTATGCTGTCACACCTCATAAACAACGACAATTAATCAAATTAGCCCTTGCCTACCTTGCACAACACAAGCTTTCCGGCATTCCCTGCCGGTTTGACGTGATCCTTGTTTCCGGCTCGAAAAACCGCTCCACTCAAATAACTCACCTGGAAAATGCATTTGAGGTTTCCAGCTCTGACTGGCAATGGTAAATTAACAGAACAGACCGTTATGGCAGACCACACGTTGATATTATTGACCTCATTTTCTTAGTCAGCGGATAAGCAATCGAAGACATGTGGGGCGTTCATACACCTGTGCGCTGCCTCACTCCTGCCATGACCGTCCACGTGCTCGATCGGGCCGCATGATCCAATTATTCCATGTCACCAAATACTTTGACGGCCGCGTCGCCCTCACCGATATCTCTCTTCGGATTGAAAAGGGGGAATGTGTTTTATTAACGGGACCCAGCGGCGCGGGAAAAACCACGCTCCTGAAACTGATATTCGGTTCCGTACCACCGGACGACGGACAAATCCTCGTCCAAAACCGAAATATCGCCCGGCTACGCCGGAGCGATATTCCCTATCATCGCCGGACAATGGGATTTGTTCTTCAAGATTTCAAGCTGCTTCCTCACCGAACGGTCTTTGAGAATGTCGCGTTGCCACTGATTATTCGAGGATTATCGATTTTCGAGTCACGGAGAAAAGTCACCGAAGCCCTTCGAGCGGTCGGCATGGACCATAAACAAACCACTCGCGCATCGGTTCTTTCTGCCGGCGAGCAGCAACGGGTCTGCATTGCCAGAGGCATCGTCAATAGTCCCATCATTTTGTTGGCTGACGAGCCAACGGGTAACCTTGATCCCCAACTGACAATGGAAATTGCCGACCTGTTTAAGAGCATTAATGCCAAAGGAACCACCATTCTGATGGCCACCCATAATAGACAGGTCGTGGAGCGCATAAACGGAAGGATTCTGCGGTTGGAATGCGGGCATCTGATGGTGGACCAGGGAGTGTATACATGAGACGGGTCTGGTATTTTATTCGGGAAGCGATCATCAGCATTCGCACTCACCGAACCGGCACCCTGATCGGGATCCTCACCACCGCCTTTACCCTCACCAGCTTTGGTGTGTTTCTCTTGCTGTATCACAATGTGAATAATCTGTTAGACCGGATCCAACACAACATTCAGGTTATCGTCTATCCCAAGGACGGCTTGGAGCCTGCCAAACTCGATGAAATGGGACAATTTCTGAAGTCGAGCCAGACGGTGGAATCCCTGACTTTCATATCTAAACAACAGGCGCTTGACGATTTTAAAAAGCAATTTCCCAACGAGATGCATCTCCTGGAAGGGCTTCCGGATAACCCCTTTCCAGCTTCATTCATACTGACCTTGAATTCCAGGACTCCCTCCACCGATGTCACCGCCCACCTCGTGGATCGGTTGCAACATCATCAAGATATCGAACGCGTCCGGTATAATAGGGATTGGATCGAACGGTTGACCCTGGTTGTGACCTATCTCCAATGGGGGGCTCTCATCGTAGGGGGTATCCTGGCTACCGCCTCCATGGCTATTATTGCCAATACGGTGCAATTGGCTTTTTATACCAGACAGGAGGAAATGGAGATCCTTCGGCTTATTGGAGCCACCAGGCTGTTCATCGGCATTCCCTATTTGATTGAAGGAGCGTTGCTGGGCGCTCTGGGAGGCGGACTGGCTATCGGGTTTTTGCGCAGTAGCTTTGAGGTCTTCAGACATAAGATCGAAAGTCTGAGTGTAATCGGAGGATTCTCCTCGGCGTTTGAATTTTTTCCCATTCCGTTTTCCCTGACTCTGCTGGTAGGCGGAATTGTTCTTGGCTGTATGGGTACATTGGCGACCATGCTCGGATGGATGAAAGTTCGATAATGAGACCCGGCGCCCCGTCTTTCTGGACAAGCTGGCTCAGCCTCCTTGGCGTCATGTGTTTTTCCTTACAGGTCTGGGCAGCTAAGCCTGACCCGATGAAAGAGGAAATTTCTCAGGAACGTCAACGGTTGGAACAACTGAACAAGGAAATCCAAAAAACACAGGAACAGGCCCAACAGGTAGAGAAGCAACACGGTTCAGTGTTAAAAAATATCGAAAAACTGGACCGCCAGCTGTACCAAAAGAAAAAAGACCGCAAACGGATCGACCAACAAATCAAGGAGAAGGACGAAGAATTGCTCGGTCTCACCAATCAAATTCTGGCTATTGACCAGGATATCGAGTCTCTTCGGAGTTCCATTGCCGCCCGGCTTCGCCTGTTATATACCGAAGGCCGCTCAGGATATCTCCAATCATTATTTGCGGCAGAATCCTTTGCCGATATGGCCAATCGGATGGATTTTGTGTCATGGGTGGCTCAGCGGGAAGGTCAACTTGTCCGGCAATTCCAGGAGAATCTTGATCAGCTCCAGACTCTCACCGAACAACAAACTCAGGCACGAGAAGCTTTGCTTGCCCTTCATAAAGAAACCGACAAAAGTATCCAGGACATCTCAGGACTGAAACGATCCAAGCGAACGGTCCTCACGAGTCTTTCTCGCGAAAAAAGCCTCCATGAACGAACACTCGAGGATTTACAACGATCCGCGGAAGAGGTGGATCAACTAGTGAAAGAATTGGACCAACGGTTCCAGCTGGCTCAGGCTCGGATGCGTCAGGTCCCCGGCAAGATCCCCTCATTAGGATCCTTCCTCTGGCCAGCAGAAGGAAAAGTGGTATCCTACTTTGGAAGGCAAAAACATCCGACGTTCGATACCTTTGTCAATAAAAAGGGTATTGAGATTCAAGCCAGGGAAGGCACCCCGATTCAATCCATCTCGGATGGAACCGTGGTGTATGCCGATTGGCTGAAAGGCTACGGATTGGTCGTCATCGTCGATCATGGCACGGGATTCTATTCTCTCTATGCCCATGCATCGAAATTAATGGTCAAAGAAAACGACCGGGTCAAAGCCGGGCACCAATTAGGAGAGACCGGAGAAACGGGGTTAGCCCAGGAAGATACCTTATATTTTGAATTGCGAAAGGGCACGACCCCCATCGATCCACTGAAATGGCTGGCAAAACAACGGTAATGACTTAACTGAAAGAAGGAATTTTCCATGTCAAAAGAACGAATTTCTACGGTTTTCATTTCCGGGTTGACGTTAACCGCCATTTTGTTCCTGGGCATCCTGATTGGAAAAGGCGGTGATCGAATAGGTTATGCCAGCGAAACCTACGAGGAGTTGCAGATTTTTGCCGAAGTGCTCGCACAAGTCAAAAAACATTACGTAGAGGAAACCCAAACCAAGGACTTGGTTCATGGAGCCTTACGGGGCATGCTTGCCAGCCTCGATCCGCATTCGTCGTTTATGACCCAGGACATGTTCAAGGAAATGCAAGTAGAAACCAAAGGGGAGTTTGGAGGCCTGGGCATTCAAATCGGCGTCAAAAACAATCGATTGACGGTCATCGCGCCTATCGAGGACACTCCGGCCTATACTGCTGGCATTCAAGCCGGCGATATCATCACGAAAGTGGACGAGACACCAACCAAGGACCTGACCCTCATGGAAGCCGTCCAGCGCATGCGTGGTGCCCGTGGCACCTCCGTCCATTTAACGGTAGAACGGGAAGGGACGGAAAATCCTCTGGACTTCACGTTGACGAGGGACATCATCAAGATTCAGAGCGTCCGCTCAAAACTATTTGAAGGCAATCTGGGCTATGTACGTATCAACCAATTCCAAGAATCGACTGCGGAAGATCTCACCGGCGAAATTGAAACGTTGGTCGCCAAGAATATTCAAGGCCTGATCATTGATCTCCGCAATAATCCAGGCGGGCTTCTCACGGCGGCTGTTGGGGTCTCCGAGCAATTTCTGGATGCAGGACGCTTGGTGGTATCCATTCAAGGGCGGAATGGCAAAAAGGATGAGTATCGAGCACGGACCACCAGCAAGAATTACGAATACCCCATGATCGTTCTGGTGAATCATGGTTCGGCCAGTGCTTCGGAAATTGTAGCTGCAGCCATGCAAGATTGGGGCAAAGCCGTCATCATCGGGACCACCACATTCGGAAAAGGATCCGTCCAAACGATCCTACCGTTATCCGATGGGTCCGGGCTTCGGCTGACCACAGCCAAATATTACACACCCAATGGAAAATCCATTCATTCCATTGGCATTCAACCCGATATCGTCATTGATCCGAAAACAACACAGGTGGCGAAACAAGAAGGAGAAGCCCCCAAAAAAGGAGAAGTAGCCTCCGACAAGACGAAAACAGGGTCGACAACGGATAAGTCCGCGGCCGCAAAAAAACCGACCGAGATCGATAAAGATGGCCCCCAGCCGATTCCTCAGGAGGATGCTCAACTGTTAAAAGCGGTCGAAATGTTGAAATCCTGGAAGGTCTTCAAACAACTGAAGCCGGCCGCGTGACATACGCGGCCGAAATCAGTCCAGCGGCCTTTAGAGATTGAGCACAATAGCGGTATTCGTCTTAGTCACGCCATCCACACCTCTGATACGGGTCATGACCAACTCATTGAGTTCTTCCATAGTATTTGCCTCAATCTGAGCAATGAGATCATAAGGCCCCGTTACCGGATACACGGCTTTCACACCGGGAATCCGAGTGACGGTTTTATAGGCGCTTTTTGTATGATTACCGGTTGTTTCCATGAGAATAAATGCTTCAAGAGCCATGCGACATCGTCCTGTTAAGGTGAACTGCCAATAAGATTTTTGAAAATCCCTTCGAGCGTCCTATTCTATACTTTATATTGTGAGAGCGATCCGTCTTTTTCCTCTTCCTCTCTGCGGTGACTTTTCTGAAGATGAATGGCCTTTTCCGCAGAACCTGACATTAAATTTTCTCACACTCCATACGCCGTTGTTGGATCACCGAGACGATATCTTCGCTACGAGCCCCCAAACCCGGCAAGGTGCGCAAAAGATGGGACTTCGCGAGTGCTTCGAGATCTTCCCAGGTACTAATCCCCAATCGAAAAAACAAATCATGCACGATTGGCTCGGAAAACCCAGGCAAATCCACCCACTCCCGAACCGACTCCGGTAAAGGAGTCTTCAGTTCTTCGTAAGACCGGATTCGCCCGGTGGTTAGGTATTCCTGAATTTTGGCGGCCAAATCTTTTCCAATGCCAGGAAGGGATTGAAGAGCACCCCGCTCCCACACATGTGAAATCTCTTCAGGAAGATCACGAATGGTCTCAGCTGCACGACGGTAAGCCCGCACCTTATAGGGATTTTCATTCCGCGTGACCAACAGCCCGGCCATCGAGGAAAAAAGAGCAGCAAGTTCCTGGTTGATCGTATTCATGAATAATCGACCTGAACGATTCTCCCCTTCCCCTTTTGTTTCAATATCGTGAGTATAGTTTATTGTATGCCAGAAACCATGACCAATACCAGCCGAAGGTCCGCGACATTTCTCTTCCGGCCTTTTCGTTGACAAGAATTTCGAAGGTCCCGTAGGATGGTCGGAGCGCACTTCGCAAGGCACGAATCAAACAAGCCCAACAAGCGCCATTGATGAGGATTACCCTGAATGGAGAGTCGAAAGAAGTTGTTCCCGACCTGTCCGTCGGGACTCTCCTCCAACAACTTGAACTTCAACCGGATCGTGTAGCCGTTGAAATCAATCTGAGCATTCTGGATCGCTCCATGTTCCCAACCAGGAAAATCCAAGAAGGAGATCGGATTGAAATTATCAGCTTTATCGGCGGCGGTTCACCTGGAACACACATTCACTGAGAGTACCCATGGAACATGACCCCTTAATCATTGCCGGCCGAGAGTTCCGATCCCGTTTATGGGTGGGAACGGGGAAATACAAGGATTTCATTGAAACCCAAAAGGCCATTGAAGCCTCAGGGGCTGAGGTGGTCACTGTCGCCGTCCGGCGAGTGAACATTACCGATAAAAACAAAGAAAATCTTCTTGATTACATTGATCCCAAAAAATACACCATTTTGCCCAATACGGCCGGATGTTATTCGGTGGAAGATGCCGTACGGTATTCCCGGCTGGCCAGAGCGGCCGGAGTGTCGGATTTGATCAAGTTGGAGGTATTGGGAGATGAACGGACGTTATTTCCTGATACAGCCGGTTTAATCGAAGCCGCCAAAATACTCATTGCCGAGGGATTCATCGTATTACCCTATACCAATGATGATCCGATCGTTGCAAAAAAACTGGTCGATATCGGGTGTCCAGCTGTTATGCCTTTAGCCGCTCCAATTGGTTCGGGCCTCGGTATCCGGAACCCGTATAACCTTAAAATTATCATGGAAACCGTCAATGTACCCGTCATTGTCGATGCCGGGGTCGGAACGGCATCCGATGCGGCTCTGGCCATGGAATATGGAGCCGATGCGGTGTTGATGAATACCGCTATTGCCGGAGCCAAAGATCCCATCATGATGGCCACCGCCATGAGATATGCCGTGGATGCCGGACGCCTGGCTTACAAAGCCGGAAGAATTCCTCGAAAATTATATGCCACAGCGAGTAGTCCGATAGAGGGAATGCTGTAACCCTCGGCATGACCGTCTCCTCCCTGCCTCGGCTGTACCTCATTACCGACCGTCACCAAACTGCTCAGCGCCCCCTGGCATCCGTGTTGACCCAAGCCCTGAAAAACGGAGCACGTTTCATCCAAGTCAGAGAAAAAGACTTGACGACCCGTGACCTTTGTCGACTCGTTCAAGAATTAGATCCCATCTTTTCCGCACATCAAGCCCAGTGGATTATTAATGACCGAATAGATCTGGCATTGGCGTTATATGCCGGCGGCGTGCATCTTCGGACTTCCAGCCTGCCCACCGCAGTGGCCCGCCGGCTTTTGGGTCCCAAACGATTGATCGGGGTTTCCACCCATTCCCTCGAGGAGACCAAGGCCGCTGAATCCGAAGGGGCTGATTTTGTGGTACTGGGGCCGATTTATGATACGCTCTCTAAACGAATGTATGGAGATCCTCTTGGGCTGAATATCCTCGAGGAGGCCTGCAGAACTTCTCGCATTCCCATTTACGCGATCGGGGGAGTCACACCAAAACGAGTACCGGAATTATGTGAGTCAGGGGCCTATGGTGTGGCAGTCATCTCTTCCATCCTTCAAGCAGAGAACGTAGCCCGAACCACCAAAGCCTTCCTTGACCTGTTAGCATGATGCCGATAGGATCAATTCATGGCACCGACTGAGTTGCCGACGTTGGTTGACCGAAAAAAAAATTGAGTGATAAAATTTTATGCATCACGCAATTCGGATTTCTCTTCAACAACGACAAGTACCCACGCGTGGATTCCTCCCTCAAAGGAGGGATTGTTTCAACCTTTGAAAGGCGAGAAGGTACGCATAGCTTCCCATGAGCATAAAAAAAGCAGATGAACATACTCGGGAGATCCAACGGCTCCGGTCAGAACTGGAAACCATGGAGCTTGAGCTAAAGCAGCTTCATGAGTCCCGGAACAAATTACACCTCTCCGAACGTCAGAACGAACGATTGGCGACCAGCCTCCAGGAAGCCAAAACCCAGATTGAGGCCCTTCGGCAGGAAGTCGACAAACTAACAGCACCGCCCTCGACCTTTGCCATATTTTACAGCGCCAATGTTGACGGAACCGTCAATGTGTCACTGGGAGGCAGAAAACTCCGAGTCAATCTCCATCCATCCATCCCCCTCGATACCCTCCACCGGGGCCAGGAAGTGATCCTCAATGAAGGGCTCAATGTCATTGAAGCCAGAGGCTATGATCCACAGGGAGAAATCGCTCATCTCAAGCAACTCCTGGAGAATGGCCGGGCCATTATCAGTCTGCATCTCGATGACGAACGAGTCGTGGAACTTTCCGATAGTCTGGCCGCCGAAACCCTGAGCGTAGGAGATCATCTCTTATTTGAACCGCGATCAGGCTATGTCACGGAAAAACTTCCCAAAACCGATATGGAAGAACTGGTGATCGAGGAAGTCCCGGACATTTCCTATGAGCAAATCGGAGGGCTAAAAAAGGAACTGGAACAAATCAAAGATGCAGTAGAATTACCCTTTCTCTATCCCGAATTGTTTGCCGAACACCGGCTTTCTCCCCCTAAGGGCGTTTTACTCTATGGGCCTCCCGGGTGCGGAAAAACCCTGATTGCCAAGGCCGTCGCCAATTCCATCGCCAAAAAATTGGGGCATCTCAAAGGCAAAGAGGTCCGGAGTTATTTTCTTCACGTCAAAGGGCCGGAACTCCTCAATAAATATGTCGGGGAATCCGAACGACAAATCAGGGAAGTGTTTGCCAAAGCCAAGGAAAAGGCGTCTACCGGAAATCCGGTCATCGTGTTTTTTGATGAAATGGATGCCCTCTTTCGTACACGAGGAACCGGGATTTCGTCCGACATCGAATCCACGATCGTTCCGCAATTTCTGGCAGAGATTGACGGAGTAGAAAGCCTCCGCGATGTGATCGTCATTGGGGCCAGCAACCGGCAAGACCTGATCGACCCCGCCGTACTTCGTCCGGGGCGCCTCGACATCAAAATTAAAATCCCACGGCCCGACAAACAGAATGCCAAAGACATTTTAACCAAATACCTAACGCAGGATTTGCCACTCGCTGAATCGGAGTTGGCGCAACACCAGAATGACCGGGTTGCCTACTGTCAGCATTTGATCGAAACAACCGTGGAATCGATGTATGCGAAAACGGAAGACAACCAATTCCTTGAGGTCACCTATGCCAATGGTGAAAAAGAAACCGTCTACTTCAAGGATTTCGCCAGCGGGGCCTTGATCGAAGGAATCGTGTCGCGGGCAAAAAAACTCTCGATCAAACGAACCATTGCCGGTGGAGAAAAAGGCTTGAAGGAAGAAGATTTTCTGAAAGCCATCCGCGAGGAATTTAAAGAGCAAGAAGATCTTCCCAATACGACCCACCCGGATGACTGGGCCAAAATTTCCGGTAAGAAAGGGGAGAAAATCATCCACGTCCGCACCCTCACCGATGAGGGATCGGAATCACGGGAAATAGAAACCATGACCGTGGGCCACTACTTCTAGGTGGCAACAAATCCCAATTGAGGCTTCCTTGCGACGCATTCTTGGAACGGAAACAGAATACGGCATTATCGCGCGCTCCCCGCAACTCCCCGATCCCGTTGCCAATTCTCTCCGATTAATTGCCCATTGTCCCGACCTTCCTTCTCCAGATGCGATCTGGGATTACGAAAATGAAAATCCGTTCTGGGATGCACGAGGGTACCGGGTGGAAGGAGAGCCTGAGCGGCCCGGGCCCAATTACAACCGCCAACTGAACAAAATTCTCCCCAATGCCGGACGCCTCTATGTGGATGGAGCACACCCGGAATACTCAACCCCGGAATGCAGCAACCCCCGTGAAGCACTGGTGTACGAACGCGCCGGAGATCAAATCGTCGCGGATTGCTTAGCCCAACTGAATGCCAGCCTGGGTTCCGATGAGTTCATCGTGTACCGGAACAATTCCGATGGCAAGGGCAATAGCTTTGGATATCATGAAAATTATCTCCTGCCCCGTCGAATTTCCTTCGATCGTCTGGCAGCCGTGCTTTTGCCATTTTTCGTCACCCGCCAAATTTATTGCGGGGCCGGAAAAGTCGGAGCTGAAAACGGAACCGATCCGGTTTCCTATCAATTGTCTCAACGAGCTGATTTTTTTGAATGCCTGCTGGATTTGAATACCATGGTCGGGCGGCCGATCATCAATACGCGGGATGAACCCCACGCGCATCGGACCGAATATCGTCGCCTGCATGTGATTGTGGGTGATTCCAACATGGCGGAAGTCTCGACTTTTCTGAAAATCGGAACGACGGCGATCATCATGGACATGCTGGAACAGGATGGAGCCTTCCCGGATATTGACTTGTCCGATCCGGTTCACGCAATCAAACAGGTTTCCCGGGATTTAACCCTCAAGGCGTCACTGGCCTTGAACAATGGAAAGCATACCTCGGCCATTGATGTCCAGCGGGCATACTTACATGCTGCCCACCATTTCTATACCACCAGGGAATGCACTCCCATGACCAAAGATATCCTGGTACGCTGGGAATCCGTCCTTGATACGCTGGAACGGGATCCCCGGTTGCTGCACCGAGAATTGGATTGGGTGGCCAAACACGACTTGATGGCATCTTACATGGATCGCAAAGGGTGTTCCTGGAATGATCCTCGAGTGGCAATGATGGATTTACAATATCATGACATTCGCACGACAAAAAGCTTGTCCTGTACCCTGGAACGATCCGGTCAACTTGAACGCATCACGCACGACGAGGAAATCACTCAGGCACGCGATACGGCGCCAAAGCTCTCTCGAGCGTACTTTCGCGGGGCCTGTCTCAAACGGTTCCCCCGGCAGATTTATGGCATGAGTTGGACCTCCGTGCTCTTGGAGACCGGTAATCGTGCCATTAAGCGGATTCCATTGCTGGATCCTTATCGCGGTACACAACAATTGACGGGGGAGTTATTCCAGGACATCGAGACAGTGGATCAGTTAATATCGCGCCTGACTCAATAATCTATTGCTTCCGAGAAGGCCAATTTGAACATACCAAACGCCTATGCCATTTGAGACACCCTTTCAGTCTTCATTTTCCCTGGACTCTCACTCCAGTTTTTATCATTACCTGTCCGTCCATAAACCCGAATTGCTGCCCATGGCCAGATGGCACAACCTGTTAAACCCTGCCATTTCGCCTGGCGGGCCAACTCCAACCCAAATACCGCCATTGCCTCATGGAACAACGGTCCTAGCTTTTACCTATCAAAACGGGGTGCTCATCGCCGGAGACCGACGTGCAACCGAAGGCTATCAAATTGCTTCCATGCGAATGGAAAAAGTGTTTCAAACCGATGAGTTCTCGGCTATGGCTATTGCCGGTGCCGCCGGTCCCTGTGTGGAAATGGCAAAATTATTTCGGATCGAACTGGAGCATTATGAAAAACTTGATGGTCAGCCGCTCACCTGCGAAGGAAAGGCCAATCATTTAGGACAAATGGTCAAAGCCAATTTCCCCATGGTCCTTCAAGGCCTGGTGGTCATTCCTCTCTTTGTCGGGTATGACCAAAAACGAGAAAGCGGCCGCATTTTTAAATATGACATCACGGGTGGGCGGTATGAGGAAACCGACTTCCATGCTGTGGGTTCAGGAGGCAAAGATGCCCGCAATTCACTCAAGGAACACTTTAAAAAGAACCTTTCTGAACAGGAGGCCGTCCACGTCGCCTTGCGAGCCCTCGTGAATGCCGCAGAAGAAGATGTGGGGACAGGTGGCCCGGATGTATTCAGACGAATCTATCCCACAATGAAACTCGTCGATCATCTGGGAGTGCGGAACGTAGAGGAGTCTACTCTGGCCTCCCTGTGTGAAAGCCTTCTGGCCCGACGACAGGACGACTAACCGATGGCCCTTCCTTATTACGTCTCCCCAGAACAAATGATGCAGGATCGGGCCGAGTATGCCAAAAAAGGCATTGCCAAAGGCCGCTCCATCATTGCCATGGCCTATCTAGAGGGAGTCCTGTTCGTCGCAGACAATCCTAGCGCTTCGCTATTCAAAATCTCGGAAATCTACGATAATATTGCCTTTTCGGGAGCGGGGAAATACAACGAGTTCGAGAGCTTACGCAAAGCCGGCATTCAACATGCCGACGTCAAAGGGATGATGTACAGCCGGGAAGATGTGACGGCTCGATCTTTAGCCAATGGGTATTCACAAATGCTCGGGACTATCTTCAGCCAGGAAATGAAGCCATATGAGGTGGAATTGCTGTTGGCCCAGGTCGGCGAAACGGCCGATCGCAACGAACTGTATCGTATTTCCTTTGACGGGAGCATTGTGGATGAACAACGATTCACGGTCATTGGAGGACGTTCCGAAGCTATTCTGACTTTTCTTCGAAAAGAATTATCTGAACAGTGCCCTTCGTTAAAAGACGCGCTGCGCCTTTGTCATACCTCATTCGAAAGAATCTCAGACTCGAAGCCACATCTGGAAGGCCTGGAAATTGCGGTTTTGGACCGGAACCGAAAGGGCAGAAAGTTTCGACGGGTCCTCCTCCAGGAAGCTCGACAGATCTTGGAATAGCGTCCTCTTTCACCCCACCTCAGCTCTAAGTTGAACAATCACCTTTTGGGGTGTATTCTCCCATTAAGACCTTGCGGAGACATAGTATATGATGAAGCGAATATTCGGCCTGGAGTGCGAATATGGGTTAACCTTCTCTCCCAACGGCCGCGTCTACCTCCCTATTGAAAAAATCCTGGGCTACATCTTTGAGGGTCTCATCCCCAACAGCTGGCCCTCCAATGCCTTTTTAACTAACGGGGCCCGGTTCTATCAGGACACCGGCTGCCATCCGGAATACTCCACACCCGAGTGCGACGACCTCATCGACCTGGTCCTTCACGATAAAGCCGGAGAACGCATTCTGGAAAGTTGCCTCCCGATTGCAGAAGAGCGCCTGCGTGAAGAAGGCCTATCCGGTGACATCTTCATTTTTAAGAACAATACCGATTCTCTGGGCAATACGTATGGGTGCCATGAAAACTTTCTCATGCGCAGGGATGTGGACTTTTGGAAGGTCAGCGAACAACTCATCCCCTTCTTTGTCACCCGACAAATCTTTTCCGGGTCTGGAAAAGTCTTAAAAATATCCGGGAAGCCCCACTATTTCATTTCTCAGCGAGCCCAACATATCCACGAAAAAACCTCTTCGTCCACGACGTCCTCCAGAAGTATTATTAACACCCGCGATGAACCGCATGCCGATGCCGAAAAGTATCGACGCCTCCATATCATTCTTGGCGACTCAAACATGTCGGAGTTCTCCACCTACCTCAAGGTCGGTACCGCCGTACTGGTGCTTTCCATGCTGGAGGATGGCTTTACCGTCTCCCATATCGGCTTAGAGGAACCCGTCAAAGCAATCCGGGATATTTCCCGGGATCCGACTCTCAAACGAACCGTGAAATTAGAGGATGGACGGGACATGACCGCCCTGGATATTCAACGCCTGTACTGGGAACGAGCCGGAGAATACCTGGCCGCCTCACCCCCCAACAAGGTCATGACGGAGGTGCATTATGAGTGGGGTCGAGTCCTGAATCTGCTTGAAAAGTCGCCCCTGCTTCTTGTCAGGGAAATCGACTGGATCACCAAGAAATGGATCATGGAAACGTATATGGACAAGAAAGGCTGCGGCTGGGATGACCCGCGGCTTGGCATGATGGATCTGCAATATCATGATGTCCATCGAGGACGCAGCCTTTATTACTTGTTAGCTGAACGGCACAATATCCGCAAACTGGTCGATGAAGAGGCTATTGAACAAGCCCAAACCATCCCCCCGCAGACTACCAGGGCCAAGGTACGCGGAGATTTCATCAGATTTGCCCGAGCAAAAAATCGGTCTTATACTGTAGATTGGACGTATTTAAAACTTAACGGGTACTGGGAGGAAACGATCCTGTGCATGGACCCTTTTTGCCCCTTCAATCGTCGAGTGGAGGAACTCCTGAGTCAGGTTCCTCACAACCGCCTGTACCCCTGACCTCTGAACCTTCCCGAACTTCGTGTCTCTCTTCTTGGTGTTCCGGACGAAAACTGTTTGTCGTCTGCCTCTTGATTGCCAGCATTTTTCCAATTCAAATCGTGCCCAGTGCGGAACGTGAACGCCCAGGAACGGATGGTCAATTGAGCGGCAAGCAAGGAGAAATTTTATGGGTCGAAGTACCAGTATCGGATTCTCAGGCAGAAGTGAAAGGGATATTCTTAAAGCGCAAAATTCCTTTTTTCCGCCTGAATGAACAGGCCTTCGCCGGTCTCCTCGGCATTGACATGGAAGACCCTCAAGGGGAACAGGAGTTATCGGTGCAGGTGCACACAAAGGGGAGCACAAAGCATTTCAGTTATGCCATCCTGATCATGAAGGAAAACTATACGGTACAGAAGTTGACCCTCCCCAAAAACAAGGTGGATCTTGATTCCAAGACACTGAAACGGGTCAAAGCCGAACAACAGGAATTGGCTGGAGCGTTTCACCATATTGGCGCTGCTCCCTTGTGGGATGGTCCATTCCTCGAACCGGTTGCCGGGAAAATTACCGGAGTATTTGGTAGCCGCCGAGTGATCAACGGCCAACCCCGTCGTCCACATACCGGCGAGGACATCGCCGCACCCACAGGTACCCCTGTCCTGGCCATCAATACCGGCAATGTCGTTCTGGCCGTCGACCATTTCTTCTCCGGCAAGGGCGTAGTCTTGGACCATGGTCTCGGCTTGTTTTCCATGTATTTCCATCTTTCTGAAATCGAAGTGAAAACCGGCCAACCTGTTCAGAAAGGTGAAGCGATTGGAAAAGTCGGAGCTTCAGGCAGAGCAACCGGACCGCATTTGCATTGGGGCATTCGCCTCAATGGGTCACGAGTCAATCCTTTTGCCCTCACAAACCTCCCACTCAAAGGGTAACTTTTGCCGCCGATGATACCCGATTCCTGATGACCGCCATTAGCCGTTGAGTTACAACTCTCGTCTTTCATGAAGCCAGCATCCTCTACCATTCCATCACTCTGTGTGTTTTGTGGATCAAACCTGGGAACACAGCCTGGCTATATCGACATTGCTCAACGATTGGGAGAAGTCCTGGTCCAACAAGGATTTGGACTGGTATACGGCGGAGGTAATATCGGGTTGATGGGACTTTTGGCCTCAACAGTCTTGGATAAGGGCGGAAGAGTAACGGGAGTCATCCCCCGCCATCTGGAGGAAAAAGAACTCCTGCATCCTCTCCTGACGGAAACTCATATCGTGTCCAGCATGCACGAACGAAAAGCGCTGATGGAAAAACTTTCAGCCGGATTTATCACCTTACCCGGTGGGTTCGGTACTCTGGAAGAATTTTGTGAAATGGTAACCTGGGCGCAACTGCAACTCCATGGCAAACCATGCGGGCTGTTAAATTGTTTTGGATTTTTTGATGGCCTGTTAGGGTTTTTCGACCATCAGGTTGCTCAGGGATTCGTCACCCCTGCCAATCGTCAACTCATTTTGGTAGAAAAAGATCCTGAATCCATGGTGGGGCTGCTCAAAAATCGGCTATTCCCCACAAAGTCAAATCCGGTTTAATAGGCTGAGGGACGCGAGAAGGGTCGCTGTGTTAATAATTCCATCGCTCGAAGGTTATCGAACGCAAACCCGGCATTTCCCATCACGACCAATCCTAATTGCCCCACCCCGAACGATTGATCCGTAAGGGACAGCAACATGTGGTGATCGAAAAACACCTCGATCACTTCTTTACTGACAATGGTGTAGCGTTGAATCCTCAAAAAATGCCAATCGATTTCATTGAGAATAAGTTCCGCCCTGGCCACCTCCATCGGTTTTCCATCCTTCACGGCATACACCACCACATGATTACTTTGGGGATGCACCACGGCAGCATAAAAATTGTTCGCATCCTGAACAGAAAACGCCAAGCCCGCATATCCGGATGGAGAGCCCAATAACATTTTCAGGCGAACCGAAATATCCACATAATCCACCTGTACGTTGTTTGGCAACAGCAACTGATAGCAGCCTTCTTTTTCACACGCCAACGATTGCTGCACAACATGCGACCGGCTGGGAGCGGAAGGATCCTCGTTGACTTTCCATCCTTCGGCAGGGGCACCGCCGCCATTGAAAATTCGAAATCCGTCCGGCACCGCGTCCGGCGAGCTCGACTCAAAATTCCATTCTTCAAAAACCGGGGGAGTGGTTTTCAAATGTGGCTTGGGTAGTTCTTGGGCCTGTTCGCTGGCCAAGATCAGAGTTGGTCCGCTCAAGGCCATTCCCAACAACAATACTCCGGATATCCACAGCTGCTTTACTCTGGTAGGGTAAAGAAAGGGGCTTTGACGATGAACGTCAACCATGGGGGGGGAGATTTCGTCACTCACGTTTGACCTATAAAAATTTTCTTTCATAACCTTTCCTAACTCGTCCATAAAAATGATCGCAAATGAACACAATGGCCATCTGTTGCTTCGTCAGATGATACGCATTTTTCCCGGAATGACACAAGACCTATAGGCATTTACTTCCAAGGGAATATACCGTGGGCAAGATCTTTCCGTATTCAACACCTCTTTGTTAGCCTATACTCCCAAGGTCGGGGCAAAAATCCACCCCTGGGACGCATACAGCAACATGACTCTTCACTCCCTCATTCACCCATTCCCTACTATTGGCTGTCTGGCCGTCGCGTTTCTGCTGTGTTTCACTCAAGGTGGTTGGGCGCAAGCACCTTTATCAGAGTCTTCTTCCGCCCCTGAGCAGAGCGATGCCTTACTCAATGATTTACTTCCCCAAGATTCGGTGATCACATTAACCTTAAAAGAAGCCGTTCTTCAGGCCCTTGAAGAGAATTTGGACATCAGGGTCAGCCGACAAAACCGAGGCATTCGGGTGACCGATATCATCTTTCAACAAGCGCAATTTGACCCGACCGTTGAGTTGGGCGGACGGTATGATCGAACTATCGCACCGTTGAACCGCCCCATTTTCGGCCTGGGTGGGGTGACCATCGGATCTGAACCTGACAATTTCGACCAAAACGATACCCGGTTCAGCCTGGCTCTCAAGCAGAAACTCCTGACCGGAGGATCGTACGATCTGAATTTTGACACGAACCGGAATTCGGTGGCGGGATCCAATGCCTTTCTGTTTAATCCGTCATATTTCAGCAATCTGCTCTTTAACCTGACCCAGCCACTCTTAAAAAACTTTGGCCCGGGTGTCAACAAGACCCAAATCGTCCTTGCCCGAAATGCCGTGGCCATGGAGTATTTTGGTTTTCTCAATCAGGTGCAAACGATCACCGCTCAAATTGAACAGGCGTATTGGGAACTCGTATTCACCCGGGAAAACCTGAAAGTCGCCAAAGCCACTCTTCGTGCCGCGGAGGAATTGCTCCTCAGTAATCGTGCCAAAGTCAAAGCCGGAGTCATGGCCGACGTCGAAGCCCTTCAGGCACAAGCAGGAGTGGCAAGCCGGATAGAACAAGTGCTATTGGCACAAAAAGCCGTTCAGGACCAAGAAGATAAATTACGTCAACTCCTCAGTCACAGCGAAGAACAGCTTACTCAGACTACCCCCATTGTTCCCCTGGATACACCCCATCAGGAATTAGAAACGATTCAGCTTTCCACTGCTATCCGGAATGCCATGACCAACCGGCCGGATGTCCTGCAGGCAAAGAAAAACATAGAATCCTCTGGAGTGCAAACCCAATTTGCCAAAAACCAAATGCTTCCGGATCTGTCGTTTCAAGGCGGGGTTGGACTCAGTGGATTGGGAAATAATCCCGGTGATACGTGGGATCGGCTAGGCAGTACCAATTTTTATAATATGGGAGGTGGTCTGATTTTGAGCTATCCGTTGGGCAACCGATCCGCTAAAAGCCAGTACCAACGTCGGGTACAGGAAACACGACAAAATGAAACCCGACTTCAACGAGTTCGTCAACAGGTCATTCTGGATGTCAAGGAAGCCGCCAGGCGGGTCCAGACCAACCACAAACGCATTCAAACCAATCGAACAGCTCGTCAACTCTCTGAAAAACAATTGAAAGCCGAGCAGGAACGATTGAACCTGGGATTAAGTACGACACGTTTGGTGTTGGAATTTCAGAGTGATCTCAGAATTGCCTGGGGAAGAGAACTACGGGCGATTCTGGATTACAATCAATCGCTATCCAATCTCCGCCTTGTTACCGCTTCCACCTTCGACCACTACGACATCACTGTCAAATAACCTTGCCACCCTCAGGGGCGTTTCTCAGTCTTTTCCGGAAACAGTTCACAGGAGTTCCGAAGGCCTGTTACGATGTAAGAGAGATTCCTTAGTCCCGTCTTATGAAATTACTATACTTATGACGCGAAAAGTCTGGCTTTCCGTTCTGGTTTTGGTCATCGCCGTGGGCATCGGCCTCTATGTCTATCTGCCGGCAGGACAATCGGATTCGGCTGAAACTCACCCCCCCGCTACAGTTGAGGTCGTCCGCTCCTCACTGCAAACACGCGTCTCGGAAACCGGCATGATTCAACCGGCTCAAACGATCGAGATCAAATCCCAATTTTCCGGTGAGGTGGCTGACCTGAAAATTTCCACAGGACAGGTGGTAGAAAAAGATCAAATTCTCGCCATTATTAGACAGGAATCCAGCCAGGCCCGACAGGTGGCACAATTCCGGGCCTCCATTCAGCAAGAACGATTGAATGTGGAATTGGCCCAACGCAATTGGGTGCGTTCTCAATCCCTCTTTGAAAAAGGGTATATCCCGCAAAAAGAAATGGAAACGTCCCAACAGGATTATCAACTCGCGCTGGTACGTTTGGATTTGGCCGAGCGGCAACTCTTATTAGCGCTTGGCGGTAATCAGGAATTATACGAACGGTACAGAGACCGACAAGCCTCCGATGCGCGGCCTGAGGAGTTTCTGGTCCGTTCCCCCTCCCGCGGAACCGTGCTGGAAGTGTTGGTGAATAACGGCGAAATCATCACTTCAGGAACGGCCACGTTTGGCGGGGGCACTGTCCTCATGCGCATCGCCGATTTGTCTCACATGATCGTGAAGGCCAAAATTAATGAAGTCAATATTCCTCGTGTGGCCAAAGGCCAACCAGTAGAAATCCGGTTGGATGCCCTGCCCGGCAAAGTGTTCCGGGGCCATGTGTCCTCGATTGCCGCGCAAGGAGTGAAAGAGGAGAACATCGTCACCTACGAAGTGGCTATTCACATTGAAAAGGCCGACCCGGCTCTCAAGCCCATGTTGACCGCGAACATCGATATCGTCACCGAAAAATTATCCGATGTCCTGACGATTCCCTTGGAAACCCTGCGGGTCGAACGCGGCGACGATATGGTGGATGTGCTGGTCGACGGCCAGCCTCAACCTCGGAAGGTCCGTGTGGCCTTCCGAACCGACACCCAGGCCGTGGTCACAAAAGGGCTCAATGAACATGATCGGGTCGTGGTGCCCTCAGTGAAAAAACCCTCACCTCACACCTAGAAACGATCAGGATGAGAGCCCTATGCTTATCGATCTTCGTCAAGTGAGCAAGACATTTCAGGCCGGTCATGTGGCCGTCCACGCTTTGAAAGCTATTGATCTTCACATCGCCCAGGGAGAATTTGTGGCTATTATCGGCCAGTCCGGCAGCGGAAAAACCACCCTGTTGGATATTCTGGGATGTCTAAGCCGTCCGACCGGAGGCGAGTATTGGCTGGACGGAGAAAATACCGGTGACCTCACCGAGGCGCAACTTACCACGATCAGGAATAAAAAAATCGGGTTTGTCTTTCAGGTCTTCCATTTGCTGCCCCGGAAAACGGCTCTGGACAATGTACAGTTGCCTCTGATGTACGCAGGCATTTCTCGATCTCACCAAAAAACCCGTGCACAGGAATTACTGACCCAGGTAGGACTGGAGGACCGGATGACCCACTACAGCAACCAACTTTCCGGCGGCCAACAACAGCGGGTAGCGATTGCCCGGGCACTCGCCAACCGACCTGCCCTGCTTCTGGCCGATGAGCCGACCGGTAATCTGGATAGCCAGTCCGGCAGGGATATCCTGGACATGTTTGCCTCCTTACATCGGGACGGACAAACCATCGTGATGATTACCCATGACCTTCAGATTGCCGAACGGGCGGAACGCCGCATTACCCTGGCGGATGGGCGCATAACCGCGGATGAAGCTACCGGGACAAAAGCCACGGTCCTGGTCTAAACCGGCACACAACCATGATCGGCTCAATTTTCCAGGATGCCTTCAAAAATCTCACGGGGAATCTTCTTCGCTCCAGTCTGACCATGTTGGGCGTCATTATCGGTGTGGCATCAGTCATTACTATGATTGCCATTGTCGAAGGAGGGCAGCTCTGGCTTGTGAACTCGATTGAACGCCTGGGGACCAATCTGCTGTTTGTCTGGAAAAAGCGGCTGACGGTGGAAGAACGGCGGTTGTTTGCCGGACGCAATACCCAACTGCGCTATGACGATGCGCTGGCCATCCGGGAGCGATTTCCGGACGTCGTGGTGGCCCCGCTCCTTGAGCTGGACCAGAAACTCAAGACCGGAGACCGGGACCATAGCGGCCGCCTAACAGCCACCTCCCCGGAATACAGCACCATCAGAAATTTTTACCCCGCTACCGGCCGCTTTCTGACCCGCTCGGACCTCAATGAATGGAAACGGACGATTGTCCTGGGAAAGACGGTCGCGGAAGTTCTGTTTGGGTCCTCCCAAGCGGTGGGGGAAGAGGTAAAAATAGGAGACCAACGCTTTACCGTTGTCGGTGTGATGGAACCCAAAGGAGAAGTGTATGGGAATGACTACGATGAGATGATGTTCATCCCGCTGACCACGACACTTCGATTTTTTACCGGTAATGATAAAATCCGGTCTCTGATACTCCATGTGCCTGAACGGGAGCGTATGCCCGAGATTACCGAAAAACTGCATCAATTCCTGGTCCAACGGCATGACGGGGTCGACGACATCCGCGTCCGAAACCAGGGAGAATTTTTGGGCGCCATAGAACAAACCATCTGGACCTTTCGCATCGTACTGGGCGGCATTGCCGTTGTCGCCCTCCTGGTCGGGGGCATTGGAATCATGAACATCATGTTGGTGACCGTCACCGAACGCACCAGGGAAATCGGTTTGCGCAAGGCTATCGGCGCCAAACGAAGCGACATCCTCCTTCAATTCCTGATCGAATCGACCACCATCAGCGTGGTCGGAGGCTGCGTGGGTATCCTTGTGGGCATCTTTGCCGCCTATGGCCTCGGCAACATGGTGGCCCAGTCCATGCCAGGAGGCGGGGATTGGGGAGCCGTCATTCGACCGTCAGCCATTTTTATCGCCTTTCTCTTTGCCGTGGGGGTTGGAGTGACGTTCGGACTCTTTCCAGCCATGAAAGCCGCCAAACTCGAACCGGCTGAAGCCTTGCGCTTTCAGTAGTCGAAGGAGGCCAAAAGAGACCCGGGCTACAATCCGCCGGAGAATGAGGCCGTGAAGATTCAGAAAGAACAGCTTTCTTGGGTTGCAGTGCAGCAGGCTCTCCTCTTGAGAAACCATACACGAGAGCCGGCCGCAGCCTTAGCCATGCTTCCCATACTGGCGACCGCGGCTTTTTATGTCCTGCCCGCCTCCTACCAATCTCAGGTATTCTGGCAGTTTGTCCCACAACTTCTCGGCTACACCTGCCTCATTTTTTGGGTAGGATTAAACACCAATGTGATAGCTAAACTCGGCCTGCAATCCAATAAACTCATACCTGGAATTAGAACAGGCCTCTGGGTGGGACTGCTCCTGGGAGGCTTCAATACCGTGTTGATACTCTTCGCCGGGCCGGCCTTGGGCATCGAAATCGGGTTTCTCCGTGAAACTCCCCATGCACAGATTCCTCCGGTCATAATGGTCCCCTGGTTCATTTTGGCTATCGCCTGTGGAGTCGAGCTGAATTTTCGTGGTTTTTTACTGGGCCGGTTGACCTCCTTGTTAGCTTCTGCCTCCCCACATTTGGAAGGAATGCCCTATTTGACTCCGATCCTGGCCTTATTGATATCCAGCCTGGTCTTTGCGTTTGACCCCTTCCTGGTTTCCACATTTCAACATCTCCATTGGATCGCGGTGTGGGATGGGTTGATCTGGGGTTGGCTATGGATGAGGACTCGCAACCTCTACATTCCCATCGTGGCCCATGGCATGGAAGTCACTATAGAATACCTGACGATTCGTTCGGTTTTGACATGACACCGTCATTCTCTCCTCATCTCGTGAACGACCCTTTTGGCGATCCCGGCCTCTACATTGAAGTCCGTTGGAGCCGGAGGGCCCTGTTGTTTGATTTGGGGGACACCGCTTCCCTTAGCCCAACGTCACTTCTTCGTGTCCAGGATATTTTTCTCTCCCATACTCATATGGATCATTTCATCGGATTTGACCGTTTGATCCGGGTGGCACTGGGACGAGGAAAGCGGCTTCGGTTTTTCGGTCCGCCTGGTCTGATCGCTAATATCGAAGGGAAGCTCCGGGGGTATACCTGGAACCTGGTAGATGGCTACCCTTTGAGCTTGGAAGTACGTGAGTTTCATCCAGACCGGATCGCCTTGGCCGAATTCCATGCCAAGGACGGCTTCTTATGCCATCATCTTCCTGAGATTCCCGCCGATCATTCCGGAGTATTCCCCGTGCTTCAGGAACCGGCCTTGTCGATCCGGGCCGGGGCACTCAACCATCGCATTCCTTCATTGGCGTTTGCTCTGGAGGAACCCTTTCATATCAACATCAACAAAGTCCGATTACATCAGGCAGGCCTGCCGGTTGGCTCCTGGCTCAAGGACGTCAAACAATGTATTTGGGAAGGGCGACCCGATTCCCATGTGCTGCATGCCTCGTTGTATATGGAGCATCGTCAGGAAACCAGAACGTTTACGTTGGGAGAACTCAAGGAACGGTTTGTGACCATCAGCCGGGGGCAAAAAATCGCCTATGTGGTGGATTGCCGGTATGATACGGAAAACGAGAGAAAGATTATCGACCTGTGCCGGGATGCCGACACCCTGTTTTGCGAGGCTCCGTTTTTAGAGCAGGATCGTGAAAAGGCCAAAAGCCGGTACCACCTCACCGCCAATCAAGCCGGAGTCCTCGGGGCTCAGGCCAATGTGCAGCAATTGGTGGTTTTCCATTTTTCACCGCGGTATACCGGCCAGGGAGATCTCATCCGACAGGAAGCCCATGAGGCATTTACCAGTACGAATCAAGAAAGGCATGGGACGGCAGTATGAACGAAAGCTTGAAATATGTAATGTATTTTTTCCTGGGAGGATTATTGGTCAGTGTCTCCACCTATCTCGGCAGTCACGGCAAAGGATTTTTAGCGGCTTTGGCCAGCACACTCCCTGTCATTAGTGGATTGACGTTTATTTTGATCTACCTCAACGCGGGCGAAACACCCACCGTGTCCTTCGCCAAAAACTTGGTTTGGCTTTCCCCCCCGTGGTTTTTATATGTGGGCATGATGATCGTGTGTGTCCCCAGATTCGGATTTTGGACGGCCTATGGGTTAGCCATGGGCTCATATTTTCTTGGAGTTGGCTGCACCCGGCTCTTTTTGGAATAAGACACGGGTGTTGTGATTCATCAACCGGATACGGGAATTCCATAAAATGGCCGGATTCATTAAACCGATCATCCATGCCTTTCTGGTATGCGATACGATTATCATCGATAGCTTAACGGGCAAAAAGAGCATCATCGGCGCCTTTACCCATCTCTGGGCCAAATCATTTCCCTGTCATCACCCGCAAGTGGGCGTATATTTTTCGTTGACGGACGCAGAGGGGAAATACACCTTTGAGATGCAATTGATTTACCTCGACAAAAATCAGATGGTCGGAAAAGGAGCCCTGCCTCCCATCGACATTCAAAACCGGTTGGCCACTCACGACTTCGGGGTAAATATTCCTTACCTCGTATTTCCAGGTCCGGGTTGCTACGAATTCCGCTTATATGCCGATGGTCATTTCATTACCCAAAAAGATTTTCAAGTCATTCAACAGGAATCTCCTTCGGCATCCTTCCAAACCCCACCAGAGCCATCTTAAGAACTTTTCCATTCCTCCCTCTGCATTTGGCCTCTTTTAAAATGCTCCTGCCTGTGTTCCCAGGGCCACAATATTGCTCAGTTGAACCGATCCCAGCCGAAACTCCGGAAATATTCGCTAATGCCGGTTGCCAAAAATCTCTCATAGGGTCAGGTTTTTAGGATTTCCTCCGAAAACTAGTCACGGAACTCAGTCTGACTTCTTGAGAAACGGGGGAATTCATACATGACATACTTTTTGGTCACGAAGATTATTGTCCGGCTTATCATCGTTGGGCTATTCATCCTTCTTCCCGTTTCGGCTCCGGCCCAAATCGTCGGGAACGGCTATAACAACAGCCTCATCTATAAAATCCAAGGTAAAAAAAATACGGTGTATTTGCTGGGATCCATTCATGTCCTGGCGGAAGAATATTATCCTCTCACCCGGGCATTTTCCTATGCCTACTACGATTCCCAAAAAATCATTTTTGAAATCGATCCCGAAATTTTGTTTGCCACCTCGATTCCCAAAAAGTTTGAAACCCTCCTGAAGCTGCCCAAGGGGCAAACATTACAATCCGTGCTCTCTCCCAAAACCTATGGTTTGCTCAAGAAAAAGTGTGAAAGCATGGGAGTGCCGTGGGACAAGATTCATCATTACAAGCCCTGGGTCATGTATCTCATGTTGGGAGTCCCCTTTGATTCTTCCATGGAATTTCGTGCCGATTTGGGAATCGAAAACCACTTCTTCCGCATGGCCATGGATGCGGAGAAAGAGACCGGAGGGTTGGAGTCTATTCAGGATCAGCTCAACGTGTTTGACAAGCTTTCGCTGAAAGAACAAGACCACCTGCTTTTGGATCTTCTTGCAATTAAAAATAGCAAAGACCATCAGAAAGCTTTTTTGAAATTGGTGAAAGATTGGCACCAGGGCAATCTGGACGGCCTGGAGGAAATAGTTGAAACACATAAAAAGTATCCCAAATTTTACAAAGCGATTTTGGTTGATCGAAATCGAAATTGGATTCCGCAAATCGAGGCATTCCTCAAAGAAGAGAAAAATGTCCTGGTCGTCGTGGGAGCTGCGCACTTGGCGGGCGAGGATGGCTTGATCACCTTATTGAATGAGAAAGGCTATACATTGGAACGGGCGTCATTTGCGAGACCCTAAAGGCGACTCATCCCACACAACAATTCCCAAATCCGATTTCCACTTGCACTTTTTCAATTGGATAGGCACGAACCGGCTATTTCTGCCAAGGCATCTGTCCTGTTTGGGAATTCTTACCCCTCTCCTGTCCCATCGTTTCATTGGCCTACCCTGAACCTATTGACAGATATTATTCATCGGCGTAGCATGAGAAAAGCGCTGGCGATGATATCCAAATCCCCGGGAAAGAGAATGACAGCGCCATTCCCTTTCCCCTCATGCCAAGGAAGGAGGTCTTCATGGAAGACAGCACTCCACCGGGCATCAAGGGCCCATCTGAGGCGAATCCCGCCTCATGGTTTTGACGGGCCTACTCGTTCTCACTGAGACCATTCCTCACTCAACCGAAAGTTTGCCGGGAGGCAATCCTTACTGGAATAACCAGTCATCTTTCGCGGGAGTGAAAGGGGGTAGACATACAGTCTTTCCCGCAGAACGACTCAGCCGTATTTTAACGAGCGACCAGCCAAGCCGTCTGCAGATGGGCAATCAACATGTGAGGCCAATCGAGGGTGGTTTATGCCACCCAACACGAGGGGTTGCGCTATTCAAAGCCAACCCCTCGTGTTGTATCCGGCCTGTAGCCTGATCTCTTCACCCATTTGTTCATGAAATCCCCTACATCCCACTTTCCGGCCATCCACCTTGAGTTACCGACCTGGGTAGCCGATTATCTCTCCAAAGCTTCGGAACAGACCCGAACGCCCGAACAACGGATGGCGTTCGTCGTCTCTCTGGCCCGGATGAATATTCAACACGGCTCGGGCGGACCGTTTGCGGCTGCCGTCTTTCGCCTGGATACTCATGCATTAGTGGTCCCCGGCGTAAACCTGGTGGTGCCGTCCCGATGTTCGGTGGCCCACGCCGAAATCATGGCCTTGATGCTGGCGGAACAAATCGTCGGGTCCCATGATTTAGGAGTCACGGAGTCGCCCGGCTATGAACTGGTGACCAGTTGCGAGCCCTGCGCCATGTGTTTGGGTGCCATCGTGTGGTCAGGTGTTCGACAGGTGGTCTGCGGAGCACGGGAAAGCGACGCCTCGGACATTGGATTTGACGAAGGGCCGAAACCCGCGCAATGGACTACGACCCTCCGGCAACGAGGTATCACCATTATTCAGGATATCCAACGAGGAGAAGCGCGGCAGGTCCTGCAGGATTATGCCAGAGGAAACGGCGTGATGTATAACGGGCGGCAAGGAGTTTCCCAACCGCCCTGGACGCAATGAGAACGGATTATCATGGAGACATAGGTCGGCTCGCATTTCCCCCCGATCCGTCCTTCAACTAGGAGGGCTAGACATGGTTCAATCACAGAATCCCCACTCAACGTCGACAAGTCACCCGGTGACATTCACCGTCGATATTGGCGGAAGCGGCATCAAAGCGTTACTGTTGGACCCCAAAGGAAATCCCACGACAGAAAAATTACGAATCGTCACTCCGCAACCCTCAACCCCTAAGGCGGTGATCGAGGCCATTGTCAAACTTTCCGAAGCCTTACCGGACTTTGATCGAGTGTCCGTAGGATTCCCTGGAGTCATTAAGGCCGGGCGAATAAAAACAGCGCCAAACCTTGACCCATCCTGGCCCCACATCAACCTGGTCAAAGAATTGGAACGGAAATTCCGAAAACCCGTGGTAGCCGCCAACGACGCCGACGTACAGGGGTACGGAGCCATCGAGGGCCGCGGAGTCGAGATGGTGATTACATTAGGAACAGGGTTTGGAACCGCCCTGTTTGTGAACGGCCATTTGGTGCCGAACATAGAAATCGCCCATCATCCTTTTAAACATGGGCAAACCTATGAACAAGCGCTCGGGGCCCGCGCGCTAAAAAAAGTGGGAAAGAAGAACTGGAATAAGCGTTTAGCCAAGGCCATTTCAATATTGGATGAGGTGATCAATTATGATCGCTTGTTTATCGGAGGAGGCAACGCCAAAAAAGTCTCGATCACGCTGCCGGAGCATGTCGCCCTGGTCTCCAATGTGGCGGGTTTGTTGGGTGGCATTGCCCTCTGGTCAGACGGCCATCGGAGTCTCACAAGCACCCCATCAAAGAAAAGCAAAGCCCGCACCAAAAAATCCTGATCGGCTAAAAAACCGAAGACTCGCGGTTAGCTCGAAAAACCAGGGACCATTCATCCACGACCCGGATTGCATCCACCACCGATAATCTGCACAATCCCGTAACTCCCGCAACCGGTTTCTCAATGACTCCCTACGGATTACCCCAACTGTTGTTTGTCGGACTCGGCGGATTCCTGGGCTCCATCGTCCGTTTTGTCATGGCCGGCATGATGAACCGGTTCAGTCCGGCCTTAGGGTTCCCGGTCGGAACCCTCACGGTCAATGTGATCGGCTGTTTCCTGATCGGCCTGCTTCATGGACTGACGGAAACCCGTTCCCTGCTGGGTCCGGATGCCAGAATTTTTCTCTTCATCGGGATTCTGGGCGGATTTACCACCTACTCCACCTTCGGCTTTGAATCCCTGGCACTCCTGAAGGACGGAGCCCTACTCAAAGCTTCCGCGAACATTCTTCTTCATGTGTTCATCGGCCTGATTGCGGTCTGGATCGGTGATACGCTCGGTCGTCTGTAACCTCCGCTTCCTTTTTCCTAACGACAATATACCATTTGGGTCAGCTCGCCCCGGTGATCCCACTTGGCGGGAAGAGGCTGAACAGGGTACAACCATGGATCACCTTATATACGATCCGAATCGTCTGCTTTCCAGAATATGTCCACAAAGAAGCCAGATCCCATCTCGAGTTCTCCGCATACCGACCTGATCATCGAAGGCGCGCGCCAAAACAACCTCAAAAATATTTCCCTTCGTATTCCACACAACGCGGTGACAGTCATTACCGGCGTGTCCGGTTCGGGCAAATCATCTTTAGCCTTTGACACGCTCTTTGCCGAAGGGCAATGGCGCTATGTGGAATCGTTGTCGTCCTATACCCGCATGTTCCTGGATCGGGTCAAACGCCCCGATGTCGATCGCCTGGCCAACATTCGTCCCTCTATCGCCTTAGAACAAAAAAATCCCATACGGACTTCCCGTTCCACCGTGGGCACGGCTAGTGAAATCTCGGACTATCTCCGTCTGCTATTTGCCAAAATCGGCAAACCAACCTGCCCGGATTGTCAGAAGACCGCGGTGTCCCACCATCCCGGCACCATTGCCCAGGAACTCCTCAACCAGTTCCCGGATTCCCGCGCCCTCGTCATGTTTCCAAAAGCGACGCCTCACCCGGAGGCACTGGACGCCCTGAAAACCAGCCTCTTGAAACAGGGCTTCGTCCGGATCCTGGTTCACGACCATCTCATCAACCTCAATTCCGAGAACTTGCCGGATTCGATGCCACCGGAATTTCTGGTAATAGTGGACCGCATCACACTCAGCGCCGACTCCCGCAGCCGCCTGGTAGAAGCTCTGGAAACGGCCTTTCGAGAAAGCGACGGACACGCCCGCGTGACAGTGGCTGAAACCCACGGGTTGGCCTATCACTCTACGTTGCAATGCCCAGGTTGCGGACGAACCTTTTTGCCTCCAAGGCCGATCACCTTTTCCTTCAATCACCCGCTTGGAGCCTGTCCCGAATGCAAAGGGTTCGGCAATGTCCTCCGATATGACGAAGCGCTCATCATTCCCGATCCCGGGAAATCACTGGCGGAGGGATGCATCGAACCCTGGACGAAACCTTCCAACGTCTGGTGGCAGCAACAGATGCTCAAAGCCTTTAAAACCAAGAAGTTTGACCCTGCCACACCCTACAAGTTGCTCTCTCAAACCGAACGGGACTTCATCTGGAAAGGCGCCGGTAAAATCGAAGGCATCAACGACTTTTTTGAATACCTGGAGGGCAAGCGATACAAAATGCACGTCCGCGTATTTCTCAGCCGCTATCGCAGTCCGATGCCCTGCGCCAGCTGCAGGGGGAGCCGCCTCCGTCCGGAAGCCCTCTGGGTCACCGTCCACGAACGAAATTTTCACGAAATCGGCCAGTGGCCGTTCAACAGACTTCAGGAATGGCTCCACCAATTACCCCACAGTCCTTTTGAGAAGGCCCTCACCCAGGATCTGGTGAAGACGCTGGAAGAGAAATTGTCATTCCTGATTTCGGTGGGGCTGAACTATTTATCCCTCAACCGGGAAATGCGGACGTTATCCGGCGGCGAAGCCCAACGCATTCATTTAGCCAATCAACTAGGCGCCAGGCTCGTCGGCACACAGTATGTCCTGGATGAACCCACCATCGGCCTACATCCCAAAGATACCGAAGCCATGGCCGCCATCCTGAGAGACCTGGCCAAACTGGGCAATACGGTCATTGTGGTGGAACACGACCCATACATCATTCAACAAGCCGACTTTGTCGTCGAAATGGGACCGGCCTCGGGAGAGCAAGGCGGCCAAGTGGTCTGCGCAGCACCATATAACACCTTTCGCCAACATCCCATGGCCTTAACCGCCCAGTATCTGAGGGGAGACCGCTCAATCCCCGTCACGGAAAAACGGCGGGCAGGCTCCGGCCAGATACTCGCAATGACCGGCGTCAGGGAACACAACCTCAAGAATCTGTCCGTGGAAATTCCATTGGGCAAACTGGTGTGCGTCACCGGCCCTTCCGGTTCGGGAAAAAGCACGCTGGTGGAAGACACCATTTATCGCGCCGTGGCACGCGCCCTCAAAACAGACTCCAGTCTGCCCGGTGCGTTCGATACTCTCAGGGGTATTCAAGCACTGCGGTCCGTCTGCCTCATCGACCAAGAGCCTATCGGCAAATCACCTCGGTCCAACCCCGTCACCTACATCAAAGCCTATCAGGACATTCGCGCACTCTTTGCCGGTTCACCCGAAGCTCGCCGTGCCCGCCTCACACCCGCCCATTTTTCGTTCAACACCGGAAAAGGCCGATGCCCCAGATGCCAGGGCAACGGCTATGAAAAACTTGAAATGTATTTTCTCGCTGACCTGTATGTGCCCTGCGCCGACTGCGAAGGCAAACGGTTTCAACCGAAAATTCTCAACATCCGAGTCAAAGGGTATGCCATTCACGAGGTTCTGGACCTGACGGTGGATCAGGCCTTGACCGCATTTGGCGAAAGTTGCCCTGGTCTCCGGCGAAGCCTACAGGTCTTGCAGACCCTGGGCTTGGGATATTTGCAATTAGGGCAACCCGCCACCAGTTTGTCGGGCGGGGAAACACAGCGGCTGAAGATTGCCAGGGAACTCGCCAATACCCCGTCACAATCAAAAAAAGGGGATAAACCCAAAGGCATACTCTATGTCCTGGATGAACCGACTCGCGGACTCCATCTGGAGGATGTGAAACGACTGCTGGCGGTGTTGGGCCAACTCGTGGATGAAGGGCATACCGTCCTGATGGTGGAACATCATCTGGATGTTATCAAATGCGCGGACTGGGTGATCGACCTGGGACCAAGCGGGGGCGAATCCGGCGGCCACATTGTGGCTCAGGGCCCACCGGAAGATATCGCAAAAAACTCCGCATCCATCACGGGAAAATATCTGAGGCCTCTGCTGACTCAAAATTAACAACTCCCCCGTGATTTTTTGTTACCATGAAGGTTGAGTAAAGAGTTTCTCTAGGGTCCTAGGCTCGAGAAAAATCCGATCTGGCAGTGTTGAGTCATACTTTTATTCATGTAAATCGTTTGATTTGGAGAGACAAAGATATAGCAAGTCAGTGAAAAGTATAATTATTATTCATCCATTGGCTCCAGTTTGGTCAGGTTTTGATCACACATGGCCGTCAGAAGTAATTCTCCCTTTTCGTTTACACGGAATTGTCCAAACCGGGCCGATTGATAGTATTTTCCATGACCTTCCTGAAAAAAAAAGGCATTAGTGGCAAACTTCACCGTTCCGTTTCGCACACGGTACCGCATAAGGATTTCATTTTGAAACAAGGCCTGATCAGCATAAATGGCTTTGAATGAACCAATTTTTTGTTCATCCAACGTGACCACTACGTATCCATCCGACGCTGCCGCGTCATGACGCGACCGTCCTTCCCCTGTTGCCTTGGGTAAAGAATCATAAACTTCTCTGGCAAGACGAAAATTTAAGGCCATATAATCCCCCTGCATTATGGAACGTGGATCCACTGGAGCAAGTGCCAGGTAGACTATTCTACCCTCCAGCAGGTGATTCTCTTTTTCAGCTATGCCCCAATTTACAATTCCCAATGTAAGCACCAGGGAACTAAGAGCGATTATGTTACGCATGTTTTACCTCATTCTTGTTCACGGTTAAGCCACTGATGATGACCCAACGAAGAGCGAGGAGAACCAAGCCGACCAGGAACAAGTTTTGAGATTTAGCCAACAGGGTTGCATCGAGTCGGTAATAATAGCCCGAGATACAAAAAAGGAGAGACACTATACCCAAGCCAAGAAGTATTCGATTCGTGGAAACGAAACCCAACATTATGATGACCATCCCCACTGTTAGACCCTGAACCTTCATGGAGACTAAACATAAAAGAAATGTGCCCAACAACGCTTCAATTGATCGGCGGCTCAATATTGTCTGACCATACCGTTGCAATAACTGCCAGACCACGAACAGTGCGACTGCTCCGGTTAGCCCTTCTCCAATCCAGGGTTTAACCCAGATCTCAGTCAAATGGTGGGAGGGGCCGAAGCCCAACATTCCAGCCCCTGTCTGTTGAATCAGGGCTAAGATGAAACCATATCCAATGGCCTGTATTTTTCTCATCTGTTGCGGATAACGAAATTCGTTAAGCCAACACCAGGCGGCAAGAAACATGACCACACTACTTATTGTATAGGGCTCCCTCAAATGAGTCAGAGCCATAGAAACCGCGAATGTCGCGACAAACGTCGAAAAAATCCGGTGAACAAAATTAGGCATAAGTAAACCCAGTAGAACCTGCACTAGTGCCACCAACAACCAGACAATTGCTTCATGGTGGCCTGATATATCAAAAATGGCCAACCCAACCAAGGCCTGTCCTGCCAAACTTAGGGCCAGGGCCACATGCTCAACAAACTCATTTTTTGACCTTCCTAGTAAGGCAAAGGCCCCTCCGATCATGAGGCAACCAATGATGAAAGCGACCGAACTGTTCTTGAAAACGAAATCAAAACCTACACCGATAAAACCAAGCAAAAACAACGCGGCGAGCCAACCGGAAATAGCCAATAAAACTTTCACATACCAGGGTGAGTCCGGCTTGCCCATTTCAAAGGCTTCCCCCTGAACCAATCCAGCTTGGACTAAAGTCATCCACAACTGTTCTCTTTTTCGCCTCATACTCGCCATTCCTCTTGGACATTTTTCAGCCAAAGAGCCGCCCCTGTACCGAGGCCGATAACCACAATGGCCAAAAATAGAAAACTACCGGCTTCCCCATCTTTCAGCATCTTCTCACTCAGAAAAGAAACCATTACAGTGATCACTGACAAACAGCAACCAGCCAACATAAAGAGATCAGGACTAATCTTTCGATACCTCACGTACATTAAAGCCAACCAGACAACCCATACCGGACCAGCCAACGTATTGACCGTAATCCGTGAAAAAATAGCGTGTAAGACAAGCCCTGTTATGGGAACGCCCACACCCAGGGCCAGCAGACGAATAGCCCAGCGTTCCGATAACCACCGCCAGTTCTTTGCCAAAAACTCCCAGATAATAAGGACAAATGTGTTAAAGAAAAATGTCAACCACCACATTCCAGTGTCAGAGCTCCACAAAACCCAGAATGCCCCTCGAAAGGTTTGATGATAGAGGACAATGGAAATATTCATGAGCGCGACCCAGACAATCCAGATAGCTGGGAAGCTTCCAATAAGCGCCCATGGCAGCATTAACAACGCCCAGTTAAAAAATAATTGCCAAGAATCAGCCCCGGTCTGATAAGTCTGTCCGAATAAAGCAAGGAGGACACCGAGAGAAATCGTTGCAATAAGTAACAACACTCTGCTGACTAAAGAATGTTTTGCAAACTTACAGTAGAAGACAATTGCCAAAACCATAAATCCTTCCACCATTCCAAACTTGGCAAACCGTCCGAGTTCGTCCCAGTTGTATGCAATAAAAAATATGCCAGCAAAGGCCAGAGCTAACCCGCCAAGCCAAAGCAAAAGAGAATCAAAAAACGTCCACCATCCCTTACTTTCGGGAGTAACTTTCGCGACCACGAGAGCATCACCAACCCTTTCCATGGGAATGGCTCCCTGTTCGATAAGTTCAATGATCTGGCTACGAAATGAAATCATGGCCAATTTCCAAAATAGCCTTTTGTCACTTCAACTAGGAATTATTCTATCCCTCATCTGTCCTTAGTGCTAATCTGCCGATTGCCGGAATTGCACTAAAAACTAGAATGCAGATAATCGATTAACGCTTCAGGGGGGTGAGTCTCAGGTTTATCAGGTCTTGCAGACCCTGGGCTTGGGATATTTGCGATTAGGGCAACCCACCACCAGTTTGTCAGGCGGGGAAACACAGCGGTTGAAGATTGCACGGGAACTGGCCAATACCCCGGCACAGTCAGGGAAAGGGGATAAACCCAAAGGCATACTCTATGTCCTGGATGAACCGACTCACGGACTCCATCTGGAGGATGTGAAACGGCTACTGGCGGTGTTGGGCCAACTCGTGGATGAAGGGCATACCGTCCTGATGGTGGAACATCATCTGGATGTTATCAAATGCGCGGACTGGGTGATCGACCTAGGCCCCAGACGCCAGCGCTCCCGTCTAGCATGTCATGCTTCAGATGTGTCCGTAAAATCAGGGTGAGGACCAGGCCAGCCTAGCCGAAGAAACAGGCATACTCATCTTTTTTCACGACCGCGAGAAACTCCTCGACAGTCGCCACATCCGGAACGGGTTCATACCCGTGCCATTTCAAATCGGCACGCTTCCAGTAGATATTCCACTTGTTCTGTGTTCGCACAAATTTAGCTTTAGCGAAAGAATGCATATGTTTCACTTCCGGCTTGTTCCATTGTGGGTGGACCTTAAATAACTCAACGCTTTGACCAGTGATACAAAACCCGAAATCCAGTTGGGACCGGATATGTCGAGGGGGCCGAAGTTTCTCGACAAACGCACCGACTGTGTTTTCAATCCTCTTCCGCTCAAGATCGTTTAGCGCCATACCTTTACCTCATAACATCTGAGGTACACAACCGCCAGAAAACCAATCCCGGAAGGGGTCTATAAATCTGCCTTGAAGACGACCCGGTTAACCAATGGGTTGGCCCTATTTCGCCTAATGTATTTCGCCTCAATCCTGGGATTGAGATTTTTGATTTCACGTTTTACCTCGTTTTCTTTAGGAGTTTCTAAGGGTGGGAGCACCTAACCATTGCCCGAGTGGATTTGCTGCAACAGCACCAGAGCTTGTCCTTGATGTGATTTGCCGTCCTGGTCAGGAAGAGCCCATTTCATCGCAACACTGGCATCGACCACCCATGTGGTCATGGACGCCCCTGAGTCCTCGCAAGCCGAATGGCCTCGTCGGTTACCCGGGGAGCCTGCTCACGCAAGGCAAGCAAATGATCAATAGCCCGTTGGCGTTGCCCAATTCGTCTTTGCTCTTCGATTGCCTACTGCATCAGTTGCGTCAATACGGCACTTTTGTTTTTTTTCCGGCAAGAACCTTATCAAATTCCTTTTTGACATTTTCCGGCACGTTAAAATTCATGGTGGCCATGAAAACTTTCCTTTATTGAGATTTTCAATAATAATGTGGCTTACCATCTATCACTTGTCAAATCAGACTTCACCCTCAAGTACTGCCAAATTTTCGGAAAGTTTAGACGTCATCAAAGTGGATTGGGTGATCGACCTGGGACCCGGCGGCGGCGAATCCGGCGGGCCACATCGTGGCCCAGGGCACGCCGGAAGATATCGCCAAAAGCCCCGACTCCATCACCGGGAGGTATCTAAGACCTCTTCTTTTTTAACCTTCGTCGACGGAGGCGAAGCCTATGCGGTTTCGCATGGCGTCTGCCATTAGGCGCTTCTCCTTCACTCGAAACGAAGGTCCAGACCCGAGATCAGATGCGGGGCATTGCTGCTCAACCAACTGGTCCAGGCCCCGATGAGTTTCAAGCCCCCTGAGGTATCGGTAATAGTTGCGCGGCAGACTCCATGTTTTTTAACAAGCTTGATGACTCCGGTGTGTTGCTTGTGTTTAATCTCTACCCAACCCCGGTCTCTTGATTTGGTCGTACGTTTATCGATCTTGTCCTGCTTCCATATCCCGAACACATATCGCGGGTTAGCTTGAATCAGAGCAACCAGGTCATCGTACCTGGCACCGGACCTGAAAATGAAATCGATTTAAAAAACCATCGCTACCCTCCTTCAGTCGGGCCGGCCCATGGTCAAGCGTTTCGCTTATGAATTCCTAGTTTGTTGCCGTCGGGGTCCAGAACAATCGCGGCCCGGCAGCTTGGCATATCGAACGGCTCAACGGCAAAAGGCACCTGGTGACGTCTCAGATGTTCGATTGTCTCATCAAAGTCATCTACTTCCAAGACCAGGTGGGGACCATAACCGGATGGGTTGAGGAAGGGTTCATTGCCGATGCCCAGCGTGTTGAGGACCGATTTCGTACTCCACATAGAATTGATCGCCATTAATGAACGAAGTTGCGCTATTCAGTCCGAGAACCTCCTCATAGAAAGACCGGGAACGCGCCAGATCGGTGGCGGGATAGATAATGAAGGCAAATTCAAGGATTTTCATTGAAGATTTTCCGAAAAGTTTTAATTCAGGCAAACGCAAACCAAGACTAACAACTCTTTTTTGCTGTCTAAAGCAAGAGGAAATAAGACTTTTAGCAGTGGTTTTTTCTAACCGTTTTCATACTTGAATCAAGAGGCAGCTACCACAAGGTTCTTCATTTCTCAAGCACTCTAAGAATTTTTTCTACGATCACAGAAACTCCTTCCGTCGAGCGTACAGCAAGTCTGTCAGCAAGGGTCGGAGAGTATTTCCTCAAGTCTTGCGCTTCAATTTCGTGCCATACGGGTAAAATAGCCTTCTCTCCGGAAGCGGTCTCACGCGCTACCAATCCATCTAACTCGCGCTGCGGCCACTCCTTAGCCAGAAATCGTGGGCTGAGGATAACAATTCCGTAGCGACATCTGGCCAACCCATCGTCGATTTTCTGGCGTAGACTGTCACCAAGTTCTAAAGTAGCCTCATCAAACCAGACTGAAATTCCTTTGGCTACGAGAGCAGTATACAGTGGCCGAGCGATACTATCTTTGTCTTCAGAGGCATGAGAGATAAAGACATCGTAAGTCGAGGAATCTAATGAGCTTTGGGTTACTTGAGAGGGGAAAAAAGGTTCTGAAGCCTTTGAGGCTCCTTTATTTAATAGACCCTCAAAATAGTTTCGAATTTCATTTGAAAAATTTTGTACAAGGAGAATGGCCCTTACCTCTTCAGTGGTCCTGCCTTTGCAGGCAAACCAAGAGAAAGGAGTAAGGCAGGTCAAAATTCCCGCAAAGGCAAGCATGTATCCCGTTGACCAGGCTTCAAGAAAATAAGACAGTGCGCTTGCAGCAATCACCACAACGATGGCTTCGAGTAACGACCAGAACCAGCCAAGATTATCCAATGCACTCCGTACAAGCTGCCGATCTATTTTCGCATCAGGTAGGCTAACGTATGGATAAAATACCGAATACATCGCTTCTTTTCTTTTGCTCTTGATCAACATTTGGTGAGTTTCGTTGAGTTCGAGTCCAACCCCATTCGCTAGAGGGATCAAGATCCAGCGAGTATCGATTATATACCGCAGTCGAAGAATGTCTGAAACTCGGTCATGCAATTTTATTGCACGGGAAATCAGCGCTATGAAAAGGGGAATTGCCACATATAAAAGCTTGAGACCTTTGATGGGCCCGAGCTCCGCCTCAGTACCGATAGAATCAAGGACTCTCTTAACATCAGGGGATCCAATTCCAAGAAATACAGTGCAGCAAAAACCTACCACGAGCGTCATAATGAATATACGCTCTAGCATCTCAGAATAGTTTTCAGGTTGACCGATAACTTTCATGGGTCACTTTCCGGCCAGTACATAATTTGATTGTCCTTCGATCCATGTGTCTTGGATACGGAACCCATGAGCGCGGAGCAACCGACTTACCTTTTCCTTTGCTAAGACACCAAAATAAGCTGGACCTTTGGAAGACTTGAGTAGCCACCCGTCGAAATACTTGAATGAATTTGGACTTTCACTTACTTTAGTAAAATAGGAATTTGTATGTTGATTAACCACAAGAACCTTTCCATTGGGAGTAAGACAATTAAGTATTGCCCCAAGAGAACGACTTCGAATGCGACGTGATGGTATTACCGATAGTACGTTGGCACAGAGGACAAATTCATATCTTTCTTTAATTCCATCCCAAAACTCATCCAGGGAATAAATTCGGCAACGTGGCCATTTCTTGCAAGCCTCTTCGCGAATTGTGGTCGCCCTATCGCCTACCCAGGTTTTACGGTCAAGCTGGATTGTAGAATCTACTAGTCCCAGGGCTTCGCATCCCCGAGCTAGATATGGAGTATAACGGAGCCTTCCGCAACCATAGTCCAAAGCCGCTCCTGAACAAACGTTGTGCAAAAGCCAGTTTGAGAGTCCCTGTGAAACCTGCGAAGGGGTCTTCGCAGCATTTTCAGAGCGAATGGTAAGTTTCTGTATACGGTAGTGCATACCCTTACCTTTGGTTATCAAAATAGTCTGCGGATCAGCAGAGACAGTCAAACCTCACTTTTAAATGGCAAGGTTGGCTTAAAATTCAGGTATCATTTAACACTACCCAGATTTGGCTAATGTCCTACTCTTTTCCAACTACTATTGAAGTCCAGGTTATTCGATACCTAGAAATTATCTGTAAATTTATAGGAAAATTTTCCTAACGAATTTGCCATCAGGTACCCGAACCTACTGCCCAGCTAATTGCAAAAGATTCTTGGGTAATGAATGAAATAAGTCAAGGAGACATGTAATGATTTTTTAGTGAGAGGTTGGGCAAATGATGCCCCGGTGTAGGATTAATATTTAATTTGAAAATTAAATGGATTCAATGCTTTTTTACTCACGCCAAAAGAGTCAATCAAGAAAGAGTTTAAGGTTGTTCCTTAGTGATATATTTTTCATGAAACAATTTTGGCGCCCGCGGCTTGTATTTTTTCCCTAGCTTCTACACCACCTTCCGAGGTGATCGGGCGTGTGGCGTTTTGGATGAGTACGACGTCGAATCCTTCCCGGCGTGCGTCCAGCACGGTGGCCAGGACGCACACGTCCTCAGCAAGCCCGGCGACCCACAGTCGCCGGATGCCATCCTTGCGAAGTTTGTGGGCCAGGCCGGTCTGGTCGAACGCGGAATTCTGATCCTGATCAAACCGGACGCCCTTCGTAACCATGACCGTTGAATCCGGCAAGGCAAGGTCCGGATGAAACTTGGCGCCGTGGCTGTCCTGAATGCAGTGAGGCGGCCATGGGCCGCCCTGTTCCTTGAAGCTCATGTGTCCGATCGGGTGCCAGTCCCTCGAAGCATAGACCGGCACACCCTTGGCCTTTGCAGCTGCGATCCACCGGTTGATGACGGGCACGATCGCATCACCGCCCTCAACGGCGAGTGCACCGCCGGGGCAGAAGTCCTTCTGCACATCCACGATGAGCAGGGCGTCCCCGGGTTTCAACGCCTCGTTGATTTCCGTCATCGGATGTCCTCTTAGGTATCAGTCGGAACGGTCAGCCCGCCCCTCCGTCATGACCGGTCAGGTCTTTGATAATCCGCTGCTGAAGATCTGAAAGCGATTGACTGACTTCCACCGGATAGGGCGGATCGGCAGGGATTATCTTTCTCACCAGTTCGGGTAACCGGGCGATCTGATCCCGGGCATTCCTTCGAGCCGTCAGAAGATCGACTGCCGTCCCCGGCAACCGCTTGCCCTCCCGCATCATCGGCACGAGCAGCGGCCGGCCGGCCGCTGCCTCATCCGCACACCCGATCACATCGCGCACATCCCCTTCCCCTTCCGCGATACGGAACACCTGCTTTCGGCCGGGCAGCACCGGCTTGCCCGTTGAGAGTTTCAGGCGTCCTTTGCCGGCGTACTGGCAGAGTTTGTACACGATATCCAGGTCCGGGGCATCGCTCGACACCCCCATGCTGGTGCCAACTCCGAACCCATCGACCGGCGCCCCGTTCGCCAATAATGTCGCAATCGCTTCTTCATCGAGGCCGCCGCTGGCGAAGATCTCGACCGTTTTCAGTCCCGCCTCATCCAGCAACCTCCGGCTCTCCCGCGACAGCGCCAGCAGGTCTCCGGAGTCGAGACGCACCGCCTTGACCTTAAAATCATCCCCCAGGGATTTGGCGAGATCGATCACCTTTCGAACCCCGTCCAGCGTGTCGTAGGTGTCCACCAGCAGGGTGGTCTCGTGAAACACCTTCGCAAAGTCCCGGAAGGCGGCCCGTTCATCGTCGTGAGCCTGAATGTAACTGTGCGCCATCGTCCCGGCCACCGGCAAACCGTACACTTTCCCCGCCAGCACATTGGATGTGGAGGATACCCCGCCGATCCAGAACGCTCTGGCGGCTTTGAGAGCGGCATCGATTCCGTGCATCCGGCGGGCCCCGAAGTCGACCACCGGCCGTCCATCCGCCGCCGTGACCACCCGATAGGCCTTGGACGCCAGCACCGTCTGGACATGGACCTGATTCATGACGAAGGTTTCGATGAGTTGGGCCTCCGGCATGGGCGCCACAACTTCGAGAATCGGCTCGTTGGCAAACACCGGCGTGCCTTCGGGAACCGCATCGACCTCTCCGCTGAACCGGAAGTCTTGAAGCCAGACAAGAAAACGGTCGGAGAACAGGTTCAGAGAGTCGAGGTAAGCCAGGTCTTCCTCACTGAACCGGAGGGTTTCCAAAAATTCCAGGACGTCCTCCACTCCGCACGCCAGCAGGAAATTCCGCCGTTTGGGCAGACGGCGCACGAAGAGACTGAAGACCGCTTCCTCCGTCATACCCTTCTTGACATAGGCTTGCAGCATCGTGAGTTCGTAGAGGTCCGTGAACAGGGCGAGTCCGTTACCCGCCCGTTCCGAAGTCGAGAGGGGTCTTGAAAGGCTTGCGGCTGTGGCTGCCCGGGAAGGAATGTGCAGCCCGGTATCATCTGATGGGCCTGATTTTCTGCGCTCTTTCGATCCGGAAGTATTCGTGGAACCGGATGCCAGGCGATCGGCACTGTCGTTCAGGGTTTTGGCAAACAGCGTTTGGTCCCCTTCATCGAAGAGGACGAACCGGATGTGCGTGAGCGCGGACAACCTCGTTGCGGCTTTGAGGACTGTTTGAACGGCCACGCGGGCCGCGGCGTCCTTCGGGAACCCGAAGATACCCGTGGAGATGGCGGGAAAAGCCATCGACCGGATGCCGCGTCGTTCGGCCAATCCCAGCGCGTTTGCATAACACTGAGCCAGCAAGTCCTCGGCAGGCTCGTCCTGCCCGTAGACGGGACCCAGACAATGGATAACATACCGGTTCGGCAACCGATGGCCGCCGGTGAGCACGGCCTGGCCCGGACGAATGGGCGCAAGCGGGCGGGCTTCATCCTCCAATCCCGGTCCGGCCGCCCGATGGATGGCACCCGCCACGCCTCCCCCGCTGCGAAGTTGGGCATTGGCGGCGTTGACGATGGCCTCCATATCCAACTGGTGCGCGATATTTCCCTGGACGCATTCGACGGTGATGCCGTTGATCGTTCGCGTCGCGATAAATTAGCCCTCCCTTCAAGCCTACCCCCGGCATTCGGAGGGTTAAACGGTTATTGAGAAATTGCTCAGACCGTTCAATCTACATCAATTTCGCCCCGAGCGGAACCGCCTGATCGGGGACACACAAGGCCACCTCTCCCCGGTCATTGTGAAATCCCGTCACGAGACATTCCGACTGCATGGGACCGATTTGCTTAGGGGGGAAGTTCACCACCGCCACCACCAGCTTCCCCACCAATTCGTCCGGCCGGTACAGGTGGGTGATTTGCGCACTCGACTTCTTGACGCCCAGTTCACTCCCGAAATCGACCTGAAGGATATACGCAGGCTTCCTGGCTTCAGGAAACAGCACGGCGCTGAGGATTCGACCGACGCGGAGTTCGACTTTGGAAAAGTCATCCCAGGATATGGTTTCCACGTCAACCTCCTGCCCCCTTCAAGGAATCCGCCAATGCGCGAAGCAATTGTGCTCCGTTCCCACGCCAAGCACTGCCGTGCATACATGCGAGCAGGGCCGGATGAGTCGCCGCCAATTTTTCCAGCAACACTCCGGTATTCCTGCCATGCGAAAAATAGTCCATGGAGCGGCGGAACTCTTCGCTCGGCCCGAGAATGTCCGATTCGGTGACAGGAGGATGTGCCTCGCCACCCTGGGTGAACAGGTCTCCGCAGAGCAACGTCGACGTTCGCTCTTCGTTCAACACCCCACATTCCCAGGCATGGGGAAGATGTGGGGTATCGAACCATCGAACGGTGTGATTGCCCAAAGAAAGCCCCTCACCGTCGGCAAGCGTTCGCGGTGGCCGGTCGGCAAGGTCAGCAATCGACACCATGCCGGCCACGGTCCCGCAGAGCGGCACCGACTGCGGGGCCGCGGCCAGCCAATCGTTCAGCGAACCGCACTCGTCAGCTTCGACGTGAGAAAAGGCGATATACCGGAGTTGTTCAACCGGTAACACAGTGGCCACCGCCTCACGCACTAAGGGGAACATTTTTCGCGGACCGGTGTGAAACAGTAACGGTTCATCATCCACAATGAGGTATTGGTTGAATGAAAACCCGCCGGTCCCTTCAATCTTTACCGGAGTGTTAATGCGATAGAGCCCATCAGCAACCTCATGCACATTTGTTCCGGACTGCCTGTTCGTGATGGTCATCGGACGCTCCTTAATCACAAAATTTCCTGGGAACGTGGCGCTCACAGCCCGTTGTATTTCTGATTCCGAAGGATTCTTGGGTAACGGAGGAACCAAGTCAAGTTGCAAAGAATCTTATGCACATATTTTCTTTCAAATAGAGCAATCCCCCAAACCCCTTCCGGTATAAGTCAGATCGTGGAAAGGAAGGGAGGAATATGTCCGAGAAGGGAAAGGTGAACTTTTCCTGAGTTCGAAAAACTGAAAGTTTTATATGTAGGCTAACCCGACACCAGTTTGTCAGGCGGGAAACGTAGCGGTTGAAGATTCCACGGGAACTGGCCAATACCCCGGCACAATCAGGGAAAGGGGATAAACCCCAAGGCTTCCTCTACGTCCTGGATGAACCGACACGCGGTCTCCGTTTGGAGGATATGAACCGACTGCTGGCGGTGTTGGGACAATTAGTGGATGAAGAATTTACCGTCCTGATGGTGGAACATCACCTGGACGTCATCAAATGCGCGGATTGGGTGATCGACTTGGGACCCGGCGGCCACAACGTGGCCCAAGGCCCGCCGGAAGATGTTGCAAAAAACTCCGCTCCATCACCGGGAAGTATTTGAATCCCCATGTAGTTCCGGCTCGATAGCAGTGATGATGCCCTGTAGAATCTTTTATTATTAGGAAATACCGGGGAGGAGGGACGATCAGAAAAACGCTAATAACCCGGAAAATCCAATTTCGAATTGGTTGTTCTACTTTCTCTCTTTAGGCGAATTCTCATTAGCCAATACTTACGTCCCCGGGTTTTGGACTTTGCTTATAGCACGCGACCTGGAAACTTTGCCTTTAGCTCCTGATGAAAGATTTTTGCAAACTTCTGAAATCCATCTTTTAAGGGATGCAATTCGTTATGCCACGAACTGGAAACAGGGGCCAGAGTTCCCTGTGCATTAATGAACGTAACATCCGGACGAACCAGTGACTGCAAAAGCGCCGAAAACTGCTGCAACATGGCCTTGACTACTTCAAACGCGATTTTGCTTTTAGGAAAGCCGCGCACATCAAAGGTCGGCTTCAACCATGGTCCAAGGTGACAAATTCCGCGCCCGTCCGGGATTGGAAAATCATACGCGTGAAATACCAGATGCGTGCTCGGACTCAGCTTATCTCGCATCGCAATGAGATCCTCATACCCGGCACGCACAATCCCCAAAATGGCATCAAAGCGGGATTGGTGAATGTGATCTGCTGGGGAGAGGGACGAATCAAAATCTTTGATCCAGAGAGCCATGGGATTGTCTACAACATCATTACCGCCGCCGGAAAAAAGCAGGACATCCCAGGGTCCGCCAGCTGGGCATCCCTTTGTCAACTGATCAGCAAGCAACGTACGTTCTTCTACACCCATCATGAAACGAACCTCATCGCCAGCCTTCGCAAGATTCAGAATTGGCACTCCGACCAGGGCCTCTAGACGTTTAATGATCCCGCCACCAAAAAATGGTACCGGGTAATCAAACCAGGAATCCCCCTCGGCAAAAATCTGCAATGGTTGTCCCGCCTGGGTCCCAATAGGACCTTTTCCAAACGTGCGACGCCGACTCCCTTTAGGCATAAGTCCCTTCACCCCATGCTTCTTCAGGAGACTCAGGGTAGCCTTATATTCCCGGATACGCCGCTGATTTTCCCGTCGATTCTTTAGACTAAGCTTTTTTCGTTCCGCCCCGACGGTTCCAGGGGAGGCCGATTCAATTGCGACGTTCCCCAGGGAACGACGGCGTGGCGCTCTTTTTGGCGACTTGGGTTGGGACTGAACCATTGCCCTAGCTTGGGCGAGGGTGAGGGGCCCAGTTATTTCCACAATTCGAGATTTCTTGGGAGTATGTGGCGCTTTTTTCGGATTAGTCTTCTTCGTGGCTGATTCCTTTTTGCCTTTCGCTTTACTCTTTGCCATGGTCATCACCTCTCTTTTTTTATACGGCTTTTAGATTGAAAGGCCCTCAACAAGACCTCCAGCGCGGGCAACTCTTTCGGTATCACCTTTTTGAGTTTTGTCCGACAACGTGGATCAAATTTCTGGAAACCCATCAGGTGTGCGTAATCACGTGATTGGTTAAACCACATCGGACAATCCTTTGCCCCCCGCTTGTGCGAATCCATGTCGGCCAAGTAGCCGGCCAGCGCGGCCACTATCATATTGCTAATCACACGGTCAGTCTCCACCCCTTCAGCCGGTAGTTCGTCAAAACCTGCACAGGAGAAGATGACCACCGGCGGCTTTTTACCGTCAGGCCACCAGCCGTACAGATTCAAATCGTTATTATCACGCATCCAGTGCCGCGTCACACAGGCCAAGAGACTCACGCCAAGGGAGACGGTCACCTGCTTGAGGCGATTAGCAAGCTTTTCAGCCCACAAGTATGGAGTGCCGTCCTCGGCACGATTTTCAACATCCCACGTATCAATGGGAATCGATAGGGTTACGAGTTCAAACCCGAACATGGACTGGGTGCCGTTCATCACTTCAAGCGTTTTTTCCAGGCCGGGGAAGACATTATCGATATCCCACACCGCCACACGAATTATATGTCCCTGGGTTGCGCGCCGGATGGCTCGCCGCACGCCAGGAACCGGAGCAGGGGTGATCTTTTGCGGCCGCTCACAGAGCGCCAAATTCGGATCCCTGGCATACACAACCGGTACAGCCCAGTCGATAAGTTCGCCTTGCATGGAATAATTTACTGCGATACGTGCCTCACGAGCGGCCTCCCCGATGCTCATGCCTTGTGCAATGGCCCAGTAAAAATGTTGGGCGAAAGATGTCGCCGACGAATCCAGCACACTGTATTGATTCGCAATCACCCCCGGTAGACCGTGTGCGACAAGAGACTGTGCCAGCCCCTTGTTGAATTCTGCCCGGCCACCAGTCCCTGTTTGACAAGCGTTGAGATAGACAAGGCTAACGCCCCGCTGACAAAAAATCTCTCTTACCGATCGTTGGGCGAGAGGAAAGAGCCCACCTTGTCCATCCTCGAATATGAGAGCACCTTCCTCGGTCTTTTCGTCATGCGTCCCGTGCCCGATAAAGTGAACCACGTTGAAGGTTTGCAATGACAACAAGCCATGAATTTGACTCGGTGTGGAGCGAGCCACCACCTCAACTTTTACAAAACCCGCATCAATCAGTGGCTCGAAACCGCGCCGGATCACCTCCACCTCTTGCTGAACCGACAAATGTCCGAATCCTACTGGTTGGGCCGCAACCACCAGGATTCGTAACGGGCCGCGAAGGGGCGGAATGACATCGGCGGGGATTGGCGTCAACACATTACGAACAAAATGAACTTCCTCCGTGGCAAGAAAGCTGTTACGAGTGGTGTCATAAGCGAATTCCCAGGGTTTTTCGGCAATCCACGGAATCATGGACGTCAGTATAAAATCCAGTTTGCGCGTTTGCTGCCGGGTACGGGCCTCATCGTAAAGGCGTCGTACGTCGCCCTGGAACAACGTTTCGAACAAATCCTTACCGAATGCCACCATTTGCTTATCCGAGGGGAGCGACCCGCGTTCGCGATTGGTGTAATTCTTGATGCGTTCGTGCATGCGGATGATGTCACCAAACCGTGTTGGTTTTTCATCTTTGCTGGCATTTAAGCGTAGCCTACCGGTTACCCGCGCACCGGCGTAACTTGCAAAAATCTGCGCAAACCGAGGTCGTGAGTTGATCTTAGACCCGGAAATCTTACTCACTGTACTCCAGTCGGCTCCCCTCGTGGCATCGAAGTCATCCATGATGACAAGGTGCAACTCCTCACCAGATAGAATCGTGTCGGAAACTCGCTCACCCTCCGGTGGAGGACCGGCCACGGCAGCAGTTTGCCGGTCCTTCGGTTTTTTAGGATAGACCGTGCCAGCGAAGACAAAATCTTTTTGGTTGATGTCCCGTCCACCCGGAATCGCCTTCCCGTCTTTGGTGATTGTTCCAGGGATCTGGTAGCACATGATCGACAACGGATCGCTTTCCGTCGTTCCCATGATTGACCGCTTTGCGAGAGGTGTCAGGACCTGTTGAACAGTCTCCTCGGCGGTCCAACCCTGTGTCCGATCAAAATAGGCAATGGCCTTCCTCCGATCAATTTTTTTCACCAAGGCTACCCGCATGTGCTCATGTTCAAAGCCTAGAGTGTGCCCAGCCTCATGCCGCACGACACGCCGAAACTCTTTCTCGGATGTACGGCCAGTAAAACCTTGGAGGTTCATCGTCGGCTGATCGTCATCAATCCCGAGAATCTCGGTGCCGACGTACGACCAGTATCCCGCCATATCGACAGGGTTATCGAGTCTGGCGATGCGAACCTTTCCGATGCCGCGTGTTTCTTCGAATGACACGTTTGCACTTTTTCCCCACGCATTCATGTGCAGAAGGATACGTGAGCGAAGATCGTTTGACGGGTTGTCAAGAAACTGTACCGTCAGGCGCACACCAGTCGCCGGCCACCGTTTCCCCACGTCGAGGGCCAAACGGCGTGGACCTCCGCGCCGCCCAATGGGCGTACGCCTCAAGGTTGAATACCCGGCTGCATTTGCTGGATTAATCGCTAGACTACGGCGGATAAAGTTTTCTGACTGTGCAGGGGTTAATGATTTTGGAGTACAGACGATTGTTGGCATAGCCCCTCATGCCTCCAATGAATCATTTCACCTAACCGTGGTGGCTAGGCACTCCAAGCAACGGCCAGAAAGGAAGAGGAAATATCCTGCAGGAGAAATTGTTGAAAAAGTCGCGAAATAAGTCAAGATGTTCAAACAGAGAAATCTTCCAACTCGATGATATAGCCTGATTGAGCAGCTTTTCGAAAATACTGAGCTTCAGCAGTAATAAAAACGGAGTCTCGGACTTGAAGGGCTACAGCATGGGAGAGAGTATCGAACGGATGATGTTTAAGGTCCACGGCCAGACGATAGGCCTTCTCATACATGTCCCAATCTGTGGTCAGGGGGAACTTCATCACTACAACCAAGACGGGAGCGAATCCGGCGACCATATTGTGGCCCAGGGGGGCTGAGGAGATTGCATCAATTCCCGATTCCATCACGGGAAAATATCTGCATCCCAAGGTATTTCTGACTCAATAGATGGGGGAGCAGGTTTCTAGAATTTCCTATGATCTAAAATCATTTCGTTTCCCGTTACTCAAAACGAAGGTCCAGGCCCGATATCAGGTGCGGGGCATTACTCCCCAACCAACTGGTCCAGGCGCCGATGAGTTTCAGGCCCCCAGAGGTATCGGTAATAGTTGCGCGGCAGACTCCATGTCGCTTCACAGGTTTGATGACTCCGCTGTGCTGCGTGTGTTTAATCTCAAACCCATCCCCGGTCTCTTGATTTCGTCGTGTGCTTATCGATTTTGTCCTGTTTCCAGATCCAGAACACGTATCGCAGGTTGGCTTGAATCAGAGCAACCAGGTCATCGTACCCGGCGCCGGATCTGAAAATGAAGTCGATTTAAAAAACCATCGCCTCCCCCCTTCACCCCCCTCAGCCCATGCTCAAGCGTTTCGTTTATGAATGCCGAGCTTGTTTCCGTCCGGGTCCAAGACAATCGCGGCCCGGCAGCCGGGCATGTCGAACGGCTCAACGGCAAACGGCACCTGGTGACGTCTCAAATGCTCGATCGTCTCGTCGAAATCCTCCACTTCCAGGACCAGGTGAGGACCGTCGCCCGACGGCTTCAGGAAGGGTTCATTGCCGATACCCAGCGTGTGAGGCCCGATCTCATACTCCACGTAGAATTGTTCCCCATTCATGACTGAAGTTGTGCTCGTGAGCCCGAGAATCTTCTCATAGAAGTCACGGGAACGTGCCTGATCCGTGGCAGGGTAAATGACAAAGGCAAATTCAACGATTTTCATAGGCGATGTCCCATTCGGTGTGAAACGTACCTTTTTGATATCTATTCCACGAGAGAGACACCAACATCTTCCATTTGACCTCCGGCACCGCAAAATGTACACAAAGGTCTTCAGCGAGAGCGGCGATCCACAGCCGCAACTTAGATGCCGTTTTGCATAGCTCGTACTCGTTCACAAATGAGTAATATGCTTACAACTGCGCCGCAGTAATAGACCTAATGGTTCCTAGACACCGAACGTCAAAAGTCGAGCCGCCACGCTATGTGCGGTCAGTTTATTTAAAGATTAGGGCAGGTCTTCTCATGTCCACGAAATCAATCCAGTAAAAAGCACATTAGATAACACGCCGATGATTATCCCACCGATGATTAAGGTCCAAACAATTCTACGGGTTTGGAGCATCTTGTTGTATCGTTCAATCTCATCGCTCCACAAAAAGACAGCCTCGGGATAACATCTGGACAGAAGATAAATCGCGCAAATGAGTACCACCAAGAGCGGTCCCGCCACAAATGTTTTTTGTCGAGTCCATCCACTGAACCGTCCTTCTGCAGGCCTCTGATCTTCGAAAACATTACGGAGTTGCCTTGTAACTATTTCCCTCATTTCCTCATCTGAAATTGTCCGTTTCTCTTCTAAGATTTGTTCAACACGAGCTATGTCAGAACCGCGCAACCACATTCCTCCTGCTGCTTCGGTGGCGGAACGTTTAGAATTAATTGCTGAAAGGACCATAAAAAAAAGCACAATGCTAAGGAGAGCAATGAGCCAACCTAGCGCTACACGGTGTGGCAAATCCTGAAGCGAGGTTCTTTCGATTTGTTCTTCCACCTCCGAAAGTACCCGGTCACTCCAACCGGCATCCTCGCTCCGAACACTAACGATGACTTTTGCCTTGTCCTTGTCGTCGGTTCTACCATCGAAATCAACCTGCACCTCGTGCTCGGGTCGCTTCGCCCATTCGGTTGATGCACAACAGGTAATTAAAAGGCGTTGGATCTTGGACTTGCGCGAATTGTCGAGATTGAGCACATCATCGACACTGATCATCTCTTCACGCCGCTGTCCGGTCAGAAATACCTCAAAATCATCATGCATCGTGGTGTTTGAATGTTCCCCAAGGCGCTCGTGGATAACGCCCATGAGCCGGTCGAGTTTTGTCTTTTCGAGCAAGAACGGGCGCTTGTAATCTTTGTGTATTTGCTTCATCGGATTCCAGATCGCTTAAGAATATTTAAACAAATCCGCTTAAGAACCGGATCTTCCATGTTCTGTTCGTATATGAGGCCACTAAAGGCAAATTTGGACAGCCACCATTTTTGAGATATCAGAGGCTTACTCAGTTGGCCTTCGCCCTCACCCCAACGCTTCCTTCCTCTTTGGACCGAAAACCTCAAGGACTAGTAGTTATGGATAACTTTAGTTGAAAATTAAAAACTACATGCCCTAGCCCTGCATTTCTTAGCTGATCGACCGCACCATGGGCCTGAAGGGAAAGATTAATGACTGGGCTGGATTTTTGATAATGAGAGGAAATAAGTCAAGGTCCTTTAGGTTATTTTTGAAGAAATCTCTGAGGGGAAAAGTGTGCAATTTAAACTTTCACTACCCGTGTGGTCCGGAAAAATTTTCTAGCAATGGGCACTAGGTGCAGTTCCGTGACCACTTTGTTATCTTTTCCCTTCCTTACATGTTGAGGATCACCCCCCTCACCCCTGTTTAACCGGGAAACGGCACGTTTCAAGTGAACGAAGGGAGCGGCTCACGATGTCGGATTTTGAAAAACTGGGAGTGTTTTATTTAGGGCGGCCATACGATCTGGCCGCGAAGTCACCCAAGCCCGGCCTGTTGCTCTACGACTCCAAGGACCTGGTCACTCACGCGGTGTGTGTCGGGATGACGGGCAGCGGCAAGACCGGTCTGTGCATCGGTCTGCTTGAGGAAGCGGCCATCGACGGCATTCCGGCCATTGTGATTGACCCGAAAGGCGACATTGCCAACCTGCTTCTGACCTTTCCCGATCTCCAAGGCCAGGATTTCCTTCCCTGGGTCAACCCCGATGATGCGAAGAAAAAAGATCTGACGCCTGAAGCCTTTGCCGACAGGGAAGCCGCCAAATGGAAAGCCGGGCTGGAGTCCTGGGGCCAGGACGGAGCCAGAATCGCACGCCTTCGTGAAGCCGCTGAATGTTTGATTTATACGCCCGGCAGCACCGCCGGGCTACCCGTGTCGATCCTGCAATCGTTTTCAGTTCCTGCTCCGTCAATTCTGGAAGACGCGGAACTATTGGGTGAGCGGGTGGGCACCACCGTCACCAGCCTGCTGAATCTGATAGGCCTGGAAGCCGATCCGCTGCAAAGCCCTGAACATATTCTGTTATCCAACATTCTGAAAACCTCCTGGGAATCCAAGCAGGATCTGACGCTGGCCTCCCTCATCCAACATATTCAGAATCCCCCGTTTTCAAAATTAGGCGTGATGGATATCGAATCCGTGTTTCCCTCCAAAGACCGGTTCGGCCTGGCCATGCGTTTTAACAACCTGTTAGGAGCACCTGGGTTTACCGCCTGGCTGGAAGGCCAGCCGTTGGACATCAATCAAATCCTCTACTCCCCTACCGGCAAACCGCGCATCGCCATTTTTTCCATCTCACACCTGAACGATACCGAGCGCATGTTTTTTGTGAGCCTCCTGCTCACCCAGATGGTCAGCTGGATGCGCACGCAATCCGGTACCACCAGCCTGCGCGCGCTGCTCTACATGGATGAGGTCTTCGGGTTCTTTCCTCCCGTGAAAAATCCTCCATCCAAGGCCCCGATGCTGACCATGCTGAAACAGGCCAGGGCCTTCGGGTTGGGCGTGGTCCTTGCGACACAAAACCCCGTGGACCTGGATTACAAAGGCCTGGGCAACACCGGCACCTGGTTTATCGGTCGACTGCAAACCGAACGCGACATGGCCCGGGTGCTGGACGGACTGGAAGGCGCTGCGGCCAACAGTCAGGGCGGCTATCAACGCAAGCAGATGGAGCAGATTCTGTCGGGTCTGGGCAACAGAATCTTTCTCATGAACAATGTGCATGACGATGGACCCGAGATCTTTGAAACCCGGTGGGCTTTGTCCTATTTGCGGGGACCGTTGACGCGTACACAAATCAAAACATTGATGGACCCGGTGAAGGCCGCTATTCAGGCCGGACCTGATGCCACGGCTAAAAGTTCATCCCTCTCAGCCACGGCCCTAAGCGGGGCATCCACCGGGATGGCTTCCCACCCGCCTGTGCTGCCTCCAACTATCGCTCAACATTTCATCCCAATTCGAAGCGGGCGACCATCAGGCGCCACGCTCCTCTATCACCCGCGTCTGTACGGAGGCGCCTCTGTCCATTATCAGGACGCCAAAACACAATTGGATGAGGTCCGGGAGATCCAGGCACTCACACTTTTTCAAGACGGGCCGGTCCCCGTCCAGTGGGATCAGGCCGACACCATCGACATTCCTCCTGCGGATCTGAATACTCAACCGGCTGTCGGAGGACTCTTTGCAGAACTGCCGGAAGCGGCCGGCCAGGCCAAGCTCTATAAAGGATGGGAAAAGGATTTTGAGGATTGGGTCTACCGGACCCAAACCTTGGAGGTGTTCCGGCATGCCTCCCTGAAAATGACATCCGCACCGCATGAATCGGAACGGGACTTTCGACTCCGGTTGCAACAGCTCGTCCGGGAACGTCGTGATGAGGAAACCGAAGCGCTGCGAAAAAAATATGCGGGGAAAATGACCACGATGGAAGATCGGATCAGGCGGGCCGAGCAGGCCGTGCAGCGGGAAGCCGAACAGTCCAAACAACAAAAACTTCAAACCGTGATTTCCATCGGTGCCACCCTCTTGTCGGCTTTCCTCGGACGAAAAGCCGTCAGTGGAACATCCATGGGCAAGGCGACCACTGCTGTTCGCGGCCTGGGCCGTACCATAAAAGAAGGAAAGGACGTGGACCGCGCGGAAGAAAATGTGGAAGCCCTGCAACAACAACTCAAGGAATTGGATGCGGCCTTACAACAGGAAATTCAGGCGCTGACGACCGAATGGGATGTGGAAACGCTTCCTTTGGAAACTCTCACGGTTCGTCCCAAAAAGTCCAATATTTCCACCAAGCTGGTGACCCTGGCTTGGGTGCCCTATTGGGCAGATCCCACTGGCCGACAAACCCCGGCCTGGTGTTAATCCAAAGACTCGACAAAATCCGGAAATTGGCGAATTCGGGTTTCTTTTCCCCGGTCACATCCCGTATCCTCTTCTTTACGGCCAGGTTTCCCGCATAGCGGATCTTCCAACCGGAAGCGACCGGCCACCCCCTCACGAATATTTACCCGAATTTTTCATTATTGGTTTTTTCATCAGGAGGTGTCCTCATGGAACTCATTCAGCAACTGGTCAGTAATTTAGGGGTGAATGAAGATCAAGCCAAAGGGGGAGCCGGGCTCCTATTTAATCTGGCCAAAGAAAAACTCGGCTCGGGAGAATTCCAGCAAATCAGCAATGCCGTGCCCGGTATGGGCGACCTTTTGAAGGCCGCGCCGGAATCCGGTGGAGGGATGATGGGGGCTCTCGGTGGGGCGGCCTCTGCCCTAGGTGGGTTGGGCGGCAGCATGGGTAGCTTAGGCAATCTGACTCAGTTGGCCGGCGGGTTTTCCAAGCTTGGACTCAGCACGGACATGGTCGGGAAATTCCTTCCTATCGTCTTATCCTTCGTCCAACAACAAGGCGGACCTGCGGTGACCGGCCTTCTTGAAAAGGCTCTGAAGCCGGCGTAAAGATCGGCGACGGATTGCGTGAACAGTTCTGGATCTTTTAATCAACAAAGGATGAGTCGATGCACACGAATAGGGTAGCGGGTCTGTCATTCGCCACTGGCTTCTTTCCGTTCTTGATTGGTCTTTCCGTCTTGGTTGTCACCGGGGGATGCCAGAGCCTGTATTACGGGGCTATGGAAAAAATCGGATACCATAAACGAGACCTCATGGTGAGTCATGTCGAAAAAGCCCGCGATGCGCAGCAGGACGCCAAGGAACAATTCAAGTCCGCCCTGGACCGCTTCACCAAAACGCTCAATATCAAAGGTGGGGAGCTTCAGGAAAAATACGATGTCTTACACGCCGAATATGAACAGAGCACGGCGAAAGCGCAAGCGGTGCGTGACCGTATCGCGTCGGTGGAAGATGTCTCGGTGGCCCTCTTTGAAGAATGGGAAACCGAGTTGAAGGAATATTCCAGCGCCAGCCTTCGCCAGAACTCACAAAAGCAACTGACGCAAACCCGTGCCCAATATGCCCAACTCATCAAAGCCATGAAACGGGCGGAAACCACAATGGACCCCGTATTGGCCACTTTCAAAGATCAGGTGCTCTTTCTGAAGCACAATTTGAATGCGCAGACCATCGCCTCCCTGAAGAGTGAACTCTCGACCGTTGAAGGCAATGTGGCTTCGTTAATCAAAGAAATGGAAAGCTCGATCAAGGAAGCCGATTCCTTTATTTCGGTCATGGCCAAAGACAATGGCTAAGACCACGGTCACGTCATCCTGCACCACCGCTTCGGGTGCGTTCTCATGCCATCTCGGGGATTGTGTTCCCTATAGGAGGAAACCATGGGCGTCATTTCCTGGCTGGTCTTCGGTTTAATAGCGGGGATCCTGGCAAAATTGATTATGCCTGGGAAGGATCCAGGCGGTATCATCGTCACCAGTTTCATTGGCATTGCCGGAGCCATGGTCGGTGGATATCTTGGGACCACCTTTGGCTGGGGAGATGTGGAAGGCTTCGACATGCGAAGCCTGGGTCTCGCCATCGGCGGAGCCCTCATTTTATTATTCGCGTATCGAAAAATTAAAGGCTAACGGTTTTCCTGCCGGTATTTTCACGGGCAAGGCCACACCATCACCCAAGGATGGTGTGGCCTTGCTTTCGCTTCCGGCCCATTTCCCGACAGCACAGACTTTCATCCGTTCCTTTACCTCCCGACAGAAGTTTTATAGACTCACTCAGCCATGGCCGACGGACCAACACCCTTCGGCCATTGTAGAAATGACTTCGATAATCATTCGGCTTAGTCTTGTGCGGGCTTTGAAGGCCATGGACCATCAATGACCGATTTCCCCCCAACCAATCCTGATCATCCAGGTCCCTCCTCCGGACAGGCAACGCAATCACGAAAGCGCACAAGAACCCTATCGACGTGGTTGCTCTGGTTGGGTGCGGGATTCCTGATACTGCTTTTGGGTGCAGGGATGTTGCTCACCTATTGGTTTCCATCCGACATGGTGCGCCAGGAACTGGAAACCCGGCTCTCGGTTCTGCTCAAGGGCACGGTTCGCATCGAGGCATTATCGTTTAACCTCCTGAACGGTCTTCATGTCCGGCGGGCTCAATACCTCCGGGAGGGCCACCCTCCGCTCAAGGTGGAAAAACTTCAACTCGACTATAGTCTCTGGAACTTATTGCAAGGTACCCTACGGATCAATGAAGTAGCGATTGAAGGCGCCGATCTCGTCCTGAATCTTCCGGAGCTCGCTCAAGGTGCGGTGCCGGAAGAAGCCGTTCCTCCTCCTACCGACCAACCGCTTATTCCCGTTCTTCCCGTTACGGTTGATGTGAACACATTAAAAATCATCAATACTCAAGTGGTGGTCATTGTCTCTCCCGATCTGCGGGTTCGATTGGCTGGTCTCAATTTCACCAGTTCCGGGGGAATTTCTCCCGACATAGCCAATCTTCGGGGATCCGTGGATATCAAAGGGGTTGATCTGACCTTGCAAAACAAGAAGCTGCGGTTTCCCCTGATGGTGGGCTTCGATGTCTCGGTTCATCTGCCCAGTGAAAAGATTGAGATTGCCAGACTGTCAATTCAATCCGAACCCACCCTTCGACTGACGCTGGATGGGATCATCGAACACCCCTTGTCCGAAAAAGACGTGGATATCACTCTGCACAATACCCAGATCGACCTGGCTCAACTCTTACGCCTGGGCCAACCATTTATCCCTCCGGATGTGAAGGATCTGCTCGTGAAAGGAACTTTGGCTCCAAGGATCACCGTCAAGGGTTCGGCTCCCGATGGTCTGTTCAGTGGAAGGATTCATGGGACATTAGAAGGACGAAATCTGGAAACCACATTCCCGGCATACGGAGTGCAAGTCGGCTCCACTAATCTCAATCTGACTGTCAAAGATGTTCGAGTGCAACGCAATATCCCCATATTAGGCCAGATGGATCTCATCACCTCTGTCCAAGGGGTGCGCTACCAGACCTATCAGATTACCCAATTGGGGTTAAGCGTGGCCGGTGAATTTCTGGATGCCGGCCCGTTCTCCGGAGTCATCAAGGTATCCGGCGAAACCACCCTTCCCCGGGAACAGCTGGGACGCTCGATCCCTCTTCCGTTTGAAATCAGCCTAAGCAGTGAGGGAAATCACAAAACCCGCACGATCAAGGTATCGGAACTCAATGCCCGGCTCGGACCCTATGGGCTTATGCACGGCACCGCCACACTGGAACCACGAACTCCGCCGAGCACCACGATCGATGCGGCACTCGAAGTCCGCTTGCTTCCCCGGCTGGACAACATGTTGCCCCTCATTCCCAAATCCCTTCTCCAGGGCATTACTCTGAAAAAAGGCGTAAGCGCGGACAGCATACATTTGCGGGCCAATGGGGTGCTGAATCAGGACTATCTTCCGGAAGCCGCCACGATGGCCACCGCCGTCAAACTATCTTCACTGAAGGCCAGACTGCCGGAACCCACAACGGAAGGAACTCTGGAGAATTTGGCTTTTCTTGTGACCGGCAATTATCAAAGTCAGGACGGCACGATCAAGGGCACGGCAGGCCTTTCCTTGAATCTCGCTCAACTGGCTGCTCAGCAGCAGTTGTCCATCGCACACACCACCGTCATACTCAAATCGAATTTTCGTGGACAAGTATCCCCGACCTTTCAACCGACTTCGCTGCATTCTCAGGACCGGATTCAGGTGGTACTTGATGGCCTGAAGTTTACCCATCCAACAGTCACGGCGACCCTTCCAACCGTCAAACTGCAATCCCACACAAAAGAAGACCTGTTGCAACAGGATGTGACGCTGAAAGAATTTCGCCTGACCGCTCCGGACATGTTCGAAGTCGGCCTGAAGGGACGATGGCATCAGCCAAGCCAGAAGTTCGACCTGGACTTCCACGTCCCCATGTTACGCCTGGACCAACTCCTGTCTCGACTCACCGGACCACTCATGGAAGGGTTGCAGGACATCAACCCATCCGGACTCATGAGTATGAGCATCCAAGCCGTCGGGGCGGTGCCTTCGGAAGAAGCCATCAACACGTTGAACCTTCCCTTACGGATAAAAGGAACGATGTCCCTGAAAAGCGCGGGAGGAAAAATGGCGGGATTCGGCCTCCAGAACACGAATGGGACGGTGTCCCTGGCCTATGGACCCAACGCCAGTCCTCAACTGCAATTCCAGACCGATCTGCACCTGGAAAATATCCTCCTGCCTGACCATTTGCCGCTTCAACGGCTCCCCAATACCGCATTGCAAGTGAAAGTGGCGGCCCCCACACCCAACGAGGTCCGACTTGATCGGCTCCGTGCCACCACCAACGGATTACAGATCGGAGTTGAAGGCACCGTCGTAGGCTTGCAAGCCTTCCTCAATTCAACAAAGCCTCTTGGCACCAGACTCGCCAACCTGTACGCCCAACTGAATACGCAAGCCAATATGGATGTGGGCATCTTCCAACAGGTTCTCACACCTCTGGGAATCCAGGGGACAGGAGAAGCCGGACTACGAGTCCATGTCCGGAAAAAAGAACTGGGAACCCTCGACACGGCCATTGATGTGAACCTGAACCAGCTTTCACTCCAACAGGACACGTCGGCCATTGAAAATACCACCGGAACCATCAAAGTGCGGAAATCCCTGGCCTGGCAACCGGAACCAGCCGTCACGCTCAGAAAAAAAAGATTCCAACCCTCTGATGTGATTGCCCAATTAAAGCGGTTGTCCGACAAAGAACATTCCTTCACCATGAAACGTCTTCAAATCGGTCCCCTTTCCCTGGAGAACTTTTCCACCAGTCTTCAATTCGATCAACAGGCACTCAAACTGCAGAATATGTCCATGAACCTGTTAGGGGGCGGGCTTGGCGGGCATATCATCCTGGCGGCGGAAAACCCGGTCAGGCTTTCAGCATGGTTCGAGGCGGCAAAACTGGATCTCAACCAATTGGTTGATCCGGCTTCACGCATTACCGGTGACAGTGAAGTGGCCGCCACCATCGGCCTGACGGCGCTGCTGCAACCTGAAACGGGAGCCTTGGATTTGAGTCAGGCCGAATTGCAACTCCATCTCACCCATATCGGTAAGGAAGCCCTGGATCGGTTGCTGGTCTTCCTGGATCCCCAGGGCAGCAATCCCACCCTGGCCAGCGCCAGAGCCCAATTGAAGCTGGCCAATCCCTCAAACGTCACCATCGAAATTGCCAGAGGCCTCTTGAGTTTGACGATTCATTTTCAAGGACGTTTCATTCCGACTTTCCACCTGGATCGGATTCCACTGGCTAAAATGAAAAATATCGAACGGTTGACCGCAGCCATCCCCAATTGGGAAGCCCTATCAAAAATACTGACCATGGTCGGAGCTGAAAGCTATTCCTTGACACCGGAAGGCGAGCTCGTCTTGCAATAATCGTCGCAGGGACACCATGCCGACGTGTGGAAAAACCCAGCTGAACCATGACCCAATACGCCGGGCTCAGATTCTTCGTTGCTCGCAGAATGACAATCCAGAGAACGACACCAACTAAGACCGTCTCCACCCATCTTTCAGGATTTGATAAGATGTACAAGATCCTGATCCCAGAGGAGCTTTCTGTTATGTCCAATTTCGCAGCCTCACTCTGTCTTGGCCTTTGCCAACGACTCCGTCAACGTTCTCCAAGATTTCTATTACCCCTTTTGCTTTCCGGACTTACCGCCTGCGGCGGGCCGCTGGTCGGGGTCACGGTCGTAGACGAGCGCACCGCATTGGAGAACCAAGTGCTGGGTACCTATCAGGAGTTGAACCAGGAAGTCATGCTGGTGGCCTCGGTACGGTATATCGATCCCAAGGGCAAACTGAAACAAACCGCCGAACTGCCGCCGGGGAAAAAAGAGATCGCCCGTGCGCTTCAACGTATTTCATTTAACAAAGACGATCTCAACCGTTTTAAAGCCCTGGGCGTGATCGGGGAAAATACCGAGGGTGGGGTGTCTCTCCTTTCTCCCGAAAAGGTTCCGCCTGAGGAAAAGGACTTTCTTGAGAATTTACTGAAAGAGGAAAACGAGGACCGCCTGGCTGTCATGCAGCGGGTCGTGGAAACCAATGAAACGCTCACTCCTCAGGATTTACCGCGAGTCCATAAAATGTTCGCCGCATTAAACCGGGATAAGGCCGTGAAAGGCGAATGGATTCAATTGGAAACAGAACAATGGGTCAGGAAGGAAGGACCAAAGTAATCCGTCGTTAACCATGCCCATCCTAACCACACGTTTCGTTTTGACTTTCCTGCTGAGCGGCTTCTGGCTCTTACCAGAAATTTCCGTGGCCGATAGCCGTCCACCGCAACGGCTGACTGCCCATCCCGCGTTGGACTATCACCCGGCCATTTCGACAGATGGTCAGAGTATGGCCTTTGTCTCCCTGCGATCCGGCAATGCGGATATTTGGGTCCAACCACTCGGGGCTTCCGGTCTGACATTGCCTCGTCAGGTTACCTCTCATCCGGCCAACGACATGGACCCGGCACTCAACCGTGATGGCACCCGCCTCCTGTATATTTCCCACAAATCCGATCCGCGAGGGGATGTGTATCTCCTGGACCTCATCACCCGTGAAGAACGGCAATTGACCGACCTGGGAAGCGAGGATGCCCTTCCCCAATGGGATACAAACGAACAGGGCGTCTACTACCTCGGGACGGTGCCTCTGACGGGGATCTCGAACCTCTATTGGAAGTCTTTGAAGAATGACACCCAGCAACAGATACTCACAAACGTCAAAAGCTTTTCCCTGAACGAGGAAGGACACATTCTCTATTCCGATGGAACTCATATTCAGGAATTCAATCCTGGCACACAGGAAACCAGGGCACGGGTGGGCATTGAATCCGGGCTGATCCTCTGGCCGACCAACGCCCGAGGCTCATCCGGTTCCTCAACCCATGGCACGCTCTTCTTTGCCCGTTATGACCAGGACACGAATGAAGACGGCGTGATCAATACCGATGACGAATCCTCCTTGTGGATGACTCAAGGCTCCCAGGAAACTTCCCAGCCTTCCTTGGTCTATCAAGTGACGCCCATGGGCAGGTTTGATACCTATCCGGTATCCGCCGGGCATTTTTTGTATTTTTCGGAATTGAAATCCGGTGATCTGTTCCGTTTGGATATACCGGCGTTTCTTACCGATTATGCCTCCCTGGAAGAGGCCAAAAAACTGGCATCGGCTTATCGCGATACGGGACGGCTCGGTCAGGCTCTGCTGGTGCTCACCAATATTTCAAAAAATTTACTGCGAACATCGACGCTGGACGAACGAGCCGATTTTGATTTTGCTCTGGCCGAGATTCATACCCAACAAGGCCGCTTTCCGGCCGCACGGAAAATTTTGGAACCCTACAGGACGGAACCGGGACGAATCGGAGCTCTGGCGAAATTGCACACTATTTCATTGGATGTCCAGGAACAGGCACGGCAGGGCAGTACCGCTGATCGTAACCGCTTGGTCGCCCGTGGCGTCAAAGAATCATTGGCCATCGGAGAACAACACCGGGACCATGAAGACATTTATGGACAAAGCTTGATTCATGCGGGACGCCTCTACCTGTTCGCCAACGATCCCCTGACGGCCCTGGAACATCTGGTAAAGGTGGATGCCCTGCACGACGAGGAAGTTCGAGCGCAAGCCCTGTTTACCCGGGGAGACGCCTATCGATCACTTGGGGATGCCGCCAACGTCCTTCAGGTGTTTGTCGATGTGATCCATTTATTCGGCGAAGACTCTTCCTGGGGCAGACGGGCCATGTATCGGGCGATCGAATTGTCTCAACAGGATAAACTGCCGCAGGAGGCCATTACCTCCTTGAACAATTTGATGACCCAACAGGCAACCCTTCCCATCTTGTCAGCCACGGCACGCCTGCGTGTGGCCGAACTGTACTACGAGTTAGGCGAACAGGCGGCTGCCCTGGAGTCGCTGGAGTCCATCCTGGCCGCACCTGCCGTGCCTCGTGACCTGACTATCCAGGCCTATCAAAAAAAGGCGGAAATCCTCTCCCGTGCCGAACGGTTTCAGGAGGCGGCTGACACTTATGCCGCCCTGGGAACATTCACCGGAGAAGGACAGGCTCAACTTGGAGAAACCCGTGAATTGCTGGTCCTGCAATTAGTCAAAAAAGCCTTGAAGGACCGCAAAATCGGGGAAACCCGTATTGCGGCGAAATCGTTGAAACATCTGATCGACCAGTATCCCCAATCGGTGGAAGCTCATCGAGGCTACATTGAAACCAAAGCCATGCTCAACGAAATTGGGGAGATTCAGCCTTGGTATACCGACCTGGTTAAGAAACATCCCGACCATGCCGTATACCGCTATGGACAGGCCCTGGCCTTTTCCTATTCCGATCCGCCGGATATTCCGCTGGTTCTGGATCTCCTCAAGAAAGCCGTGGAGAAAGATCCCTCCATTTCCTATATCCATCAAACGCTGGGTTGGGCCTATGAGCAAATGGAACGGCTCGAAGGCAGAGCAGGCTATCTTGAGCAAGCAGAGCGGGAATATCGTATTGCCCTGGATCTCAACGACACCACCCGGTTACCGGAAGTGGAGTCCCAACTTCTGCTCAATCTGGGCAATACCTATTTAGCCCTGGGCAATGCGCGGGAAGCCTACCGGCATTACCGACAGCGTGACGAGCAGTTCGCTCCCGCCGGCGACAGCCCCACCGAAATGCTCTTTCGAAAAAACTATGGGGAAGCCTGCTTCAAGTCCGGGCGCAGCCGGGAAGCCGTGACGCAATATCAATTGGCCTTGCGACGGGTTCCACAGGATCAACCCCTCTTGAAAGCCCAATTGCTAGAGCGGTTGGCATTGGCCCACCAGGATTTGGGGGAGCATGCACGAGCCATTGAGACATACACGCAAGCCTTGGACATCAACCGGGAACTGGGGAACACCAAAAATGTCGCACTGCTGCAACGCAACATCGGCATCAATCTGTTCAATCTCAGCGGGAAGGATCAACCCGGAGGACGTGGGGATCTCAAGCGGGCCCTGGACAGTTACTTCACGAGCCTGGATCATCTGGACAAGATGGGGGTAAACCCAAAGACCACGGGGACAGGGTTGATCAATCTGGAAGTGGGGCTCAGTGATACCGCCTCGCAAGCCGCCAGCGGCTTCGACAAAGCCGGCGAAGAAAAGCTTATGTTCAGCTATATCGCCAATACCTATGAACAACTGGAAGAACCCGGTCCGGCCCGGGACTATTTCAGCAAAAAACTGGCCCTGCTCAATCAGGCCGCTTCCCAACAGCCATCGGCCGCCGCTCTCACGGAAAAGGCCATCGTCCTGAATCGCATCGGAGTCCTATCCCATCAGGTGGGGGAACCCTTGCAAGCGATGGAGTCCCTGCGCCAGTCGTTGAATTACACACGCACATTGAACATTCCATTCGGAACAAGCGTGAATATCTATAATCTCTCGAAACTTGCAGTCGAGAAGTTGAGGACCGGAGGAGCACCCGAAAACAGCCTGCTTGATCTTTTAGTGCAGGGACTGGAAGATCTGCACCAGGCCGGATATGAAGACCGCGCCATGTTTTATACACTCACGAATACGGCCCTGCTGTTATCCTTTCGACAGGAAGACATTCAACAACCCAGGGCCAAACCGGAGGAGACCGTACAACATATCCATCGCCGGTTCCGGTATGACACCTTGCCATGGTCTTATTACACACGGGCCGCAGCGCTCCTTCGGAAGCCTTCCCTGTTTTCCGAGGAGCAACGCTCCCCGCTCACATTCCTGGTCAAATTGAATCAGGCCGAATTGGCGAAGGGCATCGCACCGTCTCCGGCCGTTGAACATCTTCAGGACACCTTACGGACCTTGGTGGAAGAAGGAAAAGCTCCGCAGGGCTGGCTCTGGTATATCTTGCAAGCGGAAACGACTAAAGATCCTGCGCACCGCCGGAAGTCCCTGACCAAAGCGGTGGATGCCGTGCTGCGGTTTCCCGCCCAGACTGACCCGCTATCGGGAATGTCAGGCCTCTGGCCGGCCTACGACCGGCTTATTCAGATGTCGGTCGACCAATTGATTGCAGATGGACAAACGGAGTCGGCCTTTGCCATTGCTGAACAATTAAGCCTTCGGCAACGAACCAGCGCCCTCTACGAGATGTTGGGAGAAGATTTTTTCCTGAAAGGTCTTGGGGATTATGGTCCCGAACTGCACTCCCTCTTGTCGGATATCCGTCTGGCACGATTGAAAGGCGACACCGATGCGCTCAACCGACTCGGCCCGGACCTTGAAGGCCTGCTCTATGCCTTGTACGAGGAACACCCCTCCATGGCCGCCTCCTTTTGGGCCTATCCTCTCACCAATGACCTGATCTTTCTCGCCGTGGATGACGGACACCCCTATCTGAAAATCCTTGAAGGACAACAAGGCTATCATGCGTTTGTCCACAACGGGGAAACACTCCATTACAGCCCGATCATCATCCGTGATGGAAAGATTCTCGGCGATGAGGAGTTTCATCGACGGGTCAATCAGGCAGCTTCGGCCTATGTGTCGGTTCCTCTCGAACTGGAATCCTCTCTGGTTTCGTTGCCGTTGGGAAGAAAACCGCTCACCCGGGTCAGCAGTGCATACGATTTCATGACCGGATTTCACCAACGCAGTTTGTTTTTCACCCATCTGGTCTCCCCCAACACCTTTCAGCCCGCCATTGAACAAGAGGCGGGAGAAATTCCTTTTTCCTTGACAACCTTTACCGGCAAGCCGGAGCACGACCAAGCTCTGGCTTCGACCAGTAATATCGCGGCCTTTCTTCAACCTCCCACGCAGGTCGGGTTCGAAGTGGCTCAAGCGCAACGTGTGCGCGAATCGGTGTCCATCCTCGACTTCGCAGGGACGAAGCACCATTCCCTGATCCTGTTCGGCGGCCTGGACCCGGAAGGCCCCCCTCCCGCTATCACCATATCGGCCTTCCTGCAAGCCGGATTTCCGCATATCATCGTAAGCCAACGGCCCCTGAATTCCAAAGTGGCCACTCAATGGCTGAACCAATATCTCGCTCATCTCCCTCAGCTCCCGCCCGATGAGGCCGTCGTGGCCGCCTCTCAGGACCTCTGGGGCACAGAGGAAGGTCTTAGGGCTTTTCATCATTACGGATTCGCCGGAATGGCTCCTGACGAGCGAAAGGAATATGCCACGTCCATCTATGACCAGGAACAGGCCAAGGCCATTCAGGCATTTGAAGCACAACGGTTTCCCGAATCGCTGACACATATTGAACATACATTGGCACTCATGGACTATGCGGGCAAGCAAGGGGAATTCAAAGCCCTCACCACCCTGGCTGTTGAAACCGCGTTTGAGATCGGCAATTATGAAAAAGGCCTGTTCTTCCAGCAAAAACTCCTCAACGCCGTGACCCCCGAGACACCCGTTAACGAACGGGCGGAAGTGTTATACCGGCTGGGCATTCTCTATTCCCGGTTAGAACGATTTGAGGAAGCCGTGAAACAGTTGGAGGAAGCCACCCGCCTTTGGAACGAGAGCGGGGAGTTGGATCGGCTGGCGGAAGGCGTGGCCACTCTCGGAGTCGTGCGGGAAAACATGGGCGCGTACTCGGAAGCCTTGGCGAAATTTCACGAATCTTTTTCTCTCTACGAAGAGATCGGAGAGATGGGTCAGACAGCCTTCCAATATCGACGCATGGGCCGCATTCATTATTTGCGCCTGGGCCGATATGAAAAGGCCCGTGAACATTTTCTGGCCGCGTTGGACAGTTACCGACAACAGGGCGACCGGCAGGGAGAAGCCGAAGTCCTGTACGAAGTGGGACTCACCTATGAAAAGGTGGCCTTGTTTGATCAGGCGGCTGACTATTACAACAAAGCGCTGGTGATTGGACAGGAATTGAGTCAACCGTTTCTGATCGCCACCGGCCATTTATATTTGGCAAATCTGGCTTGGTTCCAGGGAGACTACCAAACCGCGTTTCAACGACTGACTCAGGCCGACCAGCAGGCCGAACTCACACATGATCCTCAGCTCCGCATTATGGTGAAAAATACCCGTGGGCTCATGTATTGGACACTCAACGAACCTGACAAGGGCCTGCATCATTTGCATGAAGCCGTCAAACTCAGCGAAGCCTCCAACATTCAAACGGAACTGGCTTCCTCCCTGAACAATCTCGGACTGATTTACCGCCAACAAGGCGATCACCACACCGCACTGGAAAAATTCACCCGTGCCAAAGAGCTGGACGAATCACTCAAATCGCTCTGGGGACTGGGCTACGATCACCGCAATATCGGGATTTCCCTCCTGGCCCTGAACAACTTGAAGGAAGCGGAAGGCCATTTCCTGAAAGCCGAGCAGATCAGCGCCGACATTCATAATGTCACCAATTGGGTCAAGGCCCTCCTGGAACTCGGAAATGTCAATCGGGCATTCCATCGACCCGACCAGGCCTTGGATTACTACCGGCGAACATTTGATCTGGCCAAAAAACACGGGATTAAAGAAGTCGAATGGCGGGCGGCTGCGGGAATGGGGACCGTGTTGCGGGAAAAGCAACAGACATCCGAGTCCCTGTCCTGGCTGTCTACTGCCGTGGAGGTCGTGGAGGGCATGCGGGCGTCGTTGAAAATCGATGAACTGCGGAATAGCTTTCAGACCAACAAACTGGATTTATACCGTGACATCATCACGCTTCTGATCGGCATGAACCGGACAGAGGACGCCTTTAATTATCTGGAACGATCCCGCTCACGAAGTTTCATCGATTTATTGGGCAACCAGAAAATGTCATTTAAAAATGAGAAGGACCAGGAAACCTGGGCTCAGATCAATGCTCTCGGTTCCACCCTTGACTCTCTCCGTTCTGAGCTGGGCTCCTACGAACAACCTCCGGATGAACTTCAGGAACGCTATGGAAAAATGAAGGCTCAATATGAAGAGGCCATTCTTGAAGTCAAACAACAGAATCCCAGCCTCAGCAGTTTTATTGCCGTCGATCCCCTCAATTTGAAAGGAGTCCAAACCCTCTTGTCTCCCAAGGTCGGACTGGTGTCCTATTTCCTCACCCAAGACCACGTCTACCTCTGGCTAATTACGCAAAACGGCACGGTATTCAGGCAGGTCCCGGTCGGCGATCAGGAACTCCTCACACTCATTACCCGCTACCGCCAGTTGGTCCAACATCTGGAGCCGGTCGAGGAAGAACTCCATAAACTGTACGGGTGGCTTATCAAGCCTATCGAACAGGACCTCACCAAGCTTGACGTTCTGGGGATTATTCCCGATGGTCCGCTGCATTTCCTGTCCTTTGCCGCATTGAAACATGGGCCAACCTATTTGGTGGATGATATCCCGTTGTTCTATGCGCCTTCGGCCTCCGTATTTCAATTCACCTTCGCCAAACGGCAGACCGAGAAAAACGATAGAGTTCTGGCAATCGGCAATCCTGACTTGGGCAATTACAATTACGAACTGCCTCTGGCCGAACTGGAAGCCAGGAGTATCAAATGGAATTACCCGCAGATGGATATTCTGACCGGAGCCAAGGCCACCAAGGAATGGGTGATGAACAATATTTCGAAGTATGGCATCATTCATCTTGCCGCGCATGGGGAATTCGATGAGTTTAATCCGCTACTCTCCAGTTTGTGGCTATCTTCTCCCAATCCGGAAAACCGGAAATTGACCGTCAAAGAAGTCTTCAGCTTGGAATTAAACGCGGATTTGGTTACGTTAAGCGCATGCCAGACCGGATTGGGAAAGTTGGAAGCCGGAGAACTCATCGGATTGAACCGAGCGTTTATCTATGCCGGGACCCACGCACTGGTGTCGGCGTTGTGGCGGGTGGATGATTTGTCCACCTCGGTGTTGATGAAGCATTTTTACCGGAATTATGTGACGATGAATAAAGCGAAAAGTCTGCGCCAGGCCCAGTTGATTGTCAAAAAAGACTTTCCTCACCCCTCCTATTGGGCGGGATTCAGTTTGACTGGAGACTATCAATGACACCTTTTTCCCTTCTCCAAAAACGGATGCACACCGAATGCTCCTCGTTTGCCAGGCTGGGTTTTGCCATGACCGCTGTATGGCTGGGTATCCTGCTCCTTCCCTCATCTTCCTGGGCTGCCACACAATACGCCAAGCAGGATGGGGTCAAAGTGACGGCCGACAAAGCCCCAACCTCCACCGTCGTAGACACCTTAAAGTTGGGAGATGAGGTCACGATACTGAGTGACGAAGGGCGTTTGGCCAAAGTGAAAACGGCAACGGGAAAAACCGGATGGGTCTTTAAATTCCGCCTGACGGAAGAGAAACCGTCTTCCGGTGGTGGTCTCGGCCTCTCCGGTCTCACCGGTCGTAAAACCATCGCCGCCCGGGAATCCAGAGCCGGCGGCAGTATTCGCGGTCTCAAAGAATCCACGGAACAATATGCCAAAGACAAACAGATCAAGCAGGAACACCGCGATGCCGTGGACCGCATGGAAGCCTTTTCCCTTGCGCCGGATGAATTGCTGCAGTTCAAGAAAGCCGGAAATCTGGGAGAATTTTCGGGAGGTGCCCAATGAGACGATTCCTTTTATTTGGCAATCTTGTTCTTTTATGTTTGCTCCTGCCCACAACCGGCATGAGCGGATTTCTGGATGATTTATTGAAACCGCCCCCCCCGTCAAAAAAAGAACAACCCGCACCCGCTCAGGAGGGAACGGCCGAAGAATCTCCAGATTTAATTCAGGGCCTTGGAGAAGCCTTCGGCCTGAAAAAGAAAAAGATCGATCTTATAAAAAAGGGTGCCGGAGTGGTGGAAGCCCTGCAGCCCATTGGCGAAGAAGAAGAAATCGTATTGGGGGAGGCCGTGGCAGTTGAAGCCTTCAGCCGATTCGGAGGGGAATATCCCAATCAAGCCTGGACCCGCTACATCAATCTGGTGGGAAAAACGATTGCCGAAGTGTCGGACCGACCGACACTCAACTACCATTTCGCCATTCTCAACAGTCAGGAACAAAATGCATTTGCCGCGCCCGGTGGTTATATATTCATCACCGTGGGACTCCTGAAGACGTTGAAAAACGAGGCCGAATTGGCCGGAGTGTTGGCGCACGAAGTGGCACACGTGACCAAACAGCACATGCTGGAGACCATTCGACGCGGAGCCGTGCTGGGCAGCGTCTCGGAACTCTCTTTGACGGCCATGAAGAAAGACCCAAAAATGTTTTCCAATGCCATCGATCAAATGACCGAGCTGTTATTTACGAAAGGCTTGGATAAGGACAAGGAATTCGAGGCCGACGTCGTGGGGATTGAATACGCCTACCGCGCCGGATATCACCCACAAGGCCTGAAGGATTATCTGCTGACCTTAGCCAAAGCCGAAGGCCATGCCCAATCCCGGTTTTTCACCACCCATCCTTCCACAACGGAACGCATGTCAAAAATCGATGCCGTGTTGAACGGCTATTCGGATATTCAAAATCTGCCGTTCCTGACCAACCGGTTTCAGCAATACGTGAAGGCTGGATAATTTTCAAAGACTGAAAATGCGGTGAGGATTTGAGTTTTTTGCAGTGGTCTTCCCCCGAATTTACGGACACACCTGAAAAGCCGCATACGAGGCCAGGAGGTGTGTCATGGAAAAATGGAGTACAGCCCAGAGTTTAAGCAGGAGGCCAGCCATCTGACCAAACAGGCGGGTGGCGCGATTACGCAAGGGGAAAAGGATTGGGGCTTGCATGCGACTCTACGGCTCCGAGTCCGAATACCAAGTGGGTCACGGATATCACCCATATTCCCACACAGGAAGGCTGGCTCTCCTTGGCGGTGGTGCTCGATGTGTTTTCTCGGCAAGTGATTGGTGGTCGAGGCAGCTCCAGCTCACGCGGGACCTGGTCCTTCAAGCGGTCCTGATGGCCATCTGGCAAAGGAGAAGTGGAGTCCTGTCGTTCTCTATTCTGACCGAGGCACCCAATATTCGTCACAGGAATTTCAGGCGTTTCTCCAGGCGTAGGGGATTGTCAGCAGTATGAGTGGCGTGGAAAGTTGTTATGACAATGCCGTGGCAGAGAGTTTCATTGACTTATTGAAACACGAACGGGTCCACCGACGGCGGTACGGAACTCGAGCCGAAGCCCGGGCTGATGTGTTTGGTTACATCGAGTGGTTTTATAATCAGCAGCGGAATCATTCGTTTACCCAAGGAGCGGCACCGAGGATATTTGGCGAGAGGCATCACCAGAAGTTTTCTTTACCCTGTCCGTGAAAATGGGCGAAGACCACCCATCCCGAAAATATTTTTAGAATCAGACGATCATCTACCGGGAAATTTATTAATTTCCCGGTAGAACCCAAGCAGGCCTATCAGCTTGTCAAGTGCATCTTTAAGAAAATAACCGGCGATGTTTAAGTCATAGGCTGCTTCTATGTCGGCACTCCTAGCCGAAGTCGTCAAGATGAAAGCCATATTTCTTTTCAGCTTTTCGTCCTTCCGCACTTCATTAAGAAACTCTATACCGTTCATCCTGGGCATGTTGATGTCCAGCAAAATAATGCAGGGCTGGGAAATTCGTTGTTCTTCATTCTCGCCGCGCAGAATTTTGAGAGCCTCAACGCCGCAAAAAGCATGATATAACGGATTAGCAATATTCTGTTTTTTAAACTTGCGCCTGATGACTTCAACATCGATTTCGTCATCCTCCACGAGAAGAATATTAACAGCATCAGGCGTAACCGTATTCATCATCCAATTTTCCCTTTCCTTACTTTAACCATGTGAAACGCATTAACGCGCCTTTGCCAATATCCGATTCAAGCATAATCTCCCCGCCGCAGGACACAAGAATTTTTTTGACGATTGCCAGACCCATGCCGCTGCTTTTTTGCTGGTCGCGCGGATTTAGGGACTGGAACATTTCAAATATCTTCTGGTGGTATTCCGGGGCAATCCCCTGACCGTCATCATGTACCGAAAAAATATAGTGCGAGCCGCCATCTTCCACATCGATTTCCACCGTTCCCGCATCCTTGCCGCAGTGTCTAATCGCGTTATTGACCAGATTATACAGTACCTGATGCAAAGGCATGCGGTTGACAGTGATTCGGGCCAAATCCTCGCCAATTTTCACGGTAAATGTTTTAGGCGGCGCAATAAGCGCTACAACATCCTCCACGAGAGTCCTGCCGTTGATTCTCTCATTGTTTTCGGACTGCATTTTGGGATCAATGCGTGCATAGGCAAGCGTGTCGTCAAGAAGTTTCTCCATACGTTTGACCCGCTTGCGCAACTCGGCCATATCTTCCCTGCTTTTTCCCTGCAGGGCATCCCCCAGATCCTCCTCTAGCCACTGCGAGATATTATCAATAGCTCTCAACGGGGATTTGAGGTCGTGCGAACAGATATAGGCAAAGCGCTCTAGTTCTTCGTTGGATTGTTGTAATGTAGCATTCAGTTTCAAAATTTGCTCGCGTTGAACATAGAGATCGAGATACACCTTGACTTTGCTCCTGAGGATGTCAGGATTGATAGGTTTGAATACATAATCGACCGCCCCGATCTGGGCGGCGCGAGAGGCGTATTTTTCTTCTTTGCTGATGGCGGTCACGAAAATGATGGGCGTGCCCTCCATCGATTCATCCTCCTGCATCAGCGTCGCAGTTTCAAAACCGTCCATTTCTGGCATCTGGACATCCAGAAGCACAACAGCGAACTTATGTCGCAGCATCAGGGACAACCCCTCATTGCCTGAGTTTGCTTTGAAAATGGTAGCATGAAGGTTTCTCAGAACTTTTTCCGTCGCCAGCAGGTTTCCCTTTCTATCATCAACAATCAAAATGTTGGGCCGCACGTCCACCCGAGTATTGCCAAGGTCATCTTGAGGTATTATGGCTCTAGCCGTGTATTCCTGTGCCACGGGATCCTCCTTCAGGTGATGTGCTTAATTCCAGAAGCAACGGTACAATCCGCTCCAGATTCACAATATGGTCTGCAGGGGTCGCATCCAGTGCAGCCTGCGGCATGTATCTGACTTCCGCCGTTCGGGGATTTTGCACGATTACCAGTCCGCCCTGTGCCTTGACGGCTTTGAGCCCGAGACTGCCGTCCGCGTTGCCCCCGGTTAAAAGGATGCCGATCAGCGTGGCCCCGAATACATCCGCCGCACTTTCAAACAGGACATCGATCGAAGGGCGGGAAAAATTGACGCGGGGATCCTTTGACAGGCTGAAGCTCCGGTCCGGCTCAATAAGTAAATGATAGCCTGAGGGTGCCAAATATGCCGTTCCGGAGCTCATAAATTCCTTGTCTTCGGTTTCTTTGACGGTTACGAAGCTCATTCTGTCCAGATATTCGGCAAGATAGGAATCGGAATTGTCGGCGATATGTTGAACCACGGCAATGGGGAAAGGAAAGGATTCAGGCAACGCAGGAAGGATCTTCCTCAGTGCATTCATTCCCCCGGCGGAGGTGCCGATCACCACGGCTTCATACATGCATTATCTCACACTGCTTTTTATAAATTCTCTGCCGCGATTCTACAGGCTCGAACAGCGATTTCACGGAGGTGAAATTCAGTGTTTCCTTATTGCCCAGACATAAAAAACCGCCGTGGCGAAGGCTATCCGTGAACAAGCGCACCACACGGTCCTGCAGCGTTCTGTCAAAATAAATCAACACATTGCGGCAGCAGATCAGGTTCATTTCACCGAATACGTCATCGGTCACCAGATTATGGTAGGAAAACGTAATTTTTTTCTTTAGAAAATCCTTGATCTTCATGAGATCGTATCCGACACTAAAGTAATCGGAAAAATCCCGCTTTCCGCCAGCCTCCCTGTAATTGGCGGCATAGGCTTCAATGTCTTTCGCAGGATATACCGCTTTTTCTGCTGCATCCAGCGCGTGTTTATTGAAATCCGTGGCATAGATGCGCACCCGGTCCAGAAAATTTTCTTCATGTAGCCAAATTGCCATGGAATAGACTTCTTCGCCGGTGGCACAGCCAGTGTGCCATATCTTGACGAAGGGAAAAGTTTTCAGAATAGGAATGACCTGTTCGCGGATGGCCTGATAAAACGGTGGGTCGCGGAACATTTCCGTGACCGGGATTGACATATGCTTCAGGAACTGCTCAAAGAAGCTTTCGTCATGATATAGGTGATCGAGCATTTCGGTATAGCGGGTAAGCTGTGCCTGGTCGCGCGCCTGCGTCAGACGGCGCTTGAGGGATGAATAGGAATAATGCGTGAAATCGTATCCATAGCGGCGGTGTATGCCTTCCAGCAAAAGGTCGACTTCCAATTTCTCCAGATCTTTACCGGGCGTCATGGGACCGTAACCTGCTTGAATAACCATACGCGCATCAAGGACAGTAGGCGCTCGATATCCACAGGTTTCATCAGATAATCATTCGCGCCCGCCTCCAGGCATTTTTCCTGTTCTTCGGGCATGGCGCGTGCGGTTAACGCGATAATGGGCAGCCCTTCCCATTGCTTTTCCCTTCTTATCGCCCTCATGGCCTGGTAACCATCCATGACCGGCATCATGATATCCATGATAACCAGTTCAATTTCCTTTTCCTGACGCAATTTGTCAATCGCCATCTGGCCATTATCTGCAATCACGACATTCATGCCATGTTTCTTGAGGATCTTGGACAACGCGAAAGTGTTGCGCAGGTCGTCATCGACAAAAAGAACCTTCCTGTTTTGGAGGATTTTGTCGGGATGGTGCCGCATTTGGATAATCGCCTGCTGTTCTTTTGATAGAGTTGATTCGATGCTGTGCAGAAACAGGGTTACTTCATCCAGAAGCCGTTCGGAAGAATGAGCGCCTTTGATGACAATGCTGCCTGTATGGCTGTTGAGTTTTCGGTTTTCTTCTTCCGTAAGTTCCTTGGCCGTATAGATAATGCAGGGTGGCAGATCGCCCGGATCAGCCTGATCAGCAACTTCGTCCAACCATTCAAATCCCGTCATATCCGGCAGGAGAAGATCAAGGATAATACAATCGAATCGCTCCTCCGCAATCCGTTGTAAGGCCGCATGTCCTGTTCCCGTACAGGTGATTTCAACATCTTTCTTTTTCAGCAGTCTCTGAATGGCAGTCTGGCTCTTCTTATCGTCCTCTATGACCAGTATTTTCTTTATCCCGGGCTGAAGAAAATTTTCTATTTTCTTCAATGCCCCCTCTATGCTTTCCTCCCCCACCGGCTTGGCCAGAGAACCGATGGCACCATTGCGTAGCTGTGCGCCCGGATCTTCTTCATCGCGCCCAGTAATAATATGAACGGGGATATGGCGGGTCCTTAAATCGTGTTTGAGCTGACCTAGTACGGTCATACCATCAATATCGGGCAGCATGAGATCCAGAGTGATCGCGCTGACTGGTTGTTCCGCCGCCAACAGAATCCCTGTTTTTCCATCGCCTGCCACGAGACATTTATAGCCACGCTTGTGTCCAATTTTCATTAGCGTCTTTGCAAAACCCTTGTCATCCTCGATAATCAACAATGTTTTGTCTTTCTCTCCGATGGAATTCCGGTCGTCGGGAATAAATTCCCGGACTGCCACCTTGGGCATTGTGTTTGGCTCTGTGCGTTCCAGTTTCAGATTTTGTGCCAGAGCTGGTGTCACTGCTTTTTCAGGATCGACCCCGCCGATATCGGCAGACGTCCATGTATCGGGCAGAAATAGTGTGAATGTGCTGCCCTCGCCTTTTTTGCTGATGACATGGATTTCACCGCCCAATAAGTTGGCGAATTTCCGCGCAATGGTCAGCCCCAGGCCTGTACCAGCGTAATTACGGTCAATAGAACCGTCTTCTTGCTGGAAGGCCTCGAAGATGGTATTGAGTTTCGATTCCTCAATGCCGATTCCCGTATCGGCCACCGCAAACGCAATGGTGCTGCCATGTGCGAGGGAGGCACGCTGCAGGCTGGTCTTGTTGTCGGGACGAAATATTTCCAGAGTCACGGATCCTGCATTTGTGAATTTAAAAGCGTTTGAAAGGAGATTTTTGAGGATTTGTTCCACTCGTTGGGAATCAGTGCAAATCATAACTGGGAGATTTTCATCCATCTTGATGGAGAAGGAAAGTCCCGACTCTTTGAGAATGGGCTCAAATTGCTGGTCCAGCCGTTTCACGATGTCGGTCAGCAGTACCTCCTCGACGACGATATTCAGTTTTCCTGCCTCGACTTTAGACAAATCCAGAATATCGTTAATCAGCCTCAAAAGATCCAGGCCTCCGTCATAAATAACATTGGCTTCCTCCACCTGTTCGGGAGTAAGATTGCCTTCTTCGTTGCAGCTCAGGCTTTTAGCCAGGATCAATAGGCTGTTGAGAGGGGTGCGTAGCTCGTGCGACATGTTCGCTAGGAACTCGGATTTGTACTTGCCGGCAAGTTCGAGTTCTTTCACCTTTTCCTCAATGAGCTGGTTACTTGCATTCAATTTTTTAGTCTGCTGGCTGATCTGGGCGTTTTGCTCCTCCAACGCCTTTGTTTTTTCTTCCAACTCCTCATTGGAAGCTTCCATTTCTTCTTGCTGAGTTTTTAGTTCCTCTTCGTTACGCTGCAGTTCCTCGGCCGCCATACGCGTTTCTTCCAGCAGTTCCTCTGTGCGCATGCTGGCACTGATGCTGTTAATAATCACACCTGCATTAAAAGCAAGCTGTTTCAGAAATGTAAGATGTACGTCCGAAAATCCATTAATGGATGCCAATTCGATCACGCCGACGAGCGTGTTCTCAAACAGAACGGGCAGCAGTAATATATGCTTCGGCTTTGTTTCTCCCAACGCGGAAGCGATACGCAGATAATCATTCGGAATGTCGGAGAGAATGCGCGTACTACGGTCTTTTGCGCACTGACCGACAAGACCTTCACCCCAACGAAAACTCTGGGGAAGGCTGTCTCGTTTTTGATAGCCGCTGGCACCCAACCATGTGAGGGTTTCCATGTCACCCTTCGCACGATGCTCTCTAAACGTGCTGCTGATATACAACACACCCACCTGCGCACCCACGGCCATTGTCAGAGATTCCATCAGGGTGTTGGCCAAATCCTCCAGATTCTTGAAACCGAGTATATTTTGAGAGATTCGAACAAGGGTTTCCTTGCCCCAGTCCTCCTCGTCCTTTTGGGTCATCATGGCTTGGAATTCGCGGGCCAGAAGCCCGATTTCATCTGGCGAATTCGTCGGCAGATCGATATCTTTTTCACCCTTGCGGTAGCGCACAACCCCATCCGCAATCCGGTTCAGCGGGCGAATCGACAGGTGGAGCAAAATAATGGCGGCGATGACGGCAATGATGGCGATAACCATACTTAAGGTAAATCCGCGCTGCTTCACTTCTACAGTTTTGCGGATAATGTCGCGGTAGGGCACTTGGATAGCAATACCCAGATAATTGTCCGGATTAAGAGAGTCAAACTGAACTTTTTGGTAAGCCAGTATGTTTCCGTCCTCAACGTCGTCCGGCAGCAAAGTGACTCGGTCCTCATTTTTATTACCCATCACAGCCAAAAGCCGTGGTTCATCCCTTTGAATCCAGTCATCGTGCCCCAAATCCTTGGCATAAAGTTTCGAAGGATCGGGATGCAGAAGATAGTCACCGTTCTGATTGACGATATAGAGGATATGATCCTTCGAAAGTTCCCTGCCAATATCCCGTATCATATTGCCGAAATTCAGCTTAATCATGAGGATGCCAAACACTTCTTTGGCCCGGGTGTAGAGCGGCACAGCAGCATGCAATACCAGCATATAAGGTTCGACTACTTTTCCATGTTCTCTATTGAGATTTGGCATGGAAAGGTAGATATTGCTCGGACCAACTTTTAGTGCATTCTGGTAGTAAAGTTCGGCACCGTTGAGCTGTAATTTATTATCCGGGACACGCTCGATTCGATTGCCGAATTGCTCAACGCGCAGAATTTCTTTTCCCTCGTCCTCCACGCCGATGATTTTCATCTGCAGATAATTCTTCCGAGTCCCCATCATTTCAGTAAAAGTGGTGGTCAGCCTGTCTTTGATGGCTGCTTCGGACGTCGGACTTTTCGGATCTATGTCCTCACGGGAGCGTGAGCGAATCAACTCCCGTATAACTTGAAGATTTTCTAGCAACAAAAGATCGTCTTTAATCCGCTCAATTTGCTTTTCTACCGGATAGCGGAAAAAATCTGTTTTCCTTTCAAGATTCTCGATAGCCTGCTCGATCAGAATCTGGCTGCTGCCCCGGATATAAACCTCGTTCACGGCAAAAGCAGTAGCAATAACCAGAAAAACGACCAGACCGGTCAGCTTTACAATAATAGATAGGTTAAGCCTCATTTACCCTCCGTGAAAGCCGACTAAACATCCCCCTTGTGTGGAGAGAGAAAAGACAACTTTTAACCTGTATTGATTGCCAGATTATGCAATTTGGTTTCGAGATATGTGTTTTTGCATTATCATTATCGTTATCGGTATTTTCTGACTTATACTAAAACAATGCTGATGAGAAGGATTATGAGACCCCGGCTAGACATTGTCTTCCAGTGAACACCCGGAGACAGAGCCGATGCAGCGCTTTTCCTTCAGACTGCAGGCACATCCAGGACCACCCCCAAGGAGAACCAGCCTTCTTGCGTGGGCATATAGGTAATACGGTGACCCATTTTGTATTCGGAGCCGTGGCGGAAAGTCACGTGCGAGCTAATTGGTGATCCCGACGGGCCGAGTCCCGGCACTCCGCCGTTTCCAGCGCGTGGGAGCGGGAATTTCCCGCAAGCCATACTGCCGCATCAACCGAGCCACCCGGAGTAGGCGACACATCAAACACAGAGGAAACATCGTGCAACAACGTTGAATTATGGCATCCTGTCCCCAGAAAGGCTTTATGCCCTCGTCGGCCAGCCTCCCGACACCATCGCCCCAACATGGTCGCATTCAAGCCCCAATCCTTTTCCCCTTGCGTAATCGCGTCACCCGCCTGCTTGGTCAGATGGCTGGCCTCCTGCTTAAACTCTGGGCTGTACGTTCTCCGTGACTCCATGACACACCTCCTGGCCTCGTGTGCGGCTTTTCATATGTGTCCGTAAAATCAGGGAAAGACCAGTTTCTCGCAGTAAAAAGAGAGATGAAGCGATTGAACTCCCGGAGTCGCATCTTTCCGCAGTTCACAGATCCTTCGCCGTTGGCTCAGGATGACGCCCTGTCGCTGACCTTCTCTTCTCATGTTTCCTTACCTGTGCTACGGTGTTTTGGGCTCACTCTTAAAATGATTCTATAGTCGGTCCATGCGAATTCTTGTTTTAAACAGCGGAAGTTCTTCTCTGAAGCTTCGATTAGCCGATTATCCGTCCGGCACCTCAGGGGACAAAGCTGATCCAACAAATACGGTGCAAGGCATCGTGACGGGTATTGGAAAAGAAGCGTCACTGAAAATCAGCGCCCCCCAACACGCATCAACTACCTCGACTCGGAAAGACATCAAGAATCACGGGCAGGCAGTGACGTGGATCTGGGAAAGTCTTCAGAACTTCATGAAGCAAGACGGAAAAGCCACAGACGGACGCAAGATCTCCATTGATGCGGTAGGCGTGCGTGTGGTGCATGGAGGGCATCGGTTTACCCAATCCGTCTTGATCGATGAACCCGTTCTGGCCCAGATTGAAGAATTGAGTCCCTTGGCCCCCCTTCATAATCCACCCTGCCTGGCAGGCATCTATCAGATTCGTGCGCTGCTGGGTCCTCGGATTCCCGTCGTGGCCGTGTTCGATACTTCCTTTCACCACACGCTTCCCGCGCATGCCTACACCTATGCCATTCCCGGCTCTTGGACTTCCCATCACGGGATACGCCGGTTTGGTTTCCATGGCATCGCCCATGCCTCGTTGGCAGAGAGTTATGCCAGGTATGCCCATCGTTCCCTGAAAGAGTTGCGTCTGATTACGTTTCAATTGGGACAGGGCTGTTCGGTCACCGCCATTAAATATGGACGCGTCGTGGAAACCTCCATGGGATTTTCGCCGCTGGAAGGGCTGGTGATGGGGACCCGGAGCGGCGATCTGGACCCGGCGATTTTGCATTACATAGCCGAAAAGGATCACCTTTCTCTGGACGACCTGTACAATCAGTTAAACACCCAATCCGGGTTATTCGGACTCTCGGGTCATTCTTCCGACATGAAGGTCCTTATCCAGGAAGCCCGTGAAGACCCGGATTCCCCGGCTACACTGGCGATCAGGGTATTTACCCACCGCGCGAAAAAGTATCTGGGTGCCTATTTGGCTATTTTAGGTGGAGCAGACGCCGTGGTATTCGGGGGAGGCATCGGCGAACATGCTCCAGATATTCGCGCAGGAATCTGCGATGACATGGAATGGTGCGGATTGAAGTTGAATTCCAAAGCCAACGCGGAGGTTCATGCCCCTCTGCCAGGCGCCATCCTACCTATTCATAAAGAAACGTCTGCCCTCGAAATTTCAATAGCAGGAACGGATGAAGAGGCCTGGATTGCTCGTGAAACCGTACGCCTTCTTGGAAACCCCTGATGGGAATGGGTGAATCATCTTTTCAGCGCTTAATCGCCTGATAAAACCAGGTGAAAAGCACGCCAGATTTCTTCTTTATCAACAACAATTGAAGATTTCTGTGGATAAACTTTCATAACTCTTCCATCATGAATTAACAGGACTTCTTCTGGAACAAATGAAATAGAAAAAGTCAACAAAAAAATGATTTTATACCTTTACGACTACGCCATTTTTTTTACGCCACTATATTTAGTAGCCATAAATAATTTACATACTATGATTAAAAATTAGGCAATCTGTTCATTGCCACGCCAATTATTGGGAAAATCGCGGTAAGTAATGGATAATAACCAGGTTATCCACATTTTCTGGGGACGCGATTTTTATCAGTTGGTCCGGATTTTGATAACTTGAAAAAATGCCCATTTTTTGACGAATTTTAAGTTTAAGTTGCCCCCATTTTGTTTCAGCCGGTCATTTATTCAATCTTCAAGGATCATTACCTCAAAAAATCGTGGCTCCACCCAACACATTTATCGATCTTCGGATCCTGACCTATAACATTCACCGGTGTTGCGGTATGGATCGCCGGGTGTTGCCCCGCCGCATTGCCCAGGTCTTGTCCTCACTCAAGCCTGACATCATTGCCCTACAGGAAGTTTTGGGATTCGGTCCAAAGGGTCGTGGGCAGGATGAACTCCTGGGCGCCTCTTTGGGGATGGGCTGGATGATGGCCCCTGCCCGCCTTCGTCGAGGTACGCCGTTCGGGAATATGATCCTCAGCCATTTTCCTATTGTGGATGACGCGCAACATAATCTGACCTGGAAGGGTCGACGTGGCCGATGCTGCCAACGAGCCGACCTGAACATCGGAGGGCAGATCCTCCACGTCTACAATGTGCATCTGGGAACGGGATTACGGGAACGGAAATATCAGGCTGAACTCTTGGGGACCATTTTGGACCAGCATCGTGGACTGGGGCCAAAAATCATTCTCGGAGACTTCAATGAATGGGGGCGCGGTGTTACCACCGACATTTTGACCCCGCGATTCCGCAGTCTTGATCTTCGGCCGTTTTTAAAGCGACGCAAGACCTATCCTGGCCTTCTCCCACTCTTTCATCTGGACCATTTTTTTTTCAAAGGAGAAATCGAGGTCAGGCACGTGCACCTTCCCAAAACCCGTGACACCTTGATGGCTTCCGACCATTTGCCCCTTGTGGCCGATCTGCGTATTCATTTTTAAAAGTGGCCGCGCACCGAAAGTTTTAAACCAGGAGAAATTTCCAACAAAGATCATCTCTTTCATTTTGAGAAATTCAGCAAACCTGAACTTAACCACAGCAGAGCCTGTTTAGATTTTCAGTTGACCTCTTCCAATAATTTTGTTAAAAGTTTTTTATCTTACCGCTTTTTTCCTTTCTTCCTTTTTCCCCATGATCATATTCGGAGGGCTGCATGGACACCCACAAGCCACAAGAACTTTGGACGCGGCGCTTGTTCTTAAAATCGTCATTGGTCGGACTGGCGCTCTTGGGCAGCCGTCTGGCATTTCCAGATCTCGCCTCCGCCGCTTCGCTGCCGGATGGGCGTCTTCATCTGTACAATGCCAATACCGATGAACGTCTGACCGTGAGGTACCGGAACCGTTCCGGTCGGTACGACCCATCTGCCTTAAAGGACATTAATTTCCTCTTTCGCTGCCACAACACCAACCAGGTCTGCCAAATGGACGTGCAGTTATTGGAAAATCTGAATCGCATCGTTAAGCTGGTCGGCCAAGGACAAGAGGTCAAAATTTATTCCGGCTACCGTTCACCCTCCTATAATGATCTTCTGGTTCGACTGGGTCGTGGCGCGGCACCCAATAGTTTACACACGACAGGGCAGGCCGTGGATTTTTCCATTCCGGGAGTCAAACTCTCGAAAATCTGGCGCACAGCGATGAAGCTTCAAGCGGGCGGGGTGGGAAACTATCGGCGGCGGGGGTTCATCCATATCGATACGGGTCCGTTTCGATACTGGTAATGACCTGTCTCCTTTTCGATTTTCAGCAGCATTAAACTGGCAGATCCTTTCGGCTCTTCCGGCCCATTTCCTTGTTGTGGGAGATGGTCTGGACCATTCGTTTTCACCGGGCGAAGAACCTTCCTCCTGTTTTATTCAAGACTATTGAGAGAAGTTTTTTATCTGAGAAAGCAAGTCTTGTTTACAAGACGGGCAAATTCCATGAGTAAATTCCGCCTGTGACCGGTCACGAATATAGGTTTCCATTTGCACCCACTCTCCCTCTTCATTTCGAATCACCTTACAGGTTGCACAGATGGGTAAAAACCCAGTCAAAATTTTCACTTCCCTCACTGCATGCTGGAACTGTTTTAACAGGCTATCCCGTTCGATCAACTGACGACGCAATTCCAACTGAGCCATGACTTGACGGCCTAGGGCTTCCAAGGACTTTTTCTGATTCTGAGTAAGTTCCCGCGGCACTCGATCGATGACACACAGGGTCCCCAAATTATGACCACCCACCGTGGTTAAGGGAGTTCCCGCATAAAACCGAATGTTCGGTTCTTCCGTTACCAAAGCATTATCGGCAAATCGTGAATCAGCTAAGGCATCGGGAACCACCATGAGATCTGATTGAAGGATACAATGGGCACAAAACGCGATATCCCGGGATGTCTCGTCGGCAGAAATCCCGACCTTCGATTTAAACCATTGCCGATGATCATCCACCAAGGAGATTAACGCAATAGGTGTTTGACAAATGTTGCCGGCGAGAAAGGTCAGGTCGTCAAAGGCCAGCTCCGGGAGGGTATCGAGGATCTGAAAAGAACTTAAAGCCTGTAATCGTTGAACTTCGCCTGCAGGATGTGAGGCAGAATGGGACACAAATAAATCTCCGGGCAGGAATAATTTCCCAGTGACAACCTCTGGGGTCTTTTGCTGCTCGCCACCCTTCCCCGATGGTCAAACCGCTCCCATCTTACCAGGCCACTTACGGTTAAGGAACCCAAAAGGAAATATTGTTCACACAGAATAGGAACCGGCATTTCCCAATGCCGGAAACAGTTGATGGCCTTTCACCACCCTTCACACTGTCCTTTCCTCTGACTGATTCCGATACGAGTGAAGCCTTCATGAATACCAATGCTTCTCAAGCCTTGTGCGGAAAAGTTCACTTCATCGAAACTTGACTGTCCACACTTCTGTGATAGCCTTTGAGAGAAGTGTGATTCTGCCCGTTATGCATCCAATCGTGTCGTATTCATTTGTCAACCAAAATCCTGATCTATTCATAAGAACAACCTGGGAAGTCAGGTCCGGACCTGACTTCTTGTCCCCGGCTCAAAAGGAACTCTGAAGATGGAAGAAGGCTTATCAACCCCGGTCGGTACCCGTCGGTCGTTCTTTGTCAAAACCACCATGTTTCTGTCCTCCCTGATTGGACTCTCCCTGGCCATCCCATTTATCGGATATGTGGTCTCCCCTGCTCTGGGGCGACGCGCGCAAGACTGGGTGTCGTTAGGAAAAGCCGACCAAATCCCGGTTGATGAACCGCAAGCTTTGGATTACACCGTGACCGTGAAAGATGGCTGGCAAAAGAGTCAGGTCACCAAAGCCACATGGGCCGTCAAGCGGCCTGATGGACAGATCACCGTCTACTCACCAATCTGCCCTCACCTAGGATGCGGCTATCGATGGGACCGACAGGATCGCCTGTTTAAATGCCCCTGTCATGGAAGCATCTACGACATGGAAGGCGCGATCAAAGCCGGCCCCGCTCCCCGGCCGTTAGATACGCTACCCTCCAAGGTGGAAAATGGTGAACTCTACGTCATGTATCAGGAATTCAAATCCGGACTATCCAAAAAGGTGGAGCTCTAATCATGGCCTCTCGCCTCTATCAGTGGGTCGACCAACGCCTCAGATTGAAACCCATTGAACAAACTCTGCTCAACGAACCCATTCCCGGAGGGGCCAGTTGGAATTACGTGTTCGGTTCTGCCACCCTTTTCCTGTTTGTCCTTCAGGCCCTGACAGGGATGTTTCTGATGCTGTATTACGTGCCCGCCACGGATCACGCCTATGACACCGTCCAATACATTCAACAGGAGGTCTGGGGCGGCTGGTTTGTCAGAGGCCTTCATCATTGGGGCGCCTCGGCAGTCATGTTGGCCATCGGCCTCCACATACTCCAAGTGTTTTTTGACGGAGCCTACAAGCGCCCGAGAGAGATGATGTGGATCGTTGGCGTGATCTTGCTGGCTCTCATGTTGGGATTTGGGTTTACCGGGTATTTGCTCCCTTGGGATCAGAACGCCTATTGGGCTACCCAGGTCGGCATCAATATGGTTGGCGCCGTGCCTATCGTTGGAGACTTTATCGTTCGCGTCCTGCGAGGTGGAGACACATTGGGTGCCTTGACGCTTTCACGATTTTTCGCGATTCACGTGGCATTTCTTCCCGCAGCCATTGTGTTCGGAATCATGCTTCACGTCTTTATTCTTCGAAGGGTCGGGCCCGCCGGCCCCCATGACGAACACCGCGCCCAGCAGGGCAGCGAGACCTTTTATCCGCGTCAGGTCTATATGGATGCGGTGGTCATGTTTGGCGTCTTTCTACTGGTAGCCGCCATGGCTATCCTGGTGGAATTCCCGCTCGCCGACAAAGCCGACCCTTCGGATCATTCCTTCGTGCCGGTTCCCGAATGGTATTTTCTCTTTCATTATCAGTTGCTGAAATATGCCCCGGGAGCCTTCGGCCCCCTGGCGACCTGGCTTCTTCCTGCCCTGTTTTTTACCGGATTGCTGCTCCTTCCCTTTCTGGATCGAAACACGGAACGACGCCCATCATCCCGACCCGTCATGTTGGGTGCCGGGCTGGGTTTTCTGATCATCGTGTTTACGTTGCTGGGGATTTCTCTCAAAAATCTCTACGCGGTTCCCAAGCAGGATCCCTCCATTGCACGAGGCATTGCCCTGGTAGAGCAATTCAAATGTGTCACCTGTCACCGCATTCATGGTGAGGGAGCCAACATCGCGCCCGATCTCTCCTATGTGGCCGATCGTCGGCCGGATCGGGATTGGCATCTCCAACACTTCAAAGATCCGCAATCCGTTTCTCCCGGTTCTTTCATGCCAAAATTCCCACTGAATGAGAAGCAACTGAACGACCTCACCAATTACATGCTGACGCTCAAGAGTGGCTAACCCTTCCTGTCTTCCATTAAAAATTCGGTTGGGGATGGCATGCAAATGACGATTGAATTATGGCTCCCCAAAACAATTTAACGAAACCTTGAAATGCTGGGTGAAATCCTATTCTCAATCGTGGGTTCCTATGCCAGCCCCATTCGTTCGCCCTGTTGAATGATGGTCAAAAACCTGTTGCGGAGATATTTCGAACTGGGAGAGTAGTTGCGGTTGGATTTCCCGGGTATCACCCACCGAGCTTGGAGAACAGGTTCCCCCACGGCCATTAAAAAGGCCGTGGGGGAGAAGAGATACTATCCTTTTCGCTCGCCTCGTAATTGACCGAGCCAATGCTCCATTTGCTTGCCTGCCGCCTCCCGGCCTCCCAAGCCGAAGGAGAGCGCCACCGTCACCGCGATCGCACCCAAAGTCAGGCCAAATGCCAGATTAACGATTTCGTTGGCCAAGCCCATCGCCCGAAGTCCCATGGCAATGACTAACCCAAGAATAGCGAATCGGGCAATATTCGCGACTCCGGCAGAATTCGCGCCATGAACGCGCACAATGGTGGCATAAGCCAAATTCGCTAACCAGAAACCGATGGCAATCATGGCACTTCCTAAGAGCACCTGACCACCAAATTCGATGAACATCGTCACTAGATCGGAAACCTGTTCGAAGCCTAACTGGCTGGACGCCTCCACCACGGCAAATAACATGATAAAGAAGGCCAGGACTTTTCCAACCACCGACGAAGGTGTCGTTTGGCCGGTAAACGCCTGTCCAAGGCCAAGCTTGCCGGGAAGCGTATCAAAGCCCAATCCACCCAACAACGTACTCATTAAATGCGACACTAAGCGGGAAATGGCAAATGCGATCCCCAGGATAATGGTCGCCGCAAAAATATCGGGGATGGCAGCCATCATTCGGTTCAACATATCGGTAGCCGGTCCCGTAATCACTTCAATTTCCAGCGCTTGCAGGGCAGCGATCACCGCCGGCACGAGAATCAGGATATAGGCAACCAGACCGATCAAATGCGACAAAGACATGGTCCCCCGCAGGCCGACCTGCTCACCCAACCGGTCGGTACCGGCAGCCGTCAATAAATTACTCACCAGATCCCGGACAATTTTGGCCAAAAACCATCCAACCACCCCGATGAGGACCGCGCCGAAAAGGTTGGGCACCATGCCTAACATCTCATTGACCATGCCTTGAACCGGTTCCAACAAGCCGTCAATCTCCAACGTTCCCAAAATGGCCGGAAGGAATAAAAGGACAATCAGCCAAAATACGACATTTCCCAAATTATCGCTGATGGGCCGCATCCCGGCTCCTGCGCTCAGCTTCTCATCCAGTGTGGTAGCTTGCAAAGCCTTTGACACGATCGTCCGTAGGACGGTAGCGATGACCCACACAATTAAAATTAATATTCCTCCAGCCACCAATTTCGGGACAAAGGCCAATACCTGATCAACTAATGCCCGCAAGGGACCTGACACCAACTCCAAATGTAACGCGTTAAAAAATGCCACCAGGACCAGCAACAGAATCAAATAATAGATACCTGCTGCGGTACCACCTTCAACATCCATTTCAGCCCCTGTGGTGGAACGGAGGCGCTGATTGACGTTGAGATAGCCGAGTCCTTTTCTGACTCCGGCACGCACCGCCATGGCGACAAACCATCCCAAAATAAGGATCCCCAGAGCTCCCAAGACACTGGGAAGGGTTCCCCCAAGAGTCGTTTGCAACGTTTCCGTCAATTTACTCACGTCCATAATTCACTCCTTTCGATGAGGATTCGCAAAGGGAACAAGAATCACCGTGATGAACCTGCAGATAGATCCTGCAGGTTGATGATTCAACAGAAAAAAACCGTATGGCCAGTTTATAAAGAGAAACCGAAAGGTAACGATCAATCAGGAATGAGTTTTAACCTTAGCAATATGGCTCACGGAGAGTCTACCTGAGCAATATTGCTCACAATGAGTCCACCTGATTTCAAAAACTCTTCAATTGACAAGAAAAAAATCCGACGATCAATCCTGGAAGCTGGTGATATTCTTTTCGTAATGTTCCCTCTGGCTAAATAAAGGCGGCACTTCCGACAACACCGGGCATGCCGCCTCAGTAATCCAACCCTGCCCGAACAAAACGGTCACGTGACTATCTTCTGATCTGTGCATTTCTTCCATACCAATTGCCTCGCAACATACTTTACGGGTTTGGTTTTTATGCCTGTTACCCAAACCCCAACGTATCCGTTACGCGGGTTTTGCCAACTCGGAAGTACAGTGCCCACATCGAGTGGCCTTTATGGGAATGGTCATCTGACAGAATTTGCATTCTTTCGTGGTTGGGACCGCCGGCTTCTCCTCTTCTTTCTTCTTTAAGGAATTCATCCATTTGATCATCATAAAAATTGCAAAGGCTACGATAAGAAAATCGACTACCGTCTGAATGAACATGCCATACTTGAGCAACACCGGGGCTCCATCAGGGCCGGCCTCAGTCAGGGTCAAGGCTAATTTACTAAAATCGACACCCCCCATGAGCATGCCGATTGGCGGCATGAGCACATCACCAACAAAGGAAGCTATGATTTTGCCAAACGCCCCCCCGATGATAATACCCACTGCCATATCGACGACATTGCCTCGCATGGCGAACTCTTTGAACTCTTTCAACATAGTAACCTCCTTGAATCGGATTACAGGATAAGACTAGCCTCTTGTCGGCTTGGGCGTGAAGAGAGGAATGAAAACCGTCAATATCCTCTCCCATCAGTTAAACAAATGCAAGGCCCTCTATACACATCTCTTCTTTTAATAGATAAAAAACACAAGGATTTTCCTCTCACCTTTCTGAAAAAATTCACCAGAAAATGCCGAGGGCGGTTGACCTTCCCGGGTCGGATATCGGCTGAGTACCCCCTCTAAAAGCCCCAACCTTCAATCTCGACCTGGACAGGCAACCGCCCTGGGCCTTTCCTATTTCCTTGAATTCATTCAATCGTTAGCCATCCGATTCCTCCTGACCCTGGCCTTCTTCTGCTTGCAGTTTCATATAAAAACACTCATCCATGATGTTTCCCATCTGGCGATAATCCAACGGTTTTCTCAAGACCCGGAACATGCCAGAATCTTGGGTGGGAAAAAGGTCATCTCCGTATTTGGATGCCAATACAACCACCATCGGAAAACCTTGAGATTTTATTATTTCCCTCCCCTTGGCATTTCCGAGTCGATTCAGAAAATGACTTTCCAAAAATATGGCATCAAAGCCTTGCCAAGATTGCCCTACATGGATTGCCAGCCATTCTTGCAGTGAGTGATTGTCATATCCGAGAAGTCCCAACATCCGACCCAGAAATTCACGAACCATGGAATCCTCACTGACAATCAATACTTGGCCAAGACTACTGGAATTAGACTTGTGACCAGCCAAGCCTCCTGTTCGGGTTGAGGCTTTCCTTTCCTCGATGTTAGGTAGATTCACTCTATCCAGGCACACCGAATCGAGTTCCGGTGGGATTGCTTTTTTCCTATTTGATTCTCCTAGTGGATTAGACATCACGCTTTCCTCAACTTTCCAACAATCTCCTATCACGCTTTCCGGCTTCAACAATCCATTCAGAAAGAAATAGTTTTCCCTGTCAGAGGGTTTCCTCTCTCTACCCCATTGATATGGCTTCTGACCCGTAATACCGTTCCTTTGGTTTGTGTCACCGTGTGAACATGCGGTGTGTTGGTCCAATCCATCCTCGTCTTGGTTACGAACACGACCGGCCTCCGTTCACATACTTTTTCGGTTAGAAAGTTCATAAGATCCGGCTTACTCAGTCCAATTCCAAAAATTACACTTGCGACCCCGACAATGCCGAGCCAGCCAAAAACTCCGAGAAAACATGCTGTCGGTAATATTCGACTCATCATTGTGATCCTCTTCAATACCAACGACTTTCCCTATGGTAATAACAATATTGATGCCAGACAAAAACACATTGTGTTTCAGCTACTTGTATGAAAATCTCAAAAACCTGTCTCACAATGAGACAAAAAAACGTCTCATCGTGTTTCAAAAAACTTCTTTGAATCAGTGTGGGATTGAGAGGAGCACGGAAAAGAAGAGAATAAAAGAAGGGCCCGAAACTTTGTCTGGTTCGAGCCCTTCAGCTGAAACCTACAGATTAGGCTTCGAACGCATATCCCAGTGTCAGGAGATATTGGGTGTCCCCCTTTTTAGTTCCAGCAGCCGGAGCGTTGTCATATCGCCAATTGATCTGAAACGTCGTCACGAAGTTTTCCCATATATTCATCCGAATTCCCTGTTGGGAGGTCACATACCAATCACTGGTTTTCTCCAATGAAGGAAATCCTTGATGCTGATGAAAGACGGTGAGCCACGGGAGAACGGGCCAATGCCAATTAATGGCCCAGCGTCCGGTAAAATAATTGATGTCCTCTGCCCGCTTAAAGTCCTCGTTAAAATACCCCAATCCAATTTCACCATGGAGCCGCATTTTATTCAGATAGGAACTGGCATAGTCTCCCACATCGATGAATTGATACCCCGGGCCGGCAAAGAGCGACGACCGAAGATTGAGATCTTGAAACGTATCCTGTTCAAATAGAGCACCGGTATAGAGATAGAATCGTTTGGTCACAAAAAAATCCAACTTGATCGTACCATACGCATTGCGGGCATTTAATTCACTACTATTCTCGCCGTACAGGTAACGTCCCAACATGCTGAGCCGTAACCGTTCGCTTCTCGCAATCAGTTCTCCGACAAAGCTGAAATTCTTCAGGTCCGTGTTACCGGAAGTGACCGATCCGCCAAAATTGAAGTTACCGGTAAAGACCACCGCTTTTTTGACCGGAGGATTCACCGCCAAGACCGACCCCACCTGAATCGGTATGGGTTCAGGAAATAGCTCTGTTTTGACATCCAGCCTACCGGGCTGCGTCATAGCAGGTTTCCCGTGCAATATGGTTCCGTTACTCAGGACAAAGGTCAAAGGGTCTTCGGTGTCAATTCCTGTCACTTCGGTCCACTTGATTTTTATGGGGTCCCCCTCATGAAACAGAGTCTTGACCGAAATCATGCCCTCGGTCATTTCCACAATTTCCCCATACAGCTGGCTTCCATCCTTGAGGGTAATTTTTCCCAGAGGACCGGCCAGGCTGCTCACCGACAGCATCATACAACTCATAAACGCACACCACAAAAACAGCTTCCTGCTCATTGAACCTCCTTGTCATGTGAAATCAACAATTACCCCGTCAGCCTGTGAGGGGCGATGAATTCTGTAAACCCAGTCCAAGAAATTCGAGAAATACGTTAGGAAAGAGGGGGTGGGTTAGGTTTATGTCAAAACGAAAACTGTGTTCCTTCGAGACGATATCAGAATAGGCCCCGTCTACGAGGACGGATTTTCCAACGGGATTTCCAGCTCCCTCAGACGACGGTAAAAGGTGGAGCGGCTCATGTTCAACAACTTCGCGGCTTGAGCGCGCCGGCCATTCGCCTGTTCCAATGCCTGCAGAATCTCTTGTCGTGGGTTCCGTGTTCCCGGACTGACAGGTGGCCCAGCCGAGTGCGACAATTCAAGTAATTCAGGGGGAAGGTCATCCGGAAAAATGCTGCTGCTGCGGCAATGAATCAGCGCATAGTCCAGCGCACCCTTTAATTCCCGTACATTACCCGGCCACGAATACCGGAGAAACATTTGCATCGTGGTGGGCGAAATATCCTGAACCCCCATTTTCCCAATGGCTACCCGGGCCTTTTCAAAAAAAGCCCTGCTTAACAGCGGAATATCTTCTCGACGTTCTCTCAAAGGTGGTAACTGCAAACGAGCTACCCGTATTCGATACAATAAATCAGATCGGAACCGCCCGGAATCCACCAATGACTGCAAATCCTGATTGGTGGCCGCCAACACACGAACGTTCACGGTACGGGAACGCGATTCTCCCAACCGAATGATCTCCCCTTCCTGAAGAGCACGAAGCAAGGTGGTCTGTATGGACAATGGCATATCCCCGATCTCGTCTAAAAATAGTGTCCCCCCATCTGCGGCTTCAAAAAACCCTTCATGATCCTGCATCGCCCCCGTAAACGATCCACGCTTGTGACCGAATAACTGACTCCCCAATAGCGATTCGGTTAAACCGCCGCAGTTTACCGCCACGAAGGGCTTATCCGTTCGAGAACTTAACTCATGCAACGCTCTCGCAACCAATTCTTTTCCCGTCCCGGTTTCCCCTTGAATCAGTACAGAGGCATCCACCATGGCAATATCGCGAATGCGTTCATGGACTGATCGCATGGCAGGGCTTTTTCCAATCAGAGTATGAAACTGCGTTGGCCCCGCCAACTGTCGGCGCAGTTCTTCTACTTCGGTCACATCCTTGAGAAATAAAATCTTTTTTGTCGATTCTCTGGGGTCATCATGTACCTCCACTTCCAATGACACTGAAGGTTGTTTCTTGCGGTTCACCACCACCGAAATAGGCTGTCGACCGGATGCGGGGAGCTTCCCCATCTCCTCTATCCGAGCGGTGTATTCCTCTTTCCATGCCAGACCGGTGATCAAGGTACATCCAAGCACCTTGGCCGGATCAGTCTGCACCAACTCCTGGGCCTTCCTGCTCAAAAAGGTCACCAGGCCATTTGCATCGGTCATGATCGTGCCAAGCCGCAACCCATCAAGCACCGCCATCAGATCGTCCCGTTCCTGTTCACTTTTCGCTAAACGATTTCCGAGCCGGACTTCTGTTTGTTCATGAAGATTTATCGATTCACGGTGTGACAGCTGTTCCTCCCGAGCCTTTTGCAACAAAGATTGAACGGGAAGCATTTCGGGTCCGAAGCGTTGAAGAATCAGATACCGTTTGCCACTCTGACAAACGGCGGTGGCTTCGAGAACGACCTCTTCTCCAAAAATGGCAGATTCACTCCAAAGACCGGATTTCATATTCCCGTTCTTGTTCGATTTCCACCATGAACCAACTTCCTGCAAAAAATGTTGAAGAAAAAACGAATCCTCTAGTAATTTCTCAGGGGTTGCATCACGATCCTGGAGAACCCCAGGAGGGGGGAACCAACTAGGCAGGCCTCCCAGACATTCAAAATGACCCCCGGTGACTTGAAAAATCAGTGCATCAAATACCCTGAAGAGAGCGGGATCTTGAATAGAACCAGACATTGTCACAACCAATCAAAGAGGGAATTGGTTAGAAGGTTTGCGGATTAAATCAGAAAGAAAGGCATGCGGAACACTTCACGGAAACTCCGCGAAAAATAAATTGCCTCCAACTTCCAACTCTGGAAAGAGAGTGAACTGAAAAAAAATGAATTTGGTTTGACCTAATGGGGCATTTCACTCGTTTGTTAATTCACCCCTGCTGTTTATGAAATGAGGAATTCAGCATAACCTCAGCCAACGCGGCAAAAGCCGCCTCGACCCCTTCACCCGTCTTGGCACTCACGGTGGACACCAAGCAAGCTTTTTGCCTGAGATCGGAAACCATAGGATCTTCCACGACCCACTCTTCCACCAAGTCATGTTTATTAAGAAGCAGGACAAATGGAACCGGCCCAAGTGTGGCTCCGGCTAATTCATGTAACCGGATGGCGACGTCAACCGTTTCCTTTCTGGTTCCATCAATGACCAGGATATATCCGGAAGAGCCACGCAAATACGATGCCCGAACTTTTTGGTAATCATCGTCTCCATAGAGGTCCCACAAGACCAGAAGAAGTTCTTTGCCCTGCACCGTTACCGCTTTCTGGTCGATTTTCACGCCCACGGTTGTAAGATATTTATCGGAAAACATGCCCGAGACCAATCGCCGAACTAGACTGGTCTTGCCAACAGCAAATCCTCCCAACATGCAGATCTTTTTTTGTATCACCCTTCCGCCTATTCTCTTCTACCTTCCAATGAAGCAGGCGACACTTCAACTTCAAAGGACACACGTCTGGAATTTGAACTTCCCTGGCCGGATGCAACGGGATTCAGGGCGGAAGGATCAACCCCACGCCCTACAGCCACCAACGATATCGCTCGAAGGGCGATTGACTGGAGTTCCCTTAGAACCTGTTGGGCCCGTATCTCACTCAGGGTCGCATTGATTTTTTCAGACCCGTCCGGACTGGAATAGCCGAGGATACGAACAGAAGGCTGAAGCCCCAGATCTCTAGCTGTGTCATCAAATTGCTGAAGGGTGTGTTTGATCCCTTCAAGCTTGGGTAACTGCTCTCCTTGTATGGTGACCTGGCCCGGCAAATAGTTGAGAGATTGACCTTCCAGGGCCTGTCGCAATGTGTCAAATCGTTTCAAGGCTGTATCAGTGAGACGTTCCATATTCACCGAAGTGATCCCGGGAACGGCTACGCTCCGTTGTGCAACCCCGGAGATCCAGTCATGCGTCGCTTGCCCAACCAACACCATCTGACTATCCTCAATACTCACAGAAACCGTCTCCGGTGGTTGAAGAATTCTCAATGCCCGTTTGTATATCATTTCGGGAGTCAACGCGATGAAAGGCTCAAATCGAAAAACGGCTCCATGAGCAGGATACCCCATCTCTTTCAGCAAATCTGCTGGATCGGCCGCTAAAGGATCCCGCAATCCGAAAAACACCGTTTGCCCTGATTCTTCCTGAACGGATGTGATAACAATGCCAGGTTCCGCTCCAATGCGGTTCAGGAAGGTAGTCCACTGTTGATGTTGGAGGGAGGCCTGATAGGCCCACCACCCCACGAATCCGATAAGGATAGCCGCCAGAACCCACACCGCAGCCGGAAGCCCACCCGTTTTTTTCACAAACTGCGCTTGAAGACAATCCTCAAGGGAAAGCCTAGTCTCTAAAAATGGCGCGGCATCACCCTGAAAATTTCGTAAGGCTTCGGCATATTGAGCATGGATGGATTCCACCGTCCCCTGCAGTACATCACGAAGTTTCACGGGCGGAGCTCCGCGAATAACCGAGGCCAGGATCGCTGAATGCCCTTGCTCAATCCATACGGTTAAATCGCCGATGCGCAGCGATTCCAATCCTTCATCCTGACTTTGTTGAAAGGAATCGCGCACAAAATCCTGGATTGCGGTTAACATGCCGGAGATCACTTCTTCTCCCTGGCCGGATACCCCTTCCGCCATGACATGATTGAGTAGCAGTCCGGTTCGTTTATGGATCAAGAACACCTGCTCGACACGAAATCGCAATGTATGTAATAGGACCACTTCCGCAAATGATTTCCCGGTCTTCCATGCCTCCCATCGCCACTGTAAGCCCTGCAAGGACATCCCATATTCCAAGGTCTGGTTCAGGGATTGCAACATTCCACGCATGGCACGAGACACCGCTTTACGAATCGCCGGGCCCAGAATCGGAGCAATGGCGTCACTGATTAATTGAGGTGATTGCTTGATAGAGAGGGCAAAGGCTTCCTGGGTAATCGGAATCATGGAAGCCAATAATCGATTATCTTGCTGAGCCCGAAGACGAATGGCATCCGGCAACACCTGGCTGACTTCTTGCGGACGAAGCGAGAAATTCTCCAGTCGTTCCCGAAGACGATCAAGTTGAACCTGCTCGGGAGCAAGAAGCAACTGACGGAGAGCTGAGAAATCGTCCGTTTTTCGTGTTGGGAATTCCACGGGGGGAGCACTGGAAGGAGTTCGATGAGGAATAGCCATAGATTTCGTCTTGAAGTAACGAAGCGACTCGGATGACAGAAATCCGAAAAAGGGTTGCCGATTCCTCAGAAGATAACCGGAGGGATATTCTCCCCCTGGCCTTACCCATTAGGACGATTCGGAACCCTTGGGACCAACTTTCAACCTCAAAGCCACCTCCATCAACATCTCCGCCAGAGCGGCCCGGTCCGTTTTTTCGGATTGTAATTCATTGACTGCCTGTTGATGTTGAGCCTCGATCCGGCTTATCGCCTGTTTATGTTGTTCCAACAGCTCGGCTTTCTGTGCCTGCAGGTCTGCCCCCAGGGTTTGGAATTGATTTGAAGCCTGTTGGGTCAATTCAGCCACTCGTTGACTTAATTGAGATTCGACAGTTTTTACCACCTGTCCCACTTCCTGAATGTTAGAGGTCCGCTGCCCCTGCTCGTGCTGTAATTTTCCAACCAGACTCTGAACCTCCTGATTCATCTGGGCTTTGAGATCATCCAAGGATTGAATCAGTTCCTGTCGCAAGGCCCGGCTTTCCTCCAACAGTCGATTTTCCAATTGGGTAAATCGTTTCTCGAATTCCCGACTCTGGGCGCCGAATAAAATATCCCGGACTTTATCCAGGCTGGCCTCTTCGGTCGAGTGAGCAGTTGTGACCTCATAGGCTATGGTTTTTGAAGAAGTTTTTGAGGGGTCGATTGCACTCATTTTCAAGCGCTCCAAATTAAGGGGTTCGATATTCTAAGAGTCCTAGGGAACACTCCTTAAGCGTCCGTATCCTACCACCCGTGAAAACATGGAACAAGCCAGGAACAGTTCACAATTACATGCTTAGATTTTTCTACTTACTCATCAAGAATAGATAACAGAAACACGGTCTCAGATCTCCCTTGTTAAGTATTGAATTGGAGGCCGAATAGCTACCCCCAATTCCAACTAAGAAAAGTTTCAGGGATGTCCTACCCTGAATGAAACCAGTCAGAAACACCCTGTGTCGGGAACCAGCCGGATAAGGAGACAGAAAACACCGACTTCAAAACGGGATTGGGGGTATTGATTCGTTGGGAATGGAGGGAAACCAAGAGAGGAACGGGAATGAAGAACAGTCGGGCCTTCCTCCGGCTAATCTTTTTCCGGTTCGGCACTCCCATGTTGATGGGTGACTCGATCTTCGTCAAACAATTCGGCCATTTCTTGAGCCATCACATCATTGTCATGAGGGAGAGACACCACCGACAATTCTTTTTTGACTTTTGGAGACTGAGCTTTCGCATCCTTGGCTGCGGCTTCAGCATCCTTGGGGCCTTCAGGTTTCTTTGCGTGTTCCATGATCACTATCTCCTCGGGGAAGTTTACTCAAACGATTCCAGAAATGATCGTTCAGGAAACTTTGCATGACAGTTTGGGCAGGACACAAAATACACTGACTCACGAACGGAGAGCACAGCCCGAAAATCCAAAGACACCCCACGGTGCTGACAGGCCGTACAGGCAATTTCTTTGAGACGGTAAGGAATATCCGGTTGGGTTTGCAAATAGAAATCCATATCAGTGTGAACTGGAAAGGTATAAAAACAGCCCAGACATATGGCCTTCCAATTGCCGTCCTCCGAGACACTCCGGCTATCAATGCCGAAACGATTTTTTTTGCAAATCGCACATTGCACTTCCCCTAACCGGCCTTCGACCTCTTTCACACTGGGTAATCCCATTGAGTAGCTTGTTCCTTCCCTCATCCTTGCAATATGTCAAATCATATATTGTCAGTATAGGCCTCCACAGTCAGTCCCGCAACTATACAGTCCCTCTATTACGGAATCTTTCCCGCTCTTAAATCCTAATATCCCTTGTCCGCTGCCGTCCAAAAAACAGTTCATAGCAATGCCAGCATGAGAAACCTTTTTATCTGAGATTCCAATAACAGGAGTTATAATGAAGTTGGAAAATCCGTTCCCATATTCCCCCTCGAATAAGGAATCTGATACAACTGCACCTTTGGCTACCTGAACATTCCGGTCATCACGCAATGCTTAAACTTTTCATCCCATCCGCTGATACGGGCATCTCCATCTTACAATCCCATGCCTGAACTTCCAGAAGTCGAAATCATTCGTCGGTCCCTTCAAAGTCGGGTTCGGGGAGGCACCATCGTCGCTCTTCACATCAACCGGGCGGATATTGTTCGTGCCGGACTGCCTACGGTCCCATGGTATACGGATACCACCATTATTGACGTAACGCGGCGAGGAAAATGTGTGATCGTCACCTGCCAGGGGCGGAATGAAACACGCCACATTGTTTCCGAGCTTGGGATGACCGGCCTGTGGTTTTTTGACCAAAGTCTGGTTGCTTCCCCCCAACATCTTCATGTGCATCTCACGCTCTCCGGCGCTTCTGTCCACGATCTGTACTATTGGAATCCACGACGATTCGGGCGAATCTGGCTGTTGAACGATCAAGAACTCGAAACCTTTACCCGACGTCGTTTCGGCCCTGAAGCGCTCGATTTGGATAAATCGACGTTCATCTCCTTGATCAAAGGATGTCGAGGACGCCTGAAACCATTTCTCCTAAACCAGCACCATATAGCTGGCATCGGGAACATTTACGCGAATGAAATTTTATTCCGCGCAGGGGTGCATCCTCATGCACACGGCAATCGTCTGGGTCTCACCACCTGCCACCGGTTATTTCAAGCCATGGGACAGACCTTCCAGGCGGCCATTGCCGCAGGAGGATCATCCATCAGGGATTTTCGGGCTCCCGATGGGTCGCGAGGACATTTTCAGGAGGCCCATCTGGTGTACCAAAAAGAGCACCACCCCTGTCCACGCGGTTGTAAGACCTCAATCAAACGCATCGCAGGAGACCGCAGCTCCTTTTACTGCCCGTCCTGTCAAAAGAAACGCTAACGCGATCATGTTTCTTGAGCCAACCCGATACCTTTGTTACAATCCCTGTTAGAAGCTTAGCCTCATCTTTCATCCAAAGGGTCGTTACACTTTTACGTGCGAAAATTAAAACTCCGAGAAGGCGTAGACTTAGCCAACCTGTACGGCCCGCACGATCTTCATTTAAAAATGATTGAACATGAGTTGGATGTCCGCATGACGGCGCGGGGCGATGAAATTATGCTCGACGGTCAACCCGAATCAGTCCAGCGGGCTGAGCATATCCTTCAGGAATTATCCAGTTGGACCAAGGGCTACTACGATTTGAAACCGGAAGACGTGTCACGCGCCATCCAGGCCACCGAGGACAAAACCGACATTCCCCTGAAACCCTACGCCCCGGCTCACGTTCAGCAATCAACCAAAAAATGGCGGGTCAACCCCAAAACGCCCAACCAACAAACCTATCTGGAGGCCATTGAACAATCGGATCTGGTCATTGCCATTGGCCCGGCAGGAACGGGAAAGACCTATCTGGCCATGGCGATGGCGCTAGCCGCATTGACCAATAAAGAGGTTAGCCGCATTATTCTGGCTCGTCCCGCGGTAGAGGCCGGCGAACATTTAGGCTTTTTACCCGGCGATCTCTTTGCCAAAGTTCACCCGTACCTTCGTCCACTCTACGACGCGCTCTATACCATGATGGATATCGAACGGGCCAATCGATTGCTGGAACGGGGAGAAATCGAAATTGCACCATTGGCCTTCATGCGAGGGCGAACCTTGGATGACGCCTTTGTGATTTTGGACGAAGCGCAAAATGCCACAACAGAGCAGATGAAAATGTTTCTCACACGAATGGGATTACATTCCAAAGCCATCGTGACTGGAGACATCACTCAAATCGATCTTCCAGACCCACATAAGTCAGGCTTAGCCCAAATTGCCGAAATCCTAGTTGGCATCGACGGCATTCAGTTTGTGTACTTTACCGACCAAGATGTTATCCGTCATCGGCTGGTCAGGGCCATCATCAACGCGTATGATCGGTATGATCAACAATCCGGGCATGTGGCGTCCCACAAAGGACAAACCCGATCCGCGCAGGCTCCTTCCCACCCCAATTCCGATGCCAATGGCAACCGGTCGACATCATAAGCCGACATGGCCGTGTGGTTTCATTCGTCCCTTCGACAGTGGCATATTCGGACTCCCGCCCTCACCCGCGTGGCCCAGGCTATCCTCAGCAAAGCCGGGCACCCCACGGCTCATCTCAGTTTGAGCCTGGTCGGTCAGACACGGATGCGTCAATTAAACCGCACCTACCGGAACCGCGACTACGCCACCGATGTCTTAGCCTTTCCGATAGATCCTCTGAAGAGCCAAGAAGAGATTTTCCTTGGTGATGTCGTCATTTGCCTGCCTACGGCGCAGGCACAAGCTGGCACCTTTGGCAACACTCCTGACCAGGAACTTCTCCGGCTCTTGATCCATGGCATCTTACATTTACTGGGCTATGACCATGAACGATCTCCCAAAGAAGCCAGACGGATGCAGCGAAAAGAACAATCCATTTTCAGCCAGCTCACTCCTGTGCCACCCTTGGTTAAAAAAGCATGATCCAATTAATATGTGTTTGCCAGCTCACTAATCATTTCATGAGTCTCAAGTCATGAGCTGGCTGAAACGCTTACAGGACGGCCTTTCAAAAACACGGAAAGTCGTTCAACAATCCTTCCGAAAGATGACCGGTACCTCCATCAATCCGGATGACCTGGAAGAAGTGGAAGCCGCCCTTCTGCAAGCCGACATTGGCGTACGGACCGTAAACCAATTCATGGAAACGGTAAAGGACCAGGCCGGAGGATTCCAGGGCACCACACCCTTGCAGGTCCTTCACACACTGTTGACGGATATTTTGAAAAAAGGGGAGGCGGATCATCTGGTTGACCTGATTCGGAAGGGTCCCCGGCCCTTCATCCTATTGATGATCGGGATTAACGGGGTCGGGAAAACCACCACCATGGCCAAACTGGGACATCGGTTCATTCAGGAAGGTCTCAAACCCCTATTTGTCGCGGGAGATACCTTTCGCGCGGCCGCCATTGAGCAATTGGAAATCTGGGGCCAACGAACCGGCATCGAAGTCATCCGTCATCAACAAGGCTCCGACCCTGCTGCCGTAGTCTATGACGGGATCATGGCGGCCAAAGCCAGGCAAGTAGACGTGGTCCTCATTGATACGGCCGGACGATTACACACCAAGGTCAATCTGATGGATGAGTTGAAAAAGATCAAACGGATCATCCACCGTGAAATGCCGGGCGCCCCGCATGAAGTCCTTCTGGTACTGGACGGTACCTTGGGGCAAAATGCCATTGTCCAAGCCAGACAATTTCACGAAGCATTGGGAGTCACGGGGTTGGCCTTGACCAAGCTGGATGGCACATCCCGCGGCGGAGTCATCGTGGCCATTGTCGAAGAAATGAACCTGCCCATCCGCCTAGTGGGAGTTGGAGAGAGTGCTGAAGACCTTCAAGACTTTCAGGCCGAAGCCTTCGTGAATGCCCTGCTTCCGACTGAACAATCCTTAAACTGATCCGACAGCACCTGCCCACCAGGACATTCATGAACTTTCATTGCAATCGTCATTTTCTTGGTAGACTGACTCGAAAATATCGAAATTACTCCATCCCCAAGACTCTCATGCCTACATTATCCCCTTTTAGTTTTTCTGTTTGGCTTTTTTTCATCTTCATCCTTTTTTCGATGAATACGGATCCTGTGCAAGCACGGGGATTACCGACGATTCACCATGACCTGGAAGTCACACTCAGCCCTGACACTCATGAAATCATTGTGCGTGATGTCCTCACCATTCCGTCAACCCTCATTGAGTCCAAAACCGTATCGTTTCAGATCAACCCTCACCTGACGATCAGGAGTCTGGACATCGACGGAATGCCCATCCCCCTTTCCACCATGATGATAGAGCCACTCGCCACATCCACTTCCCCGAACGAGACACCCGTTCCGACCAGACAGCGCATCACCATCCCCATTGCCCCACAGGAACCGTTATTCAAATTCCTGAAGGTAACCATCGCCTACCAGGGACACATCAATGATCCCCCTCAAGCCTCCGGCGACCTTCGCTTTGTCAGACCGGATGAAACTAATGGGCACATTGGGCCCGAGGGCATTTATTTAAGCTCGGAAACCTTCTGGTATCCCGTATGGGAAAGCGTCCTTCACACCTATAAGCTGAACCTGACCCTTCCCGAAGGATGGGAAGCTGTGACACAGGGCAAACCATTGGCACGCATACAGGGAAGTGGCACACACACCACCACATGGTACATCCAGACTCCCAGCCAAGCCCTGACGGTGTCGGCTAACCGCTTCAAAGTGGAGATACGACAATGGCAGGATATTCAAATTGCCACCTATCTGTTTCACGAAGAAGCTGCCTTGGCACCTCAATACCTGGATGCGACCATCCAATATTTGAAAGTTTATACCGGCCTGCTGGGCCGATATCCTTTTTCGACGTTTGCGGTAGCCGAGAACTTTTTCCCCAGCGGACTGGGCATGCCCGCCTTTACACTTTTGGGTCAAGGGGTCATGCGTCGCGGGTACACCCAGCCCTATTCCCTGGGACATGAAATCGTCCATTCCTGGTTCGGCAATTCCGTGTTCAATGACTTTACTCAGGGAAACTGGGTTGAAGGCCTCACGACCTATTTGTCCAATTACTATTACGATGAAGTGACCGGCAAGACACATGATGCTTTCAACACGCGCCGCCGCATGCATCATGAATATAATGTCTACACCTCACCTCAGGACGACTACCCCATCCACGAGTTCCACCACAAAGAAACCCGCCGGGATAACGCAGTGGGATACCAAAAAACCGCATTGGTTTTTCATATGCTGCGACAGGAAATCGGCGACCAGGCCTTTTTCAATGGAGTCAGACAGATCATTCAGGAAGGTACCGGCCGTTATATCGAATGGCCGGATTTGGAGAAAATATTTTCCCGAGTATCAGCCCAGGATTTAGGCTGGTTCTTCAAACAATGGGTAAACCGCGCTGGTGCACCAGACCTGGACTGGAAAAACGTCGCGGTAAGGGAGGATCAGCAAAAACCTGGACAATTTTCAATTACTGGAAATATCACCCAACACGATCCAAGCTATCGGGTCACCCTTCCCCTCCAGGTTGAACTGGAAGGGGGCGACACCCATTTCACCAATTTGCCCCTGTCCGGGAATTTCTCCCCGCTGGACTTGCAGGTTCCCGCCCGTCCCACGAAACTCCGGATTGATCCCGATCACCATATCCTCCGGCGACTGGGCCGCGACCAACTCCCTCCGATGTTAAATCTCTGGGAGACCGATTCCTCGCGCACTGTCATTCTCCCGCACGCTCCAACGACGGCAGAGGAAGAGGCCTACGCATCACTGATGCAACGATTGAAGCACCAACTCCATATCACCATCGTCAGCACTAATCATCCTGACTACACACAACCAGGTTCCTATCTGACCATAGGGGCAATAGCCCGGCAGACGTTAGAGGATCGTTCTCGCAATCTATGTCAGGACGTCGTCCATGTGTCTTCACGGAAGGTCACCATCCTGAACCAGCCCTACGAATCACCGGACATGGCTTTTTTACTGTCCTGCCCACACCCGGATCATCCCGGACATACCATGACCTTTTTCTTTGGACTGTCCCCTGAGGCCATGATGCCCGTATCCCGTCTGTTATTTTTTTATGGGTGGGATAGTTATTTGGTCTTCCAACAAGGACACGTTGTTGCCCGTGGGCTCCTTGACCCAGTACACTCAGCACAGGAAATTATGCTTCCTTCACCATAAGGACGCGCAAGACAAAATCCGCACTATCGGCATTAACGGCTCACAGGATTGAGGGTCCCTCTTGATTCAGAAGGGGACGAAGAGGAGGTAGAAGTTCAGACCATGGGTTGGAATACGAAAATTGGCATTGGAAAAATCTATCTGCTTTGGACAGTCTTAGTTGTACTGACGTATTCTCCGGGATGGAGCCAAGAGCCCACCCCAACCACGGAACCCCTGGACACACCTGCCATCCCATCCGAATCCCATTTAGCCAATATCCGCCAGCTGACCTTCTCAGGGAAAAATGCCGAAGCCTACTTTTCGTTTGACGGTCGTCAATTAGTATATCAATCCACCCTGGAACCGGATGGGAAAACTCAACGCGGGTGCTACCAAATTTACATCATGAATTTGGAGGGATCCAATGTCTACCGGGTAAGTACCGGAACCGGCGGCACCACCTGCGGGTATTTTTATCCCGGTGATCGCCGGGTCTTATTTTCCTCCACTCATGTCACCAGCACATCCTGTCCCCCGGAGCCGGCACGAGGCGCGCGATACCGGTGGGCCCTGGATGATTACGATCTGTTCACCATAAGCCTCAAAGGATGGGACCTCCAACGGCTCACCACCACGCCGGGCTATGATGCCGAAGCCACGATCTCGCCGGATGGGCGAACGATTGTCTGGACCTCGGTGAGAGACGGCGATCTGGATCTCTACACCATGAAGCTGGACGGCACCAATGTGAAACGTCTGACAGAAACGATTGGCTACGACGGCGGTGCGTTCTTCTCACCTGACAGCAAACGCATTGTCTATCGGGCTCATCACCCGGCCACCGACAAAGACATCAAAGGCTACCAGGAACTGCTGGCCAAAAATCTGGTGGAACCCTCCCATATGGAAATCTTCATCATGAATGCCGACGGGTCGCAACAGACACCCATCACAAAAAACGGCCGGGCTAACTTTGCTCCCTATTTTCTCCCAGACGGGAAGCGCGTCATCTTTGCCTCCAACCTCTCCACCCCAGAAGGGCACCAAGGCCCCCCGAGTTTTCATTTATATGTCATCAACGATGACGGCACCGGACAGGAACAAATCACCTTTGACGGCAATTTCAACAGCTTCCCCATGTTTTCTCCCGACGGCACCAAACTGGTATGGTCCTCCGACCGTAACGCCGCATCCAAAGGGGAATACAATATTTTCATAGCGGATTGGGTCCCATAAATTCCCCTCACCCCTGGGAGAGAGAGGGAAGGCTAAGGAACATTCAAAGATACTATTCCACTGTGACTGAGCAACCACTTTCTCCTGCTTCACCCGTTTCTCCTGGCCCGTCCAACCACATATCAAATTCAATCATCGGCCTTTCCCTCGTTCTCATCATCCTGCTGTTTGCCGCTATGGGACACCTGGATCACCCCACCCTAAACATCGTCCATGGCTTTACAGATCCGCTGGTTGATCAGGTCGGCGACGTTGGTAATGCCCTCGGAAAAGGGTTGACGTTAGTCCTCATTTCCTTGGGCATCGGTGCAATCGGGTTCTGGTTGAACTCGGATCGTTGGAAATGGGCCTGCTGGCATTCACTTCTCGCGCACGGGATGAGCGCCGTCTTTACGCAAATCCTGAAGCACAGTTTAAGCAGGCCTCGCCCGCGTATCATGGACACCACTCCATGGGACATCAGGCCATCATTGGAAAGCGGACTGGATTCCTTTCCGTCTGGCCACACTTCCGGATCATTTTCCGTGGCCACGGTCCTGGCCTTTTACTTCCCTGGTGCCCAGGTTCTATGGTTCAGCTTAGCTGCGTTTGTCTCCACCTGCCGCGTCATCAAAGGTTCCCACTTTCCCACGGACATCTTGGGAGGAATGCTGATAGGAATCGCAAGCGGCCTGGTGCTGGTCTATGCGCGAAACCAATGGAAAGACGTGGCCGCACGGGCATTTGTCCATGGCTTGCCATGGCTCACAACGGCATTCGGGCTGCTCTGGATTCTGGTGCCTCATCCAGGCATTGAACTGGAACCCAACATGTCGTTGGTGTTTGGCCTGATCATGATGACGGCGGGACTGGGCTTGCGCCTCTGGTGGATACGGGAATGGTCAATATCCAAGCCCACTTCTGCAGTGAAAGTCCCTATCTGGCCACGCCTCCTGATGGGCCTTGGCTTGGCCTCCAGTACCGGAAGCCCTATCGTCGTGGGAGCCAGCGCCTTGGCCGGAATCGTCTGGTGGCTGGAGAAGCCCCTCCATGACTCCCATCCAATCGGGGGAGACTCAGATCGTCGGTTTTTCCGAAGTTCCATCTGGACCGAAGCAGCCTTAGGAATCGCCATAATCCTCATGGGCCTCGTAGCTTTCTCCATCCGCTCCCAGCTCCTCATCTTCTAGCCCCGTGTCAGCTCAAGATATCTCGAGACCTCTAAACACATTGAGAAGCCTTTCCCTTTCCCCTTCTCCCAAAAATCTTCATTAGACATTCGGATTTTTTGATTCTTCCGGTTTTTCCTTCGACAGATTCAGTATTAAGCCCCCGAAAGCCTGATCATGTTAATTTTCCCAAAGACACTGCGTGACGAGCATTGAGCAATGAGTCGATTGACGTGCGATCGATAGGAACACGGTTATCGTGCAATGGAACGCGATGTGGGCCTCAATGCTGAGGATCCTTTGGACCGGGAGTTTTGAGATTATCCAAATGGATACAAATTTCGTTTCTGGGATACAGCCTTGACTGCTGAGTCCTTACGAAAAAAATGGCAGAGTTCAATAGTCCTCCTGTAAAAATCCAAAAATGTTGACCAATGAGGAAAAAATATCAGAATACACTTTGACCTCGGTAACCCAATGTAGACGCAGATCCACTCCTCATTGCCTCCTTTTTAAATCCCCCTCAACCTTTAAAAACATTTATCTTTCCTTATATTTTTGACATTGCAATTTGTTTTGGCATTGGGTTTGCGTAATACCGACATAATCTGAATAGAAGTCCAGCCATTTTTACATCTCCCCCAAAAATGGTTTTTTAATCATTCCCTGTATGAGGGGCAATCAAGGAGGATCACAATGCCTTGGACCAGTAATGTGAGGATTAGTGGACAGAAAAGTAAAGCCAGTCCCGCTATGGCTTTATTCCGTGGACGGGTTCACATGGTTCATCTGGGGAACAGCTCCAATGATATCTGGCATACGACGTTCGACGGTCGCCGGTGGACCACCAACGTCAAAATCCCAGGACAAAAAAGCAAAGCGTCTCCGGCCTTGGCTGTTTTTGGCGGCCGACTCCACATGGTGCATTTAGGCAGCAGTTCCAAAGATATCTGGCATTCGACATTCGATGGTCGCCGGTGGACCACCAACGTCAAAATCCCAGGACAAAAAAGCAAAGCGTCTCCGGCCTTGGCTGCCTTTGGGGGCCGGCTCCACATGGTGCATTTAGGGAGCAGCTCAAACAATATTTGGCATTCCACATTCGATGGTCGACGATGGAGCACCAATGTCAAAATTCCCAATCAATCCAGCAAGAGAGCCCCGGCGTTATCCACATTTGGAGGTCGGCTGCACATGGTGCATCTGGGAAATAGCTCCAATAACATTTGGCATTCTAACTTCAACGGCACCCGCTGGACACCCAACGTGAGAATTCCTGATCAAACAAGCAAAGCATCCCCAGCCCTGGCGACTTTTGGGGGACGCCTGCATATGGTTCACCTCGGCAATTCCTCCAATAGAATTTGGTATTCCGTTTTCGACGGCACCCAGTGGACCCCGAATGTCAAAATTCCCAATCAATCCAGCAAGAGAGCCCCGGCCCTAGCGACCCTTGGCCGTCGGTTGCATATGGTGCACCTGGGAAATAGCACCAATAATATCTGGCACAGTTCGTCAGATGGCGTGCTTTCCGTTGTTCGATTGGGCCTCAAAATCCTGGTGTCTCCCACAATTTCTGTGACCAACATGTTACGGGACATGAGGACGGTCTATGCGTCTCGAGGGTTTCTCGTTCAAGTGGTCAACACTCAGCGATTAAATCTCCCGGCATTGACGACGGTGGATGTCGGACAGTGCAGAAGGGGAAGTGTGACCGCTGAGCAACGACAGCTATTTCGTAACCGGAATAGGCTTCAACGAAACGATGTAGCTGTCTACTTTGTCCGCGCAACCAATCCGGCCTTTAATGGTTGTGCCGCACATCCTGATGGAGTGCCCGCCTGCGTCGTCGCTTCAGGAGCTACCAGATGGACCATGGGACATGAAGTCGGACACGTATTAGGGTTAAACCATGTCAACAATAACAACCGGCTGATGACCGGAAATGGGACCTCAAATATCACGAATCCGCCGCCGGATCTCACCCTTCAGGAAGGGCGGACAATGGCGGACAGTGGATTCAGTCTTGAATGATTCGAACACCTAACATGTAAGGAGGCATTATGGCCGTCACAATGAAAACACTAAAAGCTCTCCTGGAACCGGAAGAACCCGATTACGAAGCGGGGAAAAAACTTGGGAAAGCGGCCTTGCCGCTGCTTAAAAAATTGGCAAGCCAAAAAGATACCATGTTGGCCAGTAAGGCCGTCTGTCTGGCGGGAATGATCGGGGGAGAAGAGTCCCTTCCAACCATTGAACAGGCATCCCGCCACACCGATATCACGATTCGGGTGGCAGCCGCATATGCCGTTCAACATCTCAAAAAAGGACTAGCCGATAAAGTCTTGACCCGGCTATTGAAGGATAAAGATATTGGCGTTCAAAAACTTGCCATTCGCTCAGCCGCGAAATCCGGAAGTGCGCAGTTGCGTGAGAACATCCTGCAGCTCTCACGCTCAAAATCTTCTCCTTTTATCAGAAATGAGGCGAAGAGCGCGTTAAAAAAAGTCCGATAGTATTTTGGGCTCAGAAGTAAAAAATGGAGACAATCTGCTAGACGGACAAGGTACCCTTTGTCACCATGGGATTATTCGAAAAGGGTGACGGAACCCTGAAAGACCCTAAGGGGACTAGCCCCTTGGGGTCTTTCGTTCAATCGGACTTCCTGAATATTCAGATTATTTTGTTTCCACTTGCTGTGGCTCACCACAGCCTTCGGACTGCTCTGGATTCTAGTGCCTCATCCAGGCATCGAACTGGAACCCAACCTGTCATTGGTCTTTGGCATGATCTTGATCATGGTGAGACAGGGCTTGGGCCTCTGGTAGATACGTGAATGGCAAATATCCAATCCATCTTCCGCGACAAAGGTGTCCGCCTGGCCGCGCCATCTCATGGTCCTTGGTTTGGCAACAAGCACAGGAAGTCACATTGTGGCCGGAGCAAGGGTGTTCGCCGGAATCGTTTGGTGGCTGGGGACCCAATCTGAGGTACTTTTACATAAGGAAAGTCATAACAACTTCTTAGCCGGTCTGAATCCTATTCTGACTGAAGCGGCTTTAGGAACAGGAATGTTTCTTCTCGCCCTCCTAACCTTCTCAATCCGAACCCTTTAGTTTACTTCGGTGACTCACTAATACCCTTCAATAAAGACTTCATGCCATCATTAAGATTTCTAGATTTCGTGGTTTAGCTTCAGGCCCTGCATCAACTCTGTAAACAACAACAAAAAATTTTGTCCTTCAAAAAAAATGACGCCTACATTTCCATCCTAATGCCCTGGGTGAAAGGCCGACGCAAGGAGGGTTCAGTTGACCATGTTGCTAATTTCATGCACCATGAGGGTGTTTAAATATCGCCTCTTCTGGATTTTTAATGGCTGAAAGAATGTTTTCAGCAATTTTTTCAATCAGTTTTTCACCCCAGAATGGATCAGACATATCATAGTAAATTACCCGAATATGGTTGAGATCAAATGGTACGTCTTCTTCATTTGAAGACACTAGGACTACTGGCTTTTGAAGTGCATGTGCTAAACCTAGCTCATAGAAGACATTCGGATTCCTAGAGGTAAGCTCCGCTATTAAAACCTTGGCTTCGGTTATACCGCGCCACACCTGATCTATGATTTTTCCCGTACCAAACAAATCATCATCTGCTCGAACTGGAAGCAACCCAGCCTTTCTGACTGCTGGTTCATAGATGGCGCTGTAGTACCTACCTAAGGGGTCGCCAAAAGGCATCATCACGAAACAGGAATCATTGGCGTTAACTTTTACTGATTTCTCTAGCTTCTGAATTCTTTCTGATTTATGAGAAACATCTGATGTTTCATGCGAAATATCTAGAATACGTTGTTTGCCATTGGATTCTTCAATCAATTTTGCCTTTTTCAAATTTTCAAAGAATATCTCTTTAAATTCTGCCACCTTCTCACGCGGTATCCTAAAATTATCCACTAAAGTATTTTCGAAAAACATTTCATCTGGAATATTCTCACCTCTATAGTGCTGGTACACATCTGCAATATCTGGTGCGTTTGAAACGGCTTGTCGTAATCCATTAGTCTCGTCATCTGGAGACTGTGGCCGCAGTATTTTTTTTGCCAAATCAGTAACAACAACTCTTTTTGTCCCTGGACTACTTAACAGCCCATATTTTTTTGCTGAGCCTATTTCAGACATATAGGGTCCATTGTAGCTAACACCAACAAATGCAGCCGACTCTTGATCTGAACATTCTTTACCAGCATTTTGATTCAAAATCGCCAGCGGAATTCTCAAGGATTTTTCTAGGGAATGACGAGGATACTTCGCAGGATTGGCAATTTTAGCCCTCACTTTCTTCGATGCTTCTTTCTTTTTTGTGGCCATATTAATTCCCCCAACTCCTCAGGTGAAATGTTCCGATAAGTATAGATCAAGATCTAATTGTATGTTACAGATCAACTTAAGAGGCGAATTGTTATTTTTCCACTCACCAATTAGACTTTTTTAGCACCCACCAAAGGCAAGTAAATCTCTTTTATGACATGCAATCTCCCAAGCTTCTTATACTCCACCCACTTCCCCCATTGCCAGACGCCTGCAGCCTGGCTCCAGGGGCGGACGCTCTAATCGCCTGGCGGGCCTTGTCTGAGATTCTATGGTTTAGGTCAAGCCTTTTGTGAGCCGGTCCGGGTTAAAAGTCGTCTGATAGCGATGAATGGACCACGCGGCTCGGGCGATTTTGCGCGCGATAATAACTAACGTCGCCGTGCCAC